>DATAQZ010000045.1:0-1758 GCA_036264415.1 Rhizomicrobium sp. | reverse complement strand
ACGCTCGGCGTCGCCAAGGATGCGCCGGTCGGCTTTGCGCAGATCCGCTTGCGCTTCGACGTCGATACCGATGCGCCGCAGGACAAGCTCGACCAGTTGCTCAAGCTCACCGAACGCTATTGCGTGGTCTACCAGACCATCAAGAGCGGCCCGCCGGTCGAGGTTTCGCTCGCGCGGGCTTAGGGATCGCTTGAGAATGAAGGCGCTGCCTTCACCCCCTCGCCCCGCGCAGCGGCAGGGAGGGTCGGTAAGCATCGCCGCAAGCGATGCGAACCGGGGGGTGTTTGGTGCTGGGCGACGATTGAATTTGCTTTGACGCCCACCCCCGGCCCCTCCCCACAAGGGGAAGGGGGCGTCCCTGCATATATCGCGGTCTCGCGACAACTCAAACCAAACAGGAATTAAGAGCCGCGGCGCGAACCAAACACAGTGGCGCCCTCACTACGTTGAAGTTGTGCCCAGCGCCGGGCTACAATCTCCAGAAAGCAGGCATCCGCTTTGGGGGCGAGGACATCGTGAGGCAGATGGAGATTGCCGATATCCCGGTTTGGGCCCGTGGATCGGCAGATCCAGCGTTCTTCGAGAAAGAGCAGGTCCAACTCGGCCGACTATGGACTCTGCTCGGCCTGACCACCGACATCCCGTGCACCGGCGACTGGTTTCGCGCTTCGCTCGGCGGCCGCTCGGTCTTCGTTTAGCGCTTCGGCGAGAAGTTGCGCGGCTTCGAAAACGTCTGCATGCATCGGTTTTATCCGCTGCGTACAGCGGACAAAGGCAATGGTCGAATCCGCTGCGGTTTCCATCACTGGCAGTACAACAAAGACGGCCTGGCCGTCGGCATCCCGAAGTGCCAGGACATGTTCGGCATGACACCGCGCGAGCTCAATGCGCGGCTCACGCCGATCGAGATCGCGACCTGTGGGATCCTGATTTTCGGCCGATTCGCCAGCCCGGAGCACCAGGAGACACTTGAAGCCTATCTCGGGGATGGCTTCCCGATCCTGCAAGCCATGTGGGATTTGCAGCATGCGCCTTACGCGGCTAGCACGGCGATCGCCGCGAACTGGAAATTCGGCCTGCATATTTCGCTGGACGACTACCACCTTGTCGCGGTCCATCCGAGCACGTTCGGCAAGAACGGCTATCTCGGCGCCGACGCGGTTCGCTATTTCCGGTTTGGCACGCACAGCGCATATTTTCATGGTGCGGATGATAACGCGCTGGCCAATATGGTCAGCGACTGCCGGCAGGGCTGTTACCAGCCGTCCGATTATCGAATCTTTCAATTCTTTCCGAATCTGGTCGCGGTGCATTTCGAGGCCGCGAGGAACTGGTTCGTTCTGATTCAGCAATATGTCCCGCTCGCCGCCGACCGCACGCTGTTGCGCAGCTGGTTTTGTCCGGCGCCGTTCCGGCCGATCGAGCGCGGCATGGCGCACCGGCTACTTCGGACCGCGGCCGCGCCGTGGCTGCCGTTGATCGTGCCGTTTTACATGCGCAGAATCACCAATGAGGACAACGCCATCTGTGAGCAGATGCAGCCGCAGGCGCGGCAGATACGGGGACGACCGATTCTTGGCCGTCATGAAGAACGCATAAGCTGGTTCGAGGACAGCTTTAGCTTCTTCCGAAACACGATGGAGCAGATCGCACTTAGGTGGCCGCGCCACGGCCCGTTATCGGCCACAGCGCCTCGACGTGGGCGGCCTGCGTCCCGAAGCCGCGCACGCCGACATACCAGTCGTAGAGATTGACGGT
>DATAQZ010000011.1:0-1579 GCA_036264415.1 Rhizomicrobium sp. | reverse complement strand
GTCGAATTTTTTCGCCGTTGCCTGATGGTCAGGCCCAATGATGCGAACGCTTGGCTCAATCTCGGGCAATGCCAATTGGAGCTCGGCCAACGCGATGCCGGCTACGAGTGTTTCCGCGCAGCGGCGCGCGGCGATGCGAAGCGCTACGGCATAGCCCTGTCCTCGTTGGCAGCCTCGAGCCGCGGCCGCTTCTGGCTCAAGCCTAGCGCGGCGGCGCAGTACTTTCGCGACCGCAACAGCTAACGCTTGGGCGCGCGAAATTGGCGGCGATAAACGTCGGCCTCGCGCGCGATTGCGTCGCGCGTGGCGACGAGACGCGTGTTGTCTTCGCCTGACAGCGCTGCAAAACGGGCGTCCCAGCTTTCGCGCTTCACCGGCAGGCATTGCGCCACCGGAGTGCCTTTCGGCAGCACGCCATCGAAGCTGGTGTCGTGCCAGCGCGCCGGGAAATTGGGCGGGGTATCGTGAAACCTGTCGCAATCGACGAGGCCGGTAAGCGTGGTGAATGGCAGGTCGGTGCGATTTACAGGATGGGTGAACAGCAGCGAATAGCCTGGCGGCGCTTCGATCGTCCAAAAATTGTTGAACTTGATGATGAAGCGGTCGTCGTCGAAGAACGGCGTGCCGGCGACCTGGCTTGGGTCATGAAACCCGATTGGGGAATGTGAATACTCGCTGACGAAACCCTCAGGGAGCTCGAAGTTCCAGGTGAATTCGCCATCCCGCACGTTCAGATCAATCGGCAGCGGGATCAGAAAGCCGTAGGTCATGGCGTCGATGAAGGGCGGGCATTTCTTGACGGTTTGGGTCTCCTCGCCCATGGTTTGGCTGAAGGCTTTCTGCGGCATGGCTTTGTACCAATCGGGGAGGCCAAGCACCGCGGGAATTGGCCGCGGCAAAATCTTTTCGAGCGCGGCCGGGCACCGAAATGTCAGTGTCATCTGGTTAGCCTGATCCATGCTCGGAATTCCCTCGAATTCGCGCAGCCCGTCGCTGCCCGATCCTGCGTGGAAACCATATTAACAAAAATGGCTTGCGCACGCGGGGTAAACAGCCCGGTTACGCCACCGGAAATGCGGTCGCGCGGCGCTGGCCATGGCCGGGGGCGCAATCTCCACGAGACCGGAGCCTCCGATCGCGGCTAGCCTCCTGCTTCTCGTCAACCGGTCTCGAAGTCGCTATATGCAGGTGAGCCGCGCCCCGCCGGGTTCAGGAATGGGTGTGGGGGTACTATCTAAAGGTCTGATCTATGATGGAATTTTCCGGTCCCGCCGCAAGGCATCAAACGGTCGGCGTCAAAGTTGGCAACGTGACCGTCGGCGGCAGCGCACCCATCGTGGTGCAGTCGATGACCAATACCGACACGGCCGACGCCGAAGGAACGGCAAAACAGGTGGCGGCGCTGGCGCGGGCCGGTTCCGAGATCGTGCGCATCACCGTCGACCGCGACGAGGCGGCGGCCGCCGTGCCGCACATCAAGGAGCGGCTCCTGAAGATGAACGTCGACGTACCGATCGTCGGCGACTTCCACTACATCGGTCACAAGCTTCTGGCCGATCACCCGGCCTGCGCGGAAGCG
>DATAQZ010000010.1:0-2001 GCA_036264415.1 Rhizomicrobium sp. | reverse complement strand
GCCCGGTGCGCGCGGCGATCGTTGCGGTCCCGAGCGGTCCGCGAACAGTGCTGGTGTTCGGCGATCAGATCGGCTTGGCCTATGCGCTTGATGCGGCCACCGGCCGTCAGATCTGGCGTACCCACGTCGCGGATCATGAGGCCACGCGTCTCACTGGTTCGCCGGTCGAGCACGATGGCGTCGTGTACATTCCAGCCTCTTCCTGGGAAGAAACGCGCTCGCTCGATACGCGATATCCCTGCTGCACATTTCGCGGCAACCTCACGGCGCTACGCGTGAGCGACGGCTCGATGGTGTGGAGATCGTTCATGGTCGACGCGCCGGTGAAGACCGGTGTCACGAAAATCGGCACCGCCACTTATGGGCCCTCCGGCGCAGGCATCTGGTCGACTCCGACCATCGACGCCAAGCGCGGCCTGTTGTATGTGACCACAGGCGACAACTATTCGCATCCCAACACCAAGACCAGCGACGCCGTAGTTGCGATCGAGATGAAGACCGGCAAAATCGTATGGGCCCGGCAGGTGTTGCCCGGAGATGTTTACAACTCGACCTGCGTCGACAAGAGCGCCGCCAATTGCCCGCAGGATTCCGGACCGGACTACGACTTCGGTTCGTCGGCCCTGTTGGTACGCACGCCGGAGGGTAAAGAGATGCTGCTCGCAGGACAGAAATCCGGAATGGTTTTTGCGCTCGATCCCGCGGACGAAGGCAAACTCCTGTGGCAGAAGCGCGTCGGTAAGGGGAGCTTGAACGGCGGCGTGCAGTGGGGCATGGCGAGTGACGGCCAAAAAGTTTACGCCGCCACGGGCGATGCGAAGAAGACGCCGCAAAGCCCCGCGGAACGTCTGGCCTCTCTTGTCGGCAATGCGAACTTCGATCCCAGCGCGGGCGGTGGCTTAACGGCATTGCGCCTCACCGACGGATCGCAAGCATGGTTCGCGCCGCCCCAGACGTGCGATCCGCCCAAGCCCGGCTGCAGCCCGGCGCAGGAAGCAGCGGTCACGATGATTCCCGGTGTGGTGTTCTCCGGCTCGCTCGACGGCCACATGCGCGCCTTCGATGCTGAAAACGGAAAAGTGTTGTGGGACTTCGACACCGCCCGCGAGTTCACGGCTGTGAACGGAGTCGAGGCCAAGGGCGGGTCGCTCGATGGCGCCGGACCCGTGATCTCCGGCGCCATGATCTTCATCAACTCCGGCTACCCGCGCAACGGCGGCATGTCGGGAAATGTGCTGCTGGCGTTTGGTATCGGTGACGACAGGTAACGCGGGTTCCATCAGCGCGCGTCTCGACCGCCTCCCGACCACGCGAACTATTTGGCGGCTGGTGGCGTTGCTCTCGCTGGGCGGATTCTTCGAATTCTACGATCTGTTTTTCACCGGCTACATCGCGCCGGGACTGGTGCGCAGCGGCATCCTCACATCCTCAACGCGAGGCCTGTTCGGCACCACCGGCGTGGCAAGTTTCGTCGCCGCATTATTCCTGGGACTATTCGTAGGCACCGCGCTCTTCGGCTTTGTCGCGGATCGCTTCGGGCGACGGACCATCTTCACGTTTTCGCTGTTGTGGTACTCAGCGGCGAGCGTCGTGATGGCGTTTCAGAGCGACGTATTCGGATTAAATCTGTGGCGCTTCCTTTCGGGCATCGGCGTCGGCGTAGAACTCGTCACCATCGACGCGTATCTCTCGGAGCTCGTGCCCAAGGAATTGCGCGGGCGCGCCTTCGCGCTCAACCAGACCATTCAATTTTCCGCGGTGCCGTTAGTGGCGCTGCTCGCGTGGCTGCTGGTTCCGCGAGCGCCTCTCGGCTTGGACGGGTGGCGCTGGGTCGTCCTGATCGGAGCGGCCGGGGCACTGGTCGTGTGGCGCATACGCCGCGACGTCCCCGAAAGCCCGCGCTGGCTGGCACAACAAGGAAAGCTCGCCGAAGCGCAAGCCATCGTCACAGATTTGGAGACGCGGGTTGCGATCGAATCCGGACTCGCGCTTACGCGACCA
>DATAQZ010000029.1:0-2180 GCA_036264415.1 Rhizomicrobium sp. | reverse complement strand
GGCAGGGGGTTACGGTGGAGTCACAAGTGGTTCGTCGGAAGCAGGGCGCCCCGCCATGTCGATGGCCGAATGGAACGTGCGGTACAGCCACCACTAAGGCGCTGATTTCGGACGCGCGGGCAGGCTGCCAAAAGTGGCTCGCCCGGGCATCGCAGTCCGGGCGCGCAGCACTCCGGCTCAGCCACACCGCGACGGCGCGCTGACGAAACGCAATAAACGGTTTCGCACCCAGCAACCAATGCTGAAGGTTTCACCATGAACATCAAATCACTCGTTTCCGCCGTCGCGCTTGCGTCGGCCCTGGCCGCGCCGGCCGTATCGTTCGCTCAACAATCGAACGGGCCAGTGACGCGTGCGCAAGTGCGCGCCGAGCTCGTCCAGCTCGAAAAGGCTGGCTGGCGCCCCGCCATGGGTATGGGCAACAACCCGGATTACCCGGCTGGCATCCAGGCGGCCGAAGCCAGGGTGGCTGCGCAAAATGAAGTGACTGGTAGCTACGGGGGTGTAGCCGGTGGTGTGTCGGCATCCGGCGCCCCCACAGCGGCCCGCTCTGAGGCCACTGGCAACACGAAGTCGATTTACTTCGGTCATTGAACCGTCAGGTTGGCGGGTGCGAATCGCCCCGGCACCACAAAGTTTGCCGGGCATCTGAATGTCCGCAAGACCAGGCGTCAAAGCAAATGACAGATTATGAAAGTTCGTAATGCGAGCGGCTGGGCGCCCCGGGGCCTTCGCGGCTGGTATTTCGCAGCGCTCGCGCTCATCGTCGCAAGCGGGGGCCGGCTGTTGCTGGGTCCGCTGCTCGGGCCCATCATGCCCGGAACGGCCTACTTCATCGCTGCCGCGCTGATCGCATATTTTTTTGGAATGGCGCCGGCGCTCGCCGTCATGGGGTTTGGCCTCGTGATAGCCGACTACCTGTTCGTACCGCCTTATCAGCAGATTGGCGTTCTCGACCAGTCCGACATCGACCTGATTGTCTCGCTTCCGCTCGTCAGCATTTTGGTCATCTGCCTGATCGAGAGATTGCGCCGCGCGCAGTTCCGTACCGAACTCATCGGCCTCGTGGCGCAATCCCGCTATGAAATGCTTTTACGTGCTGATAACGAGCGGTTGTTGGCCGGCCGTGCGGTCGATGAGACGCATCGGCTGCTTCGGCATCTTCCTCATTACCACGACGACATTATCCTGATCCAGGCACTCGATCGCCGGGCGGCGCTCGGCGACCGCGGCGGCGCCGGTGTTGCCAGGTCGGAGAGGATTGCAGCGGCCACCGCGCCGGGGCTGCGCTACGAGCATGTTCATTCCGATGACATCGAGCTCCTGTTGCCGACGCTCACGCCCGGCAACCATCGCGCGCGCGTGGACATGGGTGCCGGAAAATTCAAGCCAATGGATTGCATCTGCGAGCGCTTTACGACGCACGCAGGTGACTTTCTGGTCTTACGGCTGGGGGGTTGAATTTGTCAGATACAAAGTCGTTGTTCAACGCAGCCGGAGATCACGCGGTCCTCCTGATCCATGGCCTCTCCAGTTCGCCGCTCGAGATGCGGTACCTTGCCCGGGCGCTTGAGCGCAACGGCTTCGTGACCTGTGCGCCCACGTTCGACGGCTATAGCGCGGGGTCCCCGGAACGCAAGATGGAAGCATGGCTCACGGCAGTCATTCGAAAATTCGACGAGCTGTCGGGCCGGTATGCACGCGTTTCCGTTTGCGGTCTTTCGATCGGGGCAACATTGGCGCTGGCGCTTGTCAGGCATCGCCCGGCGGCTCAAGCCGTTGTTCTCCTGTCCGTCACGCTCGCCTATGACGGATGGGCAATACCGTGGTATCGATTCCTGCTGGGGGCGGCTTTTTACACGCCCATGCGCGGAAGGTGGCGATATCGCGAAGGGGCGCCATTTGGACTCAGGAACGAGGCGCTGCGAGCAAAAATTGCTCGGGCAATGCAGAAGGACGGCTTCAGCGAGGTTGGCCCTTCCACCATTTCCCTGCCGGCGCTCCACGAAGCGTCGCGCCTCGCCAGGAGCGTGCGCAGTTTTGTCCGCGATATAAAGAACGACTGCCTGATCATCCACGCCATCGACGATGAAACCGCGAATCCCAACAACGCGAAATTTGTCAGCTCGCACATTGGCTCCGCGTTTCTGCGTTCGATTTATCTGGACGATTCGTACCAC
>DATAQZ010000028.1:0-1712 GCA_036264415.1 Rhizomicrobium sp. | reverse complement strand
GCAGGCGTGCCCTCCTCGTCCGTGTTTGCCGCAGCGTTCGGCTCGCAGCAGCCCGTCAGCTCGAATGCCGACGACCAGGGCCGGGCCAAAAACCGGCGCGTGGAAATCGCGCCGGTGCCGAGACCCGCCGCCGCCACGGTGAAGCCCCGTGAGTAACGTGAGTCGCCAGAGCGATGGCGCTAGCCGTCCGACGAGCAGCGCCCGGGCAACGCTCGACGCGTGGCGCGAGCGCGGCGCGGATCGTCTGGATCCCATCCGCTTTCATTTCATCGCGGCGCTGGAGCGGCGAGCGGCTGCCCATGGGGGTGAAGCGCGGCGTCTGCTGGACGAGAAGTTGTCCAAATTGATTGAGGCTTATGCGGACGATCTCGAACGGGCCGGGGAGAAGGCTGGTGGTGGCGGCGTTGACGTTGGCACAGGCACAGGCACAGGCACGGGCACGGGCACGGGCACGGGCACCGCGGCATCATCCCTCGAACCCGCTCGCGGAGCGCTGGCCGGACTGATCGACTACATCGCCAGTCATGCGCCGGTAGACAGCAAGGACCCCACAACAGGTCATACCGCGCCCCAGCGCCCCTCGTATCCGGAACTGGAGACGCTCGATTACTTCCGGCAGACGTGGTCTAAAGTCCGGTCCGAGAAACAGCTGCGGCAGTCGTTGAAGAAAGCGCCGGGAAATGCCGGTCCGCTCAACTCGAGCAGCCTTGTGCATCGGTCGCTCTCACTGATGCGCGAACTGTCGCCCGGGTATCTCCAGCAATTCCTCTCGTACGTCGACGCCTTGTCGTGGATGGAGCAGATGAACGGCGGCGCCGCGTTGCCGGCCAAAGATGCGCCGCGCGCCGCGACCGCAAGGAAAAGCGCGCGGAACAAACCCCGCTAGCACGGGCAGATCAACCGAGGCCTCGCGCCATCACAATCCGGCCCAAAACAATCCGCCGGTTTGCGGCATTTCCACGTCCGATACGCGGCCATTGCTGCAAATCGCGGAACGCTTTGCTACCCCGAAATCATACAGCCGCACTTTCCTGAAGCGGCATCTGGAAATGAAGCGGGGTGTCGTCCATACCGGCGAAAGCGGGACCATGCGGCACGCGCTATCTTCTTCGCCGCTAACACGGCTAACGCCTGGGCGGTTGCGGGTTATTCGCCGGATTGGTATCGAAGCGGGCCACGCTTCTGATGCCATCGTCATGAACCAGGGCGAGTAGTTCAGCTTCCATCACGTCGGCGATTTCCTTGCCATAAATTTCGCCGCCATCCACATAGACCGTGAACGACTGCAAGTACTTCGCCCTCTTCTCCGGGTTCTCGATCGTCTGTCGGGTCCATTGATAAAGCGGATAGTTCTCCGGTCCCTGCTGTTCCGCTTCGCTCACGTAATCGGCGAAAGCGTCGAACTGACACTTCAGGGCCGCGTTGTACTTGCGCAGCACATCATGAAGCGCAGCATGCGTTGCACCCGAAGGGTCTGCGCGCAGGTCGTTTGCAAGTTCGGATGAGGCGGAGATTCTTAACTGGAATTGCAATGTCTGGTCCATGTCTGCCTCGATATCGAATCACGTGCGCGCATACGTCAAGGCACGCGTCTTCCAGCTTCGGATCGGTGCTGGCGTGGGAATCGGACATGCAATCTCCTTATGATGCGGACACCATCAGACACGGTGCCAACATGCAGCACGTACGCGGCGGTTTACGGTTTTGAAATC
>DATAQZ010000012.1:0-2620 GCA_036264415.1 Rhizomicrobium sp. | reverse complement strand
CCCAGGCAGACCGGATGGCTCAGGACGGAGAGATAATCCCGTGCGACGGTCGTTGGGTCGAGGTGGGCATCCGGATCTATGCGCGCGGTCTCGGCAAGGCCGCGCATCGCCACCAGCAAAATGCTTCCGCCCGCGATCGGCACCCAATAGACCGCCTGCCACCCGCCGAGCGTCAAAAGCGCCGCCCCGACACTCGGCGCGATCATCGGGACGATGTTAATGGCGAACACGACATAGGACATCTTGGCGCGCGCCTCTTCACCCTCGAACAGGTCGCGGACGATCGTCAGCGCGCCCATGCCAATTCCCGAGGCGCCGACGCCTTGAAGGGTGCGGAAAATCAACAGAATTGGCAGCGAACGCGCCAGCATGCAGCCGGCGCTGGCGAGCGCGAGCAGCCCGGCACCGAAGATGATGATGGGCCGGCGCCCAATCCGGTCGGATACCGGTCCATAAAGGACGAGCGCTGCGCCAAGCCCCAGCAGATAGACGCTCATCGCCAGCCCGACCTCCGAGGCCGGCACGCCAAGGGCTGCGGCTGTGGCCGGCAAGGTCGGCAGGATCATGTCGATGCCAAAGGTCGGTAGCGCGGACAGAAGGCCGAGCAGCAGCGTAAAGGCGAAAGAATTGGGATGTATGCGCACGACCAGTGACCATCGTTCGGCTGGCAACCGAGGAGAAGTTTGTTGCGGCGACATGACACCGACGGACGGCGAAGTCGCCGCAGCGGGCAGACCGTCTAAAAATTCAAGCTGCCCTGACGGCTGCGTGGGCTGACGCGCGCCGCGAGGGCTTGCGCGCGGCCGTTCCGGCACCGCGGCCTGCGGCTGCTACCGCCTCCAACTCGCGAACGAGGATGGACGCGTCGATATCTGCTCTGATGGCCTCGCCCAAGCGGCGGGCCGAGGCCCGGAAACGCGGCTCCGTGGTCAGGCGGTTCACCGCGGAAGCGATTTCGGCTTCGGATGCAGTTGGTGGCAATCGCAGGCCAGCGCCCTTTGCCTCGACGCGCAGGGCGTTGGCGCCCTGGTCGCGTGCCATGGGCAAGACCAGTAGCGGCAAACCATTGATCAGCGCGCGGTTGACGGTCCCGTGGCCGCCTTGCGTTACCACTGCCGAAACCTCCTTCATGACACTGTCATGAGGTGCGCTTTGCAGCAGATGTACGTTCTCAGGGGCCTGGAGGTCCGCAATGTTCAAATTGGGCCCGGCGGTTGCGACGGCATCGATCTCGATCAATCCCATGGCATTGAGAACCCGCTGAACCAACTGTCCCTGGCCTTGCGATCCCGTGCTGCAAGCGATGAGCGCGCGCGGGCGATCCGACCGGGCTGACCACGGCGCTCGCCAGGGCAACGACCAATTGGGCTGGTCGAGCAGCGGACCGACATACCGGACGTTGTCGGGCAAGGAGTCGGCCTGAAAATCAAAGGCTCGGCTGATCGCGAGCAGAAGCCGGTCCGATCGATCAAACAGATCCACGACGTGTGTTAAGCCGATGACGCCCAACCGGGCGCAAGCGTCATTCAGGAGCGCCAGAAGCCGGTTCAGAAAGTCACTCCACTCAGCATTTGCTGCCGCGACTTCGGCCGCTTCTTCGGGCGTTTTCGGTTGTGTCAAGTCGCTGGTGATCGGCGGTATGCCTGGTAGCGGCCGAAGGCTGACATGGGGCGAGAGCATGGCGACGGGAACGCCGGCTGCCTCTGCCCCGAGCACTGCGCCGAGGAGCATGTCGATGCTGAGCACGGCGTCCGCAGGAACGCGGCCGATCTCGTCCCGGATATCGGCTGCATACGCCGCCGCGGGAGCGAATAAGGCTTTCCGCGCCCATTCCTCCATATCCGAAAAGTCCGTCGGGTCCGCGGCCTGTCCGGTCGGCGCGCGGCGCCAGGTCGCGAAATCGAACTTGGCCGCCGCGACTTCGTTGCGCATTGACGGGTCTGCCATGACCCTGACGCGATGTCCGCGCTGCCGCAATTGGCGGCCTGCGGTCAGCAAGGGATTGAGATTGCCGGAAGTGCCCCAGGATACCAGCAGAAAATTGTGTGACACGATCATACCTCCGTGATTTCCCCTGCGTGATGCGGTAGCGGCAGATTTGCCGGCGGTGGGCACTGACGTCATCTGGGTTGATGAGGTCCCGCACAGGTAGTCGGTACAAGGAAGTGGGCGGGCCGCGCTACCAGATGATTTCAGTGTTAGAAAAATGCGTTACAATCGCAACGCCGCAGAGGCTATTTACGACCACGCTCAGCATCCTGATTGCAGAACCCCTCGATCCGCGGGCCGCGCTACTCTCATTGCCGCGCTGCGCACGGCGAAGCTCATCCTGCCAGCCAGTGGCGTCATCGAACGCGCCGCGATCGCCGCGAGGGCACGTGCACGTCGGCACGCGATGGATGCTCTAAACGAGCGCACCGCCCGCTTCCCGCCAGGCATTGACACCGCCCTGGATGTGATAAGCGGAGCTGAGTCCGGTGTCCTGTGCGGCCTGCACCGCCATTGCGGAGCGTTCGCCGTAGGCGCAGTAGAACAACAGGATCTGGCCAGGGATCGCGGCGAGCATACGCAGCACACCGCTCGGTGAGATGTTCTCCCGCAGGTCAGTATAGGGCAAGTG
>DATAQZ010000038.1:0-205357 GCA_036264415.1 Rhizomicrobium sp. | reverse complement strand
GTCCTTCCGGCACGGCGGCAAAGCCCACGCGCGAATAATAGGGCACGTCACCCACCAGCAGGATCGCGCGGTGTCCCCCCGCACGGGCTTCCTCGATGCCGCGCTGCATGAGGGCGACGCCGATGCCGCGGCCGCGCTCTTCTGTTTCGACGGCGAGCGGACCAAGCAGCAGCGCGCGTTCTTCACCGACCGCGACCGGCCAGAAGCGCACCGAGCCCTTGAGCACGCCGTCTTCCACGGCGACGAAGCTCAACCCCCTCTCCGGCGCCACGCCTTCGCGCAGACGCCAGGCGGATTTCGCAAAGCGGCCCGGACCGAAGCTCCGCGCCACCAGCCTTTCCACGTCCGCCGCGTCGCCCGGCGCCTCCGCTCTGATCTCCCACATCGACAGTACACCCGCTTCACCGCCCCCCACCCATTCGCGACACTGACGCGTCGCTCATCTCCCTCTCCCCCGATTCCGGGGAGAGGGAAGCACGAGCAAAGCGAGTGCGGGAGAGGGGGCCGCGACTTCTTTTTCATCCTCTTTCACAGCTTGTCTCACGCCGCTAGTGTCCCGATTCTGAAATTCGCATGACCTCTATATCGGGTTCAGGCGAATTTCAGAATCGCAAGGACACTAGCCAACGCATTGATCCTAGTGTCGTTTTGGTTTCGAAGTTCGCCAGGAGCCTGATATCAAGATGAAGCGAACTTCGAAATCACGACACTAGGGTTTCACGGCAGAAATTATCGGAACGACGCCATGGGTGTGCTGGACGGAAAGGTCGTGCTGGTCACCGGTGCCGCCAACGGCATCGGCAAGGAATGCGCGCTGCTCGTCGCGAAAGAGGGCGCGCGCGTGGTGGCGAACGATCTCGGCGGCGGCGTCGCCGGCGGTGACGAAGGCTCGGCCGGGCCCGCCGAACAGACGGCGCAGGAGATCCGGCGCGGCGGCGGCGAGGCGGTCTCCAATTCCGACAGCGTGACGAGCCGCGACGGCGTCAAACGCATGATCGAGCAGGCGATGGACAGTTTCAAAGGCCTGCACGCCATCATCAGCCCTGCCGGAATCCTGCGCGACACGATGTTTCACAAGATGACCGATCACGACTGGGACTCCGTGATCGAGGTGCATCTCCACGGCAGCTACAACGTCTGCCGGGCGGCCATCGGACATTTCCGCGAACAGAACGAAGGCGCCTTCGTGCTCTTCACCTCGACCAGCGGCCTTATCGGCAATGTCGGCCAGGCGAATTACGCCGCCGCCAAGATGGGGATTGCCGGCCTGTCGCGCATCATCGCCATGGAAGGCGCGCAGAAGAATGTACGTTCCAACGTGATCGCGCCGTTTGCCTGGACGCGCATGATCGCGACGATTCCGGTCAAGGACGAAGCCTCGGCAAAACGCGTCGAGCGGATGAAGAACATGATGCGCGCCGACCAGGTGGCGCAGCTCGCCGTCGCGCTCGCTTCGCCGGCGACGAAAGACGTCTCGGGCCAGGTCTTCGCCGCGCGCGGCAACGAAATCTTCCTGATGTCGCAGCCGAGGCCCATCCGCGGCATCGGCAAGGTGGAAGGCTGGTCGCCCGCGACGATTGCCGAGCACGCGATGCCGGCCTTGAAGCCCAGCTTTTTCGATCTCGGCGCCACCACCTCCGTCTTCGGCTGGGATCCGATCTAACAGCCCCTCTCCCGTCCTCAGCGCTGGCGCGCTTCGGACCCCTTCTCCCCCGGAATCGGGGGAGAGGGAAGCACGAGCAAAGCGCGTGCGGGAGAGGGGGCTTACCAGATCGTACTGATCGGCACCGCGCCGGTGAGTTCGGCGAGGCGGCGGCGCGTGGCGGCCGAAGTGTCGGGCGGCGGATCGCACGGATCGATTTCCTCGATCTCGGAAATTTCGACATTCGGCCGGAAGTCGATTGCCGCGTTCGTCAGGCGATAGAGCGCGATGTGGTTCGTGGTCCAGCCGGCCTTGCGCGTGTACAGGCCGAAGAGGGCGAGGGCGTCGAAACGCTGCAATCCGATTTCTTCCTTCAGCTCGCGCAGGATCGCGTCGGCGGGCGATTCGGCGGGGTTGACCCCGCCGCCGGGGAAGCACAGGCCCGGCATGTAGCGGTGGCGGACGAGTACCACCTTGCCGTTCGCCAGTTCGACAATCGCGTTCGTCCCGAACGACACGGGTGCTCTGTACGCGCGCAGCAGCAGGCTGAGCGCCAGGGAGGCACGGGGAAACGGCCATCGCGGCATGAAGCTTGTTATTACAGCGATGCCGTAACCGGGCGAACCGTTATTCCGCAAATTGCGTGTGACGGCGCTTCGGTCGGAAGGCGTTGACCGCGTGTACGATCGCGGCCACGGACCGCTGCTGGAACAGGCGGGCCGTCCCTGGGACCGCGGCCCTCCCGCCCGCAGGCAACGCGCCCCCTCCCGGAAGCGTTCGCAGGGGCCGCAGCTGCATGCCCATGGCCTGGAACAGCGAGGCCAGCATGCCGGCGGCGATGCCGAGGGGAACGGCCGTCAGGACATCGGCATCGCGGCCGAGCACGATGATCACGGTGACCGCGAACCCCGTCCATTGCGCGATGTTCTTTGGCATTCCGGCCTCGGCCATTCCCCCTTCGCGACGTTAACGCGGAAACGGCCGAACCGAAGCACGCGGTTAATAATTGGTTAATTTCGTGAAGCGCGCCGCTCGTTTTGCCTCCCCCGCGCATGCATTGCGCGGGGGAGGTGGTGCGAAGCACCGGAGGGGGCACTTGGACGTAAGAACCGCTTGCCCTCCACCGCGAAGTTCACACTCGGACCGGCCTTCGGCCGGACCCGGGGGCGGTCCCCCTCCCTCACGCTGACGCGCGGGGAGGAGATCGTAGGCACAAAAGCGTACAGAATTCCGGTATTAGGTAGCAAAGTTCCAAGCCGATAGGCTGAACCAGCCACCCGATACCGCCCTTGGAAAGAAAGGGCGAAAGTGGAGTTTCAGACTTGGGGTGCCCCCCGCCACTGATCTAAAGTCGTGCCATCCGGGGGCGGGACTACCTTGCTCGACTACATCCTTATCGGCGTATCGGCGCTCGCGCTTGCTTTGCAGGCCGTACTGGGGGTGCTTGTGAGCACGCGGCCCCCGCCACTGGCGCGGCGCATCTACTTCGAGATTGGCTTTGTGGTGATCGCCGTTATCGGCGGTCTGGCCGTGGTAATTGGCGCGGTGCGGGGGCTGGACTCGCAATCACATCTTCAAAACACCGTCGAAGATGTTCGCGGCACGCAGGGAACTTTGCTTACATCGAATACCAATATGTCGGCCACGATTCGTGGCATGGCCGACGAGTTGCGGTTAGTTCGCGCGCAGGTAGACAAGATGGTGAATCAGCAGATCGCCGGAGCCTCCCCACCTGCTCCCGTGGTTCCCCCGCCTAAGAGAGTGTTAGTGCGAGCCCGCCGTGCCGCCCCTCAGGCGGGGCAGCCGCCCCAAACTGGTCAACAAGAAGCACAGAATCCACAATCTGCACACATTCAATTCGTCCAAAGAAATATCGTTTCTACGTCGCCTGATACGCCCTACGAGGCGCAAGTCATCATTCAAACCGACCAGCCTATAAACAGTGCGGCCTTCGCAATCATCTGCGACAATGAATTGGAAAAGGGAGAGTTTTTTGTGACCGGGCAAGGCGTCATGATGAATGTGATGTACGGGGTGTCTCAAAACAAAAAAGCGTTCATATTGAAATTCGGCTTCCCGGCGTTCACGCCAGATGCACCAATCGTGGCGACGCTTTACAGCAAGCATCCGATTCATGTGCTGGAAGTACGGGACATAAGAGGGCAACCCTAAAGGTCTTCCAGTCTCAACCCTTCCATCCCTTGAGCGCACAGGCACGCGAGAAAGAACGTAGCGGCGAACATACCCCTCGCCAACTTATTCGCGATGTTGGCGGGCGTTCTCGTTGAACCCGTGCGGCTTTAGCCGCTTCGCCATTCGTCATAGGTGATGTCCGCCTTTTTGATCTGCCCCTTCAGGTAGAGGCGGGCACATGTTCCCAAGCCGGGGCGGGGGCCGATGAAGCGTCAATGTGGGACGCGAAACACGCCGCGTACAATAGGAAGCGGATTAATCATTCCATCGAATATGCAAACGGCGATGCTTCGACAAACTGGGCGGAAAGCTACTTCTCCCGCCTGCGCCGTGCAGAAATCGGCGTGCATCACAAAGTGGCCGGTCCATAGGAAACCATTTCCCCTATTCCACCGGCGGGGATCTGCAGGGCGGCTCGAAGGGGGAAATGGTATCCTGTCCCCAATTACGCGTACCTACAGATCGAAGCGGATGCCCTGGGCGAGGGGGAGCGCGTCGGAGTAATTGATGGTCGCGGTCTGGCGGCGCATGTACGCCTTCCACGAATCCGAGCCGGATTCGCGCCCGCCGCCGGTTTCCTTCTCGCCACCGAACGCGCCGCCGATTTCCGCGCCGGAGGGGCCGATATTGACATTGGCGATGCCGCAGTCCGAGCCCGAAGCGGCGACGAAGCGTTCCGCCTCCGCCATCTCCTGCGTGAAGATGCAGGAGGAGAGCCCCTGCGGCACCGCGTTGTGCAGCCGAAGCGCGTCGGCGAAGTCGCTGTAGCGCATCACGTACAGAACAGGCGCGAAGGTTTCGCGGGTGACGATTCCCGTTTGCGACGGCATCTCCACGATGGCGGGCTTCACGTAATGCGCCTGCGGAAACCGGTCTTCGAGCGTGCGCGTGCCGCCGGTGATCCTGCCGCCTTCGTCGCGCGCTTCGGCCAGCGCCTTCTGCATCGCCTCGAGAGCCCTCTGGTCGATCAGCGGGCCGACGAGTGTGCCGTCGCGAAGCGGGTCGCCGATGGCGAGCCGCGCATAGGAGGATTTCAACGCCTCGACCAGCCGCTCGTAGATCGAGGCGTGGACGAAGAGGCGGCGGAGCGTTGTACAGCGCTGCCCGGCCGTGCCGACCGCGGCGAAGACGATGGCGCGGAGCGCGAGGTCGAGCTTCGCCGACGGGCAGACGATCATCGCATTGTTGCCGCCGAGCTCGAGAATGGCGCGGCCGAATCGCGCCGCCACGACGGGCCCCAGTGCCTTGCCCATCGCCGTCGAGCCCGTCGCGCTCACCACCGGAATGCGGCGGTCGCGCGCCAGCGCCTCGCCCGCTTCGCGCGCGCCGAGCACGATCTGCGACAATCCTTGCGGCGCATCGCCGAACCGTTTCGCCGCGCGCTCGAACAACGCCCCTGTGGCAAGCGCGGTCAGCGGCGTCTTTTCCGACGGTTTCCAGAGGACGGAATCGCCGCAGACGAACGCGAGCGCGGCGTTCCATGCCCATACCGCGACGGGAAAGTTGAACGCCGAGATCACGGCGACGGGACCGGCTGGATGCCACTGCTCCATCATGCGGTGGCCGGGCCGTTCGGAGGCGATGGTAAGGCCGTAAAGCTGGCGCGAGAGACCGACGGCGAAATCGCAAATGTCGATCATCTCCTGCACCTCGCCGAGGCCCTCCTGCAGGATTTTTCCGTTCTCGATGGTGACGAGGCGGCCCAGCGCCTCCTTCTCTCGGCGCAGCTCTTCGCCGAAGAGGCGCACCAGTTCGCCGCGCCTTGGCGCCGGCACCTCGCGCCATTGGCGGAAAGCCTCCACGCTCGCGGCGATCTTGGACTCGATCGCGGCGGCATCGTCGAACGCCACGCGTGCGATCTCCGCGCCGTCGATGGGCGAATGGACGGCGTGCGCGCCCGTGTCCACGTCGACGCCGAAGGAAGAAAGAATCTCGCGCGTGTTCATTTCATCATTTCCCTCGCCTCATCCTGAGCTTGTCGAAGGATGAGGCGGTACGATGAAGCATCCTCACCCTTCGACAGGCTCAGGGTGAGGGTAGATTGTATCAAATCCCAGATCTCTTCATTCTAGCCATCTGCTGACCACAACGTATCACGCGGAGACGCGGAGCCGCGGAGGAAAAGGAAGGGCGCCAAGGTCCTTCGCGCACCGCGCGCATTGCTCTCGTGGCGTTCCTGGGCGTCTTGGCGGTTAGACCGCTGTAGCTCCGCGTCTCCGCGTCTCCGCGTGAATCGGTTTGGCAGGTTAGGCCGCTGTAGCTCCACCTCTCCCCGTTATCAAATCCCCCTGGCGTAATAGCGGCCGAAGCGGTTCCCGAGGAAGTCGCCGAGCGTGGCCTCCTCCTGACGCACGAAGCCCTTCTGCGGCAGCTTGCCTTGCACCAGGAGATCGCACATCGCGCAGATGCCCGACGCAGTCGTGATCTGGATCGCGCTCATCAAGCGGTCGCCCACGGTCTGGCTGTAGATCTTCTTGGCATAGCTTTCCTGCGTCAGATGGCCGTCCATCCAGCCCGAGACGGTGACGAAGATCAGCACCACGTCCTGATAGGTGATGGGAATGGCCGTCTCGAGCACGTCCTTCATCAGCTCGCGCCTGAGGCCCAGTCTCAGGTCGCGCACCAGCATCTTGATGATGTCGCGGTGTCCGGGATAGCGCACGGTCTTGTAATTCAGGTTCTCGACCTTGCCCTCGAGCGTATCGCACAGCGTGCCGAGCCCGCCCGAGGTGTTGAACGCCTCGTAGGCGATGCCGTCGAGCGAGAACGCCTCGAGTTCTTCCAGCGCCGGCACCTCGCCCCGGTGGCCGTCGCGGATCGACTCGCAGGGGTTGCAGTATTCGTTGATCAGGCCGTCGGTCGACCAGGTGAGGTTGTATTTGAGCGCATTGGTCGGAAACACCGGCAGCGCGCCGACCCGCATCTGTACATCGCGGAGCTTGTCGAATTTCCTGGCGAGATCGTAGGCGACGATGGAGATGAATCCCGGCGCCAGCCCGCATTGCGGGATGAAGGCCGTCGTGGCGCCCTCGGCGAGGCGGCGGATGGTGCGCGTGCTTTCCACGTCTTCGGTCAGGTCGAGATAGTGGGCGCTGGCGCGTTTCGCCGCTTCCGCAACCGTGGCGGTCAGGGAGTAGGGCGTGGCCGAGAGCACGACCTCCTGGCCGTCGAGGGCGCGCGCGAAATCCCGCGCGTCGCCGACCGCGATTCCCCGCGTCTCGACATTGCGGCTCGGCATGCGCTCGAGGCTCGCTTCGTCGCGGTCGAACACGGTCACCTGGTAGTCGCCGCTGCCGCCCAGGAGTTCCGCAATGGCGACGCCGATCTTGCCGCCGCCCACAAGCGCCACGCTTTTCATGATTTTGCTCCGTTCCCGTCCGCCCGTCATAGGCAAACGTCATAGGTAAACCCTGGGCGGGCCGGAGGGGAGACGGCAAAGCGCCGGAAATTGCGCTACCATCCGGCGAATCGATGGACGTTCCGGCGTTTTGCCGATGCGGGATTCCGACCGGTCTTTGCTGGCGCTTTTGAAGGCGAATGCCCGCGAGCCGGTCGCCGCGCTCGCGCGCAAGCTCGGCCTGGCGCGCTCGACGGTGCAGGAGCGGATCGCGCGGCTGGAGCGCGAAGGCGTCATCAAGGGCTACACGACGCTCATCGCGGAGGAATCCGAGGCGCGGAAATTGCGCGCCGTCGTGATGATCGCCGCCGATCCCCGAGAGGCCGGCCGCATCGGCGGCGAACTGAAACGCATGCCGGAAGTGCGCGCGCTTTCCGCCGTCTCCGGCGCCTATGACATGATGGCGATTGTGGAAGCCGAGACGCCGGCGCGCATGGACGCCGCACTCGACCGCATCGGCAAGGCGGGCGGCGTCACCCGGACGGTGTCGTCGATCATCCTGTCGGAGAAATTTTCGCGGTAGAGCCGACCCGGGGCAGGGAAATCCTAAGTTCCTCCCGCCCGCCAACTCTGCAATAATTTCCCTTCGATGTTGATCGCGGGAGGGTCCGATGCGTCCGCAAAGTTTTATTTTGTTCACATCGCTCCTGCTGCCGTGCCTCGCCTCGGCGCAATCGCTCGAGCATTTGAAACACCCGGCGCCGTACGGCGCACAGGAAGTCTGGCAGCTCACGGACGGCCGCATCCTTGCGCAGAGCTATCGGTACAACGGGGAATTCTGGACTCTGACGCCCGATGAGAACGGCAGCTATGTCAAAGGCACGTGGAAGAAGGTGGCGGGTTTATGGCACCAATATTCGCCCGTGGACGAGGCGTCCCAGGTGCTGGCCGACGGGCGCCTGCTGATCGAAGGCGGCGAATACAATCACGGCAATTTCGAACTCACCAATATGGGTGCGGTTTACGATCCCGTGAAAGACACCTGGACCAGCGTCGATCCGCCGAAAGGCTGGCAGAACATCGGCGACTCGCCGTCCGTGGTCTTGCCCAACGGGCATTTCCTCCTGGGCGACAAGTTGCACAAGCGCGGCGCCGAACTCGATCCGGCGACCATGAGCTGGAAGGCGGTCGGCTACCGACACAAAAACGATTTCAATGCCGAAGAGGGCTGGACCCTGATGCCCGACGGTTCCGTGCTCACGCTGGACGTGCTCACGCATCCGTTCTCGGAAGCCTATCTCCCCTGGGCAGGCGAATGGCAAATGCGCGGCAAGACGGTCGCCCATCTTGCCGGCCCGCCGTGCTGCCGCTGTACACGCTATCAGCCAAGCGGAAAATTCTACTGCCCGCCGGGCGAAATCGGTCCGGCCATTCTCAGGCCTGACGGCACGGTTTTCGCCACCGGCGCGCTCCCCGCCCAGTCGAAAACCGGTCACACGGCCATTTTTACCCCGCACAGCGGCTGGTCGAGAGGGCCGGATTTCCCCAACGGCGACAATGCGGGCGACGACTTTGCCGTACTCCTGACGAACGGCGACGTGCTGGTACAGGGCCGCAGCGGCCAGCTGTACGAGTTCGACGGCACCAATTTCACCGGCACCGGCATCCAGACCGGCCACGCCTGTCTGATCATTCTGCCGACCGGACAGGTCCTGGTGGGCGGAGGACACGTCTTCAACAGCACCGGCAGGTACCGGACGGCGTGGCAGCCCGCCATTTCGAAGTATCCGGCCGCCGTCACGCGGGGGTCAACGTACAGAATTTCCGGAACCCAGTTCAACGGACTGTCGCAGGCGAATGCGCTCGGCGACGAGCACGAGACCTCGACGAACTATCCGCTGGTGCGGATTACCAACAAGGCGAGCGGGCATGTGTTCTACGCCCGCACCCACGATCACAGCACCATGGGCGTGGCGACCGGCAGCGAAACGGTGTGGACGCATTTCGACGTCCCGCCCGCCATGGAGACGGGCGCGGGCATGCTCGAGGTGGTCGCCAACGGCATTCCCTCGGACCCGGTCGAGGTCGTCGTAAAATAGCCGGTTTGCAGCGAAGGCTTCATGAGCAACGTCTCGTCCCTGCTGGAGATTGTTTCCACACTGGCGATCGTGGGCAGTCTGATATTCGCAGGGGTTCAAGTGAACCTTGCGCGGAGGCAACGACAGCGTGAGACCGCCATTCAGCTGATGCAGTCCTTCCGCACCCCGGAGATCGTGGCCGGCATCACCACATTGATCGACCTGCCCGCGGGCCTTTCGAAGGCGGACCTGCAGGCCAGATACGGCGACAGGCTCGATAACCTCCTGCTCCTTCTTCTCTCCATCGAATCTGTGGGAATCCTGGTGCAGAAACGCGAGGTGCCGATCGAGCTTGCCGAAGATTTCTTTTTTGGGCCGACGATAACCGGCTGGAGGAAGCTGGAGCGCTATATTCTCGATCTCAGAGAGGAACTGCAGGTGGATACGCCTCTGGAGTATTTTCAGTTTCTGGCAGAACAGATGATCAGGCGGCAGAAGAGGCATCCGTCGGCGCCGGCGTACGTCGCCTATCGCGACTGGCGGCCTTGAACCGCTTCAGCGCCGAAACGTTGGTCAGCTGTCCACGAGGATCAGAACAATGGCGGCAAAGATTGTGGGTGTGCGCCCTGTGTACAAAGGCTGGGCGACGATTTCGATCGCGACCGTCGAGAAAGACGGGCAGAGCTTCGAGCGTCTCATGGAGGATCACGGACCGGGCGTCTGCGCGCTGGCGATCGACCGCCAGCGGAAGGTGGCCATCATGGTGCGCCAGTTCCGCGCCCCCGTTGCCGTTACGAGCGGCGAGACCGACCTCCTCGAATGTCCCGCGGGGCTGATGGACAGCGAAGAACCCGAACGCGACGTCCGGCGCGAGCTCGCGGAAGAAACCGGATTGCGGGTCGCCCATGTCGAGCACGTCGCGACGGTATGGACGATGCCGGGCATCTCCACCGAACGGATGCACATGTATTTCGCCTGGTACGCGCGCGCGGATCGCACGGGCAAAGGCGGCGGACAGCCGTCAGAGCATGAGAACATCACGGCGGAGGAAGTGGCTTTAAGCGAACTCGCGGCGATGGCGGACGACGGCCGCATGGCCGACATGAAAACATTTCTTCTGATTCAGACGCTGCGTTTGCGCGAACCCGCTCTCTTCGCGTGATGAGATCCCTCGCCCCCGCGAAGCCGCGCGAAGCGGGGGAGAGGGCTAGGGAGAGGGGGCGCAACACCGCGGGGGGTGCGGAACATGGATTCGGGCCGGCAACGACGGTTCCGCTGGCGGCGGAATTCGCGTAGGATTGCCCGTCCTGTAGAGCGGGTTGTGGAGGGGCTGGTTTGCCACGGCATCTGAGCGGCGATTACTGGCTGCGCGCGGCCGGACGGGCACGCCGGCCGGACCGCGAGCACATGCAGTCGCTGCGCCGCCGTGTGCCTTACTGGTTCGTGGTCGCTCTCCTGTTCGGCTTCGCCGTCTTTCAGATCCAGACCAACCCCTTCGGCTTCAGCGACCTCACCCAGCGATACACCCAGGACATCGCCAATCTCCTCATCGACGGGCCCTATCTCTATCCGCAAACCGGACGCGAGCAGGTCTCCGTCGCCCTGGTCGACGACAATTCGTTGCGCGAGCTCGGCATGCCGTGGCCATGGACGTACGGCGCGCAGGCGCGCGCCCTCGATGCGCTCCTCGCCCTCAAGCCGCGCGCGGTCGTCGCCGACATCATGTTCGTCGATTCGCGGCACGACGACACGCTTTCGGAACTCGTGGGCGAGGTCGGCCGCTATCGGCATGCCCACGTGCCGCTTTATTTTGTCGGCTCGTCCGACGCGCCGGCCGGCGCGCCGCCGCTCCGGCGCGAGCTTCTCGACACCGGTGTGCGGGTGCTCGATCCCTCCATTCTCGTCAACCAGGGGATCGTCCGCCAATACCCGGTGACCGGCGCCTGTTTCGGGGCCCGCACAGCGAGCCCGGGCTGTCTCTCCCTTGCCCTGACCGTGTACAAAGATCAGTTTCCCCGCGAGCCGCTTGCCGTGCCGCAGGGCCTGATGGAGCTCGTCTGGGGCACGCGCGCCAATCCGGTCAACGCCAAATGGATGACGGTGACGGACGAGAACGGCGTCGCCTACGCCTGCAGCGAACATCAGGACATCGGCTGGGCGAAGCGCATCTGGCTCGCCTTCTTCGATCCGGCGAGCGTACGCTCGCTCTGTCCGTACACGAGCGTCATTCCGGCCGAATCGCTCATCGAAGGCCGCGACGACGCCGACGTGGCGCGCCTCGCGAACAGGCGCATCGTCATTTACGGCGCCTCGCTCTCGGGCGTGCAGGACCGCTCGTTCACCCCGGTCAACGGGCTGATCGCCAGCGTCTTCGTGCACGCGATGGCGCTCGACAATCTCATCGCGTTCCATGGGCGGCCGCAGCAGAACGTGGTGACGCTCGGTTCCATGACGCTCGACACCAACACGGCGCAGATGCTGGCCGTGCTGCCGATCGTCTTCATCCTCGGATGGATCCATGTGCGGGGCTTGAGACGCGTGCGGGCGCCGCGCCAGGAGGGCGCCTCCTTTGCCTACCTCGTGGACAAGCTCGTGGAGAAGGCGTGGCGCTGGTTCGCGCTGGCGCTGGCGCTGGCGATAGGTCTCGCGCTGACGGTCTGGGCCGGTCTTTCGGTCGCCAACTGGGTGCAGCTCGTCTTCGTTTCTGCGGAGTTCGCGGCGCTGCTGCTGGTCGGCCTCCCCGGCGCGGTGTGGGCCTATCTGCATCACGTGGCGTTCGAAATCCACCAACTCGAAGCCGTACAGGAGGAGCAGGGGGCATGAAGCGGATCTTTGCGGGCCTTTTTCTCGCCGGGAGCATCCTTGCGACAACGGCCGCGGCGGACGAGGATTGCGCGGCGGCGAAAGGCGATGTCGTCATCGCGGCGCGCACCCCCCAGGTGGATCTGTACGACGCCGCGATGGGCAAGCGGGTCATGACGCTCGACCAGGACAAATTTCCCGCCTGCGCGCCGATCGTTGCGCGCGCCGGCAACATGATGCTGGAAGTGGAAGTGAACGGCGGCCGCTATTGGGTGCCGCCGCACATGGTCCGCTACCGCTTTGCGGGCAATCTGCCGCCGGTGTGCCGCAACCTCGCCATGGGCAGCAGCGAAACCAAGATGGGCTCGACGCGCGGTCTCGGCGAGGGCTGCCCGAAGCCCGCAGGAGCAAAATGATGGCCGGCCGCCGCTTTTCCTTTGCCGCCTTGGCGCTCCTGCTGCTCGCGGCCCCGGCCCAGGCGTCCGGCTATCCGGACAGCGGCAAGGCGCTGGTGCGCCTGTCGCCGGCTTCCGATTACAGCGATGTCGTGCGCCTGCGGCCGCGCACGCTTTCCATCATGCGCACCCGCGCGCAAGGCTTCGTGCCATCGCCCGAACTGCATGACTACGTCAGGTCCGTCCTGATGCGCGACCTCGCGGGGATCCCGCTGCCGCCGTCGTTCCAGCCCGACGTGCACATCCTGGCGGCGCCGGAGTTCACCGCGCTCTGTACACCGGACGGCACGGTCATGATCACCGTGGGCCTCCTCGAGCAGCTCGAGACCGAGGACGAACTGGCCTTCGTGCTGGGCCACGAGATTTCCCACGCGATTTATCGCCACCACGATTCCGACTGGCTCGCGCGCTCGCAATATTACGCCGTCGTCAACGCCGCCGCCGTCGACAGCGTGGCGCAGCAGGCCTCCGGCGTCATCGGCGCCGGGACGGCGAACAATTTCGCCCGCGGCCTCGATGTGATGCGGCATCTCTACAAGCTGAGCGCGAATGTGCTCGCGCCGCAGATGACCCGTTCGCAGGAAGATATGGCCGATGCGCTCGGCTTCGACCTTATGGTCAGGGCCGGTTACGATCCCGAAGCCCCGCTCGCGGTCATGGACAAGCTCGGCGAACAGGAAGCCGAAGCCGCGCGCGCCGCGGCGCAGGCCAAGGCCGCCGAACAGAATGGCGGCGGCAGCAGCGTCTCGGCCGTCGGGAATTCTCTGCTCGGCGGCCTCAACGATTTTGCCGCGAGCGGCTTCAGCGTGAGCGCGTTGACCGACAAGGACCGAATGACCGATCTCGCGATCAATGTTTTCGACGCGGCGGTCGATTCCATGTCCGATGAAGCGGCGTCGCATCATCCCGCCAAGGAACGCGAGGACCTGTTGAGCGCCTATGCCTTTCGGGAATACCGCGATCTGGCGCCCCGCAATCCGAAGCCATTGCCTTGGAGTCCGCAAAGCACCTGGGCCGCCAAACCGCAGCTGACGGCGCTGCTTTCCCATTACGGCGCCGCCGAAGACGCCGCAGCCTTCGTTGCGGATGCGAATGTCTCAACGCCCGCCAATGCATCCGCCGCGGTGGCGCGGGCGACGCAGCCCCCGACGAGCGATCATGCGTACACCGAATTCGTCGCCGCGGAATATTACGAGGGCGCGAACAAACTGCCGCTCTCCGACGCGGCCCTGCAGAAGGCCGTGAAGGGCGCGGAACCGTCCTGGGAAGTCTATGCGCGCCTGATCGACCGTTATGTGGCGCAGAACGATTACGCCCACGCAGAGGCGCTGATGCAGGAAGCGGTCACCCGCTTCGACAATTCTCCCGTCCTCCTGCCGAAACGCATCGCCATTCTGCACGGCATGGGCCGCGACGGCGACGCGCAAGGCCTTTTGCCGCAATGCCAAAGCTACGACGTCCGCGAGCTCATGGACGAATGCAAGAAAGCCGCGGGCCAGGCCTGACGGGAGTGTCATGCTGCGCAAATGCGCAGCAATAATTGTCATGCTGCGCGAATGCGCAGCATCCAGAGGAAATCTGGCAGAGCGATGATCGCCGTATTTTGTTGACGCTTCACGCTCTCTTACTTGTCATGGCCCGCAAATGCGGGCCACCCAGGTGAAGCGGCGCTTGCGTCGACTGTCCTGATGCGCACCCGGAGTCACAGAGGACACGGAGGAAGGGAATCCTGGCGCCGCAGGCTGGCTAACCGCCAAGGCGCCAAGGACGCCAAGGCAAGGTGCCCGAGGGCGGCGGCGCATTAGAGCGTGGTCCATCTGAACTGATCGCCCTCATCCTTCGATCCGCCTTCGCCGAGGCTTCGGCTGACACGGTTACAGCACTGACCCGCCGAAGCTTTAGCGTAGGCGGGCAGGCTCAGGATGAGGGCAGAAAAAAAAGAGCCTCACCCTGAGCTTGTCGAAGGGTGAGGCTGATTTCCGTACGAGCTAACCGCCCCATCAAAAAGTGTCATTCCCGCGCAAGCGGGAACCCAGATGTTTGAAGGAGAAAGAGGAACACCAATAGTGGGCACAGGTATCTTGAAACGCGCAACTCTGTTCGTGCTTTTCCTTCACGCTCTACGCATCTGGTCACCGCGCCTGTCCCCGCGAACGCGGGGATGACAATTTTTATTGCGGTTTCGACAGCGTGCGGATGCCGTGGATGATGGCGATCGCAAAACAGAACACCGAGGCATAGACCACAAGCGTGCCCAACGGCAGCGTCAGCGCGGTGTTCCAATCGTCGCGCGCGACGGCGTGTCCGTCCTTCGCGGCGAGCACCGAACGGAAGAAAACCGAAAATCCGAATACGAACAGCGCGCCGCAGGTGGCGGTAACGATCGCCCCCATGCTCGGCATCATGAACGCCGCCCCGACCAGGATGATCGCCATCATGGCGAAGCTGAAACCGTCGAAACCACCGAAATCCGTCACCAGGATTTTCAGGATGTCGCTCATGTCTCTGCCCTTACATGTCTGTCGGGATCCGGGCGCGGCCACCTCAGTGGCGGTAGTGCTGGACCCGTGTTGCCCGGAGCCCCGCGAGACCGAAACGTTCGATCGCGCGCTGCCAGGCAAGAAACTCCTCCACCGTGAGCGTGTAGCGCCGGCAGGCTTCGTCGAGGCTCAGCAATCCACCGCGCACCGCCGCAACCACTTCCGCTTTCCTGCGGATGACCCAGCGCTTCGTGCCGGGCGAAGGAAGATCCGCCATGGTGAGCGGAGCGCCATCCGGTCCGATCACGTAGCTCACGCGGCCTCTTCGCTCGTCCATCATTCCCATGTGCTCCACACGCGGCTGTTGGCGAGGTTACGCGCGAGCCCTTTAAGAAAACCCAAAAGATGAGGGAAAAGATCGTCTAAGCCGCTCGCTCGGGTTTGAGCGACGATGGAAGGGCGTTCTTAACGCGCATTGCCAAGGCGTAGCTTTTGCATGCGGGTTCCCGTATCCCGTCCGCCCTGTACCGTATACGCGCTTGTAACGAACCTTACCGCGCCGTATAGCGGCTCGTCATGAATGGCTTCAACAGTCTCGGAATCGCACAGGCGCCGGAGAAAACGCGCGTCGTTGTCGCCATGTCGGGCGGCGTCGACTCGTCAGTCGTTGCCGGATTGTTAAAGCGCGGGAACTACGATGTGGTCGGCGCTACGCTGCAGCTTTACGATTCCCGCGCGCCGGCAAAGAAAAAGGGGGCGTGCTGCGCGGGCCGGGACGTCGACGACGCGCGCCGCGTCGCCGGGCGGCTCGGCATTCCCCATTATGTCCTCGATTACGAAGCGCGCTTCCGGACGGGCGTGATGGAGCCGTTTGCGAATTCCTACGCCGGCGGCCTGACGCCGGTGCCCTGCGTGTTGTGCAACGAGAAGATCAAGTTCGCGGATCTGCTCGAAATGACACACAATCTCGGCGCCGCGGCGCTCGCGACCGGCCATTATGTGAGGCGCATCGACGGCGAACACGGTCCCGAGTTGCACTGCGCGCGCGATGCTGCGCGCGACCAGAGCTATTTCCTTTTCCGCACCACCAGCGCCCAATTGTCGATGCTTCGCTTTCCGCTGGGTGGAATGGAAAAGACGGACGTTCGCGCGCTCGCGGCAGAGCTCGGTCTGGCTGTGGCTGCGAAGCCCGACAGTCAGGACATCTGCTTCGTGCCGGACGGCAATTACGCGCGCGTGGTCGAGCGCCTTGCGGCCCATGCGGCGCGGCCCGGCGACATCGTGGACGAAAGTGGCCGCACACTCGGCCGGCATGCGGGGGTGATCCATTTCACTGTCGGGCAGCGCAAGGGCTTGGGCCTGGCGGGCGCGGCGGCGCCGCTTTATGTGCTCGCCCTCGATGCGACACGCGCGCGTGTGGTGGTCGGCCCCCGCGAATCCCTCCGTACACGGAGCATCATTGTACACGACCTGAATTGGCTCGCAACGCCGGCGGGCGTCGTGGACTGCACCGTCAAGGTGCGCTCGACGCGCGCACCCGTCGCGAGCCGTGTCTTTGCCAATGGCGACGGCTCCGTGCGCGTCGCACTGCCGGAGGGCGAAAGCGCCGTGGCGCCCGGTCAGGCCGCCGTGTTCTATCAGGGCACGCGCGTCATCGGTGGCGGCTGGATCGCGAAATCCGAACCCGCCACCCGCGCCGCCTGAAGAGTTTTCCTCCCCCGCGCATGCATTGCGTGGGGGAGGTGGTGCGAAGCACCGGAGGGGGCGGGTTAAGTGTTGCCCCCACGGGACTCCAAAAATGTCATTCCCGGGAAAGCGGCGTGAACTCACACTCCCAAAACAAATGTGTCATTCCCGCGCAAGCGGGAACCCAGAGAGTGGAGGGTGAAGAACAAGCGCGTTCAGTGAGCGAATCCTTTTTGTCGCGTTCTACGCATCTGGGTCCCCGCTTGCGCGGGGATGACAATCGTTTTTCTTGAATAGCCGTTCTTATGCCGCGAGCGCATTTGCGCGTTACCGCGTGGCCCGCATTCGCGGTAAGGGAACTGCATGAACGCAAAATCATCGGCCCACGATCTCGCCTTCCTGAAGGGGTTTCTCGCCCGGCCGTGGAAGGTGGCGTCGCCCGTTCCTTCGGGACGGACGCTCGCGCGCACCATCGCCGGACAGATCGATCCGGACCCTCGCGGCCTGGTGGTCGAGCTCGGACCGGGGACGGGGGCGGTGACGCGCGCCATCCGCGACCGCGGCATTGCCGAAGAGGACATGGTGCTGGTCGAAAGCGATCCGGCGTTCGTATCGCTGCTGCGCGAACAGTTTCCGCGCGCGCGTATCATCCAGGGAGACGCCTTCGGTTTTGCGGATCTGCTGGGCGCGCGAGACCTGCGCAGCATTGTCTCGGGCCTGCCGGTGATGGGCGAAACGCCCGCGCGCCGGCGCGCCTTCCTTCAATCCGCGATCGATGTCCTCGCGCCCGGCAGGCCTTTTGTACAGTTTTCCTACAGCCGCCGGCCGCCGCTTCCCTGCATCGCGGGCGTCACCGCCGAGCGCGCCGCCACGGTCTGGCAGAACATCTGGCCGATGCGCATCTGGGTCTATCGCCGCTCCGGCACAAAATTGCGGAACGTCACCGAGTAACGGAGCGCGTCCACCGGGGGGATGCTGTGGTACCATTCCCAGCGTGCCGGCCCGCTCAAGACGTACGCCGATCGCGGTTCCAGCAGCCATTTTCGCCGGTCCCAGGTGTCCCCCTGCTTGCGGCGGAAGCGGAGCACGCAGGGCGCGAGAAACGAAAACGCCACCACCTCGCGAAACATCGGCTTGTCGCGGTGCCAGCCGATGCCGGCACCGGCCGCGTATTCGGTGACGAGCGCCTGTTCGAAACCGTCCGCCGGCAGGTCGGCAATCGCCGCCGCTTTCCCGCGCAGGGAAACGAGAAATTCCGGAAAGGCGGCGCTGTCGCGGAGCGCCCGCTCGCCGTAATCGTAGCGGTAGCCATAGGAGACGATGCGCCGCTTGCCGAGATAGCCGTGAAATTCGAACGGCCGGAACGGCAGCTGGGCGAATTGCCCGGCGAGCGTCTGCTCCTCCGCTTCCGTCAATACGTTTTCGCGATAGCGGAATCCTTCCGGCAGCCCGGCGCCGAAAAGCTCCCGCTGGGTTTTGAAACCGCTCTTCAACCGCTGTACCGTTCGTGCCGCTGCCAACGCGGAGGCCGCGGGGAAGTATGATAAGTTTTGTCATGGCCCGCCGAAGTGCGGGCCACCCAGTTGAAATCGGGATTTGTGTCGACCGTCTGGTGGGCACCACGGAGACACAGAGGGTACGGAGGAAAGAAATCAGCGCGCCGCAGGCGCAAGAAATACTCTCTGTGCACTCCGTGTCTCCGTGGTGAATTCCCTTAATTCCGTCGCGCCCATCTGGGTGGCCCGCAGGAGTTTACGCTTGGGCCGGCGCTTCGCGCGGACCCGGGCGCGGGCCATGAGGGTTGCACAGCGTCCTCCATACGCCCTAGGCGTCCTCCTTTTTTCTTATCAAACGAAAGTTCCCGTCAACGTTGTGCACTGCAGCGGCGGAACAAAGGTCGGGGGGACACGTTGACCACAAGTTGCAAGCCGCGGGAGAGCTGCTGATGTATGGATTGATCTATCTTGTCGGCCTGATCGTCGTGATCCTGGCCATCCTGTCCTTCCTTGGGCTCCATTGAGATGAGCGACGTATACCCGGCCGACGTCGCCGTCCGGGCGCAGCCCTATATCGACTGGCGCGCGGTCATCGCCGGCGCCATTCTCGCCGCGGGCGTTTCCTTTACGCTTCTCGCCTTCGGCTCCGGCATCGGCCTTGCGGTCTCCTCGACCGCGCCGACATGGCGCGATTCGACCCCCTGGCTGTGGCTGCTCTCGGGCATCTACCTGATCTTCATCGCGCTCTGTGCCTTCGGCATCGGCGGATATGCCGCAGGACGCATGCGGCTTGCGCTCCGCGCCACGGTTTCTCCGGAAAGCGCGTTCCGCGACGGGATGCATGGGCTCTTCATGTGGGGTCTCGCCATCCTGATCACTGCGGTCTTGGCGCTCGTTGCAGCGGCCATCGCGGCGAAACCGGCGGTGCCGTCGGGCGGAACGGCGGGACCGGCCAGTTCCATTGCCGGCGAAAACATTCTGGCGAACGAACTCGACGAGTTGTTCCGGAGCTACCGCTATGGGCCGGCGCCCGAAACGCTTCGCGCCGAAGCCGCGCGCATTCTGCTCAAGAGTTCGAGCAACAAAGGTATTTCCCAGGACGAGCGCACCTATCTTTCCAATGTGGTCGCGCTCAGGGCCGGCGTGAACAGCGCCGAAGCCGACAACCGGGTGAACCGGGTCATCGGCGAATCCAAGGACGAGTTGCGGCGCGCCCGTAGCGCCGCCGTCATGGAAGCGTTCCTGGCCGCCGCCGCCCTGTTCCTGGGCGCCGCCGTCGCCTGGTTTTCCGCCGAGGAAGGCGGTCGCGACCGCGAGCTTGGCCGCATTCCCGTCTGGGACTGGCGCTTCCGTAGGCCGCGATAACGCTCTCCCCTCTCCCCCACGAAATGTAACGATTCTCCTCCCCCGCGCGGAACGCGTGGGGGAGGGGGACCGCGACGTGTCCGCCGAAGCGCGCAGCGCGAAGGCGGAAGCGGTGGAGGGGGCACCAAAACCTTTCCAGAAATTGCATTGACCTCAGACGCTTTGTCTGTGACGAGCGCCCCTTACCCCAACCTCGCCCCCGCTCTTGCGGCGCGAAGGAGCCGATGGAGCGTCCATGATTTTGTTTTCATCGCGTGGCATGCGCCGCGCCGCGACCGCCGCGCTGTTCGCTTCGCTCTTTGCCGTCCTTGGCAGTGCGGCGCCGGCGCCGCAATCGGGCAACGGCGAAGTGCTGCGCGCGAGGCTCGACAACGGTCTGCGCGTTATCATCGTCAGGAACACGCTCGCCCCCGTCGCCGCGACGGCGGTGAACTATCTCGTCGGCGGCGATGAAACGCCGGCGGGCTTTCCCGGCACCGCGCATGCGCAGGAGCACATGATGTTCCGCGGCAGCCCGGGACTCTCGGCCGACCAGCTCGCCAATATTGGCAGCGCCATGGGCGGCGCCTTCAATGCCAACACGCGCGAGTCCCTTACGCAATATCTGTACACCGTCCCGACGGAAGACCTCGACGTCGCGCTCCATATCGAGGCGGCGCGCATGAAGGGCGTCGACGACGCCGAGAAGGAGTGGGACACCGAGCGCGGCGCCATCGAACAGGAGGTGGCGCAGGACCTCTCCAATCCGATCTATGTGCTCTATGTGAAGCTCCGCGCCGCGCTGTACAGGGGCACGCCCTACGAGCATGACGCGCTCGGCACGCGCGAATCCTTCGACAAGACCACGGCGGCGATGCTGAAGCAGTTTCATGACGCCTGGTACGCCCCCAACAACGCCATCCTGATCGTGGTCGGCGACGTCGATCCGCAGGCGACGCTCGCGGAAATCCGCACCCTCTTCGGAGCCATTCCTGCGAAGAAACTGCCGCCGCGGCCGAAAGTGGTGCTGGGGCGGGTCACGCCGGTGAATTTTACCGCTCCCACCGACCAGCCCGTCGGCACGCTCTTGGTGGCCGTGCGCACGCCCGGTCTCGACTCAAAAGATTTTCCCGCGCTCGAAGTGCTTTCGGACGTGCTGAGCAACCACCGCTCGGAGCTGTACAGCCTGGTGCCGAAGGGCGAGGCCACCAGTGCGAGCTTCGCGCTCAACCCGCTCCCCAACGCGGGCATCGCCTATGCCGAGGTGCAGTTTCCCGCGGCCGGCGATCCGCAGGCGCTGACGCGCGAGGTCAAGGACATTCTCAGCCGTGTGGCAAAGAACGGCGTGCCGGCCGAGCTGGTGACGGCCGCCAAGGGCGAGGAGCGGCGCGAGGATGCCTTCGAGAAGAATTCCATCGCCGATCTCGCCGATGTGTGGTCGGACGCGGTCGCGCTCTACGGCCTGCGTTCGCCGGAAGACGATCTCAGGCGCATCGAGAAGGTGACGCTTGCCGACGTGAACCGCGTCGCGCGCAAATATCTCGACATGGCGAATGCCTCGACGGCCATTCTGACGCCGGCGGGATCGGGCGCGGCGGTTGCGTCGTCCGGCGGTTACGGCGGACAGGAGAACATCGCGCTTGGCGAAGCGGTGCCGACGCCCTTGCCCGACTGGGCGGAACGCGCGCTCAGCCGCCTCACCGTTCCGCCGTCGACGCTCAATCCGGTGGTCACCACGCTGCCGAACGGCATCACGCTGATCGTACAGCCGGAAAGCGTCAGCGACACCGTCACCGTCTATGGCCACATTCGCAACCGGCCCGAGACGGAGACGCCGAAGGGGCAGGAGGGCGTGGCCGACGTGCTGCACCAGCTTTTCACCTATGGCACCGAGAGCTTGGACCGCGTCGCCTTCGAACAGGCGCTCGACAACGCCGGCGCGCAGGAGGTGGCAGGTCCGGATTTTTCGGTCCAGGCCATGGCGTCGAATTTCGATCGGGCGACGCGGCTTCTCGCCGACAACGAGCTTCATCCGCGTCTTCCCCCACAGGCGTTCGCGATCGTGCGGGAGCGCGCCGCCCAGGTTGCGGCGGCATCGCTTAGAAGCCCGGCGCACCTGACCGTCCGCGGCCTTCGCCAGGCGCTGTTCGGCAAGGACGATCCGAGCGCCCGCGAAACCACGCCGGAATCGGTGCGCGCGCTGACGCTCGACAATGTCCGCGCCTATTTCCGGAATGTGTACAGGCCCGACCTGGCGACGATCGTCGTCATCGGCAAGGTCGATCCGGGTCAGGCGCGCGCGGTCATCGAGAAGTATTTCGGCCAGTGGACGGCGAGCGGCGAGAAGCCGGACACCGATTTGCCGGTGACGCCGCCGAACGCCGCGGCGACGCTCGCTGTGCCCGACGCGAGCCGGGTCCAGGATCTTGTCTATCTGGCGCAGAATGTGCCGCTCACGCGCACCGATCCCGATTACTATTCGCTGGCGCTCGGCGACGCAGTGCTGGCGGGCGGCTTCTACGCCTCGCGCCTCAGCATCGATTTGCGCAAAAACGCCGGGCTGGTCTATTCCGTCAACTCGCAGCTCGAGGCCGGCCGCACGCGGAGCGCCTTCCTGATCGATTACGCCTGCGATCCCGATAAGGTCGGCCGGGCCGCCCAGATCGCCGCCAATGATGTCAGGAAGATGCAGGATACGCCGGTGCCGGACGGCGAGCTGGCGCGCGCCAAGGCGATCCTCATTCGCGAGATGCCGCTCGAGGAGGCAAGCGTCAACGAGATCGTCCAGGCCTTCGCGCTCAGGCGCGATTTGAATCTGCCGCTCAACGAGCCGACGATTGCCGCCGAGCGCTACATCGCGCTCACCCCCGCTGCTGTACAGGCTGCGTTCCGCAAATGGATGCGCCCGAACGACTTCGTGCGCGCCAGCCAGGGCCCCGCCCCGCAATAGCGCGAACTGGTGCACGCGGAGCAAAGCGGAGCGGGGCAGGCGATCGCTTTTCTCCCCCGCGCGGAACGCGTGGGGGAGGGGGACCGCCCCCGCGACCGGCCGGTGGCCGGCGCGAGGATGAACTCCGCGGTGGAGGGGGCACCACGCGGAGACGCGAAGACGCGGAGAGTCTTCAAAACAAAATTGTCATCCCCGCGCAAGCGGGGACCCAGATGCATAGAGCGAGAAAAACAGTACAGGTACAGATCCGCGCTGCTGCAAAGAACCTATGCCGGGTAGCTCCACCTCATCTTTCTCCTTCAAACATCTGGGTTCCCGCGGGAGTTTACGCTTGGGCCGCGCTTCGCGCGGACCCGGGCGCGGGAATGACACTCTTGAGATAGGTTCACGCGGAGACGCGGAGACGCGGACGTACAGGTATTTCGCGATCTGGGGCGGCTTCGCCTATTGCTGTGCGCTGCCGTTTGCCTCCCCCGCATAGCAACAGCGGAGCGGGGGAGGTGCCGCGCAGCGGCAGAGGGGGCAATTAAGTGTCGCCACCAATTGTCCCATCCGGTGCGGAGTTTATCCTCGCGCCGGCCTTCGGCCGGTCGCGGCGGCACCACCTCCCCGCGCAATGCACCCGCTGCGCCAGCGCTTGCGCGGCGAGTGCGCGGGGAAGGAAAAACGCGACGCACGCCTGACCGGTGCTCGCCCTTCCGCGGTTGCATTTGTCCGGGAAGTCACGCCTGTTAAGGCGGTCAAAAAAGGGCAGGGGCGGTGCGCATGACGACACTGGAAGAAGCCGCAGCACAACCGCCGCCCGCGGGCCCCGCGCGCACCTTCTTCGGCGAGCCGGTCGGGCTTCTCTATCTCTCCTTCACCGAGGCGTGGGAACGCTTTTCCTATTACGGCATGACGGCGCTGCTCGTGCTTTATATGAGCCAGTCGCTGTTCCTGCCCGGGCATGTCGAGCACGTGGCCGGTTTCGCGGGCTTCCGCGCCGCGCTCGAAGCCGTGTTCGGCCGGATGAGCACGCTCGCGCTCGCGTCCCAGGTGTTCGGCCTCTACACCGGCTTCGTCTATTTCACGCCGGTCTTCGGCGGCTGGATCGCCGACCGTTTTCTCGGCCGCCGCCGCGCGGTGATGACGGGCGCGGTGCTGATGAGCGCGGGCCAGATCGCGATGGCCTTCGACCAGTCGTTCCTCGTTGCGCTCGCCGCGCTCATCATCGGCTGCGGTCTTCTCAAGGGGAATATTTCTGTACAGGTCGGGCAGCTCTACGCGCCCGATGACTCGGCCGGCCGCACGCGCGGCTTTTCGATCTACTCGATGGGCATCAATTTCGGCGCCACGGTAGGCCCGCTCCTCTGCGGGTTGCTGGCGCAGCTTTACGGCTGGCATGCGGGCTTCGCCCTCGGCGGCGCGCTGATGCTGTTTGGTCTTGCGACCTACATCGCGGGCTACAAGACGCTCAGCGAATCCATTCCGGCCCGGGGTCGCGCCCAACCCGCGGCGAAGCTCGACGGAAACGCCTGGCGCGCAGTGGCGGCGCTCGTCGCGGTCATGGCGCTGACCATCTTCCAGTCGATCGCCTATTACCAGAATTCCAACATCGGGCTCGTCTGGATCAACGCCCATGTGGATCTCGGATTCTTTGGTTGGCGCGTGCCGGTGGCGTGGTTCAATTCCATCGATCCGCTGGTCAGTATCCTTTCGGTGGCGCCGTTGATCGCGCTGTGGAAATGGCAGGACCGCCGCGGCGGCGAACCCGGCGAGATTGCGAAGATCGCGACCGGAGCGGCCATGGCCGCCACGGCCAACCTCCTGCTGGTGATCGGCTCGCTTGGCTTCGTTCGTGTGCCGGTGCTCTTTCCCGTTCTGTACGACGTGCTCCTGGGCATCGCCTTCCTCTATTACTGGCCGACGCTGCTCGCGGTCGTCTCGCGCGCGGCCCCGCCGGCTATCAAATCGACAATGATGGGTGTCGCGTTTCTCACCCTCTTTCTCTCCAACATCACCATCGGTTGGCTGGGCGGCCTGTACGAACACATGCAGCCCTGGGCGTTCTGGGCCATGCACGCCGCCATCGCCGCGACCGGGGCCGTGCTGGCGCTCGTCTCGGCGCGCCCCGTCACCCGCCTGCTCAACCGCCACGGGTGAAGACAACCTGGGACCGCGGGCGTCCCGCCCGCATTCCTGCAAAGCCACGCACAAACGGAGATGATGTGAACCCGGCGGAACTGCAATCGAATTTGTCCGAAGGCGAGAAAAACGACCGTGCTGCCAGGCCGCATCGCGCCTGGCACAACCGCGGTTATCTGCCACATTTCGACTCGGGAGCGGTGGTACAGATGATAACCTTCCGTCTGGCAGATAGTCTTCCTCGCGAGCTCTACGAAAAAATCCGCGCCCGCGATGAAGATGAAGCAGAAAAGCGGCGTCGGCTCGAGGCAATGATCGACGCCGGACGAGGAGGATGTGTGTTGCGCGGTGCAGAGATGGCAACGATCGTCGAGCATTCGCTCAAGCACTTCGATGGAGAACGGTACCGTCTGATCTGCTGGGTCATCATGCCCAACCACGTCCATGTGGTGATCGAGCAGATTGACGGTCATTCGTTGAGCGACATCATCCGCAGCTGGAAGTCGTTCAGCGCTAAGGAAATCAACAAGGTGAGAAACACCAGCGGCCCGGTTTGGGCGCCGGACTATTTCGATCGTTTCATCCGGAATCGTAAGCATTTCAGCAATGCGGTCGCTTACGTTGAATGCAATCCCGTGACCGCCGGATTGGTAGATCGGGTTGAACAATGGCCATTCTCGTCAGCCGCGAGAAATGCGGGCGGGACGCCCGCGGTCCCAGGGTTGCTGTGAATTGATGCGGGCGGGACGTCCGCGGTCCCAGGATTGCTGTAACCCTCACCGGTTCGTGAACATCTCTTCACGCGGCGGCCGATTGACAGCCGGCCTGCGTGGTGCCAATTTTTTGGCATGGCGCGGAATCGAACGGTTCATCGGGCGTCGCAGAGCAGGCGGCCAAGCGAAAGCGAAACCGGCAGGTTCAGCCGCCGCGAGCGCGCCATCATGGAAGCGCTCTACCGGCTCGGCAAAGCTTCGGCCGCGGAAATCCGCGAGGCCATTCCCGATCCGCCGGGCACCACCGCGATCCGCACCCTCCTCACCATTCTCGAAAACAAGGGCCATGTCCGCCACGAAAGCGACGGCGTGCGCTACATCTACGCGCCGCGTGTGGCGCGCGGCGAGATGGGCCGGCGCGCCCTCGATTCGCTTCTGAAAACATTCTTCGACGATTCGGTCGAGCAGGCCGTCGCCGCGATGCTGACGCGGCGCGATGCCGAAATCCCGCGCGAAGACCTCGACCGGCTTGCCCGGTTGATCGAAAAAGCGCGGAAGGAGGGACGATGAACGCATTCTTCGCCTTGCGCGCGCTCTTCTTCGCCGGCGAGGTGGTCGTGGGATCGCTGCCGGTCATGGCGCTCGCCTTTCTCGCCGCGTCGCAAAAGCGCGCCAGCGCGCGCCATCTGACGTTTGCCGGGGCGTTCGCAGCGCTCTTTCTCCTGCCGTTCCTTGCAGCGCTCGTGCCCTCGCCGATCCGCATTCTGCTTCCCGCCGACCCGCAACAGATACCGGCCGAGACCTTGAGCGATGCGGCGACAGCCGCGGCGCTCCCGGCGCCGGCGTCGGCCGGAGTATCCCTCGATCCGATGACGGTGGCGCTTGCGCTCGCCGCGTTGTGGCTTCTCGGCGTAATGTTCGTGGGCCTCCGTTTCGCGATCGGCGCCTGGTGTCTGGCGCGGCTGAAGCAGAAGAGCCGGATGTTCGCGCTCGCGCCCGGCGACATGCCGAAGATCGCTGCAAAGCATCGCGAATGCGAGTTGCGGCTCGCGCATGACGGCACCGGCCCGATCACCTGGGGCATTTTCGCGCCCGTCATCCTGTTGCCGAAAGCGGCGACGTTCTGGCCGCGCGAGCGCCTGCATGCGGTGCTGTTGCACGAGCTGGCGCATATCCGTCGCCGCGACAGCCTCACCCAGGCGCTGTCGCTCGCGGTCTGCGCCTTCTACTGGCCCAATCCGCTCGTCTGGCTAGGCGCGCGGGCGCTCCGCCGCGAAGCGGAAATCGCCGCCGATGATTCGGTCATCGTCGCCGGCATGAAGCCGTCCTCCTATGCGGGCGAACTCTTGAGGCTCGCCGAAGAGTTCCGCGCCGGAAAGCCGGCGCTTGCCACACTGTCCCTTTTTATGGCCGACCGTTCGGCGCTCGAAGCACGCGTCGAATCGGTGCTTGAACCAACGTCGTTGCGATCGGGAGTGACCCTCATGGATGTGACCAAAGCTGCCGGCCTTGCTCTCGTCGCCGCCGCGGCGATCGCCTTCGCCTGTCCGTCGCTGGCGCAGGATTCCGTCCCGCCGCCACCACCGGCGCCGCCCGCGCTCGCGCCGCCGCCTGTACCGCCCGCGCCGCCGGTACCGCCGTCACTGGCCGTGCCGCCCGTGCCACCCGTGCCTGCGGCGCCACCGGCGCCGTCCATCGCGCGGCCTGCCCTCCAGCGGGCGATGCGTCTTGAAGCGTACAAGTTCTGGAAGCTGCGTCACCTCGATTGGCATCGCCTTCACGCCGACGTCGCGAGAGCGCAGCGCCAGGCGCATGAAGCTATGGCACGGGCGCGGCCCGACATTGAGCGGGCGATGGCGCAGGTGAAAGAAAGCGAGATCACGCTCAAGGCAAACGAAGAGGCGATGCGCGCGGTTCGCGACTCACAGCCTGAGATCGAGGCGGCGCTCCGCAGCGTCGGCCCCGAAGTCGAACGGGCGCTTGCCAAGGCGCGCGAAGACCTGAAGAAAGCGCATATCGACATGCAAATCCGGGAAAGCGTCGATCAGGCGCTGCACAGGGCGCAGATCAAGATCGACATGCGCGCGCGCGACACTGCATCCGACAGCTCCGCCGAAGACCCCCCGGACACCGAATAGCGCCACTTACACGAACAAAAGAAAACTGCTCCAAAAAAATGTCATGGCCCGCGAATGCGGGCCACCCAGTTGGTGCCGTATCGATCCCAAAAAAAAATTGTCATTCCCGCGCCCGGGTCCGCGCGAAGCGCGGCCCAAGCGTAAACTCCAGCGGGAACCCAGATGCGTCGAGCGGCAAGGCAAGCTACGAACGGTGTCACGCGTTCTGGAAAAATGTGATCACTGTTCGCGCCCCTCTTTCGCCTTCAAACATCTGGGTGCCCGCTGGCGCGGGGATGACACTCTTTTTCTGATTTTTGATTAGGTCCCGCGCCTGTCCCCGCGAAAAGCGGCGAGTGCGCGGGGGAGGAAACCCGCCGCTGGACAGGGGAGGGGGCGCGCGGGCACCCTGATCTGTCGCGAGCCGGGGCACGAGACAGATGACTGTTGCAGCCGAGAGTATGGCGCGACCGCGCACCGTCATGGGCGCGGGCGTGGTGACACTGCTCGCGGTGGCGCTCTTCATCAACTATGTCGACCGCGGCAACCTCGCGACCGCGGCGCCCTTGATGAAGGACGAACTGCGGCTTTCGGCGGGCGACATTGGTCTTCTGTTTTCGGCCTTTTACTGGACGTACATTCCGAGCCAGCTGCTCGCGGGGTGGCTGGCCGAGCGCATCAACCCCTGGCGCACGCTGGCTATCGGCGTGGCGCTGTGGTCGCTGGCGACTGCGGCAACGGGGCTCGTGAACGGCTTCGTCGCGCTGATCGCGCTGCGTCTTGTGCTTGGCGTCGGCGAAAGCGCGATTTTTCCCTGCAGCTCGAAACTGATTGCCCAGCACGTGGCCGCCGAACGGCTTGGCGTCGTGAACGGTGCGTTCGCCACGGGCCTCGGACTGGGTCCGGCCTTCGGCACCTTCGCCGGCGGCCTGCTGATGGCAAGCTATGGCTGGCGCGACACGTTCCTGATCTTCGGCCTTGTCTCGCTTCTGTGGCTGATCCCGTGGCTCGCCGCCACCCGCGAGGCGCGTGTACGCGATGATGGGCGCCGCCACGATTCCGCGCCGCGCTTCCGCGCGATCCTTGGCCGGAGAGAAGCCTGGGGCGCGAGCATCGGGCATTTCTGTTCGAACTACGCCTTCTATTTCGTAATCTCCTGGCTGCCGCTCTATCTCGTGAAGGTCCGCGGGTTTTCCATTCCGCAGATGGCGGTGCTCGGCGCCTCGGTCTATCTCGTCTACGCGGCGAGTTCGCAGATCACCGGCTGGCTCAGCGACCGCTGGACACAAAGCGGCGCCAGCGCCAATCGGGTGCGCAAGACGCTTATTCTCACCAGCCATGCCGGCGTCGCGGCGGCAATGCTGGGATGCGCCTTCGGTGACCAGACCGTTTGCATCGCGAGCCTGTTTCTTGCCGGCGTTTTCTTTGGACCCGGTTCGGCGAACGTCTTTGCCATCGGACAGATTCTTGCCGGCCCGCGCGCCGCGGGGAAGTGGGTTGGTGTACAGAACTGCCTCGGCAACATCTCCGGCGTGGTCGGGCCGCTCGTCACCGGCTTCGTGATCGACCGCACCGGCGAATTCTTCTGGGCCTTTGCGATCGCCTGCGGCGTCACCCTGTTCGGGATCGTCGCCTGGGGCGTCATCATTCCCCGTGTCGCCCCACTCGACTGGAGCGAAGACAAGATCGGTAATTAGGGACAGGATACCATTTCGCCTTTTTCATCGGTGCGGGTTCGCAAGGCGCAAGGCTTGAGGGGAAATGGTTTCCTGTCCCTAATTACAAAAAAAGTGTCATTCCCGCGCAAGCGGGAACCCAGATGCGTCGAGCGGCAAGGCAAGCTACGAACGGTGTCACGCGTTCTGGAAAAATGTGATCACTGTTCGCGCTCCTCTTTCGCCCTCAAACATCTGGGTCCCCGCGTTCGCGGGGATGACACTCTTTTTTTGGATTTTTGGTTAGGTGCCCGCGCCTCGCGCGAAGCGGAGATGCGCGGGGATGACACGCTTTTCCTGATTTGGCTAGGTCCCCATGAAGCGGGGATGCGCGGGAGTGCACTGCCGAAGGCTCTCGCGAAGAGCCCAAACAGGAACCTGCTCCTTGCGTAGCTCGTTAGCGAATGTGGTGGACCCGCGTTCGTCATCGCGGGCGCACTGCCCTGCGGAGTCAATCAAATGAGCACGACCGTCGCGATCGTTATTGCCATCGTCGTCATCCTGGTCATCGCCGCCATAGCGGCGTTTTTTTACTGGGAAAGCCGCCGGTCGAAGCGCCTGCAGTCGCGCTTCGGTCCCGAATACGAGCGCACGGTCGCGGAGGCCGGCAACAGACGCGAGGCGGAAGCGAGGCTGCACAAACTCGAGACCCGGGTCGAAAAATTCCAGATCCGTCCGATCGCGCCCGAGGAACGCGCCCGCTATCTGACGTCGTGGCGCCGGGTTCAGGCGGATTTCGTCGACAATCCGAACGAGGCGGTGTCACGCGCCGACGAATTGCTGGGCGCCGTGATGAGCGCCCGCGGCTATCCGGTCAGCGATTTCGAGCAACGTTCGGCCGATCTCTCGGTGGACCACCCGATGGTCGTGCAGAATTATCGCGCCGGCCATGACATCGCGCTGAGGCACCAGCGCGGCGAAGCCGACACTGAGGCCCTTCGCCAGGCGATGATTCATTACCGCGCGCTGTTTGATGAGCTCACCGCAGAGCCGGCGCGCGCAAAGGCTTCCTAGGAGATTTGGTCATGGCAGAGAGACAGAGTGAGAACCGCGAAGCTGGACCGCCAGAGCACCGCGCCCTGGCCACCGCCGATCTCGCCGGTACCGAAGCGCCGGACGAAGCCTGGCAAAAATCGCACAACGGCGAAAACGACGGCAAAAACGGCGGCGAAAACGACGGCAAAAACGGCGGCCCGGGAGCGCACGACGAAGAGCGCGTAGCCCTTCTCCCGAAAGCGGATTGCGATCGCATGCGCGGAGAATGGGATTCGATCCAGGCTGCCTTTGTCGACGAGCCGCGGCGCGCGGTGGAGCGCGCCGACAATCTCGTCGCGACCACAATGAAGACGCTGGCCGAGACGTTCGCGGCGGAACGCTCGCGCCTGGAAGGCGCATGGGACCGCGGTGACAATGTTTCGACGGAAGACCTGCGCCTTGCGCTTCAGCGCTACCGCTCGTTCTTCCACCGTCTGCTGTCGGTTTAAGGCCGGTCGGCTTCTCCCGCTTATCCCAAACACAAGTGTCATCCCCGCGAAAGCGGGGACCCAGATGCTTAGAGCGGGAAAGAAACTTACCGGCAGACACGCAAGCGTTCTGAAGACGTGTCATCACTGTTCGTGCTCCGCTTTCGGTGTCAAACATCTGGGTCCCCGCTTTCGCGGGGTTGACACTCCTTGTTGAACAGATTCCCAACCCTCGCTGGAGTTTACGGTTGGGAGAGGCCGCCGGATTCTATTCAAGGCCGATTATGTCCCGCACGGTTTTGCGGAGCGCAGACGGCACGATCACCAGCTTCGACGTCGCCGGAACGAGCCAGACTTACCCTTACGCGATCAACGAAGACAGCGCCGTCGCGGCGGCACGGTCAGCGGTTTGGTGCGTTCGGCCGGCGGCACGATCACGGCGTTCGATCCTGCGGGATCGCAAGCGACCGAAGTGTACAGCATCAATCGCGGCGGCGCGGTGACGGGCTACTGGTCCGATGGCACGAACGTTCACGGCTTTGTCCGTTCGGCGGCGGGAAAGATCACCAGCTTCGATCCGCAAAACTCGACCGACCCCGAACCGTACAGCATCAACGATCGGGGCCAGATCGCCGGTTGGTATGGCGCGGGCTGCGAGAGCTTTCTCCGCACGTCGTAATTCCTCTCGCCCGGTCCGTTTGCGCCCTCCCTCAGGCGAAGCGACAACCAAAATCAGGACACGACCGTGCGCCGGAACTGTCTTTTTTTTCAGTCGGGACGTGCTATTTTCCGCCGCCTGCAAAGCTTGAGGAGTTGGGGAATGATCAAAGGGCGCACAGCACTCGCTGTGGTGACGATGGCCGCGTTTTCGACCGCGGCGAACGCCGCCGTGACAATCTCGAGCGCCGCCACCGCGAACATGAGCTGTTCGAAAGGCGTGTGCGCGCCAACGGCGGTGAATGCCGTGCTAAACGCCGGTGATCTCGAATCGTTTCTGGCTTCGGGCAGCGTGACGGTCACCACCACCGGTTCCGGCGTGCAGGCCATCGACGTACAGATTGTGGCTCCCGTCACCTGGAAATCCCCAAACGCGCTATCGCTCGCGGCCTATCACTCCATCAATGTGGACCAGGCCGTTTCGGTTACAGGGCTGGGGAGCCTCTCGGTCACGATCAACGACGGCGGCAAAGGGGGGATTTTCGTGTTCGGCAGCAAAGGCCGGGTCGCCTTTTCGTTCCTTTCAAGCCAGCTGACCATCGATGGTGCGCCGTACACGCTCGTGAATACGGTCAAGGATCTTGCCAACGCCGTCGCTGCCCATCCCGGCGGCGATTACGCGCTTGCGAATGACTACAGTGCCGGCAAAGACGGAACTTACAATTCGTCTCCGGTTTCGACGACGTTCACCGGCCGCTTGAACGGACTGGGAAACATTATTTCGTACCTTTCCGTGAACGATGCGAATCAAAGCGACGACGTGGGACTGTTCCGGGAGATCAAGAATCCCGGTTATGTCGGAAGCCTCCGTCTCAGCCACGTGAACATGAAGGCAATCTACAGCCTTGGCGGCATCACCGGTCTGAATGACGGCTATCTTCTGAACGATTATGTCCAGGGGAGTCTTTCGGCGTCCGGCTTTGTGGGCGGCCTCGTAGGACTCAACTACGGAACGGTCAGGCAAGGCAACGCAGCAGCAACGGTCGAGGGTGAAACCGTTGGAGGTTTGGTCGGCTACAATTGTTCGGACTGTTTCAGTCTGCCCGGCATTGTCGAGTACTCGCGGGCATCGGGAACCGTCATTGTTGCGACGGAGAATCCGGGATCCGGTGGAGGACTCGTCGGTGGGAATTATGGCACGATCGAAAGCTCGTGGGCGACGGGTTCGGTCAGCGGCAACGCCGATGCCGAGGTGGGCGGCCTTGTCGGAGGCTCGAATGGAAGCGGAATCGTCAATTCGTACGCGACCGGTTCCGTGTACGGCGGCGAGGCCGGCGGGTTGGTCGGTGCGAGTTATGATTATATCAGTGACTCCTATTCGACCGGCACGGTATCCGGGCCAAGCGGCAGCACGCTCGGCGGCTTCATCGGTTTCGACGAGGCGCCCAGCGGGCACCTGACCGACTGTTACTGGGATGAAACCACGAGCGAAATTTCCAACCCGGACCAGGGCGCCGGCAACAAGAAGAACGATCCCGGGATAACCGGACTGACAACCACGCAACTGCAGTCGGGCTTGCCGTCAGGTTTTAAATCGACGATCTGGCACGAAAAATCGTACGTGAATGACGGCATGCCGTATCTGATCGCCAATCCGCCGCAGTAGAACATCTGCGACTCCAGAGTCGCTCGGCACCCTGAGCCGGCCGAAGGGAGCTGAGCGCATCCCGCTCTAGCCGATGAGCGATAAGCCATGCCGTCTTGGCTGGGGCGTTGGTGCGGGATTTGTCCGGACTGAATCAGCCTCACCCTTCGACAGGCTCAGGGTGAGGTTTTTTCTTTTGGCCTCATCCTGAGCTTGTCGAAGGATGAGGCGCGGGCGCGATCCAATTCGGATGGTTCATGCACTGGTGCCCGCTGAACGCGATTCAAACTATAACGTGTCACAAATTCGCCAACCAGGCGTTTTGGTGATATTTGCCGCCGGGCCCGGCAAGGGATGCGAGAAATTGGCTTTCGACACGCGCGCGTTCCGCAATGCGCTCGGATGTTTTCCGACCGGTGTCACGCTCGTCACCGCGCGCACCGCGGCGCGTCATCCCATGGGCATTACGGTCAATTCTTTTGCCGCCGTTTCGCTCGAGCCGCCGTTGATCCTGTGGTGCATGCAACGCCGTTCACAGCGCTTCGAGACCTTCGTCAAAGCCGAGGTTTTTACCGTCAGCGTGCTTGACGCCACGCATGCGGAAGTCTCGTCGCGCCTCGCCAGGCCGGGGGAACACCGGCTCGATGGAATTCCGCTTCTCGAGACGCGGAGCGGCGCGCCCGCGCTTGCCGATGCACTGGCGGTGTTCGAATGCCGGCGCGAAGCCGTGTACGACGGCGGCGATCACGCGGTGCTGCTGGGCCGGGTTGTGCAGTTTGCATTCCGCGACAAAGGCGCGCCGCTGATTTTTTTCCGCGGCCGTTACCACCCGTTTTCCCCAACCGGCCCCGCGCGCTAGAGCGTGATCCGTTCAAACGCGGTCACCCTCATCCTTCGACAAGCTCAGGATGAGGGCCAAAGAAAAGCCTCACCCTGAGCCTGTCGAAGGGTGAGGCTGATTCCATCTCAACGAGTCTCGCTCTAGCGGATTTGGTCTGGCACATCATTTCCCCGCATCGAGCGAGTTTTTCCTCCCCCACGCTTCGCGTGGGGGAGGGGGACCGCGAAGCGGTGGAGGGGGCAGTGAATGCACGCGTGCCAAGGCGGCGCAGCATCGTACGGCCAACAATTATTTTTGCGTTGCGACGGCAAAGAGCGGCGCCATCGTCCTGACGCCCTTTGCCGCGTCGGCGGCATGGCCGAGATAATCGCTGATGCCGAAGGCCGCTTCGGTCGTGCGAAGCAGCGAATAGTGGTTGTACGGCGTCGGGTCGGTGAGATGCCGCGGCCCGTGATTGGTGATGACGATGGTCGGAATCCAGCCGCCGCCGGGATTGTGCGGATCGCCGGGACCGCCGCCGCAGCACGCGACGGGATGCTGCGTCGGCGTGTCGTCGTCGTTCTCGTCGAAGGTGATCACGATGGCGAAGTTGCCGGCCGCATTCCAGGCCGCGCTATGCATCAGCTTGTCGACGAGCACGCCGGCCAGCGCGTCGCCGCGTTTCACCAACGCCTCCCCTTTTACGCAATCCGCCGGAACCTCGCGGCCGTGCAGGCCATGCATGTCGTTGCATTGATTGGGAACCACATGCGCATAAGCGGGCAGGGTGTTGCCGGCAATGTCGCGATCGAGCGCATCGAAACCGACGATGTGGCTCGCGATGGCCGGATCCGCCTGTACGGAGCGAAAATTGATGAAACCGTTGTGCTTCGAGGCATAGAGCGCGAGCGGCTTGCCGGGAACCGGGCTCGATTCCGCCGGCCAGCGCCAGACGCGCGAACCGGGCTCGGGAATGCTCTCGAAATACCCCTTCCAGGAAAGCGCGTGTGACGCGAGCTGGTCCGTCAGGCCTGGCGCCGTTACCGTGTGATCGACGTACCCCGCGCTGTTCGCGTGCGGACATCCCGCCACGATCTGTTTCGGCTTGCACCAGAAGGCGTCGTCATCGGCGATGCCGAAGGTGTCGCCTCCGACGATTGCAACATAATTTGGTTCGCTCGGATGCCGTTCCGCATAAAAATTCGAGGCGTAACCGTAGTCTTTCGCCAGCCGGTTGATGTTGGGAGCCGCGGCGCTGCCGATGATCTGATCGGCGGTATGGTTTTCCTCGATGATGACGACAATGTGCGCGTACCGCGGCATCGCCGAATCCTGATCGGCGCGCGCGCCCGCGGCGGCCATGAAGAGAATCGCGCCCGCAATGGGCCACACCGAACATCTCAATCGTCATCCTCCCTGTTGAGCGAGGCAAATCCTTCGGGCCCGAGCGCGACGCGCAGGCCGAAGAAGTAGGTGGGACCGTAGAACTCGCGCTGGACAGGATAATATTGGCTGCGCGATTGGGTAAACTCCAGAATGGTGTTCGTCAGGTTCTTGATATTGAAGTAGGCCTGCACATTCCCGGTGATGTCGTAGGTCGAGCCGAAATCGAGCCGGAAACGGGCTTGCGAATACTGGTCCTGCGTCGGGTCCGGCCCGACGACCCAAAGATTGGTGGACACATAGGAGGCTGCAAGGCGGAGGCTCACCGGCGCTTTTTCGTAAAGCAGTTCGAGATTGTAGTTCCAGGGCGAGGTCTGCGGCAGCTGCTTCCAGCCGTTGGGTCGAATGTCGCCCCGCGCATAATTGAATGTCAGGTTGCCGTCGATCCCCAAGCCGTCGAAGGGCTGCGGCAGGAAGGTGAAATACTGCGTATAGGCGGCTTCGGCGCCCTGGGTCAGCGCGCGGCCAATATTGGAAAAGCCGCTGGTGATGGTGTTGCTGCCGTTCCCGTTCGGCGTGATATCCACGGTCGGTACGATGTAGTTCTGGAAGTATTTGTAGAACAGACCGCCATAGATGACGCCGCCGTTCGGCAAGCTGTGCTGGACGGTCGCGTCGAGGCTGTCGCCCGTCGTCGGTTTCAGGCCCGGATTGCCTTCCGAGATGCAGATGTCGGGCGCGCAACTGACGTAGTCGATCGTCTTGGCGGCCGTGATCTGGTTGAACCCCGGCCGCGCGATCGCCGTGGAGAAGGCGAGGCGCAGAAGCGTATCATCGTCCAGCCGATATTTTCCCTGCAGCGAGGGAAACACGTCGGTGTAGTTCTGCCGGTTGACGTTGGGTACCAGCTCCAGACTGCCATCCGGCTGCGTAATCAGCGAAAACGCGCGATAGGTGCCGTCGGTGGATTCCACGCGCACGCCACCGATCACGCCCCATGGTCCGAAGTCCGTCGTGTACATGGCATAACCGGCGAACACGTTCTCGGAATCGTTCTGGTAGGCCTGCTGATTGGTAGCATAATCGCTGTTCGCGTCGAAATTCCCCGGGCTGCCGGGATCGACGAGATAGAGTCCCGGCAATGTCTCGATGGCATGCGCATTGAGATTGGGCCCGATGTTGTACATGTTGTCGTAATAGATGATGTTGGGGCCAACCGTCAGGCCGGTGAGCGAAACAGGGCTCAGCGGCTCGAAGGTCATCTGGTCCATGGTGTCGAGGCGCGAGCGCAGCCGAATCTGACTGCCGAACTTCAATCGCCCGGGGAGATCCTCGGCGTCGAGCGGCAGCGTAACGTCGACGGCGCCGGACCATTCCTCGTCGTGGCTGATGCTGGGCGCGTTCTGCAGGTAGCTGGTGTTGATCGGATCATCCGGATTGGCGGCATCGAGGCCGAACGCATAGAGCGCGGAATTGGCGAGATTGACGGGCGAATTCCATGTCGGGTGCGACGCCGAAATCAGGTTGTTGTAGGTGAGCGGAACGAAGCTGGTCGTGGCAAAACCTCCGCCCCAATTGGTCGGGAAATCGTCGTGGCCGCGGTTCCAGGCGCCGCGATAGTCGACGAGGAGCGTGCCGAACCGCGAATGCCCGCCGAATTCGATGAGATCGTTGCCGACATGCTCGGCGGAATCGGTGAAATTCTGCAGCGGAATGGCGTAGGGCGCGTTGAAGCCGGCGCCACGGGAAATGTAGCAGTCCGGCGGCGTGTCGTTCAGGCAGCCATCGAGATTCTGCAGAACCAGCTCGTGTTTCTCTGCATATTCTGTGTAGCCGGCATGGAGGACGCGCAGGAAGAACTCGTTGGTCGGGTTCGGCGACCAGGAAAAGTTCCCCGCCGCGCCCTGGCGGATGCGGTGATATTCATACCAGCGGTATTGTACGTCGCTGAAGATCTTCGCGAGTTGCGGGTTGTTATAAGGCTCCGGATCGAGCGAGTAGTCTTCCTCGATATCGTTGATGCCGCGGTGGTCTTCCTCATAGCCATAGGTGCCGACCAGACTGAACGGTCCGCCGTCGCCGATGTCGCCGCTCTCGTCGAGGCTCGTCCCGCCGGTCACGTCCCCCTGCCAGAGCGGACGGTCGCGCAGCGGCTCGTAACCGGAGCCGACGCCCGCATCGAGGAAGCTCGCGCCGCCGGCCGGCAATCCGCGCGGCAGGATGTTGACCACGCCGCCAAGACCTTCGGCGTCCATGTCGGGTGTCAGCGATTTGATGATTTCGACACCGCCGATGACCCCGGACGGGAAGGCGTCGAACGCAACGGCGCGCGCGCCGCCCTGCGGCGAGGCCTGATTGGACGGCATCAGCGTCACGCCGTCGAAGGTCGTGCCGTTCAGATCCGCGTCCATGCCGCGGATATTGACGAAGCGGCCTTCGCCGCTGTCGGCTTCCATGGAGATGCCGGGCAAGCGCTGCAGAGCCTCTGCGACGTTCACGTCGGGCAGCTTCCGGATTTCCTGCACCGGCTGGATTTCAACGACGTTCGGCGCGGCCTCCTTGGCCTTCAGCGCCTGTTCGCGCCAGCGCGGCGCGGTCACGGTAACGGTTTCGATGGTGGACGGATGGGGATCGTTTTGCGCGGCTGCGAAGGGCGCCGGCATCAACAGGAAAAACGCTGCGCAGACGACAAAGCGCGTCGCCCGTGGCACTCTTGTCGGATACCGTCCCATCCCGCCGCCCCACTCCGCTCGAGGCAGCCTCTCCGACAATCGTCACAGTATGGTGACAGCGGATTTGCGGGAAACAGCCGCATGCGCTGCGGCTGGAAACGAAGCACACACTCAACGCTTCGCGCGCGCTCCCCTAATTGTCATGGCCCGCCGGAGTGCGGGCCACCTAGGTGATAGCGGGACTTGCGTCGACATTGATGGGCACCAGGGAGGCACAGAGGGCACGGAGTGGTGAATTCCCTCGGTCCCGTTACACGCACCTGGGTGGCCCGCATTCACGGGCCATGACAATGTATTGTGATTTTCCGCGGCCTCTTTTTTTCACCATGGCCGGGGGAAACCTCGAAGCCACAGCACCAGGGCAGGCGGACACGTGACTCGCCTCAGATCGCATCGCGAACACCATGTCGTGCAGCGGATCGGCTGGTTGCGTGCCGCAATATTGGGTGCAAACGACGGAATTGTTTCAACGGCGAGTCTGATCGTCGGCGTCGCGGCGGCAGCTGCGGGAAGAAACCAGGTCCTGATCGCGGGGATCGCAGCGCTCGTTGCGGGCGCGATGTCCATGGTGGCCGGCGAATATGTCTCAGTCAGTTCGCAGGCAGACACGGAAAATGCCGACCTCGCCCGCGAGCGCGAGGAACTGCGGCGTTATCCGGATGCCGAACTGCGCGAGCTCGCGGCCATCTATGCGAAGCGCGGCGTCGAGCCGGCGCTGGCCCGCGAGGTGGCGCAACAACTGATGGCCAAAGATGCGCTCGTTGCGCATGCCCGGGACGAGCTGGGGATTTCCGAAATCGCCATTGCACGGCCCATCCAGGCCGCGTTCACGTCGGCCGCGACGTTTTCGGCAGGCGCCGCAGCGCCGCTCGTCACCGCCATACTGTCCCCAAGAGATGCGGTTCTCTATGCCGTACCGATCGCTTCGCTGGCGTTCCTTGCGTTCCTGGGCGCGCTCGGCGCCCGTACGGGCGGCGCTCCCGTGTTGCGCGCGATGCTCCGCGTGACGCTCTGGGGCGCACTCGCGATTGCCATCACCGCCGGAATCGGAAAGCTCTTTGGCGCGATCGTCTAGGATTGGACGCGGCTACAAGAGTATCAGCTGGCAGCCAGTTTGGGTCGTCGGATCCGAAGTGATCCTCCAAACATAAAATTGTCATTCCCGCGAACGCGGGAACCCAGATGTTTGAAGGCAAAGGAGGGGCACCAGCGGTGATCCCGCCTTTCAAAAGCGGATGGGTGCAGTTCGCGCGTTTGCTTCCCGTTCTATGCATCTGGGTCCCCGCGTTCGCGGGGATGACAATTCTTTTTTGACGGGACTAACCAAGCGCGCCCGGCGTTCTCGTGACGTTGACAGCGCAGACTCCCGCTGCGCCTTGGTTGGGCGGAATGTGAACATCACAGCCAAAATGGCGCCCCGCTATTTCGCATTCCTGTTGCGTTCGTCGAGAACGACGGTCGTGGCCATGGTGATTTCCTGCGGCAGGTCGCTCAGCGTCGTGGCGGTAACGGGGCGTTCGCCGCTGCATTTGCTGGCGACCGCTGCGGCGATGGCGGACGCCTCGGAACGATGATCGTCCAGCGCGCGTGCCGCGCTGTGCATACACCGGACGTAAGCCTGCAGCGCCTGCTGAACCTTCGCCGCCGGCGGTGCCTCGCATCCGATGAGCGCGACTGTGGTCAATGCGAGCACGAGCGTGCGCATGGTCATGTTCCCCGCCGAGGCCGGAAAATCATTCTGGTACGGCACCGCGCGGCCGTCCACCGGGCGGGCGCCGCACCGACGTTTCGCGTTGAGTTTCCTCCCCCGTCGAGCGAAGCGACATGGGGGAGGGGGACCGCGACGTGTCCGCCGAAGCGCGCAGCGCGAAGGCGGAAGCGGTGGAGGGGGCAAGCACTGCGACCGCGCCAGTTACCCCCTCCGGTACTGAGTTTATCCTCGCGCCGGCCTTCGGCCTGTCGCGGGGGCACCACCTCCCCACGCAATACACCCGCGGCGCGGCAGCTTGCGCCGCGATTCATGGGAGACGGAAAAGCGGTAAATATTCCCGATCGGGAGCGAGATTGCGGGAAGGGGGTAGCCCAATACGGTTGACAATATAACCGTATCCGTTTAGCATCGGACCAGAGATGGTTCGAGGCTTAAGCGATGCAGGCGCGTGCGAACGGTCAAGGCGGAGCGGCGGGCGCCGCGAATGGTGGTTCGGGAATCAAGAAGAGGCGCCGGCACATGAAGGCGATCTTGAGGGAGGGGCTCGAAGCGGCGCTCCGGGCCGATCCGGCAGTCCTGGAAAAATGCACGCCCAAGACCGGTTATGGCCTGCTCGTCCGCGGGCTGGTGCTCGAAGCGGGTAAGTGCAAGGCGACACCCCTGAAGACGGTGATGTCGCTGATCGACTGGGCGGGCGAGGAGGAAAGCGGGGACGGCGAGGAAATCGCCGACGCCATCCCTTGGGACTGGAATTCTGACGGCGTGTGGACAACCACGCCGGAAGCGGCGCCCGCGGCGGAGGAGCCGATGGAGGGTCCGCACAAAGACGAACTTCGCCGGCGGCTGGCGCGTCTCGAGGAACAAGGCGACTGGGAACAGATCGAGAAGGTCAAGGCCGCCGCGGCGCGCGCCATGAACGAGCCCCCAAAGCCCGCGCCGCCGTGAGGAAAAGGCGCAACGCCAATCCTCCCTGCTGCAGGGAGAAAAGCAGGGAAGAAACAAAAAAATGGGCCCTGTTTATTTTCCTCCCCCGTTGAGCGAAGCGAGATGGGGGAGGGGGACCGCGACGTGTCCGCCGAAGCGCGCAGCGCGAAGGCGGAAGCGGTGGAGGGGGCAAAGCATGCGGCGCGTTCCAAGTGCCCCCTCCGGTGCGGAGTTTATCCTCGCTCCGGCCTTCGGCCGGACGCGGGGGCATCCCCCACGCAATGCATGCGCGGTCGAGAAAAACTAAAGCTCAGCGAGTCCGCGCTCCGCTCTTGACATGCAACCAAATGGTTGCATATTAGCGGCATGAGCATGGACCGGGTGTTCAAGGCCTTGGCGGACAAGAGTCGCAGGCGTCTGCTCGACCGGCTTCGTGCCCATAACGGCCAGAGTCTCGGCGAACTCTGCGAAGGATTGGCGATGTCGCGTCAGGCGGTGACGAAACACCTTCGGCTTCTGGAAGCGGCCAATCTCATCGCGACCCGGAAGCAAGGCCGCCTGAAGCTGCATTTCATCAATCCCGTGCCGATCAACGGCATCGCCGAACGCTGGATCGGCAAATTCGAACGGACGCGCCTCGATGCGCTGTCGGACCTCAAACACAAGCTGGAAGGAAAGAAAACATGAGCGATGCCAAATTTGTGTACGTCACGTACATTCGTGCAACGCCCGAGAAGATCTGGGATGCCCTCACCACACCGGAGTTCCAGCGCCAATACTGGTACGGCGGCCATCAGGATTCGGAATGGAAGCCCGGCGCCTCCTGGACATTGCACATGCCCGACATCGGCATTGCCGATATGGGCGAAGTCCTCGAAGCCGAACGGCCGCGGAAGATTGTCATCAAATGGCGCAACGAATTTCGCCCCGAATTGAAGGCGGCGGGCTTCACGCGTTGTACGTACGAAATCGTGCCCTCGGGCGAGGTGACGAAACTCACGGTCACCCATGAAGCGCCGGCGGCGGGGCAGGCGATGATCGAAGCCGTGTCGCAGGGCTGGCCGATGATCCTGTCTAGTCTGAAGACGCTGCTCGAAACCGGCCACGGGCTCCCGCGGGCGCGATGAGAGATCAGCGGGCTGTTCCGCGACGTCGATTGAGGGCGTCGCGGCACTCCGCGCTCAAGGACGTTTGCTTGCCTTCCAGGCACTGGCGCTCGTCGCGCCGATCCTTTGCGTTGGGGCAGAGGCGCGCCACATCATCGGCACAGGCGCGGCGAAAGCCGCCGCGCCCCCGCGTCCCGTGCATGCCGAGGCGCGCCACGCGCGTGGCGAGACCGATCCCGTGCAGCCCGTGGCGCATGCCGAATACGCCATGGCCGCCGTGCGGTTGTTGCGGGCCGCAGGCGGCGGCGAGCAAAAGCACGAGCGCGAGAAGGGACGCGCGATGGAATGAAAAAAGCAATTGCCGGACTCCCTTCGGAGCCCGGCAATTTTAGCCCCCTGGAGACGAGGCCGCTAGGAATGGCTGTGGTGGGAGACCGGATGGAGGCGAATGGCCCCGTCCGCGAGGCGGAACTCGGCATGGGCGCGGTGGTGCTCCGCCACATGCCGGTGCTGCTCGTGCCGCCGGTCCTTCGACCCGGCGGGCGAGCGGGCGGCGATCAGGTTGGGTGCGAGCAGCGCTGCAAACCGCGACGCCTGGCCCGAGGCCGGTTGACCCAGCGCGCCGTGTTCGAGCATCGCCGCTTTGACCGTGTCGTAGGTTTCGCGCACGGCCTGGCTGACTTTGCCCTCGGTAACGACGGCGTTGACGCCGGCCGGATATTCGCCGCGGAAGGGCACGCGCACCGCCGTAATGTCGGCGAGCTTCACCGCGACCGGTGTCCCGTTGGGCCGCGTGAACTTGGCGGTCGTGCCGTCTTGAAGTGCGGCGGGATTGGCGTCCTTCGCCGAACCACCGGTCAGTGCGGTGACGATTCGCTTCACGTAATTGCGGGTTTCGAGCGGCAGCAGCCGTCCCCGCCCGAGCCGATCGTCGAGATGTCCGGGGCCGTCATTGTAGGCGGCAAACATCGCGGGGTAGCCGTAGTGCTGATAAAGCTGATGCAGATAGGCGGCACCGGCATAGATGTTGTCGCGCGCATTGAACGGGTTGGCGCCGAGTTTGAACTGCGCCCTCATCAGCTTGTAGGTGCCGGGCATCAGCTGCATCAGACCCATGGCGCCTGCGTGCGAAACGATCGGCCTGTTCTCTCCGATCATGGTGCGGCCGCCGCTTTCCATCTGTACAACGGCGCGAATCCAGGTCGCGGGAACGTTGAAGCGCGCCGACGCCTCGGTGATCACCGGTGTCCAGCGATTGATCAGCTGGCTGGCGCTCATCTGCTGTTCCTGCCCAAACGTCGTTCGCGGAAGCGGCGCTTCGATGCTCCGTACCGCCGCCGTCCAGGCGTGTTGCATCCAGGAGGTGAAGGAATCGGGGCGCACCGAAAACATCTGCACCTGCAGCGTGATGCCCTGCCAGGCCAAGAGAATGCCGGCGGCAATCCCCGTCATGAAAGTGAGCTTGGCAACGCCTTGCAGGAGCGCGCTCGCGCCCGAGCGGTCCCCCTGTATCTTGGCGCCGAACTGGCGGACAATTCCCGGCATGCATTTCATGCCATGAATTTGTGCAGAATAGGGGCTCGCGCCTGGAAGGCGCGTGTCGGTTGTCTGCAGGGCACGCTCCCGTTTGTTGTTGTTTCGTGAACACCGCCCCACCAACCATTTATTGGTTCGGGCGGTACTACCGTCGGGCGCGGCTCTGCCTGCTGCCTCTCGGGCCCCTTCGCTCACCGGCGTGGGCAAACACAGAGATAGTGAAATTGTTCCTCGAAAACAAGCAGTTTTTTCACGTCGATTCCGATCATATGATGCCGTACAGATCAAATGAGGGAGGGGGGAACTTTCACTCTGTCCCCGCTAAAAGCCCCCGGTTTCCGTACATCGCCGGCGATCATCGCCGCGCTTTGTGCCGTTTTCTGGATGGACCACTTCTGAGTTCCACCCGGGCTGACGATGATCCGAAAGGCCGGTTGGCGCGTTATTTTTGCGTTATTTTCCTCTGTCCCATCGCGTACGGCTTTCCACAATGGAGAGGATCATGCCCGACACCAACGGTTCGTCCAAGCCGTTCCTGACCGACGTAAAGACCCTGCGCGAGCGCGCCCGCCGCAATCTCGAGTCCGGCGATGTCACCGAAACCTACGGCGGCGACGTCAATCGTACCATCGACATCCTGCAGTCGGTCTTAGCGACGGAAATCGTTTGCGTGCTGCGCTACACCATGCATGCGATCGCGGCCACGGGGATTTCCAGCGAAGGCGTCAAGAAGGAATTTGCCGAGCATGCGAAAGACGAACAGGAGCATGTGATGACGGTGGCCGAGCGCATCAACCAGCTCGGCGGCAAACCGAACTTCAATCCGGAAGGCCTCTTGTCGCGTTCGGCGTCGCAATATGCGGAAGGCGAGAATCTGATCGACATGATCAAGGAGAATTTGATCGCCGAGCGCATCGCCGTCGACCACTATCGCGAGCTGATCCGCTATTTCGGCGACGACGATCCCGCGACGCGGGTGATGCTCGAAGCAATCCTCAGTGTCGAGGAAGAACATGCCAACGACATGCACGATCTCCTCGTCGCCCACGAAGGCCGCCCGATGCTTTCCAAGTGAAAGAGAAACTTGACGCAGAGGACGCGGAGGAGAACGCAGACTCCGCAGAACTCGCAACTTCATCGCGAATTTGAATAGCGGTTGCCAAAACAGTGCCATTCCCCGCGGGGAACCCGTGAAGAACGTACACCGGCGTCCCTGACTTCCGGCTCGACGCATCACGCCTGCGCGGGGATCAGACTTTATTTGTCGGCGGCGGAGAGGCGGAGGAGCGCGAGCGTACCGTCGCCGGAAACGCTGGAAACGCTGATCGTCGCGCCGACACGGCGCGCAAGCCCCATGGCGATCGCAAGCCCCATCCCCATGCCGCCGCGCGAGGCCTTGCGCGGAAAGCGCTGGAACGGCTCGCCGGCGCGGAGGCGCTCGCCGGTCGAGAAACCTTCTCCCGTATCACGCACGCCGATCAACACTTCGCGGCCATCGGCGCGGATCTCGAGCCGCACCGTGCCGCCTTTCGGCGTATAGGCAAGCGCATTGTCCAGCAGATGGGCGAGAATGCGCGCGATGGTATTGGCGTCGCCCCGCGCAAATGCCGCCTCGGGCGCGGAGAGGACGAGCTTCAACCCGCGGGCCTGCGCGCCCGCGGCGCGTTCGGCGAACTTTGTACGGGCCAGCTCCGCGACATCGACGGCGGCGGCTCGATCGACTGACGGCGCATCGTCGCGCCCCCGTTGCACGGCCGCGAATTCGAGCACCGATCCGATCTTCGTATGCAATTCGCGGCCCGCCTCGGCGATGTCACGCGCATATTCGACATATTTCGGATGTCCAGGCGCACCAAAGACGCCGCTCTCGATGCTTTCTGCAAAGCCGATGATGGCGTTGAGCGGCGTTCGCAATTCGTGACTGACCTGCGCGATGAACCGCGATTTGGCGCGCTCGCTTTCCGCCGCACGGCGTTCGGCGTCGGCCAGGCGCACGAGCAGCCGCGCTTCGTCGGGCTTGGTCGAGCGCAGGGATTGGAGGGCAGCGGCTGCGCGCGCCTGTTTTTCGAACAGCCGCACGAACACAACGGCGAGGGCTGCCCCCGCGACCGACGGGCCCAGAATGAAGAAGAAGTACAGCGGCAGCGCGCCGTACCAGGCGCCGAGCGCTTCCTTCAGCGGGTGGCTGGCGACCGCGATCAACGGCCATCGCGGAAGTTTTGCCAGCGAGAGGAGGCGCGTACCACTGGGCAAATCGGCTCGACGGGAATCGGAAGTCGCATGCCCGAGCGCGAGCGAGGCGGGGGCGGGTGCTTCGCGCCAGCCCGATCCAAGCGCGAGGAGCCGGCCGGAAGGCGTCGCTAGCGCGGCGTCTGCCATTCCCGCTTCGCGGAACAGGCGCGCGGGATCGATCTGCACAAGAACAAGGTGCTGGTTGGCGGCCGAGAGAAGGAGAAGGCTCTGTCCGTCGTGCGAGGCAAACGCGATCCGTCGCCCGTGTGCCGCGGCAAGCCTGTTGGGCTCGAGCGGCAAAAGGTTACCCGGCGTCCGGAGCATTTCCGACTGCGGCGCGCCGTTCGCATCGAGCACGACAATATTTCTGAGCGCCGCGCCGCCAGCTTCGGCAAGCGCGGCCGAAGTTTCCGGGCTCGTCGCGGCATTCGCAAAGGCGCTGCCGATCGCGGCATAGCGGTCGAGCGTCGCTCCCAGATCGGCGGCGATCTCCTCGGCTCGGCGTGCGCCGAACGCGGTCGCCTGTGCGACCGCACGAGCGCGGTCGTTGCGCATCTCGATCGCGCCAGTCGAGGCAAAGCTGCCGCAGATGAGCACGAGGCAGACGATCGTCGTCACCCGCACCCGGTTTGCCGAACCGCGGAACCTGCGCAGGAGGCTTAGGCCTGCGACTCCGCCGGCGGCAGCCTGGGCTTGCGGCATCGAAGCCTCAAGTGATTCGCGAATCACCCATTATGCGGATCGTCGAATCCCTGTCGATGCAGCCAGCGGATCCCCGCGCTTCCCAAGGGGCTCCGAAATTGCGAGGATGTTGGTGGACGCCGCACGGAGGCCTTTGCGCCATGAAATACGGAATCGATTTTCGCTATCTCGCGAAAGGCGCAGCCACGCCTTCGGACAACTCCTACGTCGTCGATGTCGAGCTCGAAGAACACCAGTTCGCGCTGGTGCCCAATATCGGCGATCATGTCTGTGTGCCGGGCGACAATCCGGGCATGCGCAATGTGCCGCTTTCCGGCAGAGTGAGGAGCCGCCTGTTCCATTACCGGCTTGGCTATTGCTACGTGACGGTCGTTGTCGAGGACAGCGACGAAGACTGGAAGAAGATCGGCGGAACGTAGAAAACCCGATTACAGTTACTGATTGTCACCCGAGCATCTTCGTCGCGACTTCGAAGACGTTCGAGGAGCGGTTCGGCATTGCCAGCATCGCTTCGAGTTCGGCGCGCATCAGCGCCTGCCGCCCGGCATCGTAGCGCCGCCAGTTCTCGAACGCGCCCGCCATGCGCGCGGCGACCTGTGGATTGATGCCGTCGAGCGTGCGCAGGGTTTCGCCGACAAGCGCGTAGCCCCGGCCGTCGGCCGCATGGAAACGCAGGTGGTTTCCGGAGAAGGCGCCGATCAGCGCCCGCACGCGGTTTGGGTTCTTGATGTCGAAGAACGGATGCTGCATCAGCGCGCGTACGCCATCGACGGTGCCCGGCAGCGGTGACACTGCTTGCAGCGCGAGCCATTTGTCGAGAACCAGCGCGTCGTTGCGGAACCGGTCGTGGAAATGCGCGAGCGCGTCTTCGCGCCGGCGCGAATCCATGCGCACGAGCTGCGCGAGCCCCGCAATGGTGTCGGTCATGTTCGACGCGCCCCGATAATGCACGTCGGCAAGGCGCGCCGCCCCTTCGTCGTCGGAGGCGGTGAGATACCGGAGACACGCATTGCGCAGAGCGCGCCGGCCGGCCGATTCCGCATCCGGACTGAAGGTGGCCTTGGAAGCGAGCGAATTGTACAGCTCTTCGAACCGGCTCCTGTGCGCATCGGCGATCGCCCGGATAAAGGCAGTTCGCGCGGGGTGGATCGCCTCGGGATCGGCGGGCTGGACGGCGAGCGCAAGTTCGCTTTCGAGCGGCGGAAGCAGCATCTCGGCAGCGAAGGCGCGATCCTCGCCCGCGCGCGCGATCACATCTCCCATGGCTTTGACGATGACAGGATCGGGTGAGACGGTGCGGCCGGAGCGTGCGGCTGCCGCCATCTCGAGCATGATCTCGCGCGCAAGCGTCTGTCCTGCCTCCCAGCGGTTGAACGGATCGGCATCGCGCGCCATGAGGGCCGCGCGTTCGCCGCGCGGCATGTCGGCCCGGACGTTGGCGGGTACGGAAAATCGCCGCCCGACGGAGATAAGCGGCGGCTCGTCGACATTGACGAAGAGGAACCGCTGCTCGCTGTCTCGCAATTCAAGCACGCGCTCTTCGGGGCCGATCGCATTTTCGCCGTCAAGGGTCAGCGGAAGCCCACGGCCGCTTTTCGCCAGCAGCCCGAGGCGGACCGGCATGTGCATCGGCTTCTTCACCGGCTGACCTGGCGTCGGTCCGAGACTTTGCCTGAGTGTCAGCGCATAGGTTTTCCGTTCAGAATCATATTCGCCGCGCGCTTCGATCCCGGGCGTGCCGGATTGCGCGTACCAGAGGCGGAACTGCGCGAGATCGCGGCCACAGGCATCCTCGAAACATTTCACCCAATCCTCGACTGTCGCCGCTTGCCCGTCGTGCCGTGCAAAATACAAATCGGTTGCTTTGCGATAGCCTTCTTCGCCGACCAGCGTCTTGAGCATGCCGATCACTTCGGCGCCCTTTTCGTACACTGTCCCCGTATAGAAATTGTCGATGGTAATATACGACTGTGGCTGCACCGGGTGGGCGAGTGGGCCGGCGTCCTCCTGGAATTGCCGCAGCCTGAGCTGGCGGACGTCGTCGATGCGTTTGACCGCGGGCGAGCGCATCGCGGCCGAAAAACTCTGGTCGCGGAAAACCGTCAGCCCCTCCTTCAAAGACAGCTGGAACCAGTCGCGGCAGGTGACGCGGTTGCCGGTCCAGTTGTGAAAATATTCATGCGCGACAACGCCTTCGATGCGCGCGTAGTCATCGTCCGTCGCCGTTTCGGGACTGGCGAGCAGCACCTTGTCGTTGAAGATGTTAAGGCCTTTGTTCTCCATGGCGCCGAAGTTGAAGGCGGATACTGCCACGATCATGAAGATGTCGAGATCGTATTCGCGGCCGTACGCTTCCTCATCCCAGCGCATGGCGCGCTTGAGTGAATCCATGGCGTAGCGGGCACGCTCCTCGTTGCCGTGTTCGACATAGATGCGCAAGGCCACCTGCCGGCCCGACATGGTGACGAATTCATCGGCGATGTGGCCGAGGTCGCCCGCGACCAGTGCAAAGAGATAGCAGGGCTTCGGAAAGGGATCGTGCCATACGGCGTAGTGGCGGCCGCCCGGAAGGTCGCCGTGCTCGACGGGATTGCCGTTCGACAGGAGCACGGGCAGCGCTTTTCTGTCTGCTTCGATGCGCGTCGTATAGATGGCGAGAATGTCGGGCCGGTCGGGAAAATAGGTAATGCAGCGGAATCCCTCCGCTTCGCATTGCGTACAGAAGATTCCCTTCGCGAGGTAAAGCCCTTCGAGCGTGGTGTTTTGGCCCGGTGCGATCTCGGTTTCGACGTCGAGCGCGAATCGCGCGGGCGGATTTTCGATGGTCAGTGTTTCCGCGCCGACGATATATTGCTCCGGCTGAAGGGAACGGCCGTCGAGCGCAATCGAAACGAGCTTCAGCCGCTCGCTATTGAGTACGAGCGGCGTGGGGGCGTCCGCAATCCGCTCCACCTGCAATCGCGCCTTGACCCGTGTTTTCTCCGGATCGAGCGCAAAATCGAGCGCGATCTCGCGCACCCGATAGTCAGGCGGATGGTAATCCTTCAGACGAACGGCGCGCGGCTCTTCGGTGCGCATGAGGCTCCTCGCAGGGGATTTTGGCCAGCCCTCTTACGCGTATTCGACAGTGGGAAAAAGCGGGCTCTGTCTTGGTTTCGAAGTCCGCTTCATCTTGATAGCGGTGTCCCGGCCACGTTCGAAAGCAAAACGACACTAGGAATCAATAAGTTGAATTCGTTTCTTGCGTTCTGAAATTTGCCCGATCGAGCGATCATGCGAATTTCGGAATCGGGACTAGTTGTCGCCCTTGATATCGGTGAGGATGTCCTGCGCCTGGTGCGCGAGATCAGCGAGAGCAGACGGCATTTCCTCGCCCGATTTGCGCGCCCAGTCGATCAGTTCCCCGGCGAAGCTTTCGAGTGCGGGTGCGCTCGCGATCAGCCGCGCCTGGCGCTCGATGCGCGCGGGATCGAGATCGTATTCCGCGCCGGGCACGCGCCAGCCGCCCCACTCGGCGTTGCCGGTGATCACGATCGGATAGGTGCCGGGAATGGGATGACGCTGGCAATCCTCCGGCGGCTGCCACTTGTTGCGCGCGCGCATGACGCGCCAGTGCTCGGCGCCACGCTGGGCATTTTCAGCGAGGGGCTGCTCGGCCTGCAGTTCTTCGGCGCCGAATTCGCGCCCGAGGCCCACGTCGTAGAAAACGCGCAGCGGCTCGTCGATTCCCTTGGCCCAATGCGGGATCACGCGCTCGATGATGGCCCAGGTGCCCACCGGTTTCACATAGACACGCTGGTTCTTGTGGAATTGCGCCTTCATCCGGTCCGGTCTCTGCCTGCCCGGCTCCAAGATAGGGGCGCGGCCTTAAGCGCCGGTTAAAGGAGGCGCCGATCGGATTGGCGCTTTGCCGCGAAGCGTCCTATCGTGCCGGGGCGCCGAGGCCATGCACTTTCGTCAATGAACTTCGATTTTTCCGACGAACAGAAACTTCTGCGCGAGCAGGCACGAAAGTTTCTTGGCGGCCGATGTCCGCCGCGCAGAGTTCGTGCGGTGCTCGAAAGCGACGCCGGTTACGATCGCGACCTGTGGAAGAGCATCGCTGGCATGGGCTGGCTGGGAACCGCCATTCCGGAAAGCTGGGGCGGGCTCGGGCTCGGCGCTCTCGAGTTGTGCGTAATCGCGGAAGAGCTGGGTCGCGTGCTTGCGCCGGTGCCGTTTTCGTCGACGGTTTCCCTGTTCGCCGAAGCACTGCTCCTTTCAGGCAGCGAGCAACAGAAGCAACGTTATCTGCCGAGACTCGCCCAAGGCGAATGCATTGGAACATTGGCGCGGACCGAGCATGCCGGCGCGGTCACGCCGAAATCGATCCGCACATGGTTGCGCGCAGGTCGAATCAGCGGAACGAAAATCGCTGTACCGGATGGAATGGATGCAGACGCGGCCCTCGTCCTTGTACGCACCGGCGAGGAGGTTGGCGAACGCGGGCTGTCGCTGGTTGTTGTCGATCTCGATGCGGAAGGGATCACCCGTAAGCGGCAGGAGAGCATCGATCCTTCGCGCAAACGCGCCGTGCTCACATTCGATGAAGCGCCGGCGGAATTGCTCGGGGAGGTGGGGGAAGGCTGGGATTTGCAGAGGCGCATCATGGACCGTGCCGCGGTACTGACGGCCTTTGAGCAGGTAGGCGGCGCGGACGCCTGCCTCAACATGGCCAAAGGGTACGCGCTGACGCGTTACGCCTTCGGGCGGCCGATCGGATCCTTCCAGGCAATCAGACACAAGCTCGCCGATATGTACATTGCGACCGAACTCGCGCGCTCGAATGCCTATTATGGCGCCTGGGCGCTCTCGACCAACGCACGCGAGCTGCCATTGGCAGCCGCCGCGGCGCGGATCTCGGCGACGCAGGCATTTGATTTCGCAGCCGACGAGAACGTACAGGTTCACGGAGGCATAGGATTCACCTGGGAGGCGGACTGCCATCTTTTCCAGAAGCGCGCCCGCGACCTCGCACTCGCGCTTGGCCCGCAGCGGGTCTGGAAGGATCGTTTGGTAACGGAACTAGAGCTGAGCAACGTGGCGTGAAAAACAGCGTTCTTTGGTGAAGCAGAATGGATTTTGACGATACGTCCGAGGAAGCCGCCTTCCGCGCGGAAGTGCACGCCTGGCTCGAAGCCAATGCGCGGCCTCGGGGTCGCGAGCGCGGCTATGACGGGCGCGTCGGCCCCTCGACGGCTGATGCCATGAGCGAAGCCAAAGCATGGCAGGCGAAGAAGGCGGCGAGGGGTTACGCGCGCATCACCTGGCCGAAGGAGCTTGGCGGGCTCGGCGGCACCGCTATCCAGCAGGTGATCTACAATCAGGAGGAAGCGAAGTTCGACGTGCCTTCGACCTACGCATTTTCGATCGGCCTGGGCATGTGCATCCCGACGCTGATGGCGTATGGCTCGAAAGAAATGATCGCCCGGTATGTCGCGCCGGCACTCAAGGGGGACGAAATATGGTGCCAGCTGTTCTCCGAGCCCGCTGCCGGCTCCGATGTCGCCGGTTTGCGCACGCGTGCGGAAAAGGAAGGCGACGAATGGGTCCTCAACGGGCAGAAAATCTGGACTTCCGGCGCGCATTATTCCGATTTCGGCCTCCTGCTGGCGCGCACCGATTTCGACGCCCCGAAGCACAAGGGGCTCACGATGTTTTTCCATGCCATGCGGTTGCCCGGTATTGAGGTGCGGCCGATCAAGCAGGCCTCCGGCAGCTCGAATTTCAACGAAGTGTTCTTCACCGACGTACGGATTCCGGATTCGCAGCGTCTGGGCGAGGTGGGGCAAGGCTGGACCGTAGCGCTCACCACGCTGATGCACGAGCGGCTTGCTGTCGGCGGCGGTCAGGGCGGCGCCATCGATGTGAAGGAACTGCTCGCGCTTGCGCGCCATCTTGAGCTAGAGGACGGGCCTGCGCTCAGGAATGCCCATGTGCGCGATAAGATCGCCGACTGGTATGTACGTTCTGCCGGCCTGAAATACACCACGTACCGCACGATGACCGCGCTTTCGCGCGGGAGCCAGCCCGGTCCCGAAGCTTCGATCGCGAAAGTCGTGGTCGCATCGAAACTGCAGGAGCTGTGCGCGTTCGCGACCGAACTCGAGAGCGAAGCGGGGGTGCTTGTGGGCGACGACGCCCCGGCGCATGGCGCATTTCAGCTGGGCTGGCTGGGCGCTCCGGGCTACCGGATCGCCGGCGGTACCGACGAAATCCTGCGTAATATCATCGCCGAGCGCGTGCTGGGTCTTCCGCCGGACATCCGCGTCGACAAGGACGTGCCGTTCAACAAGATACCCGGCGGAAAATAGGAGCGCGGAGAGGCTGCGCCCGGCTTGTCGGGCACGGGTGAGGGATATCTACGCCACCGGTTCGCGCAGCCGCTCGAAAATTTTTGCCACCTGTTCGGCACCGGTGACGTAGTGCTTCGCCGTCGAGAAGTCGGAGATGCGCGGCCAGTTTTCGGCAATCGAATCGGCCGTCGCCTCGTGACCGAGATTGACGCCCACCGTTTCAATCATCTCAGCCGCCGAGAAGACGCCGGCGCCTGCCGTCAGGATAGCGCCCGTGGGGGCATCCTCGCTTGCGAGAAACACCACGCCCGGCGTCACATAGTCCGGCTTCAGCTGCTCGAGCATTTGCGGCGGCATAAGATTTTCCGTCATGCGCGTCGCCGCCACCGGACAGATCGCGTTGACTCTGACGTTGTCCTTCATACCTTCGATTTTGAGCGTGTTCATGAGGCCGATCAGCGCGAGCTTCGCCGCGCCGTAATTTGCCTGGCCGAAATTGCCGTACAGTCCGGTGGATGACGTCGTCACCACGATGCGACCGTATTGCTGGTCGCGCATAATCTGCCACACGGCTTTCGCGGGCTTCACGGTCCCCATCACATGCACGTCCATCACCGCCGCGAAGTCCGTGAGCTCCATCTTGGCGAAGCTCTTGTCGCGCAGGATGCCGGCATTCGCGATCAGGATGTCGACGCGGCTGAACGCATCGAGCGTCTGTTGGACAAGATGGCGGACGCCTGCATCGTCGGTCACCGAGGCGCCGTTTGCGATCGCCGTGCCGCCGGCCGCGGTGATTTCGGCGACGACTTTCCCGGCCGCCGCGGACGATCCACCGGTACCATCTAGGGCGCCGCCGAGATCGTTGACGACCACTCTTGCCCCCCGGCGCGCGAATTCGAGCGCATGTGTGCGGCCCAAACCGCCGCCCGCGCCGGTGACGATCGCCACCTTCCCGTCGAACCGAATTGTCATCATTGTGCTCCGTCGATTGCGCTTGATGGAGTGTTGGCGGACAGATTTCAGACGGTCAAGCAGGCGCCGGTGTGGTGCGCGGCGCGGATGAGCCGCGGCGTTTCAGCCAGACGCTGGCTGGTTTCTCAACTGCCACATAAAGAAGTGCGCCCCAGGCGACTGCCGCGAGTACAAGCAGCGCGGGCTCGAGCCAGTGCCAGAGCGGCTGCCAGGCCGCCCATGTCCTGCCCAAGACGATGTCGCCCGGTGCCGGATAGAGATGCATCTGCGCATGGCGGAGGAGTTGCAGTATCGGCGTCTGGCCGATGTAGATCGCATAGGACCACTCACCGAGGACAAGCAGCGGAGGAATTGCAAAGGCTTTGGCGAGAAGCCCGCGGTCGAAAGAGAGAACGAAAACGAGCGCGATGACGGCGAGCGCCGTATAGATGTCGCTCGGCCGATGGGACCAGCCGGTGTTGTAGATCGCGTAAATGAGCCACGCGAGAACCGCTGCTTGCGCAAGCGAGAACGCGTAATCGGGCAGCGTTGCCGCACCCCATTCACGCGCCTTCCCATGCAGAACCGCGAATCCCACGCCCATGCCGAACGCCGCCATGCCGCGCCAGATGCCATTGTGGAAAGTGAGATCGAGTCCGTATCGCGGATGCGCAAGCAGCGCGAGCGAAACCGCGCCGGCAATAAGCATCAGAATCGCGACGCGCCAGCCGCCGCGGGCGACCACGAGATAGAGCGGAAAAAGCAGGCAGAGCAGGAACTCAACGCTCACGAACCACGATGCGCCGTTCCACGACAGGTAGGGGAAAATGTTCCACGCCTGTACAAGGAACAGGTTGGCGATGAACGTCTTTGTGCTGACGATCGGATGCCATTGCTCGTCGTAGATCGAGAGATAGCCGCCCTGCGCCGCCAGTGCGCGCAAGGTGATCACCATCACTACCATCAGCAGCAGGATGGCCAGGTGCAGGGGATAGAGGCGCGACAGTCGGGCTCGTAGGAAGGAGAAATATCCCCGCGCCCGCCACATATCGCGCCAGCGCTGGGCATAGACGTAGGTCAGCACGAAACCGGAGAGTGCGAAGAAGAATTCCACCCACAGATACCCGCGCGCCACCGGCAGGTCGAACCACCACTCCCCCCGATAACCGTGGCCCTCGCAATAATGGAACAGCACCAGGATAAGCGGCGGGAGCGCGCGCGCGCCCTTGAGCGCACGGATTTCCTGAGATCGGGACGCGTCGGCCATTAAAACCTGCGAATCACTGTACAGTGCCGTCCCGCGGAATCGCCCAGCCTGTTGGCGGAGGAGGCGCGTGCTGGACCAGTCTTCTATCATCTCCAGTCGCTGATCGGAATCCTGGTGCTCTTGGGGCTCGCCTGGGCATTATCCGAGAACCGGCGCGCCTTTCCGCTGCGGACCGTGATGGCGGGTCTCGCGCTCCAGATCGCGCTCGCCCTTCTGCTGCTCAAGCTTCCGCCCGCACGCGCGGCGCTCCTCTCGCTCAATCTGGTCGTCCACGCCCTGATGGCGGCAACAAAAGCCGGAACGAGCTTTGTCTTCGGATACGTCGGCGGCGCTGCACCGCCGTTCGCCGTCACCAGCACGGGCGCGCTCTCCAGTTTCGCCTTTCAGGTGCTGCCGCTGCTTATTGTCATTTCGGCATTGGCAGCGCTCCTCTGGCACTGGCGAATCCTGCCCATCGTGGTCAACGCGTTCGCATGGGTGCTGCGCAAGACGATCGGCGTGGGCGGCGCGATCGGCCTCGGCGCCGCCGCCACCGTCGTGCTCGGCATGATCGAGGCGCCGCTCCTGATCCGGCCCTATCTCGCGCGGCTCACGCGCTCGGAACTGTTCATGCTTTTCTCCGTCGGGCTCGCGACCGTCGCGGGGACAGTGTTTGTACTTTACGCGACCATTTTGGAGCCTGTCGTCCCCGGCGCGCTCGGGCATATTCTCGTCGCTTCCGTCCTGTCTCTCCCTGGCGCGCTGATGATTGGTCGCATCATGATCCCGGGTCAATCGCCCACGCATGCCGAAGCCGCGCCCGGCTTCCGCTACCGCTCGAGCATGGATGCGATCGCGCGCGGCACCGAAGAGGGACTGAAGCTCTGGCTCGGCATAGTCGCGATGCTGCTCGTGATCGTGGCGCTGGTCGCGCTCGTCGACGCGATGCTTGCGCCTTTGCCCCACGTTGCCGGCGCGCCGCTCAGCCTCGAGCGCTTCTTTGGCTGGCTCTTCGCGCCTGTCGTTTGGCTGTACGGAATTCCCTGGCAGGAAACGGCAACCGCGGGGTCATTGCTCGGCCAGAAGACGGCGCTGAATGAGTTTGTCGCCTATCTGAAGCTCGCCTCGCTTCCGCGCGACGCGCTCGATCCGCGCGCGCGGCTTATCATGGTTTATGCCATGTGTGGCTTCGCGAATTTCGGCTCGGTCGGCATCACGATCGCCGGTGTCTCGAGCCTCGTGCCGGAACGCCGCGACGAAATCGTGCCGCTCGCCATGCGCGCGCTTCTCTCCGGCACGATGGCGAGCGGACTGACCGGCTGCCTCATCGGGTTGTTGCCGGTTACGTGAATCGCTCGGCCCCTCGGCGACGGCTTCGTTTCGCAAAACCGTAACGTTGTCGGGCTAGGTACTCCCCATCAGATTTTGCTTTTTGCCGTGGGCCTGGGACGAGAGCCTCGCCGCTATCGACGAGGTTCTCCTCATTGGCCCCAGGGGAGAAATGATGGACTTGGCGGAACATCACCGCAATGCGGTCGAGGCGCGGAAAAAAGCCTTCGCCTGCAGCGAACCGAATATCCGGGAAATCTGGCTGACGATTGCCAGAATGTGGGATGATGTTGCCAAAGCGCATGATAGGGCCGGCCCGACCAGCGCTGCTCGCCCCCAGCTATACGTCGTAGGGCAAAATCGCCCATCAGGCTGATAGTTGCGCGTTCAACAGTGCGCTCTCCGGCACAATATAAAGCGAGATAAAGCGAGCTCGCGAGTTGCATGATCGGCTTGCTGCCGGTGGTGTGAGGACGGCGCAATCGGCTCATTCAACGTACGGGATTGCTACAGAAGGACATTTGTCCACACGCTTGGGTTCGAGGTCCCTGAGGGTTGCGATCCAGCATTCGTCAAATACCGAGCAATAGCAGGCGCGAAATTTCAGCTCCCTGCGCACGCGATCGAGCGACCGCCATGTTTCAGCATTGTCGGCGCGCCGCGGAAGCGAGAGGAAGATGTGATTCTCTCCGGCGCGAATGACAACGCCGCTCACACCACCCGTGGTGAGTTCCGCATCTTCGGGCGGTTTCGACGCCTTGTAGGCGCAGCAGTCCTTTAGAAGCGCGTGCGCACCCGCGTAGGCTTTGCCGTGCCAGAAAACTTCAAGCGTTTTCAACTTGGCGGGACCGACCCCGCCGTTCATAACAGAGAGGGTAATTGTCGCGTTGAGATCACTCGTGTCAGCCTGCAAGAGCGGCCACGACGCCGCGGCGACCATCCGCCGGTTTGCTTCCTCGGTTCCGATTGCGACCCATAGCGAGATCGCCGAGACGACGACCGCAATCATTGCCAGAAACGGGTCGATCCATTCTCGCCAGCGGCGGCTTGGCCGGGTTTCAGATTCGGCGCTCATCGCCGTGCGTCGTAATGCGGGGCCTTGCAACGCGCAATGCGGAGATTCACTCCGGCGGGTTTCCCGAAGATACGCTGTCCGTCAATCCAGAGTGCGGCGGAAGCGGAGGAGCGCGATCGTCCCGGCCGCGAAGGTGAAAAGGAACAGCGGCCAGAGGTCGGGCCAGATCTCGGGAAAACCGTTGTCCTTCAGCAGAATGCCGCGCACGATGCGCAGGAAGTGCGTGGCGGGGAGCGCTTCGCCGATCGTGCGCGCCCAGGCGGGCATGCCCATGAACGGGAAGGCGAATCCCGACAGGAGAATCGCCGGCAAAAGGAAGAACATCGTCATCTGCATCGCCTGCAGCTGGTTCTGCGCAATGGTCGAGAAGGTATAACCGACCGCAAGATTGGCGATGATATAGATGGCGAGCCCGGCGGCGAGCAGTCCGAGCGAGCCGATCATCGGCACGTGGAACACAAAACGCGCTACCGCCAGTATGATCGAACTCTGGATTGCTCCGATCAGGATATTGGGCGCGATCTTGCCGATCATGATTTCCAGGGGCGTCGCCGGCATGGCGAGCAGATTTTCGTAGGTGCCGCGTTCGCGCTCGCGCGTCAGCGCGAGGCAGGTCATCAGCACCATCGTCATGGTAAGGATTACGGCCAGAAGCCCGGGAATGACGTTGTACTGGGTGATCGACTCTGGATTGTACAGAAGATGCGTAACCGTATTGAACGGCGCCGGCCCTTGTGCCCGCGCCGCCAAGGGACCGACAAGGTCGTCGCGGAGCGCCGTCGTCGAGAGATTGACGAAGGCCGCCAGCGCATAGGACCCCACGGCCGGATCCGTCGCGTCGCCCTCAATCAGAACGTCTGGCTGAGCGCCGCGCACGACGTCACGCGTAAAGTTCACCGGAATCTCTACCACGAAAACAACCCGGCCCTCCTGCAACAGGCGTCGCGCGAGTTTTGGATCTTCGGTTTCCGCGGTGACGTGGAAGTAGCTGGAATTCTCCAGCGCTGCGACAACAGATCGGGAAAACGGGCCGGGGTCGCCGATCGCAATGGCTGTCGGCAAATCCTTAGGATTGAGGTTGATGGCGAAACCGAAGAGGAAGAGTTGCATCATCGGCACGCCCAGAATCATCGCAAAAGTCAGGCGGTCGCGCCGGAGTTGCAGGAACTCCTTGGCGAGAATGGCGAACAGCCGCCGAAGCGAGAAGATGTGCACCTTCCTTCCCTGCTTCGGAGCTTCGGACGACACTTGCGGTTGCGCACCGGCTTGGGGAAGGCGGGTCACGCCGCTTCGCCCTGCAGCTGGATGAACACGTCTTCGAGGCTCGGCGGCACTTCTTCAATGGCGATCCCCGGCTCGCCGCGAAGTTTCGCGAGCGCACGCTCAAGCGCGGGGCGGTCATGGCCGCTCACATGCAACAGAGCGCCGAAGAACGCGATATATTCTACGCCTGGCTCGCGCCGCAGGGCGTCCGCAAAGCGCCGGACAAGCTCGCCGCGCACCACAAAGGTGATGAGACCCGATTGCGGGATCACTTCGGCAACGGTGCCCCGCGCGATAATCTTGCCGTTTAGAATGTACACAATCCGGTCGCAGCGTTCCGCCTCGTCCATGTAGTGCGTGCTGACCAACACCGTCAGGCCTTCTTCGCTCAAGGTATGGATCTGTTCCCAGAAGTCGCGGCGCGCCTGCGGGTCAACGCCTGCGGTGGGTTCGTCGAGCAGGAGAAGTCTCGGTTCGTGCAGCATGCAGGCGCCAAGCGCGAGGCGCTGCTTCCAGCCGCCAGAGAGTTCACCGGCAAGCTGGTTCTGGCGGTTCTTCAAGCCGAGCCGGTCAATCATCGCTTCGACGCGGGCGCGGCGCTCGTCAAGTTCGTACATGCGCGCGACGAAGTCGAGATTTTCGCGGATGGAAAGGTCTTCCCAGAAGCTGAAGCGCTGCGTCATGTAGCCGACGTTGCGCTTGATCTGTTCGGGCTGCTTCAGCACATCGTAGCCAAGGCAGGTGCCGTGGCCGTCGTCGGGACGAAGCAAACCGCAAAGCATGCGGATCGTCGTGGTTTTTCCCGAGCCGTTCGGTCCAAGAAATCCCCACACCTCGCCCTGCGGTACGGCGACGTCGATGTGGTCGACGGCGATCTTGGCGCCGAAACGCTTGGTCAGACTTTTCACGTCGATGGCCAGCGGCGGCGTCGACATCAGAGTGGCTGCACGTCGACGGGCTGGCCCGGATGAATGGGAAGCCCACCTTTTGCCCGCGCTTCGACCTTGAACACGAGTTTTTCGCGGTTGCCGACGCTGAAGATTACCGGCGGCGTGTATTCCTCTTCACTCGAGATGAAGGTGATCGCCGCTGTCATGGGCTTGCAGCCGTCGCAGGTGATGCGGACCGTCTCGCCCAGATGAATTTTCGTCAGTTGCGTTTCGGGCACGAAGAAACGGACATAGATGCTCGCCGGTGGCAGGATCGAGACCACGGAAGTTGACGCCGGAATGTATTCGCCGGGCCGATAATAAACGTCTTCCACCGGACCTTCGGTGAGTGCCACGATCCGCCGCTGCGAAAGATTGTATGCCGCGCCCGACAGCGACGCTTGCATCTGTCCGATTTGTGCGCGCAGTTGAGCGATGCGCGCCGCGGACTGCCGCGCATTGTTTTCCGCCTGGTCGTAGGCCTGCTGCGTCCCGGCATTCGCGCGCATCAGCCGGTTCTGCCGCGCCAGTTCCGTGTTCATGTATGTGAGGTTCGCCTCTTCCTGTATGAGGGAGGCCTTCGCCTGTTCGAGGCTCGCCTGCGCCTGGTCGCGGTTTGCGACCTGTTCGGTGGTGTCGAGCGTGAACAGGAGATCGCCCTTGTGCACGATGTGCCCGCGTTCAGTGGCGAGACGGGTGAGCCAGCCTGCTTGCGGCGCCGAAACGAACGCGTAATCGCCTTCCCCATAACCGAGCCAGGCGTTATCGTCTTTCTGTCCGCAGCCCGCGAGCAAGCACAGGAGAAGAAGGGCAAAGCGCTTCACAGTGTCTGCTCCGCCGCGAGGCCGCGCAGCAACACGTCTATGTGCGCCGCGATCAGGCCTTCATAATCATAGGGTGTTGCGTCGAAGCGGCTGAAGAACGAGCGCCACAGCGCGGCAAGGATGAGCGGCGCAATGCACAGCCGCGCGGCATGAGAGGGATCCACGGCTCGGAATTCGCCACGCGTCTGCCCGCGCCGGATGATCGATTCCCAAAGCGCCACGCCTTTGTCGACCACTTCGCGCCGCCAATGCTCCGCCAGCTCCGGGAAATTTCCCGCTTCTGCCAGCACCATCCGCGGCAGGACGACGATGTTGCTTCCGGTAATCAGCGATCCCACTTGGTACAGCACGAGCTGCAGCAAGTCGGACGTGCTACCCTCGAAGGCTTCGATATGCCCGCGGATTTCGTCCACTCGGCCGGCGACGTGCGCCCGGGCGAGCGCTTTGAACACCGCCTCTTTGCTCTCAAAATAGAGGTAGATTGTGCCTTTGCTGATGCCGGCCCGACGCGCGATGTCCTCCATCCGCGTGGCGGCAAACCCTTTTTCCGAAAAGCAGGCCAGAGCAGCGTCGAGGATTTCCGGGCCCCGCTCCTCTTTTCGCCTCGTCCAGCGCGGTTGATCGTTCAGGACAACTGACCGTACGGTCATTTTCGGTGGTTAAATAACTGACCGCCCAGTTATAATCAAGACTTCTTAAGAAATTTTTGCCGGCCAGCTTTGGCTTATCGGGGTGCAGACCACATGGCTCCGAACGCAAGGACAATCGAGATTCTTCGGGATATTCAACGCGGTGACGGGATGCCGACGGTGTGGTGTACGAGACACCGGTTATGGTCTCCAGAAACTCTCAGAGCTGGCGGCACTGAACGCCGTCGCTATCCGAGGGGGCGCGCGCAGGTGATCGTCAACTGGATTATTTCAAGCACGCTGCCGGGTCGCCGTGATGCCCCAAGCAAGGTATAAGGGGGCGACTACCGGATCACCGTCGGCACTTTGATCGTGGTTTTGCGATGGCCGGTGAAATGCATGGAGAAAGCCACTGTGACTGGGCCGGGGCTGTTTGGGATCGCGCCAAAGTCCGTGGCCTTTACGTAAATGTGGCCAGGCCGGCATTCGATGAAGTCGCTGATGTCCACCAGCTGTAGCAGAACCTTCCGGCCATTCTGGAATTGGGTCATCTGCACTTCGCCAAAACAGGCTCCGGTGAACCCACGTCTTCTGCGCTGACTGTCAGCTCGTAATCATGTCCCGCTTTCAGCGCGGCCCGGGGCAGTGCGATATCCCAGTTTTTTTGCGCCCGCTCCCGTAACGCCGTTCTCTGTCGGCACCTTTCCATTTGGATCGATTTCGCCGAAGGCGATGTTTGTTGGAAATATCGTGGCACCGTCCGCCGGCACGTCAGTCTTGATCGCAGCGCTGGACATCAAAGCAGTCAAGGCAATGAACGGAAGCATCTCTGTCCCCCAATCCGGTCCCAATCGTTATATTTTTTGTGGACCTCGCCAGAGGCGCCGCTACAAACACTGCTCTAACGGCCCAGCACGGTCGTTTTCGGCTCTTCCAGATACCACGGCACGTCGACGACGATGAGGTGCGGTCCGCCGTAATGCAGCAGTTCCGAGCGAAGGCGCGCAGCGCGGTGGGAGTGCAGCAGATATTGCCACCAGCGCCGTTTTACGAGCTGCGGAATGAGAACGGCGATAGGCCGGTGGTCGAGTTTGGGTTCGATCTCTTCGACGAATTTCAGGAACGGCACATCGATGCGCCGATAGGGCGCAGGCAGGAAACAAAGGCGAGGCGGTTTTCGCCCAGCGGCGCGCGCGGGTTCCTCGACATTGATGCGCCAGGTTTCGCGCAAGCTCCGTTTGTCCTCTTCAGTTGGACCTTCGACATCGGTGAGATGGACGCCGATCACGTCGGGCGAAAAGCGCATCGCGAGCGATAGCGCCTGGTTCGCTGGCCGGCTCCAGCCCTCGATTGCGACCACCGCCACTGCCGGTTTTGGATCGATCTGCAGGATGTTTCGCGCCTTGATACTCGCGTACAGACGATCATAGTAACGACGGATGCCGAAAAGAAGCAGGATCACGCATGGCAACACCGCGATCACGATCCACGCGCCTTCGGTAAATTTCGCGGCGATGATGATGGCGAGTGCAATCCCCGTCGCCACGGCGCCGATACCATTGACCAACATCCGCGCGTGTGTGGCAAAGCTTCTGTCGCCGCCGGCGATCACATTCCGCCAATGCGCTGTCATCCCGGTCTGCGACAGCGTGAAGGTGAGAAACGCGCCGATGGCGAAGAGCGGAATGAGACGGTCGGTGATGCCGCCAAATACGACGAGGAGACCGCCCGCCGTCCCGGCAAGATACAGAATGCCCACAGTGAAGACGAGACGCCGGCCGGCCACCGCGAACGGGTGTGGCAGATAGCCGTCTTCGGCCACCAGCCTGCAGAGCCGCGGAAAATCCGTGAAGCTCGTGTTGGCGGAAAGCACGAGCACAGCGAGCGCACTGCCGATAGCGAAATAATAAAACGGTCCGTTGCCCACCACCGCGCCCGCAAGCTGCGCAAGAACGCTGCGGTATTCGGGCCGCGTCTGGTCCATGGCGGCAATGCCGTAGGCATGAGCGAGATACGCCACCCCCGCCAACAGCACAGTCAATGTCGCGACGATTACCGTCAAGGTGCCGTGGGCGCGCGCGACAATCGGCTTCCTGAACGCCGACATGCCATTGCTCACCGCTTCAACGCCTGTCATGGCCGTGCAGCCGCTCGCAAAGGCGCGGAGCAGGAGCCAGAGGCCCACCGGTTCGGCGAAATGGGCGAGCGGCGCCGGCGCGACGATCGGTGCGGCATGTCCGGCCGCGAAAGTCGTTTTTGCCACTCCCCACACCACGATCGCAACAAAGCTTGCAATGAAGAGATAGGTCGGCAGCGCGAATAACCGTCCCGCATCCATGGTGCCGCGCAAGTTTGCGATTACGATCAGCACCAAGGCGATCAGGCATAGCGCAAGCATGTGGGGGTGGAGCGACGGGAGGACGGAAATGAGCGCGCCGATGCCGGCTGAGATTCCGACGGCGACGTTCAGTACGTAATCGATCATCAGCGCGCTGGCCGCGAGGACGCTCGCCGGCGCGCCGAGATTCATCTTTACGACGATGTAGGCGCCGCCATTGCCCGGATAGGCGCGCATCGTCTGGCGGTACGAAACGTAAAGAATGGCAAGGAAACAAATGATGGCCGCCATCACCGGCGTGAGCCAGGCGAGCGCCGCAGCGCCCGCCGGGGCGAGGATGGCGAGCGCGGCTTCCGGTCCGTAAGATGCGGAACCGAGCGCGTCGAGCCCCATGGCAGGAACGCCCTCGAGCACGCCGATTTCGGTCTCCCGGATCTCGCGATTGGCCAACGCGCGGCCTAGCACAAGGCGTGGAAGCGATAGATTCATGGAACAATGTGAACGGCGACAAATCGCAAACGGCACCGGATAAATCCGCGATCCAATATGCGACCTTGCGAACCAGAAGGCGCGCGCACATGAGGGGAACAAGCCCAGCGAGTGGGCGTTCTCAATTGCGAGAGCGATGCACAGATTTAGCTTTTGATCTCACCTGACTATTGAGGGTCCATGCACACGAGCGCGCAGCACGCGACGAGGGGTTTGCGCGTGGGGATCGTCGGAGTCGGGAACTGCGCTTCCTCCTTCGTTCAGGGGCTGACCTATTACCGCGACGCGCGGGACAATGAGCCCATTCCAGGTTTGATGAACCCAGAACTCGGCGGCTATCGCATCGGCGATATTGCGATTTCCGCAGCGTTCGACGTGAACGCCGCCAAGGTGGGCGGGGACGTATCGGAAGCGATTTTCGCGCACCCGAACAACACCGCGCGTTTTGCGAGGATTGGGCGCACGGGCGTTGTCGTACAGCGCGGACCGACGCTTGACGGTTTGGGAAAGTATCTGAGCGAAGAGATCGAGGAATCCGACGCGCCGGTCGCCGATGTCACCCGTTTACTGAAAGATTCGGGCACCGACGTGCTGGTCTCCTATCTGCCGGTCGGCTCGCAGAAGGCCAGCGAATTTTATGCCGAGCGCGCGCTTGAAGCAGGCTGCGCGCTTGTCAATTGCATTCCGGTCTTCATCGCCTCGAGCGAAAACTGGCGCGTGCGTTTTGCTGAACGCGGGCTTCCTGTCGTAGGCGACGACATCAAGAGCCAGGTGGGTGCGACGATCATCCATCGTATCCTGACCAATCTCTTCCGCGAACGCGGGGTGCGCGTAGACCGAACCTATCAGCTCAATTTCGGCGGCAATTCCGATTTCCTCAACATGCTGGAGCGCGAGCGTCTGGTATCGAAGAAACTGTCGAAGACGCGCGCGGTGAACAGTCAACTCGATATTCCGCTATCGTCCGAAAACATCCACATCGGGCCCAGCGATCACATTCCCTGGCTCGCGGACCGCAAAAATGCGTACATCCGCCTCGAAGGCACGGCGTTCGGCGGTGTACCGCTCAATGTCGAGTTGAAGCTCGAAGTCTGGGACTCGCCCAATTCCGCGGGCGTGGTGATCGATGCGGTGCGTTGCGCCAAGCTGGCGCTCGACCGAGGGGTTGGTGGCGCCCTGGTTGGTCCGTCGAGCTACTTCATGAAATCGCCGCCGGAACAGTTTACCGACGACGAAGCCCGGCGCCGCACGCTCCACTTCATCAACGGCAGCGGCCTGAAAAACTGATTTCGGTTTGTGGAGGTCCGTTGCTGACATCTCTGCCCAAAGATCAGCGCAGAAGACGCGGGGACAAACGAGGGGACGCGGAATTATGTCGCGCGCAAAGCATGCAAACTCTCCTCTGCGAATTTTCCGCGATCCCTGCGCTGAGCTTTTCCATTTGCGGAGTCTAAGGTGCACGCCGTCTTGATAAGACACGCCGAGCATGCGCTGCAGGACCAGGTGCTCGTTGGACGTTCGCCTGGCGTTCATCTGACGACGCGAGGGCTTAATCATGCGCGCGCGATTGGCTGCAGCCTCGGGCGCGAACACATTGCACGCGTTCAATCCAGTCCCAGCGAACGATGCGTCGAGACGGCGGAAGAAATCGCAGCCATCGTCGGCGTACCGGTCGAGATCGAATCCGCGCTCGACGAGATCGATGTCGGCGCCTGGACCGGCGCGACATTCACCAACCTGGAAAATGATCCGGACTGGCGCGCCTGGAACGAACTCCGTTCGCTCGTGCGTCCGCCCGGCGGCGAATCAATGCAGCAAGCGCAGCAGCGCATTGTGCGCCACCTGCTTGAAACGGCGAAATGCACAAGAGCCAGCCGTGTCGCCATGGTCACGCACGCGGAAATCATCCGCGCCGCCATGCTCCACGCACGCCGGCTTCCGCTCGATTCATGGAATTCGATTGCCATCGCGCCGGGTGAAATCGTCCCGCTCACGGTTGTGGAGGACGTCGCGGCATGAAGCTCGTCGTCTTCGGGTTGACGATAAGTTCTTCCTGGGGAAACGGCCACGCCACACTATGGCGCGGCCTCGCCCGCGCGTTGGCCGAGAAAGGTCATCACCTTGTGTTCTTTGAACGGGACGTGAGCTGGTACGCGGGCGCACGCGATTATTGGCAAATTCCCGGCGGTGAACTGGTGCTCTACCGAGACTGGCAGGATATTGAAGCGCGCGCAGCGTCCGAAATCGAGGACTGCGATGCCGCGATCGTCACCTCTTATTGCCCCGACGCGATCCTGGCCGGCGAACGGATTTTCGAGACCGCGCCGGTCAGTGTCTTTTATGATCTCGATACGCCCATAACGCTGGGCCGTCTTGGGCGCGGCGAAGGCGTCCCGTACATCGGCGCCCGCGGCCTCGCCGATTACGATCTGGTACTGAGCTTCACGGGCGGCGGTGCGCTCGACGCGCTTCGGCGCGATCTTTCGGCACGCCGCATCGCGCCGCTCTACGGTCACGTTGATCCCGCGCTGCATCGTCCAGCCGCGCCGAACAAAAATTATCGGGCTGATCTTTCTTATCTCGGTACCTGGGCCGCCGACCGGCAGGAGTGTCTGGAACACTTGTTCGTCGAAGCGGCTCGTGCACGGCCGGAACAACGCTTCGTGATCGCCGGTGCGCAATATCCGAAGGAGTTTCCATGGAGTTCGAACATCTGGTTTGTGCGCCATCTGCCACCCGGCGAACACCCCGCATTCTTCGTCTCGTCGCGTCTCACGCTCAACATCACCCGGCGCGACATGGCGGCAATGGGATGGTGTCCCTCAGGCCGGCTGTTCGAAGCGGCGGCCTGTGGCTGCCCGATCGTCACCGATATGTGGGAAGGGCTCGATAGTTTTTTCGAACCTGGGCATGAAGTATTGACCGCCGAAAACACTGACCACGTGTTGGCGGCGCTCGACCGCGGAAGCGAAGAGCTTGGCCGTATCGCCGACCGCGCGCGCGAACGCGTGATCGCAGAACATACCTCCGCCCATCGCGCCGACGAACTTCTCTCGCTGTTGAACGAATCGCGTCATCGTGGCGCTGACGCTCATGACGTCCTGTCTATGGAGGCGTAGCAATGTGGGGCATCGTTCCCGCTGCCGGACGCGGCAGCCGCATCCAGCCGCTGGCCTTCTCGAAGGAGTTGCTTCCTGTCGGAAGCCGCATGGATGGGGGCAACGAACAGCCGAAGGCGGTGAGCGAATATCTCGTTGACCGTATGGTGCTCGGCGGCGCCGACAAGATCTGTTTCGTCATTGCGCCGGGAAAATCCGACATTCTCGAATATTACGGCGCAAACTACCGCGGCGCGGCAATCTCATACGTCGTGCAGCCACGGCCTAGAGGATTGTGCGACGCCATTTTTCGCAGTGCACCGTTTATTGCTCCGGACGAACAGCTGATCGTCGGTCTTCCCGATACGATCTGGTTTCCCGATTCCGCGCTCGCGGCGCTCCCCGACGACGGGCTGTCCTTCCTGCTGTTTCCGGTGCGCGAGCCCCAATATTTCGACGCTGTCGTGCTCGATGAGGCGGACGCGGTCAGCGAAATCCAGGTCAAGCGCTCCGACGCGCAATCGCACTGGATCTGGGGCGCGTTCAAGATGTCCGGGCGGATCTTGTGCGAGCTGGAAGCGCTGTGGCGCGAACCCGATCGGGGCGATGAATATGTCGGGACTCTTGTCAACGCATGGCTCGCGCGCGGCGGCAGCGCGATCGGGATTCGCGCGGGCCGTTCCTATGTCGATGTCGGCACGCTGCATGGTTATCGCGCCGCCATGGCGCTCTTGCAGCAGGAGCCGCAAGCGCTCGACGCGACCCTGCCATCGCAGAGCGCCAGGCATCGCGTGACTCACTTATGAGCGCCTGGACGAGCGAGCAAATCCGTGCCCGCGTGGACGCGCTCGGGCCATGGTTCCACAACCTCAATCTCGCTGGCGTACAGACAGCGCCCGCGCATTTCCTTGGTGATTATCCCGCCGTCAAATGGAAGAGGTTTGCCACCGCCATTCCCGCCGATCTGACCGGCAAGAGCATCCTTGATATCGGTTGCAACGCCGGATTTTACGCGCTCGAAATGAAACGACGCGGCGCCGCGCGCGTCCTCGGCATCGATGAGGATCCGGATTACCTCCGCCAGGCGCGCTTCGCCGCGGAAGTGAGCGACGCCGACATCGAATTTCGTGATCTCTCCGTCTATGACGTAGGCGCAATCGGCGAAACATTCGATGTGGTGCTGTTCCTGGGCGTTTTGTACCACCTCAGGCATCCGCTGCTAGCACTCGATCTCATACGCGACCACGTTGCCCGCGATATGCTGGTGTTCCAATCCATGCAGCGCGGCAGCCCCGAGGCGGGTGATGTCGCCGAAGACTACGACTTCTGGGAACAGAGTCTGTTTGACGAACCGCAATTTCCGAAGCTGCATTTTATCGAGAACCGCTATGCGGGCGACCCGACAAACTGGTGGGTTCCGAACCGCGCCTGCGCGGAAGCGATGCTCAGGGCCGCCGGATTCGAAATCGTCTCACACCCCGAACAGGAAGTTTACATTTGCCGCGTCGCCGAAAAGCCGTTCGGAGCGGCAACGGTCTATCCGGCGAAGGAGAGAGCGGAATGATCGAAGCCGTAATGCTGTGGAATGAACCAAACAACAAGTCGCATTGGGATCCGGAGATCGATCCCGGCTGGTCACGCTATGCGGAAATGTGCACACTCGCGGCCAAAGCAGTGATGTCCGAGAATCCGCGCCTCACCCGTGCGCTCGGCGGCATTTCGCCAATCGATCCGCATTTCATCGCGAATCTCGCCGGCAAAGGCGTGCTCGACCACGTCGATGCGGTTGCAGTACACGGTTTTCCGCTCGACTGGAATCTGTGGCCGATTGACGAATGGCCGGCGAAGCTTGATGAGATTCGCGCGGTTACCGATCTCCCGATATGGGTTAGCGAAGTCGGTGTTTCGAGTTTCGGCGCCGAAGAAGTGCAGGCATGGGGGCTGAAGCGCACGGCGGAACTTCTCCGTGGCAAGAGCCCGCGCATTCACTGGTACAGCCTGTACGACCTTCCGCGCGCCTGGGGCGCGACAACCCGTCACAAGGAGGCGGAGGGGTCCTCATATTATCGACACTTCTCCATGGGACTTCTGCGCGAGGACGGCTCGCCCAAGCAGGCGTTGCGCGTCTTTGCGGAACTGACGCCGGCGCTCGGGCTATGCCAGTGGTTCCATTTCGAGGACCCAAGGTTGAACAACGCCATTCATTGGATGCGACGTTTGGGCGTGCGCCATCTGCGCACCTGCCTCTCCTGGGCCGACAGTTTTCGTCCGAACGCGCTTTCCTGGTTTGACCGGCAGATGGAAGCGCTCGCCGAATTCGAGGTGACGCTCACGTTCTGCTTTACGCCCGAGCACCGCGGCATCGCTCCGCACCACACGAGCGCGCCACTGGTGGCGCAGGAGTATGCCGACTTCTGCGCGTCGATGCTGCGTCGCTACGCGCAATTCTGTGCACAGGATCGCGCTTCGCTGGCCGCAAATGCATGAAGAATTCGACGCAGAGGACGCAGAGGATGCGCAGAGGCCTCGGAGAAGTTTTGCGCGCGAAGCTTTTCTCCGCGTCCACCGCGAAGCCTCTGCGTACTCCGCATTAAGCGCCTCTTTCCTTCAGGTCGTTTGCGATCTCCAAAGGCCACACATCGACGGACGCGCTATGGCGGTCGTCGTTGCACATCCTGATGACGAGACGATCGGTTGCGGCGCGCTGCTTTCACGCCTTGACGGCGTTTCGGTTATTGTGGCCACCGATGGCTCGCCCGATGATTTGTCGGATGCGTGGATCGCGGGCTGCGCGACGCGTGAAGGATACGCCGCCCGCCGCGCTCTGGAACTCGAAGTGGCACTGGGTGTGGTGGGGATTGCGCCGAATATGGTGACCCGCCTTGGCGTCCGCGATCAGCACGCCGCGTTTGAGCTGAGAACGATCACGGACGCCCTTACGCGGTTTTTCGTGCAACGGAAGATCGAAATTGTCCTGACGCACGCCTTCGAAGGCGGTCACCCCGACCACGATGCAGTCGCGTTTGCCGCGGATCGGGCAACGAAAAGCACTCCGCACCAAATTGCCGTTCTTGAGATGCCGTTTTACCGACTCGGCGATAGGGGCGAGCTACGACAATCGTTCGCCGAAGATCGGGGCGCGGTGATTGTGCCTCTCAACGAGGAAGAGCGCGCCAGAAAACGGCGGATGGTCGCAGCGCACCGCACACAGGCGCGCGTGCTCGCCGGTTTTTCCCTGGACTCCGAATGGTTCCGGGTTGCTCCCGAATACGATTTTGAACGGCTGCCGAACGGTGGCCGCCTGCTGTATGAGCTGCACAAGTGGGGCTTGAGCGGCCGCGAATGGCTCGCCTGCGTGCGCGCGGCGGATGGCGCGTCGTGAGGCCGCTGACGATCCTCAGCGTCGCCTATCCTTTCGCGGCGGTGCGGGAAGACACGGCCGGCGGCGCCGAACAGATCTTGTTGCAACTCGACCGCGCGATTATCGACGCAGGTCACCGTTCCATCGTGGTCGCCGCGCATGGATCGGCAGTTGCGGGCGAACTGATGGAAACGCCACCCCTTCCAGCGCCAGTCGAGGATTCCGTCCGCGCAATGGCACATGCGAACATGGCCGCAGCAATCGAAAGCGCGCGCCGGCGATTTCTCGTCGACATCATCCATCTGCATGGAATCGACTTTCACGCCTACCTGCCTCGTGCGGGCGTGCCCGTTCTTATCACTCTGCATCTGCCGCTCGCCTGGTACGCGTGCGCGGCGCTCATTCCCAGGCGGCCGCAGACGTGGCTCCACTGCGTTTCACATACCCAGGCCCGAGCAGCGCCGCCCGGAATTCCGCTGCTTCCGGTGATCGAAAACGGCGTCGATGCCGACAGCTTCCCGGCCGGTGCGCGCAAGCGGAATTTCGCACTCTTCCTCGGCCGCATCTGTGCGGAAAAGGGGGTTCATATTGCGATCGACGCGGCGGCTCGAGCCCGCGTTCCTCTTCTCATCGCGGGTGAGGTTTTCCCCTATCCGGAGCACACGAGATATTTCAAATCCGAGATCGCAACCAGGCTCAATCGTGCGTGCCGGTTTATTGGGCGAGTGGGAACGAAACCAAAACGATGGCTGCTGGCGGGCGCACGCTGTGTGCTCATTCCATCGCTCGTCGAGGAAACAAGTTCGCTTGTGGCGCGCGAAGCGCTGGCGGCGGGAACTCCGGTCATCGGTTTCAGACGCGGCGCCTTGCTGGACGTGGTCGGGAATGGCCGCACCGGATTCCTGGTCGAAACCGTCGATGAGATGGCCGCGCGCATCCTCGAGGCAGATAGGATCGACGGAAACCTGTGTCGCGAGGAAGCCCGGGGGCGTTTTCCCCTTCATGTCACGACGGACAAATATCTGCGCCTGTACGAAAGGTTGGTGCGCGCGCCGCTCAGGGCCGCGGGATGAGCGGGGTCGAAATCATTGAAAGCGAGGACCGGCTCGCGGCCATCGTTCCACAGTGGCGCGAGCTTTGGTCGCGCGTGTCAGCAACGACCCCGTTTCAATCGCCGGACTGGCTGCTCCCGTGGTGGGACATCTTTGAACCCGGCGAGTTGCGCGTGATCGCGATCTGGGACAACGACACCTTGATCGGCATTGCACCACTTTATATCGACACCACACGGGAGCCCCGCTGCTTGCTGCCACTTGGCATTTCGCTGAGCGATTATCTGGACGTGGCGCTCGATCCCGCGGATTTCGACAATGCCGCCGAAGGTCTCTCCCATGCTGTGAGCGCAATGGGGGATGTCGCGCTATGGGAGATGCGGGAAATTCCAGAGAACGGAGCGGCGCTGCAGCTTCGATTATCGGGCGAATGGCAGCACGAGGATTCACCCGGCAGTGTCTGCCCTTTGCTCGTACTGCCGAACGGTATTGCGGATCTCGGCGAACACATTTCCCCTTCGCGTATGCGTCATCTGCGCACGGCTCGGCGGCGGGCCGCCCGGCGCGGTGAAACCAGCATCATCGTCGGCGATGTCGACAACGCCGATTCACTGTTGGCGGAACTGGTCCGGCTGGAGCTGCTTCGCTGGAAGGGTGGCGTATTTTCCGATCAGCGTGTCGCCGACTTCCATGCCGCCGCGCTGCCCGGCCTTATGGAGCACGGAGTTGCGCGCATGTACGCGCTGGAAATCGGGGAAAAGACCGTCGGCGTCTGGTATGGCTTTGCGCTTCGTGCATGTAGCTACGCCTATCTGTGTGCCTACGATCCTGATTACCGCTTCGAGAGTCCCGGAGCGATTTTGATCGGCCACGCGATCGAGGAAGCGATACGCGAAGGCACTCGCGTATTCGATTTTCTGCGCGGCAGCGAAACCTACAAATATGAATGGGGCGCCAGAGACCGCGTCAACATCCGCCGCGTCTTCCGGCGCAGATGCTGATGTGCACTCTTGAAGACGCGCTGCTCGCCTGCGCAAACGGGTCAATTCCGCCAAACATCGGACTCATGCGCCTGCTGCTTGCGGCGCGGAATGAATACGAAGCGCGCAAGGCTCTCCAGGAGCGACTCGACAATACGGGGGCGGCGACGCCGGCGAACTTCCGGTTAAACCGCATGATGCAACTGTGGCAGAGCGCGCCTGCGGCGTTCGACACCGTCAAGAGAATGGACGCGCTCGCCGGGGCGGGAACGGACGATTGGGGCAGCACCTTTGACGAAGCGGCACGGATTTCGCCTGAAGCTGCCGTCGCTTTGTATAGTTTGGGAAGCGCAACCGTTCTCGACGAAATTACGCGCGAGCTCGTCGGATGCATGCGGGCCTGGAATCTCCTCAATCCAACGGATTGCGTGCTTGATTTCGGATGTGGCACCGGCCGTGTCGCCGCTCTGACCGCGTCCTTGGTACGGCTTGTTGTCGCGGTAGACGTTTCCGCCGAAATGGCGCGTCTCGCGCGGCAGCGAACAAATTATTGCGGAAATGTCTTCGTCGTTCAGGGAAACGGGGAAGCTCTCGCGTTTCTCGCGGATGCCGCTTTCGATGTCGTCGTCGCGATCGACAGTTTCCCCTATGTCGTCCAGTCCGGTGGCGCCGCCAAGCACCTGGCCGAGACGGCGCGCGTGCTCAAAGCCGGGGGCCGATTGCTCATCATGAACTACTCTTATTGCGGTGATCTTGCGTCCGACCGCCGGGAACTCGAGGAATTCGCGCGCGAATTCCGCTTCGCGATTTTCCGGAACGGAACCGGCGATCTTTCGCTTTGGGATGGACGGGCATTTTTGCTCGCGAAAGGCGAAGGACCATGCCGCGCGCATTTCTGATTGTCCTTGATTCCGTCGGTATCGGTTCTGCGCCGGACGCGGGGCGCTACGGCGACGCTGGTTCCGATACGGTCGGGCATATCGCCGCGGCTTGTGCCTCGGGAAATGCCGATCGCGCCGGGTTGCGCCGCGGTGCGCTCCATCTTCCCAATCTGGCGCGTCTCGGTTTTGGCGAGGCCTGCCGGTTGGCCACCGGGCACGTACCTCCGGCACTCGGCGCCAATGGCGCCGAAGGCTGCTATGCCTGCGCGGCTGAGGTTTCTGCAGGCAAGGACACGCCATCCGGTCATTGGGAGATCGCAGGCACACCCGTGCCCGCGGATTGGCATTATTTTCCCAATTCTGTCCCTGCCTTTTCTCCAACGCTGATCGACGACTTCTGCCGCGTTGCCGCCTTGCCAGGCATTCTCGGCAACTGTCACGCTTCTGGAACGGAGGTCATTGCCGATCTCGGTGAAGAGCACGCGCGGACCGGAAAACCAATCTGCTACACCTCGGCCGACAGCGTGTTCCAGATTGCGGCGCATGAGGAGGCGTTCGGTCTCGAACGTCTCTACGAAATTTGCGCGGTCGCGCGCCGGCTGCTCGATCCGTTGCGCGTCGGCCGGGTCATTGCGCGGCCCTTCATCGGCCGCTCGGCGAAGACGTTCCACCGCACGGCGAACCGGCGTGACTACACGATGCCGCCGCCGCAAGATACCCTGCTCGCGCGAACGGAAGCCGCAGGGCATAGCATCGTCTCCATCGGAAAAATCGGAGATATTTTCGCCCATGCACATACCGGCCTGTGCCTAAAGACAAAAGACAACGGTGATGCCATGGACCGGCTGATCGAGACCGCGGAAGGCGGCGATGGCGCGCTGGTGTTCGCGAATTTCAACGATTTTGACACGCTTTACGGCCACCGCCGCGATGTTCCCGGCTATGCCGCCGCACTTGAAGCATTCGACGCGCGCCTGCCGGAATTCGCGTCAAGGCTCCAGCCCGACGATATTGCGATCATAACCGCCGATCATGGTTGCGATCCCACCTGGCGGGGCACCGATCATACGCGCGAATTCGTGCCGATCCTTGCGTTCGGCGACCAAGTACCGCGGCTCAACGCCGGTTGCCGTTCAACGTTCTCTGATGTCGGCGCTACTGTTGCCGCACATCTCAGACTTGCCGGCTTTGCTTTCGGTGCGCCGCTGTGGAGACAGCGCTGCGCCTCCGGGGAGCAAATCTCTGGAGCGGAACTCCGTAGATCGCGATCAGCGGACGAGGGCGATCCGCTCAGACGGATCGCGCATTAGGGAAGCGCGTTGCTCCCGAACACATAAAAAAAGACAGCGCCTTGGCATGGGTGCCAAAGTCACTGTCGCAAAACAGGTGACAGGGCGACAGCTGTTCTAGTTTTCGTTTCTTTCGAAACTTACCTAATCCCACCATCACCCTGTCGCCATGATGCTGCCTCACCAGTTAACGATGTGCAAGACCCTATCAGGATTTTTTTGTGCTCGGCTATTTCCGGTCTATTATGTCGCACTTTGCGCAATAAAGTTGCGGCCACTCTCGCCAACGGTTAACGTCCGGTATTCCGCGCCGGAGGAGGTCAAGGGGACACTATGTTAAGCTGATCGCGCGCAACCGCGCTGGACGAACGCAAGCGGATGTACAGCTTTCGCTATTCTTCGTCTTCCTCTTGGTCCTCGAAGTCCTCATCTTCGGCGGTGGCGCGGGAGATGAATTTGTGAAAGCGGCTGGTTTTTCCTGACGCTGTCTTGTCTTGGTATAGGAATGCGAGATCCTTCTCGTCGAACTTCTCGAAGAATTCGTCCCAGGAGATGTCCTCAAGCGCCTGTTCGTCGCTGTCGAATTCGATCCTGAGCAGGCCTGGCTCATGTTTCTGTTCGGTCTTTTTCACGGTCGCGGGATGTCCGCCGCGCTTCTCCGCCCAGCTTTTGATGGTATCGTGGTCGGTAGTGACTTTTGCCTGCGCCATGTCGATCTCCTTGTCCTCACGTCGATCTCATCGTCTTCACACGGCAGCGCCGGGGCGCGCCGCATTCTCAGAAACGATTATCGGGCGCACAGGTGCCAAACGGTCTTTTTTGTCGCTCGCCGCAGCGATCGAAACCCGCCGCACGCGGAAATATTCGATTGTGCGCGCAAGCCCTTCGTCGAGGGGTGTCGAAGGCTGCCAACCAAGGAACTCCCTTGCGCGCAGAATGTTCGGGCGCCGGCGTCTGGGATCATCTTTCGGCAGCGGCTTGAACGTGATGCGCGCCCCAACGCCCAAGAGCGCTGCAATGCGATCGGCGACAGCACGCACACTCAGTTCGTCGGGGTTGCCGAGATTGACTGGTCCCGTCACCTCGTCCGGCGACTCCATCAGCCGGATGAGCCCCTCGATGAGATCGTCGACATAGCAGAAGGAACGCGTCTGGGAACCGTCGCCGTGAATCGTCATCGGCTGTCCGGCAAGCGCCTGGGTAACGAAATTCGAGATGATACGGCCATCGTTCTCCTGCATGCGCGGCCCATAGGTGTTGAAAATGCGTGCGACCTTGATCGGCAGAACGCCCGCGCGCCAGGCATCGAACAGGAGCGTTTCGGCGCAACGCTTGCCTTCGTCATAGCAGGCGCGAGGCCCTGTACAGTTAACGTTCCCCAAGTCGGTCTCGCACTGCTCCTCATTCAGCGGATCGCCATAGACTTCGCTGGTCGAGGCCTGGAGCAGCCGCGCCTGTTTTTTTTTCGCAAGCGCGATCAGGTTCGAGACTCCGAGCACGTTGATCATCACCGTGTAGTGCGGGTCACGCTGATATTGTGGCGGCGAAGCAGGGCAGGCGAGGTTGTAGATTTCCTCGAAAGCGCCAGCCATGGCGGGAAGTTTTGTCACGCAGGCTTTCACGAAATGAAACCTGGGATGGGCGAGGAGATGCGCGATATTGGCGCGGGAGCCGGTATGAAAATTGTCGAGCGCCGTTATTTCGTGGCCGTACCTTATCAGGCGCTCGCAGAGGTGCGATCCCAGAAAACCAGCCCCTCCTGCAATGAGAATGCGCTTCATGTGGGTGCCAGACTCCTTTCCATCAGCTTTCCAGCACCCTTCTTTGCCGAACGTTTCGGTGAGCCGCGTTCGTCGGCAAGCTCCAGCAGCTGTTCGAGCTCGCGTGCGCGATGCGCGGCGGTATGCGATTTCAATGCCCGTCTGCGTGCGGCCTGGCCGAGCACGGCGCGGCGCCCCGGCGTAATCTCGTTTAGAATCCGAAAGACGTCATCGCCCGATTCGGCGATCAGAATTTCCTGTTTCGGCGCGAAGAAATTTTCAATGCCGGCCCATTCGTCGCTTATGATGGGAACACCGCACGCCGCGGCTTCGAAGAGGCGGACGCTCGGCGACCATCCGAGCGCGCGCATGTCGCGGCGCGTGATATTGAGCGTGAATTTCTGCGCGCAGTAGAAGCGCGGATGTGCTGCGGGCGCGAGATGCGGGATGTGCTTGACGTTTGCGGGCCAGTCGATCTCACCCGGGTAAAGCGGGCCCGCGCAGACGAACACTTTTTCCGGTAGTTTGCGCGCGCAGGAAAAGAGCATTTCCTCCACCGAACTTTGGCGATCAGCGGCATAGGTACCGAGGTAACCGAGGGCCCATTTCTTGCGCACGTCGGCGGGGCGGTGCGTGCCCGGATCAAACGAACAGTAGAGCGGTGCTGCGCGCGGGCTCCCCATGTCGATCAGCATGTCGATCACCGGGCCGCCGGTGAAGGAGAGATAAATGTCGTATTGCGCGATCAGATCGGCATTCAGATAGTTGCAAGTCCCGGCTTCCAGGCTTGCGAGCGTTACCGGCGTGTCGATGTCATAGAAGGCGACCGGGCCGGATGCTCTCGCGATTGCCCACTCGCCAACCGCGATGCCATCAGGAACAAACGAGCCGACGATCACGGCATCCGCATCTCTCACGATCCCGCAAAAGCGGCGCTGAAGATCGCAGAGGCTTCGATACAGCGCGACCCGCGCGTATGGAGAGCGCGGCTGATCGCGATGTTCCGCATACCACGGCGCATTGCGCTCGAGGAACGTGACCTGGTGTCCGCGCGCCGCCAGTCCCTTCACGAGTCCGCGATACGTGGTGGCGTGACCGTTGCCCCACGACGACGTAATCGAAAGACCGATGATGACGATGCTCGCCATTACACCGCCTCCTCGAGTGCATTGCGGCCCTCGAGAACGGCTTCGACTTCCGCCGCGCGAAGCGGGTAAGTGTGCTCGGCAAGCACGCGCCGGCGCGCTGCTTCGCCGATGTGCCGCCTGGTCTCCCAGTCGAGGGCTTCGACGTAGTCGGCGACCTCCTGCCCATCGTTGGCGAGCAGGATTTCTGTACCCGGCAGCAAGAATTGTTCGATTCCCGGCCAGGAATCGCTGACGATGCAGGCACCTGCGCCGGCCGCTTCGAAAATGCGCGTAGGCGGTGACGCACCGTAGCGCGCCATGCTTTCGCGGTTGATGTTCAGGACGGCAAGGGGCGTCGCGTTGAATGCATTGTGATCGGCTGTGAAAACGTGACCAACGCAGGTCACGTTGGGCGGCATGTGCTTGTCGGCCCAGCCATTGCCGCCGATAAGCAAACGGCGCTTCGGCAATTTCAGCGCCGCCTCCACAAAGAACTTGTCGACGCGCGCCTCGCGATCGGGAAGCCGGTTGCCGAGAAAAGCGAGATCACAGGCGAAGCGTGGCTGGGCGGGAACCGGATGGTGCGTGGCGGGGTCGAGAGCGTTGTAGATCGGCACGCACTGGCGCGCGCCTAGCCGCTCGTAAGCGCCAACCACGGCATCGCCACCGCCATAGGTGAAGATTGCGTCAAAGCGGGGGATAAGCGGCCGGAATGGATCCGAGGGATCCATCCGGCAACGGTCGAGAGTTGCCGGCGCATCGACATCCCAGAACAATACTGTCTGATGTACAGATCGCGCTTCGAGCACTGCTTCATCGAGTTCGCGGTCTAGCACGCCCACGCCGCTGCATTTGACCAGCACATCCGCCGCACGCACACGCGCCAGCGCTCGCTCTAGCCCGCGGCGATCGGGCGCGAACACGAAGACATCCGCCCAGTTCGGATCTTCGATGTCGCGATGCGCCTGACGATCGAAAGCATCCGGTTCGCAAAACAGAATTTTGTGCCCGCGGTCGGCGAGCGCCTTCAGAAGTCCGCGGTAATATGTCGCCGCGCCGTTCCAGTAGGCAGATACCAAACTCGAACCGATAAAGGCGAACCGCATCACGCAGCCTCTTTTACTGGTCGCAATTCATCGGCAATCGCGAGCAACTCGCGCGCGCGGTGGCGGCAGGTGTGATGGGACCGAACGGCCGCAAGACCTCGATCGATCAGGCTCTCGCGCAGATCGGCATCCGCAACGACGGCACGCATCAGCTTTTGCATCTCGCCGCCGTTTCGCGCCGTCAGATAGCAGCCCGGCGGGAACAGACGTTCGCTGTCGTCCCAAGGCGAAGATATCAGCGGGATTCCGCAGGCGAGCGCTTCGAAGACGCGGATCGTTGGTACCCCGGGCAGAATCTCGGCATAGAGGCGTCGCGGAACGTGCACGGTGAAGCGGGCACGTGCAAACGCAATCGGCGCCTCGTGGTTGGCCAGCCAGCCTCCGAAACAGATGCCGCGTCCGGCCAGTTCTTCCTGTACAGCGTCGGGATATCGTACGCCATAAATGCGCGCTGAAAAGCCGAGTGCCGAGATCGGATCGATAAGGAATTCGCGCAGTTCGGCCGAGCGTTCGTCATCGCCCCAATTGCCGATCCATACGCAATCGCTGTCGGGGGCGAGCGGCCGCGGGAAGAAGGTCGTGCTGTCTGCCGCCTCGTGCAACGTCCAGACGCGCCCGGCCCAGCCGCGGCTGCGATAAATCTCTGCAATCGAGGCGCCGAACACAAGCGCGCCGTCGTATCCCGACAGATTGAATCGGGCCATCTCGTCGGGATTGCTTGCGGCGCGGTGATGGGTGTCCTGAAACAGGAGCAGGAACGGCGCGCCGCAAGCCCGCATGGTGCCTAACGCATTCACCAATGCCGGCTCGTTCCACTCATGGACGACAACGAGGTCGGCGTTGTCCGTCAACTCCGCCAGGTCGGCGGATTGCAAATCGTATTTGTCGATATTCAAGCCAGGGAACGTCGCGCGAAAGGAATCGAGGGCGTGCCGGCCGTGGCTCTGAAGCAGGTTTGATTCGCTCCAGCTGTTTTCCGGTTCGAGAAACAGAACGTCGTGGCCCATCTCTCGCAGCGCGACTCCGAGCCCGCGAAGGAAATGCGCGTTGCCGTTGTTCCAGCACGAGGCGACGGCATGCACGAACCAACGGATTTTCATGCCGCCATTCCTTCAGGCTTTGGCCGTGCGAAAAGACTTGCGTAGGCGTCGCAATAGGCCTCGGCCATCCGATCGGCAGAATAGCGTAGCGACCGCTCGCGCGCCGCATGACCGCGCGCTTCGGCGATCACCGGGTCGGAAATGAGCGCCGCCAACGCGCCGCGCCAGGCGCACACGTCGTCGGGATCGACAAACCCCGCGACGCCGTCCCACAGTTCCCGAAGCGTTGGAATGTCGGAGAGCACCAGCGCGCAGCCGGCACGTGCCGCTTCGAGTATGGACAAACCGAAGGGTTCGTATCGCGCCGGTGCGGCGAATACGGCGGCGCGCCGCATCTCTCGCGCCAATTCCTCAGCCGAGAGCCGGCCCAGAGTCTCAAGCTTCGGAAAGTCGCCTCCGTGCCTGGCCGGGGAAATAGCATCGCCTGCGACGCGTATGCGCAGATTCGTTCCTTCGGCGACGTGCGCGAGCATGTCAATGTTCTTGGCCTCGTCCCATAAACGGCCGGCCGCAAGCACCACTGGTTCTTTGTGCGTTGCCGTGTGTACGGGTGTCGAACGCCCGTTCCAGATCACGCGCGTTCTTCGTCCAGACCCATGCAGTGCTTGAAATTCATCAAGATACGTTTGTGTCGGCGCAACCAGCAGGTCCGATTTGCGGACGGCTTCGGCAATCCAGGCTCTGTACCAGCTCCAGTGCTGCGGCAGCGCCGTCCCTTTGCACTTGTGCCACCAGCTCGACACGCAGGAATGCGCCGTCAACAGAACGGGCGCAGCGAACGGAAGCGTTGCGTGGTAGTAAGTGTTGGCATGGACCACATCCGGTTGAAGCCTTCGCGCCAGCGCCAGCAGGGCGCTGCCGGATTCCATTACCTCGGCACCGCAATCCTCCATCCATTCGAGCCGATACTGAGTTGGGATGAGCGACAGGTTGGGGATCGCTTTCGCGCTAGCCCGCTGTTGCGCATCCGGCATGCGGCCGAAGGTGACAAGCGTGGCGCTGGTCCCGCGCGCCGAAAGACCCGCGCAAAGCTCGAGGGCGAACGTCCACACGCCGCCGATCGTGTCGGCCGTCATCAGGACATGCTGCGGCGTCGGGGGGATCATGCTGCGCGCTCCAGTACATGAAGCGGCGCGGGATCCTGCTCCTGAATGTCGCTGAACCCGCCGTAACGGCTGAGATAGTAATCGACGGCGCGCTCCCAAGCGTTGTCGTCGGGCATACCCCAGAGCTTCCGATAATCCGGCGAGCCGGGATAGGGAAAGAGCGGCACCGGATCGTTGGCCCACACACCGTGGTGACGCAACCGTTCGCGCCAGCGATCCACCAACGCCTCGTCATCGGCCGGCATCTCGATCAGATTCGCCTGTACAAACGGGACGTGTTGGCGCGCATTTATGAGGCGGTCGGCAAGCTGGTCGGTGGTAAGTTTGCAGAGCTTCTCGAGCGTGTCGCGGCCCTCCGCCGTCAGACTCTCGACGCCTGCTTCGATCGAGGCGCAGCCGGCACGGCCGAGGAGTTCGAGCATCTCCGGTTTCCACAAATCGATGCGCGTCTGCACCCCAAACTGAACATCACGCTCTACCAGGGCTTCGAGCAGCGGCCGGTTGGGAAGGAAAATCTCGTCGATGAAATATATATAACGGACGCCCTGCGCGATCAGACCATCGATTTCGGCTAGGAGGTTGCCGAGATCGCGTCGGCGGTATCCGTCGCGGAAATTGTCCTTGGCGCAGAAGGTGCAATGATACGGGCATCCGCGCGATGCTTCGACCTCGGCGCCGGGGCCGCGAGGCTCCGCATCAAATCGATGGTGATGATGATGATGGCGTTCTGTCCATTCGTCTTCCCAGAAAAGCGGCGGCAGGGCCACGAATTCGGTTGCGCGCGGACTCCCGCGGACCACGACTTGATCTCCGACACGCTCGGCAGTTCCGTCGCTCCTGGTCGCGCCGTTGGCAATTTCGACCAGCGCTTCCTCGCACTCGCCGAGGATTCCGATATCGGCATTCAGCTTCCGCATCGCGGCGCGCGGCGTGGTGGACACATGCGGTCCGACTACAGCCGTGCGGATACCCGTATCGCCGATAGCCGCGATCATCTCTTGGGGAACGCGCAACTCGGGCGGCGCGCAGCGCCAGAAAAGATAACTCGGCGCTGTTGTGACAACGACTAGATCCGGATTCCACGCGCGTACCTGTCCGGCGAGTTCGGGAATGGCTATGCCAAACATGTGTCCGTCGAAGATCTCCGCTTGATGGCCGGCGTTTCGCAACAGCGTGCGGGCGGCGCCGTATTCGAGGGGCAGATGCGGCTCGCGGCAGCCGAAATAGATGCTATGCGCGAACGACCACGGCGGATTGACGAGCGCCACCCTCATGCCACCGCCTCGCGCTCGAAAGCAGTTCGTTCGGGCGCAACGAAGCCGGCAAGCCAGGCATGCAGACTTTCGAGCCCCTGTGAAATCCCGGTCCTTGCCTGCCAGCCCGACACGTCGGAGAAGGCCCGCGTATTCGAAACATACCAAGGCTGATCACCGGGTCTCCATGAATGATATGAAACTTCGGGCGACGCGCCCTGAAGCCGCGCAATCTGATCCAGGAGTTCTCGCAGACTGAGCGTGTTTGCCGTCCCGCCGCCGAGATTGAAGGCGTTGCCCGACAGCGCATCGATGTTGTCGAGCGCCAGCAGATAGGCCGCGACCGCGTCGTCGACATAAAGAACATCGCGGACCTGATAGCCGTCACCGTAAATCGAGATCGGTAATCGCCGCAGCGCCGATAGCAGGAAATGCGCCACCCAGCCCTGATCTTCGGTTCCGTATTGATGCGGTCCGTAAAGACAGCTCATCCGGAACACGACGGTCTTCAGGCCATAAATCCGCGCATAGTCGACGACGTACTGGTCCGCCGCGCCCTTCGAACATCCATAGGGACTGTACAGAGAGAGTGGCGTCCGCTCGTCAAATCCCATCTTCATCGTCACATCGCGCGGCACGTAGCGCTTGCCTGTACGTTCTAGCCGGTCAAAACCGACTAGTTTGCCGTAAACTTTGTTGGTGGAGGCGAAGAGAACCATGGCGTCCGGGGCGTGACGTCGCACCGCTTCGAGCACCTGCAACGTTCCACGGGCGTTGATGTCGAAATCCTCAACCGGGTCTTCCACGCTGGTAGTGACCGCAACTTGTGCCGCAAGATGTACCACGGCACGTGCTCCCTGGACCGACCGGACCAGAATCGCGTGATCGCGCACATCCCCAATCGCCGGACGAATGTGCGCCGGATGCTGCTTCATCAGCCAGGTAAGGTTTTCACGTACATGGCGGCGGGAAAGATTATCGAGGACGAGCACATCATCGCCGCGGCGTGCCAGGGCATCGGCAATATTGGTGCCCAGAAAACCCGCGCCGCCGGTAATGACGATGTGGCCCTCGCGCCGGATGGGCGTGGCCGGCACCATCACGCCACCAATCCGCGGCGAGAGAGCTCCTCGGTCGCCTTTTCCACGCCGTCGGTCGCGACCTGGTCTTTGAGCCACTCGACGAGTTCGGCAATGCCATCTTCGAAACGCACCTCCGGAGCGAAGGCGAGCACGTCCTTCGCGCGAGAAATGTCCGCGAAACAGTGACGGATATCTCCGGCGCGATATTTGCCGGTCACGTGCGGGACAATGTCGTCGCGGCCCATGGCGTGAGCGAGCGCACGAGCGACGCCGATGATCGTACGGCTATCGCCGGATCCGACATTGATCACTTCGCCCTGCGCACGACCGCTTTCAAGGGCAAGCCGGCAGGCTCGCGCCACGTCGCGGACGTGCACAAAATCGCGGCGTTGCAGTCCATCTTCGAAGATCATCGGCGGACGGCCGTTGAGCAGCCGCGCGGCGAAGATGGCAAGTACGCCGGTGTAAGGATTGGAGAGCGCTTGATAAGGTCCGTACACATTGAAGAATCGCATGGCCACAACGTCTCGGCCGTACGCCTCGCCCCAGATCAGAGCCATGCGTTCCTGCGCGTATTTGTTAAGCGCATAAATGGAATTCAGTGTTGGCGATTTGGTCTCCGGCGTCGGCACCGGCTCCAGGACATTGCCGACCGTCGTGCGCAGCTCCCATTGCGCAAGCTTGAGCTGGGAGAGCATGCGTGGCGGGGGTTCCACGCGACGGGACCCGAGGCGGCACAGTCCTTCGCCGTAGATACTCATGGATGAGGCGACGAGAACCTTGTGGATTTTTCGGTCGATCAGCTGTTCCAGAAGAACCGCCGTGCCGAGCTCGTTAACGCCGGTATAGCCGGAAAGCTCGTACATGCTCTGGCCGACTCCGACTTTGGCGGCCAAATGGCAGACCATGTCGATGCCGTCCAGCGCACGGCTGACGCAGTCCGCGTCACGGACATCGCCAGCATGGAATTCTGCGCGGCTGTCGAGATAGGATGGCCGGGTGCCGTTGCCATGAACCTGTGGGTCAAGCGAATCGAGAACCCTGACGCCGTAACCTCTATCCAGCAGTTCGCGTGCGAGGTGGGAACCGATGAACCCGGCCCCGCCGGTAATGAGAACGTCCGATTGCACTGGGCTCCTCCGCTGCGGGAGAAAACGCAGCGTTGCGTACTTCGTTTCCTGCGCGTGTGCGTATGTGTGCTATTGAGTTGAAATGGGTGAACTGCAGCATGAAAAGCAAAGGCGTACGGACCGTTGCTGCCGTCGGATGCTGTGCCGAAGGGCATCCGCCGAGTTTCCGGCTCGAGACGTTGCTGAAAGACATCCGATCCTGCCGGATCTGCGAGGCGCATTTGTCGCATGGGCCGCGGCCGGTGCTGCATGTGAGTTCGACCGCGCGGCTCTGCGTTGTCAGCCAGGCGCCCGGCTTGAGGGTCCACGAGACGGGGCTCTCGTTCAACGACCGTTCGGGAGATCGTTTGCGTGAATGGATGGGGATCAGCAGAGCCAACTTCTATGACGAATCGAAGCTCGCCATCGCGGCGATGGCGTTCTGTTTTCCAGGCTACAATTCGAAAGGTCACGATCTCCCGCCGCGGCGGGAATGCGCCGCGGCCTGGCGGTCGCAGTTGTTCGACGTTTTGCCAAAGTTCCCGCTCACGCTGCTCGTAGGGCGCTACGCCCAAACCTGGCATCTCGGTGCAGGCGCAAAGGAAACGCTTACCAAAACCACGCAAGCATGGCGCGAATATGCGCCGCGTTGTATTCCGTTGCCGCATCCGTCCTGGCGCAATAGCGGCTGGCTGAAGAAACATCCATGGTACGAAGACAAATTGCTGCCCTATTTGCGCCGTCGCGTCGCCGAAACGCTGTCGGCCTGATTCTTCTCCTCCTTTGCGCCTGCGCGCCGGTCGTCGCACCCGTAGGGCTCGGACGTGCTGTACCGGTTGCACAGGACGGCGTCTTCGTCACGCGTGATGGTCTCCGGCTGCCGCTACGGCACTGGGACGCCGCAAAGCCCATGGCAATTTTCGTCGCGCTGCACGGGATGAGCGATTATTCGCAGGCTTTTGATCTGCCGGGACCCTGGTGGGCCGAGCACGGCATTTCGGTGTACGCCTACGATCAACGCGGTTTTGGCGCCGCGCCTTATCCGGGACTCTGGGCCGGAGCGCCGCTGATGCGCCAGGATCTCGGAGACATGGTGTGGGCCCTGCGTGCGAAGTTTCCACACACGCCCGTTTACGCGCTTGGTGAAAGCATGGGTGGCGCGGTCGTTCTTACGGCGTTGGCATCGCGCAATCCGCCGCGTCTTGACGGCGCGATCCTCGTCGCGCCTGCCGTGTGGTCGCGCGAAGACATGCCGCTCTCCTACCGCTTTGTTCTATGGCTCGGCGCTCACCTGATGCCCGGCATGCATGTTTCGGGCGAGGGGCTGCACATCTGGGCGACCGACAACATGCGTGTCCTGCGGCAGCTCTCGCACGATCGGCTCTATCAGCATTCGGCGCGTGTCGATCAGGTGTACGGCCTCGTCAAACTGATGACCGAGGCGCGCCGCGCACCGGAGCACTTAACTAGTCATCCTCCGATTCTGTTTCTTTACGGCGGCAAGGATCAGGTTATTCCGGCGGAGCCCACCCAAGCCGTGGCACAAGAACTCCGCGCTCCGAAAGGCGTCATCTCATACGCAAATGGCTATCATATGTTGCTTCGTGATTTCGAGGCGGAATCGCGCTGGAATGACGTGCTGCTGTGGATCGAGAAAACAAATCCTAAGCCGGGGCGCGTTGCGGAGATGCAAGCGCGTTCTTTGGCGAAACAGCCTGCCACAGCATCCGTTATCTCACAGCCGTGGACCACAGACAAGACACACACCGGCAGAAGCCCGGCACCGGCGCCCAAGGGAGCGGGCAGGTGACGCGCAGCTGAGATCAGCTGGCATCCCAGAGTTCGTGAGGTTCTCGTCGCGGCGCCCACGACCCGGCTGCAAGGCTCGGAAAGGTCCTGGTTCTGAAGGTGGGCAGGGGCGGGAGTTGATCTCGCCCGCGATCTTTGGGCACACAGTCCGTATGGATCGACTAACTCACCGTTTCTGCATCGCGCCGATGATGGAGTGGACGGACCGGCATTGCCGCTACCTTCATCGCCTGCTGTCGCGCCGCGCACGCCTTTATACCGAAATGGTCACGGCGGAAGCGGTGATCCGCGGCGATCGCGCGCGACTGATCGGCTTCGATCCCTTCGAACATCCTGTCGCGCTTCAGCTCGGCGGCGCAGAAACTGCGCGCCTCGCGCTCGCCGCGCGCATTGCCGAAGAGTTCGGTTACGACGAAGTCAACCTGAATGTCGGCTGCCCTTCGGATCGCGTGCAAGCCGGCCGTTTCGGCGCCTGTCTCATGCGCGAACCTCTGCTCGTCGCGGAATGCGTCGCCGCCATGCGCGCGGCCGTTTCCATTCCGGTGACAGTCAAGTGCCGCATTGGCGTGGACCACCAAAACCCCCAAGAGAGTCTACGTGCGCTGATCGCGGCCTGCGCGGCCGCGGGCGTGATCACGTTCGTCATTCACGCACGCAAGGCATGGCTCACCGGCCTCTCGCCAAAGAAAAACCGCGACGTGCCGCCGCTCGACTATGGCTTGGTCTATCGCATTAAGCGGGAGAATCCGCATCTCACCATCGTGGTGAATGGCGGGATTGCCTCGCTTGAGGACGCCGCGCGTCATCTCAACTCTGTCGACGGCATCATGATGGGCCGGGCCGCGTATCAGTCGCCTGCGCTGCTTGCCGACATCGATGCGCGGATGTTCGGGGATCCGCCGCGCGACATGGATTGCGCTCTGGAGGATTACGTTCTGTACGTTGAGCGCAAGCTAGGCGAAGGCGTTTCTCTCAATGCCATGGCGCGCCATACGTTGGGGCTGTTCAACGGACGGTCCGGCGCGCGGCAGTTCCGGCGCCATTTAAGTGAAAATGCGACCCGTCCGGGCGCGAATATCGAGACGCTGCGCGCCGCGCTCGAGCATGTCGCGCCACCGCAAACTCCGCGAGCAACAGGTACCGAGGCAAACTCCGGACTGCGCCCAGCTTGGCGTCCGGCGTTCGCTGCGACGGCCGCGTGAGCGAAAAGCTGCTGCCGATGACCAGCAGGCCTCCAGCCTTAGGCGATTCATTCCAATGATTGTCGGATCACCTAGCATTCAGGTAAGGCTGCGCCCGACATCGTCGGCGAGCTTGCTTTCACCTAAGCCATCACACGGGCTGAATACGCATTTCTACTTCGCCAAATCGTTCCATCGGCGGCCAATCCGTTGCTCGTAAAGCACGCCATGACCTAAATCCGTGGCCATGGCCTAGGCATAGTTCCGGACTTGCTGTGGACATTAACGTTTTTTTCTAGAGTTCCGGTCGTACGGGACTATACGTTGGAATGTCGTGGGAACTGACTGCGGCGCAAATTGCAAGATCGGGGAAGAGTTTTGAGATTTGCGCCTAAGTCCACAAACCAGGGAGATTTTTGTCGCACGTCGGGGGGCTTAACCGCTTGGTGATCGCTGAGGAGCAAATGAGCCAGCCACTCATCAACAAAAGATCGAGCCCGCAGAAGGTCGCGCAAGAGCGCGATAAGACATTCCGTCGGGAGCAGAGCATTACGCCATTTGGACGAGAGAATTCGTTCAACGAGGCGCGGTTGAAGGCCCATCCCATGATGGGGCCGTTCATTGCCGTAGCCCAATCAGATCAGGACAAGTCCACACTCGGTAACGTTTTGCCGGTTGCGACCTTGATGGAAGGCGCGACCGATCCGCACCTACTGTATAACGGCGAACGGCTTCCTGAGCATGTTCTTTGGACCGACCTGCTCGGAGGAGTTGCTTTTTCGGCTGAGGCCCTGCAGTCCTTTGCGAGCTTGACTGAGGTCTGCAGCAGCCGCTTTGGCTACGATGAAATTGCAGTCCTTGATTTGTCGAATGTTTCTGGGGACAACCACGAATATTTGGTGCAGTCTTGGTTGGTGCAACGCCTGCTCATGGGCAGGCAAATGCAAGCGCGTCGTAACACTGAATTAATGCGCGGCTTGGCGGAGCTCCGTGAACATCATGAGCACACCCAGACGGCTTTCAGCCGCTTGGAGCGTTTCGTCGTCGAGACCGGTGCGGCGGTCCGCAAACCAATTCTAAGCCTTCAGCCGGCGAGCGATATTTCAGCGGCTATACTAAAGGACGGAGATCTACTGGAGCAGCGCCTCCCCTGCGACAGCAGCGGGTTAAGCGATTTTGCTTTGTATGTTCAACAGCTCGAGCCAGGAGATGGAGGTCAGTTGACGGTGAATCTTTCGACCTGCGAAAACGAAGAAATCGTCGCTGGTTGGAGCATTGCGTCGCAGCATCTCGTCAATGGCTGGCTAAGGCTAAGCCTGCCCGCAAGCTTGGGTGTTGATCAATTAACGCCAGCCTTGCATCTGAGCTGGGAGGGTCTCAATGGAGTCAGCATCGCGCACTCTGTGAAACATCCCGATTTGCGGCATCAAGCTCGCCGCAACGGCCGGGAAACGGGTAGCGTGCTGGCTCTGAAGGTGTGGAAGTACATCGCCGGATGTACCGGACCGGTGACATCCGACGGCGTGTTGCCCAACGGCAGTACCGTAACTCGGCGCATCGTGTCGCCGGAGGCTCTTGCGGAGGCGATGAATCTAAATCCTGGAAACGATGGCTTTTTGTTCAATCGGGACTTCCGCGCGTTGCAGGTGCATCCGTTCCGGGGTGGCGTTGCAGCGGGCTTGTTGCCGAATTCGGCGCCAAAAGGCTCGCGAAGGATTTCGGCCAAGGTAATTACCCGGACTGATAAAGCGCCGGACGTGGAATATGCTTTGGCGCTGGCGCGGACGGGCGACCGTTCGACATCTGGCCAACTGCCGGAATTCCCTGACGGGATGAAGACCGATTGGCGGCGCCTTCCGCCTCTGACCCAAGGCGAACTACATCTATTCCTGTCCGAACCCCTCGAACTGCCTCACGATCTGTATTTGATGACGCGCCTTCCTGATGACGTCCCGCGCGCCGATTGGGCGTGGGCAAATTTCGAGCAGGTCGAGATCTGTCTTGCATGAGGGAGGGGCTGGAGATGTTCATACGAACTTGCCGCAGCCCACGGCTGGGCGTCGTCATACCGATTTTTGGACACTCCTCGCTTCTGATCGAAGCGATTGAATCAGTTCTCACCCAAAAAGCCGACTTCGCAATACGGGTGATCCTCGTCAACGACGGCTGCCGTTTTCCTGAAACGGACGAAGTTTGTCGGGATTATGCAGCGGCTTTTCCTGACCAGATTACCTATTTGAGAAAGCCCAATGGCGGGCTCAGTGACGCCAGAAATTTTGGGATACGGCATATACTTGCCGCACTCCCCTCGGTAGAAGCGGTTTACCTGCTCGATGCCGACAACCGACTGCGCCGCGGAGCACTTGCGCGGAGCATGGCCGAACTCGATGAACATCCAGATGCCGATTGGGTGTACCCGAACATCGATATGTTCGGGACGCAGCAGGCATGGGACTACGGTGGTGATTATTCGCTACTGCTCCATTCAACCATGAACCTCTGCGAGGCTGGAAGTCTGATTCGTCGCCGCGTATTCGAAGCCGGAATTATGTTCGATGCTCAATTCAAGCTGGGTTGGGAGGATTGGGATTTTTTCCTCTGTGCCGCCCGCGCGGGCTTCCGCGGGCGTAATCTGGAGGATTTCGGGTTTCTCTATCGCAAACGTCCAGAGAGCATGTTGGCCGATTCTGCACGTGATCATCCCGTTATCGAGGCCGCGATGCGGCTCAAGCACAAGGAACTGATGCAGCCAGATGCTCTTATGGCGCTGGAGCAAACTGAGTGCCCGAGATATGCGATTGTCGCGCCCGATCGCGGCGAGGTGCTGTATACGGTCGATCCGCTTGCCGACCAGGTGCGGCGTCTCACTGTCACCGAATTTGCCGCCGACATCTGGAGGTCGGTAATAATCCCGGGGCGGTATCACACTCCGCCATTTCTCGTGGTCATGGCTTCTGACGTGATGGATGGCCTTAGGACGGCCGGAGTACTCCATTGGGCGCTCTGGAAGATTGAGGACATGCATCGGCACGCGCCCATCACTGTGCTCAATATCGGTCGCGCCGGCCCCGAAAGGATGGGGGTTGTACACTCTGCACGGGAGACCAACCGCGGGGCTGCGGTAGCCTTGTCCATTGGATCAAAGCTTCTGAAGGAAGTGTTGACGGACGGAAGTACATATTGGATCGATACGCTCTCTCAGCCGACCTGCGACCCGCCCGTGGCGGGAATAGAGTTGAAATTGCCTGCGGCCTTCGACGCTTCCGAGAAGCTTACCAGGCCAACAGCCGTTCTCGACTTTCTCTCGTTGGTACATCGGCTCCGAGCATCGCCGTTTCGCGCTGCGGCATCGGATATTTCCTGGGACTGGCGTAAGCCCGGCATTGCGCCACGTGCGGCCACACAAGAGATCGTCCGCCGCTCTTTTCGCGGGGCGGCTGCTTTCCCCCGACTGCGGGACGGCGACGGCCATGTGGGTTTCATTTTGCCGCTGATCGAATTCGGAGGCGTCGAAAAAGTAGCGCTTAACATGGCGCGCGGGCTCCGGGCGTATGGTTGGGTGCCGCACGCCTTCGTTCTGGAAGCACAAGACATCGCGGTTAGCTTGGAATGGCGGAACACGTTTGAAAGCACAAATTTTCTTGCGGAATCCGATTTCAAGGTTTGGGGCGGCGGTGAGTTCAGCTTTTTCGGTACGACTTTGCCACGCTCGACAACCGAGGCTCCACATGGAACGGCAGTGGGCATGTTGCACTGGCTCGATGTCGCCATCAGCTTCCAGGGAGGAGCCGTTGCAGGCATAATGGGGCAGCTCCGTCGATTGGGAGCGACGACAGTTCTTTCCTTGCATCTTAGCGACCATTCTGCTTTCGGACGGCCGGAGGGCAACACGTATCTCGGTCTCGCGTTCGAGCATGCATTCGATATTTTTGCACCTTGTTCCCACAAACTTGCAGACTGGTGTCATGCGATGGGGGTGCCGCGGGCGAAAATTGTGACGGTGCAAAACGCACCGGGCTTTGAGGTGCCGACGGAATTCCTTGCCCGGACACAGGGGGCGCGCGATTCCCGCCGCTCTTCCGACCCGTTGCGCGTGCTCTATCTTGGCCGGCTGGATCGACAGAAGGGTCTTGAGCGCTTAGCCGCCGTAATTGCCGGTACAAAGCGAACAAAGCTCAATGTCGAATGGCGTGTGATTGGTACGGCAGTTGTCTCGGACAAAAACCAACCGCTACCGGCCGAGATCAAGGCGATCCTGGAGCCGCCGATCACCGATTCTGATGCTCTTTCGAAGGTACTCGCCTGGGCGGATGTACTGGTCCTGCTCTCCAGCTACGAGGGCCTGCCGCTGACGATACTCGAGGCGATGCGCGCGGGGGTGGTGCCCGTCGCGACCGACGTGGGTGCAGTGAGCGAAGTCGTTCGGGATGGCGAAAACGGAGTTCTCCTGCCGCTCCAAAACGCCGTAACCGGCTGCTTGGACGCGATCACCACCTTCGCGAAAAATCGCAGACTCCTTCGGCGGCTGTCGGCTCGGGCATTCGCTGAGAGGCAGGGTTACAATTGGACCATTGCGATAGAGGAACTGGCGGAAAGATTGGCAAACAAGGATGTGAGTCGATTGGCAGAGCGATCCCTTTCTAGCTTTGCAGCAACGTCCCCCCCTCCTATCTGATTCAGCGCAGGTTTTGAATGTTTACCAAATACTCAGGCGCTCTGAGCTGAGCCAGCCGGTTGAGACGCAGTGGCGAATAGCGTAAAGCAGTGAATGACGGAATTGGGGGAGGCCCGGTCGATTTCGCATCAGATGCGAATTTCAGACGAGGGCGTGAACGATGAGCGTGGCCGGCGTCGCCCGTGAGCTTGTTTTTGACCTTGGCATGCACACGGCCATGGACACGAATTTCTACCTCCAAAAGACCTTCCGCGTCGTAGCGCTGGAAGCCAATCCGTCGCTCGTCGAACAAGCGCAGGCAAAATTCTCCCAACCGATCAAAGATGGGCAATTGACGATCGTGCCCCGCGCATTGTGGCACGACGCCGACAAGGAGATCTCCTTTTTCATAAATCCCGTAAAGGACGACTGGTCCAGTGCCTTCAAGGACTGGGCCGAAAAAGGCGGTCACGAAAGCCAGGAAATCTCCGTGACCACGACAACGCTTTCGCAGCTGTTCGACCGTTACGGTCTACCTTATTATATCAAATGCGATATCGAGGGCGCGGATGCGCTGTTCGTCCGGCAGCTGCTCGCGGATTCCCGAAGACCCGCCTTCGTCTCGGTAGAGGCGATCTCCCTGGATGTGCTGGCGCTGCTCTACGCCGCCGGCTACGACCACTTTCAGATCGTAAACCAGGCTCTAAATCCGTACGTTGTGCCGCCGACGCCGCCGCGGGAGGGTGCGTTCACGGCGGTCAACTTCACCGGGCACATGAGCGGATTATTCGGGCGCGAATTGAATCCTGCGCGCTGGCAAAGCTTCCAAACCGTTGCGCAAAACTACGTTGACTTCATACGCCTGGCCAAAGAGGATGAAACCCTTGTGCACGGTTGGCTCGACTTTCACGCCACGACAGGCGCGTTTGCCGGCAGTGCTCCCTGAAATCCGCAAGGAGCAGAGTTGTGTCACAACCCTTCCGTTCACCGGCCGATCTCGGACCGCTTGCCGAAGCGGTGGGAAGCGACTGGAGATCAACCCGGTACTATGACGCGGCCGAGCATGATATCGATGCGCGGTGGGCATCGCTTATTTGGCCCTTCATCCATGGATGTGATTTTGCCGTCTGCGTCGATCTCGCGGCCGGTCACGGAAGAAACACTCGCAAGCTTCTCGAGCTGCCGGCGTGCGGGAAAGTGTATTTGGTCGATATCAACCAGGAGAATATCGACTTTTGCAGTGCGCGCTTCAATAACGAGCCGCGGGTCGCCTGCATCCGGAATAGCGGTTTTGAAATCGAGGCTGTAGAATCGGCAAGCGTCACGCTCGTATATTCGTTCGATTCGATGGTCCATTTCGACTCGGACGTTGTACGAAGCTACCTGGGCGAAATCGGCCGCATATTGCGACCGGGCGGGCATGCCTTCCTCCATCACTCAAATTACATCGGCAACCCAGGCGGCGACGTGCATCAAAATCCCCATTGGCGGAATTTTATGAGCGCCGAACTGATGGTCCATTATGCCGCAAAAGAGGGTCTTGGAACCATCAGGCAGCAAAAGCTCGACTGGAATCACGACGGTTCGTACATCGATTGTCTATCTCTCCTGCGGCTCCCGATCTGATCATCGCGTCGCAGCAATTCGAGGACCTGCAATCCCGGGATGCCTACCGAGAAGAAGTTCGTGGTTTTGAGCACGGCGCGATCCGGCACGTCGGCGCTCCTGGTGGCGCTTGGTTCGCACCCTGATGTTGTCATGCATGGAGAGATATTCCACGAAAAGATCGAATGGCACATCAACGCGGAATTCCTCGCCAGTCATAATATCTCGGGCCGCGAGACGGACCCCGTCGGTTTCGTAAAAGAAATTCTGGCCGCGAACTTCGGTCGGCGTATCGTCGGTTTCAAAATGTGGCGGCCGCAATCGATCGAGGCGTGTGACTATGTTCTTGAAAACCCCGAGATTCTGAAATTTATCCTTGAGCGCAAGAATCGCCTTGCCGCGCTGTCGTCAAGCATGCTGGCTAAGCAAACGCAAATCTGGAACGTGCGGATGTCGGGACCGCTGACGACAAGCGATGCTTCTCCGAAAATCGGTTTTCGCTCACACGCCTTCCGGCGCTTTCTGGAAACTCACAATCAGCTGTTCGAGTATTATCGGTCGCATGCGAAGGGGACGGTCGTGGAGATCAGCTATGCCGATGTGGCAAAACTGCGAATCCCGGAGGTGCTGAACGCGCTCGAAATCGACGGATTCCCGCTCCAGCACAAGATGCAGAAGCTTCACCCTTCCGACATCCTGTCGCGTTTCGACCCGGCTGTGCACGACATCATACGCGCTGAACTTGCCCGTATCGGTCACCCGGAATGGGCAGTGGAGGACGTGTAGTGCAGATGGCATTGATGGCGTGAAACTTTAATGTCTCGAAAGCAGTGGGTCCCCGCGTTCCAGCAGGCTGTTCGGGACCACGACTGGAAGCTGGCTGCAGAAATCTGCCAGGATCGTCTCCAGGTACCGGCTCCTGCCTCTCAGCAGATATCGCTGTTATTCAGCTTGGCCCGAGCTCTCCGGGGCATGGGAGATTCTGTTGGAGAGACGACTGCTCTTAAATCGGCTTTCAGCGCGGCGCCGGACATTTCCGCAGTCTTGTCGTGGCCGCAGGTTGTTGCGTCTGTGACCACCCTCGAGAGAGCAGGCGAAATTCAACTGGCGTATCGTTTGGTAAAACCCAAGCCCGAAGTCGCCGAGGAAACAACGCGCTCCATAATAAACGAAAGACTGCAGGGTGCCTTAGAGAATGAGGCCAAATGTTCGTCTTCTCCTTGCAAGGTTATTGGTCTGGGACAGGATTGTATGGCCGCCGATCTCGGGACCAAATGGGGTTTTGGATCCCTGCTTGTCGATGGACCGTTTATCGCAGGTGTATTCTCCCGAAATGGCTCAGCAACTGCCCTGGAGGATGGTCTGATTGGGTTTGTGGAGTGTTCGTACCACAAATTGACGCGCACGCCCTCTGGTTTGAACGCACTTACCATTCCGAAATATCACGCGTTCCTTAACCACGAAGTAGGCCCCTATTGGATTGACAGGTCGACGGACAGAATCGTTGGCCTGTACGCGAGACGCGTGGCCGCCTTTCGGGAGGCGTTAGCCAAATCGCCTGTCCTGTTCGTCTTCTCGCAGACCCGGGAAGCCGATCCAGATCGGCTGGCGCAGGCGCTGGACCAGTTCTCGCCGGGAGCCAACTTCCGCATCCTGGTTGTCGATCATTCTGAGGATAGCGCATTCGCCAAGGAATTTCGCGACGGAAGAGTTAGCTATATGGCATCGCGGAAACCCCGGGCCGATTACGTTTGGCACGTGCCTTCCTGCTACAATACCCCGGAAGGGTTGGCGTTTGAGCGGCCGATCGCGCAGTCATTAATGGCCGCCCTAGAGCGGTTTGCCTCATAGGAAACGGGCTGTGGGCAACCAGTATACCGACCGCATATTGACGCGCGCAAAACTTAGCCCGGGCCAGACATTCGCGACATTGCTGTTGGATGGCGAATGGGTTCGCGTGAGCTACGGCGAACTCGTGACAAACGCGCGACGCTATGCCTATCTGTACAGAACCTCTGGTCTTGCTCCCGATGACGTCGTCCTGCTGATCTTGCGCCACAGCATTGATATGTATGCCGCTTTTCTGGGCACGCTGCTTGCCGGCGGGGTGCCAAGTTTCTTGCCTTATCCGAACAGAAAGCACGACCATTCTCTCTATTGGACACAACATCAGAAGCTCTTCCATCGCGTACGGCCGCGCCTCATTGTCGCCTATGATGAGCTGGCCGAATCCGTGGCAGGTTGTGCCCGCGGTAGCGGTGCGACAACCATTCGAGATTCAGATGTCAAAGACGTACCAGCAATCTCCGATATTGTTGCACGTAGCAATGACGACGCTGCCTTGCTGCAGCACAGTTCCGGCACAACCGGACTGAAGAAAGGCGTTGCTCTGAGTTATGGCGCGATTGTCCGTCAAATCGAAAGCTATGCTTCAGCGCTGTCTTTGGATTCGACGACTGCGGTGATCGGCTCGTGGCTTCCCCTCTATCATGACATGGGCCTGATCACTTCGTTCCTGTTGCCGATGTACACAGGCGTTCCAGTCATTTCGATTGATCCGTTTGAATGGGTTGGAGAGCCAAAATTGCTGTTGGAAGCAATCGAAACACACCATGTAACACACATATGGCTTCCGAATTTCGCCTTCCTGCACCTCGTTCGTGCCGTCTCGCCACGAGCCCGTTACCGGCTCGGCAGCATCAAAGCCCTAATCAATTGTTCGGAACCGTGTAAGCCGGCGGTCTTCGACAGCTTCCTCCGACGCTATGCCGGCCAGGGCGTAACCGCAGAAAACCTGCAAACGTGCTACGCGATGGCAGAAACCGTTTTTGCCGTAACGCAGAGCAAGCCCGGTCAGGCGCCCCGGCGGGTTCCTGTCGATCGATTTTCGATTGAGCGCATTGGTCCAATGGCGCAGGAAGCGGACACCGGGAACGTGGTAGAATTTCTTTCGAATGGTCTCCCGATTGAAGGCTGCGAGATCGCAATTCTCGTCGGCGAACGATTGGTGGGTGAAGGGTACCTGGGCGAAATCTGCGTTCGGGGGAATTTCCTTTTTCAGGGCTATTACCGGAACCCGGAAGCGACTGCTGCGGCCTTCCACGACGGGTGGTACCGCTCTGGCGACCTTGGCTTTGTGAACGCAAGAGAACTTTTTGTCGCCGGGCGCATCAAGGACGTGATTATCATTAACGGCAAGAATGTGTTCGCCCATGACATCGAAGCCTCCTTGGCCGGTGTTCAAGGCATCAAAGGCGGTCGTGCAGTTGCGATCGGCGTCTACGATGAGAAAATGGGGTCGGAACAGCTTGTCGTCATTGCCGAGAGCAATGAAACGTCTCGTCCGGAGCACGCAATCATTGGTGAAATCAACCGCGCCGTTCTTCTGGAGACGGGTGTCTCCTGCGCCGCGGTGCACATCGTTTCACCCGGCTGGTTGATCAAGACGACGAGCGGAAAAGTCAGCCGTTACGACAATCATAAGAAATACCTTGGTACGCTAACTTCGGCAGGACCGTAATGCCGTTCGCCCTGACAGATCTTTACGCCATTATGCGAGATGTCTTCGGGCTGAGGAAATTTCAGTTTGAACCAACCATGTCGGCACCGGACGTACCAGGCTGGAATTCTCTAAATCACACTGTACTTCTGATGGAAATCGAGCAGCAACTCGGCGTCGAACTTTCCGCGGCCGAAACGATCGACATGCCAGACATAGCAACTCTGCATCGCGCGATCGTCGAGCGCCTACGTACGCAAGGAGCAAGCAATTAGCGATACCAGGCATGGTGTCCGGAATGCGGAGCGAGGACGTGTCATGAACACACCATTGGATATCCCGGGGAGAGCCCGTCGCCTGGATTGCCGCCTGGCGGTGATTGCTTCCTGTTTTCTTTCCGTAGTCGCCCCGCACGGCGCGTCCGCGGTGGGAGCCCGCCGCGCCGGAAATTTGATATCGGTGACGCTCGACGGCAAACCGGAAGTGGTGATCCCGCCCACGGCGTTCAATTGCCAGGGACATGAGAGGGCAGTCCCGGATACTCCCGACGTCCAGGTGAACATGTTTCACGATGCGGGAGGCCGAATTCACGTTTTCGCCCACAACCATCTGAATTTTGCCTTCATCGAGATGGCGTCTGGACGCATCGTTCACCCCGACTGCACGCCGATGCTCGATTCAAGGCTCGATCCGGATCCGCGGGCCTTCGCCGACAGAGAGTGGCTGACATCGCCGTACACGGTCGACGGGAAGCTGGTGTACAGCCTCATCCATGACGAATATTGGGGGTCTCTGCACCAGCGGCCCGGTTGCAAACCGTTGGATCGGGCGCATGGTATCCAGTCGTGCTTCTATGTTGCAATGACGCTCGCACGGTCACTCGACGGCGGCAACCACTTCGAGTCACTGTACAATGGGGGACAATCCTTTGTTGCCACGGTTCCCTATCGTTTTGCGCCGGCGATGACCCGTGCGGGATACGGCAATCCGAGCAACATTATACGGGATCGCCGCGATGGGAATTTCTATGTCTTCTTCGAGGCTTTCGACTATCTCGCCCAACATGCGGGAACGTGTTTGATGCGTTCCGCGGATCTGTTGCACTGGCGGTATTGGAATGGCACCTCGTTCGATGGCGTGTTCGTCAATCCCTATGCCGCTTCGGCGGATGCTTCCCAGCATGTCTGCGCCGTAGTCATGTCGCAACTCCTGAGCAGCGTGGTTCACCATCGCGTGGCCGATTTGTTCGTTGGCGTAATTCCACGGCCAAGATATATGGGCGGCGGTGTCGCTTTGACCTCATCGTCCGACCTCCTCAATTGGTCTGCGCCAGTACTGACCATGCCTGATCCGCCAGGCGGGCTGGTGTCCTATCCTTCGCTCATCGAGCCGGATCTGAACGAGGCGGGGCGCAATTTTGAAAACATCGACGATCATCCGTACCTTTACTACGTTCTGCTGACGGGTCGTCAGCGGACCGTGATGCGTGTGAGGCTGAAGCTCGGAACCAGCCCCCGATCGGGACTCTAGGCGGACAGCTACGTGGCCTTCGCGACCGGGCGCTTGCCGCGATGCTGCACCGGCGGGTCATCTCCTTACATTATCAGGCGGCACAGGGGTTGAGGCTGCCGGCTGGTATAAAGAAGCGTATCTCTCGATTCAAAGGTCGTGGAAATTTTTCCAGTCACATCGCAAAGCGAGCTCGGCGTCTTCGCCCTGGGTCTCATCATCGCGGGCGCGGTCAGCGGCCTTGCGGCCGGCGCGCTCGGCATCGGCGGCGGCATCGTCATCATCCCCGTACTTTATCACGTAATGACGGCGCTCGGGGTTGGTGCGGGCGTGCGCATGCACGTCGCCGTCGGTACAGCGCTTGCGGCGGCAATCCCCGCTGCTCTCACCACCGCACGAGCCGCCAGGAGCGAAGTTGCCTGGAAATTGCTGCGGGTGCAGGTCGCATCCGTACTTGCAGGCACCGTCGCGGGCTGCACGCTGGTCGCACTGGCAAAAGGTGGCTCGCTGACAGTGCTGTTCGCACTGGCAGCGCTTCCCGTGCTCCCGTATCTCGTGTTCGAAAGGAAACGACGAACACCGAACGGGGCCGCTACGGAAAGCATCTTCGGTTTCTGCATCTTTCTCTCGGTGCTGATGGGTACCGCTTTGACGCGATTGGCGATCGATCTCATTCGCGGGACCGATTTGGGCTCGTCGAAGCCGAACATGGATGAGAATCGCGCAACGGCATCCGCTCTTGCATTGATCGTTGCCACTGCGGGCACGGTGACGTTGATCGTTGCCGGATGGAATGCGCCCGATCTGCCGCCGGACTCGATCGGCTACGTCAACCTCCTGGGGTTTGCGCTGATCGCGCCGGTGCTGCTCGCGACCGAACCGGCCGGCGCCGCTCTCGCGCATATCATGGATCTGCGCCGTCTGCGCCTTGTTTTTGCCGGGCTTGTCGCCATTACCACCGCGCGCATGCTCTGGGACGCTTTCGTTTGAACTCACACGATTCAAAATAAAATTTTTCAATCACGCGTTCGCGCGGATGACAATTATCGAGGAATGGAAACTCAGATTGCAGAGCACTGAGGCGTGCTTGCCCGCGTGCATTCCCATTTTTTCCACTGTGTCTCTGTGGCAAGTCAGATCTTCTGGTCGTAGGCGCCGACTTCGGGATGGCGGGCGAGGCGCGCATCGATATCGGCGAACATCGCGCGCATGTTGGCCTCGGAAGTCGGGCTTTCCACCACCACGACAAGCGAAGGTTTGTTGGAGGACGCGCGCACGAGACCCCAGCTGCCGTCCTCGAGCGAGACGCGCACGCCATTGACCGTCACGAGGCGCGCAATTTTCTGGCCGAGAAGTCTTTCACCGCGCGCCGCGAGATCCTGGTATTCTTTGGTAACCGCGTCCACCACCACGTATTTCCGGTCGTCGGGGCAATAGGGGGCCATCGTGGGCGAACCCCAGGTCCGCGGCAGCTCCGCGATCAGCTCAGACATTCTTTTCCCGCCGGCGCGATCGAGCATTTCCAGCACCGCAATCGCCGCGACGATGCCGTCGTCATAGCCGCGGCCGATCGGCGGGTTGAAGAAATAATGGCCGCTCTTTTCGAATCCTGCGAGCGCGTGGAGTTCCGCGGTGCGGCGCTTGATGTAGGAATGACCCGTTTTCCAGTAATCGGCGACCGCGCCGCGCTGTTTCAGCACGGGATCGGTCTCGAACAGTCCCGTCGATTTCACGTCGACGACGAACTTCGCGCCCGGCACACGCGCCGAAAGATCGCGTGCGAGCAGCACGCCCACCTTGTCGGCAAAAATTTCTTCTCCCTTATCGTCCACCACGCCGCAACGATCGCCGTCGCCGTCGAAGCCGATGCACAGCTCCGCATCATGCGCCCGCACGGCTTCCGCCATCGCATGCAGCATTGTCATGTCTTCGGTATTGGGATTGTAGTGCGGGAAGGTGTAGTCGAGCGTGCAATCGATCTCGATTACTTCCGCCCCGATACGACGGAGCGCCTCCGGTCCGAATGCGCCTGCCGTGCCGTTGCCGCAGGCGACGGCCACACGCATCGGCCGGGAGAGACGATGACTTTCGGTGATGGCGGCCAGATAGCGTTGGCGTGTATCGTCTACGCGCGAGAGGCGGCCGCCGTCGCGAGGCCTGCCTTTGCCGCCGAGCACGATTTCCTTCAGGCGCAACATCTCGTCAGGCCCGAAGGTGAGCGGACGCTCGGCACCCATTTTCACGCCGGTCCAGCCGTTCTCGTTGTGACTCGCGGTCACCATCGCGACGCAAGGCGCGTTGACCGCGAACTGCGCAAAGTACGCGACGGGAGTCGTCACCATGCCGATGTCGAGCACCTGGCAGCCCGCACGTATCAGTCCGATGGTGAGTGCCTGTTTGATGGAGAGGGAGTAGGAACGGTAATCGTGACCGACGACGACTTTGGGCTCGACGCCGCGTTCGTGGAAATAGCTCCCCAGCCCCAGGCCGAGCGCTTCAACGCCGAGCAGATTGATTTCCGTCCCGAACAGCCAGCGCGCGTCGTACTCGCGAAACCCGTTCGCCGTGACGAGCGGCTCGATTTCATATTCGTAAGTGTTGGGCCGGATATCCGGACGCGGTCTCATGGCATTTAGAGTTCAAAAAAAGCTGAATCCCTTGGGCTTGTCGGCGGGTCAGCGGCGCTCCTTATCGCGCGGGCGCCGTGCTGGCAACTCACGCATGATCGCTTCCCGTTCGGGATTGCTCATCGCGGCCCAGCGCGCGATCTCGTCGAGCGTGCGTCCACAGCCGGCGCAGAGCCCCGTCGCGGGATCAATGGCGCATATGTTGATGCAGGGTGAGATGATCGTCTTGGGAAAATTGATTTGGCGTCTCCTTGTCGTGCTGCGGGAAGGCACAGCATCCATTGAGCGCGCGTCCGCGCGAAGAGAGGTATTCTTCATCGCTTGACCTTACGGGCGAGCCACCGGGCGACAGTCTCACACAAAATCATTCCCCTTTGAATTGGGGCGCGCGCTTATCGAAGAACGCAGCGACGGCTTCGCGGTGATCTTTCGTGAGGTGCGCAAGCGACTGGAATGCAGCAGACATTTCCATCAGCGTTTCGAAGCTCGTATTTTCGGCATCGCGCATCAGCCGCTTTGTCAGTCGCAGCACGTCCGGCGGCTGGCGGCAGATGCGCTCGGCAAGCGCGTTCGCTTCCTTCATCAGCTCGGAGGCGGGGACTACGAGCGAAACGAGTCCCCAGGCGAGCGCCGTCGCGGCGTCAATGCTGTCGCCCGTGAAGAACAGTTCTGCGGCGCGCGCACGGCCGATAATGCGCGGCAGAATCCAGGCGCCGCCGTCGCCGGGCACAAGCCCCATTTTGAGAAAGCTCGCGGCAAAGACGGCGCTGTCGGCGGCGAGGCGCAGGTCGGCGAGACCGGCCACGTCGTTGCCGAGACCTATCGCCGGGCCGTTCACCGCCGCGATGAGCGGCACCTCAATGCCCCAGATCGCGCGTACCATGCGGTGAATTCCGCCGCGATAGCCTTCCCGAATTTGAGCGCCGCCGCCGGCGAAAGAACCGGTCTTTTCGCGCATCGCCTTCAGGTTGCCGCCGGCCGAGAAAGCCTTTCCGGCGCCCGTCAGGATCACGCAACGAACGTCGCGATCGCCATTGACGCGCTGCGCGGCGTCTTCGAACAGTTCGCCGTCTCCCTCTTCGCCCAGCGGGTTGCGCGTCTCGGGACGGTTGATCGTCAGCGTGACCACCATCCCCGATTTTTCGCACGTCAATGCCGCCATTCGAACTCCCGTCACCCGAAGCAAAAAAGATTCAACGCAAAGGGGCGCGAAAGATACGGGGGGCGCGGTGTTTTCTTGGCACGATCTGCGCGCCGGTTCCTCTCTGCGAGCCCTGCAAAACTTTTGCGTACCCTGCGTTAAGCCTTCCTGGTAAGCGAAGCGTAGCGGGCGAGGTGATGATCGACATTGCCGTAGAGGGCATCGATCATCGTGAGCCGCTTGAAATAGTGCCCGAGCGCGAGTTCGTCGGTCATGCCGATGCCGCCGTGAATCTGGACCGCGCTCTGCCCGACAAAACGTCCGGCCTTGCCGATCTGCACCTTCGCCGCGGACGCCGCTTTCTTCCGCTCTGCGGCGCTCTCGCCGAGCTTCAGCGTCACCATCAAGGTCATCGAAGCCGACTGCTCGACCTGCACGAACATGTCCACCATTCGGTGCTGCAGCACCTGGAATTTGCCGATCGGCACACCGAACTGCTTGCGCGTCTTCGCATATTCCACCGTCGTCTCCTGCATCACCCGCATGGCGCCGAGCGCCTCCGCACAATGTGCAGCAATCGCTTCATCGATCGCTTGTTCGACGAGTGGCAACGCTTCGTCCGGCGTACCGATAAGGTTCTCGGCCGGCACGTCGGCGTTTTCGAAGCTGATCTCCGACGCGCGCAAGCCGTCTACCGTGGGATAATCGCGGCGCGCGACGCTGCCGGCCCGCGCGTCGACAACGAATACGCTGATGCCGTCCGCGTCGCGCCGTTCGCCGGCAGTTCGCGCGGTGACGATGAGCGCATCTGCAAATGGCGCGCCGATGACCACTGCCTTTTGACCGTTTAGAACATAGCTGTCGCCGCGCTTCTTCGCCGTCGTCGAGACGTCGGCGAGATTGTAGCGCGCTTGCGGCTCGGCAAAGGCAAGGGCGAACAGCGCGTCGCCGGACGCAATCCGCGGCAGCCATTCCCGTTTCTGCGCCTCGCCGCCGCCTGCGCGTAAAAGACCGCCGGCGATCACCACCGTCGGTACGTAGGGCTCGATGACGAGTGCGCGTCCGAACGCCTCCATGACAATCATCGTCTCGACGCTGCCGCCGCCCAAGCCGCCGAACGATTCGGGAATCGAGGCGCCGAGCAGACCAAGTTCCGCAAACTGTTTCCACATCCCGCGCCGCCAGCCTGGTTCGCTGCGCGAGACATTGCGGAATATCTCGAAGCTGTAGTTGTCGGCAAGGAAGCGCGCGACGCTGTTGCGCAGCAGTTCCTGTTCTTCGCTGTAGGCAAAATCCATCAGAGCCCCAGCACGGCTTTGGCGATGATGTTGCGCTGGATCTCGTTTGAACCGCCATAGATCGAAGCCTTACGCATGTTGAAATAGACTCCGGACGCGCCGACCGCGTTCTCCGGTCCCACCGGATACTCGTTCTCGCCGAAGGCGCGGGCGTCGGGATAGGCGTAAGTTCCGACAGCTTCGAGCGTCAGTTCAGTGATGCGCTGCTGGATTTCCGTTCCTTTGATCTTGAGGATCGAGCTTTCCGGGCCGGGCGGCTTGCCTCTCGCTTCCGCGGCCAGGGTGCGAAGTTCGGTGAACTCTAGCGCGGTGAGGTCGATCTCGACTTCGGCAACTTTGCGCGCAAACTCATCGGTCTCGATCAGCGGTGTTCCGTCCACCTGTTCGCCCCCCGCGATCTCGCGCAGCCGTTCAACCGCTTTCTTCGAGCGCGCGACGCCTGCAATGCCAGAACGTTCGTGCAGCAGCAGGAATTTGGCGTATGTCCAGCCCTGTTTTTCTTCGCCGACGCGATTTTCCACCGGTACGCGCACGTCGTCGAAGAACACTTCATTCACCTCGCGCACGCCGTCGAGCACGATAATCGGCTTCACGATAATGCCGGGCGATTTCATGTCGATGAGCAGGAAGGTAATTCCCTCCTGGGGCTTGACAGTCGGATCAGTGCGAACGAGGCAAAAGATCCAGTCGGCGAATTGTGCAAGCGTGGTCCAAGTTTTCTGGCCATTGACGACGTAATGATCGCCGTCGCGCACCGCACGCGTCCTGAGGCTGGCGAGATCGGAGCCTGCGCCCGGCTCCGAATAGCCTTGGCACCACCAGTCGTCACCGGAAAGAATGCGCGGCAGGAATTTCTTCTTTTGCGTCTCGTTGCCGAAGGTGTAGATGACGGGTGCCACCATCGAGACGCCGAACGGCAGGATCGGCGGCGTCTCGGCACGCGCGCATTCTTCGTTGAAGAGATAGCGCTGCGTGACCGTCCAGCCGGTGCCGCCATATTGCTTCGGCCAGTTCGGCGCAACCCACCCCTTTTTGTACAGCTCGCGGTGCCAGGCGAGGTAATCTTCCTTCGTGCCCAGGTCCCGGCGGATTCGGCCTTTCAACTGCGGCGGCAGATGCTCTTCGATGAAAGTCCGCACTTCGGCGCGGAACGCCTCTTCTTCCGGCGAAAACGTCAGGTCCATCCGCCGCTCCCGTGGCTAACAGAAGCGAGCATAGCGGGAAAATCCGCAGGCGCCATCCTCCCGTAAGACTTTGGCCGGCTGTTCTATCTCGGCCATACGCTCGCGGCCGAAGCGTGACCCAGCCGTAATGGACGGCAAGAGTAATGGATAAACGCGGCTTAGCGGGCGGTGATGGCGTTACGAAGCGCGAGCGGTGTGGCGATGGTCGAAAGCGGCTCGAGGCTCGCGCCGGTGCCGCGGATGAGCACTGTGCCGTAATTGAAGATGCGGCCGAAGATGTCCTGCGTCACGTCCACGCTTTCCACCTTGTCCATGTTCATTTCAACGCTGCGCCGCGAGATGAGTCCGGTCTTGTAGATGACGCGCCGGTCGGTGACGGCGATCTCGGTCGTCCAGCGCCTGACCCAGGCGGAAAGGAGGTGGAGCGCACCAAGCGCAAGCGCTGCATAAACGACAACCGAATAAATGTGATAACCCGGCGCGTTGCGCGCGAGCGTTACGACGCCAAGAAGCCCCGCGACACCGAATGCGAACAGCACGATCCCCGGAAGAAAAATGATCCAGTGGAGCGTTCCCTCGTAGCGCACGGTCTCCTCCGGCTGCAGCACTTCGGAAACATAGCTCGTCATCGGCGATTCCCTTTCGAATCGGAACGCCCGCCAGCCTGCCTAATCGGGTTCCTCGACCGCAAGCCTCGATTCCCCCGAGCCTGAGCGATCAGGGAGCGATGCGCACTACTTTCAGCATGTCCTCACCCCACGGGCCGCCGCCGGACCTCTTCGGCACTTGCGGCGCTAAAGTGAGGTCTTCTGTGCCGGCGAGCGTCCCGCCAATGACGATATGCGGGCGCCAGCCGGGCTGCTTTTCGAGCGACCGGTTTTTGTCCCAGGCAGGGCCAATCGAACGGACGACTGCGAAGCGCATCTCAAACCTACGACCAGCCCGCGCTTGAGCTACATCGGCAGTCGTAGCACAGTTCGCGTCGGAGCGGGATAAGGAGCGGGGCCAAAATCAGGCGCCGCCCGAACGGCAGCAGGGAAATTTCCAATGGCATTGTTGCGTTCGTGTCTCCACGTCTGCGTCATCGCGTTGGCGCTTTCATCGCTTCCAATGATTGCCGACAGCGCGCAGCCACCAGCGTCGCAGGTCAATCCGGCGCTTTTCCAGGCGCTGCACTGGCGCGGCATCGGTCCATACCGTGGTGGCCGCGCGCTCGCCGTCACCGGCGTTCCAGGCGATCCGTACACCTTTTATTGTGGCTATGTCGCCGGCGGCGTGTGGAAGTCGACGGATGCCGGCCAGACGTGGCTCCCAATCAGCGACAAGGCCCCATTCTGGTCCGTCGGCGCGATCGCGGTCGCCCCTTCGAATCATCACATCCTCTATGTGGGCAGTGGCGAAGCGGCGCCGCGCGGCAATATTACCTACGGCGATGGCGTCTACAGATCGACGGATGACGGAAAAACCTGGACGCACATTGGTCTGGAAGACAGCCGCCAGATCGGCGCGCTGATCGTCGATCCCGCAAATCCGGACATTGTTCTCGTTGCCGCGCTCGGCCACGCCTTCGGGCCCAATCCCATGCGCGGCATTTACCGCACGACAGACAGCGGCAAGAGCTGGACGCGCGTGCTCGGCAGGGACGACAAGACAGGCGGCATAGATGTCGAGTTCGATCCGCACAATTCGCAAATCATCTATGCGGCGCTCTGGCAGGCGGTGCGCCAGCCGTGGCATTTCTCGAGTGGCGGCCCGGGCAGCGGCCTCTACCGCTCGACGGATGGCGGCGCGACCTGGAAGCTGCTGACCGGCAACGGGCTTCCCGGCGGCATTCTCGGCCGTATCAAGGTTTCCGTTTCCGGTGCCGACGCGAACCGCGTCTACGCCATGATCGAGGCTAAGGACGGCGGCCTTTACCGTTCCGACGACGGTGGCGCGCACTGGCGCCTCGTGAACAACGATGGAAGGCTCCGGCAACGCGCCTGGTATTTTTCGCAAGTGTATGCCGACCCGAGACGCGCGGACACGGTCTATGCGTTGAATACCGGTCTTTTCCGCTCAACGGATGGGGGCAAGACTTTCAAGCTGCTTCCGGCGCGCCATGGGGATCATCACGGGTTGTGGATCGATCCGACGAATCCGGACCGGCTCATCAATGCAAGCGACGGCGGCGCATCGGTTAGCGTTGATGGCGGCAAGACTTGGTCGACCCAGCTGAACCAGGCAACGGCGCAATTCTATCACGTCTCGGTCGACAATGACTTCCCGTACCATGTCTATGGCGCGCAGCAGGACAATTCGAGCATCGCGATCGCGAGCGCGGACGACGAAGGCGCCATTACAACAAAGGATTGGTACGATGTCGGCGGCGGCGAAAGCGGCTTCGTGACGGCTGATCCGCGCGACTCGAACATCGTCTACTCCGACAATGAAAATACGATATGGCGCTGGAACAAGAAGACCGATCAGTCGCAGGTCATTTCGGTGTGGCCGTTCGACGCCTCCGGTCATCCGGCTTCCGATCTTCTGCACCGTTTCAACTGGACCTCGCCGCTTCTGATGTCGCCACACAATGCGGACACGCTCTATGCCGGCCTGGAGCGCCTTTACCGCTCGACGGACGACGGCAACAGCTGGACAGCAATCAGCGGCGATTTGACCCGCAACGACAAATCGAAACAGACAGCTTCCGGCGGACCGATCACCAAAGACATCACCAGCGTCGAGTATTACGATACGATCTTCGCCATCGCCGAATCGCCCCTGAAGCGCGGGCTTCTCTGGGTCGGCAGCGATGACGGCCTGATTCACACCTCGCCCGATGACGGCGGCCACTGGTCGGATGTCACCCCCCGCGAAATGCCGCAATGGAGCACGATCGACATGATCGAGCCCTCGCATTTCGATCCGGGGACAGCTTATGTCGCCGTGGACCGGCACAAGCTCGACGATATTAAACCCTATATCTTCAAGACCGCCGACGGCGGGAAGACCTGGACGCGGCTCGATAACACGCTCCCTGTTGGCGCGTTCGTGCATGCTGTGCGGGAAGATCCGGCGAAACGTGGACTCCTTTTCGCGGCGACCGAGACCGGCGCGTTCGTCTCGTTCGACGACGGGCAGAACTGGCAGAGCCTGCAGCTCAACCTGCCGCGTTCGCCCGTTCACGATCTCGTTGTGAAGGGCGACGATCTCGTCGTAGCGACGCATGGGCGCTCGTTCTGGATTCTGACCGACATCACGCCGCTTCGGCAGGTCGGGCCGGGATCAGCGAAAGCGGAGGCGCTCCTGTACAATCCTCAGAAGGCGGTGCGCCTTTATTATCCCGACGCGATCGATATGCGGCCGCCGGTAGGCGAGAATCCGCCGGCAGGCGCCATCATCGATTATTATCTGGCGACCAGGCCTGCGGGAGAAGCCACGATCGACATTCTCGATTCCAAAGGCCAACGCGTGCGGCACATCTCGAGCAAGGCGGCGAAAGGCACCGAACAGCCGCCGGAGTGGCCCGACCAGATTTTGCCGACGAAGGCGATCCCTGCTTCCCAAGGCATGAACCGCTTTGTCTGGAACCTGCGCTATGACGATCCGGTTCAGATTCCCGGTGCCTTCTATGCCGGCAATCCGCCGCGCGGGCCGATCGCGATGCCCGGCAACTACACTGTGAAGCTGACGGTCAACGGAAAAACCCAAAGCGCGCCGCTCGAGCTCATCCTTGATCCGCGCGTGAAGAGCGCACCGGGCCTGCCTCGGAAATTTGCGCTATCGATGGCTGTTTATCATGACCAGGATGCACTGCATCGGGCCGTAAACGATATCCGTGACGCAAAGGCAATGGTCGCGTCCGCGCAGAAGAGCCATGCGAAGGACAAGGCGCTGCTTGCGAAGGGCGACGCGATTGCGAAAGCGGCGAGCGGGATCGAAGACCAGCTGATGCAGGTCAACATCAAGGGATCGGAAGCAAACCTGAATTTCCCGGGCGAGCTGAATGAGCAGATATATGGCTTCGCGGGCCTGCTCGAAGACGCTGATACGGCGCCGACGCCCGCAGAGACGACAACCTATGCCGATTTCCACGGCAAGCTTGAGGCGCTGCTTGCGCAGTGGAACAGGATCAAGGCGGGCGATCTCGGCACATTCCGCGCGGAGTTGACGAAAGCTCCGGGGAAATAACCAGCGCTATGGCTCGGCTCCCAAATCTACGTTCGGCGCTGATCGGCTCTGCCTTGCGTGTTCCCGCGATGCCGGGATAGAGGGAGGCGAGTTGGGAACCGGCAAGCCGGTGAAGGGGGACGAAATGGGTGCCGGAATTCGCGGACCATTCGCTGGAGTCTTCGTCATTCTGCTCTGCGCGGTAGCGGCTTTTGCCGCCACGGAGCCGCCACCGACCATTCTGCACGATCAGATGGCGCCGATGCGCGATGGCGTACAGCTTGCAGCGGATGTCTATCTGCCCGGTCCGGTCGCGCCCAGCGGCGGATGGCCGGCGATTCTCATGCGTACACCCTACGACAAGACCGTTCGCGCGGTGCCCTTTGCGTCCTTTTTCGCGGCGCATGGCTATGTGGTCGTCGTGCAGGACCTTCGCGGCCGCTACCGCTCCGAAGGGCATTGGAATTTCCTCGGCAATGACAGCTACGACGGTTTCGACACTACGGAATGGATCGCGCGGCAACCGTGGTCGGACGGGAGAATCGGTACAGTCGGTACGTCTTACGAAGGAGGAACGCAGCACGCGATGGCGCTTGCCGATGCGCCACATCTGACCGCGATGGTTCCGCTATTCGCGGTTTCCAATATCGGCGAGTTCGGCATGCGCCATGCGGGCACGTTCGAGCTGCGGTTTTTCAACTGGGTGTTCTCGATGGGCGAACCGGGAACGCCATCCATGAAGGCCGCCTTGCGTGCTGCGAGCGACCCGGCCGAGGCTCCCGCGCTGTTCGATTTGAGCAAGCACGTCGATGAATATGTACGAAGTCTGCCGCTCCGGCCCGGCACGACGCCGCTCCGCTATGCTCCCGACTACGAACGTTTCCTCGTCGAAGCTATGCGGCATGGCGACGACGATTCTTACTGGACGGACAGCGGTTTCGACGTGATGCAACACGTGCAAGCGTACAAAGACGTGCCGGTCTACCATGTCACCGGTTGGTACGATTCCTGGTCCCATCAGGTTGCCGACATCAATTTTCCGCTGTTGAGGGCAAATAAGAAAAGCCCGCAGAAACTGATCATTGGTCCGTGGATTCACAGCCGCCAGGGCGATCCGAACGCGGGCGAGGCCGCGTTCACCCCCGACGCGCGCATTGACCTGAACACGTTCGAATTGCGCTGGTTCGATCGCTGGCTGAAAGGCGTCGACAACGGTGTCGAGCGCGAACCGCCGGTGCGCATTTACGTGATGGGCGGCGGCGACGCCCATAAGACCGCCGAAGGGCGCATCTCTATCGGCGGCTACTGGCGCGATGAAGAGGAATGGCCGCTGGCGCGCATGCATGCGACGCCCTGGTATCTGCATGCGCATGGCCTGCTCTCGCCGGCACCGCCGGAAAACGCGCAACCGATCAGCTATCGTTCCGATCCCGCCCATCCCGTGCCGACGCTTGGAGGAAACAATTCATCGCAGGGAGCACTTGCAACGCAGGGCGTGGCCGACCAGACATGCGCCGCATCCAATCCGTTTTGCGGAAACGATCTCCCGCTCTCCACACGAAATGACATCGTGGTGTTCCGCAGCGAACCGCTCGCTCGGGATATGGAAATTACCGGGCCGCTCGTGGCCAAGATCTGGGCCGGCAGCGACGGGCCGGACTCCGACTTTACCGCGAAGCTCATCGATGAATATCCGCCCAATGCCGATTTTCCGCACGGCTTCGCTCTCAACATTGACGACGGCATCGTGCGCGGCCGTTATCGCAATTCGCTCGCCAGGGCCGAATTGATGAAGCCCGGAGAGGTGTACGCCTTTACGATTCAGCTTTATCCGACTTCCATGCTGATCAAGGCCGGTCACCGGTTGCGGCTCGATATTTCAAGCAGCAATTTCCCGCGTTTTGACATCAATCCGAACACCGGCGAAGCGTTGAACGACAACCGCGGCACGCGCATCGCGATCAACACGATATGGCTCGACCGTAAGCATCCGTCACAAATTGTACTTCCAATTATTCCGGCGGCAACACCGAGATAAAGCTTGCCTGCCGCGCATCTGGATCGAAGGTAGCGGAGAGTGCGGATTTATCTGTTTGGTTGTCCGAAGTTCCTGACGATCTCAACTGGCAGGTGAATTCTTCTCAATCGCGTGCAGCAACTCCGCCGCGAACGTCGCGAGGGTGTCATCACGCGCGCCCATGATGATGATGCGGTCGCCGGGACGCCCCTCCGCGACAAGCAGGCGCCCGCAGTCCGCACGTTCGGGAATGGCAAGGGCCGACACCCCGTGCGCCGCAACACCGTCCACGATATCGGCGCTCGTTACAGTCCGGTTCGTGGTGCCACCGAAATAGACGGGGTCCGGCATGAGAAGCCGGTCGCCTCGATGCATGCCATTTCCAAACGCCTCTATCAGCTCATTTTTCATCAACCGGAGCGGCCCAAAGCCGTGGGGCTGAAAGAGGAGCAGGAGGCGCCCGGGAAGCTCGTGCGCGGTTGAAAGCGTCGCCGCGATCTTGTCGGGATTGTGCGCGAAATCGTCGATAACGGTGATGCCGCCCGCTGTCCCCACCGTTTCAAACCGGCGCCGCAGGCCGGCAAAGCTATAAAGCGCGGCACAGGCGCCTTGCAGCGACACGCCCGCTGCACCCGCCGCCGCAACGGCCGCAAGCGCGTTCTGCGCGTTGTGGCGGCCGGGCACGCGGAGCTCGATCCGCGCGCGGCCGCCACCATCGCGGACGACGACGTCGAAACCGATGCCTTCGGCGCGCGGCTCGATCCCCTTCGCGCATACATCTGCCCGTGGGTTCTTCAGCGAAAACGAGCGGAGCCTGTGAGGCGGCAATTGCGCCGCGAGGGCCGCCGTTTCGGGATTGTCCAGATTGAGCACGGCGGTTTCCGAACGCTCCAGGTAATCGCGGAACAGAGTACGCAGCTCGTGCAACGATTTGTGGTCGAACGCGATATTGGTGACGACGGCAAGCCGCGGGCGGTAATGCGCGATCGACCCGTCGCTCTCGTCGACCTCGCTGACGAACGGATCGCCCGTCCCGACGACCGCGCTGGCAAACGGCACCGCGGACGTAATGAAGTTCTTCATGATCGCGCCATTCATCACCGTCGGCAGACGGCCCTCCTTTTGCAGAATCCAACCCAACATCCCCGTGGTGGTTGATTTTCCGCTCGTGCCCGCAATGCCGATCGGCAGGGACGCCGCGTTGAACAATCCGGCGAGCAGTTCCGCCCGCGTGACGATCGGCGCAGCAAACGCCCGCGCCGCGATCACGTCGGGAACGGTCTCTTCAACCGCCGCGGAAATCACCACCGTCTGGTTACTTCGTGTGATGCCGCTTCCGTCCTGGGGGAAGAGCGCGATGCCATGCGCGCGCAGGAAGTCGAATTTTGGCGCGGTGCGGCCCTGATCGAATGCCCGATCCGAGCCCGCGACGCGCGCGCCTTTCGCCTTCACGATCAGCGCCAGCGGGAGCATGCCGCTGCCACCGATGCCGCAGAAGAAATAATCTTTGTGCGAATCCATGGTCGAAAGCTATAAGGCGCCGGGGCGAAACCGCAAACGGCTCTCGAATCACGGGATGCGCACAATTAGGATTGGTGTGGCAGCGCCAGGATCCCGCATCGATTCGGCGCTCGCAGAACGGGTGACGCAGGTTGCGGAAGCGCAATTCGATGGGCGTGTGGTGCTCCGCTTCCATCCGCAGTGTTTTCTCTCCTCCGGTCATTTTGCCGGTACGGATGAAGCCCGCGCAGCGGCGTTTCTGGAACTCGCAAACGATGCCGATCTCGACGCGGTGTGGATTGCGCGCGGCGGCTATGGCGCTGCCCGAATTGTGTCTCGCGTCCTCGCCGGATTGGCCTCAATAGCCGCGGAAAAAACCTACCTTGGCTATAGCGACGCGGGCTCGCTGCTCTCCGCTTTGTACGGCCGAGGTTTCAAACGCATAGCGCACGGACCGATGCCTGCCGACATTCTGCGGGACGGCGGCGAGAAAGCCGTGCGGCGCGCCTTGTCGTTCCTTGCCGATCGCGCCCCGGATTGTATTGAAGCCTCCGTCGACGGCGCGACGCCGACCGCGGCGTTCAACCTGATCATTCTCTGTCATCTCCTCGGCACGCCGTATGAGCCGGATCTTTCGGGCCACACAGTCATGCTCGAAGAAGTGTCGGAGCAGCTCTATCGCATTGACCGCGCGCTTTGTCAGCTGACGCGCAACGCCAACATGCGGCGCGCCGCGGGACTGAGGCTCGGGCGCGTAAGTCTGGTGCCGCCCAACGACCCTGAATTTGACCAGACGCCGGAGGAGATCATCCGCCACTGGTGCGCGGATTCCGGGATTCCCTACCTTGGACCCGCCGACATCGGCCATGACATCGGCAACAAGGTCGTGCCCTTCGGTACGCTTTGAATGTGTGCAGCATTCGTCCGCTCTCGCTAATCGCCTGCCGCTTCGGTAAATGAGCGGGAAATGCTTGCGACGCTCAAAATCCGCGACCTTGTCCTCATCGAGGACGTAGCGCTCGACTTTGCGGATGGTCTCAATGTCTTGACGGGGGAGACGGGCGCCGGCAAGTCGATCCTGCTCGACGCGCTCGGATTGGCGACGGGAGCGCGCCCGGGCGCCCGGTCGAGCGTGCGGAGCAGCGCGCAGCAGGGCACAGCCACAGCGATTTTCGACCTGCCGGCAAAGCACGAGGTACGCCGACGCCTCGCAGAAAACGGATTTGTGGTCGATGACGAGGTCATCCTGCGGCGCACCCTTGGCCGCGATGGGCGCAGCCGCGCCTTCTTGAACGACGAACCGATTGGCGTCGGACTATTGCGCGATCTCGGCAGCGAAGTCGTCGAGATCCACGGCCAGACTGACGATCGCGGCCTGTTCGACACCGCCACGCATCGCAGGCTGCTTGACGCCTTCGGCGGCCATGAGGCGCTCGCTTTCGACGTTGCCGTGCGCTGGCGCACGCTGGAACAGTTGCGTGGCGAAGCCGAAGAACTGCGCCGCTCGGCAGAAGCCGCGTCGCGCGAAGCCGAATTCCTGCGCCACGCGGTGGACGAACTTGCGGCTCTTGCGCCGCAACAAGGGGAGGAAGAGCGCCTCGCCAGTGAACGCGCGCTCCTCATGAACGCGAGCCGCATCGCAGAAGAGATTTCTTCGGCCGTCGACTCGCTCGGCGGCGATCGCGGCGCAGAGCCCGCGCTCGCGTCGGCCCTGAAACGACTGACGCGGCTTCATCCCGAAGCGCGCTCGCGGGCGAAAGTGGCGGAAACCGCGCTCGATCAGGCCTTTGCCTTGACCGAAGATGCGCGGCGCGAGCTTGAGGGTCTGTTGTCGCGGCTCGAATTGGACAGCGGATTGCTCGAAAAAAAAGAAGAGCGGCTGTTCGGTTTGCGCGCCGCCGCCCGAAAATACGCGGTGCAGCCTGATGCTCTGCCGGAGCTGCTGCGCAATTTTGAAGCGAAGCTGGAAACGATTTCGTGCGGTGACGAGAAGCTGAAGCGGCTTATGGTGGACGTCGCGGGGGCCCGCGACGACTACCTCTTCGCCGCGCGCAAATTGAGCGAAGCGCGAAAGGATGCTGCCGTACGCCTGGAAAATGCCGTTGCCCGCGAGCTTTTACCGCTGAAGCTCGGGCACGCGAAATTCCGCGTTGGGCTCGAACCGCTGGAGAGCGAGGGCCATGTAAGCGGTATGGAACGCGCGAACTTCGAAGTGGCAACGATTGAGGGTGCAGCATTCGGTCCGCTGGTGAAGATCGCCTCCGGCGGCGAGCTCGCGCGGTTTTCTCTTGCTCTGAAGGTGGCGCTTGCGGAAGCAAGCCCGCCAGCGGCGCTCGTGTTCGACGAAGTGGATCGCGGCGTTGGCGGCGCGGTCGCCGATGCGGTGGGCGAGCGGCTGCAGCGGCTTGCACGCAGCACACAGGTGCTGCTCGTCACGCATTCGCCGCAGGTGGCCGCGCGCGCCGAACGGCATTTCCGCATTACCCGAGAACGCGACCGAACCCGCGTGGACCTCCTCTCCGACGATGCGCGTGTCGAGGAGATTGCGCGCATGCTGGCGGGCGCCTCGGTCACCGATGAAGCGCGCGCCGCTGCGCGCCGGCTCCTCACCGAAGCCCGCGAGCCCGCGCGCAAAAGGAAAACCGCTTGAGGCCTTTGGAGAAGTTGACGCTCGCCGAAGCGAAACGGGAGCTGGAGCGGCTGGCGGGCGAAATCGCCGCGCACGACCGGCGTTATTATCAGGAGGATGCACCGGCCATTTCTGATGCCGAATACGATGCTTTGCGCAAGCGCAATGCTGCCATCGAGGCGCGCTATCCGGAACTGATCCGGCCGGATTCGCCGTCGCTCCGCGTCGGCGCAAAGCCTTCCGAAAAATTCGCCAAGGTCGTGCATCGCGTGCCGATGCTCTCGCTGGACAATGCGTTCGATGATGGCGACGTAATCGACTTCGCAACCCGCGTGCGCCGCTTTCTTGGACTGAAGCCCGCTGATGATCTCGTCTTCGTGGCGGAGCCGAAGATCGATGGTCTTTCGGCAAGTCTCCGCTACGAGAAGGGTGTGTTTGTCGGGGGCGCGACGCGCGGCGACGGCATAGAAGGCGAGGACGTGACCGCAAATCTGCGCACCGTGCGCGACGTGCCGCTGCGCCTGCACGGCAGGGCGCCGGAGGCGCTGGAAGTGCGCGGCGAAGTGTACATGCTGCACAATGATTTCGCGGTGCTGAACGAGCGTCAGGCGAAGGAGGGCAAGCCCCTGTTCGCCAATCCGCGCAACTCCGCCGCGGGCTCGCTTCGCCAACTTGATCCCGCCATTACCGCGCGCCGGCCATTGCGGTTTTTTGCCTATTCCTGGGGCGAGATGACGGGGCTCGCGGAAGACACGCAATGGGGCATGCTACAGGCGTTCAAAAGGTTCGGCTTGCGCGTAAACGCCCTGGTCCAACGCTGCCAGACGATCGAGGAGATGCTCGCATTCTATCGCGACATCGAAACGCGACGGGCAGCACTCGGTTACGATATTGATGGCGTTGTGTACAAAGTTGATCGTCTCGACCTGCAGGAGCGGCTCGGTTTTGTGTCGCGTTCGCCGCGCTGGGCCGTTGCGCACAAATTCGCGGCCGAACAGGCGGAAACCATTCTTCTCGATATCGAAATCCAGGTCGGCCGCACGGGCACGCTGACGCCGGTTGCCAAGCTGAAACCGGTCACCGTCGGCGGTGTTGTCGTGCAGAATGCGACCCTGCACAATGAGGATGAGATCGCGCGCAAGGACGTGCGCATCGGCGACACCGTGGTCGTGCAGCGCGCGGGTGATGTGATCCCTCAGATCGTTCGGGTCATTCCCGACAAGCGTCCGCGTGGCGCGAAGCCGTACGCCTTTCCAGAGAAATGTCCAGTCTGCGGCAGCCATGCGGTGCGTGAGGTTGACGAGAAGACCGGTGAGCCCGAAGCCGCGCGGCGCTGCACCGGCGGGCTCATCTGCGCGGCGCAGGCCGTCGAGCGGCTGAAGCACTTCGCGTCGCGCAATTGTTTTGATATCGAGGGGCTGGGAGAAAAGCACATCACCGCCTTCTACGAAGACGGCCTGATCCGCGAGCCGGCGGACATTTTTCGCCTGGAAAAACGCTACCGCGCGGGTGCGAAGGCCATCGCGAACCGCGAGGGTTGGGGGGAACAGAGCGCATCCAAGCTCTTCGAGGCGATCAACCGCCGGCGGAACGTTGCGCTAGACCGTTTCATTAATGCGCTTGGTATCCGCCACGTCGGCGAGACAACGGCGAAACTGCTCGCACGCAATTTCCACAGGCTCGACACTTTTCTCGCCGCGATGGAGGGCGAGAACGCGCTCGCCGAACTCGACGACATCGGCGGGATCGGAGAAACGGTCGCCGAAGCCATCCGGGATTTTTTCGCCGAGCCGCACAATCGCAGGGCCGTCGATCATCTTCTGCAAGAGTTGCACGTCGAGCCGGTTGCCGTGCCGAAAACCGGGCATTCGGCCGTCGCCGGAAAAACCGTGGTGTTCACCGGCACGCTCGAGAGGATAACGCGGCCGGAGGCAAAGGCGCGGGCCGAGAGTCTGGGCGCCAAAGTCGCGGGGTCCGTATCGAAGAAAACCGATCTCGTCGTCGCCGGTCCGGGCGCGGGATCGAAACTTGCCGAGGCGGCAAAGCTCGGCGTGCGCGTCATCGACGAGGACGCCTGGCTGAAGCTGGTCGGGGAAGGCTAGTGTAGCAGCGGTTGTGGGAGTGAACGGAACGACAGCTGATGACGTTCGAGCACGAGGGTTTGGCATGACGGCGACTGTGGATACGCTGGTAATTTTTGGCGTGACGGGCGATCTCGCCCGGCGCATGTTGCTGCCATCGCTCTATTATCTCGAACGCGACGGCCTGCTTGATCCTAAACTCCGTATCATCGGCGTGGCGCGCTCGGCGCTCGATGACGAGCGCTTTCGCGCGATGGCGCACGAAAGCATCGTGGAGCGCAAGGAGGGCGTGGATCACCCGGCGTGGCGGCGCCTGGCCGAGCGGCTCGCCTATAGCAGCGTCGATGCCGAGAAGCCGTCGAGCTTCGCGGCGCTGTCACGCAGGACCGGCGAGCGAAACGTGTATTATCTCTCGCTCTCGCCGCAGCATTACGGTGGTGCCTGCGCCAACCTCGAGACCGCCGGGCTCGCCACGCCCCAAAGCCGCATCGTGGTCGAAAAGCCCATCGGTCACGATCTCGCAAGCTGCCGCGCCATCAACGCCTGTCTTCAGCACGCGTTTGGGGAAGCGCGCGTCTTCCGCATCGATCATTATCTCGGCAAGGAAACTGTACAGAACCTGCTCGCTTTGCGTTTCGCCAATGTGCTGTTCGAACCCTTGTGGAACCGGACTTGCATCGATCACGTGCAGATCACTGTCGCCGAATCCATAGGCGTAGAAGGCCGCCGGGCCTACTACGATGCTTACGGCGCATTGCGCGACATGGCGCAGAATCACATCCTGCAACTCTTATGTCTTGTGGCGATGGAACCGCCGTCGAAACTCGATCCCGACGCGGTGCGCGACGAAAAGACGAAGGTGTTGCGTTCGCTCAGGCCCATCCACAGGCGCGATGCCGCGTCGAAAACCGTGCGCGGCCAATATGCCGCGGGCGAAATCGACGGCACTCCCGTTCCGGCCTATGCAGAGGAATCCGGCGGCGGCGAAAGCGGTACGGAAACATTCGTTGCCATCGAGGCAGAAATCGAAAACTGGCGCTGGGCGGGCGTGCCGTTTTATCTGCGCACCGGGAAGAGACTCGGCACGCGTCACACGCAGATCGTCATTCAGTTCCTGGGCGTGCCGCATTCGGCGTTCGGCAACGGCGATCTCATTCCCAATCGTCTGACGATCACGCTCCAGCCCGAGGAACGAATATCACTCCTGCTCATGAACAAGACGCCAGGGCTCACTGCCGAGGGTATGCGTCTCAGTCCGCTGTCGCTCAATCTCAGCCTCACGGATGCGTTCCGGTCAGAGCGGCGGCGCATCGCCTACGAGCGTCTGCTGCTCGATGCGCTCGCCGGCAACGCCACGCTGTTCGTGCGCGGCGACGAAGTGGAAGCGGCGTGGGCCTGGATCGACGGCATTGAACGGGCGTGGCAGGAGGCCGCGATACCGGTAGAATACTATGCGGCCGGATCCCGGGGGCCCCTTGCCGCCGATGCGCTTATCGCCAGCCGTGGTTACAGCTGGGCCGAATAACGGCGCCGGAGGAACAGAAATGGAATCGGTCAATCCGTTCACCGGAAGAGTCGTGGCGCGCCACGACGAAATGAGTCGCGAGGCTGTCGATTCCGCCATCGAAGCGGCCCATGGCGCGCATCTTGAATGGCGCGACCGGAGTTTTGCGGAACGCGCTCGTCCGATGAAACAGGCGGCCGAGCTGCTGCGCAATCGTGCACCCGAATATGCACGGCTGATGGCGACCGAGATGGGCAAGCCCGTTCGCGACGGCGTCGCGGAAGCAAAGAAATGCGCGATTGGTTGCGACTATTATGCGGAACATGCCGAACGGTTTCTCTCGACCCAGCCGGTCCAGCTCGAGGGCCGCACCGCGAAAGTCGTATTTCGGCCGCTCGGGGTTCTCCTTGCAGTGATGCCGTGGAATTTTCCGTTCTGGCAGGTCATCCGTTTCGCCGCGCCGGCATTGATGGCGGGAAACGGCGCCGTCTTGAAGCATGCAGCCAATGTACAGGGATGCGCGCTTGTCCTCGAACGCCTGTTACGCGATGCCGGTTTCCCGGAGCATCTGTTTCGCACGCTTTTGATCGGGAACAGGGCCGTTGAAGCGGTCATCGAGCATCCGCTGGTGCGGGCGGTGTCGCTCACCGGAAGCTCCGGCGCCGGGCGCGCCGTCGCCCGCAAGGCAGGAGAGTGCCTGAAGAAGTGCGTTCTCGAGCTCGGCGGCAGCGACGCCTATGTCGTTCTCGAAGACAGCGACATCGCCTTTGCCGCGGCGCAGAGTGCGAAGGGCCGCCTTGTCAACGGTGGACAGAGCTGTATAGCGGCAAAACGGTTCATCGTTCCCGAGAATGTACGCGCGGCGTTCGAGAACCTGCTCGTTGAGGAAATGGCGAAGGCGAGGACCGGCGATCCGCTCGACGAAGCCACGACGCTTGGCCCGATGGCCCGACGCGATCTCCGGGATTCGCTCCACAATCAGGTACAAAAAAGCATGGAAATGGGCGCGCGCTGTCTTATCGGTGGAACCGTGCCGGCGGGCGAAGGCGCCTTCTATCCTCCGACCGTGCTCACCGACGTGAAGAAGGGCATGCCCGCTTACGACGAAGAGATGTTCGGGCCGGTGGCGGCGATCATTTCCGCCGCAGACGAAAAAGATGCCGTCCGCCTCGCCAATGACTCCGAGTTCGGGTTGGGCGGCGGGGTTTTTGCGCGCGACCTGAAGCACGGCGAGTTCCTGGCATCCGATGCGATCGACGCAGGCCTTGTCTTCGTCAACGCGCCGGTGGAATCCAATCCGATGCTGCCCTTCGGCGGCACCAAGGAGAGCGGCTACGGTCGCGAGCTTTCAAGCTTCGGTATTCACGAATTCGTCAACATCAAGACTGTGGTCGTGGCGCCGCACGGCACAACGGCGTCCTCGCAGACAGTACATTCGGAATGAGGTCCGTGCCGTCGGGAACACTAGAGCGGAATTCGTTGCGCGCGCGCCCCTTATCCTTCGACAAGCTCAGGATGAGGGCAAAAAGAAAAAGCCGCATCTGAGCCTCCCCGCCTGCGCTAAACGGTTCGATGCGCGGACCGTATCCGCCGGAGCCTCGGCGAAGGCGGATCGAAGCGGTGGGCTGAAGCGTCCAAGCAAATTCGGCCCTAAGCACCCGCGTAGGGGTTTTTGCCAGTGCGGAGCAGAAAACGCAGAGGCGTGCCGCCGAAATCGAAATTCGCCCGAAGTTCGTTCTGCAGATAACGAAGCCATGCGTCCGGCAAGGTCTTTAACTGGTTCCCGAAAAGGGCAAAGGTCGGTGGCCGGGTTTTTGGCTGTGTGATGTAGCGCAGCCGGATGCGCCGGCCCTTGATGGCCGGCGGCGGATGGCGCTCGACGGCCATGGCCAAAAGACGATTGAGCTCAGCGGTCGCAATGCGTCTGTTCCACGCCGCATCGGCGGAAAGAACGGCAGGCAACAGCCGCGCTACCCCTTCGCCGCTTAACGCCGACATTGCAACGAGCGGCGCCCCGGCGATCTGTGGCAAGAGATGATCGCGTTCCTCACGCATCGCGCTGATCGCGCCCGGTTTCGCCTCCATGCAATCCCATTTGTTGACAGCGAAAACGAGCGCACGGCCCTCGCGCGCGACCATGTCCGTGATAACAAGATCCTGCTTTTCGAATGCCTGGGTGGCATCGATGACGATCACCACGCATTCAGCGAAGCGGATCGCATTCATGGCACTGGCGACGGACATTTCTTCGAGCGTCTGTCCGGCAACACGCGCCTTCTTTCTCAAACCCGCCGTGTCGTGCAGGAGGATGGTGCGGCCATCCTGGTTCAGCTCTGCCGCGATGGCGTCACGCGTCGTGCCGGCCTCGGGCGCGGTCAAGGATCGCTCGCTCCCGAGCAGCCGGTTGAACAAAGTGGATTTGCCGACATTGGGTCGTCCGACGATGGCGAGCCTAAGAGGCCTCGTTGCCTCGTCCTGCGGCGGGCATTTCGCACTAGGCTCCGCAAGCAGGGGCGAGAGCGCTTCGAACAGGTCTGCCAGGCCAGTGCCGTGTTCGGAAGACAGCGCGAGGGGTTCGCCGAAGCCCCAACGATAGGCCTCGCTGATATCGCTTGTACGTCCTTCGCTCTTGTTGGCCGCAACGACGACCGGCTTGCCATAACGGCGCAACGACTGCGCCATGTTCTCGTCATCCGCAGTCACGCCGGCGCGGGCGTCGATGATGAACAGACAGACCGCTGCCTCTTCGATAGCCACGCGTGTCTGCTCGGTCATCCGCCGCGCGAGCTCGTTGTCGGGGTCCGAATTAAATCCCGCAGTATCGATGAGCCGGAAGGCAAGGTCGCCCAACTGTACGTCCGCTTCGTTGCGGTCGCGCGTCACACCGGGCGTGTCGTGAACAATCGCGGCCCTGCGGCCCGCCAAACGGTTGAAGAGAGTCGACTTGCCGACGTTCGGGCGACCGACGATGGCAACGGCGGGAAGCATGGCGAGTGTCCGATTCTGAAATTCGCATTATCTCTATATCGGTTTCAGGCAAATTTCAGAATCGCAAGGGCACTGGCCGATCTGTGGTTTCGAAGTTCGCCAGCTTGCGGGTACCAAGATGGAAGCGAATTTCGAAAGCACGACACTAGAGGCCGCGAGCCGGATGGCTGTGGTCAGCGAAGGGCGACGAGTTGCGCGTTGTTCGTGAGCAGATAGACCGTGCCGTTCGCCACCACGGGCGGAATATAGGTACCGTCGGGTATGTCCGTGCGCCCAAGCAGTTCGCCCGTATACGGCGACAGCGATACCGCTTTGCCGGTCGAGGAAACGAGGATCAACCGGTCTGAAACGAGCAGGGGGCCCGACCAGACTACCGGGCTATCCTTGCTCTTGGGATTCTCCCAGCGCGGAAGCTGGTGAATCCATTTGACCTTGCCGTCCTTGCGCTCGAGGCAAAGCACCTGCCCCTCCGACGTGAGAACGTACACGAAATCGCCGGCGGCCCAGGGAGTCTGGATGCCGCCGACGTCGCGCGCCCAAACGCGTTCGCCGGTGTTCAGATTGATGGCGGCCATCACTCCCGAATGGCTGATCGCGAACACCATGTCGCGGTCGACCACCGGACGCCCCGCGATGTCGTCGAGTTCGGAAAGGGCGGTGACCGTACCTGACGCCGTCAGCATGTCGTTCCACTCGGGACGGCCGTTGTCCACGCGCAACGCGTACAGTTCGCCGGATGTATACGGAACGATTACTGTATCGCCGGCGACCGCGGCACTCGTACTGGTAAGAATGCCTGCCGATTCGGAAATCCCCTGATGATCCCAGAGAACGTGACCATCCTGCTCCGAGAGCGCCACGAAGTGATTGTCCTGCGAGGAGACGAAGACGCGTCCGCCGCTGGCGACCGGCGCATTAACGACCGGAACCTGCAGGTTCGCTTTCCACAACTGTTTGCCGGTCGCGGCATCCAGCGCGAATACGGTCCCAAACCCGGTGCTGACAAAGAGTTTGCCGCCGTCGAACGCGGTGCCGCCGCCGAAACCTTTCGACGGATCGATCGACATATCCGGACCGAACAACCCAAAGACGTTGAAAAAATCATCTTCTGGTCCTTGCGGAGCCAGATTGACGTCCCAAAGCCGGTTGCCGGTCCGCGAGTCGAGCGCATAAACGTGGGCTTGGGCGTCGAGCACATAAATGTGGCCGTCAACCACAATCGGCGGCGCCGTGAGACGCGAGTCGTCGTCGGATCCCTTCCCGGTGTCGCTCTGCCAGATCGGGCGTAGCGGACCGGCGGCCTGAAGGTGGTACATGGCGTTCGCCGGATACCCTCCGGGCCCGGGCCACTCCTTGTTGCTGTACGGCCGCGGCAGCAAGACGGCCGTGGTTGCCAGATCGGGATCGGGTTTGAGCGAGGTGTCGAGCGCCATGACCGAAATGCGCTCGCCCTTCAGCTTCGACTTCGGCGTTGAGCTGAACCAGCCGGAGACCGTATCCGAAACGCCGCCGAACGTGTCGCATCCGCAAAGGGTCAGAAGGCAGGCAAGACACGCGATCTTACGCAACATTGGAGACCTCATCGAACCGGTGCCCCGCCGGGGCGATTGGCAGATGCCGAAGCCTTTGCACGCGCGGGCTCGGGCACAGTCCCGTAGTTTGCGTCGCCCCCCGCTTTGATGAACCGGGCCATGGCGTCGGCCCGGGTCTTCAACCCTCCCGGCGCGTCGGGATCGGCCGCGATTTCCTGATACGCGCGCAGGGCCGCGCCTTCGTTTCCGTTGCGTAAGTCTTCGTAAGCGATGACCTCGCGTGCCAATTCGTGCCAAGCATTCGACCGGTCGGTCAGCGGGGCTAGGATCGTTTCCACATCCGATCGAGGGGCCGCGTCGGCAATGGCCCACGCTGCGTGCAAGCGCGCGGCCGCGCCGAGATAGGGATCGTTCCCGCTGGCAATCTGTTGATAAATGCGTACGGCGTCGCCCTTTTCGCCTTCCGCGAAGAGCGCATCGGCTTCCGCGAGTCGTGCAACCGCCGCATAGCCGCCGGGCGCGCTTTTCGCGAGCGCGGCGAGTTGCGGAGCAGCGGCGGCAGCCTGCCCGCGATCAAGCATCTCGGTGGCCGCGACATAGGAGATGGAGGCCTTGTTTTCTTCGCGCTGCTCGTACACGCGATAGAGTTGATAGCCCGCGACGCCGATGATAACGAGCGCTCCCAAGCCAGTGATGTGGTCGCGGTACTTCTTCCAGAGCTTCTCATATCGCTCGCGACGTACTTCTTCCTCAACCTCGCGAAAAATGTCGGCCAACGGAACTATCCTTCCCGAGGAGCAGGGCGGCCCGACTTACGCCGCTCGCAACCGCTCGCTGGAGTAATACGGCCCTCCGGGGGTGGCCGACAGAGTCGAAAAAGCCGGCTGCAAAGCACGCCCAAGGCCCTTTGGTAGCATAGACTTAGCCCGCTCCACGGCGGCTGACAACTCGTCAGCAGCACCCTCGCGAGGCTCAGCTCGCACGTTTCATGCGATAGACGTTGTCTTCGCCAGGGAAGCGGCGCGCCCTCACATCGGCGGCGTAGCTCTTCACGGCCGAGGCGATATCCGAAGCCATGTTTGCATATTGGCGAACGAATTTCGGCGGACGCGGATTGAGACCGAGCATGTCCTCGAGCACCAGAATCTGTCCGTCGCATTCGGCCGATGCGCCGATTCCGATCGTCGGAATGCCGACAGCGCGGCTGATCTTCGCCGCCAAAGGTTCGGCCATTCCTTCGAGGACCATCGCGAACGCACCGGACTCCGTCACGGCCTGAGCATCGGCTTCGATCGCGGGCCATTCCTCTTCGATCCGACCTTGTGTCTTGAAGCCCCCAAGCACCTGAATCATCTGCGGCGTAAGACCGATATGCGCCATCACGGGAATGCCGCGCTGCGAAAGATAATGGATCGTTTCTGCCATGCGCACGCCACCTTCGAGCTTCACCGCGCCGCAACCGGTCTCCTGGACGACGCGCGACGCATTGCGAAACGCGATCTGCGGGCTCTCCTCGTATGAGCCGAACGGCATGTCGACGACCACCATCGCGCGCCGGGAGCCGCGCATCACCGCCTTGCCGTGCAGAATCATCATGTCGAGGGTCACGCCAAGCGTGGTCTCCATGCCGTGCATAACCATGCCGACCGAATCTCCGACCAGCATGAGATCCACATGCTCATCGAGCAATCTCGCGGTGTGCGCGTGATAGCAGGTCAAGCAGACGATCGGTTTGGCGTTTTTGTGTCCCCGGATTTCGGGCACGCTGACTCGCTTCACCTCGGTTAGGGCAGACATGTCGCTTGCTCCGGTACGGCCGCGGCCATCATACAGCCAAGCCTAAGCCGCTGTCTCTTCCTCCACCGCCGGGCCGGCACCCTTCTCGAATACGTCCGCTGCGGCCTGAGCAGCCTCCTCTTCCGGAGTTTTCTCGGCGAGAACGTCCTCACCGCGGGCCTGCCGTTCCGCCTCATCGTCAGTCCGGGCGACATTTATCGTTACATGCACGCGAACTTCGGGATGCAGCACGATGGAAACCGGAAAAAGGCCGATGGTCTTGATGGCCTTGTCGAGTGGCACCTGTGCGCGGCTTATGGTGAATCCGCCCGCGCTGACGATATCCGCGATGTCGCGCGGCGAGACTGAACCGTAAAGCTGGCCGCGGTCGCCCGCCTGACGGAGGAGAACGAAGCTTTTGCTTTCGAGTTTGCTTGCAACGGCTTGAGCTTCGGTGCGGCGCTCAAGGTTGCGGGCTTCGAGTTGCGCCCGTTGGGTTTCGAAATAGCCGCGGTTTTGCTTTGTCGCCCGCAGCGCCTTTTTCTTTGGCAGAAGGTAATTGCGGGCGAACCCGTCCTTCACCTTCACCACATCGCCCATCTGACCGAGCTTCTCGACCCGCTCGAGGAGGATAACCTGCATCGGCTGCTCCTTATTTTACGACGTAAGGGAGAAGTGCCATATAGCGCGCGCGTTTGATGGCGAGCGCGAGCAGGCGCTGTTTTTTCGTGGACACAGCGGTAATGCGGGACGGGACGATCTTGCCGCGCTCGGAAATGAAGCGCTGCAATAGCTTCACGTCCTTGTAGTCGATCCGCGGCGCGTTCGCACCTGAGAACGGACAGGTCTTCTTGCGCCGGAAGAAAGGGCGCCGTTGGCCGGTTTGACTCATTGTACGACCTCCACGGTCTCGCCTTGCTTGCGTTCGCCCCCTTCGCGTTCGCGGCGCTTGTTCGAACTGGACTGTTCGAACTGATCGACTTTGACAGTGAGGCAGCGCAGAACGTCTTCGTTGATCTTGAGTTGCCGTTCCAGCTCCTGCACCGCGTTGGCAGGTGCATTGATGTTGAGGAGAACGTAATGTCCTTTGCGGTTCTTCTTGATCCGATAAGCCAGCGAGCGAAGCCCCCAGTACTCCTGCTTCTCGACCTTGCCGCCTTCGCCTTCGATGATTGTTTTTAGGTGGGTCGCCAGCGCGTCCACCTGTTGCGCGCTGATGTCCTGGCGCGCGATCAGGAGATGCTCATAGAGAGCCATGTTTTCCCTTTCCGGGCTGCGGTGGCGCGCAATACGAGGGTCGCTGCACGCGCATCGGTTCGCCGGAGAGACCGGACCATCCGGCACAAGCCCTTTCGAGCCTCCCGCGACCGCAGCCGCCACGAAGCGGCGGCCTATACCGGAAACCCGCCGGGGGAGCAAACGCAGAGCGATCGAAGGAGCATTGTGAAACAAAGAATCAAAAGACGAAGGGCGCTGCCAAGGCAGCGCCCTCGATTTTACGGTCCGGGACTTTAGCCTCCGAACCAACCGGCCCGACAGGCGGGCCCGTCTTTATACCCAACGCCCACTAGCGAGGGTCGAGTTTATTATGTCTCCTTCCCGTTCATCGCGCAAGACGTGCGTGGGCCTAAGGCTCTCATGACCAGCCACGCGGATCACTGCGACTGGGGCTGCGGTTCCAGCGGATCCTGGATCACCGACTGCTGAGCGGACGCGGGCTGCGGCTGCTGCCGAACCGGATCCTGGATCACGTGCCCGGCGGACGCCGGCTGCGGCTGCTGCCGAACCGGATCCTTGATCACGTGTCCGGCGGACGCCGGCTGCGGCTGCTGCCGAACCGGATCCTGGATCACGCGCCCAGCGGACGCCGGCTGCGGCTGCTGCAGACGCTGGTCTTGGATCACGTGTCCGGCGGACGCCGGGCGCGGCTGGGCCCGCTCTACGACACCCGCCTGCGATGGGCTACCATCGCGCGACGGCGCAGTCCCTGTCGTACCGGGCTGCGAGGGGCTGCCGTCCCGCGAAGGGGCGGTCCCTGTCATACCCGGCTGCGATGGGCTGCCATCGCGCGAGGGGGCGGTCCCTGTCGTACCGGGCTGCGATGGGCTGCCGTCGCGCGAGGGGGCGGTCCCTGCCGTACCCGGCTGCGATGGGCTGCCATTCCGCGACGGTGCGGTCCCTGTCGTACGCGGTGCGTTAAATCCCGCTGGTGAAAGGGTCTCTATGCGCATGGACCCAAAACTTGGATTGACGCTGCGCACCTCGCCGGCGCCGCCACCCCCGCCTCTCATTCCGGCCACGTGTCCTTGTGCGTCGTGGCCCGCTGCAAAACTCAACCCCGTGCCGACGCACAGCGCAAATGCTGTTGCGCCCGTGGTTAGAACTGTACGGAGTTTCCAAGATTTCTTGGGGGACATTTTCTTCTCCTTTGTTTACCTGGATTTTTCACTTTTCCAAAGGTTTCTTTCACCTGTCCCGTAACCCCACACCCAATCAACGGCCTGCTGTTCCGCACAGTTCCTTATCATTGGTGTGTGTTGCCATTTATTAGTGCTGTTAATACAGCAAAGTGTCACCGCAATAGATCTTGACGCCATGCTATGAACGGGTTGTGATCTCTTGCAGACGGCGGCGATAATGGTGCGTGCATTCATCTTTCCTGGCCAAGGCAGTCAGAGCGTAGGCATGGGACGCGCTCTGGCCGAGAGCTTCTCCGCCGCGCGCGATGTGTACCAGGAAGTGGATGAAGCGCTGAAGCAGAAGCTTTCGAAGTTGATGTGGGAAGGTCCGGATTCGGATCTGACGCTGACCGAGAATGCGCAGCCCGCCATCATGGCGGCGAGCCTTGCCGTTGTGCGCGTGCTGGAACGTGAAGCGGGCCTTGAATTTGCGCGGGATGTGCGTCTGGTTGCAGGGCATTCGCTTGGAGAGTACAGCGCGCTTGCTGCCATTGGTTCATTTACGCTTGTGGATGCGGCGCGCCTCCTTCGAATACGCGGAAACGCAATGCAGCAGGCAGTCGCGGCCGGTGAAGGTGCGATGAGCGCCCTCATTGGAATCGAACTCGCCGATGCGGAAGGTGCTGCGGAGGAGGCGAGCGCACAGGGCGGCATTTGCGTGGTGGCGAACGACAACGCGCCGGGCCAGGTGGTGATCTCGGGCGACAAAAAGACGGTGCAGCGTGCCGGCGAATTTGCGAAAACAAAGGGCGCACGCCGCGCAATACCGCTGCCTGTCAGCGCGCCTTTTCACTGTCCGTTGATGAAACCCGCCGGGGACAAAATGCGTGAAGCATTGTCACGCGTGACCATTCGACCGCCGGCTGTTCCCATCATGTCCAATGTGACGGCAGAGGAGACCGGTGAGCCGGAAGTCATTCGAAATTTGTTGATCGAGCAGGTAACCTCGCGCGTGCGTTGGCGGGAAAGCGTGCTTAAATTCCGCGGTCTCGGAATCGGTGTGACGGTCGAGGCAGGAGGAAACAAGGTGCTGACAGCCATGGTGAGACGGATCGATCCCGAGCTTCGGACGCTCTCGATCGATACGCCGCAAGACCTCGAAACTTTTACGACGACGCTGTAACGACGATGTTCGAACTCGGCGGGCGAACCGCTCTGATAACCGGCGCGAGCGGGGGAATTGGTAGAGCAATCGCGCACGTGCTCCACGCGCAGGGAGCCGCCGTTGTGCTTTCGGGAACCCGGCGGGAGGCTCTAGACGCTCTCAAAAGCGAACTGGGCCAACGGGCCTTTGCGGCGGTTTGCAATCTCCACGACGCGGCGTCCGTCGAATCGTTGCCAAAGGCAGCGGAAGACGCTGCTGGAAGCGGCATCGACATTCTCGTGAACAATGCCGGCATCACGCGGGACAACCTGTTTCTGCGCATGAAAGATTCTGAATGGGACGAGGTGATGACGGTCGATGTTACCGCCGCGTTCCGGCTTTGCCGCGGCGTGCTGCGCGGCATGATAAAAAGGCGCTGGGGCAGGATCGTCAGCATCACTTCAATCGTCGGAACGACCGGCAATCCCGGCCAGGGAAATTATGCCGCCGCAAAGGCAGCACTTTCCGGAATGTCGAAGTCGCTGGCGGCCGAGGTCGCCACCCGCAATGTCACGGTCAATTGCGTGGCTCCCGGGTTTATTGCGACGGCGATGACGGATGTTCTGGCAGAGGGGCAGAAATCGGCTTTGTTGAGCCGAATTCCCGCAGGACGGATGGGAACGGCAGCAGAGGTGGCGGGAGCCGTTGCGTATCTGGCAAGCGAGGAAGCGGCCTATGTGACAGGACAAACGCTCCATATCAACGGCGGCATGGCCATGATTTGATCGTGGTTTCAAAGAGATAGGCCCGCTGTAGCGGGACCGGCGGGTTTATGTTACGAACGGCGATCTTCGGCTCGAGGCAGGGGAAAACGCTAGCGAGCCGTCGCCGCCGTCCAAACAAGCAGCGCGGCAAACAAAAACGAACGAGAGGTTTTGAAAACAAAATGAGCGACACTGCCGAGCGCGTGAAGAAGATCGTCGTCGAGCATCTCAACGTCGATGCCGACAAGGTCACTGAGAACGCGTCTTTCATCGAGGACCTGGGGGCGGACAGCCTCGACACCGTCGAGCTGGTCATGGCCTTCGAAGAAGAATTCGGCATCGAAATTCCCGATGATGCGGCGGAATCGATCGTCACCGTCGGCGACGCCGTTAAGTACATCGAAAAATCGCAGGGCTAATGATCGGGGCTGCCGCCTCCGGAATGCGCAGAGTTGTAATCACCGGGCTGGGGCTTGTAACGCCCCTGGCTTCGGGCGTTTCCGAATCCTGGTCGCGGTTGCTTGCCGGCCGCTCCGGGGCCAAGCCGATCACGACATTCAAGGTCGACGACCTGCCGGCGCGCATCGCCTGCACCGTTCCGCGCGGCAATGGTTCGGACGGGACTTTCAATGTGGACGCCTATGTCGATCCTAAGGAACAGCGCCGGGTCGACGATTTCATTATTTTTGCACTCGCCGCGGCGCAGCAGGCGGTGAACGATTCCGGCTTCGAACCGAAAAGCGAAGACGAACGCTGCCGCACGGGTGTGCTCATCGGTTCGGGCATCGGGGGACTTCCCGGAATCGAGGAAGCGGCCATTATCGTTCACGAGAAAGGTCCGAGGAAACTCAGTCCCTTTTTCATTCCCGGCAGGCTTATCAACCTGGCCTCGGGGTATGCCTCCATCCGGTTCGGCTACAAGGGTCCCAATCACGCGGTCGTAACAGCATGCGCAACGGGTGCGCACGCCATCGGAGACGCTGCGCGGATGATTGCGCTTGGCGACGCCGACCGCATGCTCGCGGGCGGCGCCGAAGCTGCCGTTTCACGACTGGGAATGGCGGGCTTTGCCGCCTGCCGCGCGCTGTCGACTGGTTTCAACGACACACCCGAAAAAGCATCGCGACCCTATGACCGGGATCGCGACGGATTCGTGATGGGCGAAGGATCAGGCATCATCATGCTCGAAGAATTCGAGCGTGCGAAAGCCCGTGGTGCGCGTATCTATGCGGAGGTGAAGGGGTACGGACTTTCGGGGGACGCCTATCACATTACAGCGCCGGAAGAGAATGGCGATGGCGGTTACCGCGCCATGCGCATGGCGTTAGACCGTGCGCGGCTCGAGCCTTCGGACATCGACTACATCAATGCTCATGGCACATCTACCCCTCTTGGCGATGAAATAGAACTGCGCGCTGTCGAGCGTCTGTTCGGAAATGCGACGCAAAAACTGTCGATGTCTTCCACGAAATCGTCCGTCGGTCATCTCTTGGGGGCAGCAGGCGCCGTCGAAGCTGTTTTCTCGGTTCTCACGCTACAGGATCAGATCGTGCCTCCCACCATCAATCTCGATAATCCGTCGGTTACGACCGGCATCGATCTCGTTCCCCATAGGGCGAAGAAGCGCCCAGTGTCGGCTGTGCTGTCCAATTCCTTCGGTTTCGGCGGCACCAATGCGTCCCTTGTCTTTGCAGCGGTGACCTAGTGTCGTGGTTTCGAAATGCGCTTCATTAGATATCGCCCTTCTGGCGAACCTAGAAACCAAACGACACCAGGAATCCACAGGTTGGCTAGTGTCTTTGCGATTCTGAAATTCGCCTGAAACCGGTATAGAGACCATGCAAATTTCAGAATCGGGACCTCTCGGGGGAACCTGTTCCAACGCGGCCTCGGAAGACTGTATGTGACGACGCATGGCTCGTTTTTTTGCCGTTCTTTTTCTGCTGTCCGCCTTGGTCGGCGCGGCATTCGTCTGGGAGCGATGGCATTTTTCCGCGCCGGGACCCTGGTCGCGTCAAGGCAGCGAAACGGTTGTGGAAATCGCGCCGCGCGCAAGGTTGTGGAGCATTGCTTCGCGCCTGCGCGACGCGGGCGTGATCGATAGCGCTCCGCTGTTTGCGGCCGGCGTACGGCTGCGCGGCGAAAGCGCCCTTCTTCGTGCAGGCGAATTTGCCATCCCTTCGCGGGCGAGCATGGAAGACGTCGCGGCAATTTTGATTGTTGGCCGTCCCATCGAGCATAAGATCACTGCCGCCGAGGGACTTACCAGCGGGATGATCGTGGAAATCATCAATGCCGATCCCGAACTCACCGGACCGTGGGAATCAGCGCCGCCAGAGGGTACGCTTCTTCCGGAAACATATTTTTTCAACAAAGGTGCGGCGCGGGCGTCCATACTCGGGCGCATGCGCCAGGCGCAGGCATCGTTTCTTTCGCGCGCTTGGGACACGCGTGCGGCGGGCCTGCCGTTTCAAACACCGGAGGAGGCGGTCATATTGGCATCGATCGTCGAAAAGGAAACCGCAATTCCCGAGGAGCGCCGCCACATCGCCGCCGTTTTCATCAACCGGCTGCGGCTGGGCATGAAACTCGAATCCGATCCGACGGTAATTTACGGAATCAGCAGGGGCTATCCTATCGGTCACGACATTCGCGCCAGCGAGCTCGCGCGACCGACCGCGTACAACACCTATGCCATTGCGGGACTGCCTCCCACACCCATTTGCGATCCCGGCAAAGACGCCATCCTGGCCGTGCTTAATCCCGAACATTCGTCTGACCTGTATTTTGTGGCCAACGGGACGGGCGGGCACGTTTTCGCTGCCTCGAAGAGCGCCCATGACCGCAACGTCATGCGTTGGCGAAAACTGGAAAGCGCATCGCTTCGCCTCAAGCAGTAGCCCCGTGGGTTTGCGAGCCGTGCCGAACCTTTGCCGCGCAGCAATGGCGGATTATGTTGGGCGCGAGCCGCCCTGGAGATGCGAATGGCCCCCGTGAGCATGACCGGCTTTGCCGACGCGCAGGGCGCCTTCGAAACATTGCACTGGCGCTGGGAGGTGCGCAGCGTGAACGGTCGCAGTCTCGATATTCGTCTTCGCCTCCCACCGGGCCTGGAAAGTATCGAGGCAGCGGCGCGTGTGCTCGCGGGTGAGCGGTTTCGCCGCGGCAATATTCAGGCGACGCTGACGCTTGAATCGCGGGATGGGTCGCGAGGGCTGAAGGTCGATCCGGCGGCTCTGGCGCAGGCCGTCAAGATCGCGCGCGAGGTCGCGAACGAGACGGGGTTTGCGCCTGCGCGGGTGGATGGGCTTCTCGCGCTCAAAGGCGTCATCGTTCAGGATGACGCTCTGGGCGCCGACACGGCGACGCGCGCCGTCCGTGATGCGGCGGTCCTCGAGACCTTGTCCCTTGCGCTCGATTCGCTTGCGCGCTCGCGCCGATCGGAAGGGTTGAAACTCGGCGCAGTGCTTGAACGCACCGCGGACGAGATTGGCCGCCTGACGGAAGCTGCCGCGCGAATCGCCGCCAGCCAGCCGGCCGCAATTCGCGAACGAGTGCAGATGCAGCTCAAGGACCTGCTTGATCAATCCATGCCCGGCGACGAGCGCGTCGCCCAGGAGATCGCACTTCTCGCCGCGCGTGCCGACGTGCGTGAGGAAATCGAACGGCTGCGCGCGCACGTACAGGAAGCGCGGCAGCTGATCGCGTCGGAGGAGGCTGTCGGCCGCAAGCTCGATTTTCTTTCGCAGGAACTGAACCGCGAGGCCAACACGCTGTGCTCCAAGTCGGCCGACATTCTTTTGACCCGCATAGGGCTCGCCCTCAAGGCGGCGATCGATCAGTTTCGCGAACAGGCGCAGAACCTCGAATGACGGCGATCGCGCGGCGGGGACTGATGCTGGTCCTTTCTTCGCCCTCCGGCGCCGGCAAGACGACTCTGTCGCGCGCCTTGCTGGCCGGAGACGCGAATGTGACGCTTTCCGTCTCGATGACCACGCGGCCCATGCGCGAGGGCGAACGCGAAGGCGTCGATTACTTCTTCGTCTCAGCCGAGCGCTTCGACGCCGCGGTCTAAGGCGGCGAGTTTCTCGAGCACGCGCTCGTGTTTGACCATCGATACGGAACGCCGGCCGCACCCGTAATGGCCGCGCTCTCGACGGGCCGTGACGTTCTTTTTGATATCGACTGGCAAGGCACACAGCAGCTCAAGGAGAAGGTCCGCGAGGATCTCGTTAGCGTTTTTGTGCTGCCGCCGTCACATTCCGAACTCGAGCGGCGGCTGAAGGCGCGCGCGCAGGATTCCGATGAGGTTGTCGCGCGCAGGATGGCGAAGGCCGCCGGCGAGATCAGCCACTGGGCCGAGTACGATTACGTGATCGTCAATGATGACATCAATCTGGGGATTGCAAAGATCATCGCCATACTGGGCGCAGAACGCTTAAGGCGCACACGCCAGATCGGCCTGTCACACTTTGTGCGGCGTCTGCTGGAGCCGAGCTGACCAGCGTTTGTCACTCTGGTGTCAGCACCACACGCCCGGTGATGCGGCCCTCCCGCAAGTCGCCGAGCGTTTCGCCGGCCCGGGAGAGCGCACGTTTTTGCAGGGGAATGGGATCGATTTTCCCTGCCCGGACCAGTTGCATCATTTCTTCTGCTTCAGCCAGCGAACCCACAAACGAACCCACGATGGAGATTGCGCGCAGCGGGAACAACGGCAATGGCATGCTCATGCTACCGCCGAATAATCCGACAACGATGATCTTGCCGCCCTTCCGCACAATTCCGTTGGCGAACGTGAAACTTTTTTCCGACCCTACGAAATCGACAGCGGCAAAAACGCCGCCTCCGGTTTCCAGAACGAGCCGGTTCGACGCGCTTTCGTCACGCGTGTCAAAGGTGGCGACGGCGCCGTTGCTGCGAGCGGCTGCAAGCCGGTTCTCGTCGATATCGGCCGCAATCGGTCCTTTTCCGGTCAGCGCGCGTGCAAAGCGGACGCCCATCAGCCCTACGCCGCCGCATCCGATGACGGCGATCTGATCGGCAGGAAGGAGCGGCCCGACTTTCTTCATTGCGCCGAAAGCCGTCAGCCCGGAACACATATAGGCCGCCGCAAGCGCCGGATCGGTCGCGCCATAATCGAGAAGGTATTTCGGATGGGGAACGAGGACATGCGTGGCAAAGCCCCCGGCAATGGCAGGTGAGCAGCCGAGCTGGCGCGGGCGCGCGCAGAGATTCTCCTCGCCGCGCACGCAGGCTGGACAGTCGCCGCAGCCGATCCAGGGAAACACGGCATAACGCGCGCCGATACGGGCGCCCTGCGCCATCGGTCCCGTGGCGATCACCTCGCCTTCGATTTCATGACCCGGCGTGTGCGGAAGCGCGAGGTGGGCGAACGGCAACCTGCTGCCGCCGCCGAGGTCGAAATAACCGTCTTGAATGTGTACGTCGCTGTGGCAGACGCCGACGTGACGAACTTTCAGCAGAACCTCTGTTCCCTTGGGAACGGGAGTCGGACTTTCGATTTCTTCGAGCGGCGCACCGAAGGCGACGATGGATTGGGATCGCACGATTTTCTCCATGTTCTTCGCGGTAGTGGCCACACGGCGTTGTGCGACCGCTATTTCAGTTTGCCTCGCTCTTGAGAAGTCGTCGCCAGGAACGGGCAAGAGCTGCGAATTGCGTTACGGCAATATCCTGCGGACGCGAATGGGGATCAATTCCCGAATCGCGAAAAAGCGCGTCCACGTCCGGAGTCAGCTGTTTCAGGCTTTGCCGCAGCATCTTACGGCGTTGACCGAAGGTGGCTTGCGTGACGCGTTCGAGGTCGCCGATACGGGCGTTGGCGATAGGCTCCGGCCGTGGCTCGATGCGCACGAGGGTTGAGGTTACGGTTGGGGATGGCGTGAAAGCCCGTCGATCGACGTCAAAAAGGATGCGCGGTTGCGAACGCCATTGCGCAAGCACCGATAGGCGCCCGTAGTCGCTTGTCCCTGGGGCTGCCACGAGGCGCTCCGCCACTTCACGCTGGAACATAAGGGTTAGACTGGACCAGAAGGGCGGCCAATCGACGACTGTCAACCATTTGACGAGCAACGCCGTCGAAACATTGTAAGGAAGATTCGCGGCCACGCGAACGGGTGTATCGCGCTTCCCAAGCAGCTGGCGTTCGTCGATGGCCATGGCATCGTCGGAGATGATGTCCAGCCGTCCCGGATAGGCGCGCGCGATTGCCTCGAGTGCGGGAGCGCAACGGCGATCCCGCTCGACCGCAATGACATGCGCTGCGCCTTCCGCCAGCAACGCGCGCGTCAACCCGCCTGGACCCGGACCCACTTCATAGACCAACGCTTCCTCGTAAGGGCCCGCGGCCCGCGCAATTTTGCGCGTGAGATTGAAGTCGAGCAGAAAATTTTGCCCGAGTGTCTTCCTGGCGCTCAGACCGTGTTCGGCGATCACCTGCCGCAGTGGCGGCAAACCGTCAGAGATTGCGCGCATCGGCCAGTACTGCCGCCATGCGGATCGCCGCAATCATGCTGCGCGGATCGGCCTTGTTTTGTCCGGCAATATCGGGAGCCGTGCCGTGATCGGGCGAAGTCCGTACAATCGGTAAACCGAGTGTGATGTTTACACCATCCCAAAAGGCAAGGGTCTTCAGCGGGATCAGTGCCTGGTCGTGAAACATGCAAAGCGCCGCATCATATTGCGACCGCGCCTCGGCATGGAACATCGTATCCGCCGGTAAAGGTCCGCTTACGCTGTACCCTTTTCGCCGCAACTCTTCGATCGCGGGGCGGATGATTTCGACCTCTTCTGATCCAAGCGTGCCTGCTTCGCCGGCATGCGGATTGAGACCCGAGATCGCCAGCCGGGGCCGCTCCAGCAAAAAATCGCTTCGAAGAGCAGCCAAAATGATTTCAGCGGTTTCGACAACACCCTCCTGCGAAATTTTACCGGCTACCTCGGCAATCGGAATATGGGTCGTCAAGGGGACGACGCGCAGACCTGCTCCCGTGAGCATCATCACCGCTCGGGAGGCTCCCGTCCGTTTGGCGAGATACTCCGTATGACCGGCGAATGGAAACCCGGCTTCCAGCAGCTTCGATTTTTGTATAGGAGCGGTGACAACCGCCCCCGCGCGGCCGTCCACGGCAGCATTTACAGCGGCGTCAATCGCTGCAATTACGATTCTGCCGTCATGCTCTCCCTCGATGGGCCAGAACGCACCGTCGGGAACATCGCTGTACATGCGGAAAGACGCCGGGTCGCCAACGAGGCGAAGCGGTCGCCGGCTGCAGTGTCCCCCCAATAGGGACCACGCTTTGGCAGCGACTTCCGGGCCGATCCCCGAAGGCTCGCCCATGGTAATCAGAACGGGAGTGTCGCTACGTCCCTCAGCGGGTCTCGACATCGGCTTCGCGGCGCAGGTCGCGCATGTAGCGTCGAGCCAGCACGGTCATCTGCTGTTCGTAGAGTTGCTGCTCCACTTGGTCACGCGTCGGTATAACGAACACGCTCTCCTTCGGCACAGCCTTGTCGCAGCGCAGGATGAGTTCAATGCCCGCGGACGACTGGAACGGAACCGTACTTTCGCCCGGACCCGTCTTGGCGATCGCAGCCTGCATGTCCGTGCTCAGATCGGCGAGCTTCATCGAGCCCAAACTCATGTACACCGCTCCCGGCATGTGGCTCACGACATCGCGGGCACGCGTGCAGTCCCTGAGGTGTTCGCGAAGCACCCCGGCGGCCTGCATGGCACGATCCGCAAGGTCCTTCGCAGGTTTGGGACCAATCGGGATGAGAACGCGGACGAGCGGAAGCGTACCGGGCGCACCCGACGCCTCCTTCGGCGCGTCGGGAAGCTTCGAGCCGGCGGGCTCCTGCTTATCGCGCAATTCCAGGATATAGTAACCGCCCGCTGCCCGGATAGGCTCGGTCGCATCTCCGACGTTCATCGTCGTCAGGCGCTTCTCGAGTTCGGGGGGAAGTTGTCCGGCCTGAACCCAGCCCAGATCGCCGCCCTGCGCGGCGGTCGGATTCTGGCTGAATTGCCGCGCCACGGACGAAAAGGGCGCGCCAAGCTGTATCTGATTGTACAGATCCGACATGCCCTTTTGAACTTTGGCGTCCTGTTCTGGCGAGTCCACCGCCTGAAAAATCTCGCTGACCAGATATCGCGGTTTGTTGGCGGCCTGCTTGATGCGCGCCAGTTCGGCATCCACGTCTTCCGGCGCGATGTGGACCCGGTCGCCAAGCTGGTCCTGTACGAGTTTGGACCAGGCGATCTGAACCGAAATCTGCGACCGCAGCGTGGCGATGTCGACGCCGCCCTGCGAAAGCACTGACTTCAGCTGATCCATCGTTAGATTGTTGCTCTTCAGGATATCGTTGATCGCCTTGTCGACGTCCCCGGAGGACACCGAAACATTGTCTTTTCGCGCCTCCATCAATTGCATTTGCTCGGTCTCGAGTTGCTTGAGAACCTGATCGCGGATGGTATTGAGCGAGTCGGCGGAAGGTTTGACGCCCGAAGTCGCAATGAACAGCGCCATGCGCTGGCGAAGATCGTAATCCGAGATGACGGAATCGTTGACGATTGCGGCGACGCCATCCCCGTGGTGCACCACGGAGCCCGCAAGATCGGCGGCGTTGGGCTGGGTGGGTTCATTCGACGCCACCTGCTGCCCGGCTTCGCGGTGTGGGGCGGAAACGGCCGCAGCGGATGCGGCGGCAAGACCGAGCGCAATTGCGCCGGCAAATGCGATCTTAGGAAAGAGCAAGATCAACGTCTCTCTGGCGTCATTCATTCTGCGCGGCGCTGGCTCTGCGCCTCAAGGGTTGCCGGTGCCGGTGAATGGCCGCGAGAATAAGCATTTCCCGCGTCCCGTCAAAGCGGGGTCGCTGCATACAGATTTTGCGGGAAAATTCCGGATCGCTGCGCCGGCACTTCGGTGGTCTTCAGGGTGAAACGGAAGACAATCGAGGTAGACGGAACCAATTCGCGGAATTGCGTGAAGTTCCGTTCGTACGATATCGACAGGCCGACGCACTCGTCGTCGTAGCCGATGCCGAATTCGTCGGAGATCATATGGCTGGCCTGCAGATCGCGTTGGCCAGCGGCGAAAGCTAGCCAATTGCCCCAAAGGCCGAGCAACAGTTGCGCCTTCACCTCTTCGCGCGGGGGCAGTTCCAAGGTTACCTCTTCGGATGGAAGTTTGAGGTAGCTCACCTGGAGCGAAGAACGGCCGTAGATTGCATTGACGGATGCCTCGTTGCGTTCGAGCGAGCCGTCGGATGAATCCACGTCAATACGGTCGCTGATGCTGATGTTCGGCGGAAAATTGACAACAAGACTGCTCACGATATCCGACCGGGTGCCGTCGTACCCGGAATCCGGCGCGAAAATCGGATCGGTTTTCAGCCGATACGCCTCTCCGACCGTCAGGTCGACAGAGCCCGTCGGAAAAAGCGCTTGGGTGCGTATGCCGGCGTTCGCGTTCGGTCCGCTCTGGACGAGATCGTGGTAGGACGAACGGTCAGGGTCGAAAATATTGGTGCTGTCCAGCTGGAAGTCGGTGATGCGCGGGCCGGTCGGAAGGACTGAGTATCCCGTTTCGTTCGGTATTCCAGCCGGATTGTCACCATATGGAGCCCCGATCACCTGCGCAATCGGTTCCACCACCAGAGCGTTCATGCCGCCGAATCCGGGCGAGACAAAGGGCCAACGCCAATCGAGAGCGACGTAAGGCGCGCCGCGCGTAATGTACTGGTTGTCCGGCAGCCCCGTGGGGCCGAACGCGTTCACATCGCTGGTGTGGTAGAGATCACCGCGCACATCCGTTTGAATTGTCAGCAGCTCGCCGTCATCGAACACGAAGGGAAAATTCCAGCGCATTTCGCCGGTAAGGCGCTGATCGTCTTCGCCAATGCGCCGCGAAATCGCGATGGTGGTCACGTCGAAGCGGAAATCGCCTCCCAACAGCAGCGCGCGCGGAACGTAATTGTACTCGATGAGCGGAAGCACGACGGGAAAGAGATTGTTGTCGTCCGTTGTTCTCAGGCCCTGGAAGAAATAGCCGGTGATGGCAAAACGGCTGCGGCCGCTATCAGCTTCGACAAAAAGCTGGTTGTTCAATCGGTCGAGATTGCTGATGCCGTAGCGCTGCAGGTAACTGGCGTATGACGTAATCTGGGCCGTATAGCCGAAATGCCATACCTGACTGAGCGGGATGTCACCCGAGCCGAACAGCGATGCATATAACTGGTTGAGGTTTTCCGTCGCACCGGCATGGGGATCGTCGGCGACGCTGGCCTGCAGCCACATGCCGCCGGTTTCCCATCGTTGCCGGTATTCCGCCGCGAGCTGCTCGCCGCCGAAAGTAGAGGCCATGGCCTGGACTGTTGCATCCTGCGAGTCGTTGAATGCGATGTAATAAGGAACTTTTACGAACGTCCCGAGCAGCAGCTTGTGCCCGAAATCAGGGGTAAGCAGTCCCGATTCATGACGCACCGTTGGATCGGCATGCGAGAAGAACGGCGTGTAGAACACTGGAACACCTTCCAGCTCGACGACTGCGTCCCGATAAAAAATCCGATGATGCACTTCGTCGTACACCACGTGCGCCGCCCTGACCTGCCATTCGGGCGTGCGCTCGCCTGGCTTGTCGCAGATCTTGCAGGGCGTATACGCGCCGCGGGTTATTATCGTTCTCACGCCGCCGACCCGCGTCGCCCCCGCTCCGACGAACCGGCCGTTCTGGCCGATCAGTGCGGCGAAACTCTTCAGCGCGCCGTCCTTCATTTGATCGGTAAGCTGCGCCTGTTCCGCAAAGAGGACATCGCCGTTGGGCGCCATCATCACGACGTGGCCGACTGCCGTTACAGTGTCGCGGTTCTTGTCATAGATCACGCGGTCGGCGGTCAGAATCCTACCATTGTAGTCGATCTCCACATGTCCTTGGGCGGTGGATATTGCGGTGTGCAGGTCGTAATCGATCTGGTCCGCCTTGAGCAGCATCTGTCCGTTTCCGCTGCCCAAGAGGGCGCGGCTCGAGAATGTCTGATTGGAGTGGGTCTCGGCAGCTTGCGCGCCGGCCGCAAACGCCCAGGCGACACAGGCGGCAAAGGCGAGAACACCCGCCGAACGCATGTCTCAGCCATCCTCGTGATGAAACACCAAGGTCATGCCGAACAGGATGGCTGCCATCGCCGGCGCCGCAGCGGCAAGGGCTACGGGAAGTATTCCCGATTCGCCGAGCGCCCGGGTCACGGCACTGAGGAAATACACCGAAAATCCCGCGAGTGCACCCAGAACCATAGTGCGGCTAAGTCCACCAAGGCGCGCGAGCCTTAAGGAAAAGCTCGCAGATATCAGCACCATTGCCGCGAACATTGCCGGCAGCATCAACAGGGAATCGTAATAGAGAAGATATCTCGTCGCGGAAAATCCGGCCTGTCTTGCTGCGTCGATGAAGCCGGGCAACGCCCAGAAGGACAGCGTATCGGGCGCGGCAAAGCTCTCCTGAATGCGCGTCGGCGTCAGCGGAGTGGGGAGGCTATACTGCTGGAAACGCCGGATTTCGCCAGAAGGACCGCTGAGGTAGCCGTTGGACAATCTCCAGGCGCCGCGGATCAGCGAGCCAGATTGCGCATCGATCCGGCCGCGGAAATTGTCGGCTCCGCCGTACAAAAAAATGGTGACGTCCTCGAGCTTGGTGCCCTGATCGGCCACCCGCAAGGCATGGATCACCGACTGCGCATTGGCGTCGCCCTGCCTGAGCCACAGACCGTTCTGGGAAATGGCGAGTTGAGAGGCCTGTCCGCGAATCAGCCGCGCTTCCATGGCGGTGAACTGGACGAGAAGTCTGGCGGCAAGCGGCGTGAACAGCGTCACGGCTAGAACGCCGAGAGCGATTGCAACACAGACGGGAGCAGCGAGCAGGTTCCATGCGGAGACTCCGGCCGCGCGAATTGCCTGCAGTTCGTGGCTTCGCGACAGGCGCGCGAACGCGAAAATTCCACCGAGCAAGACGGCAAAGGGCAGCAGCTTCAGCGCGAGGTCGGGGACCTGCAGCAGCGCCATAGAAATCACGGCGGCTGCGGGTACGTGCCTGCCGCCTGTGCGATCGAGCAGGTCCACGAGGTCGATGGAAAACGCCAGAAATGAAAGCGTGGCGAACAGGAGCCCGACGCCGGTCAGGAACTGGCGCGCCAGATATTGATAAAGCGTCCAGGACCAGCTCATGAGGCCGGCGCCCACACCCGAGAGCGCAGTTGTGTCACAAATCGGCGCCAATCGAATCCCGCGATGTCAGCAAGAGCCGCGGCACCGGCCGCGAAAGGTATGACATAGAACAGAATGCAGAACAGCGGATTGCGCGCGGCGATCCCCTGGATGCCGTAGCCGGCGATGCGCAGCGCGGCTGCGCCGAGGGAGGCGGTGGCCAGACGCAGTGCGTAAGCCCCGCGCGCGTGACGGCCGAGGGTCACCGCGGCAAAGGCAATCAACGCAAAGGCGGGACAGTACAAGGCCGCGGAAAGGCGGTTGTTTGCCTCGGCAAAATAGATGTTGCGCGACTCGCGCTTGAGCGGCTTCGAAGAAACGGGCCACAGAAGTTCGCTTAAGTACCGCTCGCTGGTACGCAGTTCGGATTCCTGCGGACGCCCGGCGAATTGATCGAGATCAAATACGTAGCGCTTGAACTTCAGGACCGAAAGCGATGGCGGGGCAAATCCCGAGGTTTGGCATTTCGGTCCAGTGCCAAGGCTTTTCGCGGCTGCGGCTTTGGTTGTTGGCGTGGGCTTGGGATGCGGCGGCGGGCCGTGCCGGCAGGCGCCTTGAACCGTTCCCTGTTCGATCGTGCCGTCGAGCATGATGAGCCGTGCGCCCGCTGCCGATGCGGCAATGATGCCACGTTCCGCGAGATAGGTTGTGGGACGCAGACGGTCGCGCTCGTCATGCACCAGCACGCCGCGAAGTTGCCCGTCCGGCGAAAGTTCACGCATGAAAACCGTCAGTCCTACCGACGGGGTGTTGAACTGGCCCTCGTTGAGAATGGCCGCCGCAATATCTCCGCGGATGTCGACCTCCTTGTCCCGCATCAGGCGCTGACAGAACGGCATGAGATAAAGACTGCAAGCACATGTTGCGAGCATCACCACAGCCGACGCGGCGAGTACCGGCGCGAGAAGTTGCGCGGGGCTACAGCCCGAGGAGGACATCACGGTCAATTCGCTGTCTGCATTGAGTTTGTGGAGGGCGTAGAGCGTGCCTGCGAAGAACGCGATGGGCAGCACTATGACCAGGAGATTGGGAAGCATGAGAAGCGTCAGGTAGAAGAACGTCAGCGCGGACTGGCCGCGATTGATGACCAGATCGAGCAGCCGCAGGGACTGCGAAAGCCAGACCACGCTTGTAAGAAGGAAGATGAACAGGCCAATGGGGCCGGCAAGCTGCCGCAGCACATAGGTGAACAATCGGTACATGGGCAATTCCGGTGGCGAGACTGCCGCAACGCCGCTCTTTCGCCCGCGCTGCAAATCGCCCTAAACTAGCATCCTCCTGCCGCCTTTTCGCAATCCGAATTTCGCCAATCAGCGAGGTCTCTCATGCAAATAGCCTTTCAAACGCCCTCCCTCGATGGCCCCGGCGCAGTCGCGGTGGGTGTCGGCGAAGGCAACGTTCTCGGCGCTTACGCCGACCGCGCGGACAAAGTCGCCGGTGGGGCGATACGCCGCGCGCTCTCGGTCAGCCGTTTTTCCGGAAAGTCCGGTCAGATTCTGGAACTCGTCATGCCGGCGGGACTGAAGGCTTCAAGGCTCCTGTTGGCGGGACTGGGCAAGCCGGAAAAGTTTGATGCGCCGGCTGCCGAGCGCCTCGCTGCCGCCGTTGTAGGAAAGCTTTTTACCAGCGGCGAGAAGAGCGTCACGCTTCTCATCGAATCGCCGAAAGGGGCGAAGATCACCGGCGCAGCACTGCCTGCACATCTGGCGATGGGGGCACGGTTGCGGAGCTATACCTTCAATGCCTACCGCACCAAGGAACGCGACGAGCACGAGCCAACACTGGAGAAGATCGTCATCGGCGCGGTCAATCCTTCGGCGGTCGAACGCGTCTTTGCGTCGTTCCGTGCGGTCGCCGACGGAGTTTTCCTCGCGCGCGATCTCGTCAACGAGCCCCCCAACATGCTTTCGCCGGCGGAATTCGCAGCGCGGGCGAAGGCGCTGACCAAAGTCGGCGTGCGTGTGCGCGTGCTGGGGGAGGCGGAAATGAAGAAACTCGGCATGGGCGCGTTGCTTGGCGTGGGGCAGGGCAGCGAACGTGAGAGCCAGTTGGTTGTCATGCAATGGAACGGCGGAAGACGCGCGGAGATTGCGCCGGTGGCATTGGTGGGAAAGGGCGTGTGTTTCGATTCGGGCGGACTCTCGCTCAAAACCGGCGCGGGCATGATGGGCATGAAGGGGGACATGGGAGGCGCGGCGGCTGTCGTTGGCACCATGCAGGCGCTTGCGGCCCGAAGCGCGCGTGTGAACGCTATCGGCGTGGTCGGACTTGTCGAAAACATGCCGGACGGCAAAGCGCAGCGTCCTGACGACGTCGTCAAATCCATGTCGGGACAGACGATCGAGGTGCTGAACACGGATGCCGAGGGACGTCTCGTCCTTGCCGACGCGCTCTGGTACGCGCAGTCGCAATTCAAGCCGAAATGCGTCATCGATCTCGCCACATTGACAGGCGCCATCCTGGTCGCTTTGGGTCACGAGCATGCGGGACTTTTTTCGAACGACGACGTGCTCGCGCAGCGCCTGATGGCGGCAGGGCGCGAGGAAGGCGAACCCATCTGGAGGCTGCCGCTCGGCGATGCGTACGACAAGGTGCTGAAATCGAAAATCGCCGACATGAAAAATATTGGCGGTCCGCAGGCTGGTTCGATCACGGCCGCACAATTTCTTCAGCGCTTCATCAAGAAGACTGCATGGGCGCATCTCGACATCGCCGGCGTCGCCTGGCAGGACGGCGAGCACAAGGAACTCGCGCCCTCATGGGCTACCGGTTGGGGTGTGCGCACGCTCAACCGGCTGATCTCGGAGCATTACGAGCAATAGATTGGTCTAGTACCGGCAAAGCGGTTATGGTGACGCTGATGCGCAGAGGCCGCAGAAAGCTTGTTGATGCGCTTCGCGCGCCGAAGGCTCGCTCTTTCTCCTCCGCGTTAAACCTCCCTGTCGAGGCGTCACATTTGCTGAAAAAAAGGCAGTAGCAAATTTGGCAACATCGACCGATGAGCGAAGTGCTTTTCTATCATCTTGAGCGGTACTCTCTCGAGGACGTGCTTCCCGGGCTTCTCGAGCGGACTTTGGCGCGCGGCTGGCGGGCATTGGTGCGCGCGGAGTCTGCCGATCGCGCGCAGGCGCTCGACACGCTCCTGTGGACCTGGAACGAGGAGAGCTTCCTGCCCCATTCACAATTGGGCGACGGCGATACATCCGCGCAACCCGTGTTGATTACGGTCGAAGGCGGCAATCCGAACAGGGCCGAGGTACTCTTCCTTGTTGGCGGCGCAATTCCTGACAATTGGAACGACGATTCGTTTTCGCGTGTGGTCGTTCTTTTTGACGGACGCGATGGTGCTGCCCTCGCTGCGGCACGCGGCGCGTGGCAACGCGTAAAGGAGCTCGGCCACGAGGCGACCTATTGGCGGCAGTCCGCGCCAGGAAAGTGGGAGAAACAGGCGTAACGTGTTTCCTTATTACAGCGCGGGAATTCTTACGCTGCTCGTGCAGCTCGGTTGCGCGGCACACGTTATACGCAGCGATAGGTCCTGGTTCTGGATCGTGCCGATCATGTTTCTGCCATGGATCGGTTGCGCCGCCTATTTTATCATCGCCGTGTTGCCCGACGCGGTGCGCGGCTCGCGGCCGGTCCGTCGTGTCGCCGACGATCTCGCCAACATTGCCGATCCGGGCACGAGTTACAGTCGCAAGAAAAGAGACGCCGAGACCATCGGCTCGGCGCAATCAAAGCGCGTCCTGGCGGAGGAATACATCAAGCGCGGGCGATACCACGAGGCGGTCGAACTCTACGAAAGCGGCATGCGGGGCGCCCTCGCCGAGGATCCCGCGCTGCTTCACGGGCTTGCCCGCGCGAAACTGCTGGCCGGTGACGGCGCCGGTTCACAGGCGGCGTACGAGCGATTGAAGGACGTGTCGCCTGCGGACTTCACGGCCGACGCCCGGCTCGGCTATGCGCGCGCGTTCGCGCTGCAGGAAAAGAACGCGCAGGCTGCCGCCGAGTACGAGGCCTTGCTGCCGGTCTATCCGGGCGAGGAGGCGCGCTGCCGTTATGCGCTCCTGCTGCAGAAAATGGGCAAGGAAGAGCGGGCCCAGAAATTGTTTCACGACACCGTCGCTTCGCAGAAGGATGCGCCGGGCTACTCTCGGCGCCGGCAGCGCGAATGGGTCACGATCGCAAAACAGAATTTGCGCCGATGATATTCCCGGCGCCGGAACGGGCCTTCCTGACGCGGCAAAGAATTGGCCATCTGGCGACGGCAGATCGGTCCGGAGTACCGAGTGTGGTGCCCGTCTGTTTCGCCGTCGCCGATGACGCGCTGTACACCGCCCTGGACGAAAAACCGAAGCGTACGCGCCGCGTGCGGCGCCTGCAGAATATCGAGAAAAACCCCGAGCTCGCGTTCGTCGCCGATTATTATGATGAGGACTGGTCGGCTCTTGGTTGGGTGATGATTCGCGGGCGCGGCGACATTCTCGAGTCCGGCGCGGAATTCGAAACTGCCTGCGATCTTCTCAAGCGCCGCTATGCGCAATATGCGAAGATGACCTTATCACCAGTCATCGCCATCCGCCTCCTCGAGGTACGTTCCTGGGGCAATCTCGATGGCTGAGCACGAAATTGCGGACATTCGCAGCTGGCGAAAAGCGGAACGAGCACGTCTGCTTGAGCTCCGCCGCACTATGCCCGCGAGTGCGCACCGCGAAGCCGGCAAGACGATCATGAAGGAACTGCGCTCGCGGCTGCCGGAGCGAAGCGACGCGCTCGTAGGATGCTATTGGCCTTTCCGCCGCGAATTCAATTGCGTTCCATACATGCGTGAAGTTCTGCGAAGCGGCGGCCGTGTCGCGCTGCCTGTTGTGCGCGGGCGTGGAAAGCCTCTCGAATTTCGCTGCTGGACGGAAACGGCCGAGATGGAGCCCGGCGTGTGGAACATCCCGCATCCGTCTTCCGGCGACGCCGTAACCCCGTCGGCTCTAGTCATTCCTCTGGTTGGGTTTGACGACGCGGGTTACCGGCTCGGCTACGGTGCGGGGTACTACGATTTAACGATTGGGAATTTCACGCTACGCCCGTTCCTGGTCGCTGTCGGTTTTGAGTTTTCCCGCCTCCCGACCATTTATCCGCAACCGCACGATCAGCGCATGGACGTCATCATCACCGAGGCGCAGACGCGCGACACCTTCGCTGAGGCGCCCGGCCGGCGCGACGACGATAAGATCGCCTAAAGCGAGGCCCGCAAGACGAAGAAGGCCACCCTTCCCCGCGTACGCGGGGACAAGCTCAGCGGCGCGGCAACTTTGGCGACTGATGCAATTTGACCGGATAATGTTCTAACCTCCGAATAGCTCGAAGAGGGTTCGCATGAACGACGCAGCGCCGCGCGCGCCGAAGACCGATTGGCAAATTGCACAGGAAGCAAAGCTCCTTCCGATCCGGGAGATTGCCGCGAAGCTCGGCATTCCTCCGGAAAGCATCGAACCTTTTGGAAACTTCAAGGCAAAGATCGCCGCCAATTTCGTCGAACGCAGCTTCGCCAGCAGGCCCGACGGCAAACTCATTCTGGTTACCGCAATCAATCCGACGCCCGCCGGCGAAGGAAAGACCACCACCACGGTTGGGCTCGGTGACGCGCTCAATCGCAAAGGCCGGAAAACCGCGATCTGTCTGCGTGAGCCGAGTCTTGGCCCCTGCTTCGGAATGAAAGGCGGCGCCGCGGGCGGAGGTTACGCGCAAGTGGTCCCGATGGACGAACTAAACCTCCATTTCACCGGCGATTTTCACGCAATCGGCGTCGCCAACAATCTTCTCGCGGCCATGCTCGACAACCACATCTACTGGGGGAACGTGCTCGATATCGATTCCCGGCGAATCACCTGGCGGCGCTGTCTCGACATGAACGACCGCGCCCTCCGCTCCATCGTTTCTTCGCTGGGCGGCGTGTCGAACGGCTTCCCGCGCGAGGACGGCTTTGACATCACCGTTGCCTCCGAAGTGATGGCCATTCTCTGTCTATCGACCTCCATCCAGGATCTGGAGCGAAGGCTTGCCAACATCATCGTCGCTTCGACGCGTGGGCGCACGCCGGTTCGCGCCAGTGATCTGAAGGCGCAGGGCGCGATGACGGCAGTGCTCAAGGATGCAATCAAGCCCAACCTTGTACAGACGCTTGAAAACAATCCCGTATTCGTGCACGGCGGACCGTTTGCGAACATTGCCCATGGCTGCAATTCGGTGCTTGCGACAAAGCTGGGGCTGAAGCTCGCCGATTACGTCGTCACGGAGGCGGGATTCGGCGCCGATCTGGGCGCAGAGAAATTCTTCGACATCAAATGTCGTAAGGCCGGGCTGTCGCCGGCGCTGGCCGTCATCGTAGTCACGGTGCGCGCGCTCAAATATCACGGCGGGGTGGCGCGCAAGGATCTCGGTACGGAAAATGTCGGTGCCGTCATAAAAGGCATGACCAATCTGGAGCGCCACCTCGATAACCTCAAGAAGTTCGGCGTACCCGCCGTGGTAGCGATCAATCACTTCGCGAGCGATACGGAGCGCGAACTCGACACGATTATGCATGAGTGCCGAAGGCTTGGCCCGCCGGTCGTCGTCTGCCGCCACTGGGCTGAAGGAAGCGCAGGCGCGGCAGATCTCGCGGACGTGGTGATCTCCGTGATCGAAAAAGGCGACGCCAATTTCCACACGCTGTACCCGGATTCGATGAAGCCGCTGCAGAAAATCGAGACCATCGCGTTTCAGATTTATCACGCGGGCGAAGTGGTCCCGTCGAAACAGGCCAGCGACAAGCTCGCAGAACTGGAAAAACTTGGCTTCGGCAACTTTCCGGTCTGCATCGCCAAGACGCAATATTCCAATTCCGCCAATCCCGAGGCCTACGGAGCGCCCACCGGCCATGTCCTGCCGGTGCGCGAGGTGCGGCTCTGTGCGGGTGCGGAATTCATCGTAGCGATCTGCGGCGACATCATGACCATGCCGGGCCTGCCACGGCAGCCCTCGGCCGAAGCGATCTCGGTGAACGAGTCGGGCAACATCGTCGGATTGTCGTGAGCGCGGCAACCCCCACTCGCGAAATTGAGACGGAGCGTCTCAGCCTTCGCGTACCGGCGCTCACGGATTTCGAAGAGAATGCCGCAATGTTGTGCGATGAGACCGTTGCCCGCCATATCGGTGGCAGCCCCTATACGCGGGAGGAATCGTGGCTGCGGTTTTTGCGCAATGTGGGGCATTGGCAGCTGTTCGATTTTGGATTCTGGACCGTCCGCGAAAAATGCGGAGGAGAATTTGTCGGTGTGGTTGGGCTCGGCAATTTTTGCCGCGAGACGAGTCCGGATTTTGGTGGCGACCCCGAAATGGGCTGGGTTCTGGCGCGGTCGGCGCACCGCAGAGGCTATGCCACCGAAGCCGCGCAAGCCGCCATCGGCTGGATGCGCCTGCGGCATGCTCCGCGACGCCTCGTCTGCATGATTGAACCGGAAAATGCCGCCTCTCTGCGCGTAGCGGCAAAATGCGGCTTTCAGGAATTTGCACGCACGACCTACAAGAACGCGGCGGTTGTCCTGCTCGAACGAAGATCCGCCTGACCCCTGCAACGAAAACCCGCTTCGAAAGACGCGCAATGCCATGAAAAATGATACTGCGTTGAGCAAAGTTCCGGCCGTTACGTTGGGCTTCTGGATCATCAAGATTCTTGCCACGACTCTGGGCGAAACGGGTGGGGATTCGGTTACTATGAGCTGGCTGCACGCCGATAAAAATGCGCAGAATGGTGGATATCTGATCGGAACGGCAATCTTCCTGGTCATCTTCGTCGCGGCCGTCGTCGCTCAGATGCTGGCCAGGAAGTTCAACCCGTGGATCTATTGGCTGGCCATCGTCGCTTCGACGACGGTCGGGACCGTGATGGCGGACTTCGCCGATCGATCTCTGGGCATCGGCTACACGGGCGGCAGCTCGATTTTGCTATTTTGCGTCCTGGCCTCACTCGCGCTCTGGCGCCTGACACTTGGCACAGTGGACGTCCAAACCGTCACGACCCCGAAAGTGGAAATCTTCTATTGGATTACGATCACCTTTTCGCAGACGCTCGGTACAGCGTTGGGCGACTGGATGGCCGATACCTCCGGCCTTGGCTTTCTGGGCGCGGCTGGAGTGTTTGCCGCAGGTTTGGCGATTCTCGCAATCGCATATTACTCGACCGATATATCCAGAGTTCTTTTGTTCTGGGCGGCCTTTATTCTCACACGGCCGCTGGGTGCAACACTCGGTGACTTCCTCGACAAGCCGCACAGTCATGGCGGACTGAACTTCAGCCGGCCTTTGGCCAGCGCGATCATGGCTTGCCTGATTGTGATCCTCGTTTTGGTTTTACCGCAAAGAGCCGGCACGCATCCCGGCACGGTGGCAGCTGCAAACTAGCATTTCAAAAAAGCGGCATGATCGGCGCGGCGAATTTTGCCGGTCTTTCGCACGGCCGGTCCGGTGTTGGTCGGGGTCCGGGTAGGCGTCCCGGGAGCAAAGACAAGACCGATCCGGGCAGGACTAACATGTGTTTAGGGCCGTTCGCGCCGGTGTTGTGGCTTCGCTGCAATCGACTGTTCCGTTTGCCGCCGCTTGGGAACTTTGGCCGTTTCGGCCACTTACCGAACAAGGGGCGCGAGAGGACGTTGCGTGGCTGGATTGCTTGCCGTTGCCTACAAACCAAAGCATTGGCCGATCAAACATTGGCCGATCAAGCGTTGGCCATTGCGGTTGTCCCTGCCGCGGCTGGGATTTTGGACCCGATTTTGGTTTCGGGTCGTTGCCTTCGCGCTATTGGCGGCCATCCTCGTGTGGCTGGCGGAACTCGCGCAACAGGAGATGCGCACATCATTCGCACAGGCGCGCTTCTTCGCGGCTCGGGCGCACGCGCTAAAGTATTGGGTTGCGCCGGGCGCCAATCCGGCGCTGAAATTTCCGCTGGGTGGCCCGTATGACGAGCGGCTCGGTTATTCCAGACTGCCGCACTTCATCGGCCGATTGGAGCACCAGCACTTTGCCGTCACGCAACAGACCCGCCAGTCGCTCGATCTTCGCGATCAGCTCTCGGCGCAGGGCTATGCGATCTATAATGAAAAGCAGCACGCGGGACTGCAACTCTTCGATCGCAAGAACGCACCGATCTACTCTGCAAGCTACCCGGAGCGCTCCTATGAGCGGTTCGATTCCATTCCGCCGCTGGTTGTAAAGACGCTCCTTTTTATTGAAGACAAAGATCTCCTTGAAACTCAATATCCCGAATACAACCCGGCCATCGAATGGAAGCGCTTTGCCCAGGCGAGCGCCGGCTGGATTGGCGGCGTTGTCAATCCGCGGCTGAGACACGGCGGCGCCAGCACGCTTGCTACCCAGATAGAAAAGTTCCGCCATTCGCCCGGCGGCCGCACCGAAGGCGTGATGCAAAAGCTCCGGCAGATGGAGGGTGCGACGCTTCGCGCTTACCTGGACGGCGAGAACACGTACGCCGCGCGACAGCACATCCTCACCACCTATCTGGACTCCACGCCGCTCAGTTCGCGGCCGGGTTATGGCGAGGTGATAGGGCTCGGCGACGGTCTGCTCGTCTGGTACGGCACCGATATTGGCGAAGCCAAACAGATGCTCGCCGATTCAAGGGCGCAAAGTCTGCCGCGCAAAGCGGAAATCTACAAGCAGGTGTTGAGCCTTCTTCTGGCGCAGCGCCGGCCCGCCTATTACCTCGTTTCGAATCACAGCGCGTTGGAGGAGTTGACCGACAGTTATCTGCATCGCCTCTTCGCCAATCATGTCATCTCAAAACCGCTCTTCGAAGCGGCGCTCCACACCCAGTTACGCTTCCGTCTCCAGGCGCCCGCGCCGGCACCCGTATCGTTCGTCGGACGCAAGGGCGCCGATTTGATCCGCGCCGAGCTCCTGCGCGATCTGGGGGCCGGGAGCCTCTACGATCTCGACCACCTCGATCTCTCGGCGAACACCACCCTCGATCTCGCCACCCAGCATCGGGTTACTGATTTTCTCGCACAGCTGCACGATCCCGATCGCGTGGAAGAACTCGGCCTCATCGGCAAGGATCTCCTCGGCGGTGGCGATCCCGCAAAGGTGGCCTACAGCGTCGTCCTTTACGAGCGCGGCGAGGGGCACAATCTGGTGCGCGTCCACGCCGATAGTCTCGACGAGCCATTTGACCTGAACTCCGGCGGCAAGCTGCAGCTCGGTTCGACGGCCAAGCTCCGTACGCTCGTCAACTATCTTCAGATCATCAACGCACTGCATGACCGCTATGGAAAGCTGCCGCGCAAGACGCTCTCGCAGATGGCGGATCAGGCGCGCGATCCGCTGTCTCAATGGTCGTTGTCCTATATGGCCGGCACGAACGACCGCAGTCTGCAGCCGATGCTGGATGCGGCCATGCAGCGGCAATATTCCGCAAGCCCGGGAGAAGCATTCTTCACCGGCGGAGGCATGCATGTGTTCCATAACTTCCAGAAGTGGGAGGACTATGGCCATCCCACGGTGCAGGTAGCCTTCGCAAATTCCATCAATCTGGCCTTCGTCCGCATCCTGCGCGATATCGAGCGGTACTACATCGCGCAGAATCATCTGACCGAAGACGCGTTCGACGGCAATGACAAGGCTCGCCTCACCTTCCTGCATCGCTTTGCGGATCAGGAAGGGCAAGTGTTTGAAACGCGATTTTACAAGGACCTGTCAAAACTTAATTCCGATGGTCGGCTGGCGGCACTGGCGCACAAAGCCGGTCCCTATTACAAGCGGCTGACTGTTGTCTTCCGTTCGCTTCGCCCACATGCTGGCGTCGAAGACCTGCGCGCGTTTCTGAAGAAGCAGGTCGGCAAGCATTTGCAGCTGAAGCAGCCGCTTGAAAAGCTGTACGACGCTTACGGAGTCGACAAGTTCTCGCTCATCGATCGCGGTTATCTGAGCCGCGTCCATCCCCTTGAAATATGGCTCGCCTCATATCTCGACCAGCACCCAGACGCCTCGCGCAGCGAGGTCATCAAGGCCAGCAGCCAATTGCGCCAGCAAGTCTATTGGTGGCTGTTCAAGACGCGCAATCCGCGCCGGCAGGACTTCCGCATCCGGATTCTGGTGGAGCAGGATGCGTTCAAGCGGATCACCAGCGACTGGCAGCGGCTCGGATTCCCCTTCGGGCATCTCGTGCCCTCGCTCGCGACGGCGATCGGCAGTTCCGGCGACAAGCCGGATGCGCTCGCCGAACTGATGGGCGTCATCGTGAACAACGGTGTGAAGCAGCCGACGATCGACATTCATGACCTGCATTTTGCGAAAGGAACGCCGTATGCGACCGATATGACGGCGGGTCATGAGAAGCCCCAACGCCTGCTCCCGCCGGAAGTTGCCGCGACCGTGCGCAACGCACTTACGGATGTGGTGGAGGAGGGCACGGGCAAGCGGTTCGTGGCCGCCTACCATGGGCCGAACGGCGCTCCACTCGTGCTCGGCGGCAAGACCGGTACCGGCGACAATCGCTACGACAGCTTCAGCGCCGGCGGTGGTCTCATCGGATCGCGCGTGGTCGACCGCACCGCGACGTTTGTGTTTTTCCTGGGCAGTCGCTTCTTCGGCACCATCACCGCTTATGTGCCGGGCAAGGATGCAGCCCAGTTCCACTTCACCAGCGCGCTCGCGGTACAGATCCTGAAAACCCTTTCGCCGGAAATTCAGCCGCTGTTCGAAGAGCCGGCCGAGGCGAAGACGTAAGCGCGATTCGTCCAGACGGAATTGACCTCCGTAAGCGTAATTCGCGCATCAGCCTCACGCTTCGATCCGCCCATTGCCGAGGCTTCGGAATGGTCAGGGCACTGACCCGCCGAACCCTTGAGCCTAGGCGCGCACGCTGTGATGCTTTTGTTTGCCCCTCATCGCGACCTTGTCGAAAGATGAGGGCGCATGCTGGATCCAACTCGGACGTTCCCAATCATTCGTTCCCAAGCGCGGCCTCGTAGGCCTGCGACGCATCGAGCCAGCGGTGTTCGGCCTCCGAGAGATGCCGCGCGCACTCCGCCCGCCGCTTTGCCATCGCCGCGGTGCCTGATGGATCGGACTCAAAGAGATCTCCGCGCACAAGAGCAGAGTCGATCTGCGCGATTTCTTCGGTTAATCGTGCAATTTCGCCTTCGGCGGCGCTCGCGCGGTCCTTCAGCGGTTTCAGCTGAAGACGCCGCTCCGCGCGCCCGCGGCGCAGATCTCGATTGCTGTTCGACACGCTTCTCTCGCCCTGGTCCGGCGAGCGGGCAAGCAAGGCTGCTCTGTAGTCATCGAGATCGCCGTTGAATGGTTTCGCGGTGCCTTCGCCGATGAGCAGGAGCCTGTCCACGGTTGCCTCGATCAGCCGGCGATCATGGCTGACGAGCACGACGGCGCCCGCGAAATCGTTCAACGCGAGCAGCAGCTCTTCGCGCGCGTCGATATCGAGGTGGTTGGTCGGTTCGTCGAAAATGAGAAGATTGGGTGCGTCGAGCGTTGCCAGCGCCAGCATCAGGCGCGCGCGTTCGCCACCGGACAGTTGCGCCACCGGCGTCAGTGCCTTGTCTCCCGAAAGACCGAAGCCGCCCAGCTGCATGCGCAGTTGACCGTTCGCGAGTTTCGGACGAATCCGCGCGAGCGTCTCAAGCGGCGTCAGCGATCCGTCGAGTTCATCGAGCTGATGCTGTGCGAAATAGCCGGCGACGAGTTTTCGCGCGCGTGATACGGTTCCGGACTGCGCATCCAATCGGCCCGCGAGAAGCTTGGCAAAGGTCGATTTTCCGTTGCCGTTCTTGCCGAGGAGCGCAATACGGTCGTCGGGATCGATCCTGAGCGACAGGTGCTGCAGCACGGCTCGCTTTGGCTCATAGCCCACGGAAACGTTTTCGAGCGTGAGGAGCGGTGGACTCGCCGGAACAGGATCAGGAATTCGGATCGGCGCGATCTGCTCGTCCAGCGCAATCTCGATCGGCTTCAACCGCGCCAGCATCTTGAGCCGGCTCTGCGCCTGACGCGCCTTGCTCTGCTTGTAGCGGAAACGGTCGACGAACGACTGCATGTGCTGCCTCGCCGCTTCCTGTTTCTTGACCGTTGCGGCGTCGAGCGCGCGCCGCGCTTCGCGCGTTGCAACAAACGTCTCGTAATTGCCGGCATAGAGCGTGAGCCTGCCGCGTTCGAGATGGAGAATGAACTCCGCCGCGGAATCGAGAAGATCGCGGTCGTGACTGACGAGAATCACCGTGCCGCGGTAGCGCTTCAGAAAATCCTGTAGCCACAGAACGCCCTCGAGGTCGAGAAAATTGGTGGGTTCGTCGAGCAGCAGGAGGTCGGGCGCGGCGAACAGGATCGCCGCCAGCGCCACGCGCATGCGCCAGCCGCCGGAGAATTCGCGACAGGGACGCAATTGTTCGGGGGCGGAGAATCCCAGGCCGGCGAGAATCGATGCGGCGCGCGCCGGCGCCGACCAAGCATCGATGGCTTCCAGACGCGCATGGATACGACCGATCTCCGCCGGATCGCGCGCGGATTCGCTTGCGGCAAGCAGATCGAGACGTTCGCGATCTGCGGCCAGCACGGTATCGAGCAGGATTTCGTCGCCGCCTGGTGCCTCCTGGGCGACGCCGCCGATACGCCAGCCCGTTGATCTCGCGATCGCGCCTTCGTCGGGTGTTGCTTCGCCGGCAATGAGTCTGAGCAGCGTCGATTTGCCGGCGCCGTTGCGGCCGACAAGGCCGATGCGCCGTCCCGCCGGCAGGCGCGCGCTCGCACGCTCGAGGATTGCGCGGCCGGCAATTCTATAAGTGACGTTCTCGATGGACAGCATCGGCCTTAGCGTCGTGGTTTCGAAGTTTGCTTCATCTTGATAGCAGTTGCAGCGCCGGGACGCGGCTTCTATAAGGCGCGCGGCTTTGCAAATGAAGCGGAGTTGACACAATGCCGATCGAGCGGACGCTGTCGATCATCAAGCCGGATGCAACGCGGCGGGACCTGACGGGACAGATTGTGGCGCGGCTCGAGGGAGCCAGCTTGCGCATTGTCGCACAGAAACGCATGCGGCTTTCGCTCGGCGCTGCGGAAGCATTTTACAACGTGCATAAGGAGCGGCCGTTCTTCCGAAGCCTGGTCGAATTCATGAGTTCCGGTCCCGTCGTCGTGCAGGTCCTGGAAGGCGAGAACGCCATCGCCAAAAATCGCGAAGTCATGGGCGCGACGGATCCCGCGAAAGCGGAGCAGGGCACGATCCGCAGGGACTTCGCCGAATCAATCGAGGCGAATTCGGTGCACGGCTCGGATTCGGCCGAGACGGCACATCACGAAATCCGTTTCTTTTTCAGCGAACTCGAAATCGTGGGCTGAAACGGAGGCCACTGCCATGGCCGCCAAGACCGTCGTCATCACCGGCGCCACTTCAGGAATCGGCGAGGCGGCGGCGAACCGTTTTGCCGCAAAAGGCGAGCGCGTCGTCTTCATCGCCCGGGATCACGCGCGGGGTGCAGAAATGCTGAAGCACCTGCGCGCGATTTCGGGCGGCGGTCACAAAGTGCATTACGCCGATCTGTCGCGGCTTTCCGAAATGAAGCGGGTGGCGGCGGAGATTGCGCAGGATGAACCGCGCATCGATGTACTGATCAACAATGCGGGGGCGATGTTCAATACACGCAAGGTCACCCTGGACGGACTCGAGATGACCTTCGCGCTCAATCACATGGCTTATTTCGTGATCACCAATCTGCTCCTGGCGAGGATGGGCGCGGGCGGACGGATCGTTTCGACCGCGTCAGACGCGCACAAGGGCGCGAAACTCGATTTCGCGGATCTGCAGTCGGAACGCCACTATAGCGGCTTCGGCGTGTACGGACGGTCCAAGCTCTGCAATATCCTGTTCACACGCGAGCTGGCGCGGCGGCTGCAGGGCTCGGGAATAACGGCGAATTGCTTCCATCCCGGTTTTGTGGCCACGCGGTTCGGCGACCAGTCCGGTGGTGTGCTGTCGTTCGGCATCCGCGCCGCCAAGACTTTTGCGCTCACGCCCGAACAGGGCGCCCAAACCATGGTGTATCTGGCGAGTTCGCCGGATGTAGGCGAGACGAGCGGCGGCTACTTCGTGAAATGTAAACCGGCCACGCCGACTCCCGAAGCCAAGAACGACGCCGACGGGCGCCGCTTGTGGGAGATGTCCGCCGAACTCGCGGGCATCGGCGGGTCAGAAGTGCGAGCTTACCGCCGCTCCTCCGGATCGAGTTTGTGAGCTTCGATCTTCTGTCGCGCATTTTCCTTTTCGGCCTTCGCGGCTTTCCGCAAACGCTTCGCCGTGCCGTGCGCGACGCGGTTCGCTGCCGCGGTTTTCTCTTTAGCCGCGCGCGCCGCGGCTTTTTTCACGCGCTTCAAATTGATCAAATCGCCCATGGCGCGTGATGATACTTCACCTCAACCGGCGCTGGGGCGGCGTGGCGGGGGTTGGCCAATCCGCGGGCCCGAATCGAATTAGCCGCCAGGCACACGGCTTGAGGCCGCTAGCGCAGCCAGCCGCAGCGCGCTTGCAAGCGGGCGGGTATCGCGCGCGGCGTCCACCTGGGCAACCAAAGCCGAAAGTGTACGGCCCATGCGTCGTGCTTCGCGTTCCAAGACCATCCAGAATTCCGGTTCCAGGGCGACACTGGTGCGGTGACCGGCGATCGAGAACGAGCGTTTGCGCAACGATCGCGCTCGGTCAGGAGGTTCGCCCGCGCTCATCGTCGGGATGGATCATTTCCTCGGCGCGAACCAGCTGATCGAATTCCGCTTCGCTCACGAAACCGAGTTTCACCGCTTCTTCGCGCAATGTCGTACCGTTCGCATGCGCGGTTTTGGCCACCTTCGCCGCATTGTCGTAACCGATCCTGGGTGCGAGCGCCGTCACCAGCATCAATGAACGGTGCAACAGCGCGCCGATGCGCGCGCGGTCGGGCTCGATCCCTTCAACGCAGTGTTCGGTAAAGCTCACCGCCGCATCGCCCAGAAGCCGGATCGACTGCAGGAGATTGTAGATCAGCACGGGCTTGAAGACATTCAGTTCGAAATTTCCTTGGCTGCCGGCCACGGTGATTGCGGTATGGTTCCCCATGACTTGCGTCGCCACCATGGTCAGCGCTTCGCATTGCGTGGGATTGACCTTGCCCGGCATGATCGACGAGCCGGGCTCGTTTTCCGGCAAGCGCAATTCGCCGATGCCGGCGCGCGGTCCCGAGGCCATCAGGCGCACATCCTGTGCGATCTTGAACAGCGAGACGGCGATCGTGTTGAGCGCGCCCGACATCTCCACCACCGCGTCATGCGCTGCCATGGCCTCGAATTTGTTCGGCGCGCTGGTGAACGGCAGCTTTGTTATTTTGGCGATTTCCGCCGCGAACAATTCGGCGAACCGCGCCGGCGCGTTCAACCCTGTGCCGACCGCCGTGCCGCCCTGCGCGAGCTGGTAAAGCCGCGGCAGCGCCGCTTCCACCCGCGCGATCCCGTAGCCGACCTGCATGGCATACCCGGAGAATTCCTGTCCCAGCGCGATCGGCGTCGCATCCATGAGATGCGTGCGCCCGATCTTCACGATGTCGGAAAACGCAGCGCTCTTCTCTTCCAGCGCTTTCCACAGCCGCCGCAATCCGGGAAGGAGCACGCGGTGAATCTCTAGCACCGCAGCTATGTGCATTGCCGTCGGAAAACAGTCGTTCGACGACTGGCTCTTGTTGACATGGTCGTTGGGATGCACCGGCTTCTTCGAGCCGATTACACCGCCCAGCATCGCGATGGCGCGGTTCGCGATCACCTCGTTCGCATTCATGTTGGTCTGCGTGCCGGAGCCCGTCTGCCACACCACCAGCGGAAAGTGCTCGTCGAGTTTTCCGTCCGCGACTTCCTCGGCCGCGCGCGCAATCGCATTGCCGCGGTTTTCGTCGAGCACGGCGAGCGCGACATTCACCCGTGCGGCGGCGCATTTGACGAGTCCCATCGCGCGCGTGAGCGGCACCGGCATGCGCTCGCCTCCGATGCGGAAATTCCTCAGCGATCGTTCGGTCTGCGCACCCCAGTAGCGGTCCGCCGGAACCTCGATCGGACCAAAGGAATCCGTCTCCATGCGCGTCGCGCCCGCCGCACGGCCGTCGGTGCCGGCGCTCATTTCTTGCGGAAGGAATCGAGGCTCACCACCTCGCCCGGCGATTCCGTTTTCGCTGCCGGTAATTCCGCCGTCTTGCCGCCGGCCACGCTCGGCCGTTTACGCTGGACCGGCTCCTCCTCCGGTTCCGTCTGGAAATTCAAACCGAACTGCACGCCGGGATCCATGAATGCCGTGAGCGCGGCAAAGGGAATCGACAGTGTCGCCGGCACTTTGCGGAACGACAGCGTCACGTCGAAATGATTGTCCTTCACCTTCAGGCCCCAGAATTGGTGCTGAAGGATAATGGTCATTTCCTCCGGATATTCTTCGAGCAGGAAATCGGGAATTTCCACGCCCGGCGCACGGGTGCGGAACGAAACGCGGAAGTGATGCGAACCGACCAGACCGTTCTTTTCGACAGATTTGAGCGCGCCGCGCACAACGCTCCTGAGCGCCGCGTCGGTCAGTGCCTTGTAGCCGATGAAATCCTTCGTCATGCAACCCGGAACTGGAAACACTCAAGAGACTAGACGCGCGTGATGACGAGTCAATCGGGAATCAGAAGACCACCCTCCCCTTGAGGGAGGGTCGAAATTTGCGAGCAAATTTCGGGGAGGGTAGTGGCGGTGCGAGCATCCGTTCCCCGAAATGCGCGCGGCTTCGTGTGACATCGCTTCGCGCGCGCGTGTGCAGCGCAGCAACAAACTTTAGGAGAATGAGAAAGGAATAAAGTGGGGAGCTTCTGTTGCCCGGTGCTCCCCGAAACCGCGCTTGCCTAGTTAGGCAGCGAGGGCCATTTCGTTATCGTTGGCACCTGTACGATTAGCCCGATCACGGCGGATACCATACCGAGCGAAAGGTCAACCTTTACACGTCCGTCGATCCTGTTTCGCCCCCGCCGCAGCGATCGTTTGATCGCTCTGGTGGAGGCGCCGGGTACCGCCCCCGGGTCCGGTCCGCTTATTACGCAGCCGTTTATCGCCATAGTCCGGGCGAGCCCGAACGGGTGCAATATAGAGCCTGGAGCGCCCAATTAGAAGCCGCAGGAACCATGAAATGGTGGAAGTGGTTCGTGGCCGCCGCCGCATAAGCGAGGTCCAGAAGCGGAACCGCAACGAGCGCGGCGCTCAATGCGCTCAATGATTGTCTTGTTGCCCTAGGAGGAAAGCTCACAGGTTCCGGCGGATAGAGCTGGCGATTCGGCGGGAGAATCGCCCTACATTGGTGGAATGCGGCAGTATCTGGATCTGATGCGGACGATTCTGGAACGCGGCGTGGAAAAACGCGACCGCACGGGGACCGGAACGCTGTCCATCTTCGGCCACCAGATGCGTTTTGATCTGACACAAGGCTTCCCGCTCATCACCACGAAAAAGCTGCATCTGAAGTCGGTCATCTACGAACTCCTGTGGTTCCTGCGCGGTGACACCAATGTGCGCTGGTTGCAGGAGCACGGCGTCTCGATCTGGGACGAGTGGGCGAACAAAGCAGGCGAACTGGGGCCCGTCTACGGCTCGCAGTGGCGCTCTTGGCCCACGCCCGACGGCGGCACCATCGATCAGATCGCCGCGGTGGTCGAACAGATCCGCCGCAACCCGGATTCGCGCCGGCTGATCGTCAGCGCCTGGAATCCGGCGGAGATCGACCGCATGGCCCTGCCGCCGTGTCATTGTCTTTTCCAGTTCTATGTGGCGGAAGGCCGGCTCTCATGCCAGCTTTACCAGCGCTCGGCGGACATCTTCCTAGGGGTTCCCTTCAACATCGCTTCTTACGCGCTGTTGACAATGATGATGGCGCAGGTGACCGGTTTTGTCCCGGGCGAATTCGTGCACACCTTCGGCGACGCGCATCTGTATCTCAATCATCTCGAGCAGGCGCGCGAACAGCTTGCGCGCACGGCGTTTCCCCTGCCGCACATGCATCTCAATGCCGAGGTGCGTGACGTCTTCGGGTTCCGCTACGAAGATTTTCGGCTGGAGAATTACCAGGCGCATCCGCACATCAAGGCGAAGGTCGCCGTATGACGGGAATCGAAATCCGCTGCGCGCGGTCGGGAGATGAAGCTGTGATCGTTGATCTGTTGCGCGAGCTCGCCGAGTACGAGCGGCTGTCGCACAAATTTCACCTTACAAGGGACGACGTAGCCCGCGATTTTTTTGGGCAGGCGCCGCGTGTTCGCTGCGATCTCGCTCTTGCCGACGGCGAGCCCGCGGGAATCATGACCTGGTACCACACGTATGCGACCTTCGCCGCCAGGTGTGGAATCTATCTCGAGGACTTTTACGTCCGTACGGCCTTGCGCCAGCGCGGCATTGGCCGCGCGCTTGTTGTGGATCTGGCGAGCCGCGCCGTTTCTGCGGGAATCGCGAAGATGGAGTGGTCCGTGCTCGCCTGGAACAAGCCGTCGATCGCCTTCTATGAAAGCTTGCATGCCGAGCGGGTGGATGATTGGCATGTGTATCGTCTCATGGGGGAGTCGCTCGCCGCGCTGGCGCGCGGATGAACCGCATCGCCCTTGTTGTCGCGAAGGCGGCGAATGGCGTGATCGGCAATCGGGGAACGATTCCCTGGCGCCTTCCCGCAGATATGCGCCGCTTCAAAGAGCTCACCTTGGGCAAGCCCTGCATCATGGGCCGCAAAACCTGGGAGAGCCTGCCGAAGAAGCCGCTGCCGGGCCGGTTGAATATCGTGGTCACGCGCGATCCGCATTTTAGGGCCGAAGGCGCGGTCGTGGCTTCTTCTCTCGACGAAGCGAGAGCGCGCGCGGAGCGGGAAAATCCCGGGGAAATCTGCGTGATCGGCGGCGAAGAGATCTATCGCGCCGTGCTCCCCCGCAGCGATGTAATTTATTTGACGGAGGTGCTCGCCGAATTTCGGGGCAACGCCCGATTTCCCCCCCTCGCTCCCGGGGCTTGGCGCGAAATCACGCGCGAGGAGCACGTGTCCGCTGATGGCCTGCCGTACTGCTTCCTCACCCTCGAGCGGGTTTGTGATAAGAAGGTTTAGCGCAGAGTTGCGGTTTCGCAGCGGACGCAAAGAAGAGTAGGAGCGCAAGTTCTTGCTCCGCGTCCACCGTTTAGCCTCTGCGGCTCTTTGTTGAGCTTTGTGACGGCGAGTAAGCACAATGCAAATGCACGAAATTGCGTCGGGGCTGCGGTTTCCCGAAGGGCCGGTGGCCATGGAGGATGGCTCCGTTGTCATTGTCGAAATCGCCGCCGGCAAGATCACGCGCGTGAAAAGCGACGGGAAAAAGCAGACGCTCGCCATGCCCCGCGGCGGACCGAACGGCTTGGCGATCGGGCCCGATGGCGCTCTCTACGTCTGCAACAACGGCGGCAGCTTCGAATTCCACAAACGCGCCGGGCTGCTCATTCCCGGGCACGCCCCCCAATCGCACATCGGCGGCCGAATCGAACGGGTGAATATCTCCACCGGCAAAGTCGAAACTCTGTACAGCGAATGCGACGGCGCGACCCTCATCGCGCCCAACGATCTCGTCTTCGATACGAGCGGCGGCTTCTGGTTCACCGACCATGGGAAGACCACGGCGGAAGGCCACACCCATGGCGCGTTGTGCTACGCAAGGGCCGACGGCGCGAAAGTCACGCGCGTACTGCGCGAGCTGATCTCGCCCAACGGCGTCGGTCTCTCGCCCGACGGTAACACCGTCTATTATGCCGAAACGTGGCCCGGGCGACTGTGGAGTCTGCCGCTCGAGCGCCCGGGCAAAAAGGGGAAAGTCGAAGGATTCACGCCGGGCGTGTTCGTCGGCGCCTATCCGGGCCTCGGCTATTTCGATTCCCTCGGTGTACAGGCCGATGGCGGCGTCTGCGTCGCAACCATCCTTGCCGGCGGCATCACGACGTTTTGGCCGGGCGGGAAGGAGGTGCGCCATACGCCGATCGACGATCCGCTCGTCACCAACATCTGCTGGGGCGGCAAGGCCATGAAAACCGCCTACGTCACCGCCTCGGGCACCGGCAAACTCCTCGCCCTCGATTGGCCGCAACCGGGCCTTCGCCTCGCTTACAACGCTTAAATTCGGGACAGCATAGCGATTCACCTTCGACTGTGCTCGGCGGGAATCCGGTGAATCGCTATGCTGTCCCGAATTACGCTTTAGTCCATCACGATCCGTGGTGCCGGCCGGACGGGTGCGGAAAGCGCGGCCGCGACGCGTTCGGCAATGGCAAGGAAGGCGCGAGCCTCGTGGCTCTGCGGCGCTTGGACCACAATGGGCGTGCCGGCATCGGAGGTTTCGCGGATCGCCGGCACGAGCGGAATCTCGCCGAGGAACGGCACATCGAGTGTCTCCGCCACGCGCTGCGCGCCGCCATGCGCGAAGATGTGGCTTTCATGCCCGCAATTTGGGCAGACGAACACGCTCATGTTTTCGACGATGCCGAGGATCGGCACCTGTGTCTTGCGAAACATGGCGAGGCCTTTCCGCGCATCCACGAGCGCCAGATCCTGCGGTGTCGATACGATCACCGCGCCTTTCAACGGCACGCGTTGCGCCATGGTGAGCTGCGCGTCACCGGTGCCTGGCGGCATGTCGACGACGAGCACGTCGAGGGGCGCCCAGGCGACGTCGCCAAGAAGTTGCGATAGTGCGCTCGTCACCATCGGCCCGCGCCAGATCATCGGCTCTTCTTCGCGGATCAGGAATCCGATGGACATGGTCTTGATCCCGAACTTCTCGATCGGTTGAAGAATTTTGCCGTCGCGCGATTGCGGCTTCTCGCGAATGTCGAACAGCCGTGGCACCGACGGCCCGTAAATGTCCGCGTCGAGCAATCCGGTTTTGAGGCCGAGCTTTGCGAGCGCAAGCGCCAGGTTTGCGGCCACCGTCGATTTGCCGACGCCGCCTTTGCCGCTTGCCACCGCAATTACGGCGGCGACGCCGGGCACGCCGGACGGCGAGGGGGCAGCATGGCGCGGCGCGGCGGCCTGGCGCGCAGACTCCTGATGCGCCGTCAACACCGCGGTAACCGACAGGACACCGGCAAGCCCCGCAACTTCCGCCTCCGCTTTTTTGCGCAGCGGCTCCGCCGAGGGCCCGCGCGCCGCAGGGACTTCGATCGAGAAGCTCACATGGCCGTTTTTCAACACGAGTCCCTGCACGAGCCCCGCATCGACGATCGATTGGCCGCTGGCGGAATCGATCACGCGCGCAAGCGCTTTGAGCACCTCCTCGCGACCGATCTCAGCCATTCCGTTGCTCCGAATCCATTCAGAAAACGCGCGGGCGCCGCGCATGAAACGTTGGTTTGCGCCTCGGGGAACTTGCCCATATAACCGCGTGCCTCCCGGAACACCAACAGGCGGGCGTAGAGCTCCGGGACGGGAATTCGGATTCAGCGACGATGCCGTGGAGCAATCAATCGGGCGGGAACGGCCAGCCCCCGCGCGGACCTTGGGGCCGGGGCTCGCCTGGCGGTGGGCGCATGCAGCCGCCGGATTTCGGCAATGCGTGGCGCCGCATGCGCGGCCGTCTGCAGCGGTTTTTGCCGGGCGGGGCGGTGACAGCGGGCGGCATCGTGCTCGCGCTAGTCGCCATTATTGCAGTGTGGCTGTTAAGCGGAATCTATTTCGTCACCGCGCGCGAACAGGGCGTGGTGCTCCGCTTCGGTGAGTACATTGCGCGCACTGGACCCGGCATCAACTATCACCTGCCATGGCCGATCGAGACGGTCGAGACGCCGGAAGTGACCACCGTCAACCAGATCACCATCGGCTATCGCGTCGGCGCCGAGGCCAACGACGAAAGCGAACTCGAAGCCGCGCGTGAAGAAAGCCTGATGCTGACCGGCGATGAAAACATCGTCGACGTGAATTTCACCGTGGGATGGGTGATCAAGGATGCGGCGGAGTATCTCTTCAACGTCGAGAATCAGGAACAGACGATCAAGGCTGTCGCCGAAAGCGCCATGCGCGAAGTCGTCGGTCAGACGCAGATCGAGCCCATCCTGACGCAGGACCGTGCGCCAATCGAAATCCAGGTGCGCGAGCTGATGCAGAAGACGCTCGACGGTTATCAGGCCGGCGTCACCATCGTCCAGGTCAAGATGCAGAAAGCCGATACGCCGGCGGAAGTGATCGACGCCTATCGCGACGTACAGGCGGCGCGCGCCGATCAGGAGCGGATGAGGAACGAAGCGGAGGCCTACGCCAACAAGATCATTCCCGAGGCGCGGGGGCGGGCCTCCAAGGTCATCCAGGACGCCGAAGCCTATCGCCAGCAGGTGATCGCGCAGGCGGAGGGCGAGGCGAAGCGTTTTCTCTCCGTTTATGCGCAGTATCGCAACGCCCCCGAAGTGACGCGCCGGCGCATGTATCTTGAGACGATGAGCTCCATTCTCGCGCCGATGAACAAAGTCATTCTGGACGAAGGCGCGGGGAAGAGCGTCCTGCCGTATCTGCCGCTGCCGGGTTTCGACAAGCGCACGCCAGAAGTTACCGTGACCGAAGCGCCGCCGCCCGCCAATGCGCCCACGGTGACAAATCCCCCGCAGGCGAATACGCAGCAATGAACCGCACGCTTCCGCTCGTCATCGCGGCGCTGGTGCTGCTCGTCGTCTGGCTGGGCGCGCTCAGTTTCTACACGGTCGATCCCACCGAGCGGGTTCTGGTGCTGCAATTCGGCGCGCCGCGCCAGGTGGTATCGGACCAGGGGCTGCACGCGAAGCTTCCGTTTGTACAGTCGATCCAGGTCATCGACCGGCGTCTCCTCAGCCTCGAAGCGCCGGCTGAAGAGGTGATCACCGAAGACAAAAAGCGCATCGTGGTGGACGCGTTCGCGCGCTGGCGTGTGATCGATCCGCTCCGCTTCTATCAGACGCTGCTCGACAGGACCGGCGCGGAGCTCCGGCTCACTCCGTTTTTAAGTTCCGATCTCCGCCGCGTACTCGGTTCGCAATCTTTCGCAACGGTGCTTTCGGCCGCACGCGCCGACCTGATGCACGACATTCGCGACGACATGAATGCGGAGACCGGCCGCTTCGGCGTCCAGGTGGTCGATGTGCGTATCCGGCACGCCGATCTCCCGCCGCAGAACAGCCAGGCGATCTTCCAGCGCATGCAGCAGGAGCGCAAACGCGAGGCCAACGAATTTCGCGCTGAAGGCTCCGAGATCAAGCAGCGCATCGAGGCGCGCGCCGACCGCGAGGTGACGGTCCTGATCGCCGAGGCGACGCGGGAGTCGGAAATCCTGCGCGGCGAAGGCGAGGCGCAGCAGACGAAGATCCTGGGCGACGCCTATGGGCAGGATCCCGATTTCTTCGCCTTTTATCGCTCGATGCAGGCGTACAGGGACGCGCTTCCCGCCGATACCACGCGGGTCCTCCTTTCGCCCAACAGCGAGTTCTTCCGCTATTTCGGCCAGGCCGCCGCCGCACCGGCGCCGGCGCCGGCGCAACGTAAGGGCAAGTGATTCACGCGGAGCCGCGAAGAAAAAATCGCCAGGGCGCAAGGCGCCAAAAGCGACACTGTGCGAACGCCGCAAACCAGGCCCATCGGTCTTGGCGTCTTCACGGTTCAATTCATTTCTTCCGCGGCTCCGCGCCGCCGCGTGCAAGTGTAGGTGATGCATGAAAACCATCGGCATGATCGGCGGGATGAGCTGGGAATCGACCGCCGTTTATTACCGGGTGATCAATCGCGAGACGCAGGCGCGCCTCGGCGGCGTACATTCCGCGCCGCTCCTCTTGTGGTCCTTCGATTTCGCCGAGATCGATCGCCTCCAGAGCGCCGGCAAATGGGACGAAGCGGCAACGCGCATGATCGAAGTCGGACAGCGGCTTGTAGAGGGCGGCGCCGGGCTCCTCATCATCTGCTGCAACACCATGCATGTGATAGCCGGGCAGGTGGAGAAAGGCGCGGGCATGCCGCTGCTCCATATCGCAACCCCACTCGGCGCCGCGATCGCTGCGAAAGGCCTGCGGCGCGTCGGCGTGCTCGGCACCAAATATACGATGAAAGCTGATTTCCTGCGCACGCCGCTCGCACGCGATCATGACGTGTCCGTCATTGCGCCCGAGGAGGACGACGCGCGCGAAACCCATCGCATCATCTACGAGGAGCTGGCGCGCGGCCGGTTTCTGGATTCTTCGCGGGCGTTTTTCCGTGGCGCGATCCGGCGGCTAGCGGCGCGCGGCGCTGAAGGCGTCGTTCTGGGCTGTACCGAATTGCCGCTCCTGATTTTCGCAGATGACGCTGACATTCCCCTCTTCGACACCGCCGAACTCCACGCCCTGGCTGCGGTCGATCGGGCGCTCGCGTGAAGACCCTCGCCCCCGCGGGAACGCGGGGGGAGAGGGTTTGGAAACACGGCTATTTGGTGAAGCTGACGCTCGTCCACATCGCCTCGCCCATGAAGGCGCGATATTTGTCGAAGCCGTTGGTGAGTTTGCGGCCCTCGTCCTTGCTCATCTGAGCCAGTGATTCGTTCTGCATCTTCACGTCGCGGTCCTTGTTCGGATCCATCGTGGCAAAATTGACGTAATGCTCTCCCAGAATGACGTTACCGGCCGGATCGGCGGCGTTCGGGTTGACCATGACGAAATAGTTGTCGATCACGCCGTGTTTTTTTGACATCTCCTCGCCGGGAACCCATGATTTTTTGAGCCCGACAAGGTAGTCGTCGATGTGATTGGGATCGATCTTCATGGTCGTGACCTGCCAGACGCCTTTGTCCGGCGTGTATTCCTTGTACGGATCGGCCGAGGCCGTCGAAACCGCGGCGGCGAGCGCCGCGGCGCCGAACAAAATAAGAGTCCTTTTCATGATATTCTCCTCAGGTTGGACTGGCGCACCTCGAGGGAACAGCTGTACGCCTTTTTGCAAGCGTACCCCCCTTCGACCAGCACCCGACTATAGGAACCGGAAAATCCCCTGGTCAAATTCGCGGGACGCGGTGATCCCATGACAACTTTGTCGCGAACAGTTATCTTGTCAGCGCGTCAGAGGGTCGGATGGCCGCGCTCCGTGAGGGGTGAGGAAAGTCCGGGCTCCACGGAGACACGGTGCCGGATAACGTCCGGCGGGGGCGACCCCAGGGAAAGCGCCACAGAGAACAGACCGCCCGAAGAAGCCCCATAAGGGCGAAGACGGGTAAGGGTGAAACGGTGCGGCAAGAGCGCACCGCGCGGCCGGCAACGGACGCGGCACGGCAAGCCCCACCGGTAGCAAGACCAAATAGGGACGGCGTTCGCCTGTTTCCGGGCTGCCGTCCGGGTCGGTCGCGCGAGGCGCTTGGAGACAGGCGTCCCAGAGGAATGGCCATCCATCGGTTCACACCGAGGACAGAACCCGGCTTACAGGCCCTCTGACGCAAATTTCTTTCTCGGTTTTCCACCATTTGGTGGATGTGGACGTTTTTGTTTGCCGCCAAGACTCACCTCCGGCAGACGCCGTTGTGGGCGTCCGTAGCGTGGAGGCAAGGATGACAGAGCGTTCCGCGTGGGCATTGTGGCCGATCACGGCGGCGCTGGCGTGGGGCAGCCCCGCGCTCGCCCAGCAGATCAACTGGCCGCAAAGTTATCTCGACAGTGGGCACACCGGCGATAACAAGAAGGAGAGCACGCTGTCGGTCGGCAATGTTTCGGGACTCCAGCTTGTGTGGGGACAAAGCACCGACAATTGCCAGACGTTTGCGGACGCGCTCGACAAAGGCACCATTTACGAGATGGGACTGGAGAGCGACTGCAACACGTGGAATCTACAGGCTCTCGACGCGACGACAGGTGCCGTCAAATGGGACGTGCCCACCGGCAACCCCGGGACTTCTTTCGGGCAGACTTTGGCGACCGGCAAGGGGCTGGTCTTCACCGCCTGTGCATTTACGGATACCATCGGAAGTCTTTATGGCGCGATGTGCGCGTACAGCGAAACCGACGGCCATCTCGTCTGGCAGGATTCCTCGCCGTGCAATTGCCAGCCCGAATCCGCCATCGGGGCGCAGCCGGTTTATGCCAATGGCACCGTCTATTACGGCTATGGCAACGGCGGCGGTACCTGCGGAGGCGATACGAAGTACGTTGTTGCGGCCGACGCCAGCACGGGAGCGGTGCGGTGGACCTATGTCACCGGCGACTGCAATTCGCTCGCGAATGCAGCCATCGCCGTTGCGAACGGCGCGGTGTATTTTGGTTGCGACGGCGGCGGCGTGCACGAAATCTGTGCAATTTCCCAAAGCGATGGGTCCTTGCTTTGGCAGTCACCGAACCTCGGCGATAATATTACAGGTCTGGTGGCTACGAAACTTGCGATTTATGTTGACGTCTGTGGAACCAATGCTCTGGACGTGCTCAACGCCGCGACCGGCGCGCAGATCTGGAGCAACAGCACCCTCTCTTGCAACGGCCAGAGTATGGTCTCGTTGGCCGGCAGGAACCTTTACTATGTCACGCCGGGACACCAGTTCGTCGATCTTTTGGCGCGGACTGGAAAGTTGAAATGGTCGGTCGCGGCTGGGCAGGTCCCGACCGGAACCGCCTCGGTCGCAAATGGTGTTGTGTACGTGCCGGGCGGTCCAAACGAAGGGCGTAGCACGGGAACCGCCGCTTATGATGCCTCCAGCGGCGCATTGCTGTGGAACAGCACGGACGATTCGTACGGCATTCCGCCGCCGCCAATCGTGGCAAACGGCGTGGTTTACGCCGCCAATGATGCAACGTGCGGCAGCGTTTGCGCCTACGCCCTGCCCACCGAAATTATCCGTCACTGACGTGTGGTGAAGCTTCTGTATGAGCCCGCGGCAACGAGAGTGCGGTCTACTCGGCAGCTCTCGTCATCGCGCGGCGATTCTTGAGCAGCGGCTTCAAGTATTGGCCTGTGTACGAACGGACGACGCGGGCCACGTCTTCCGGCGTGCCGGCGGCCACGATCTCGCCGCCGCCGTCACCCCCTTGCGGCCCAAGATCGATGATCCAGTCTGCGGTCTTGATGACCTCGAGATTGTGCTCGATCACCACCACCGTGTTGCCGTTCTCGACCAGCTCATGAAGCACATCCAAGAGCTTGGCGACATCGTGGAAATGCAGCCCCGTGGTCGGCTCGTCGAGAAAGTACAAGGTCCGTCCCGTCGCGCGCCGTGACAGTTCCTTCGACAGCTTCACGCGCTGCGCCTCGCCGCCGGAGAGCGTCGTCGCCTGCTGGCCGATGCTGATGTAGCCGAGGCCGACGCGCGACAGCGTATCGAGCTTTTCGCGGATCGCCGGCACCGCGCGAAAGAGTTCGGCGCCGGCCTCCACCGTCATGTCGAGCACATCGGCGATGGAATAGTCGCGGAATTTCACTTCCAGCGTTTCGCGATTGTAGCGCTTGCCTTTGCAGACGTCGCATTGCACGTACACGTCTGGCAGAAAGTGCATCTCGATCTTGATGACCCCGTCGCCCTGACAGGCTTCGCAGCGGCCGCCTTTGACGTTGAACGAGAAGCGCCCCGGCGCATAGCCGCGCGCTTTGGACTCGGGCAGCTCTGCAAACCAGTCGCGGATCGGCGTGAAAGCGCCCGTATAGGTCGCCGGGTTCGAGCGTGGCGTGCGCCCGATCGGCGACTGGTCGATGTCGATCACCTTGTCGAGGAATTCGAGGCCATCGATACGGTCGAAGGGTGCCGGATGCTCGCGCGCCGCGTTCAGCCGCCGCGCCGCCGCCTTGTACAGTGTCTCGATGATCAGCGTGGATTTGCCCCCGCCCGACACGCCGGTGATAGAGGTAAAGCAGCCGAGCGGAATGGCCGCGGTGACGTTCTTGAGGTTGTTGCCGCGTGCGCCGGTCACCGTAACCCAGCGGTCCAGTGTTGGTTTCCGGCGCCGCACGGGAATGGGAATCTGCTTGAGACCGACGAGATACTGTCCCGTCAGGCTCCGCGGCGCGCGCATGATATCGTCCGGCGTGCCTTCGGCGACGATTTCGCCGCCGTGAATGCCGGCACCAGGCCCCATGTCGATGACATGGTCGGCGGTGCGGATCGCCTCTTCGTCGTGTTCGACGACGAGCACGGTGTTGCCGAGATCGCGCAAACCTTTAAGCGACTCGAGCAACTTCGCATTGTCGCGCTGGTGCAGCCCGATCGACGGCTCGTCGAGAACGTACAAGACGCCCGTCAGCCCCGAACCGATCTTGGAAGCGAGTCGGATGCGCTGGCTTTCGCCGCCCGACAGAGTGCCCGAAGAGCGCGCGAGCGAGAGATAGTCGAGGCCGACATTCACCAGAAAGCGCAGCCGGGCGCGGATCTCCTTCAAGATGCGTGCCGCGATCTCCTGCTGTTTTGGCGTCAGATGGGGGTCAAGATCGCGAAACCAGACATCGACGCTGCGGATGGATTGCTCGCAAACCTGGCCGATATGCAGCCCCGCGATCTTTACCGCGAGCGCTTCCGGCTTCAGCCGATAGCCGTTGCAGGCCTCGCAAGGCCGCGCGTCCTGATAGCGTTCGAGCTCTTCGCGGATCCAGGAGGAATCCGTTTCCTTGAAGCGGCGCTGCATGTTGTGGATGACGCCTTCGAACGTCTTCTTCGTTTCGTAGCGCCTGAGGCCGTCGTCATAGATGAATTTGACCTCTTCCTCGCCCGAACCGTTCAGGATGATGTCGCGTGCGCGCTTGGGCAGATCCTCCCACGGTTCGTTGAGCGAGAATTTGTAATGTCGCGCCAGCGCTTCCAGGGTTTGCAGATAATATGGCGACGAGGACTTCGCCCATGGCGCGATCGCGCCCTTGCGAAGCGTGGCGCTTTCGTCGGGGACGATCAGCGCCGAATCGAAATAGAGCTGCGTGCCCAGGCCGTCGCAGACCGGGCAGGCGCCGTGCGGATTATTGAAAGAGAAGAGCCGCGGTTCGATTTCCGGAATCGTGAAGCCGGAAACCGGACAGGCGAATTTCGACGACAGCAGCAGCCGTTTCGGTTCACCGTTCTCCTTGATGTCGGCGAATTCGACGGCAAGCAGTCCGTCGGCGAGATTGAGCGCGGTCTCGATCGAGTCCGGCAGGCGGTTGCCGATGTCGGGCCGAACCGCGATGCGGTCGACAACGATCTCGATGTCGTGCTTCAGTTTCTTGTCGAGGGCCGGCACGGATCCGAGTTCGTGGAACTTGCCGTCCACCTTGGCGCGCTGGAAACCCTTTTTCTGCAGATCGGCCAGCTCCTTGCGGTATTCGCCCTTTCGGCCGCGGACAATGGGGGCGAGCAGGAAGAGCCGCGTGCCGGGCTCGAGCGCGAGAATGCGGTCCGCCATCTGGCTCACGGTCTGGCTTTCGATCGGAAGGCCGGTTGCCGGCGAATAGGGCACGCCGACCCGCGCAAACAGGAGGCGCAGGTAATCGTAGATCTCGGTAACCGTGCCGACGGTCGAGCGCGGATTGCGCGAGGTCGTCTTCTGCTCGATCGAGATCGCCGGCGACAGGCCTTCGATGTGATCGACATCGGGCTTCTGCATCAGCTCTAGGAACTGCCGCGCATAGGCGGACAGGCTTTCGACATAGCGCCGCTGCCCCTCGGCATAGATGGTGTCGAAGGCGAGCGAGGATTTGCCCGAGCCGGAAAGCCCGGTGACGACCGTCAGCGTGTCGCGCGGGATATCGACGTCGATATTCTTGAGATTGTGCTCGCGCGCGCCGCGAATGGAGATGTGTTTCAGCATGGCTTTCGGAACGGGACTGGGCCGATCGCGGCGTGCTTAGCAGGTTCCCGCCCGCGAGTCGGATAGAGAACGTAGATAGAACAGGGGCTTTTTTCAACCCGTGGAAACGCGTGGATCGCTTTTTCACGCGGAGGCGCAGAGATGGAGAAACAAATCGGCACTCGCGTCGATTGCCTGATGGACACGGAAGAAGAACCGGCGCGCGTAGGCGCGCAATGCCGAACTGCCGCGCCTTCAACGAAGAGGGAGTACGGGAGGGCCGGCGGAAGTATTCGCCTCCACCGGCCTTGTCAGAAGAAGTTATGCCGACTTCAGGTTCACGGCCTTGCCGCCGCGCGAATCCTGCTGGACCTCGAAGGACACGCGCTGGCCTTCGTTGAGGCTGCGCATCCCCGCCGCTTCGACGGCGGTCGCGTGTACAAACACATCCTTGCCGCCGCCATCCGGCGTAATGAAGCCGAAGCCCTTGCTGCTGTTGAAGAACTTTACGGTTCCGATTGTCACTGATCGTCTCCTCGTCAATCGGGTGACGTGCGAGGCGGCCGCCTCGCACGGGTCGCGATCGGGAACGCCATCGGATTGGAAGGGGCTGTCACGTCCAGCAACGCACATAGGCGAGTCGGATTACAACAGTGCGCTTTCAAGGCGGACGGACGCCGTCGCTGGACGAGCTATACGGGCTTCCATCGCGTGAGGCAACTGGCAGCCAGACCGCGCAAAGGCTTCTACCGTTTTGGGCGGTCCTTGAAACGTGATACTGGACCGACGGCCGCGAAAGGCGCGGCCGCGCAAAACGGAGGGGTGAACATGAACGTGGGGATGATACGGCTTGGATTGGCTATCGTAGCAGCGCTCTTCCTCGTGCATGTGCCGGCGGCGAACGCGGCGCAGATCGCGAAAGAGCCCGATCCCGCCGCCTATTGCCTGCAGAAAGGCGGCGTCGTGCAGACGCGGCTTCCCGCCTACAATACCAACGGCGACAATCCGCTGATACTCGCGGGCCAGCGCCAATTCTGCCAGTTCACCTCGAAGAAAGATGGTAGCCAGATCAACGTGCTGGTGAGCACGCTGGCGACACGCAAGCCGTCGCTCGCAGCACTCGCCTATTATGCCGAAGTGCAGATGGGAAGCTGCCAGGGCAATCCCGCTTCGTGCTACTGTACACAGCTCGGCGGTTCCGATCTGTTCGGCGGCGCAACCGGCGCCGGCGGTGGATGGGTGCTCAGCACCGACACCAACGATGTGCTGGAGGCCTGCATCTTTCCCGACATGTCGTCGATCGATTCTTGGGGCCTTGCCTATCACTCGAATGGCATCATCCGCGGGAAGGATCTGGCGAAGGCGCTACGGTACAAAAATCCCTACGATGCCGTACGCGAGGCTGCGAAGTACCTGCCATATTGAATATGGATCGGCGTCCTCACCCACTCGTCAAAACACGCGGCGGAAGCCGATGCACGCGAAGGAGGAGGCTTCGTCGACGCCGTTGATGAGGCCGAACATTCCAGAGCGGTGTTGATAGCGGAACACGAGCTCGGCTTCGGGATGGTCCGGCAGTGCGAGAGTAATTTCCGGTGATGCGTAATTGAGCAGGTCGGAGCCGCGGCCGTTCTGCGAACGAATGCGTTCCTCGGTGTCGATCTCGCTCGCCATGCTCGGGCCATCGGCCAAAGCGATCGTCGTGACGACGATGTTGTTCCAGGGAAAGCGGGTCCAGCGAAAAGCGAGCGCCAGCCAGCCGGTGGTCGCGTGCATATCGCCAAGGCGCTGGTCGAGGCCCGCTTCCGCCTCGAGATCTAGCCCGCCGAACATCGTGGCGAAGCTGCGGGAGATTGCGGTCGCCGCCACGCCGGCATTGCCGGTATCGACATTCCACGGAGCGACGGGATTGTGGATCAGAAACACGCTGCTCATGGGCGTGGTGATTTCGCGTCCGCCATAGAACGCGGCGCCGCAATCGCCGGCGCAGGGTCCGAAAAACGCGTGGGGACTCCAGACGAACCAAGGTGACCCGTCCGGCGCTCCATTCTCGGCAGCAGCAATGTTTGTTTGCGCGTGTGCCGAAGCCGCCGCGCCGAGCACCCCGCTCAGCAGAAAAACACACGCAGCTGCAATCCGCATTGATCCTTCGCCCCATGATTTAGGAACGCGAAGAACCCCTCACACGGGCAAGTCTGTCAGCTAATGCGCGGATCGCGCAACCGCGGCCTCGCTACACGGCCTGGGACGTATCTCGCCCGCACTAGTCGCACGCGCGGGGGAGGAAAGCCTCGGAAGCTGTTGATCCCTGTGTTCTGTCTTCTGTTTTCCGGTCACACCTTGTCGGCGTAGATCATATGGCCGGAGCCGAGGCGCTGGAGCACTTCGGGCAAGCTGGTGTTCGCGAGAGCGAAGCATCCTTCGCTCCGCCCGAGCACGCCGTGCGTCTTGGCCATTTGCGGGCTGACATACCAGGCGGCATGTACAACGATCGCGCGCCCAAGCACGTTGCTGTTCGTCGCATCGAGGCCGGCGAGCCGGATCGACTGGCCGTGCGCGCCGACATAGAGGCCGTCGGTTCTGTAGGCGCCGGCCGACGTTGCGTTCGATGAAGGTTCATTGGAAAAGCGCTGCAGCCAGCCGGTGTGCGCCGGGTCGGAGCCGCGTCCATGCGCCACCAGGTGCGAGCTCGTGCGTCCGCTGGTCACGTCCACCAGATGAAATCGCGGCATTCGCGAGGGAAGTGAAAAATCCGCGATGGCGATCACGTCGCGATTGGGAATGACGGCGCTGTGCTTCTGAAGCGCGGCAAGCGCGCGCCTGAGCAACGCAGGCGAAACACCGGCCGGCTCGGCGGAGATTGGATCGGCGATTAACGGAAGAGGATTGAAAAGCGCGGCCGCGGCAAGTCCGCCAGTCGCTGCAAACAGAGAGCGCCTTGAAACGTTCATTCAGAGTGAACTCCACGGGACTAGCGCATTCGCCGGCCCGAATTGCGGTTTGTTTAGAGGTGCGCCCCAGCGATGAGGCAGCAAACGAAATATAATAGATGCCCGGGCACGAAAAAAGGTGCGGCGCGTTTGGCCATACTGTGTCTTTTGACAATCGCTGCCACGCCGGGATTCGCCAACCCTGCCACGGGGGCGGAGATCAGCGAAGCGCAGGCGAACAGCCTCGGGGCGGGCGGTTACCTGTGGGATCCGTCGCTCGCCCCGCAAGGCCGAACCGTCATGGTGGTCAAGCTCGACACGCAGCGCGCCTTTGTCTGGCGCAACGGCAAACTCATCGGCATCAGCATGATCGCGTCCGGCAAGCCGGGTTACGAAACGCCGGACGGTACCTTCACAGTGCTCGAAAAGCAGAAGGATCACCACTCGAACAAGTACGATGATGCGCCGATGCCGTACATGCAGCGGCTCACCTGGTCGGGGCTGGCGCTGCACGGCGGGAGCCCGCGCGGTTATCCGGCCTCGCATGGCTGCGTAAGACTGCCGATGGGTTTTGCCGCGGCCCTGTTCAAGGAAAATACGCGCGGCATGACGGTGGTCATCACCGGCCAGGCCCCCGGCCAGCAGAACACGACGGTCGCCAGCCGCGGCAGCACGCGGCGAAACGCGCCGTCAAATGATACCGAGAATACGAGCGATTTGCAGGCCGCCAAATACGGAAGCGATGCGGATGCGCCAGCGACGCCGGCTGTGGGCGCCGATCCGGCCGTCCAGTCGGCCCCGGAAAATAGCGGTCAGGCGAACGGCAGCGCCGATGGCAGCGACGGGAATCAGAATCTTCCGCAGGCCCAATCGGGCCAGCGCGACAATACCGGGAACGAGCAGTCTCCTGAGGAACTTCCGCCGCCGCCGAATTGACGAACTCTGCCGTCGTTCCCAAACCGAGGAGATGATCCCAAACTTGTCATGGCTCGCCGGAGTGCACCCCACGCAGATGAAGGCGACACTTGTGTCGACCCTCTGGTTGGGTACCACAGGGATGCCGTGGGCGCCGAGGAAAGGAAGTGGTGACGCTTGGACCGCGCTTCGCGCGTGACAGCGCGCTATTCGATGGTGTTCACGAGATGCTTGAGCGCCGTCATCGTATCCGCAGCGAGATGCTCCGTGCTTTCGGACTCGATTTGGGCGTTGCTGAACCCTAGTTTGTGAAGTCCGTCCCGCGGGGCACTGCCGAACTTCGCATTGCAGATCCCGGCGAGAATTTTCTCCGGCTTGATGATGGCCCCGAAACGCCGGACGAAACCCCGATATTCGCTTTCCGTGCCGCCGTAAGGCGGCGTGCTGCATCGTGTCGCGACACTCTGTACGGTTTGGCTTTGCCGCGGCGGCGCAACGGACGGAGCTGCGCCGAGCCTGCGGCCATGGCTGACGACGAGTGCAACGAACATCGCCGACTGCGATTTGCCGCGCCCCAGCATTAATTTCCCCGTCAGCTCCAGAGGAATTCCGAGCGGCGGCGGTATTCCGATAATGCGAATGGCGGAGACCTCACGGCTTTCGACACAGGCCGGCTGCGACAGGTGCAGCACCCATTCCCGCGCGATCGGGCCGGGCGTGGCGATGCCGTCAAACCCGACGACGTCGCCGTTTGCAAAGCACCGCTCCGCTCGTGCCGGCGCCGTGCTCGCGAGCGCCGTGACGAGAAAAACCAGACCGAGACCAAGAATGGCGCGGGTGCCTGCTGGATCGCTCATGCCCGTTAGGAACACCGCACCGGTGGCACGGGTTGCGCGCCGGCGCGGCGTGGCGAGAGAGGGGACCTAAAATTCTGAAAAATACTGTTGGCCACCCGCACGCACCAAGCGCAGCTCAAGGCTTGGGAATGACAATCTCTCCGCGGCTTCGCATCTGTGCGTGCCAAATCACGTTGTTGGCATTCGGTATCTGCTAGTGCGTGCTCTGCGACAGAAGCTTTGCAATGGCTTCTTTGCCTTCCGGACTATGGATCCAGCTTTCGGCCTTTTCCTGCGTATCGAACTGCAGCGGAACGCGGTAGGGCTTGGCACGTCCCGGTGCCGGCACCAGAACCTCATACGTGCCGGCAAACCGCGTGTCCTTGGTCAACGCCGCGTAAGGGCGCGGCAGCTGATATTTTTTGTTTTTCATCAGCGGTTGATCTTCGCGCGGTTTGGTGCAGCAATCATGCGCGGTTACTCGCCGTCCTGGGCCGGGCCGCCATCACCGGCATTGGCGCCAGGATCCCCATCGGGATCGGCCACCCCTTCGCGGAGCGCCTTGCGTTTCGCGGTAGCCTCTTCGCGGCGGCGCAGCTTTTCCTCTTTTTTTGCCTCCCGGGTACGGCTCTTCTGCGCGCGTTCCTGCCGGTAGTTGGGCCTGAATGCCATCTCCTGTCCCTTTCAATATCGCCATTGGCTGTCGCAGATGCCGGATATGGAGCACCTCTCGCGGCAAAGCCACCCCGGAGCGCGACGATTCTGTCAGGTTTTTCGAAAGGCGCGGGCGATGACGAAGCCGATAATAAGTCCAATGAGCGCGCCGATGAGCGCAATCTTGATCACGATGCCGATCAGCTTCAAGACGACGAAGACGATGAGGGCCAGGATTACGGCCAGGATGATCTCAATGGCTCTCAAGATGCTTCCTCCTCAGGATCTCGTGCCTAGCCCGGATTGGTAAACGTCGCCCGCCGGCAACCATATCCCATTTTTGGGAAACGTAACGCATCCCCTCGCTCCCATTCGCAGCGCTGATGCGCTGCTCATTTCCCTCTCTCCCGGTACCGGGGAAGAGGGAGGCGAGCGGCAAAGCCGCGAGTGGGTGAGGGGCGCGAAACGCATGTATTGTGGTCACGCCGCGAACAGTCGGGCGTCCCACCACACGGGTTCCGGCATGCCGTGGGCGATGGCTTTGGCATCCGCATGCAGCGGATTGATCAGGAAGTTTCGTTCGATGCGCGCCGGCAGCGATGGCACGATCAGGAGCGCCGAGCGCGTCTCCGCGTACCACGCCTCGCCGAAAACCTTGCAGATCGCCTCGTTCTTCGAATCCCAGCCGGGATGCGCCGGGGTCTGAAAAACCTCGTACGTCACGCCGTTCGGGATGGTAATCGTGATGAAATGCTGATTGGCGGGCAGCTCGAGATTGAGCTGCACCAGCTTCTCGAGCATCGCCGTGGAATAATGTTCCGAGGTGTAGATGACGGGGCTCGTATGCGTATTCCAGCGGCCGGGGTAAAGCCGCGCGCCGTCGGCGCCATAGATCGGAAATTCGCCGTTCGGATCGCCAATGCGGTAACAGGTGAGAACCCGGTCCGTTTTCAGCGCGGTCATACGCCGCCGCTATAGGCGGCGCGGCCGAGAAGATTGATTACGGCGTCGGCGCCCGGACCACTCGCCAGCGACACCTCGAGCGGCGCCCGGTCGTCGAGCAGCGGATGCGGCCGGTTCAGGAAACTTCGTACCTTGTGGTCGTCATGAAAAATCTCGTGCGCGAAGGCGAACACCTTGGCAACGCGCGCCAGGCGATCGCTCTCGTCCTTGGTAAGCGGCTTCTTCTCGCGACGCCGGCGCTCGAGCGTGGGTTTGGGCACCACGCGATAGGCGAAGCGGCGTTCGTCCTCCGGGCTGACGCGGCCGGCAAGCCGTTCGAGCGCCGAGACCGGCAATCCCTTCTCGACCGAATCGGCGAGCGCGAGTTTGGTTTGGCGCTTTTTCGACCGGACGCCGAGAAGATCCTCGACCGCGGCACCCTGATGGCTCATTCGTGCTCCTGCATCAGCTGAGGCCGATATAGGCATCACATGATGCAGTGTCAACCGGGAAAGCGCGCGCCACATTGGGTACACTTCCCCTTTCATCTCCGCGGGCTTTGCAAGGCGCGGCTCGAAGGGAAACGGTTTCCGTCCCGAATTACCGCTCGTTCCGTGCGCGGGGGAGGAAAGATACGGAACAGTACTCTGTACTATCGGTCCGCGCCGCCGACGCCTTTGGTAATGGCGTGGGCGTACGCCCGCACCTGGCTCGTGCCCGCGATCTGGTCGAAAATCCACAGCCAGCCGCCGGTGATGCCGCACGCCTTGTGCCAGCCGTCCATCGCCGCCTTTGCCTGCGCCGGCGTCTTATAGGGCGGCGCCGAGGGTTGGTCCGATACGCCAGGATAGACCGGCACCCCGCTAAAATCCCACTCGGTCGCGCACGGGCTGTTGCCTTCTCCCCCGGCATAGGTCTGCAGATGAACGGCATCCACCGTTCCGGGCCGCTTCGTGTTGATTTGCGAAACCACCGACGTCCAGAAACTCGCGTTGGTATAGGGGTCCATGGTGACGTTGTAGCCGAGCTTTCCCAGCATCACCGCGAATTTGATCGTCGAAGACGAATCGTAGCCGTTTTCGATATCGAAATCGATCGCGTCGAGCGGCAGCGCCGCCTTCAGCGCGGCGAAATCCTGGTACAGAATGCTGTCGGGCCCGGTTCCCTGCGACTCGACCAGCGATTGGACGTTCTCCCAGTCGCCGTAGTTGGATGACCCGATGCTGAGCGTGATACGCGTCACCGTGCCTTTCTTCATCCGCTTGAGGTCGGCGGGGAAATCCGGGTATGTCTGATCGCCGATATAGACGCCCCCCGACGTCAGCGGGAATTCGCCGTTCAGGTTCAAATCGCCCGAGCTGTTGACTTCGGTGCTCCAGACGATCAGTTCGTTGAAACCTGATTTCTTGAGTTCCCTGATGTTCTTCGCGATGTGCTTGTACACCGGGCCGCCGCCCAGAATGCCGATATAGCCTGTCTGCGCCGCGGCCGCGCCGGCGAATGCACCGGCCCCGCACAACACCAGCGCCCAAATCGTGCGGCGGGCGCTCGTCTTCATCCGTTCCCGATTCGGCCGCGCATGTCCGCCTGCCCCGGTTGCATCGTCGTTCATGGGATCCCCTTCGCGAAGCGGATATTCCGCCGATCAATCTCCTGGCCGGAGGCCTTTTACACCGCGCCAGGCCGGAAAACTAACAGGCGTGCCGGAATAGGTGAAGTGCACGAGAAGGCCGGATAACGTTGACGCATCGTGGGTTCGAGCTTTTCCTCCCCGCGGGCGAATCGCGAGCGTGAGGGAGGGGCCGCCCCCGGGTCCGCGCGAAGCGCGGCCCGAGTGTAAACTTCGCGGTGGAGGGGGAACGAACGCGGCGCGCACCAGGTGCCCCTCCGGTGCGGAGTTTATCATCCTCCCCAAGGCACCAGCTTGCGCGGCGGGTGGGCGGGGGAGGAAAACAAAAAACGCCGCCTCGCAGGCGACGATCCATCATCGAAGCAGCATTGGCATAAACGTGGCAACGGAAGCGCTGAAACAATCCCTGACGCCGGTGGTGCCATCTGCCGCCATGCGCCGCGTGCTGCCGTGGCTTGTGGCGGTCGCGTTCTTCATGGAATCGCTTGACACCACGATCCTGAACACCGCCGTGCCCATCGTCGCGAAGGCGATCGGCACCACGCCGCTCAACATGAAAGCGGTGCTGGCGAGCTACACGCTTTCGCTTGCCGTCTTCATTCCGGTCAGCGGCTGGGTGGCCGACCGCTTCGGCACGCGCCGCGTCTTCGCCTCGGCGATCGGCATCTTCACGCTGGGCTCGCTTCTCTGCGGATTGATGAGCAACGTCCATCTGCTCGTCGCCTGTAGGGTGCTGCAGGGATGCGGCGGCGCGATGATGGTGCCGGTGGGTCGGCTCACGCTGGTGCGCACTTTCCCGAAATCGCAATTGCTCGGCGCGATGAACTTCGTTGCGATCCCCGCCTGGATAGCGCCGATGGTGGGGCCCGCGGCGGGCGGCTTCATCGTTGCCTATCTTCACTGGCGCGCAATCTTCTTCCTCAACATTCCTGTCGGGCTCGCGGGGCTCGTGCTTGTGTGGAAAATGCTTCCCGATTACCGCGAGCGGACGAAGCCTCTCGACATCATCGGTCTCATCCTGTTTGGCGCGGGTTTGGCACTTCTCTCTTATGTGCTCGAAGTCTTCGGCGAGCACAGGCTCTCCGCGCCGGAGATTCTCGGCCTTCTATTCGTGTCGCTGGCGCTCCTGTTCGGCTATGGCGTGCATGCCGAGCGCACGCGCTGGCCGCTCTTGAGGCTCGGGCTCTTTCGCATCCGCTCTTTCGCTGCGGCGGTGGGCGGAGGCTTCATCACCCGGCTCGGCATCGGTGGCGTGCCGTTTCTCCTGCCGCTCCTCTATCAGGTAGGTCTGGGATTCTCGCCTGTACAGTCGGGCCTCCTCATCATGCCGCAGGCGGTCGCCGGGTTGAGTACGAAGATCTGGATCGCACAGTTGCTCCGGCGATTCGGCTATCGCACGGTGCTCATAGGAAACACGCTGCTGATGAGTGTTTTCCTGATGCTGTTTGCCACCATCGGCATCGGCACGCCGGTCTGGTTGATCGTGCTCCAGGCATTCTGCTACGGCGCGCTCACCTCCACGCAATACACGAGCATGAACACGCTCACTTACGCCGACGTGACGCCCTGGAAGACCAGTGCCGCGAGCTCACTCGCCTCGACCTCGCAGCAGCTCTCGATCAGCTTCGGCGTGGCGGTCGCCGGCCTTTGCACCATGTTCTTCGTGCCGGAAGCCGCGCGCTCCTCGCCACGCGAGATGATTTGGGGCCTGCACGCCGCCTTCCTCGCGCTCGGGATTTTCACTGTGATCTCGACGGTCGCGTTCAGCCGCCTCAAGCCACAGGACGGTGCCGACGAGACTCGGCAGAAGGATATCCATTTGGGCTAAGCGGTGTGGGTGGTTGGGCTTCATGATTTGAACCCGACCACCACCCTGATACCGTTCAATCTGGGAAAATCGCCGCCCGCTGGTGCGATGATGATTTCGCGAATATCGCGGTCAGCCTTGTCTGTTGGCGCGTCGGCGAAGGTGCTTTTGTGTCCCATCGAACCAGACATGCGCACCACAATTCCCTGAAACCGTTGGTTGGAGCCTTCCAACCAGAATTCAACGTGCTGACCGATTTTCACGCGGTCGACATAACGCTCGTCAATTTCGGCTCGTACCTGCATCCTTGCGAGGTCGACGATCTCGATTACATCGATCGGAGAAAACTGGCTCACCTGCTCTCCAGCCCGCAAATTGACCTTTGTGACGAGCCCGTCGATAGGGGCAACAATACTGCACTGTTTTGCCAGCGCCGCGGCTGCGTCGCGATTGGCTGTGGCTGCCTGGAGGGTAGCCAGCGCCCTCGCCAAATCCTCGGGCCTCACCCCTTTCCGCAACTCCTGCAGTTGAGCCCGTGCGCGCGCGGCATCGGCCGCTGCTCCATCAACCGCCGCCTTTGCAATTTCGATCGATCGAACGGAAACCATACCCTTCAAGGCAGATAACTTTGCGGCTGAGGAGCGAGCGTCAGTAAGGGTCGCTTCAGCCTTCGCGAGCGCCGCCTCGCCCGTTCGAATGTCTTCGATGCGATTGCCGGCTTTGGCTTTGGTATAATCGTCCTTCGCCGCTTCGGCCTGCGCTTCAGCCGCCGCCGCTTGAGCGCGTCTGTCCTCACAACCTATTCGGGCTACAATCTGACCTTTCCGTACCGTGTCGCCTTCGTTGACGGACATTGCCTCGATGACGCCGTTCATCTGGGTACCCAACCGACGCAGCCCACCGGCGCTTTCAAGACGGCCATCGGCCGTAAACGACCAATCTCCGGTTTGGCCAGCCTCGGAAAAACTTTGAATGTCCCTGCTGGGATCGGAGTCAGCCCCGGTCGTCGCATTCGTCCAAAGAATACCCCCGCCGACAAACACGATGGCGAAAACGACGATTAATGCTGGGGAAAGCCTGTTATGCGGCATGGGACGATACCGGAACGGGACGCGTGTGAATGCCGGTGACGTTGCCATCGAACAACATCAATACCGTGTCAGCGTATATCTCGAGCCGCTCATCATGCGTCACAACGACGACGGCACGCTGTTCACTTTTCGCCAGTCGGCGTAACTCACGCGCGATCATGTGGACGCTGGCGGCATCGAGCGAGGCCGTGGGTTCGTCGCACAGGACGACCGGAGGATCGCTGGACAAAGTCCTTGCAATCGAGACGCGCTGGCGCTGTCCACCACTGAGGCGCTTCACCTGGGTGTTTGCCAACTCACCAAGTCCCTGGCTTTCGAGCAGCTCGTGAGCCCGCGCGCGGTCCGTCCGACCCCGAAGTGACTGGGCAAGCAAAATATTTTCCAGAGCGCTCAACCGCTCAATGAGTCGGTGCTGTTGAAAAATAAATCCCACGTTCTCCAGACGCTGCCGGCGTCTGTCCGCCGTGGACAGATCATGCATCGGAACACCATGCAGATAGACCTCGCCACGCGACGGCAAGATCAGCAGGCCGGCAACTGCCAGGAGTGTGGATTTTCCGCTACCCGAGGGTCCCCTTACGAGGGTCAGCCTGCCGCGGGCAAACTCGGCATCGATCCCGTGCAGAATACGCAGGGGTTTTCCATCACTCGTTTCGACATCAACGTTGACGCCGGACAGCCTCACAGCATTGCTAGCCACGCAGCGCCTCCATTTCATTCATATTGCTGATCGAACGAACTGCCAGCGCGGAGGCGATGATCGCAGTTGCTCCGCCAACCGCAATCGATGCGGTAAGCACAGACGGAATGGCATGAACCCAAGGAATTTGAAAGCGTACAAAAAAGGTAAAGGGAAAAACAGCAAAAGCCCCGCCGATCGAAGCAGCTATTCCGATGGTCGCGCAAAAAGGAATAATCCACCACGCCAAGAGGCCCCGGTCTGCACCAAGCAAAAGCAGCGTGACCAGGTCGTAGCGGATGTTGTCGATAAAGCGCTGTACGGAAAAGAAGCTGAAAACGAAGCCCACGACGAGCGCCAGAACAGCGGCCGTCATAATGGCCGCACCTGCGCCCGTCCGTTCAACCCAATATAGGCTGCTTTTGAACGCCATCTTCGATTTCGATACAATTTCCAGTTCCGGAAAGCTGGCCTGTATCTTCCTTGCAACCTTCTCGGGATCGCCCGTCACATCGAGAATGAAAAAATTCGTGCGTTCATCGGGAAAACCAAGGATGGATTCTGCCGTTCGGTAGTCAGCCAAGACGTAGGGCAAACCAAGAAAGCTGGAATAACCGTGCAGCGTCCCGCCGAGGTAGACACGGTGACCGGCGGCCTCCGCGGAATCGCCGACCAGGGTCCCGAGACGACTGGAATCTGTACGATCGAAAAATACCGTCTGAGGTCTCTCCGCGATGCGGCTGTAGCCTACCAGGGTGACGTCGATCCACCTGCCGTTTGCACCCTTCCATGGAACAAAACCCAGTATCGCCTTGTTGACGGCCCGGACCCCTGATTGCCCCCGAAGAAGCCACTCATATCGCGTGTCCAGTGCAGCCGGGTTTTCGAAACATTCTACGCCTCGCGGATGCACCCATACGGTGCCGTCCATTTTGTTTATGATGAGCGCTCCGGTATTCCAGAAGCTGATGAACAGCGATGTCTGAAATCCGAAAAGAAAAATCGCCGCTCCAATTCCCCAGACAACATTGGCGAGCTCGTTTTTGTAGCGGACCAGCCACGTAATGAATATCGGGCGGCCATCGTCGACCGCCGACAAATTGGCAACCATATTTTGCATACCGGTCACGGACAGCATCCCGGGAAGTCGAGTCAGCGTCTGGCCATGAAAAAAACGATCACGCCGGAATCGTCTCGCTCGGTTGTGATATCGGATTCCGAAAAGCCAGCCGAAACCAGAATGCGCAAGAAGTCGGCTTCCTCTCGTTGCAGAAAATGGTCCCACTTTGCGAGCCAGTGGTAATCGAACGTTTCGTAACATTTTGCGTCTTTAATCGGGGCGATCAGTAGGCCGCCTTCAGCAAGAGACTCCCGTAGTCCCGACAAAAGCCGCACCATTTTGTCGTCGGTCATGTAGTCAAACAGACCTGCGCTATAGATCGTCGTAAATAACCCGAAGCGTTCGATATTTCGGCGGGCATCGAGCAACCGGAATGCATTTGCCGCGTGAAATTCGATCCTTTCATCTGGTCTTTCGCCGAGCAGGGACTTCGCGTAGTTCAGCGCATTTTGGTCGGTATCCAGACAATGAATGACCCTTCCGGCCTGTGGAGGAACGCAAAGCAGCTCGCGGCATGAGCCACAGGCCAGATTGAGCCAGTTGCTGTTGCGCACGTCTTCGGCAGCACGGCGGTTCAGTATCTCGGCGAGTTTGCGCTTACGGGCACGCAGGGCGACGGCAAGAGTGCGTGAAAGAAAATAACGATCCAGGTGCCGGGCCAGTCCTTCGCCTTCCGGCCGGTTCTCGTAAACGGCTTCCAGGGTGATGTAATCGCCCGGATGCCCTTCCGGCCAGACATTTGCCCGTCGCATCAATCGTCCCATTTGCAAGACGGGTGCGGTTTCGGTCCTGAACCATACGCGTGTTGCGTTTGCTTCGCCGGCGGTACGATCCCAGCTGCGTTCGAGCTCTTGTACAAAATACTTCATATTGTTTATCTGAGCTTCGACGACTTCGTAGGAATGGTCTGCCGAGCCATCACAAGCTTTAAGACCGGCCAAAAGCCTTTGCGTTTTGTTCGTCAGCGCTTCCGGAATGGCCAAAGGCGCTTGCGTATTGCTTGTCACTGCTTGCTGAATGACCATGTGACCTGTCTCCCGTTTGATTCGTATTTGCGTAGCGGCACACCTGCAGGGCCCCGCTGACAGAAAGGGCCGCCACGACCCAAGCTCATCGTCTTGACCCACCGGATGTGAAAAGTTTAAGGCCGCCGGCGTTTAGGATTCCTTGCCAAAGCGGATGAATGAAGGAATCGCCGGTGATTGAACGCAATCTTTAGCGATGTAGGTTACTGGTTCGGAAACGAGATCTCGGGCCGCGGCGGGCGATGATGCGGGGCGGCGCTGCTGAACGCCGCAGGACCGATTCTAGGAGGCGTTTTTCAGGCGCGGGCGGGCGCGGGTTGCGGGGAGCATGACCGTGACGCAGGTGCCCTCGCCTTCGCGGCTTTCGAGTTCGACGTGCCCGCCGTGGGCTTCGCTCAGGCCCTTGACGATCGGAAGCCCGAGACCGGTTCCCTTGTCGGCGACGTCGTGCCGTCCCTGGCCGAAGCTCTGGAATACGCGAAGCTGGTCGTCCGCACTGATCCCAATGCCCGTGTCACGTACACCGAGCATGACGTCTCCTGAATTTGCGAGCCGTGCAAAGACGGCGACCTCGCCGCCCGCGGGCGTGAACTTGAGCGCGTTAGAAAGGAGGTTGATCAGAATTTGCCGAAGCGCACGCTCGTCGGCGCGCACGAGCGGAAGATCGCTCGCAACGTCCATTACCAGGGCCAGGCCGGCGCTGCCGGCCTTGCCGGCCATGAGCCTCACCGTCTCCCCGATCAGGTGCGCTGCGTCGAGATCCTTGTCGCGCAGTTCAAAGCGGCCGGACTCTATCTTTGCAAGATCCAGTATGTCGTTGACGAGCGCGAGAAGATGGTCGCCGGACTGGTGCACGAGCTTCGCATATTCGACGGACCGATTGGCGCCGTGCGGGCCGGAATAGATCATTTCGGAGAAACCGAGAATCGCGTTGAGCGGCGTGCGCAGTTCGTGGCTCATGTTGGCCAGAAACTCCGACTTGGCGCGGCTTGCGGCTTCAGCGCGCACGCGGGCGGAATCCGACTCAGCCTTCGAACAAGCCAACGCCTCGATCAACTCGTTCTTGTCGTCGCGCAGCAGCAGCATGTCGCGCGCGGTCGAATAGATCTGGCCCGACATGTACGAGAGATAACAGACGTAACCGAAGGCAAGAACTGACAATCCATAATAGACCGGGCCGCCGTCGCGCAGCGGCACTGCGATCAGCACGAAACCCAACACCGAATAGCCGATCACGGTCAACGTCTTGCTCGCCCCAACCAAGGCGGAGTTGCCTGCGAGCGTGCAGGCGATCAGGAGCAGGATCAGCATCTGGTTCTGATCGTCGCCATGGCGCCAGAAGAGGAAACCGATCGATGACCAGGATGTTGCGAAAAGAAGATAACCGATGGCGGCTCGCCTCGCCCAGCGACGTTCTTCCCAGGGCTCGCGTTGCTTGCGCTGGAACGCGTAGACCACGACGCCCAGATATGCCCCGCCCACGGCCACGAGCGCGAACCAGAACACGAGCACGGCGGGACTGATCCAGCGTGAGAAGATCAAGCAGATCACCGCCGCGAAAGCAGGCATCAGCCAGCAGTTCGGCTTAAGATTGCGGAGCACCAGCCGCAACTGCTCGAGGGCAAGCTTGTCGTCCTGCCTTCGCCTGTCGTTCGTTTCGCCGGCCATCCCCGCTAACTCTGGGACTGAAATCTTTAGACGCGAGACTCAATCATGCAATACCGGGAGTTAAGCCGGACTTTCGCAATACGGTAAACGGAACCTTAACCTGTTGTGCCTGCGGCAGCGATTGAAAGAAGACGGACGCCCTGGTCTTCATTTTGAGCTTTCGACGACCCACAAGCCGCCGTGACCATGGCCTTCTCTACCGTCGTAAAGCCATTTTAACCACGATTGTTGTCGGTTTTGAAAAGTCCCGCTGCCAAGTTGCTTCCGCAGGACGATGAAGGCGTCGCTTGCTGTACAACGGAGCACTTCTAGTGGACTTGACCAGATTCCTGCCGGTATTGATCACGGCAACTGTGACGTTGCTGGTCCTCGGCACCGCCGGCTTGCTGGCGCTCAATTGGACTAAATCCGCGGTGATCCGCGTGTGGATCAAGCGGGCGATGTTGGTCCTGCTGCTGCTGACCGTTGGAGCTCCGCTCATCTATTGGTTCATGACCTGGGGGGTAGAAGGCACCCCGCGGCACGCAATAGACCGCAGCCTGCAGCAAAAACAGCAGGATGAGCTTCGCCAGCGTATTCAAAAAGGGGGACACTGACCATGCAGAGACCGATCAATCGCGGTATGGCTGTTGCGGCGATGATGAGCGGCGTTGCGGTGCTGGCCGGTTGCGGGCGATGGTCGCCTGAGTACTTCTCCGTTCCGGCGGGGTATGTATGCCGGGTTCTTGGCCCGAACGGGTTCGGCGGCGACTTCGAGGAAGCCGGGCAAATCAATCTCGGCGGGCAGGGGATTGGCGGCATCGAAGATCGGGTCGTTTGCCTGCAAACGACGACGGTTCAGGTCGAAGAGCAGATGGTCCAGGACGATCCGCGCGACCATCAGGATCATCGTATTCTCACCAAAGTCGGCAATCGCGTCGCGATCGACGCCTATGTCCGCATGATCGTTCCGCACGATCGCGTCATCTGGACAAGCATTCTCGCCCAGGTCACGCCGACCGTCGATCAAAACAATCCGCGGGCCAGCTTCATTGACGTAACGGACATCTACCAAATCTACGGGCACCAGGAGGTCCGCGGTTTGATGCGGGACCTCGGCCCCCACTACGACAGCGATCTCGACATGAACAATGACCGTCAGGCGATTGCGAACAGGCTGACGGCGGAGCTTGCGAACCGGCTGCACGAGCTGCACGCGCCGCTCGACCTTCAGGGCGTCACGATTTCGAACATCGCACCCGATCCGACCGTGCAGAATGCCCGCAACGTGGCACTTACGACGGCGTCGGTCAATCAGGTCGCCGCATCGCTGACGGCGAACTATGTACGGCTCGAAGGTATCCGGGCCCAGGAACGCATGATCAATGTACTGTCGCAGTCGCGAACGCCGGTCACGGTGATCTTCGGTGTTTCGCCGGACGTCGCAGTTCCGGCGAATGCGACGGCTTCCAGTCAGCAAACCCCGGCGCAGCAGCATTAAGCGTTTCCGCGCTGGACAAGGCTGAAGCTGCTCACTCGGCTTTGGTGACAATGAATTGCTCGACCTTGCCGTCGGGCCACACACGTTCGATTGCATCCAGCCTTGCTTTGGCGGTGACGACTTCCATGTCCGCGCCGCCATGCCGCCCCGCTCCCTTTCGTCTTGCAGAAGGAAACTCGCGCCTGACGGTAGGGGAAACCGTGCTCCATTCCTTTACTGGGGGAAGCGACGGAGCATTTCCCTTGGCCGGTCTGAGCAAGGGCAAAAATGGCCATCTGTACGGCACGGCAACGCAGGGTGGCGTGAACGACTATCCGAACGGGTACGGCACTGTTTTCAGGGTCAAGACGTAGAATCGGCCGGACGGCCCGGCGCCATCTCTCTTGCCGTACATGAACGTGTGCCCGTTGGGCGACAGTGAGAGGTATTCGTCCGGGCTCGATTGACCGTTGGGGCGCGAAAAAAGTTACCACGGTGAGAAATCATCAAAGACGTCGTCCATTCAATGATCGTGAGGCTCCCGGCGATTGTCGCGCTCTTTATCGTCGCGACCGTGACAGCCCGGGCGGGCGAGGTTGCGCTGACCTTCGACGATCTTCCAACGCTCTCGTTGACGCCCTCCTTCGCCTACGAGGAAATGACGACGGTCAGGCTCCTCGACGGCCTGCGCCGCAATCACCTGCCGGCGACCGGTTTCGTCAACGAGGGAAAGCTGGAAGGCGAGGATCGCACCGCGCGCATCGCTTTGCTCGAACGCTGGCTGGACGCTGGCATGGACCTCGGAAACCACGGCTATTCCCATCTCTCGCTCAACAAGACTCCGGTTGACGCCTATATCGACGACGTCGCGCGCGGCGCCATCGTGACCTCGGCGTTGCTTAAGGCCCACGGTCGCCTCATGCGCTGGTACCGATACCCGTATCTGGAGACGGGCCTGACCATCGAGACCCGTCATACCTTTGAGAACTGGCTGAAGAACAATGGCTATCGGGTGGCTCCGGTAACGATGGAGAATACCGACTGGGTGTTTGCGCTCCCCTATGACGACGCGGTTCTCCGGGGCGACGCCGCCGGGGCGGCACGGATCAGACTCTCTTATCTGACGTACACCTCGCGGGCCGTATCATGGTATCGCGAAGCGAGCTTCGAGCTTCTGGGCCGGCGTCCGGCTTTCGTATTCCTGTTGCACGCGAGCCGGCTGAATGCAGACAGCATCGATCAGCTTGCGTCCATCTTGAAGGCCAACGATCTGAAAGCGGTCACACTGGACCGCGCGATGTCGGACCCAGCCTACAACATTGCCGATACGTATGTGGGACCGGACGGTGACGAATGGTTGAGCCGCTGGTCCCGCACACTGCACAGGGAATTGCCGTGGTCGGACTTCCCGAGTCTTCCTGCGGGTATTGAAGCGGAAGACCATCGGCTTGATCCTTCGCCTTAACGCGCGAGGCCGGAAAATTCGGTACTCGTCCCGTTAACAAGGCCTCAACCCGGAAATGTCAGTAACCAGCGCCGGGTTGGCGAGACTTGGACCCTTTTCGACGAAAGAGCGCATGGACCTTGTTCAATTCTTCGCGGGCCCGGAGAGTTATCTCTGCTGTCTGCTGGTCGCGCTGTTCTTTCTGGCAATCGCCTGGCCGCGCGGCTCCGGCACCGATCGCTACGAACAGTTCATCGCCGCACCGGCAAAGACGGTGTGGGACATCTATTTCGTCCACGTCAACAAGGTCGATTACCGCCCGGGCACGCGCGTACTGGAGGCCGTCACGCTTCAGGAGCATCCCCTGACGGTGCGGCTCGTGCTTCAGTCCGATCTCGCAAGCGCGCCTGCAGAGTTCACCGAAGTGTTCGACCTGTACAAGCCTTATTCGCGGTATCGGCTGCACGACATCGCAGAAAGCCTTTTGGAAGAAGGCGAATTCATTCCGGAAGCAGCCGGCACCCGGCTTCGCACCCAGGTGAGCAGCGTAAGGCACGGATGGATTCTGCCTTGGATCGCACGGCGGCGCGTGCGGCGCAACCTTCGCGCGCTCAAGGATGTCTGCGAGGGACGCCAGACCGAGGCGCCGCGTGGCGCTCTCCCGGATCCGCATCGTTGGGAGACACTGCTGGTGATCGCTCTCGTCGCGACTCTTTTTGTGCGCCTGCCATTCGCGCTCGAACTCGTTGTGGCAATCGTGTGGGCCGTGGTTTGCGCCGTCTATGTACGTCGCTTGGTCCGCGTATTGCAGCGCGTCTAGCCCCGATGGAGAGGGGAGGACGGCCCTATGGGGTGCGCCGCCTGGCGCGCGGCAGCTTCGAAGGGCAGAGCGCGAAATGCACAAGCCAGCCGCCGCCGCTTCGGCCGGCATAGCTGTTCAGCACGGCCGCTATCTGTTTGGAGAGCTGTCGGGCATCGTTTTCCGGGAGGGCGAGGACTCGCCAGGTTTCCGCGGTCGCGTCGCCGGATTTTGAGAACGCGACGGTCCGCATCTTCGGTTCCCCTTTGTCGTCCAGGTGATAGAGGAAACCACCATCCGCGCGCCGGCGCGCGGCCACCAGCGATTCCTGCATCTGAAGGGCGAGCGTTGCGGAAGGCGATTCGACGGCGAATTCCACCGGCACAAAAAAAGCAGGCGCGGATGCGCGATACAGCTTCGTGGTACGTCCGGCACGCCGCCGATGGCCGCTGACGGTCAGCAAACCGAGTTTTGCTAGCGTGATCACGTGATAGTGCAGACGCTTCAGGTCCGTGTCCCAGGCGGTGGCGAGTCCGCCGACCGTCCGCTCTTGCGGCACGCACGCCAAAACGATCCGGCGCCGTAGAGGGTCGGCGAGGGCGGCAGCCGATTTCCGATTGCGAACGCGAGCCGCGCTACTCAGGAAACGATCTTGCATGCGGAGTAGGGTCGCTCCTAACCACCTGCGACGCAAGCGAGGAGACCGGAATGCGTCTTTCTGTGATGGCGCTGGCTTTGCTTCTGGCGCAGCCCACCTGTGCCGACGAGGCGTTGCAGGCCTGCCTTGTACGGGCTGCCGCGCGGCTGAATTTCAATGGAATCGCTTACCTGGGGCGCGGAGCCGAAATTATCGAACAGCCGTTCGGGACCTCTGACGAAAGCGGCAGAACACCCGTCGAGAAGACCACGCGCTTCAACATCGGATCCGCCGGCAAGATGTTCACCGCCGTCGCCATTGCCCAACTGGTCGATCGCGGGTTGGTGTCTTGGGATGCGCCCATAAGAACCTACCTGAAAGACGTGAAGCCGGACATTGGCAAGATCACGGTTCGGCAGCTCCTCGCGCACACCTCGGGTCTCGGCGACTATCTTAAACCCGAAAACCACGCAGCGATCGAAAAGGCGAGAACGGCGACGGCGCTTCTGCCGCTTGCGCTGACCGACGCCCCTGCGTTCACGCCCGGCAGCCGGTTTGCGTATTCCAATTCCGGATATGTCGTGCTCGGCGCCATCATCGAAAACGTTTCGCACCAGACTTATGCCGCGGTTCTCGAACGGAACATTTTCGCGCGCGCCGGGATGAACGATACGGCGCTCGACGATTCCCGCGCCGCCGCGCCGATGACCCGAATGTCTCCGGCTCGCATGCTGCAACATCCCGCGCCGTCGCCGCTTCGGCTTCCGTTTGCGTCACCGGCCGGCGGCGAGGCCAGCACCGCCGCCGACGTGGCGCGGTTTCTGAAGGCGCTGCAGGAAAACCGTCTCGTCAGTGCGACTTCCAAAGCGGAATTGTTCACGCCTCAGGCGGCCTGGGGCGGCGGCCCGTCGTACGGCTTGGGATTTGTGGTGAATCCCGGCCCGCCGTTGAAGGTCGGGCATGGTGGCGGCGCGCCGGGAGTCAATGCCGAAATTGCGCTATTTCCCGCCTCGGGTTGGGAGGTCGTCATGCTCTCGAATTACGACCCGCCAACTGCCTCGCACCTGGCCTCGGTGCTCGAGCGCGCCCTGTTTGCGGAAAACAAAGCCGCCGCCTGCAAGAACGCAACGAACGATCCGGCGCTCGGTTCAGCCCTCCCGACGCATCCTCGGCTGTAAGGAAGAGCTGCGCGATATTCGAACCGGCGCATCGCCAGCTTGGCGCTATAATCGGTGTAACGTTGGGGCACTTGCAGCGCGCGGGAGTTGAGCGGTGCTCACATCGGGAAAGGAACAGTCATGGGTATTTTTCGTAGCGGTTTGCTTGCAGCTTTCGGCGTAGTCATTCTGCTTGTGCCGGCCGAGGGAGCGGTTCTCGTCCCGGTGTCGATGCCGAATTCGTTCAAGACGAAAGTCTTCGGGATCAACGACAACAACGTCGTTGCCGGCAGTTTCATCGGGAAGGGCGGTCGTGTCGAGCACGCCTTCTTCGGCGCAGTCGGAAGCGATTATTCGACGTTCGATGGCGGGACCGGCGGAAGCCAGGCCAGGGGTATCAACAACAACGGCCTCATCGCCGGGTTTTCGAATTCCCAGGGCGGCGGCGGCATCACCGGCACCCAGCCCATCTTCGAGCGCCTTTCGAACGGAACCATCCTGAATGTCACGGCCTCCGGGCAGCAGCTCTATGGTCGCGCGCAGGGCATCAACGTGTACGGTAAGTTCGCCGGCACGTACTGGTCGTTTCAGGAATTCGAAGCGGTCGCGTTCCTCGGGCGCAAGGGAAACTACCTGCGCGACGTGCCGCTGAATTACGGTCATCAGGCGAGCGACGGTGAAGCCATAAACGATGAAAACGTGATTGTCGGACAGATTTTCGAGCCGCCGCTGCACGGCTTCATTCTCGACGGAAAAACCCTCACCATCGTCGATTACCCGAGCACCAAGGCCCAGGGAACGGGACTGGAAGGAATCAACAACAACGGCCAGGCGACGGGACAATGGACCGACAATCACAACCGCCCTCATGGTTTTCTGTACGACGTTGCATCCCAGACCTTTACCGACATCCTCGTCCCGGGCGCAACGAAAGTTGAAGCATGGAACATCAACAACAACGGCGCCGTGGCGGTGAGCAGCAATGTGGGAGCGTTCATCTGGTGTGCGAAAAGCACGGAATGCCCGAGCGGCGGCACGTTCGTGGCGGGTCCGATGCATCGAGCCCCCGCGCGCCGTGGCACCAGGTAATTGTGCAATCTCGGATTCCCTCGCCCCACGCAGTGGGGACAGGGGAGGGGCATCCCCCATTTATCAAAGCGAAGTCGTAATACTTGGCACTCGCCCAAGCAGATATACCAGGCACTACGTACTCGGGTGCTTGGCAAATCCGTTTCGAGCAGCACCCAGCCAGGCCTGAAAGGACTGAGCGTCAGTCCGGATTCTTTCCTTCGCGATCGTTTTCCAGAACCTTCCCTGTGACTGCGTCCACCCCGACTTCCCAGGTCACGCCCTTCGCCTGTACATCGAAGGAATAGCGCAAGCCCGAACCGCCTTTTTCTTGTTCGAGTTCGCGGTCGGTAATCTTTCCCGGGCGCGCTTTCACCGCGATGTCCGAGGCTTTGGTCATGGTGAGCTTGGCGCCTGAAGCAAGATTCTCGCCGGTATAGCCAAAAGCGCCGGTCGCGAGTGAGAGGCTGACCGCCGCAGTCAATGAAAGCAAGATGAGCTTCTGTTCCATGGTCGCTTTTCCCTTTGATGCGCCTGACAAAGCCTCAGTAGCCCATGCGCGCGCGGAGACTTGCATTAAATATAGGCAAGCCGGCGATGTTCGGTATAGAGTGCCGCAGAATTGAGGCGCTCGGGGCAGCGATGAAGTGGGTCGAAAGGCTCGATCGCGTACCGAAGCCGGTGGTCGCCGCTGGCACGGTCGTGATCACGCTACTCATCACCACCTTCGACTATGCGACGAAGACCGAGGTCTCGCTCGCCGCCTTTTATCTCGTGCCGATTTCGCTGGCGGCGTTGACGTTGGGTTTCCGTTTCGCCGTCGGCATTTCCATGTTGAGTATCGTCGTCTGGTGGGGCAGCGGCAAGCTGAGCGACGACGACGATTTCAAGCTTGGAGCCTTCATTCTTTATTGGAACGCGGGCGTGCAGTTCGCGGTTGATCTCCTGGTCATCTGGGCACTGACAAGCATGCGCGCGCTTCAGCGGAACCTCGAGGTGCGGGCGCGCGAGCGCGCGGCAATTCTCGTCGCGGAGATTGCCGAGCGCGAGCGGTTGCAACGCGAGCTGCTCGAAATCAGCGAACGTGAGCAGCGCCGCATCGGCCAGGATTTGCACGACGGTCTTTGCCAGCACCTTGCGGGCACTGCACTCGCCGCGCAGGTGTTGAGCGAGAAGCTCGCGGCACGAAGCGCCGGCGAAGCCGGCGACGCCGCAGGCGTCGTCGAGCTTGTGGAGCAGAGTATCGGGCTGTCGCGCCGCATCGCGAGCGGTTTGCATCCGGTGGAGATGGACCCCGAAGGCCTGATGCATGCGCTCTCGCAATTCGCAGAAACCGCGAGTGAGCTTTACAGGGTGGATTGCCGGTTCCTGTCGAGCGGTCGCGTCTTGGTCGAAGACCGTCGCGCGGCTGAAAATCTTTACCGTATCGTGCAGGAAGCGGTCAGGAACGCGGTAAAACACGGAGGCGCGAAAGAGATTGTCATTCAGCTGTTTTCGCTGCGCGGGCGGGTTGCGCTGACCATCAAGGATGATGGCAGCGGTTGCAATCTGCGCGCGGCGCAAAATTCCGGCATGGGGCTCAGGATCATGCGGCACCGCGCCCGCGCCATTGGTTCAGACTTTGCGATTGACGCGCATGAGACTGGCGGAACTGTCATATCGGTGGTGCCGCAAAGCGCAAAGGCGGACGAACTTGATGAGCGTGCAACGGCATAACGTCTTTCTGGTCGACGACCATCCGCTGGTCCGGGAATGGCTCGGAAACCTCTTGCGCCAGCAGCCGGACCTCAGCGTGTGCGGCGAAGCTGACAACGTCACCGACGCCTTGCAGGGCATTGCGGACACGAACCCCGCAGTCGCTGTTGTCGATCTTTCTCTGGTCGACGGTTGGGGGCTCGATCTCATCAAACAACTGGCGTATCGCGCCCCCGAGACGCGCACGATCGTGCTCTCGATGCATGACGAGAAGCTCTACGCCGAACGCATGATCCGGGCGGGCGCGCGCGGCTACGTAATGAAGCGCGAAACCGCGAAAGTGATCGTCGCCGCAATCCGGCAGGTGTTGAGGGGCGAATTGTATGTTAGCGCCCCTATGCAGCGGCTATTTGCCCAACGGTTCGTGGACAAAGGCAGGAAGTCGCCGCCCGCGTCGCCCATCGAAACACTGAGTGACCGCGAGCTGGAGGTCTTCCGGCTGCTCGGCCAGGGTCTTCCGACGCGTCAGATCGCCCATTCGATTGGACTGAGCATGAAAACCGTACACAGCTACTATGCCCGTATGCGGGAGAAGCTGAAGCTCGCGAATGCTTCCGAACTCGTGCGCGAAGCAATTCGCTGGTGCGAAACTGAATCCCGGGGTGCATGACAAAGACCCCGTAGCCCGGGCATGCTGCGAAGGTGTTGTGGGTGACTGCTCTCCCGGGCAGCGCGCGATAGTCCTGATACGACGCTCTCTCCCTCAGACGGTTCGTTGAACCATCACGGCGTTGGTATTACGCTAAGCTGAAAAGAGAGCCTCAGGGGAGCTGACATGTCCCGCAAAGGTCCGGTCTGCGCGTTCGGCCTGGTGTTCCTGTTTGCCGGTTTGTCGTCGGCGGACGCTTTTCATTTCCAGCAGCACAGGGTCCGCGCCGGCCATGGCCCGAATGCGCTGACGCTCGGCGATTTCAACAACGACGGGAAACTCGACATCGCGGTCGCCAACGCCTGCGGCGACAGGCTGTGCGAAACCAACGGCGTGGTGGACGTGCTGCTCAACAATGGGGACGGCACCTTTGCCCGCGGTGTTCCGTCCCTCTCGGCCGACAGCGGCAATTCGCTTGCCTTGACCGCCGCGGACTTCAACGGCGACGGCAACCTCGATCTCGCGGTCGTGAACACCGCCATCAACGAACTCGGGGATGTGACCATTCTGCTTGGCAAAGGGAACGGCCGGTTCAAGCTGGTCAATGCCTATGGTCTGACCGAAGTGCCGGAATTCGTCCGCGCCGGCGACTTCAATCACGACGGCAAGATGGACCTGGCGGTGACGCTGAATAATCCGGGCAAGGTGGCGGTGCTGCTCGGCAATGGCGACGGTTCGTTTCAGGCACCGGTGTTGTACGACGTCGAAGAAGGACCGCAGGACCTTGCGATTGCCGATGTGAACCACGACGGCAATCTCGATCTTCTCGTCGTCAACGAATGCGGTCATACGGACGGCTGCCGGCAGGGCACGGTTTCCGTGCTGCTCGGCAATGGCGACGGCACGTTTCAGGCGCAGCAGAGCTGGTTTGTCGGCATTTTTCCGCTCGAAGTCGCGGTCGCGGATTTCAACGGCGACGGCAATCCCGACCTCGTGCTCGATCTTCCTTGCGGCACCGACTCAAACTGCATCTCGAACGGCGGCGTCGGCGTGCTCCTCGGCAATGGCGATGGCACGTTTCAAAGCGTCGTCACCTACGTGGGCACGGGAATGGATACCGCGAGGGTCGGTACGGGGTTTTTCGGCAACCGCAAAACTCCCGACATCATCGCGCTCAATTATCAGACTTCGAACATCACGGTTTTTCCGGGGAAGGGCGATGGGACGTTTGCCGCGGGCAAGACGTTCGCCGTCGGCGGCGATCCGGTTTCGGTCGGGACCGGCGATCTGAACGGCGACGGCAACGACGACGCCGCGGTGCTGAACGAAACCAATCGCAGCATCAGCGTTTTGCTCGACAAGCGCAAGTAGCAGCAACCGCCTGGTCGGAGGATACTTCTCGCGTTAGGGTTTGCTGTATTCTGGGGGACGCGATCCGCGGGGGGATTTTGAATCATGCGTGAACAGGCAACTCTGATCCGCAGAATTTTCTCGCGTGATACGGCACCTTCGCTGATTACTGCGCTCCTCTTGATGGGATCATCAATCCCTGCGGATGCCGAAACATTTACGACGTTCGATCCGCCCGGTTCAGAGGCGACTCTTGGAGGGAGCATCTCTGAAGCCGGCCTGATCTCGGGCTCTTACTACGACGGCAGTATCTTTCGCGGATATATCCGGGCGGTTGACGGGTCATTCACGACGTTCGATGCAAATGGATCGATCGATACTTTTGCCTTTGGGATAAATGCCAAGGGTGCGGTCACCGGACAGTATGAGGACAGCAATTTTCTCTGGCATGGGTATGTGCGATCGTCCGGCGGCAAGATCAAAACCTTCGACCCCTCGGGATCGATCAGGACGGAGCCGCTGATCATCAACGACAAGGGCGAGGTCACGGGAACGTATGAGGAGAGCAACTCCCGTCAACACGGGTTTGTGCGGACTGCCGACGGAATGATAACCACATTCGATCCTTCAGGGTCGCAGTCCACTTATGCCAATTGCATCAACAGAGCGGGCGCAGTCACCGGAGGTTACGAGACCAGCGACCTCCACTTTCATGGCTACATCCGGGCCCCGGATGGAGCCATGATGACGTTCGATGTCTCGGGAGCCGTTCACACCCTGCCACAAACGATCAATAACTCAGGAACAGTCGCGGGTTTCTGGGACGACAGCAACTTCGAAGTCCATGGCTTCGTGCGAACATCTGACGGAACCATTACAACATTCGATCCCAAGGGATCGACGTACACCGCATCCGACAGCATCAACGCCAGGGGCCTGATTGATGGAAATTGGGCGGACCGTAACAATGCGGTTCACGGCTTTGTGCGAACCGTCGGTGGGAAAATTAAGGCATTCGATCCCCCGGGTTCCACCTACACTTATGGCGGCGGCATCAATCGTACGGGCACCATCGCAGGCAGTTACTTTGACGGCAACAGCGTCGAACACGGTTATATTAGAACGCCGTAGTGCAGCCAGGGGCTTTTTTTGACCGCATGCCCAACATTCCTCCGGAACCTCTCCGCCAATCTGATCGCCATAAACGGCAACCTGTACGGCACGACCAATTTCGGCTGCCTCTACGGCTACGGAACGGTGTTCTTGCTCAAGCCGAAGGGCTGAGCGCCAACGTAAAGCCGCTTCCAAAAGCTCCGCACCCCCAGGCTGCTTACTGGCGTGGTTATCGCATTATGCTGCGCGTCGCCATCGCACGCGCTGGACCCCCATGTCTGGCAGCAAGTTATTTTAGATGAATGGCTCATGGATTGCGGAATAAAGCGGAAGCGGGCTACGTCCGGAGTCTTGTATAGCCGCTCTGGCCATCCGCGGCGGTCGGCCCGCATGTGCAAGGGAGAACAATGCCGTGAAAGCACTTTTCGCCATCGCTCTGCCGATCCTTATCTTCGCCGGGGCTGCTGCAGCGTCACAGAGCGGCAGCTACTCCGGCAGTTGGCCGGTAAAGGTCAAGCTGCCGCCGAATTTCGGCAACACCGACTGTCTCACACTGACCGACGATGGCAGCGCCGGATCGCGGCACAGCGGCCCCGTCACGTCCACGGGCGATATTGCCCCTGGCCTGACCGGCACATTCCAGGTCGTCAGAGATCTCCTGGTCGTAAACCTTGAGGCGGGCTCAGGCACGGGCGAGGTGCAATATATTACGTTCATCGCTCACGCGCAGGACGGCCAGATCGGCAAAGGCGTATTCAATAGCCCCGGCGTTGTTAAAGTGTCGCCGTTGACCTTCGGCGAGAATGGCGGCTGTTGAGCGCCCCTGAGGCCTTCATTCCGGCAGATCGAACACGACGCCTTGGCCGCCCGATCCTCCATACAATGTAGCGCCGAAGAGCTTGCCTTTCCTGTCAGCGATAAGACCGCTGGGTTGGGCGCCGTCGCTGCCTCCGGTGAAGGCGTAGAGCACATTTTCGCTGCCCCTCGTATCCAGCTGAAACACCACCCCTGAGCCCGTACCACCCAATTCTGCGATACCATACAGATTGCCTGTAGCATCGATGATCAGGTTTCCCCACGGCCAATTGCCGTCGCTTGTTCCCTGGAACGCGTACAGCACCTGCTCCTTCCCCTGCGCGCTTACCTTGAACACGGTGCCGCAACCATATCCCATGCAACTGCTGCCGCCACCCACGGCAGTCGTGCCGTACAGATTTCCGGATGCGTCCCGCGCCAGGGAAGAGGTGGGCCCCGAACCGTCCGTCCCGCCGACAAACGCATGCAGCACGGTCTCAGTGCCGTCCGGGGCGATTTTGAACACCGTTCCGCAACCGCTGTTGCTGCAGCCGTTGCTGCCGCCCAATACGGTGGTTCCGTACAGATTGCCGGCCGAATCGGCGATCAGGTTGCTTGCCGGATAGGTGCCATCCGCACCACCCTTGAATCTGTGCGCCACGGTTTCGGTGCCATTCTTATCGATCTTGAACACCGTTCCGCAGTTGTATGGTCCACAATTTTTGACGCCTCCTTCCGTTGTGGTGCCGTACAAATCGCTTCCTACCCTGACGAGCGAAGCGAGAGGCAGGGCGCCGTCGCGGCCGTTGACAAACACGTGCAGCACCGTTTCCGTGCCGTCGGCCGCGAGTCTGTATACCGTGCCGCAACCGTTTCCGTTACAACCCTTGTTGCCGCCATAATACGTTGTGCCGTACAGGTTGCCGCGTTTGTCCATGATGACGTTGCCGTCGGGGAAATACCCGGTTTTTCCGCCTCGAAAACGGTAAAGTATGGTTTCCGTGGTGCCGGTCAGCTTGAACACCGTCCCGCAACCGGTTCCGCCACAGCCGGTGCCGCCTCCATCACCCGTCACTCCGTACAACGCGCCACTTCGATCCCTCCGCGACACGCCGGGTTGCGCACCGTCCGAGCCGCCTTGAAATGCGTGAAGGACTTTGAACCCCGCCGGATAGGCACAATCGGGCGCGGCCAGCATTCCGATCAAAATCACACTGGCAACAGGGATAATGCTCGTTCGGACGAGCAACTTTCGAGACATGGCCGATCTCCCATCATGGCGACGTTGTCGGAGCGGGCCGGCTCCCGCGTCCGGCATCAGGACTGCCTGAGTGACTGGGCCCGGAGGAAAGTAGCACGTGTTCTCGGGCGGCGTAACAATGCAATGTATGCCGCTCGCGGCTGTTTACGACGTGAAGAGCTGCTGGCAACGCAAAGTGGCTCCGGGCTTCGTTCGAAAGTGGTTCTTCCCGACGACGCTATTGCGCAATGCCGGGAGGTGAATGTGAAGCCGTCAACCTGCTGCGTTCTTGCGCTTGATGGTTCTATTCTTCTTTGGCGTGTCCGGCCATGCCGAGAGTGCGACCTCTACAATGTCGTGCAACGCTTCGGCTGTGGCGCCCGCCGCCGCCTGGACGCAGATGCCATTCGCCATCGCGACAAGATAGCTCGCCAGCGTCGCGGGATTTGCATCGCGTGAAAGCTTTCCGGCCCTCTTGTCGCGCTCGAAACGCTCGCGCAGGGCGCGCTCCTTTTCGGCGCGATGTTCGGCCAGCGCCTGGGGGATGCCCGCGTCGGAGCAGGAGAGGCCGCTCTGCACGAGAAGACATCCCGGCGGATTGCGGCCTTCGGTATCGACAGCGAAACCCGCAACACCCTCCAGAAAAAGCCGTGCCACGGTTCGCGGATCGGGCGCGGCGAGCACGCGATCCATCAGGCTCTGCCGGCGTGCGTCGTATCGCTCGAGCACCGCGCGGAAAAGGCCTTCCTTGTTGCCGAATGCGGCATAGAGGCTGGGCGGGTTGATGCCCATCGCGTCCGTAAGCTCGGACAGCGAGGCGCCTTCGTAGCCCTTTCGCCAGAACACCGTCATCGCACGGTCAAGCACGTTATCCGTGCAAAAACTGCGGGGCCGTCCTGTCTTCACTGCGCTTCGACTATTTTTGTATCGCATGATACATAATCGCCTTGACGGTCGAGTTCCAGTCTCCATATCTGTAGCGTTCGATACAGATATGGAGGGACGCTTGTCATCCATCATAGAACTGGTCCGGTCCGAGCGCCTGCAGGCCGGAGCACATCCCGTCGCATCCACCAAGGTTTTGAAAAGCCGCATGCTTTGGGGCGCTGCGGCAATTGTTCTGCTGGCCGGAATGGCTCTGATCGCCTGGCATGCGAAGGCCGATACGAAGCCGGTCGCTGCTGTCCCGTCGGCCATTCGCGTCGGCGTGGCAAGCGTCCACGCCAGGCCCGTGCGCATCTGGTCGGAGTTCTCCGGCCGCATGACGGCGGTCGATTCCGCCGATATCCGCCCCGAAGTTAGTGGGCGCATCACCGAGATCCGCTTCAGGAACGGTCAGACCGTGAAGGCGGGCGACATTCTCTTTGTCATCGACCCGCGCCCCTACGCGGCCGCAATCGCCAAGGCCGAAGCCGATCTCGCCACCGCCAGATCCAACGCCGGTTTCGCGCATAGCGACCTCGCGCGTGCCGCGGCGCTCATCGGCGCGCAGGCGATCTCGCGCGCGTATTATGATCAGCGTGTCAACGCCGAAGGCGTCGCCGACGCCTCCATAAAGGCTGCGGAGGCGGAACTCGCGACGGCGAAGGTCGATCTCGATCATGCTTACGTCAAAGCGCCGATCGGCGGCCGCGTCAGCCGCGCGGAACTGACGGTCGGCAACGTCGTACAGAGTGGAGCGAATGCGCCACTGCTGACATCGATCGTCTCCAACGACGGCATTTATGCCGATTTCGACGTGGACGAGCAGACCTACCTGGAAGCCGTGCGTGCCCATGCGGCGACGCCCACGCGGGATCAGAAGACGCCGGTCGAAATCATGATTCCGGGCGACACGGGCAATCGCTACGAGGGGACGATCGAAAGTTTCGACAACAGGATCAACACCGGCACGGGCACCATCCGCGCCCGCGCCCGCTTCGCCAATTGGGATGGCACACTGGTGCCTGGCATGTTCGTATCGGTGAGACTGGCAAGCGCGCACGACAGCAACGCGATTCTCGTCCCGGAAGCGGCCGTCGGCAGCGATCAAAGCAAGCGCTTCGTCTTCGTCGTGGGCAGCGGCAACCGGGCGGACTATCGCGCCGTCGCGCTGGGCGAAGAGGTGGGCGGCGAACAGGTCGTAACCTCGGGCCTGCACAACGGCGAGCGCGTCATCGTCAGCGGACTGCAAAAGGTACAGCCCGGCGCACTGGTCGATCCGGAGCCCGGAACGCGCGATATGGCGTCACGCTGATCGCCTGATTATCCGAATGTGATTTGAGGGAGCGCCCTTCGCGGGCGAACGTCATGGGTCTATCCAAATTCTTCATCGATCGCCTGATCTTTGCAGGCGTCATATCGTTTGTGATCTTCCTCGCCGGGCTGATCGCGATGACGCAACTTCCGATTTCGGAATATCCCGAAGTCGTTCCCCCGTCGGTCGTGGTGAAGGCGGAGTTCCCCGGCGCCAATCCGAATGTGATCGCCGAAACCGTGGCGACTCCCCTGGAAGAGCAGATCAACGGCGTGGAAAACATGCTGTACATGTTCTCGCAGGCGGCCTCCGACGGCACGCTGACGCTCACCGTCACCTTCAAGATCGGCACCGATCCGGATCTCGCGCAGCAGCTCGTCCAGAACCGCGTGAACCAGGCCCTGCCCCGCCTGCCGCAGGTGACGCAGGCGCTGGGCGTCACCACGACGAAAAGCTCGCCCGATCTGACCATGGTCGTCCATCTGACATCGCCGGATGGCCGTTACGACATGCTTTATCTGCGCAACTACGCGGTGCTGAACGTCAAGGACCGCCTCGCCAAGATCGAGGGCGTGGGCAGCGTGCAGCTGTTCGGTTCCGGCGATTACGCGATGCGCATCTGGCTCAATCCGGAAAAGATCGCCGAGCGCAACATGACGGCGGACGAGGTCGTCAGCGCCATCCGGCAGCAGAATGCGCAGGTCGCCGCCGGCGTCATCAACGGGCCGCCCTACGGCAGGACCGGCGAATTGCAGCTTCCCATAAACGTACAGGGCCGCCTCGGCACGCCGGAGGAATTCCGGAACATCGTCATCAAGCGCGACAACGGCGTGGTCACGCGGCTCGGTGACGTCGCGCGGGTGGAAATCGACGCCTCGGAATACGGCCTGCGCTCGCTGCTCGACAACAAACAGGCGGTTGCCATTCCGATCTTCCAGTCGCCGGGCTCGAATGCGATCCAGATTTCCGATCGGGTGCGTGCGACGATGGAAGAGCTGAAGAAGAGCTTCCCGCAGGGTCTCGATTACACCATTGTCTACGACCCGACGGTCTTCGTGCGGGATTCGATCCACGCGGTCGTGAACACGCTTCTGGAAGCGGTGCTGCTGGTCGTGCTGGTGGTGATCCTGTTTCTCCAGACCTGGCGGGCCTCCATCATTCCGCTGCTGGCGGTGCCGGTCTCCATCGTCGGGACCTTCGCCTTCATGTTCGCGTTCGGATTTTCCATCAATGCGCTGTCGCTTTTCGGCCTCGTGCTCGCCATCGGCATTGTGGTCGACGACGCCATCGTCGTCGTGGAGAACGTGGAACGCAACATCGAGGCCGGACTAGCGCCGCGCGAGGCGACGATGAAAGCAATGTCGGAAGTCACCCGTCCGATTATCGCCATCGCGCTCGTGCTCTGCGCGGTCTTCGTGCCCATCGCCTTCATCACCGGATTGACCGGCGAGTTCTATCGCCAGTTTGCGTTGACGATCGCCTTCTCCACGATCATCTCGGCGTTCAATTCCTTGACCCTGTCGCCGGCCTTGTCCGCCACGCTTCTGAAAGCGCGTGGCGCGCCGAAAGACGCACTGGCCCGTGCTATGGACCGCGTGCTGGGACCGTTCTTCCGCGGTTTCAACGGGGTGTTTCGCAGAGGTTCGCAGGATTATGGCCGCGGCGTCGGCGGCATCCTGAAACGCCGTTCGCGTGCGCTCATCGCCTATGGGGCGCTGCTCGGTCTCGCCTGGCTCGGCTTTCGGCTCGTGCCGCCGGGTTTCGTGCCGCTGCAGGACAAGGCCTATCTCGTCAGCTTCGCCCAGCTTCCCGAGGGCGCCACGCTCGACCGCACCGAGACCGTGATCCGCAAGATGAGCGATATCGCGCTGAAGGAGCCGGGCGTACAGAGCGCGGTGGCGTTTCCCGGCCTTTCCATCAACGGCTTCATCAACAGCCCCTCAGCCGGCATCGTTTTTGTCACCTTGAAGCCGTTCGATCAGCGCAATTCGTCGGCTCTTTCCGGCACGGCGATCGCGGGCAAGCTGCAGCAGAAATACAACGCCATCGGCAACGCCATGATCGCGATTTTCCCGCCCCCGCCGGTGAACGGACTGGGTACGATCGGCGGTTTCAAGCTGCAGGTCGAGGACCGCACCGATCAGGGCGACGAGGTCCTCAACCGCGCCATGCAGGACATCCAGCAAAAGGCCGCGCAGGACCCGGCGCTCGCCGGCGTTTTCTCCAGTTTCAACATCGGTGTGCCGCAGCTCTACACCGACATCAACCGCACGCAGGCCATGCAGCTCGGGGTCGACATGCAGGACGTCTTCGACACGATGCAGACCTATCTGGGCTCGATCTATGTCGACGATTTCAACCGCTTCGGTCGCACCTATGAGGTGATCGCCCAAGCCGACACGCCGTTCCGCTCGCAGCCGGACGACATTCTTCGCCTCAAGACGCGCAATGCGGCGGGCGAGATGGTGCCGTTCGGCGCGATCATGCGCGTGAGCGAAACGACGGGTCCCGACAGTGCCATGCGATACAACGGCTTCCGGGCCGCGGATCTCAACGGTGCGCCGGCGCCGGGCTACTCGACTGGTCAAGCGCAGG
>DATAQZ010000023.1:0-28338 GCA_036264415.1 Rhizomicrobium sp. | reverse complement strand
TCGAAATCCCCGATGCCAAGATTTTGTGCCAGGAGGATTTCGGCGGGTGCGTCATAACTTGCCTCGCCCGACAATTCATCACAGAGAATGATGAAGCGGCGCGATCCGGGATGTGTCGCCTCCACGGATTGCATCAGTGTTTTCGCGTAAGACAAATAATTGTTGGCGACAATCGTGAACACCACGAAGTCGTCGACACGTTCGATTGGAGATTTGTCCTGCTCGGAAAGGAATTTCATGCCAAATCCCTCACCAGAAGCCGCATTCGGCAACGGATTTATTGGTTTCCAGGCCCACGAACGCCCGTGACGTTTTGCATTATCCTCGACGGGGCAATTTACAGGCGAGAGGCCTGCCGACGCAACAGCGATCGCGCCGATGCCCCGCAGAAGGGACGGCCGAATCGATCGAAATCGAAGCGATGGCGGCCGAATGAGCCTGCTTTTATCGACCTCCGCTTAGACGAACGTGACGGTGACGGGCACCTTCTTTGAAAAAAATGCTTGGATCGTGGCACGCAGTTACCGGGGCGGAACCAGTTTCTCGGCTAATACGCGGAGAGACTCTCGTACGATGAATTCCACCCGCATCCGGTGTGCCCCAACGCTTTAATGCATGTTGCCATCGCTGGCCGGCGCAGTCCAAACCGCAATATACGCTGTGAAATACTCGACCGGATACAGCATTTGACTATGCCGCTGCGACAATGCGCGTATTTGGCTTGAGGAAAAGTAATATTGGCTCGCCAGTGTTTCTGTATTAAGACCGGCTCTGTTCAAAAGGGGGGAGAGACGATGCGTCTCGGACAGGTGGTGAATTTCACACAGGATGTGGAGCTTCCGTTCACGCTCAAAAACTTCTGGGCGTGTGAGACCAACTTCGTTTGGTCTACCAGGAAATGGTGCGAGCTTTTGTTCGACTTCGAGGGCAAGCTGCCCGATGGTTCAGGCGAGTTGTCGCTCGACCTCGACGCCTTCAAAGCCGGTGACGAGTTCGGCGGTCAGACTGTCTTTTCCTATCTCAATGGCCTGAGGATCGGTTCAAATTATATCGATCGCCGGAAGACGATTCTGATCCCCCTGGAATTCCGGCTGCTCAAGATTTCCGGCAATATGTTGGTTTTCGATACGCCCGATGCCTGCGCGCCCAGCGAATTCGGATCGCCGGACAGGCGCCAGCTCGGAATTCAGTTGTTCTCGCTATGCATTCGTCAGGTACGTTTGTCGGACGAGGCTCCGGGTCCAAAGCCGAAAGAGGCCGCAGGCAAAGAGGCAAGAGTTTAATCCAGGTCTCGCCGCACGATGGCCGCCCGGGCAGAGCGGTGCTATGGTTGTGCAGTGCTATGGTTGTGCAGGGCGGGACTGGTCCTGATCTCGCTGGCGTTCGGCAGTTTCGGCGAGATGTACGTTGCCGGCTCGCTGACGGTCGCCGGCGATGCGGGCGCGACGGCGCACAACACTGTCGCGCATCAGCAACTGGTCCGTCTCGGCTATGCGGCTTACACCATCGAAGGGCTGTGCGATGCCGCGCTGACGGCGCTTCTGTATGTGCTTCTGAGACCGGCGGGCCGCGAGCTGGCACTTGTTGCATTGCTGTTGCGGATCGTATCGACCGCGGCGTTTGCTGCGGCGGAGAGCTTCTATTACGCCGTGCTGCCGATTTTGAGCGGCGCCGGCTATCTAAAGGCGTTCTCGCCCGGCGAGCTGAACGCTCTCTCCTGCTGTCGCTCAAATTCTACAACGGCGCCGGCGTTGTACCGACGCTGTTTTACGGCGTGGCATGGATTATCCTCGGCCGCCTAATGTTCGTGTCGGATTATCTGCCGAAATGGCTGGGGGTGCTGCTGGGGTTCGGCGGGCTCTTCTTCGTGGCCGGAATGTTTTTGATCATCCTCGCGCCGGGCTACGCGTCGCCGTTGTTCCTGTTGCCGACGATTGCCCCCATGCTGGTGCTGGCGCTCTGGCTCCTGATGCGCGGCGTGGATTCGCAGCACTGGTTGCAAAGAACGGCGGCGGCAGCGGCCGTTTGATCCGATGGTCGTGCGAGGCTCCGTTCTGGGCGTAAAGGTCGACGGCGAGACGCGCTGCGCGCATTATCATTCGCCGCGCGACGTCGTTGCGATCCGGATGAAGTGCTGTGGCCGGATTTACGCCTGCAAGGACTGTCACGACGCGCTCGCCGACCACACGATCGCGCGCTGGCCACGCGCCGAATGGAACGAACGGGCGGTGCTCTGCGGCGTCTGCTGGACGGAGATGAGCATCTGCGATTATCTCGCGAGCGCCGACACCTGCCCGGCGTGCAGCGTGGCGTTCAATCCCGGTTGCCGCGCCCACCACGGCTTTTATTTTGAAATTTGAGAAGCGCGCCGAGAAGCCGGTGTAAAAGACCAGCCAATGAGAAGCGCGCCCAGGAGAAGACAGAACCAGCCTAAGACGTCGCCGATTTTGTCGTACAGGGTGCCACCGCCTTTGCCGTCGAGCGGAAGATTGCCGATGAGTGTGCGAAATCCGCCGCGCGTGCGCGCCGCGGCGACAATTCGGCCGTAACGGTCATTGAGCGTGAGCAGGCCGTCGCGTGCGGTCCGCGCCATCGGGACGCCGTTCTCGACACTGCGAAGGATGGCGACGCGGGCGTGGAACCAGTCGTCCCGGTCGAAGTCCCACGCCGGTACGGCAAGGAGCATGGGCCGGGTCGCCCGTTCATCGGCGCGGAGCATCGCCTGGAAATCCATATCCTTGCAGATTTCAAGGCCGATACCGTTGCCGAGCACTCCGGGACCGCTGCCCGGCCTGTACAAACGGGTTTCGAGGACCGGCACAAGCCGGCGCTTGATATAGGTCACGGGCGCCGGATTGCCCGGCATGAACGCCCACGACACGTTGCGCGCGTCGCCCCCGACAGCTGTGTTGAAGCCGGCGACGAGCGTCGCGCCCGTTTCTCGCGCCGCAGCCGCGAGTTTCGCTTGGGCTTCCGCGCGCCACTCAGGCGCGATCTGTGCGATGTTCTCCGGCAACACGATCAGTTGGACATGGGCGGTGCGCAATTTGCCGATTTGGAGGGCGTAGGCGTCGATGTCTTTCAGCGCGGCTATCCTGTCGCCGCGGCGCACCGGCCCCATCGTGTCGTTGCTGTCGATCAGCGCCACGCGGATGTGGGCGGCCGGCGGCGCGGACATCCGCCAGCTGCCGTAGGCCGCATTGACGACGAAAACCGCCGCCGCAAGCGCGACGGGAAGGATATTGCCGCGCCGCAGCGAGAGCGCAATGCCGGCTGCGACCAGGCCAAGCAGAAACGTGAGGCCGAGAAATCCGACGAGCGCGGCGCTCTGAATCAGGAATGGCGCACCCACTTCCGCGCCCGCGGGAGTCGACGCCGATCCGCCGTCGCTGGTGAAGGAGGCGAGAAAATCGAACGCCGTCCATACGGCGGCAAACGCCGTCATTCCTGCGATCGGGCCCAGTCTGCGCTCCACGCGCCGCGCGGCGAGGACCGAAAATGCAAAGGTGACCGCGAATCCCCCGATTGCGCTCGCGAGAACCGATGGCGGCAGCAATCCGGCATAGGCACGCAGGATGCTGCAACCGCCGAGCGCGGCGGAGATAAAGGCGGCGAGAAACGCGGCGCCGGGTCTTATGTTGCCGAAGGCGAACCACAGGACCGGAACGGGCGCAATCCAGGCGAGCCACCATTGATTGCCAAGCCCGAGCGAGAAGTAGAAGCCGAGCGCGCTCAAAAGCACGCAGGCGAGGGCCGTTGCTGCCGAACGGAGATTGTTCATGACCAGCGCCTGCATAGCACGCGGTGCGCTTCGAAAACGAAGCGCGTGGGCGCTACAGCGTCAGGCCGGAGTAGGCGAGGCTGGCGAGACGCTCCATCTCGGCGGCGGACATCTGACCGGTGACGACCGTGCTGATGATATTGTCCTGCCAGATGCAGACCTTGAGTCCTTCCATCTCCAGGATATCGAAACGGGTCGAACCGGGCGAGCGGCGGATGTACAGCGTGACCGCGCGGCCCTTTGCATCCACATAGCGCAGGTCAAAGGACGGCGCGGGCGACGAATAGACATCGATACCCACGAGCCGGTAACCCATGCGCGAGAGATCGGGCGCCCTTACCCTTGTGTCGAGGCTTTTCGCCATCACCGCGGATTCGGCCGCGATCCCGCGCGTCGAACTTACCGGGACGATATAATCGGGTTTCTGCTGCATGGCGCGGGCGGCCAGCGCGTCGGCGACCACGTCGTCGCGCGGCATCGGGGCGAACTGACGCCAGACGATGGTGCCGGAGAGCACGAGAAGGAAGGACGCGGCGAGCGCCAGCACCGCCCAGGCTTTTGCCGGCATAGGTTTGCGCGCGGTCGCTTCCTCGATCTGCGCAATCCATTCGCGCGGCAAAGGCTCGTTGAGGCCACCGCCGTAAAGCGACGCGAGACGCGCCTTGTCGGTGCGGAAGGCGAGTGCCTGGTCGGCCAGCAGCGGATCCGCGTTCACGGCCGCTTCGACGCGGGCACGGTCCGCTTGGCCGAGTTCGCCATCGATGAAGGCGTGCAGGTCTTCGTCCCTAATCGTGGCGTTCCTGCTCATTGCCGCAGCTCCCGGGCTTCGGCGGCTCGCGCTCCCGCGCGCGTGCGGTTGCTCTCGCCCTCGAGGGCGCTTCGCAGGCGTTCGCGGCCGCGGGCGATACGGGACATCACCGTGCCGATCGGGATGCCCAGTTCGTGCGCAATGTCGCGATAGTTCATGTTCTCCAGTCCAACGAGCAGGAGCACCTGGCGGTGCTCGATGCTCAGCGTACCCATGGCGCGGACAAAATCGAGCGCGGCGCTCGAATCGTGCGCGGGTGTCGAGAGTGCAAGGTCATCGGCCAAATCCGAAACCTCCTGCTCGTGGCCGCGCGTCCGGCCGCGCCGGATCTCGTCGATATAGAGGTTGTGCAGGATGGAACGCAGCCAGCTCGACAAGCGGTTGGTTTCCCTTAGTCCTTCCCATTGGCGGAGCGCCCGTTCGATGGTGTCCTGCACGAGGTCGTCGGCGAGGCTCTGGTTGCCGACCAGCGCCCGCGAATAGCGGCGCAGCCCAGGAAGCTGCGCGATAAGGGCCTTTCCGAACCATTCCCGCCTGCTGACGACCAAACCTAACCCCCTCGAAGCCCGGGCGCCCCGGGTGCCGCTTTCCGGCAGTGTACGGGATTGCCCTTGCCCTGTTCAGTGGACGGTGGCGAGGCCGTCATTATTCCCTTGCGCTGCCCGGCGGACAGGGGATTCCGGCCGAACCAAGGATAGGGTAAGCATGTGGTTACTGCCGGGCTGAAGGCCCGAGCCGACCCCGTAGCTCAGCAGGATAGAGCGGCAGATTCCTAATCTGTAGGCCGGAGGTTCGAATCCTCTCGGGGTCGCCAGTTCGATCATTGTCCATACCGCGACTTGCCCCCGCCACCGCTTCGCGGTCCACCTCCCCCACTTCGCTTCGCTCGCGGAGGAAAGCGCGACGCAGGAATCTGCCGCCAACTTTTTACAAAATTCCCTGAGAAATTTCCTGAAGCAGGGAATTTTTCTGTACAGAAATGTTCCTCCCTCGCGCGTGCATCGCGCGGGGGAGGTGGTGCGAAGCACCGGAGGGGGCAATTGGTCGTGACGATCTAGCCGCCCCCTCCGCCGCTGCGTGGCACCTCCCCCGCTCCGCTGTTGCTCCGCGGGGGAGGCAAGACGAAATTCGGACCTCAAATTTTGGTTGCTCCCTGCTTTTCTCCCTGCACCAGGGAGGATAGCCGTTGTCAATTTCGGCCGCGGTCGCAGGACGCCGGAATCTGCGGTCCACTTTTTACAAAATTCCCTGAGAAATTCCCTGAAGCAGGGAATTTGCCGACCTCTTCGGAATCCGCGGGGGCCGGTCATCGAGCAATTCCTTCGCGATCGCGGCATCCGGCTTCGGTAAAGCAATTGGTCCATGCTTTGCCCTGTTGGAGAAATCTAGTTCGAAAGATAGATGCGTATCGCACATTTGCCAAGTGTGCAGACGTACGCAGCAAGTGTACAAACAGTATCCGGCGCTATCCGATCATATTGTTATCCTGGTGATTTCATTATGGTTTTTCGCAAGGCCGGTGAACAAACGTTCGCGTACAAAATAATTTTCCGCTTGGCGGTTTTGATCGGCACTGGCCGCAAGTTGGACCCGGGAGGACGACGATGCGGTTCCAGGGTGCCTCAGTCCGCGCGCGTTATTCCGCGGCGGGGCGGAAGGACTCCCAAGCGGCCGGTGTGCTGTCGGGCGGGAATTCCAGCCGTGCGTCGGGCACCGTGTCGCGCAGGCGGCGCGCGAAAGCCGCAAGACACACTTCCATTTTGGAGAGCGGCCCGCTCGAATAGCTGGAGGACGACATGCCGGCCTGTACGCGGGCGATGAGCAGGCTGTCTTCGGCGTTGACCTGGCGGTTGATGCGCCAGTTGAGATAGCGCGCAAGTCGGATCTCGCGCCGCGAGTCCTTGCGGACATAACCGATTTCGCGGATGAGCGTTTCGGTCGGCGAGACGGGCACGAACTGCATGAAATCGACCTGATCGGGATAGACGTCGAGGGCGACATAGGGCCAGAGCCGGTAATAGCTCCAGAGGCGCCGGCGCTCTTGGGGTAAGTGAACGAACGCCGGCAGCAGCGACTGGTAGTGGCGCTCGGCCCAGTTGGCGGACGGCCGTTCGGTGATCCGGCCCTCCATCTTGTCGACCCAAGCCTGTGCCTCGATGCGGTAGCTGCCCGCGAACAGCCGGGTCAAGCCGGGATGGGCGACAGGAATGTGCAAACCGTCCCCGTAATTATCTGCGACGTTCTTCCAGTTGACCGCGCGCGGCCTGAGGGTCACGCGGCCCTGAGGAACGAGGTTCTCGAAATCGTGTACGGCGATTTCATGCTCGTAAGGCGCCATCATCTCGGCGACGGACGGAAGACCCCTCTCGAGGCGCACGAACACGAAACCGCGCCAAATCTCCTGATCGAGCGGAACGAGGCCGTATCGCGCGCGCTCGAGCTCCTCGAAACCCTGCCACGGCGGAACGGATTTGAGCGCCCCATCGAGCGCATAGCTCCAGGCGTGATAGGGACAGACGAGACGGTGGCCGCAATTGCCGCTCGCTCCTTGCGCGAGCCGCGACGCGCGGTGGCGGCAGACATTGTGAAAGCTGCGCACCGCGCCGTCGGCGCCGCGCAGACTGAAGAACTTCTCGCCCAGAATATCGAGCGTGTGGTAGTCGCCGGCATTCGGAATGTCGTTGACGTGGCAGACGAGATGCGGCGCACGCGCGAACAGGTGCCGGCGCTCGGCTTCGAAAAAACCCGCATCCGTATAAAGCCACGCGGGCAGGCTGTGATCGATTCTGTCAGGCATGGTTGTCGTCGGCCGATCAGGCAGGGTGGCGGCGAGCCGTTATAGAACATCGCCTGAACGACAGGAAATAGGATACCCGGAACCGCCGCGGCATTTACCGGGCGCGGGGCGGGACGACGTCCTTGAACGGTTCGAAGCCTTTCCACGCGGGCTCGACCGGCGCTGATCCCTGTCTCGGAATGTACACCGATTCTTCTTTCACCTCGAGATGCGGAATGTAGCGCGGACAATTGGGGAAAATGTGCGCGGCGGTCACGCGCACCAGCGCCTGCGCGCCGGGTATCCCGGCCAGCGCGGCGTCGTCGAATGTCATTGCGGCGCGGCCGTTCACGCGCAGCCGTCCACGCTTTTCGCCCACGCGGATAAACAGGAGACCGACATGGGGATTTACGCGCAGGTTGCCGAGACTGCGGAACATCCCGTTGCCATCGTAGTCGGGAAAGGCGAGCGCGTCGGGCGCAACGACTTTTACAAAACCGGCCGGACCGCCCTTGAAGGAACAATCGGGACGGCCCTCGCCGTCCGCGGTCGCTAGAAAGAAGAACGTCGCGCTTTCGATGAAGCGCCTGTCTTCGTCAATGAAATGCGTGCGATGTGTATGCTCGAGGAGACGGTCGGCGAGCAAGCGGCTCTTGAAACGGTCCTACAATTCCCTTTGGCCTTCGTGATACATTCTGCAGGCCCTTCCGAAGTTTCTCCGAATTCTACGCGCGCCGAAGCGCGCGGTCACGCCGCATTTACCGAGCCTGCGGATAATCTCTTTTCTGCGTGCGAACGGAGGGTCTAAATTCCAGTGTCAGCGCAACGGGATCGGTTAAGGAACATGCGCCGCGCGCGTACCTCCCGGCACAGTGTGCATCCTTTACAGGCAGGAACTAAAGCCCTGGTGCTCGGCAGTGCAGTGCTGCTCGCCGGCTGCATGTCCGCCAAGCCCGTCAGGCTCGATGAGTGGGGGGCCGCGCGGAACTGCCATTTCGCACACGTCACGAAAAAGGAGTTCGAGACCGCCGTCCGCCGTGTCTTCGATGCGAGCGGTCCAAAAATATATGGCCTGCACCCGGAGGAAGGTGCGGCGCTGGTCGAGCAACATTGGGCCCTTGATGTGGTTTTTGCATCGGCGGCCGGCGTCGAGCGATGGCGGCTCGAATATGCGCCGGCCGAGGATGGAATCGACGTACATGCCGAACTCGAACACGCTCCCGGCGACGCCCCTTCCGGCAAAACGGTCAGCTATGAGCTGCTCTGGTCGCGAATCGAATACGTGCTCGGCAATCGCACCGATTGGCCGCGATGCAAATCGGGGCCGAAGCTTCCCGGCAGCGGCTTGTGCGCAAGCGACTCATCACCGCCGCTCAAGCTCGCCCGGTCGCGTTAGGGCACGATGAATTCAGGCGGCATAGCCTTCATCCTTCGACAAGCTCAGGATGAGGACGAAAAAAAGCCCTCACCCTGAGCCTGGTCCTGTTTCCGATTTCCTCCCCCGCGCGAGCGACGCGAGCGTGGGGGAGGGGGACCGCGAAGCGGTGGAGGGGGCAAGGAGCGGCACGCACCCATGGCCCTCTCCGGTGCTTCGCACCACCTCCCCCACGCAATGCATGCGCGGGGGAGGAAAACAACGGCTCCCGCCTTCACGACAACGTGCAAAATGCATTTGACAGTAATTATTTGTGCAAAGCCGGCTCGATCGGAGAAATCATGGGCAGACGATCTCCTGTCCCCGAATTCCTCACGCGTCACCGGACCGCGCGGGCGGCGAGCGATTGGGGCGTGAAGAGGCTCACCGGGTGCGGCGGCGTCACTTTGTACGAAACCGGCTGATCGTTGAAGGCAAAGCCGAACACATAGCCGCCGAGATTGAGGTCGTAGACGAACTGGCTGCCGATGATGACGGCCGGAACATCCGGCATCAGGTACATGGTTGCCTGGCCGAATTTCCACAATTTCCCGGAATCGTCCCAGGAATCGCTGTAGACCGCGAGCCAGGTGTCCTCATCGAGATACAGCCTTCGCTTCGATACCACGTCGTGTGCGGCCGCCTTTAGCGTTCCTTCGACGACCCACACGCGGTGCAACTCGTATCGCAGGTCGTCCGGATCGGCATGGCGCGGTCCCAGGATTTCCGAAGTCGGACGCAGATAAAGCCGGTTGTTGTTGTAGGGTACGAACATCTCCTTCTTGCCGATCAGCCGGAAATCGTAGCGATCGAGGCCGCCGAAAAAGATATAATACTCATCGAGGCTCTCGAATCCTGCCGCGTCGGAATCCGGCGTGTCGTACGAGATCGCGGGGCCTCTCCTCACGCGATGCTCGCCGGGAAGAATGCGCCAGGCATCGAAATTGAAGCGTGCGATGTCGAGCGGCTGCCAGTCGAGATAGCCTTCGCCGACTTTCGACGGCGGCGCTGTCTCGAGATGCAGCGTCTTGAAATAGTAGCCGGCGACCGATTCCGGCGTCGCGTTCGGATAGTAGTAGGGAAAATCCGCAATCTCGTGGTAACCGGTAGCGAGTTCGACAGCGCCGTCCGCCGACACCACCCAGGTTTTCAGGTCGAGTTCCCGCGCCGGTCCCCAGAAGGCGAGCAGATGATTCCACATCGCCTCGTATCCGTTCTGCGGAATGGGGAAAGGAATGCCGCCCACCGCGCCCTCGACGCCGTAGGCTATCCCGGCCTGAGCCGCATGCGCGCGCGTCGCGTTCAAGAAGATATTTGCGTACACCGACGCCGGCGCGGCAGCCGTCCGGTGCGTTGGATACACGTCCATCCGCTCGTCGGAATATTTGCGCAGGAGCGCCTTCGCGCCTTCCGGCAGCCGGTCGGCGTAGGCGTCGAGGTTTTTCGCGGTAATGGAGACGAGGGGCTTCTCTCCCGCGAACGGATCCGGCCGCGGATCGCCTTCGCGATATCCTGACGGCGGCGTCAGGTATCCCCCGGTCCAGGCGGGAATCGTGCCTTCCCTGTTGCCGGCGCGTTCGGCACCCACCGGCGTCAGCACCGTCTTCAATTGCGCGGCCTTGTCGGCGGACACTGCGGCGATGCAAGGCCCGGCAACCGCGCAGGCCGAATACAAAAGCGCGCGAAACACCACGCCGCGCATCACTCACTCCTTTCCAGCCCGCTTTTGGGAAACGGTCCAACCCTGTATCGTCGCCACTATCGCAGAACGCGTGTTCGGGCATCAATCCGGGGGTCAAGGGTGACGCGTACGGCCGCACCGCCGGCAACATCGTGCAGGCGAACACGGCGATGCGGCGCGGTGCTCGCCGGGCTTACGCTCGCGCTCGCCGCAGCCGCGTTTGATGCGCCGGCGGCCGAGCTGTTCCAGTCGGACGGCTGGGATCTGCGCTGGGACAACACGCTTCGCTACACCGCGGCCTTCCGGCTGTTTCCCTACAGCAATGCTGTCGTCGCCGATCCCAATGCCGACGACGGTGACCGGAATTTCGCGCCGGGGCTCATCTCCGACCGCTTGGACCTGCTTTCGGAGTTCGACCTTTCAAACGGGCCGTTCGGCATCGAGGCGAGTGGCGCCTTCTGGTACGACACGGTCTATCACCAGGCGAACAGCAACGATTCGCCCGCGACGTTCAATCCTTACACCGTCCCGCACAACCGGTTCACCCACGCCACGGAAATTCTCGATGGCCAGGATGCCGATCTCCTGAATCTCTTTGCCTATGGCAGTTTGGATGCTGGCGACATCCCTGTTTCTTTCCGTGTCGGACGCCACACGCTCCTGTGGGGCGAGAGTCTCTTCTTTGCCAACAACGGCATTGGCGCGGGACAGGCGCCGATCGATGCGATCAAGGCAGCGAGCGAACCGGAAGCCGAAGCAAAGGAACTCTTCCTGCCGGTCGACCAGGTTTCCCTGACCGTCCAGCCGAGTCCGGATCTTTCCTTCGCCTTCTACGACCAGTTCGAATGGCGCCGGGATCGTCTGCCCGGGTCAGGCAGCTACTTCAGCGATGCGGATTATCTCGACGCCGGTGGAGAGCGCATTATTGTTTCCCCGGGCGAGTATCTCTATCGCACGCCGGACAATAGGCCTCCTGCGTCGGGGCAGTTCGGCGCCGCGATGCATCTGATGCTCGGCGAGGTCGATTACGGATTGTACGCGCTGCAATTTCACGCGAAGGAGCCGCAAATCCTCACCTATTATTCCTCCAGCGGGGGCAACAACGACGGCGCCTACTGGCTCACCTTTCCGAGCTATATTCAGGCGTACGGCGCAAGCTTCAGCACCTATGCGGGCGAGAGCACGCTGGCGGGCGAGATTTCGCTCCGCACCAACATGCCCCTCGTCAGCCAGGGGCTGTTTGCGCTACCGGGCAGCGGCGGCGGCGGATATGGGGGATTCGCTTATGCGGCCTTGCGTCCGCCGCAGGTCAGTCCGGCGCCGGCATTGCAAGCCGTCCTCGCCTATCCGACGGGGGGTACGCTCCACGCGCAGCTTTCGAGCGTTTCGACGCTTTCGCCGGGCGCCTTCTGGCAAGGCGCCGATCTGAGCGCAGAGATCGCCACCAACGACCTGCTGAACGTAACCGGACATCCCGAGCTTCTCGCGTCCGGCCGCGACAGCTTTGCCGCCGCGTTCCGCGCCGTTTTCGAGCCGCACTATTACGAAGTTCTCCCCGCGCTGGATCTCTCGCTCCCGGTCGGCCTCGGCTACGATCTGATCGGGAAGTCGAGCGTCGATGCCTCAATGAATAACGGGGCGGGAGATATCGAGCTTGGCATTTCCGCAACGTACCGCACGGTTTGGCAGGGATCGCTCACCTATACGCACTTCATCGGCCCTCCCGACCGCCAGCCCTTCAGTGACCGCGACTTTGTTTCGATCAGTGTCCAGCGGACGTTTTAGAGCGGAATGCGCTCGGCTGGAACCAGCCTCACCCTGAGGACGTATCTGTACGGAAAATTCCCTGCTTCAGGGAAAACCTGAGTGGATCTAGAAAAAAGTGGACTACAGATTCCAGCGTTGCTTTTGCCTCCCCTGCGCAGTGAGATGTGCGGGCGAGGAAAATTCCAGCATGGCCTTCGCGTTACTTCCCGCCATGCACCGGTGCGGCGATTTCCACTCCGCCGGAAGGACACTGCGTCCGCCTCGCGCACCAGATGTACGAGCCGGCGTCGGAGCTCACTGCGACTGCGCCCTGCGCATTGATGCCCCAAGCGTACACGTTCGACGCGCCGCTCACGACAATGTCGGTAAACGTGTCGGTCGACGGATCGAGCAAAAAGCTATGGGTGTTGCCGCTTGAATCCGCCCATTGCCCGACGACAAGACCACTGTCGTTGATTCCTTCAAGCGTCGTTCCCTGATTGTCGCTCGAGGGATAGTCGACCATGGCGATGTGATTGCCGCTGCCGATAAATCCATGGGTCGGCGGCTGAAAATACGAGCCGACCACCACGCCCGAATCGTTGATCCCGCCGGCCGTGCTTGCCTGATGTTCATAAGGGATGCGCGGATCGCGCCGCCAAAGACCGCCGCGGCCGACGAAAGCAACAGCTTCGTGTTCGCCGAAATCCCAGCGCGTGCCGGCGAATTTCCCGTCCAACGCCGCAATGCCCTGCGGCTGGCCATAGAGTTGCTGTCCGGACATCATCACGTTCACGATCGTGTCGTTGCGCTTGCGCTCGAAGGCGGGCTCCGTCGCCGTGTTGCCGGTCTGTGAATTGGAGAACCCGGTGATCACGTCTTTGTTGTTGATGCCCCGCGCTTCGCTGCCGCCGGTCCCGGCGTCGAAGCTCGTGTAGCTGCCGAGCGGGCCGAAGAAGCTGTGCTCGACCCCGTCATTGGCGCCGATATAGCTGCCGGCAATGACATCGTTGTCGTTGATTGCAAACGCCGTCGTCAGCGTGGAATTCGGCACCGGGGGCACCGGCACCAGCACGGCCGCAGCACCCGGCAAACCCGTTGCAGCGAATATGGCTGCGGCGGCACACAGATTGCGCATGGACCGGCCCCTTTCATTGAACCGCGGTGAGAAAGACGCAATCCTTGCCGCGAAATCAAGGGCGGCGAGCCGATCGCGCATCACAACCCGGAGATGGAAAAAAGGAAGCGGCCAATAATCTGGTGCCTGTTTTTTGGCTGTATCGTTTCCAAGGCATGTACCTGCATGACGGGTCATGCCGCTGAAAAGCCAAAACCGTAGAGCACAAGGCTGGCGAGCGAGCTCAGCGCCAGCGTCGCCAGCATTCCCAGATGGAAGCGGAAGATCGCAATCGCTGCTGCGACGGCGAGCGCCAGGGTGGTCCAGTTGACGCTGCTCAACTCCGGAGCGGCGAGATGCAAACCGTAGCCGGTCACCACATTCACGGTTCCGAAAATGGCGTGAATGGCGAACCAGACGGCGAGGTTGAGGATCACGCCCACCACCGCTGCCGTAACGGCGGACAAGGCGTCATTTAGAGAGACGTTGCCGATCAGGGCTTCGACGTAAGGGCCGCCGACGAAAATCCAGATGAAGGGCGGCACGAACGTCGACCACATCGCGAGCAGCCCGCCCAATACACCGGCGGCAGCCGGATCGAGCGCGCCCGCATGCCGGAACGCCGCCATGAAGCCGACGAACTGTACAACGCAAATCAGGGGTCCCGGCGTGGTTTCGGCAAAGCCGAGACCGACCAGCATCTCGCCCGGCCGGAGCCAATGATAATACTCGACCGCCTGTTGCGCCATATAGGCAAGAACGGCGTAGGCGCCGCCGAAAGTAACCACGGCCATTTTGCTGTTGAACGCGGCGATGGAAGTGAAAACATTCTGCGGGCCCACGACCGCGAACAGGACAGCGAGCGGCCCAAGCCATACCAACGCACCGATCCCTGCGGCTTTGACGAAGCGCGCAAGCGATGGCCGTACGTGCCCCGGCGCTTCGTGCGCGAACATCGCATCCACAACGGGCTTGTTTTCGGGCGCACCGGCGTTTGGCGAAGCATGTCCGGGCGACGGTGTCGGCAGTCCGGCGCGCCGCGCGTTCAAACCGATCAGCGCCGCCGACAGCACGATAAGCGGGAATGGCACGGCGAAGGCGAAGATCGCGACAAAGGCAAGGGCTGCGACGGCAACCAGCCATCTCTGTTTCAGGGCGCGCTTGCCGACACGAAGAACGGCTTCGATAACGACGGCAAGAACAGCGGCTTTGAGCCCGAGGAACAGCGCCTGCACACAGCCGACATGGCCGAACTCGGCATAGATCAGGCTCAGTCCGGTCAGCACGAAAATACCCGGCAGAACGAACAGAATTCCCGCGACAAGGCCGCCGCGCACGCGATGCAAGAGCCAACCGATATAGATCGCGAGTTCGTGCGCTTCAGGACCGGGCAGAAGCATGCAGTAGTTGAGCGCGTGCAGGAACCGCGTTTCGCCGATCCATCCTTTCTCTTCGACGAGGATACGGTGCATCACGGCGATCTGGCCGGCGGGCCCGCCGAAGCTCAGCGCCGCGATGCGCGCCCAGGTGCGCACGGCTTCCGAAAACGGGACGATTTCCGTCGGCTGTCTGGTGTCCCGATTCTGAAATTCGATCATTTTGTGTATCGCTCTGAGTCGACTTTCAGAATCGCAAGGACACTAGCCGGTCCATTGACTGCTGGTGTGCTCCGTTCGAAGGCGGAATGTAGCCTGATTCGAACCTCTACAGTTGCAGGCGAGTCACGCGCTGCTAAGTGTTGCGCGCTAAGGCTCGCGCCCGACGAGTGGGCAGAGTGCTCGATGTGCATCCGGGACTATTTACCGCACTAAGAAGCAGCCAGTTTAGATCGAGGCTGGGTTATCTGTGGCATCAACGACTGCAAGGTCGGCCCCCACTTGACCGGCGGTGATAATGCATCTATCCATGAAGTATGGAAACAAAAGAAGCTGTTAACCGCCTCTCGGCGCTTGCACAGTCGTCACGCCTGGAAGTCTTCCGCCTTCTCGTAAGAGCGGGACCGGAAGGACTTCCAGCCGGCGAAATCGCCCGGAAGCTCGATACTGCGCCGAACACGATGTCGGCCCAGCTTTCAGTCCTCTCGAACGCGGGTCTTATCCGGGACCGGCGTGACGGGCGGTCCATCATCTATTCCGTCGATTTCTCCGCCACGAGCGACCTTCTGATTTTCCTGACCGAGGATTGTTGCGGAGGTCGTTCTGAAATTTGTGCGCCGCTCGTCGCGGTCGCCAATCGTTGTTGCAAACCAACCAAGGGAGTTCGCCGTGAAGCGACTGCACGTTCATATCGCCGTTGACGACCTCAACAGGTCCATTGGTTTTTACTCTACGCTGTTCGGCACACAGCCGAGCGTTCGGAAAGACGACTACGCGAAGTGGATGTTGGAGGACCCCAAGGTCAATCTGGCGATCTCCCAACGCGACCGCTCGGCTGGTGTCGATCACCTTGGAATCCAAGTTGAATCGGATGGTGAGCTTCGCGAACTGGCTACGCGCCTGAAAGACGCTGGCGAACAAACGCGCGATCAGGAAGCCACAACCTGTTGCTATGCACAATCGAACAAGGCGTGGGTGAACGATCCATCCGGCGTACGCTGGGAAACGTTTTTCACCTTCGGCGAAGCCACGACATATGGCGAGGATGAACGGACGCCGGAGGCCGCGCCTTCGTCCTGTTGTCCTCAAACCGCTTGCTGCTAAGGCGCGACGGCCATGCGGTCCGACTTGCCACAACATCCCTACAACGTCCTGTTTCTCTGTACGGGCAATTCGGCGCGGTCGATCTTCGGCGAGGCGATTTTGAACAAGATCGCCAAGGGTAAGTTCGTCGCCTGTTCGGCAGGTTCGCATCCGGCTGGAAACGTCAACCCCAACGCGATTGCCTTACTAAAGCGGCTCGATTTTTCGACTGACGCCCTGCGCTCAAAAAGCTGGAATGAATTTGCGGAGCCGGGCGCGCCGGATTTGAATTTCGTCTTTACGGTCTGCGACAACGCCGCAAACGAAACTTGTCCTGTCTGGCCCGGACAACCCATGACAGCGCATTGGGGCGTTCCTGATCCCGCCGCCGTCCATGGTAGCGAAGCCGAGATCGCGAAAGCGTTTCGCGACGCGTTCTTGATCCTGCAACGCCGGATCGAACTATTCACGTGCCTGCCGGTAAAGAGTCTTGATCGCTTGTCGCTCAAAAGGCGACTCGATGAAATCGGTAAAACATGACGGCAGTTGAGGTCGCGGCATCGGTTCACCCGACTGAGCCCGCTGTCGCTGTGTCCCGCCGTATTGCGGCGGAGGGGCTTGGCAGCGCATTTCTTCTAATGGCTGTTGTCGGTTCCGGGATCATGGCGGAGCGGCTGTCTGGTGGAAATACGGCGCTCGCGTTGCTCGGAAATACGCTCGCAACAGGTGCGGCACTTGTTGTCCTGATTTCGATCTTTGGGCCGATTTCAGGCGCACACTTCAATCCGGCTGTGACGCTGTATTTCGCCGCACGTCGTGAAATTAGACCATCAACGGCGGTAGGGTATGTGCTGATTCAAATCGCCGGAGCGGTGGTGGGCGTATATGCGGCCCATACAATGTTCGGAATGCCAGTCGTGCAACTGTCAACAAAGCTCCGCGACGGACCCGCACAATGGCTCGCGGAGTTTATCGCCACGTTTGGCTTGCTTGGGACCATTATCGGGTCCATCCGGTTTTCGCCCGCATCAACTCCTATGCTGGTCGGTTTGTATATCACCGCCGCGTATTGGTTCACGGCTTCTACTTCGTTCGCAAATCCTGCCGTGACAATCGCGCGTTCATTGACCAACACGTTCGCTGGGATCGCGCCAGCGTCTGCGCCCGGGTTCATTGTGGCCCAATTAACGAGTGTGATTGCGGCGTACGTGATCTTTGGCTGGTTGTTCGCTGCGAACCATCGTCCATAAGCCCGCGCAGGTCTCTCCCAGATGGAGTGCTATTTCATCAACCTGCAAAACGCGGAGGAACGCAGGAAAGAAATCACACGCAATTTCTCCGAAATGGCGGCACCGGGTTGGCACCTGGACCGATTTGCTGCGATTGACGCCGAGTATGTCCGTCTCAATCAGATTCCAGGAACAAAAAGGGACGCGGAAAAGGCGTGCTTTCTAAGTCATACGTTTGTGCTCCAGCAGTGTCGCCGATCCGAAAGAACGATTTGGGTAATGGAGGATGATGCTGTCTTCGGTCGCCAAACGTGCAGCCTTGCCGAAAGTGTTATCGGCAGCATCGACCCGGAGTCATGGGATATAATCTTCACTGACATCATCGTAACCACCGTCAATGCCATGGTCGATCTCGTAGCAGCGCGAAGGCAATTGATGGTCAATCGAACGGTACAACTCGTCAACTTGGCTTCTTTTCCGTTTGCCGGTGCGACGTCTTATATCGTAAACGGCAAGTCACTCGAACGAGTTTGCAGCATTCTGGGTAGTTTCAGGTCAATCGACGTTCCCTATGACCTTTATGTCAGGAATCAGGTTCACAATTCCAATATCAGAGCTATCGTGATCGTTCCATTCATCACTACACTTTCTTCCAGAGCGGAATTTTCGAGTATCCAAGATAACGACGCACTATCCCCAGATCGTGTGCTAAACCTTTTTAGACGCTTGTTCTGGGTCGATCGAAATGTCGCAGAGCATCGCAGTGCGATTAGCGAACTGGAGAAAACATTCTGCGATGACGAGTCCAAAATGTTCAGTACGTTGTTTGCGGCAATGGTATCGGGACGAATTCGCTGGAAATAGTATTTTCCTGATCGAATTATGGTTCGTGGAAGCAAGTGCCCGGCGCGTCAGCGCGAGTCTTCAATGGCTCCTGAATCGATTCCGAATCTGCGAAAAGTTGCGCAAAAACTGGTCCCCTCAGCCCTTCCTGGCGCCCCGCCACCTCCAGAGGAACCGCCGCCGGAGAGCGGGTATGCCGAAGGCGCTGCCGGTGCACCGCCGGTGCCCAAGCAGACCAAGGAAGAGTATCGGGACCACCCGAACGGACAACAGCATTGCGGGCTCTGCGCGAATTTCATTCCGCTGAACGACTGTCCTGTGATCCAGGCGACGGCTGGTGCCGGAATTTCAGCCCCAGGGCGGCGTATTGAACCTCTTTGGCCGGGGCAGAGATCGTCTCCCGTTCCGTTTGGCGCGGGATGCGTTCGGATCGAATCCCGTGTTGGTTGTCATGCTGCGCGAATGCGCAGGATCCAGATGGGGGAGCGGCGCATGCCAATCAGTTTGACCCAGGATTGCTTCACAACACTTGCCAGATTTCCTCTGGATCATGCGCATTCGCGCATGATGGCAATCGGAAAGGGACGCTCAGATTGAAAACCGCTCTAGGCCCGCTGTCATCCAACACGATTCCGGCTCCGAATTTCTTCGGAGCCGGATCGTGAGGTACATCTTGTTGGCAAGCGTCAGCGCTTAGCGGCGCATGCCTTCATGGAACCCGCGGTCGTCGTGGAAGCCACGGTCGTCGTGGAAGCCACGGTCGCCGAAGCCTCGGTCGTCCCGGCCGCGGAAGCCGCCACGCCACACCCATCGACCGCCCACCCAGCCCCAGCCGCCGCCGTAATAGCCGCCGTAATAACCGGGATAGCCGTAGTAAGCAGGATAGTACCCGTACGGGTAGCCGCAGTAATAGCCGTAGCAACCCGGGTAGTACGCCGGGTAGACCCAAGGCACGCCGATGCCGAAACCGACGACCACCCGAGCGTCTGCGGGAGCGGTCGTAGCCGCGGTCGTGCCGGCGATGGTCAGCGCGCCGAGCGCGGCGCCAGCTGCAAGTTTTCTAAGAGATGTCATTGGTCCATTCCTCCAACGGTTTAGACCCTCCGACGTTGTACTCTGTGGCATCCCCGCTGAACTGGGGATGAACAGATCGTTCAGCAAATCGCGCATGGTCTCTCCCTTTGTGTTTTTTTCCTGTCTTTTATGAAGCGCGAAGCGGCGCCCGGCGGGAGTCCGGCCGCTCCGCCAGCCACTTTGGACGGAATATGCCATTTGCACCGACGAGCGTCAGCAGCACTGCGTCTCAAACCAGGCTGCCCACGGAGCCGGGAGTCGCGGGAACCTTCGTTGGCCTGACCGGCAAATTCGTACCAAATGGGCTGCCGCGATTCCCCTGCGAAAGGAATAGCGGTGCATCTCCCACGTCCATATTGCGGTAACAGAGCGAAGGAACATTCTGTCATGGAGCGGCGCCACCGTTCAGGTCGACGCAGGATAAGACGGGTTGCGGATCGCAGTGTTACATCCGGCAAGGGCCGGGTATCACGCGACGACTCGGCGCCAGAGAACAATGTGGATCCCTCTAGTGACGAAACGAGCATGCAATCCGACTGGGAGATGATGATGCAGTCCTGGGCTGAGCGGGAACTGCTGCTGATGGCGGTGGAACAGGAATATCCGCGGTAGTCACAATCCATTGAGACAGCGACCGCAGGTCAAGACGCGTGACATCCCGGGCTTATTCGTGTTGCACGGAGTGGCAAAAAATAAGCGTGTCATTCCCGCGGACCCCGATGCGCGATTCTTTCTTGGTGGACTTGGCGCCTCGGCGGTTCACTGCGGCTCGGCGGCTCCGCGTTAGGGCGACGGTGGCGTGGCGAACGATTCACGCGGAGGCGCGGAGAGGCGGAGAGGCGGAGAAATTATGGCGCGGTAGCCGGCGGCGCCTATTTAGCCCGCAATCCAGAGAAGCAGAAAGAGGGTGTTGTTGTCCGAGGCGTTCGCGCTCGTACCGTCGAACTTATTGTACATCGTGTACTGCAGCGACAGCCGTGCATTGAAATATGTCGGGAACCACGAACCCGGCTTGCCGGATGGCACATAGGCAATTTCCCAGTTCCAGCCGCTGCTGTCCGGGCTGCCGCCGTAAAGCGCCGCATCGGAGGTTCCCGCCGTCCGGAAATACTGTCCGCTGAAGGTGTAGGTGTTCTGAAAGCTCCACGAACCGTTGGCGCGGAAGGTGTCGAGCGTGTCCTTCGGATTGGCGCCGAAGAGGAAATGGCTTTCGCCGAGAGTCTGGTTTTCGTGAATGTAGGTGAGGTAGCCGGTCAGGAGATGATCTTCGCTGCCGGTGTAGTTCCAGGTGGCGTCGAGCGCGAGGTCGGTAAGACGGTCGGCGCGGCCGAAATTGTCCTCGCCGCCGACGAAGACGTTCGAGGTCAGTCCGAACGTGCCGAGCTCGAGATAGTGGTTGCCGAAATCGTGCTGCAGCGCCACCCGCAAATAGGGAATGACGCCGCCGTAGGAATTCGAGCCGGCGACCGGTACAGCGCCCAGCGCGTTGCGTACGTCGCGTCCCAGGCCTTTGTACAGATCGAATTCCGTATAAAGCGTGTCGTCCCAGAGGGCATAGCCGCCCGCGCCCATCACGGTTTGCGCCAGGCCGCCATCGGCGAGCGTCGCCGCGGCCGGCGTCGGCGCAAGCCCCGAACCGGCGAAGGGGAAGCCCCAGGCGGGGGTCGAGTTCCAGGGGTCCTGCAGGGTCGGATTATTGTTGATGGTCAGGCCGAGAATCAGCGGTTTCCCAAAAAGCCTGTCGGTCTCCGCATAGCGAACATCGAGGTTGTCCCAGGTCAGCTGCTTGGCAATTCCGTCGTAGGTGACCTGGACGAAGGCGCCGAGCGAATCCCACACCTTGCCACCGTAGAACAGCGACACCTGATCGATGGCGGGATTGTCGTTCGCGGCAAAGCCGGGCGCGGCGCCGCCGGGCTGGTCAGCCGCGGTGTGCGTGAGCGACGCCTGGATCATCGCCGCGAGCGGCACGTGATTCTTGCCGTCGTTCCACACATACCCGTTCAATTTGAAGTCGCGGCCAAACTGCGTGAGCTGCGGACCGAAGGCGCCGACGTGGCAGGTCGCACACGGTTGTCCGGTCTGGCGGGCAAAGCTCGGAATCGCGTTCGCGGGGGCAGCCAGAAGAAGCGTGATGGAAGCAGCGAGCGACACAATCCCGCCGGCGCGCAAAAGCGTCGTTGGCATGGCGAGGCTCCCGCGAGCGTTGAATTACTTCTGCGCGGTGCGCTGCGAATCGAGCGCGTCGAAAAGTTTTGCGAAAACGCGGCCGGCGATGCCGGGCATCGCGGCCGCTCTCGCCGCGCCTTCGTTCAGCGGCGTGCCAACGACGACGAGACCCACCATGCCGAGCGTGCCATGCGGCGTGCAGCGGTAGCCATAAACGCCCGGCACCGTGAAAGTGACGGTCAGGTTCTGTCCGATCGTGCCGGAAAAGGCTTTCGCCCCCGCCGGAATCATGCCGTCGACGGATTGCACGTTGTGCCCCTGGTCGGTGGCGATGAAACGTACGGTATCGCCCGGAGCGATTTTGAGGAGTTGCGGGTCGTACTGCATCATCCCGCTCATGCCCTGGTTCAGCATGCGCACCTGATAATCGGCAGCGCCGGCGACCTGGATGCCGGCAAGCGCGGCGATTGCGAGTGATGCGATGATGCAGCGAACCATTTTGCTTCTCCAGGGGATGCATGTTTGGGACGCCGGCCTCAGCCCGCTCATTCCATCGAGCGTTTGGGAAAATTTTTGGCGGAATCGCCCTTCAGCCGGGAATAATCGCGTTGGGCGGTGCGTCTGCATTACACCGGCATTGCGCCTATCGAACCGGTGGGGGCAGGGCGCCGGCTGGACAACCAATCTGGAGACGTACAATGATAACCGGTAAACTGTTCGCAGCCGCAGCCGTCTGCGGATTGCTCCTCTGTGCGCCCGTTTCCGCGGCACCGGGCGTGCCAGGAACCTTCAACCAGCCGGGCAACATTCTGATTGCCGATCAATTCAATAACCGCGTGATCGAGATCGACCGGAAAGGCGACATCGTCTGGTCGTGGGGCCTCGGCCCGCACGACTTTTCCGCCAGTTCGGCCCTCGGCGTGAACGATGCCGAACGGGTCGGCAACGACACGCTGATGGCGGCGACGGGGATCCCGCCCAAGGTGGATCCCTATTGCAAGAAAGGATGTCCCGACAACCGCGTGCTGCTCGTCGACCCGCACGGCAATATCGCCTGGCAATTCGGCCAGTTTGGCGTGTCGGGATCCGGAGACGACGAATTGAATACGCCGGTACAGGCCACCTGGACACCGGACAAAACGGTTTACATCACCGACCAGGGCAACCAGCGGGTGATACTGGTCGACCGCGGCAAGAATATCCTTTGGCAGTACGGCACGACCGGCGTCGCCGGCAACGGCTTCGACGAGCTGAACAATCCCAATTCGGCCGAGCTTCTCGACAACGGCAATGTGCTGATCGCCGACGAGGGCAACAACCGCGTCATTGAGGTGGACAAAAAGACAAAGAACGTCGTCGCGACGTGGACAGCACAAGGGACGATGAACGCACCCGCCTTCGCCAGCATTCTGCCGAATGGGAAGTTGCTGGTGCCCGACGGGGGCAACAACCGCGTGATCCTTCTCAACAAGATGGACCAGATCACGTTCGAATACGATACAAACAAGCAGATGGGCAGCAACCCCAATCCGGCGCCGTCGCAAGCCGTCGAAACGATGAATGGAAGGATCGTCATCAGTGATCAGTTCAACGACCGCGTCATCGTGATCGACCGCAAGGGCAAACTCCTCGTGCAATACGGCAACCTGAACAGTCCCGGTTACGGTACGACGAATGCGAGCGAGGGGCTGTTCGCGCCCTACGGCGCCAAGGTCATCGGCGACTATACCGGCCTGACGCCGCCCTATTGATGCAAGCCGCTTCTCCGCGCGACCATCGGCGAACGCCATGGCTGCGCGGAGCGGCCCCGCCCGGGTTAATTTCGCTTCGCACGGAATAATAAGAAGCGTGGATGCGTCCTTTCCATCGAGGCGGCGCGGGGCCATGGTCAGGGGCCGCTGCCGCCCGCGCAACCATCAGGAGCCTCCAATGCGAAAACACATCACTCTCGGCCTCGCTCTGGCGCTGCTCGCCTCACCGGCAATCGCGGCGACGGCCTTTAAGCTTACTTTGCTCGATTCCGATCACTCCAGGAGGGCGGCGCATATCGATCCAAACCTCGTGAATGCCTGGGGAATGGCGCAGAGCGGGAGCAATCCCATCTGGGTGTCGGATAACGGCACCGGGCTGTCCACATTGTATAGTCAGGGGACCGGCAACGTCGGCAGCCTCGTGGTAACAATTCCCGGCGGAGCGCCGACCGGCATCGTTTTCAATTCCAGCGGAGCCTTCAAGATTGCCGAGGGCAGCAAAAGCGGGAGCGCCGCTTTCATCTTCGATTCCGAAGCCGGAAAGATTTCCGGGTGGAATTCTACCGTCGATTCCACCAACGCCGTGGTTGCCTATGACGGCTCGGCAAACGGCTCGGTGTACAAGGGTCTCGCGATCGACAACGCCGCGCAACTCCTGTTCGCCGCTGATTTCGTGAACAACCAGGTCCAGGTGTTCGACGGCAGCTTCAATCTCACCAACAGCTTCACCGACAAGACGCTGAGAGGCTACGCCCCGTTCAACGTCATGGTCCTGAACGGCGACGTCTATGTGGCCTTCGCCAAACAGGCCAGGACGTGTTGCGACGAGAAACACGGCGCGGGCCTGGGCGCCATCGACGTGTTTGACGAAACCGGCAAGCTTCTACAGCAGCTTGTGCCACAAGGCGGCGCGCTGAACGCTCCGTGGGGGATGGCGATTGCTCCTTCGAGTTTCAACGAGTTCAGCGGCGCGCTGCTTGTCGGCAATTTCGGCAACGGCTGGATCAATGGCTACAACCTGACCACCGGTGCTCCTCTTGGCACGCTGAACGACAAGAGCGGCTATCCGATCACGATCGACGGGCTGTGGGGTCTTGATCCCGTGCCGAGTGGCGATGTTACCTATTCGGCCGGGCCGAAGAAGGAAAGCCACGGCGCGCTGGGTTTGATTACCGTCAAGTGACGCCAGCGCTTTTCCGCCAGCAGCATGACCCGCGACGCTCTCGATCGAATCGGATCGGGAGCGATCGCAATTGCCGCGCGGGATCAGTCGTTCGGTGCATCGATTGTCCTTTTCACTTGATGGGCACGCGGAGCCGCCTACGCCTGCACAAGGCTTCGGCGGGTGTAACAGTCCTCCGAAGCTGCGAAGGAGCGCGTCACGCACAGGCCCTGGCGCTTTGGCGTCTTGGCGCTTTTTTTCTCACGCGGAGACGGGAGACGCGGAGCAGTTCCCGACTTCAAAAATTTGGCGTCATTCCCGCGAAAGCGGGAACCCAGATGTGTAGAGCGAGAAGGAAGTTACGAACAGGGCCACCCGGTTTTGAAAACGTGTGCCCACCATTGTTGCTTCTCTTTCCCCTTCAAACATCTGGGTTCCCGCGTGTGCGGGAATGACACTCTTTTCTTTTTCTTCGCGTCTCCGCGCCTCCGCGTGAATCAATTCGCGCCCGCCCCCACCGCCCTTCATTGCTGCCCTTGAAGGATCTGGATTCTCCCGCGAACGCAGTTCTTGCTTCGGAATGGGACGAAAAAAAGCGGCCCCGGAAAACCGGGGCCGCCAGAGGGTGTCGAGGCAGAGAAGATCAGCCGCCGACAATATCTCCGCCGGTGCAAGCAGCTGAACCGCCCACCGGGCTGATTTCAAGGCCGAGACCATCGGCGTTGTTGATAAAGGTTTCCTCGATGGCTGTACGCCAAGCCGCCGGGAGCGGCCCCAAACCTGACTTGCCCAAAACGCCGGTCGTCGCGGTGTTGATGTTCGCGGTCTCGACGTAGTTGAGCTGTCCGACCAGGTTGCTCTCGACGTTGGAGCTGGCGTAGCACGAATAGCCAAGGAAGTTGGTCGTGCCCACGATCGGATACGAGGTTTTCCCTGTCGGATCAGCCAGTTTGCTCGTGGGGGACAGGCTCTGGACCCATGATCCGGGGTCGTTGCGCGTCCCGAAGTTCAGGCAGCTCGAGCAATAGGTTCCGTCGCTGTGACTCTGCGGCGGCTGGATCACCGAAAACGCGGCCAACACGGCCTTGACGCTGGGCGCAACCCAGGCGCCCGCGTTGTTTTGCAGGGTCGCGCTGAACAGTGCGTAGTTGTTGGTATGGCTGTTTCTGACGAACGGCATCACGTAGTCGGCACCGTTGTAACCGATACGACTCTGCTGGAGGCAATCCGTGTAGCCGCTCGGCAGTGTCGCGTTGCCACAGGCATCTCCGATGGTGTCGTTCGGCGCCTGGGAGAAATTGACATACTGTGCGACGCCGGAGCTGTTCGGCGCCATCGTGATCTTGGTCGTTTGATCGACGCCGGGATAGTTGGGACTGGAGGTGCTGTACGTGCTGCCGACAAGGGCGCCCGCGCCGGCATTGGCGATCGTCGTCGCCCCGGTTGTGTAGAGGTTGTAGCCGAATTGGGAGCAGATGTTGGCGAGGTGCCTTGTGATGATGGACGTGGTTCCGGAGCTGTCGCTTCTGGCGACCGGAACCAGCGGTACGCTCCACGACCCCTCAGAGGTCGGATCGGAGGGATCTTTCAACGACACGCCGCTGTTGTCGGCCTTGAGCCGGCTATCGTTCCAGTCGGTGATCTGGCGATTGAAGATGCCGCACATCGACGAGACGCTGAGCCGCAGGCCGCCGGACGTCGTCGGGTTCTGAACGTTCAGCTTATAGTCGATCTCACCGCCGCCGCCGGGCATCGATACCTTCTCGTAGATGCCGCCATTTGTGTAAAAGACTGCGACCGGATCGACCGAGAACGGGAACTGGACCAGCGGCCCGTAGCAGTCCGCGGGGTTGGGATAGGGGTTCATGGAACCGCCGGTGCAGGATACGCCACCGGGCGCGGCAATGGAAATCGTCGTGGTGCCCTGGTGGTAAGAGCCGCCATTGTTATAGGTGTTGACATCGGGGTTGTCCGCCAGGCCCGCGTCCGACAGCCCGTAGTGTGCGTGCGCAAAGTATTGGCCCCCGTCATTGGTGTTCACCTCTCCCCAAAACGTCACGGGATCATGGGCGAACACGCCGAGAATGCCGCTTCCCGAGCCCGTCGAGATGTACCACGTCGTGGCGTTGGTGATGATATGCGTGGTATGGCAGTTCTGGGGATTCGTTCCCGTCCAGTTGAAGCTTGCTTCATCTGTGAATGGTCCCGGAGGCGATCCCTTGACCATGACGTCGGCGGGATTGGCGTAGCAGTCGCTCATCTGCCGCCAGTAGGGCGCAACGAGCGAGGAGCCGCCGCCGTACACATCGTTGTTCCCGAAAGTGTAAGCCTTCGTGCCCAGGCTGCAGTTCGTCGAGCCATTGCAGGTCTTATAGGCATCTGCGCTTGGCGCAAAGGCCACCCCCGTCAGCGCAGCGCACGCGGTGGCGAGGAAATAGGTTTGAAGTCGTTTCATCTCAGTCACTCTCCTTGTTTCCGACAAAGTGGTTTGTACGCAGTCACGCTTATGGCTTGCGGAGATCGGGCGTCCTTGTCCGCTGCTCCACGAGCCGTGCGCCGGACCGAAATGCGATCTATTCGGTCGCACGGCTCCGCAGCCGGGTGGGAGAAGCCTTCTGACGGTGAACGGCCGGTGTGCCCCCTCGAAGCTCGGCCTCCCGTACGGTCGCCGTTAGAAACTTGGATGACGGTCATGTGAACTTTCTGCGAAGGCCGCTGCCTTTGCCCGCGAATTACGATGACACTATCGTTTTAGTAGACTTATCTGCTCGTTGTCGGGCGCCAGCGTCCGGGGGGCGATTTCACGGGATGGCAGCAAAAATGTCATCGAAGTGTCATGCAATTCCGGCTCTTAGTGACCCCGCGCAGATCGGTAGAAAACTGATTGCTGTCGGCGGTTTGTCCCGGTCGACTTCGGGGGTGTTGTGCGGGGTACTCGCGTTCATCGGGGCGATCGGCGGCCAAAGCCGATTGCATTGCCGGCGAACGGACTTGCCAGTCCGTTAGCGCGTTTCGGCATGGGTCCCGTGCGCGCGAGTTCCTTGGTGTCACTGCTCTTGTTCGCCTCGCCCGCCATGGCCGACGAAGCGCCGCCCAATCCGGCGCCCTCTGCGCAAACCGCGCCCACGCCGGGCGCCCCGGCGCCCGCTGTGCCGGCGCAGGAGGCGGCCGCGGCACCAAAACCGCCCGAACGCAAGGTGGACATCGACGCCTACGACATCGACGGGAACAGCAAACTCGATCGGGAGACGCTCGAGAGCGCGGTTTATCCGTATTTGGGACCGCAGCGCTCGCGTGAAGATGTAGAAGCGGCGCGGACCGCGCTCGAACATGCCTATCAGGAACGCGGGTACCAGTCGGTTGTCGTCGAAATTCCGCCGCAGACGGTGACCAACGGGATCGTCAAGCTGCACGTGGTGGAGGCGCCGATCGGACGCGTTCGCGTCGTCGGCTCGCACTATTATCTGCCAAGCGTCATCAAGCAACAATTGCCGGCATTTGCGCCGGGGCAGGTTCCCAATCTGCGGGAAGCGCAGACCGAGCTGACCGAGGTGAATCGGCTCCCCGGCCGGCGGGTCACCCCGACATTAAAACCGGGCCAGACGCCAGGCACGATCGACGTCGATCTGCACGTCACGGACCAGCTGCCGCTGCACGCTTCCGCGGAAGTCAACAACGACCACAGCCCGAACACCGATCCCCTGCGCACGATCGCGACGGTTCACTACGACGACCTTTGGCAGGCGGGCCAAAGTGCGTCGTTCACCTGGCTCAGAGCGCCGCAAAACGTTCACAGCGGACAGGTATTTTCCGCCTCCTATCTCGCGCCTATCTGGGACTCGCCCTGGAATATCCTGACCTATGGCTATCAGTCGAACAGCGACGTCAACACGCTCGGCGGCACCAACGTGCTCGGCAACGGCTACACGATAGGCCTGCGCGGCGTGCTTCAGCTGCCGTCTTTCGGCAGCATCGCCCACACCTTCAATTTCGGCATCGATTTCAAGCATTTTCTTGAAGGCGTGACGCTCGGCACGAGCGGCACCATGGTCAATGTCGATTACTGGCCGCTCACGGTCGCGTACAATCTCGAATGGCTGACGCCCGAT
>DATAQZ010000053.1:0-2767 GCA_036264415.1 Rhizomicrobium sp. | reverse complement strand
CGCGCTGCCGCCTAAGTCGGCCCACTCGCCGAGTGCTTACTATCTACGGGCTTGCAACAGCTTTCTCGGCTGAGCCGCGCTCCTGGAATGCTTGCGACCCGAGCCCGGAGACGGGGCCTGTCGGTCGGGCTTTCGCCTGCGCCATACTTGAATCGCGATAAACAGGATCATGTGGAGAGCTTGAGGGCCGGGTACCGGCGCAGCGCGCCCAGATCACCTCTATCACGCAATGCCCACCGACCAGGATACCCCCGTCGGGCCCAACGACCGATCGGAGCTCACGCAAGACCAGGTAGAAAGATTGACGAACTCAGGCGTCACCGACTTGGCAGCCGGGTTCTCGGCATAGCAAAGGAAGAAGGTCGTCGATGCGGCTGCACCTCGTGCCAGGGGCCGGTTCATGTCAAGGATTCGAGAATCGACGGTTGGCAGCGCGATGGGCCGGAAGGCGATGGCGGCGATACGAAAGCGCACTGCGGTACCGATGGTTAGCTGACTCGCCGCTGGAGGAGGCAGTCACGAGCGAACCCGTCTCTGAAAGCCGAAATTCCCTGCTAGCAGGGACTTTACAGGGAATTTCATCGTTTTGAGGCTTGGCGGCGCGTCAACGGTAGCAAAAAAGGGCGTCACACCAGATGCTTACACGCCAATTCCCTACGCGTCGGAACAGGGAATTTTTTGCGGCCTTGCAGGGAATTTAAATTGGCGATCAGGGAAATTTCCGCCGTGATCAGGTAATCCCGCTCTCGTCCGCTATTTGGCGGATGCCGCCTCCCTTCCCTCCTGAGAGAATCTTGAATATTGCCAAAAGGCAAAGAGGGACGCCCGGGCGCTCGCGTCACCGAATTCGATCTCAAACACGGCTTTGTCCGATTGAAGGAGGGCGCGCCCGCAAACGCGGGAATTTCCCCGTCGAGCTCGCAACTTCATTGCTCGCTGCCGGGGCTTCCCGCGGCGCGAGTGGCGTTCGTGGCGGGCGCCCAGATACACCGGCGCTCAGCGATAGCCGGGAGCGACAACCTAAAACTTGCAGCCAAGTAGCCGAGCTGCCAGGAGGCGCTCCTGATGTGATTTTCGCGTTGACATTTGCTCCCCGCGGGTGTAAAACGTCATTTAATCACTATCGGCAATTGCGCCCGCCGGAACCCCTTCGGCGGGTTTTGCCTTTGCGGTAGCCGGTCTGTTGGTTGCTGTTACCGAGATCCGCCCCGCGTGGCGGTTTCGTGAGCCCGAAAATCCTCCGAATGTCGGGACTAAATTTTTAAGCTATCAACCGGTGATCGGGGCGGTCAGCGCGGTCCCCTCCCATTTAAACCCGATTGTTTCCTGAAAGGGTCCGCTACAAGCGGACAGTTCGGAAGCGGGAGTTGAAGTGTGGGGGGCTCGCGATTGCGCTAAACACCTTTCGATGATTAGACGAATGCTTATCCACTGAGGGACGACGATTCTATTTGCGCTTCCTAAATCCGAGTCTGCCCTTGGGCCGTTCTGGCGCCTCGGACGCTGATAGATGATGACCTTCTTATGCAGATAGAGCCGGCTTGCCTCCCTGATCAAGGCCGCCCTTAAGCGGCCTTTCACATTTTCGCGTCCGTTGGAGCCGCCGTTCGGCCCCGCCCCGGGGCGCCTGCGAGCGGTCAAGTCCGCTGGTTGCTGGATAAATGCGATTGGGGCGCAGTGGCCGGCGCATTGCGCGCGGCGAACTCCTTGTCGATCTCCTCTCGGATTGCCCTGAGCTGACGCTGCTCGAACTCGGTGATCCGGATGCCGCGCCAACGTTCGGCGGCGCGGATGAGCGCGGCATACATCAACTTCAAGACGGCGCGCTCGCCAAAGGCATGTGGGATGACTTTGGTGCGCCGGCGCTCCTCACCGAACAGCCGTTCCAGCAGATTGGTGGTGCGGATCGCCCGACGATGGCCGAGCGGGAGCAAAGAGTCAGCTGCGAATTCGGTCCAGGTTCAAGCGTCCGCCGGCGAGGAATCTCGCTCCCCGGTGGAAAGCGGACCGCTTGCTACTCGTGGCGAGCCCTACATGAACATCGACATACCATTTTTGATCATAACCTTAGATTTGATCATAACCTTAGATTTGATCATAACCTTAGACGAGAATCGCTTAACGCCGCGGAAAACGAATTCTATCTATAACTTGTACAAAGAAATCGGCGCTGCCCTGCGGCCACGATCCCATCAATAGGATCGGTTTCGTTTGTCTGGTCAAGGCCGCTCTTGAGCGGCCTTGCGCGTTTTCGGCCCTCCGGATCTGCCGCTAGGATCGCCCGCGGTGCTCCGAACCGGACATTCACGCCACCCCTTTCACGCCTTTTCGCCACTTCGCCAGCCAGCAGGCTCCGCCGCTGTCGGCCGAGGGCCGTTCGCCTGAACTGTCCCTGCCCCGACTTTCCTCCGTTTCCCCGGCTTAACCCAACTGCACAGCGGAGTGTTTTGTTCAAGTGGCCTCGCGATGATCGCGTCGGGCGTGTCCACGTCTCTGAACAAACAAGACGGCGCTGCACTCGCAGCTATATTGCAACGGAGGTTCATGGACGGAAAATTAAACGGCAAACAAGTCACGAATATGGCTCGCAACCGAGTTTAGACTTAAAAATTCTCGATCGCCGGTCGAAGAGCTCAAAACCGACCCAGCTGACCCGCGGCGCCACAGCAAAAAGCAGATCCGGCGAATTGCCGCCAGTATCGAGACTTTCGGCTTCAATGTCCCGATCCTGATCGATCGCGACGGCAACGTTGTCGCCGTCACGGTC
>DATAQZ010000022.1:0-2111 GCA_036264415.1 Rhizomicrobium sp. | reverse complement strand
GGTCGAGAAGCGCGCGAACATCGGCGTCACCTTGCCGATCTCGCTGAAGATTTTCGCGCGCGTGTAGCGGGTGATGTCGTGCGTCACCGTGAAGGAGCCGTAGGCGCCCCAGCCCTTCGCATGCATGCGCCGTTCCGGGATCACTTCGCGATCGAAATGCGCCATCTTCTCGATCAGCCAGATGTCCTGCAGCAGCGCCGGGCCGCGCGGACCGGCCGTCATGATGTTGGTGTTATCGGCGACCGGGGCGCCGGTGGCATTGGTGAATTTCGTGGTGGTCATGTTCGCTTCCTTTCTGGGTGAAAGAGTTCATGCGCCGGCGTCGTTGTCGCGCGCAGGGCCAGCCCCGGATCGGTTACGGGGCTGGACTTATCCGCGCGGGGCGCGAGTTCATTCTTGCTACGCGTGTTCGTGGACCGGGCTGCCTTGCCATGCGGATTGACGGATCACGCTGCAGAAATTCCCGCGGTGGAAATGCGGATCCTTGTCGGCGAGCACATCGGCCTTCACGTTGCCGAAGGTCGTCTCCGGCTTGGCTTTGATGCCGTCGTAAAAGGCCTGGATGATATCTTCCTTGAAGGTCGCGGGGCGCGGATACGCCTTCACCACAGCCTCGCGCTCGGTATCGTTGAATTCGGAATAAGCGATTCCGAGCACGTCCATCTCCACGCCGGAGGTGACCAGCGCGACGACCGGATGCATGTATTGCGGAATGCCCGGCGTCGTATGCAGCGCGATCGCCGTCCACACGGTGTCGATATCCTGCTGCGAGATGCTGTGGCTGCGCAGGAAGTCGCGCGCGACATTGGCGCCGTCAACCTCGAAGCGGTCATGCGCGCTGCTGTGCGACGGCATCAGCCCCATGTCGTGGAACATGGCGCCCGCGTACAGCAATTCGGCATCGAACGTGAGGCCTCGGCGTTTTCCGGTAAGCGCGCCGAAATAATAGACGCGGCTGGAATGATTGAACAGCAACTGCGTTTCGGTGTCGCGCACGAGTTCGGTGATGGCGCGGGCGAGCTTGCTGTCGGGGACTGTGATTCCGGCGATCGACGAGGTCATAGGCCTTCTCCAATGTGAGCGATTGCCTGAGAGGTGGCTGTGCCCTTGTCTGTCCGCAATCGACGTATTACGTCTGATCCTGCCAAGAACGGTCCAGGACGGACACCACGATCAGTTTGAGAGAGTGCTCCAATGTCGAGGTTCAGTATTTCCAATTCGCCGCCGCGCACGATCGCGATCTTGGCGGCACCCGGCATTCAGCTTCTCGACGTGTCCGGCCCGCTCGATGTGTTCGCCGAAGCGAATGGGCAGGCCGGCAGGGAGGTTTATCGCCTGCGCGTGATCGCCACGGAATCCGGCGATATCCGTGCATCGTCGGGCGCGCGGCTGGTTCCGGACAGCGTCGTCGGCCAGATGCGCAGCGAGCCGATTGACACATTGTTGATCGCCGGCTCGCCGAACGCCGCGCAAGTTCGTCTCAACGACAGCGCCGTGGCCTGGCTGCGCCGTGTTGCTCCGATGACCCGCCGCTACGGCTCGGTGTGCACGGGGGCCTTCTTCCTTGCTGCGGCGGGGTTGCTCGACGGCAAGCGCGTGACAACCCATTGGGCGGCCGCCGAACAGCTTGCGCGGGCCTATCCCTGCGTCACCGTCGATGCCGATGCGATTTATGTCCGCGACGGAAAACTGTGCACGGCGGCCGGTGTCACCGCCGGGCTCGATCTCGCGCTGGCGCTGGTCGAGGAGGATCTGGGCCGCGACATCGCCAAGCGCGTGGCGAGCCAACTGGTGATGTTTTTCAAGCGGCCGGGCGGACAATTGCAGTTCAGCCGCAAGGGCGAAGCGGCGCCGTTGGGGCGCTCCGCGCTGCAACAGGTGCAGCGCTTCATCGCCGCGCATCCGTCGGACGATCACAGCGTGGATAATCTTGCCGCGCGTGCGGGTTTGAGCCCGCGCCATTTCGCGCGGCTGTTCCGCACCGAGGTGGGGATGACGCCGGCGGCCTGGGTGGAGACCGCGCGCGTCTCAGCGGCGCGGCGGCTTCTGGAGGCGGGACGCAACACGCCCAAACAGGTGGCCGTGCAGTGCGGATTTGCCAATGCCGACAC
>DATAQZ010000005.1:0-4057 GCA_036264415.1 Rhizomicrobium sp. | reverse complement strand
CCGCCGCATTTTCGAAGGAACGCCGAAGCCGCCGCCCAGCGCGGCCGCGACACCACCCGGGGCGCCGGCGCCGGCAACGCAGCCGACTACGCCACCGTCGCATTAAACGCAAACACTTTCGGCAATTGTCGTCGGCTATCCTGGCTCGCGAATGCGCAGCATCCGGTCGCAAGCGGCGGATTCACCGTCAGAGGCCCGGTTGCTTCTAACGATCCTCCTACAAGATTTCATCCGGATGCTGTGCGTTCGTGCGGCATGGCACACTTGGGTGTGGCTTACACCGGCTTGATGAGCGCGTGCTTCTTTCGGCCGATGGAGATTTTCATTACCCCTTGCGCGCCAAGATCGGCGAGAGAAGTGCCGGCTTTCGGATCACTCACGACCTTGTCATTCAAACGCAATCCGCCCGACTGCATGAGGCGGCGGGCTTCGCCGGTGGATGCGGTAAGCCCTGCAAGCTGCGCCAGATTGGCCACGAGAATTCCATCCGCGAGTTTGTCACGTGGGATTTCGACCGTCGGCAGATTGGTGTCGAGTTCGCCCGTTTCAAAGGTGCGGCGCGCCGTCTCCGCCGCTTCCTCCGCGGCTTTGCGGCCGTGACAAAGCGCGGTGGCTTCGGTCGCCAGCACCTTCTTGGCTTCATTTAGTTCGCTTCCCTGCAGGGATTCCAGACGGCGAATTTCATTTTCGGGAAGATCCGTGAACAGGCGCAGGAAACGGCCGACATCGTCGTCTTCGGTGTTCCGCCAATATTGCCAGTACTGGTAGGGCGAACAGAGTTCAGGACTGAGCCACACCGCGCCGGCCGCCGTCTTCCCCATCTTGGCGCCGCTCGACGTGGTGATCAGCGGGGAGGTCAAACCAAAAAATTCGGCATTGTCGATGCGCCGCGCCAGATCGATTCCGGCCACGATGTTGCCCCACTGGTCAGAGCCGCCGCATTGCAGGACACAGCCGTAGCGGCGGTAAAGCTCCAGAAAATCGTAGGCCTGCAGCACCATATAATTGAATTCGAGAAAGGTGAGCGGCTGTTCGCGTTCGAGCCGCATCCGTACGCTGTCCATCGTCAGCATGCGATTGACCGAAAAATGGCGGCCCACATCGCGCAGGAAGGGGATGTATTCGAGCCGGTCCAGCCATTCGGCGTTGTCCGCCATGACTGCTGCCGACGGTCCATCGCCGAAAGAGAGATAACGTTCAAAACTCTTCAGGATGGACAGTTTGTTCGTCTCGATCTGTTCGGATGTCAGGAGCTGGCGCGCTTCCTCCTTGCCGGAAGGATCGCCCACTTTCGTCGTGCCGCCGCCCATCAGCACGATGGGCTTGTGCCCTGCCTGTTGCAGGCGCCTCAGCGTCATGATCTGCACAAGGTTGCCGACGTGAAGGCTCGGCGCCGTGCAGTCGAACCCGACATAACCGACCACCCGTCCTTCGCTCAGGCGCTGGTCGAGACCGCTGGGGTTCGTACAATCGTAGTACTGGCCGCGCGCCACAAAGGTTTTCAGGAAATCCGACTGAAAACTCGGGGCCGCGGCCGACATCAGCGGCCCTCGCGCGGAGAGCTCATCACCTTCGAGACATAAGCTTCGACGGCCTCGAGCACGTCAGACTCGTGGCGGTCGAAGAAATGGTTCGCGCCTTCGATCTTGGTGTAGGTGATCTTGATTCCCTTCTGCGCCGACAGACGGTCAACGAGTTTCTGTACGTCGGCTTCCGGTACTACCTGGTCTTTCGTTCCATGCACCATCAGGCCGGAGGCGGGGCATGGCGCGAGGAACGCGAAATCGTACATGCTGGCGGGCGGCGCGATCGATACGAAGCCGGTGATCTCGGGCCGCCGCATGAGAAGCTGCATCCCGATCCAGGCGCCGAACGAGATCCCGGCAACCCAGACAAAAGACGGATTTGGGTAGAGCGTGTTCATCCAGTCGAGCACGGCGGCGGCATCGGAGAGTTCGCCGGCGCCGTTGTCGAACGTTCCCTGACTGCGGCCCACGCCGCGAAAGTTGAAACGGACCGAGGTGCAGCCGAGCCTGAGGAACATGTGATAAAGGTCGTAAACAAGAGGGTTGTTCATCGTGCCGCCGAACTGCGGATGGGCATGCAGAACGAGCGCCATGGGCGCGTTTGCCGTCTTCTGACGCTGATGCCGGACTTCGATCCGTCCGGCCGGACCGGGAAGAATGATATCGGGCATGCGGCCTTAGCCCGGAGCGTCCGCGGCGCCGGTCCCAAGCCTTAGCGGGTTACTCGGAATTGGGCGAACGAGCCTGCGCCTTGAAATTCCTGTAAAAATCGCCATTTGTTGGGGAAACGCTGCTCTATAGTTGACCATTACAGTAGGGAATGGTACCCGCCGCCAAATCAAGCACTGCGCCGTGTGGGGTGCCGTTTCTACACCGAAGCAGCCCCCCAAGAGCAAGCAGAATGCGGCGGAGCGGGAGGAGTAGACCGTGAGATTGAGCACCAAAGGGCGCTATGCGGTTATGGCCATGGCCGATCTGGCCAGCCGAGAGGCGAAACCCGGGCCGATATCGCTGGGCGAGATCGCGGAAAGCCAGGAAATCTCGCTTTCCTATCTGGAGCAGCTGTTCGCCAAGCTCCGGAAAGGAGGCCTCGTCGTAAGCGTGCGAGGGCCGGGAGGCGGTTACCGGCTGAGCCGTGCGCCGTCCGAACTGCGCGTCGCCGACATCATTCTCGCCGTGGACGAGCCGATCAGTGCCACGCGCTGCAAACCGGGCAGCCCGAAAGGCTGCACCGGCACGACGGCCCGCTGCCTGACGCATGATCTCTGGGAAGAACTCGGCCGGCAGATTCACGTGTTTCTGTCCTCGGTGTCGCTGGCCGATGTCGTCGAGAAGCGTGTCCTGGGAATGGCGCGACTGAGAAACTCGGGCGAGACACGCGAGGCTGCGTGAAGAATGACCTATCTCGATCACAACGCGACGTCCCCGCTTCGGCCAGAAGCCAAGGCTGCCATGCAGCGCGCCCTCGAGGTTGGTGGAAACGCGTCGGCAATTCATTGCGCCGGCCGTCTTGCCCGTGCGGTGGTCGACGAGGCGCGCGACGAGGTTGCAGGGCTCGTGAACGCAAACCCGGACGATGTCGTGTTCACCAGCGGCGGCAGCGAGGCCAATGCACTCGCGCTCTGGGGGGCGGTTTTTAGCGCGGAAGCTCCGCGAATCGCGGGCGTCTCTTCCGTCCATGCCGCCGGGACGGCAGTCCCGGGAAAAATCACACGATTGGTCGTTTCTGCAATCGAACACGATTCAGTTCTGAAGGCAGCTGCTGCAATTGCCGAGCGGCTCGGAGTGGAGTTCGCGCACATTCCGGTCACGACAGACGGTGTGCTGGAACTCGATGCGCTTGAGCGGTTGCTTTCTGAACACCGAGGCCGCGCGCTCGTTGCCGTGATGGCGGCGAACAATGAAACAGGCGTGATTCAGCCGATCGCAGAGGCAGCCGCGCTGGCACGTCGTTGGGAGGCGCTGCTTTTGATCGATGCGGTGCAGGCCTGCGGAAAAATAGCCGTCGATTGCGCAGCGCTTGGTGCGGATTTCCTGACTTTGTCGGCGCATAAATTCGGCGGTCCGCAAGGCACGGGCGCGCTGGTGATGAAGGCGGGCGCACCGTTTACGCCGCAAATGCCTGGTGGTCAGGAAAAGGGCCGCCGCGCCGGCACGGAGAACGTGACCGGAATTGCCGGCTTCGGCGCCGCTGCAGAAGTCGCCAGGCGCGACGATGTTTCGCAGCCGTGCGAATGGCGCGATGGGTTTGAAGCGGGACTGAAAAGCCGTTTTCCCGATGTTGTGATTTTCGGCGAGGCGGCACCCCGCCTGGCGAACACGTCCAATTTCGCCATTCCGGGCATTGGCGCGGAGACTGCCGTGATCGCGCTTGATCTTGACGGGGTGATGGTAAGTTCCGGCGCTGCCTGTTCGTCGGGCAAGGTTCAGCAATCTCATGTGCTCAAGGCAATGGGCGTGCGGCCCGAGCTTGCGTCCTGCGGTTTGCGCGCAAGTTTCGGCTGGAATTCGACTTCATCCGACATAGATGC
>DATAQZ010000001.1:0-99690 GCA_036264415.1 Rhizomicrobium sp. | reverse complement strand
GGTTTGGCACCTCGATGTCGGCTCATCACATCCTGGGGCTGGAGCAGGTCCCAAGGGTATGGCTGTTCGCCATTTAAAGTGGTACGTGAGCTGGGTTTAGAACGTCGTGAGACAGTTCGGTCCCTATCTGCCGTGGGTGTTCGAAACTTGAGAGGAGCCGTTCCTAGTACGAGAGGACCGGAATGGACGCACCTCTGGTGGACCGGTTGTCGCGCCAGCGGCACTGCCGGGTAGCTATGTGCGGACGAGATAACCGCTGAAAGCATCTAAGCGGGAAACTTACCTCAAAACCAGGTTTCGCTTGAGAGCCGTGGAAGACGACCACGTCGATAGGCCAGGCGTGTAAGCGCAGCAATGCGTTGAGCTTACTGGTCCTAATCGCTCGATCGGCGCTTGAACGCGCAGCACCGTTTCATGTCTGGAAAAGAGTCCAGGAATCAGAAAACACAGAGTACGGAATACAGGTATCAGAATCCCTTCTGATCCCCGTATTCTGTATTCTGTACTCTGAGTGTCAGCGTCTTTTGCCGGCCTGGTGGTTCTGGCGGGGGAATTCCACCCGATCCCATTCCGAACTCGGCCGTTAAAGCCCCCAGCGCCCATGGTACTGCGGCCCAAGCCGCGGGAGAGTCGGTCGCTGCCAGGCCGGCAAAAGACGCCTTCAACCCCGCCTTCCGTTTGCCGCCCTGCGCCAGAATTGTACAGCGCAGATGGCGCCGTCCTCGTGTCGCGGGGTGGAGCAGTCCGGTAGCTCGTCAGGCTCATAACCTGAAGGTCACAGGTTCAAATCCTGTCCCCGCAACCACCCGGCCATTGAGATTCCCTCGATTGAACGAAGCCCCGGAGACAACCTCCGGGGCTTTATTCGGTCCTGTCCCCGCTCTGGCCCGCAGAATGAACAACCTGTTCCCGAAGGGTGCCGATGGCACCGCCCGCCACTTCTGGGGCAGCGAGCTGCTCTTACTTGCCGGAGGAGTCCGGCCGGCACCGGCCTGCTGGCACGGCGCAAAATTCCTGTTTTCCCCTGTTCCGAGGAAATTCCCGTCTGTTATTTTGCGCAGGACCGTTGGGTCTATCCCGTTGAATCCGCTGTGCTATTGGCCGGCCAAACCGGCTTGGATACCCTCCGGCACGCAGATTGTCCTGTAAATTGCCTGATAAACAGGGACGTTGCCCGCCAACCTTAGCCCTCCGCCGTCTCGTCATGCCGCGCCTGGCGGCGACGTTTGTCGCGCCGGCCGATACGAAGGTCTCGCCAATCGAGGTCGAGCAGGGATTCGATTTCGCCGAAATTTTCGATGGTCTCCTCGAGCGGCGGCGTGGTTTTCACGAAGCCGGGCGCGTCGGCGATCGGATGTTTCAGGCCGAGATAGGATTGGAGCGACGCCAGGCTGGCATCGCGGTTCTCGGTCAGCTCTTCGTACGCGATCTCGAGGTGCGGGCAGTCCGAAAGCCAGTCTTCAAAGCGGGCGATGGAGCGCGCGATGGCGCGGGCCTTTTTCTCCAGCCTCTCCCGATCGACGGCAATGCGGATCAGCTTCGTCTCGTGCTCGGATTTTGCCCGCCAGACACCGGATTCATTGGCGTAGAAGCCGGAAATCGCGGTTCGGTACACTTTGCGCCGGACGAGGTGCAGCACCTTGAGTCCGTTCCTCTTCGCATACTGGACGAGGTACGGCTTTTCGAGCGGGTCCCACCAGAAGAAGTTGAAATTATGTACGTGTGCGTATTTGACGTCCAGGACAATGAGCTTTTTTCCGGCATAGGATGAACGCAGGAAATCGAGGTAACCGTCGAGCAATCTGCGGTGAACGGGTTCGGTGGGGAAGAAGAGCTCGTGATCCGCGAGACACGCCTGCTCTCTGTACCGAAAAAACGAGGAATTTGCGGTGCGGTTATGGGGGATTGTAGCGTTGCAAACCTCCCCGGGCGCGACGACAGCGCGCACATTGCCGAGCAATGAGCGGAGGAGGTGCGTTCCCGATCGCTCCACCGCCAGCAGCAGGCAAACCTCGGCTCCCATGTCTCTCGGCTTTCCTGTCGCTGACCCCGAGGCGTGCTAGCTCGACTCTGTCGCGCCGGCCGACGTGACAGCTGTTCGCGGCGGCTCCTGCCTTGCCAGAGACGCGCGCACTTCGTCGGCATTCTCGACATAAGAGAAAATGTCGTCGGCGAGGAGCTTGCTCAGTTGGGGTTTCCTTTCGAACTGGGCCGAGATGCCGAGAAACGAGGCGACGCGCTGAACCAGGGCTTCCGAGAACGCGTCCCCTTCGAACATGTCTTCATAGGCGATCTGAAGATAGCCCGGATAACCGCGGAAGTGGCGTGTCACCTTTTCGTAGGCCTGGAATGTCGCATTGACTTCGCGCTGCAAACGATCGGGATCGATGTGCACTTTTGCTTCCTGGCCTGTGCCGGGCTCGAGTTTGTTGCTGTGATAGATCTGGGTCTTGATGGCAATCTGATTGGAGATCACGAGCCGGACGACATCGTTGCGGTGCACGTCGATGACCTTGCAGCCGAGTTCGCGCATCAGGGAAAATATGCGCGGAAGCGAAGTGATGCTCCACCACGGTTCGCAAAGAAGGTGCGCCTGATCATATTTCACGTCGAGGACCACAACCTTGTTTTGCGGCTGCTTTTCGAGCGCGGTTGTTCTGCACCAGCCGAGATACTTCACGAAGTTTGCCACCGACCGGCTCGGCAAGAGGGCATCACGATCCTCCGACTGCAGGCGCCTGAGGAAGTTGAAGTACGAACGGGGATTGTTCTCGTTCAGCACCTCGCGCAGGCTCCAGACCTCAGGGTGCGTCTGCAGCATGGCTTTGAACACGGTCGTTCCGCTTCGCGGCCTGCCGATGACAAAGCACAGGGTTTCGGCCTGGATGTTTTTGCCGTCCAGCTTGCGACGGCGGCGCGCGGCGGGAACGGCATCAACGCTCATTGTCGCACGCGATCGCCAGAGGGTTATTCACCGCGGCATCCTCAGAAGGTAGTGGGAAAGTTCGTTTTCCCTGCAGAAGGCGCTGACTTCGTCCCAGTTGCGAATCACGAGGTGAATCGCCGGAGTCACTTTCCGGTACGGGCTTGAGAATTCCTTCGGCGGCGGCGAGCCGAGAAACTCCGCCACGCGCTCCCTGGAAGCGCGCCCGTGGATCGGATCAACCAGTTCTTCGTAAAGGACGGGCAGGCATCGCAGGTTTTTTGTCCAACGGAAGATGGCAGCCTTTTGCTCGTTCAAAAACTGGATCTGACGCGCCAGGTGCTTGACGTTCACGTCGACGGCGTCCGCAGGCCCGGCGGCCTTTTGCGAACCGACGGCGTGCCAGACTTTTCGGGACTCGGCAACGTCACCGGAGATTACCGTCTCAAGACTGTTCCAACGGGACAGGTGAATGACCTTGATCTTGCGCGAGCCGGCGTATTCGAAAAGCAACGGCTTGCGGAATATCGGCCACCATGCGGCCTCGAAATTGTGGATGTGCCCGTACTTGATATCGATGGTGAGGCCGCCGGATTGCGAACTCTCCAGCGCAAAGGCAAAATACTCATCCAGCAGCTTCCATACGACTGCCGGCGTACGCCTTAGCGAATAGTCGGGATCTTCGAGCGAGCGGCGGTGCCTGAAGCCGAAGAACGAGAGCGGATCCTGCACCGGGTCGAGCGCCTGCACGTTGCAGACCTCGTCCGTCATCGTCTGCTGCGGCAGTGAACGAATGTAGCTTCCGAGATAATGGCTGCCCGAGCGGTCGTGAGAAATAAGAAGCGTAAGGTCGCTCAGGTTCCGCTGTTCGGCACCCAACACCTAGCTTCTCCTACACGCGGACATGGAATTCATGTCGAGGCGCGGCAGCGGGATCGCTCCGTGCGCCATTGAGAACCTTGCGCTTGGTAATCAGTCGCCAGTACGTGCTCCAGCCGACATCCCCGCCATGTGATGGATATTTGATTTCGCCATTTGTTTCTGTGCAGAGGTAACGCGCGACATCCGCAAAGGAAAAGCACATCAGGGCGGGGTCGCCGTTGCCGAGCATATACGGGAATTCCGCGGCCGAGAGGTGCAGGTATTCGATGCTCCAGTAGGCAGCCACACAGCGCGCAATTTCCGCCGCGCGACGGCTTTGGCCTATGGAAACGATGATGCGCGGCATATCGCGATCTCTAAGCTGCGAGAAAAGAACCGTCTCGTCACCGCCCTCTTCATTCGGGCGGAAATCCGAGAGCGAAATGCTGCCCGCGGTCGTCTCGGTCTCCAACAGGAAGTTCACGCCGGCGAGATCCTCCGGATCCGGTGCGCACAAGGCAACAAGGATTTCGGAAGTGGATTTTTTCTTTCTCCACACGTCCAGGCCGGCCGGCAGATACCGCGTGGCCGTGGTGGAAATCCCGCGGGCCAGGACATTCATTTCGTCGGAACTCAGCCACAGATCCGCTTCCGCGCCTGCGCCCTGCTCGGCCGCCATCGCGGCGAGCTCCGGTACCCAATTGTCGAGCGTCACAAATCGAACACGCTTCTTCAACCCATCCAGGATCTGCCTTCCAAAATCTCCTCCGACCGACAGAACGACCTCGATAACCTCGTATGATTGCCGAAGCATGTCGATGACGCGTAGCGCATCCGCGGGCGTCTTGCCGGGCGAAAGAAGATCGGTAAATCGCGCAAGCTGCAATGCGGTCTTCGGGAATTTTCCAGGTTCATCGGCGCCCACGTAAATGACCGTGGTGCGCGTGATGTACGTACACAACTCGCACCATTGGGCAAGTCGCGTCTGCCGAATGGAATCGCTTTTCCAGATCGCCGCGTCGGTAATGAATGCAATTCTCCGGGACCGGCGCAAAATTGCCTTGTTCAGCGCCCTGTATCCGTCGAGGCACCGGCGCTGGGCAAGCCGCGCCGCCACTTCGGTGCGCTGTTCAAGGAGTTGCAACCGTTCGCGATCGAACGACAGCTTCATCAGCGCCCGGCAGACTGCGTCCACCGACTCGAGACTGTGAAATGGATCGACTGGAGGAAAGCCGTCGAAACCGTTCTGCGTCGCCACCACGGGTTTTCCCCAACTCAGAGCCTCCCCAACCTTGATCTTGATTCCGGTGGAGAACGACATCGGGGCAACGACAATGTCGATGCTTTGATAGAAGGCCGTCACGTCGTCCACCCGACCCAGGAGTTCGATGGCGGGAGAATTGGCGTGCAGCTTAAGGCACACGTCGCCTGCAATCGAAATGGATATCGGCGGCGGCATGTAGATCGTCCGGTATTTCTCGAAGCGCTCGAGAAAGCGTTGCATGTTAAGCACATTGACGGAATTCAGTGCACCGATGAATCCGACGCGAAGCTCCTCCGTTTTCTGCAGCCGCTCCGCACGCGGTGCCAAAGGTTCGTGCTTCATGTAGAAAGGTATCGAGATCACTTCGGCCGATTTTGTATTACGGCGCAAGTTGGCCGCCTCAGCGTCCTTGATCGCGATGACAATGTCGGCCCGGTCGAGCGCGAGTTGTTCCTGATCGCGCGTCGTATAGAAAAATTCGGCTGGCGCGCCATAAGTCGCGAACAACTCCTTCCGGCCGGCAAACATGTCGTGGGTTTCAAGGACCTTTACGGTGCTGGCGGGCGCATAATCGAATGCTTTCGAAAAGAAGGTGTAGTTGACCACGAAGACATCGAACCAGTCGCGCGCAAACAGCCATTCCAGATAGGTGCCGATCTGGGGATCCCACCATTCATCGATAAGGTGATGCTCACCCGCTGCCGGCATGTGGAGGGGGCGCGAGGGCGGAAGAGCGACAAAAGAGTCCCACGCCTCGCGCATCTCCGCAGCGGACGCCGGCACCTCGTTCACCCAATCGCTTTCGAAGGGGTAAAGAACAAAGTGGACCTCGTATCCGGCATCCTTCAATAAAGACGTGGTCTGAAACACGCGATTGCGATTGCCGTGATCCTGCGGATGCGACGCGCTAGGCGACAGAATCAATGCCTTGCGACGATGCTGCAGTCCGTTCGTCCGCGTCATTCGCGTTCGGGATCCTCTGCCTCATTCAGCGCGAGGTGCATAAGCGCCTCCAGGGCACGGCACTGCGCATAGAATGTCTCCGGATCCGGCGTATCGAGGAAGAATCCCCTCATGCCGCGCATCTCGACCGGCAAGCCGCCGAGATAGGAAGCCAGATCGGCCCAGCACCGCTCTTTGGTGGGCCGCTGAGCCGCCGAGAGCAGATCGGAGACGGCTTGCCAGCAAACCCGCTGGCGCAGCCAGCGCTGCGTGGCCCGTTCCGCGTGGATGCGGTGCATAACTCTGGCCTGGGGCAGGTAGTAAGCCTGCAACCCGGAATTCATGATTCTGCGGGTGATCGCCAGTTCCTCGTTCGAAAGAAGGGTCGTGCCAGTCCGGCCCAGCGCCTCATTAAAGCCGCCCGCCTCTCTCAGTGCGGAAGTGCGAAAGGCGATATTCGTACCCGCGAGCCACTCGCCGTCGTTCAACGGTCGGAAATCGTTGCCGTAATCGACTATTGTAAGAAATCCCCGCTGCCACTTGTGCAGCCAGGACGGCGCAGTGCCGGGCCAGATCGGTTCGACCGGCCCCCCCACAATGCCGGCGTCCTCAAACGATCGGAAGGCGTCCACAATGGAAGCGCACCAATCTGTCATCGCGATCGCGTCGTCGTCGAGATAGGCAATGACCGGCGCGCGCGACTCCTTCAGTGCCAGATTCCTGGCCCGTGACAGACCTGGGGTCCTTTCCACGAGCAAAGCCGCGTTTTCCGGCAGTTCGTGCAAGCTCCAATAGTCTTTTTGCGTCGCCGTGTCGGACGAATTGTCGACGACGATAATCTCGATCGTATCGGCAGGCAGTGATTGCGCCGTGAGACTCTCAATCGCATCGGGAAGGACATCGTACCGGTTGTGCGTGCAAATCACCGCTGTGATTTCATGCACATGCGAGGCTGTAACGCCGCCGTCGATCCGCTCGCCAGGTCGCAAACTCGCATCAATTCTCATTTTGTACTTCCGACACAGAGCGTTTTGCCCGGCCCCTGATTACCCCTATAACACCTTCATCGAACGAACTGTGCCGGCTGTAACTGACGTACGCGCCTTCCGCACAAGCTCTTCCGGTTGCGCTTCACTGCGCATGGCTGCCGGTGCAGTCGCGCGCTCCTCGTTCAGGATGGTCGCTACGGCATGAAGTTCGTAAAAGACCAGTCCCAAGGTTCTCATGTCGGTAGATTCGGAGTTGATCTGATTGGGAACGAAGAGGTTTGGCAGCAAAAACGTCAGCACCGCCTGGCGGCCGAACGCGCGCGGCGGGATCACGCCGCGGACGACGGCTTCCGATGTTCCGAATTCCAGGGGGATTTCGAGATAATCCACATACCCGCGGAGTCTGCCGAGATCCACGTGATCATTGTGCTGAAGCTCCATGGAAAAATCCCAACCGAAGCTGCGGTTCAACGGAAACCGGAGTTCAAACAGATTTCCGCGGCCGGTCCAGCGATATGGCCGGTCGGCAGCATCGAATTCGCGTTGATAAAAACCAATACAAAACGGTGATACCGAATCGGCTCCAATGGTGATCGGCTTCGACTGCGAAATGTCGCTTTCCGCTACCTGCGCGATTTCGCCGAGTGCCTGGGTAAGTTCGCTTATGCGTGCGGCGGCGTCCGCTATGGCGCGTTCGGCAATCGCGAGTCGCTCCTGAACATCCATTGTGCTTGCCAACTTGCTCATGCTTCCTTCCTGTCGGGAGAGTGCTGGACGCAGCAGCGTCTATTGCCCTCTGCCCCATTCCAAAGTAATTCTATTTTTGGAGTGCAGCAAGCGCAGCAGCCGCAGGCCAGCTCATGTATGGCGACTGGCTGGCGTTACCTTCTGATGCAAATGGCGGCAGAGTTGATCATCGACCGACGCTTTGCCCGGGCGACGTTTGCCGACCGGGAGCAAAGCGGTGGCCGCGATGTTCCGGGACGGCAGTGAGGTTATCGTTATGGCCTTCGCAGTCATTGCTTCTCCCCGTACCGGGTCCACACACCTCAGCAATCTTCTCCATGCGCAGAAGGAGATATTTTGCAACGGTGAGATTTGCCACGCGAAGAGGCTCAATCTGCGTTGGGAAAAGGCTGATCAGAGCCCCGGCGTAATTTCCGAACTGACGAAGCTGCGAGAGCAGGATTCGCAAGAGTTTCTGAAGCGTGTTTTTGCGATGAACTACGGCTGCCGGGAGGTTGGATTCAAGATACTCAAGGGACAAAGCGAGCTTGTCTTTGAGGCGATTTTAAGGGATCACGCCATCAAGAAAGTTGTACTGTTCCGCAGGAACGTTCTGGCCAACTATTCGTCGAAACTGATAGCCGCTCAAAGCGGTGAGTACGCATTGCGCGCAAAGGCCGCCGCCGACCCTGTCGAAGCTGTCAACTCAGTTGTGCCGTTCGACGAGCACGAGTTCATCAGGTTCTCCAGGAAGTATAATCGTTATTACGACGGCGTGATGTCGAAACTTCGAGGATCGGCACAATATTATCACCTGATCAACTACGAGGACATCAACGAGCGTGAATTCTTCGGAAATCTGTTGCAATTCCTCGGAACCGAAACTTCCGAAGCAGCGTCCAAGGGGCGCACTGTAAAACAGAACCCGGCGTACATTCTTTCACGATTTTCGAATCCCGACATTGTCGAGAATTTTTTGCGGCGGCGAAATCTCATGCATTGGGCTTACGAAGGCGAACTGTTCCTTGGTCCCTTGCGGGATGCGCCGCCCGGGCGGACCAAGGCTCGCAAATCTTCGCGGAACAAAGCATCGCAGGCGACGGGCAGCGCGGCAGCTTAGCCGGCAAGGAGATCGACTCCCGTTAAATGCACCGGCTTATCCTTCAATGTCTGACGTGATAGGAAAAATAATTCGCGACAAACTGCGCAACGGCCCCGCTCTTCACACGATAATTCTTCTCACGTAAATCGCTTTCGACATCCTGGATCATCTGTATCGGCAACGGCAACGGCGGCACCGCTCCCTCGAGGCGATCGCTATGCCAACTGATCGGATCCTTCGACATCAGCTTGCGAGGTCCGTGAATAATGCCGGGCTTATTCGCCGTCCAACCGATCTTGTGCTGAACGGATCCGCCATGACAGAAGTAAGCATCCGCCAATTCGGCCAGGGCAATCGTATCCAGGAGTCTGATCCCGCCTATATTGACGACCAACTGCCGGCTCCACGGACTTGTGCGCGAAACTTCCTCGACAATGGCATCGATCTCGGCTCGCGAAGTGTCGGCCGATGCGCGATAAGATTCGGCGATGGTGTCGCCCGCCGTCGACCAGTCCTCCGGAAGTGAAAAGCCGTCCATGAGGATGGAGCAGCGGACGTTCAAATTCAGGAGGCGCCGGCAGATAGCGACCATAACTTCTCGCTGATTTTCCAAGGTCGGATTTTGCATTCGGACACTTAGCCAAAATACCGGACCTCCGATTGCTTTTATGCGCGAGATCAGGGCATTGACCTCGCTGCTGGCCTCCCTGCGCGCATGTTTCAGCAATCGGCCCCGCATCGATTTCGAAATGCAATAGCTGCCCAGATTAACGTACAACCCGTCCGGCATCGACGCGCCGCGCGCCCGATGTATTTTTAAACCGGCAATCTCCGGAAACATCCTCTCTACGTCACCCAGCGGCTCGCGATTGATGAATATGTCCGACAAATGGCCCTGGCCATATTTTGAGACTAGCCGATCAAGAGCTGAAAGCTCATTCCACAAGTGGTGGGCAAAGTTGCGATTGCCCATGACCACCATCACACGGGACGAGCCGTCGAATTCCAGCGGAGCCTCGCCGGAGCGCTGATCGATCAGCTTATCCAGATGGCGGAGGTCCAATCCTCGGCTGCCGAGCGGCTCCCAACGCAACATTCGGTGCTCCGCGGGAAGTACAAGGGCGGCCAAAGGGTATCCGCGGCTGATCCGAGAGCTCGCGACGTAAAAATCCGGAGCTCCGCTGAACCAATAGAAGATTTTGCCGCTCACCAGAAAAGAGCGGGTCGCGCTTACCACCTCACCGGTGTAAGGCGAAGGGAGCAGCAGGCTGCCGCGCTGGACGGTTTCCAGCTGATAGCGACGGCCATAGCGCTCATCCTTCCCGGATTGAAGATGTGCAATGTGATCGAGGAAGTGCCGGAGATGGGGAACTCCTTGTTGCTCGACGTTCTCGAGGTCCCCGTCGTCGCGAGGAAGCCGAATGGAGTCGACAGTAAATTGGGGCAAAGCGCGCGTCCGTCTTGCTACGCTCGCCTCCCCGTTAACGGCCAACGTGTCAAATCCTCTATAGCAAGGGAGCTACCGCCGGTGTATAGCCCGCAGCAGCGGCCCGGCAACATTGCCGCGCCCTACAAGCTCCGGAATGACCTGGACGAGTCCAAGCCTGGCGCGCCGGCAGAGCCAATCGGCGCGTGCGTTAACAACCCCGCGTCCTCATGTAGGGCGCGACATAGCGCAGAATATCACTGCCGAGCTGTCCCATGCTTCTCGTTATGGCGGCAATTTCGTCATATTCCTCGGGAAGCAGGCACAGCGCGTTTGATTGCGCGTCAGTAAACGGGGGCTCGGCCTGCACATCAAATCTGCTGCGCAAAAACTCCCGATCGGGCCGGTACACTTCCTCTGCCCTGGCGGCGGCTTCCGGCCCAAATATGAACTGGGACGGCGAATGCGCGTCGGGCAATCTGCGAAATTTCCGATAGCACTCGCCGTTCAACTGTTTGTCCGCTATCAGGTTGTTGATTGCAAGTTTGATTATCATGCCCCTTGGGCTCAGTGATATGCGCTTTGCTTCCACTTCCGGGATTGACGACGGCGGAAACCCGATATGGGCGAGAAATCTCGCCACGGTCGATTGCGGCGGATCGTAATTCAACATCGAAATCGCGAAACCAAGTTTGCCGAGCTCCGTCAGCAAGGGTTCGTAGCACAGGTTGGATGCAAGGTCGTTCAGGAACTCGTCGGGGGAGCGCTTTTCTCCCACGGCGCGAATGCGGTGGTTGTACCATGACGCTGCTCTCGCAAAGTGCTCCCGGTAAGTGACGAGCAGTTCCACAGCTGTCGAATCGCCGCCCACATAGGGACGCAAAGCTTCGACGAACCCTCCGATGTCGGTTCCCGTCCGAAGCGCTTCGGAGCTGATGAGGATGTCATGATCGCTTTTTTCCGTTTCTTCCCGAATGGCACGGAAAAGCGTACCAATATCTTCTTTTGGTCCCTTGCCGGATCGGTCGACATCCAAAAAACGGAATACCAGCCCATGATGCGATCCGTCGCCCCAGAGACCCACCTTTGGATAAATGACAATTGAGTTGTCGTGATTGCGCATTACGTGCTGGAGCGCCGACGTCCCGGTCTTCCTAGGCCCGAGGTGCACAAAAAGTGTTCTGGACAATCCGCAAACTCTTTGCTGGTGCGGCCGCCCCGCTATATGGATTGGCAAGCCAAGTTTCAACTGTAGAGATGCAAGTCTCTGCAGAGAGCGGAAAATGGGTATTGGATCTCGGATGAGCCGTGCTGTTGTTGACCCGACGGAAGTGAGGATCTGGAAGATCGGGTCGGGGGATTCCGGTGCGATCTCCGGAGCGGAATATGAACCTTTTATTCCGCATTTTGCCGACTTTCTGAGTCATATCAGGTCGCAGTTGGGTGCGCCGGACGAATGCTTTGGCCGGCGATATCAGCGGGAGGCCGTAAATTCCGGAGCGTTGGAAATTGTCTCGCCATTGAGCGGGCGGCCGACGCGCACCACAGAATCGTTTGTGGCACTGGGCCGGACGTTTTACAGGTTTTGCGAGACCGAAGAGTTTTTTGTGGCGGCTGCCCGGGTGAAATTCGGATACCCGCTAATTGCGCTGTTCGTCCCCGGCGCGAATCTTCTCGTCCGATGGGATATCGAAAACGACAAGCGCGGTATCGAACCAAAGCATCTCGCTGCGCTCCGCGACATTCTCGTAGCGCAGGAAGGCCAGCCTCTTGCTGATAGCGGCCCTCAACCGGTCACCATCCTGCTGGGCCATAAGAATTTTGCCCATCACCTCTGGAACGAGCTCCCGGCGCTGGAGCGTCTGCTCGCCGACATGCGAGGTCGAATTCCCGAGTTGCTTGTCATGCGGGAGCCGCTCGGCCCCCTTGAGGCATTGTTTCCAGAAATCGCCGCCTGGAAAATCACGAGACTTTGCGGTCGCTCGCCCTCGACCGCCAACGGGAAGGGCAAGCTGCTCGTAAATCTCGGCAGCTACTGCGTCACGTCTTCTATCAGAAGGCGCATCGTGGCGCATGCGAGAGGTTCGGCGAGTAGCAAAGCGCGAAAGCTTGACGAGGAAATTCGTACAACGAATGCGCCGGCGTTCTGGATCAGCGTCAGAGCGCAGGGTCCGAAACCGACCAACCAGCGAGAGGCGCTCACCGAACTGGGGATCCGGCTCCTCCGCGACTTTCCGGCCTGCACGGTTCTATTCGACGGATTTTCTTTGCCTGAGGACTGGAAACAGTCGGACGACGACGACATCCGCTTTTATCGCACAGCCGCGCACAGCTCTAAAAAAGAAATCGATGCGACAATCGCCGATATCGCCGGCAGACTCGCACCTTCGCAATCGCAGCAATTTATCAATCTGGGGGGCTGGAGCATTCTCGATTGCATCGCAATAGCCCCGCTGTCGACTTGCTATTTTTGTCATATCGGTACCGTTCAGCACAAGATCGGCTGGACGACCGAGGTACCCGGGATGATACACGCAAGTCGCAGGATCATTTCTCTGAAGGCAGCCGTTTGGTACGCGCCGTCACGGCTGGAAAATGGAGTGATGCCGGAAGCGATACCGGCAAACATGGTCGGCGGCGGGGGCAAAGAGGCCGATTACGAGATACTGGACCCGGTCGGGGTCGCGGAAACTGTCTGCCAATTTTTCCGTCGCTGCACATCCGAATCGAAAAAATGAAGTGATGTCGGCCGACAACGGCTCCGAAGAGAAGTCGGGCGCGATAATTCTCGTACGCCGCTGAGCATATGAGGATGTTAACTTGGCCAAAATGGCCTGCCGCTCAAGCTGCCGGGTTCTTCGCGTTGCGCTGCCGCCCGGCGCACCTGAGGACGCCAAACATTGTTACTGTTACTCGGAATTCGAACGGGAAGCAGACGTGCCGAGAATTTCCCGGAGGACCAACGCGCCATATGTGCCGTTCATGTGCCTGGCGATCGAGAGCGGGTTCCTGTGCTCGACCGCGGAGCCGGTTCTTAAGCGCATGGCGCCTTCGCTGTACGTCACATCCGTGCGCAGGATCGCCGATTTTGTAGAGGAGGGCTGGAAGTGACATTCGGCGTTCAGACCGGCGCAAACGGCTACGCAGGCCGCCTCAAAGAAACTTGCGACGGTCTCCGCTTCTCCTCTTTCTTCCGCGCGATTCAGGAAATCGCACTCAGCGTAGTTCTTCGTCGGCAACGGGTCGGGAATTACTGCGATCGGTGCCGAGGTGATTTCGCGCAGCTTGCGAACGGTTTCGACTGCAAGGCTCGCAGAAACACAGCCTATCAGCGACCGCGCGAAGCATTCGTTCGAGAGCGGCGCGCGTTCATCCGGCGTTAGTGCTTCCGGGCGGAATCGGCCGAAGAGCGGCGCCATATGAAGAACTCCAAGCCGGAGGCCGCAGATAAGATAGATGTCGTAATCGCCGGAAATGGTCTTCTGCTGTGACGTCACTGCCAGAAACTTTCGCAACGTGGCCGATCGCGGTACGAGCGAGCCTCTGGAAACCTTGAAGCGGTTTACCTTGGTTCCAGGCGCGGCAAAGAATTCGAGAGTTGTCTGCGCGTGATCTCGAGCGATTTCTCGCCAGCCGAGTACAAGTGCCGAAATGTGGGAATTGCCGATGACGCAAACTCTGCTCATCCCGCGAAGGCGTCGAGCAGAATCTCTTCGCAGACGACCTCATCCTCGTCGTTGTAACTGGGCGGCGATGAGGCGTGCTGTTCAGTATCGTCAACTGGCCAAGGTTGCAGGGGAATTTCTCCTGTCCCATGCGCCGCAAAAAATACATCCATGACCGCGCTGACGCCTTGCGGCGTCACGGAACGAAGGTTGTCGGAGAAAAATCTTCCTCGCGACTGCGCACCCGTAATGATTTCGTAGGACGGGAAGTAATCGACGTTCTCACGTTCCTCGGACAACTGGCCGGCCACTGCTCGAAGCACGGATTTGGAATAGGTGGTGGCTGCCAACACATGGTTGCCCGTTGCGGTCGCTGTCAGTGGTACCGGCGATACGGTAAGCAAAAAGACCAAGTCGGGATTTTGCCTTTCCGCCAAGGCAATGAATTCGACCAGATCGCCATAGACTTCCTGAAAAGTCAGGTTCCGGAATTGATGGACAGCAGGATCGTAGCATCCGGCGATGGTACCTGGCGCGGTCGGATAAACCGTACCGCTCGGCGCGTGCATCCAGGTCTCGGTCAGGCCGAGGGTGAAAACGAAAACGTCGCTCGTTTCGAAAATCGCGGGAAGGTGTCGAAGATGATAAGCGCGGCAATTCCGAACGAAGTCCGCCTTCGAAAGGCCGCCTGGTTCGACGGAAGGCCTCATGGCATCGAAATACCGGCCATCCTTTTGCCAAACGAAATCTGCCGGGCGGAAAGTCCCTTCGGCCTCGCGAAAGAGCTGTAGAAGTTGGCGCGCGGTATAGATGTTGCCGTAACGCGCCGAGTAGAGACCGAATCCGAACTGCGCGGCGGAGTTCGCATCCAGTCCGGCCGGTGCCGGTTCGGCATCAACGACCGAGAATGCACGTGCGCGCAGGTGCTTCGCAATATGCTGCGCAAAACAGCTCCCGGCAGTGGCAACCCTGGTACGCGATGTTATCGGAAATTTCGGTCGGTAGAGTTCGGCGATGGACTCGGGTTCTTGACTTGTAACGCCGGTTCGCCAGAACGCGCGAGGAGGCAGATTGGTGTAGGGCGAACGCATGGTGACTCACGCTTGCACACGCTGAGAAAATAGCCGCGCGAAATCCTCTATTCTATCGGATCACGCCCTACACGATTGATGATTGATTTGCCGAAATCTGGCACTTTTGCGCCTGTAAAATTTGGCACGAGATGCGATGGTACCTTCTGTCGGCCCGTGCAATCGCGCCTTCTCCACGATGCTCGCGAGCGTCAGTCGCCAGTACCCTGATCGCCTTTTTGAATCTGGAAGGGGTCCAGAGAAATGGGTGATTCATATTCCCAGCCATTTAGGTCATGGATGCGGAGAAATTCCGTGACGTCGGCCGGATTGGTAAAGCGCGAGAGTATGGCGGATGTGTTCAGTTTTTCCCTGCGGCTGCGTGCTACGAGATTTTCCGGATTGCCGCCGATGAAGCTCACGAGGCTGGCAAACAACCACGGATCGTTGATTTGCTCATAATGCACGGTAAAAAAAACCTGATTTGCCGCGTTCAGCCGTTCAAACATGCTCCGGTAAAAGGCGCAATGGCGTTCGCCGTAGGCTACAAATCTTGCCGCGTCGAACCTGACCTGCCGCGGTTCCGGTGGCTTGCTTGGCTTTCGGCCAAATGTGCCACGCGCGATCAGCGATGACGAGTAGGAGGCGAGCAGATTTGACCGCCAAAGTACGATTTTTCTGATGCTATCATCGGAGATGAGCGTTTCGAGAAACCGGTCGTTATGCCCGGAAAAAATTTTAAACCCAACGTGCCGGTACGCTCCGCTGTTGGCGCAAATGTAATCGAGGAACTCCTGGGCGCTGCGCTCCCGCAATTGCATCAACTTCTCCATGATATCCTGCGATTTTTGTTCTCTCGGCCAACGGACAAACACCTTCTTCGGGTGGAAAATCTCTCCGTGGCAGGCAATGTCTTTCTGTTCGTTGAGCAGACTCGTGAGGTGGGTTGAACCGGTTCTCGGGGCGGCGATGATCACAAAACGCATGTCGGGGCAAATCTCGGCGGTTGTTGTTGTGCTTCAAGAGCAAGCGTGAGAGCGCGACTGCGGGAAGCCCAGGCCAAAACTAAGGCCAGCGCCACTCCTTCGGCAACTGATCACCGAACTTTTCCCTGCAGAAAGCATAGGTCGTTTCAAAGCATGCGCGAATCGCTTTGTCCAAATCGTCGGAAATGTGATCCCGCTGGCCTCCCGCATTGACGACTTGTTCGAAGTCGGCAGGCACATAAGGAACACCAAGGAAATTGCAAAAGCGCTCCATCGTCTCGTGCTGGAAGAGTTTTTCATAAAACAGATAGAGGACATTTTCCTGCGGGACGGCACGCTCGAGATCGCGAATGGTAGAGTCGTACAAAGATCGATGGTCGTTCTTCGCGCGTAGCAGGAGTTTGCTTTGCAAGACTCGCGTGGCATTCTTCTGGTGACGATCACGACTCATCCGAATCTGCGAATAAAAGCGCTCTGCCGGATCGCGCATGATAAAGAAGACCCTGATATTGGGAAATATCTCGCGCGCCGCCCTGTAGCCGGCTTCCCCGATGAGCGCATAGGATGGCGTAATTTCTCCGAATACGCCGGTATTCTCCGGAACGCGGGCGCGGAAAAATTCCTTGTATGAGGCCGCCCCGTTTTCCTGTTGGATATAGTCCAGCTTCAACTTTAGCAGCTCGCTTTGCGGCGGCTTACCAGCACTGCGTTTCAGCAATAGTCTGTTTGCGCGGCGCGTTTTCGTGGGTCCGTATTTCGAATCGAAGAAGTGCATTTCGGCCGGCGTGAAGTAAACATCATGTCGGCTGCACAAATAATTACGCACCCACGAGGTGCCGGCTTTTTGGGCGCCGATGCCGAGAACGAATCGCTTTTGTTCCAGCTCCATTGGTTCATGTCCGAATTTCTGAGGGCTAATTGGCGCTTGCCAAATAAGCGCCTCACCCTTGTCGCACCAGTTTGGGAAGATATCCAAATTCGGACAGCGCAGCCTCGAAATCGACTCTGGTTTTCGGTGAAAGCTCCAATTGAGCCGCTTTGCCCCTGCCGTAGCTTTCCCGGTCCTGGAAAATCCGCGCGCGCCGGAGTGCCCTCTCCGGGTCGAGACCCAAGGCCTCCGCCAATGCCTCGACATGTTTTTGAGGATCCGGGCCGCACAGATCTTCTATTCGCACGCAGACGTAACGATCAGCCAGCAAGGATCGCCCGAACCGCCTTGTATCAAGATTCGTCAGGGACCAGAAACGCGCAGTGTCGTCAGGGGAATTCGAAAACGGATATCCGAACAATGCCTGGAAATGATCCTTGGGCTGCCGGATATTTTCGGAAAGCAGCATGTCCCGTCCGTCGCGAACAGCATGTACAAATATCACCTTCGGGAGCGCCACGTTGAGCAACGGCAGGAGGAATATGTGCCGTGGATTTTTGAAGCCCCAGGCCCCGGCCCGGGGGCGGTTGTGCTTTGCGCGATGCTCGCGCGCTGCCGCCAGATAGTCGGAAACAACCGCATCTCGCAATTGTGCAGGAAGATCGTGAGGATCGTATCGGGTGGACTTTGTCAGTCCGAGGACCGAATTGATATGGCGATCAAGCAAGGCGACGAACGAGACGGCATCACCTACCGCGTTCTTCGCGCCCATGTCGACGCCACATTTATCAAGGAATTTGACGATAGCGCGTGTTCCGGAGCCTCCGGTTCCCCCAACGACGATCGGCGAGGATTCGGAAATATCTTCGGACATCCCCCGGGAATCCTAAGCTGGCTGCTGCTATAGTAATCTGCAGCCAGGTTAGTTCCCATGCATGGGGACTATCCGGTCGGCCTCGCTCACGCAACCCGGATCAGATTGGATACGGATTGGGCGGAGTTTTGCGGAAAGACTCCAGCCAGTGCTGCCTTTCCAAGCTTCAAATGGTCTCCGAGCACCCCGGCGAGGACACCTCTGAAATCCGTAGTGACCGCCAGATCGCGCCCTTCGTGCAATTCCTCTTCATCCAGCCCCGGCCAATTGCCATAGATTTTTCCGCCGTTCACAGGTCCCCCCATCACCCACATCACATTCCCATGCCCGTGATCGGTGCCGCCGTTACCGTTTTCATGCGCCGTGCGGCCGAATTCCGAGATCACAAAAACCACTGTATGCCCGTAAGTGTCGCGAAGACCGGTTCTTAGCTGGGCGAGCCCTTCTCCGAGCGCCTTCAGGTGATAGGCGAGCTGTCCCTCGGCGCCACCCTGCCGCACATGCGTGTCCCATCCGCTCAATCCGAAAAAGGCGAGCTGGATCGTCGGGTCCTGCCGCATCAACTGACAAAGTTTCGCTGCGTCATCGGCAAATCCTGCGGGGGAGGGCGCGCCAGCCGCCGCCTCGGTCATGTCGCGCGCGAGATCCGACATGATCTGCGTCTGCGCCTGCCGGCCCTCGCGGTAAGCGACGCTGATGGCATCACCGCCGGTGTACATGCGGTCGAAGATGGCGTTCGCCGCCTCGTCCTCCGCCGGAGCATGCATTTCATGACCGTAACCGCGTTCGTGCGTGGGAATGCTCGCCACCGGCGTCGCTCCCGCCAGAATTTTCGGAAGAGTCATTCCGAAATTTATAGCTTCGGTTGGCGCGTGTTGCCCTGGAAGCGCCGCCAAGAGCCGATTCATCCAGCCATCCGGCGTGATCTTTACGCCCGGCGTTCCAGTTTCCATGTAGGCCTGCGCTTCAAAATGCGATCGCGTCTCATCGGGTGAGCCGGAAGCATGCACGAACGCCAGACTGCGCTCTTTCCATGCCGGCATGAGCGACTGCAACGCGGGGTGTAGCCCGAACCGGCCATCGAGATCGAGCGCGCCCTGTGTTTGCCCCGGATGCGGAATGGCGATGGTCGGGCGCATGGCGTAATAGTTCTGATCGGTATAGGGAACAACCACATTGAGACCGTCGACGGCGCCGCGCAGAAAGATCACGACCAGGCGTTGCTTGCCGGCGTTGGGGTTTTGAAGCGCCCACCCGCGCGATCCAAGCGAAACCAGCGCGTATCCGCCTGCTGCGGCAGAATAACCGAGAAAGTCGCGGCGTCTCATCCAGACTCTCCTCTAACCCACCTCAGCAGCGCATGAATTCCGGACTGCCGAGAATTGCTCCCGCCTGCTTTTCCCGGGGAATTTGCGCCAAGGCTGACAGTGTGGCGGCACTCAACACTGGCTCGAGCATTTCACGCAAGGGCGCGGGATTGACCGGTTCGAAATTTGCACCGGTTACCGGGCGGTATTCGCCGGCGCCGAGGCGCATGGCGAAGGAGAGGCGCTGCAGCAACCCGTTCGGATCGAGCCATGCCGATTGCGTGCAGGCATATCCGTCCGGTGAGACGCAGCCATAGGTTCGCTGACCCAAATCTTCCAGCACGGCATTGAGCGGCTCCACTGAGAAGGGAGCGGTACCAGTGGCGCGCGCGGCGGAAACAACATAGCGATAAGGCGTCTTGAACTTCGCTCCGAAATTCGTTGGCGCCAGAAACTCTTCATGCGTTGCCATCGTCCTCACGACCGCGCGCAAGTCACCGTTGGTGGCGCGGAATGTTCGCGTCATGGCATCTACGAGCGCGGTGTCTGGCTGATCCGCCACGAAGTACTGCGCCAATTGGAAGCTTATGTGATGTGCTGTTGCCGGGTGGGATGCAAGCATAAGGAGCGCCGCTTCGCCTTCCCTTTCATCCCCGCCGCTGAACGTGCGTCCGAGCAGCGTCTCGGGTGAGGAATCATGCCTGCGCGGCGCAAACCGGAACGCGCCCTTGTCATTGTACGCATTTATCGCCGTCGCAGAGTCCATATCGCCGCCGCGTCCAACTGTCCAACCCGTCAGGATGTGTGCAAGCGAAACCACGTCCGCTTGTGTATATCCACCGTCCACGCCCAGCGTGTGCAGTTCCATTACTTCACGGGCATAGTTCTCATTGATGCCGCGCGCTTTCCCTTTTGGTCTCCGCGCGGTGCCCATTCCGCTGGACGCGCCCTCGGGCGCCGGCGCTGAATTGCGCGAATTATCGAGATAAATCAGCATTGCGGGATGTTTCGCGGTGGCGAGCAGAAGATCGCTGAACCGTCCCAGTGTATGCGGCCGGATCGCCTGGTCCTCGTAGGCGCCCACCCAAATTTTAATCAATCCTTTCTTTCCATAAACGTTGAAGTGATTGAACCAGAACTCGACAAGCGCTTCCTGAAGCTGCCACGGACTTCCGACAGCCCGGACCAGCCGTGCGATTTGCGCTTCGCGCCACACGCGGCGTTCACCCCGCTTCAGCTCTTTTTTTTGTTCTCTGGGCAGCGCCTTGGGATCAGGTGCCTGCGCCTTTACGGAATAGTCCGCGTAAAGTGTGCCGCAGTCCTTTCCGAACGAAGGCAAGCTCCTCAGTACTGACGCGACGCTTTCCGGAAGTTGCGATGGCTGCGGATGCAATTGCCTGTCCAGCCATTCTTCGAATCCGGTCGAGGCGATGTGCGCTGGGTCACCCGGCGCGGGACCGACCTGCAATCTGTTCGCGATGTGAAGCGCGGTAGCTTTGGCGATCATCGTAACGGCTCGTGCAGCAAACCAGCGGCGCGTCCATCATGCCACAATTCCAATGGCGGCAATGCTTCCGCTGGATTAATCCGGCGTAATTCTGCCCGAGTTCATTCTTCGAACGCCGCGTAAACAAGGGTTCGGAGCTGCTGGCGAATCGGGTAGCTCGACGACGGCAGCAGCTGGGTCATGAACACGACGGCGATCTCATCTTTTGGATCGACCCAGAATGCCGTGCTCGCCGCGCCTCCCCAGAAATATTCTCCGACATTGCCGGGCGTCATGGTCGGGGCGCGGTCGAGTACCACCGCGAAACCCAATCCAAAGCCAATTCCTGCGTAAACAGCTTCCGTGAAAAGGGAGCGTGACATCTCAGTCAACTCTTTCCCTCCGGGAAGGTGATTCATGGTCATGAATGCAATCGTCTTGGGGCTGACAAAGCGGTGGCCGTTCGCCGCTCCGCCGCTCAGAAGCATTCGGCAGAACTTCATGTAATCGGCGGCGGTACCGACGAGTCCGCCACCACCGGAAACGAATGCGGGCGGGCTCAGATATCGGCTGGTCTGCGGGTCCTCCTGCAAAACCACCTTGCCTTTCGGATCGAGGGAGTAACAGGCGGCGAGCCGCGCCGCCTTCTCCGGTGGAACGTGGAAATCCGTATCGTGCATTTCGAGCGGATCGAGAATTCTCTTGCGCAGGAATTCTTCAAACGACATGCCGGAAAGCACACCAATCAGATAACCAAGTACATCGGTTGAAATGGAATAATTCCAGGCTTCACCCGCCGAAAATTCGAGCGGGGTCAGCGCCAGAAGCTCGATCATCCGGTCGAGCGGTACGCCGGTATCGATGGCCCCTATCTTGAACTTGCGGTAGGCCGCATCGACGTTCGTGCGTGTCTGGAAGTCGTAGGTGAGGCCGGAGGTATGGCGCAAAAGATCGATGATGCGCATTGATGTCGCGGCACGCCTGGTCTGAAAAGCGCCCGGCACACCCGCCACGAACACCCCAAGGTCGCGCCAGGAAGGAATGTAGCGGTGGACGGGGTCATCGAGACCAACGAGCCCCTCTTCCACAAGCATCATGAACGCGACACTCGTGAGCGGCTTTGTCATCGAATAGATGCGGAAAATCGTATCTTCCCGCAGGAGGGTGTTGCGCTCACGATCGGCAAGACCAACGACGGCCGTGTGAACGGTTTCATCGCGTCGCGCGATGCTGACGAGTGCGCCCGGGAGCTTTCCCGTTTCGACATACTGCTCCATCAAAAAACGGTCGATTCGCCGAAGACGGGAAGACGAGAAGCCGAGATTCCGCGGTTGGCCCATGCTCTATGACCCTCTTTCTTGCTGCGTATACCCCACGTGGTTGTAATATGATTTCCGAAAGCCTCAAAAGGCTGATTGGAGAATGAGCACGTCCGTACAACAAAAAACCGGCTGGCCGGCCATGTCGCTCACGGAAGCGCACGCACGCCTGACGGCGCCGGGATCCCGTTTCGAGATGGAGAAGATCATCATCAGGGGCGTACCGACGCGCTGCTGGAAACATGCGCCGTCGACGCTGAGGGATGTGCTCGTAACTGGCCGCCTCCATGGCAATCGCGATTTCCTCGTGTACGAGGAGGAACGGGTCGATTTTGAATCATTCTGGCGCGCCGCCTCGGCTATCGCCCATGAGCTGAAATCGCGGGGCGTCGAGAAAGGCGATCGCGTCGCCATCATCATGCGCAACCTTCCGGAATGGGCGGCGGCATTTTACGGAGCCGCCGTTATTGGCGCGATTGTTACGCCCCTGAACGCGTGGTGGACTGGCTCTGAACTCGAATATGGCCTCGTCGATTCGGGCGCAAAGGTGGTGTTTGTCGATTCCGAGCGTCTCGAACGGATCACTGAGCGTCTCGTCAATTGCCGGGCGCTTGAACGCCTCTACGTCAGCCGTTACGCCGACGCGCCGCCCCATCCATCAGTTGCGCGGCTTGAGGATGTGGTCGGCAACGTTGACATGTGGTCAAATTTGCCGGACCGGCCGCTTCCTGACGTCCGGATCGAGCCGGACGACGACGCGACCATCCTTTACACCTCCGGCACGACTGGAAAGCCGAAAGGCGCGCTCGGTACGCATCGCAACATGAATTCCAATATCATGGCGGCGGGGTTCTCGGCCGCGCGCAATTTTCTGCGTCGCGGCGAGCCCGTTCCGGTGATCGATCCGCTGCAGACGCCGCAGCGCTCCGCCCTCCTGTCGGTCCCGTTCTTTCATGCAACCGGTTCTTTCGCGGTGCTGAACCCGGCCCTCTACACCGGAGCAAAGCTTGTACTGATGCGCAAATGGGATGTCGAAACGGCGCTGCAGCTGATCGAACGGGAGAAGATCAATCAGGCCGGCGGCGTTCCGACGATCGCGTGGCAACTGCTCGAGCATCCTGCGCGCAACAAATATGATCTTTCATCGCTCGAGAGCGTGGCTTACGGGGGCGCGCCTTCGGCACCCGAACTGGTGCGTAAGATCGTGAATTCATTTCCGGGATCGCTTCCGGGAAATGGCTGGGGCATGACGGAAACGTCCGCAACATGCACGCATCACAGCGGGGAGGACTACGAGCACCGCCCGGAATCCTGCGGTCCGGCGGTCGCGGTATGCGATCTGAAGCTGGTTGGTCCAAACGGATCGACCCCGCCGCCCGGTGAGGTCGGCGAGCTTTGGGCGCGAGGCCCCAATATCGTCAAGGGCTATTGGAACAAGCCGCGGGAGACCGCCGAGACCTTTATCGATGGCTGGGTGCGCACGGGCGACCTCGCCAAACTCGACGACGAAGGATTTTGCACCATCGTCGACCGCGCAAAGGACATGCTGATTCGGGGCGGCGAAAATATCTACTGCGTCGAAGTCGAGAATACGCTGTACGAGCACCCCGCCGTGATGGACGTAGCGCTTGTTGCCGTGCCGCACCACACTCTGGGCGAGGAACCCGCCGCTGTCGTGCATCTAAGGCCCGGCTGTCATGCCAGCGAAGGCGAGTTGCGGGCGTTCGTTGCCGGCCGGCTGGCTGCCTTCAAAGTGCCGGTGAAAATCGTTTTCTGGCCCGAATCCCTGCCGCGCAACGCAAATGGGAAGATTGTGAAATCAGAACTGAGGCACGTCGTCGCGTAACTGCAGCATTTTTATGTCCCTAATGTCAGATTCAGGCGCCGGCCAATTGGGATAGGATCAATGGCGAGTGCGATTCCGGGCACAAAGTTGGCGACCCCTCTTCGTGAACGTTTCGCGCTTGGCGAGGGTCTGTGCTGGCTCGCTGCAGGGCTGGCAGCGGGCGGCGCTCTGTTCCTCCTGAACATCCCCTACGCTTCCGAACTCCTCATCGTCGCGAGCGTCGTGAGCGCGACAGGAGCGCTGGCGCTTACGCGCCGAAGCGATGAAGGATTGGAGGTTACGCCGAACAACATCGACGGCGGCGCGGCAGGGTTGCCGCCCCGGGCCCGCGAAATGCTCGAACGCCTGCCCGACCCGCTGATGCTGCTCGACGAGTCCAACCGCGTGGTCCTCGCGAATGGCGCAATGCGGGCGTTTGTTGGCACGGATGCGAACAACAAGCATGTCTCCGCCGTTCTTCGCACGCCGGCGCTGCTCGAGGCCATCGAGCGGACCGCTGCGACGGCACAGCCGCAGTCGGTCGAGTTCTCGCTGCGCGTCCCGCTGGAACAGCATTATCAGGCGCATGTGACGTGTACCGAGCACACGCCCCGGCTTACCGCAGTCCTTCTCCACAATGTGACGGCGATGGTGCGTGCGCAGGAGGCGCGCAGCGATTTCATCGCCAATGCGAGCCACGAGCTGCGCACGCCGCTGGCGGCGCTTTCCGGTTTTATCGACACCTTGAGAGGACACGCGAGAGACGACGAGGAGGCGCGAGAAAGGTTTCTCGATATCATGAGCGGCGAAGCCAACCGGATGCGACGCCTCATAGACGACCTGCTTTCGCTGACACGGATCGAGCAGAACGAGCACGTGCCCCCTGTGGATGAAGTGGATATTCACGGCGTGGTGAGTGAGGCCGCTGCCGCCCTGCAAGGGCTGGCAAGCCTGGACAAGGTGGTGCTCTCGATCGAGGAGCAGGAGGATTTGCCGCGGGTGCTTGGCGATCGCGATGAGCTGGTTCAGCTGTTCCAGAATCTGATGCACAACGCGATCAAGTATGGCCGTCCAGCGGGACGCGTGCAGGTGACGTTTTCGCCGCACCCGGAAGAGTCCGCCGTTCCAGGTCGGCACGGCGCCGAATCCTTTGTCGCCGTTGCCGTCAAGGACGATGGCGAGGGCATTCCGCGCGAAGCGATCCCGCGGCTGACAGAACGCTTCTATCGCGTTGACGTGCGGCGGAGCCGCGAACGGGGCGGTACCGGGCTTGGCCTGGCGATTGTGAAGCACATCGTTAATCGCCATCTCGGCAGGCTGTCCATCGACAGCCAACCAGGAGAAGGCAGCACGTTTACGGTGCTGCTACCGGTCGCAGCCCAGCCCGAGCCACGGTCTTCACGAAAGTGATACAAAACCGTCGCAAAGCCTTGCCGCGGGGCGGGTAGGCAGGATTCGGTCGCAGGCGGGTGCGATTCGGCCGTGGAAAGACAGGTACGATGAGCGAACATACGGTCAGAGCCTTCGGGGAGCAGCTGGAAAGCCTGTCCACCAGCGTCGCGCAGATGGGAGGGCTCGCCGAGACGCAGTTTGCCGAAGCCATCGAAGCCATCGCAAAGCGCGACATGGCGCTGGCCGAGGCGGCGATTGCCGGCGACCCGCGTATCGATCAGCTCCAGCAGTCCATCGAAGATCAAGCGATCAAGGTGCTTGCGCTTAGACAACCAATGGCAATCGATCTTCGCGACACGCTCGCAGCGATCAAGATCGCAAGCGAACTCGAACGGGTTGGTGATCTTGCCAAGAACATCGCCAAACGGGCGCTGGTGCTCAATCGCGAGCCGCCCATCCGTTTGACGTCCAGCCTCGCGCGCATGGGCAAGGCCACTCTCTCGCAGCTGAAAGTGGTGCTTGATGCCTATTCGGATCGCGATGCCGCAGGCGCTGAAGCGGTTTGGCGCCAGGACAATGAGATCGACGAAATCTACAACAGCCTATTCCGCGAACTCTTGACGTACATGATGGAAGATCCGCGCACGATCAGCCTGTGCACGCACCTTCTGTTCGTTGCCAAAAATATAGAGCGCTGCGGTGACCACGCCACCAACATCGCCGAGACGGTCTACCACATGGTGAGCGGTGGACATCTCGCCGAACGTCCCAAGGCGGACGTGACATCCTCGACAACCATTCCCTTCGAACGGAAGGCATGATGCTGAAACCGACGGTTTTGGTGGCGGAAGACGAAGGCGCGCTGATCACGCTTCTCCGCTACAATCTGGAACGGGAAGGCTATCGCGTGCTTGAGGCATTCGATGGCGAAGAAGCGCTCCTGGTTGCCAGCGAAAGCCAGCCCGATCTTGTCCTGCTCGACTGGATGCTGCCGCAGCTTTCCGGCATCGAGGTGTGCCGCAGGCTTCGCAGCCGCCAGGACACCCGCAATGTTCCCATCATCATGCTGACGGCGCGGGGGGAGGAAAGCGATCGCATCCGGGGGCTCGATACAGGTGCCGACGATTACATCACCAAGCCGTTCTCAATGACCGAGTTGCTGGCGCGGCTACGCGCCGTGATGCGACGCATTCGCCCAAGCCTCGCCGAAGATGTCGTGCGCGTCGGCGACATTGAGATGGACCGCGCCGCCCATCGTGTGCGCCGGGCCGGTCAGGACATTCATCTCGGCCCGACTGAGTTCAAGCTTCTCGACCATCTGATCCAACATCCAGGTCGCGTGTTCAGCCGCGAGCAGTTGCTCGATGCCATCTGGGGTTCAGATGTTTATGTCGAGGCGCGAACGGTCGATGTTCATGTCGGCCGCTTGCGCAAGGCACTCAATCCGAAGGGCGAGCGCGATCCAATCCGCACCGTCCGGTCCGCCGGCTACGCGCTCGACGAAACTTTCGTCAACTGACGTCAGCCGGCGAGACGAGTCTTCTCCCGTCTCAATTGCTGCGGCTGATAGGCCTTTCGCGCGTGCGCGTCACAGTATGGTGAGCCCGATTTTGGCTTGCGTCCGCAGAAATGAAACTCGTTTTCCGCAGGATCGCCAATCGGCCAACGGCACATCCGGTCGTTGATGGTCAGAACAGTCACGAAGCTGCCATCTTCCAGCGTGATCGGGTCTTCTTCGACAATTGGCGGCTCGGGAAGGTGCGTGCGGATGTGACGGTGCGCAGACGGGACCCTGATCCTCTCGGCGCGGGGCGCTGCCGCTCGCCCGGCGAGCCCCAGCCGATGGACCTTGCCAATGACGGCGTTGCGGCTGATGCCGCCGCCCATGACTTTTGCAATATGACTGGCCGAAAGCCCGTCTGTCCAAAGCGATTTCAGCTGTTCGATGCGTTCGTCCGTCCAGCTCATCCCCGATCTCCTCTCCAGAGCTACCAAATATCGTAGCGTGGACGAAACAAAACACAACGGGCGTGGCCACTGTCCCGAATATTGTCCACAAAAACCGAATCACCACCAGCTTGTTGCTTGACCGGTCCCGAAGTGCGACCGATAAAGCGCGCCCGCGCGAGGCGCAGGGCCCTCTCTTTTCTTTGGCCATCAGGAGCATTGGTGTGATCTCTCCCGTATTGCCGATCTATGCGCGCGAAGACCTCAGTTTCGTGCGCGGCGAAGGCGTCTGGCTCTTCGATGAAAAGGGGGAGCGCTATCTCGATTTCGGCGCCGGAATAGCGGTGAACGCGCTGGGGCACGCGCACCCCAAACTTGTCGCGGCTCTGACCGACCAGGCCGCAAAGGTTTGGCACACGTCCAATCTCTATCGCGTACCGGGCCAGGACCGTCTCGCAAAGCGTCTCGTCGAAGCCACGTTTGCGGACACGGTGTTCTTCACGAATTCGGGCGTGGAGGCGATCGAATGCGCGATCAAGACCGCACGCCGTTTTCAGTACGCAAAAGGAAGCGGTGAGCGGTTTCGAACAATCACTTTCGAAGGCGCCTTTCATGGCCGAACGCTGGCGGCGATAGCGGCCGGTGGGCAGGCAAAATATCTGGAAGGTTTCGGTCCGAAGGCGGACGGTTTCGATCAGGTCGCGTTCAGCGATTTGCGCGTCCTGGAAAGCGCGATAACGACCGCGACGGCAGCGATTTTGATTGAACCGGTTCAGGGCGAGGGTGGCGTACGTCCCGCCGAGCCGGAATTCCTGCGCGCTCTTCGGCGGATATGCGATGCGCGCGGCCTGATATTGATTTTCGATGAAGTTCAGACGGGCGTCGGACGCACCGGCAAACTCTTTGCGCACGAATGGGCGGGCGTCACTCCCGATATTATGACCATCGCGAAGGGAATCGGGGGCGGCTTTCCTATGGGAGCATGCCTGGCGACCGAGCACGCCGCATCCGGTATGACGGTTGGTACTCACGCGAGTACCTTTGGCGGCAACCCTCTTGCAATGGCCGTCGGCAACGCGGTGCTCGATGCGGTGCTTGCTCCGGGCTTCCTTGACCGCGTTCAACGCGTCGCCAACTACGCGCGGCAGCAACTTGCGGCGCTCCCTTGCGAGTTCCCGCACGTTTTCGAAGATATCCGAGGCCAGGGATTGATGCTTGGATTGAAGATGAAGGTACCGAATGCGGAGTTCATTGCCAAACTGCGTGCCCGCCATCTTCTCGTGGTCGGCGCGGGCGCAAACGTCGTGAGGCTCCTGCCGCCCCTCATCGTAGACGAGGACCAGGTGCGCCAAGCTGTACAGATCTTGGGCAATGCAGCGGCCGAATATCCGGCCGAGAACGTAGAGGCTGCATGAACGCGGAGCCCAAAACGGTCGGAGGAGCCAGGCACTTTATCGACATCGCGGATCTGGATTCGGCGACACTTCAGTCGATTGTCGCCGAGGCCCGGCGACGGAAAAGTGAGCGGCAAGGATTACCGCACGGAACCCCCGATAAAGACAAACCGCTCGACGGCCGGGTGCTCGCTCTCATTTTCGACAGACATTCCACCAGAACGCGCATCTCGTTCGATGTCGGAATGCGCCAGCTCGGCGGCACGACCATGATGATGTCGGGAGCGGAGCTCCAGCTCGCGCGCGAGGAGACCATCGCCGACACGGCCCGTGTTTTCTCGCGCTATCTCGACGCGGTGATGATCCGCCTGCTCGACCACGAAATGGTCCGGGATCTTGCCGCGAATGCGCAAATCCCCGTGATCAACGGCCTGACGAAAATCTCGCACCCCTGTCAGGTGCTTGCCGATATCCTGACCTTCGAAGAAAAACGGGGGCCGATCCGCGGGCGAACCGTTGCCTGGACCGGCGACGCAAACAATGTGCTTACCTCTTGGGTGCATGCGGCCGCGCGCTTTGACTTTCGTCTAAGAATCGCCACGCCCAGGGAATTGGCTCCGCGGGAGAGTCTCAGGGAATGGGCGAAAGAAGCAGGCGCCGCCGTCGAATTCGGCCACGATGCGCGGCATGCCGTTGCAGGCGCCGATTGCGTCGTCACCGACGCCTGGGTTTCGTTGGGCGACGAAGATGCCGTTCAGCGGCACAACCTCCTGCGCGCATACCAGGTGAACGAGCGCATGATGGCGGGCGCCGCACGAGAGGCTGTCTTCATGCATTGTCTTCCCGCACACCGCGGGGAAGAGGTGACGGACGGTGTGATCGACGGGCCGCAGTCGGTGGTCTTCGATGAGGCTGAGAACCGATTGCACGCACAGAAGGCAATTCTACTTTGGTGCCTCAGATGAGCGTGTCGGAACGTGAATACCGGCGCGCGCCGGCGGCCGATTTCGTCCTTCCTTTCGATCTGCCCGATGCTGGTCTGCGCGGGCGTCTGGTAAGGCTCGATGCTGCGTCCACGCGCGCGCTCGAAGCTCACCCATTGCCCGAGCCCGCCGCACGTGTGGCCGCCGAGACATGTGTGCTTGGAACGCTTCTCGGTTCCGCGCTGAAGCTCGATGGCAGGTTGACTGTACAGACCAAAAGTGCGGGGCCGCTCGACCTCGTGGCAGCCGACTACTACGGCGCCGAACCGGATCGACCCGCGGGAATTCGCTCCTACGCTCGCCTGGACGAGAGCCGCTTCGCCGCACTGGGAGCCGGAAATCCGAGCTTTGGGACGATAACGGGCGAAGGTGTCGTGGCAATTACCATTGAACCGAAAGCCGGCGGTCAGCGGTATCAGGGCATCGTGTCCCTCGCGCAGGCGAGCATCGCTGCCTCCGCTGAAGCCTATTTTGCGCAGTCCGAGCAGTTGCCGACCTCAATTCGATTGGCGGCAGCGCCGGTGTTTGAGCCCGGCAACCCACGGCTGCAATGGTTGGCGGGCGGGCTGATGCTGCAGGCGACGCCGGATGGGCGCGTCGATACCGATGATTGGGAGCGCCTTGCGTCTTATGTGACGACACTGGAAGACATGGAACTCATCGATATTTCGCTCGCGGCGGAGACACTCTTGTGGCGACTGTTTCAGGAGGACGAAGTGCGCGTCCACCAGGCGGAGGCGATTTCGTTTCGTTGCGATTGCAACGCGGGGCGAATTGCTACGGTTTTGCGGGCCTATCCGCCAGCTGAACGCGACGGCCTTGCCGATGAAGACGGGGTCGTGCGCGCCCGTTGCGAATTCTGCGGACTCACCCATGAGATCACGGCGGCCGACCTGGCGACCAAAAACTGAACCAAGGCATTGCGCGCCAGCGGCTCGAGCAATCGAAATTCGATTTGTCTTGCCTTTTTACAGTCCTTTGCATTATTAATAAGTTGTTAATAATCCGCCAAGCCGACCGGCTGGGACCGGCTCTGACGGAGAAGCGATTTGGGGCAATGGCGTAAGGTGTCGGTGGGAAGGGTGATTCAAAGCCCGATCCGCAGGGGGCAGTCATGCTTGCATATGAAGAATTGCAGGGCTCGCGGGGGAAGGAAATCCGCTATCGCCCGCCACGCTATCAGGCGCGCGCACTTTTCCCGCATATGCCGCCGAAGCTTCGCATCGGCTCCTCAGCCTATCAAATACAGAACATCAGTATCGGCGGCATAGCGGCGATTGGAAAAGAATCACGGACGGAAGATCTCAGTGTCGGCGACACGGTCCGCCTGACGATCCAACAATCCGGGCTGCCGATTTTCGAATCCGACGCTAAGGTACGCTGGTCGGAGAAGACGGTTTTCGGTTCAAAGATCGCGTTCAGCTTTATCGACCGGATGGTCGAGCTCGACAAGCTCATCAACCGCAATCTGCAGGCGCAGATCGCCACGCGGTCATGGCCGGCCGGCAAGGAAGCCGGGGCTCTTGTGCCCGAGGAGTACCGCGTATTCTGCGCGGACGTGTTGCGCTTCTTGCGCGGATATCGCGCGGTGATCGATTCCAACATGTCCGTACCGCAGGAATTCACCCGCGGGTTCGACCACGGCGCGGTGTTCGAGGCCTGTGAGTCGCAGATTGTACAGGAGTGGCGCGCCTTGTGGCGCGCCGGGAACGAGATCGTCCGCAGCACGATGGGCGAGCGCGAAAGGCGCGACGCGGTGAAGGAATTCACGGAAGTTGTGCTCACGCCCGAACTGCGTGGCGGCGCCATTTGGGATCGATCGTACGCAAAGCCGCTCGGATATCCTGGCGACTTCGGCGTCATGAACCAGGTTTACGACTGGGAGCGCGTGGGCTCCGATGCTTACGCCATGCTCCTGCATCGCGTCGGCCTCGAAGTGGCGGAGTGCATCAAGACGCGCATGGAGCTCGTGCGTTCGGAAATCGGCAACGTGATTACATCCACGAATGGCCGCACCGCCAGGATCATGAGTCTCGGTTGCGGGTCGGCGCGCGAAGTAGAGACATGGCTTACAAGAAGCCGCACCGCGCCGCCGCGGGCAGAGTTTACGCTCGTCGATCAGGAGCAGCTGGCGCTCGATTATGCCTATCGCGCGGCCTATCCACACATCGTGCGCACCGAAGAGCGCTGTCGGCTGAACTGCATGCACATTTCATTCACCGACCTTCTGCGCGGCAACGGCGAGATGAAAAATCTGCCGCCGCAGGACCTGATCTATTCCGTCGGGTTGCTCGATTATCTTACCGACAGGCGTGCCGCCAGTCTGGTGCGCCGATTGTTCGAATTGCTGATGCCGGGTGGGCTTCTGATCATCGGTAACATGAACGAAACGCCGCTCAGCAATCTCTGGCCGATGGAGTTCATCACCGACTGGTCGCTTTACTACCGGAGCGAACCGCAGATGATGGCCTGGACGGCAAATCTCGACCCGGCGGGTGCGTGGACCGACACCGAAACAACCGGCCGCGTGCGTCTGCTTTACGTGCGAAAGCGCTGATTCCGAACGCTTCCGACGCTTCCGCGCCTTTGGCTTGACAGGTCTTCGGGCCGCCACTTACATCGCCGGCCTTGGCCGGCAGCGTAGCTCAGTGGTAGAGCAGGGGAATCATAATCCCTTGGTCGGGGGTTCAAATCCCTCCGCTGCTACCAGCCGCGAAACCACAAAATGCCGCGCGGAAGGACGAGGACGATGGAGGAATCGCCCGGCGTGACCACCTTTCCGGAGGTCACGCTTAACGACATCCGCGCGGCCGCCGAGCGCATCAAGGGCGCTGTCGAGCGGACGCCCAGCCACTGGTCTCGCACGCTGTCGCGGATCGTGAGCTGCGAGGTTCATCTGAAGTTCGAGAATCTTCAGTTCACCTCGTCTTTCAAGGAGCGCGGCGCGCTCAACAAGCTGCTCTCGCTTTCGCCGGAGGAGCGCCGCCGCGGCGTGGCCGCGATGTCGGCGGGCAATCATGCCCAGGGCGTGGCGTATCACGCCGGTCGTCTGGGTATTCCGGCGACAATCGTCATGCCGGAAGGAACGCCACAAAACAAAATAAAATACACGCGCAACTTTGGTGCGCGTGTGATTCTTCACGGCGTTACCCTGGAACAAGCCTTCGAGTGCGCGCAGAAGATTGCAACCGAGGAGCATCTCGCGTTCATTCACCCTTACGAGGACGACAAGGTCGTCGCAGGCCAGGGCACGATTGCGCTCGAGTTGCACGAGGACGCGCCGGAACTGGATTCTATTGTTGTACCGATCGGCGGCGGCGGGCTCATTTCTGGAATCGCGATCGGCGCAAAAGCTTTGAACCCGCAGATCGAGATCTTCGGCGCGGAGACCGAACTCTATCCCTCGATGTACGATGCGCTGAAAGGCGCGTCGTTGCCCTGTGCCGGCCAGACGATTGCCGAGGGTATTGCCGTAAAAAGGCCGGGTACACTGGCCCGTCGGGTGCTCGCGGCGCTCGCGAAAGATGTACTTTTGGTGCGCGAGAATCAGATTGAAGCGGCGATCGCAACATTGCTTGAAATCGAGAAGACGGTCGTCGAAGGCGCCGGGGCCACCGCGTTCGCTGCCGTTGCGGCCAATCCGGAGATCTTCCGCGGACGGCGCGTTGGCGTGATCCTTTCCGGCGGCAATATCGAGATGCGCCTCCTCTCCAACGTAATCTTGCGCGAGCTCTCGCGCGAAGGCCGGATCCTGTCTCTCGTTATCAAGATCGAAGACCGCCCGGGACTGCTTGCAAAAATTGCGACTGTGGTCGGCGAAGCAGGGGGGAACATTCTCGAGGTCTCGCACAACCGCATGCTGACCGATATGTCGGCGAAAGCGGCCGGTCTCGGCCTCACCGTGGAGGCGCGCGACGCCACGCATGCCACGGATATCCGCGAGGCGCTGGAGAGCGCGGGATTTGCCGTGCGTCCGGGCTCAGGCGTGTAACAGGGCGCGCCGCTTCTTGCCGAGGTTGTCTATGGCCAACGGACCCGGTCCAAGGCCCACTACCAGCAGCAGTCCGCCGGCGACCGCGAGGTCACGGATAAACAGGGCATACTCCGCTGTCCGGGCCGTTTCGTCAGGCACTTTCCAGTACGCGTGGAGAGCGAGCGACACGGCAATGGTGAAACCGAACAGGACCATCGCGCCGTGACGGGCGTGATATCCCAGCGCGAGCGCCACGCCTCCGAAAACCATGATGACGAGGGCCAGAACGAGCAGGAGCTCGGCCGCCGGTATTTGAGCGTTGCGCAGCGTCGAGAGGGTTCCACCCCAGTCGCTCACGCGTGCCCAGGCTTCGCTTAGGAAAAACCAGGCGAGCGCCGCCCGCCCGACGAAGGGAGAGATATACTCCGAGATTGACATCGCCCGCGCCCAGCGTCCGAATCAATCCGTCAGTCTACCGGAATGTGTGCGCGGGCGCGAACGGCCGCCGATCGGCCGACATGCGGAAGAAGACAGAAACCTGCGCGCGGCCTGCATTCTACTTGTCTGCGTGAATGTCGGCGCGCTCGCGCGTCCTCGCGAAGACAATCGCAGGAAATTTTTGCGACACGTAACCCAATTCCCAATTGCTCTTGGCAAGAAATACCGGGGCCCGATCGCGATCTTCCGCGATCTGCTCGCGATAGAACGACACGAATTTTTCGATTTCCTGGGCCGGTCCGGAAATCCAGCGCGCAGTGTCGTACGGCGAAGCGTCCAGATCCGTGTCCAGGCCGTATTCGGCGCGCAAGCGGCTCTTTAGCACGTCGAGCTGCAGCGCACCGACCACACCGACGATCCACTGCGCGCCGATTAGCGGCCGGAACACCTGGATCACGCCTTCCTCCGCGAGACTTTCGAGGGCGCGTGCCAGATGCTTCTGTTTCATGGGATCGCCGAGCCGGACACGGCGCAACATTTCCGGGGCGAAGTTCGGGATACCGGTAAATACCACCTCGCCCGACTCCGAAAGCGTGTCGCCCACGCGGAGGACGCCGTGATTGGGTATGCCAATGACATCCCCCGGCCAAGCTTCATCGACCGTTTCGCGTTCCTGGGCGAAGAAGAGTATGGGATTATGTACACCAAGCGTTTTGCCGGTACCGGATTGTTTCAGCTTCATGCCGCGTTCGAACTCGCCCGAGCATAGCCTGAGGAAAGCGACCCGGTCGCGATGATTGGGATCCATATTTGCCTGCACCTTGAAGACAAATCCGGTGACCTCGCCGTCGGATGGCTCAACGCAGCGCGTGCGCGAAGCCTGCGGGCGCGGGGGTGGCGCGTGGCGTGCAAGAGCATCGAGCAGTTCTCGCACTGCGAAATTCTTCAGAGCGCTTCCGAAAAAAACGGGTGTCAAATGCCCTGTACGGTACGTTTCCGGATCGAAGGGCGGGCACGCGCCACGGACGAGCGCGACTTCCTCCTCGAGCTGCCGAAGCGTGTCCGGTGAAAGCAACCCGACGAGACGCTCGCGTCCAATGCGCTCGCCGGACGGGAAACGCACGAATCCGTCGCTCGCCAGATCGAAAACACCCTGGAAATTCAGGCCCATGCCGGCGGGCCAGAGCACCGGCGCACACTCGAGCTGCAGCTGGTCGGATATCTCGTCGATCAGTTCCAGGGCATCGCGTGCCTCCCGATCCATTTTGTTGATGAAGGTCATGATCGGAATGTCCCGCAGCCGGCAGACTTCGAAGAGCTTGCGGGTCTGGGTCTCGATGCCGCGCGCCGCGTCGATTACCATTACCGCCGAATCGGCCGCTGTGAGCGTGCGGTAAGTGTCTTCGCTGAAGTCTTCGTGGCCCGGCGTATCGAGCAGGTTGAAAACGCAGTCCGCATATTCGAACGTCATCACCGCGCTCGTGACGGAAATACCGCGCTCCTGCTCGATCTTCATCCAGTCGGAACGCGCGCGCCGCGCTTCGCCGCGCGCCTTGACCTGTCCTGCCATGCGAATTGCGCCGCCCAGGAGAAGGAGATGCTCGGTAAGCGTGGTTTTGCCGGCGTCGGGGTGCGAAATAATGGCAAAGCTTCGCCGGCGCGCGGCTTCGCGTGCAACGGTACTTGCATGGGCTGGTGTTGCGTCATTCATGCGGCGGCGGGACTAGCAGCGCGAACCGTCGCGCACAAGCCAAATCAGACGATCGGCTCGTCAACGAAGGCCCGCCCTTCGCGGTCTTCGATCTCGAGGATCCAGAGGTCGGGATCGAAACGAATCTGCTTTTCGAAATACTTTGCTGCGGCTTCCCTGTTCGCGGAATCGCCTAGCGGCTTGATCCATATGCGTTCGCCTTCACCCCGGGTTGCGCGGCTTAGCACCGTGACGCTTCCGTCCGGCTTCGCAAGTTTGAGAATGAGAGCCCCGGCCTCCTCGGCGCCGCGCCGCATGAGATAAACCGAAGCGCCGCCGATTTCGGCGCGGCGCATGAGGGCACTGACGTACAGCCCGGTCTTGAGACGCGTGCTCACGCGGCGCCTTTAAGGGTTGTCCCCGCCTGCTGCAAGTTCTCCGTCCCGCCAGGCACAGCTGAATCGTTTACGGCGGCATGGGGCAGCCTCACGCGAACAACGGTGCCTTCTCCTTCGCGGGATTGAATGCACATCTCGCCATCGTGCAATGCCGCCAGCGCCTTGACGAGCGAAAGCCCGAGGCCCGTCCCTTCGGCGACCCGCACCTGCTGATCCCGTGCCTGCTCGAAGGGTGTGCCAAGCCGCTGCAAATCGTTCTTCGGTATTCCGACGCCGGTATCCGCTACGGCAAGGTCAATACCACCTCCGTCGCGCGCCGCGGCAATCCATATCTCGCCCCCGCGGGGCGTGAATTTTACCGCGTTTGCGAGCAAATTCAGGAGAATCTGCTTTACTGCCCTGCGATCGGCAAAAATCGATCTGGCGCCCGGCGCAATGGTCGTCTTGAGTGCTACGCCTTTCCGTTCCGCCTGCAGACGGACGAAGCGCAGCGACTGCTCGGCGTCCTGTACGAGGTCAAAAATTTCTTCCTGTAACTCGAACTTGCCAGCTTCGATTTTCGACATGTCGAGAACGCCATTGATGAGTGCAAGCAGGTGCCCACCGCTCTCATGGATGAGCTTGGCGTATTCCAGGTAGCGGACGGCACCGATGGGACCGAACATCTCGTGCGTCATGACTTCCGAGAAGCCAATAATCGCGTTCAACGGCGTACGCAGCTCGTGGCTCATATTGGCGAGAAAACGCGACTTCGCGCGGCTCGCCTGCTCGGCCAGGTCGCGGGCGGCGACGAGCGCGCGCTCGTTTTCCTTGCGATCGGAAATGTCGCGCGTGACGGCGACAATCTCCGATTTGCGATCGCCCGGCGCCACCGGCCGGCAACGCATCTCGGCCCAGACGAAGCTTCCGTCGGCGCGCCGAAATCGCACCTCGGCGGCGGTTTCGTGGCCCCAAGCTGCCGCGTCGGCAAGTGCGCATCGAACCACATCCGCGTCGTCTTCATGCACAAGGGCAGCCGGGAGCTTGTCCTCGATTGCATTCGGTTCCGCCCCGAGCAGACGGCGCGAAGCAGGGCTCGCGAATCCAATGCGCCCGTCGGCGGCATGACGGGTGATGAGATCCGTGGCGTGGTCGGCAAGGAAACGGTAGATGACGGCGCTATCGAGCACCGCGAGGTCGGCCGCGCGCTGCCGATCCTGGGCGGCGATCGCGATGACTGCTGATTGCACGATGGCGGCAAGCGCGCAGCCGGCAAAGATCTGCCATCCGGGAGAGGCAAGACGGGAAATGGGCAGGCCGCGAAACGCTTCAATCATCGCCACTGCGCAGAGCGCAACCGCGGCGGCGGCGGTGGCGCGCACCACAGCGTCGCGGCCGCCCGCCAGGGCCGCTTCCGCCGGTACAAGGGCGAACCACACGAGGAGTGGCGAGTGCATCCCTCCGGTCAGCCCGACCATGTAGCCGACGAGTGCCGCGAAGAGTGCAAGCGAGGCCGTTTCCAGCGTGGAAAGCGCAACACCAAAGATGCCGAGAAGAGCCAGCGCGCATGGGGAGAGAAAACCGGCAAGTGCAATCAGATCGACCCAATGGGCGTGGCCGACCAGAGCGGCGTAGCCAAGCCACAGCAGCGTTCCCAACCCGCCTTTTGCGAGCTGTACGGCCACAAATTGCCGTCGCAAATTCTGGGGCGGCGTCTTGGATGGCAGCGGAGTGCGATTCATTCGTTTACGCGATTCGAGCCGAGGGTGATCCTTGGTGACCGCGGCTTAACGAAGTTTGAACGGATGCCGGCACCGTTCGTTAAACAGCAAGAATTTTTTAGTTGATTGATTCAGTTCTTGTTAACCGGTGTCTCACGTGCGGCGGGATGGCGGTTACAGACTCCGCCAGCGTCCGTGAGGCGGCGAGCCACTTCGAAGCTGACCAGCGATTTCTAAGTGGCAGCGGCGGCGAATTTTTTACCAAAGCGCTTTTGGCCGATAGGATAAACAGGATTGCATCAAAGTTTAACAATCCGCTTCACCGTGCCGAAGAAATGCGCGCGTAGTCTCCGCTCCGGTTTGCCGGAGAGCCCTATGCTGTTTCGAGCCGTGTTCTGGATCGCCGTCGTCGCGCTCTTCGTGCCCGAAGCGAGCGGAAGCGGTTTGGGTTCCGGAACGCCGGCAAGGAATGGCGGCCCGGAAGCGGTGACAGCGGCGGCCGGCGGTTTCCGGGAATTTGTGTTTGAACGGCTTGCGGCCGTAAAGGCAGACATAAAGACAGCGGAACGGATCCGCGTCCGCGCCGGCCGCTAATTCTACGGACATTGACAATCGCAGGCTGCGGGGCGCGAATCTCGCGCCGTCGCTCTTCTTTCAGAATTCGGGCCACCAATGAGCAGCGCAGCGGTCATGAGCAAATCGCCGATCACCGTCCGGGAGCAGGAAAGCGTTTCGGACGCGGTTCTGAAACTCGTTTCCAACCATTTCACCAACCTGCCGGTTCTGGATTCGCAGGAGCGCTATATCGGGACATTCGGGATTTACGATCTTCTGAGCCTGCTTGTTCCCCGCGTGGCGCTCGCCGGTGACCTGATGTCCAACCTGCGGTTCATTGCGGACGATCCCGAGGAACTGAGGCGCAAATACCAGGATGTGCGGAATCGACCGGTCTCGGAATTCGTCAACCGGAACGCGCCGACTCTTGATCCGGATTCTCCCCAAGTCGAAGCCATACGCCTGTTCTGCCGCAATCACATTTCGCTTCCGGTGGTCGACAGGAAATCGGGCCGCTTGTTGGGCATCGTCTCCTGCTGGGATGCCGTTCGTAGCATCGTCAGCGCGGGTTAGGCAATTTCGGGCAACGCGGAATGCCGTTTCTTCAGTCTGCGCTTGCCGTTGTTGCACTTGTCGGCGCTTATGCCCTGATCGTTTCGGAGCGCGTCGAACGCCCGATCGCAGCCCTCTTGGGTGGTGCCGTTCTGATTGTCGCAGGCGTGCTCAGTCAAAGGGAAGCGATCGCATTCATAGATTTCAATACGATTGGCCTTCTTGCCGGAATGATGCTGATCGTGAACGTGGCCAGAAAAAGCGGCGTATTCAGCTTCCTCGCGATTCGCGCGGCGCAGCTCGTCCGCGCCTCCCCTGCGGGCGTGCTCGCGATGTTTGCGGCGATCACCGCGCTTCTGTCAGCATTTGTCAACAATGTGACCGTCGTGCTCCTCGTGGTCCCGGTAACGTTCGTCGTCTGCGATGAATTGGGCGTGATCGCCTATCCGTTTCTCTTCGCAGAAATATTGGCCAGCAATATAGGCGGCACGGCAACGCTCATCGGCGATCCCCCGAATATTCTTATTGGTTCTGCGACGGGATTGAGCTTCGACGCTTTTGCCTGGCATCTGGCGCCGCTTAGCATCGTGGTTCTCCTGTTTCAGATCGCCGCCATTCACGTTCTCTGGGGCCGCAAAATGAAAGCGGAACCCGAACGCAGACGGCGCGTGATGGATATTCGCGCAACGAAGGCAATCGAGGACCGCTACCTTCTGGCCTGTTCGGCCGTTGTCATTCCTGCCGTGCTCGCCGGGCTGATCGCGGCGGACACCTTGCGACTCCAGCCTGCGACGGTGGCGTTGTCCGGCGCCGGTGTTCTCTTGCTGCTGCAGTCCTTGCCGCAATCGCGTACAATCCGTGGCGAGCACCTCAACCGGGCGATCGCTGAAGTCGAATGGACGATGCTGATTTTCCTTGTCGGCCTTTTCGTGATGATCGGAGCGATCCAGAAGACCGGCATCCTCGGCGCGATCGGCAGGATCCTGCTTGCTTCGTCGGCTCACACTCCCGCGCTCGCCGCCGGAATTGTCCTCTGGTTTTCGGCACTGTTGTCTTCGATTGTCGACAATGTTCCTTATGTTGCGGCGATGATTCCCGTCGTCAAAGGCATCGCGCCGGCGCTTGGCGGCGGGAAAGCGGCAGCACCCGTCTGGTGGGCCCTTGCGATCGGTGCGGGATTGGGCGGCAACGGGACGCTGATCGGCGCGAGTGCGAATATTGCGGTCGCCTCACTTGCCGAACGCGGCGGACTGCGTTTCAGGTTTATCGAGTTTGCCGTTCGCGCTTTTCCGTTCATGCTGGCGAGCATCGCGGTGGCGCAGGTTTACATTTTATGGCGTTACTTTTGAGGACTGTTCGATGAAACGTGCGCGCAATGCGTGTGCGGCGCTGTTGTTAAGCGCGTCCGGTTGCACGGTATTTGGCAACAGCGCGCTGCAGAAGGATCCGAACTTTCGGGAGGGCTATCAAGACGGTTGTGCCGCTGCAACCAACCAAGGCTCCGATCTGCGCGACCGTCCCGTCGGTGATAAGCAGCTCTATGCCAACGACGAAACCTATCGCCAAGGGTGGAGCAGCGGTTTTCAAACCTGCAGGCGTAGCGATCTCGAACCGAATGCAGCGCCCGGAGACAATCCCGTCACGGTCCCCGGACCAGGTCACTGAAAGCGCGTCTTCAAATCGTCATCCAAAATTCACGGAGCGGCGCGCAGCGCGGCGTCTTGTTTAAGCCGCCGTTAACCATCCACGTCACAAACTTGGCATTAACGGTTTGGCCATTGTGGGCCGTACCGGAGCGGCGTATGCTCCGTGTACGTCGTGAGGTGGCATCGGAGTGCGTCGATGTTGGGACACCTTGTGTCTGGACGATATGCGAGAACCGCGGACGATTTTCCTTTGGTACGTCACGGTTCGAACTGGATGATGCGCATTTTCCTAAGGCTTATCGGCCGGTCCCGTTGAGCGGGATTCGCCTCGGAACGGTGCTGCTCCCTTCTTTGTGGATGCCGCGCATTCGAGCAGCATGACATCCCCGATGAGTTGTAGGTCGCGCGTTTATGCCGCCTGTTTCGCGGGAGCGAAGCGGGCGTAGAAGGTTTCGCCCGCGGCAGCCATCTCACGCAGCAAACGATTGGGAACGAAGCGCTCGCCGTGGTTTTTAGCGAACTTTTCGCAGCGCGCGGCGAAGGCGGCGGTACCAACCGTGTCGATGTACGAGATCGGCCCCCCGGTGAAGGGCGCAAATCCCCAGCCAAGAATCGCGCCGATATCGGCATCCCGCGGATCGGTAATCACCTTCTCCTCGAAACAACGTGCGGCTTCGAGCGCTTGAATCGAGAGAAATCGCGCCTTCATTCCGTCGACATCGGGGTCGGTGCGCCATGTTTTGTGCAATTCAATGAGATCGGGCCAGAGCCGCAGGCGCTTTCCCTTCGCATCGTAATCGTAGAAGCCCTTGCCTGTTTTCCGTCCCGGTCGCCCGGATTTTTCGACGAGCCAGGTGAGCAGATTTTCGGACGGGTCTTTGCCGTCCCGCCCAAGTTCCTCGCGAGTCTGGCGTGTGATCCTGAGCGCGGTGTCGACACCCACGGAATCCATCACTTCCAGAGGGCCCATTGGCATGCCCGCCATGCGGCCGACATTTTCGATCATCGCGGGATGTATGCCTTCCGCGAGCATAGCCATGCCTTCGCGCGTGTAGGTCCCGAAGCAGCGCGAAGTGTAGAAACCGCGGGAATCGTTAACCACAATCGGAGTCTTGCGGATCTGCGAGACGAAATCGATAGCTGTGGCGAGTGCGCGCGGACTCGTTTTTTGCCCGAGAATGATTTCGACGAGGCCCATGCGGTCGACGGGCGAAAAGAAATGTATGCCAATAAAGTTTTCCGGCCTCGTGCTCGCTTCGGCAAGTCCGGTGATCGGCAGTGTTGACGTGTTGGATCCGAATATCGCTTGTGGCTTGATCACCGCTTCGGCCTTTTCCGTCGCTTCTGCCTTCACCGCGCGATCCTCGAATACGGCTTCAATGACGAGATTCGCGGGAGCAAGGGCTGCAAAGTCCATTGCCGGATGAATGCGGGCGAGCAATTCCTGTTTTTTCTGCTCCGTGGAGCGGCCCTTGGCGATCTGCCGGTCCACCATTCCCGCAGCCATGCCCCGACCCGCCTCGGCCTTCTCTGATGTGGTGTCGATGAGCACGACGTCGATGCCTGCCAGTGCGGCCACATACGCGATCCCCGCGCCCATTACACCTGCGCCGAGTACGCCCAGCATTTTCACCTCGGTCTTCGGTTCCCCTTTCGGGCGGCGCGCGCCTTTGCCGAGCTCCTGCAGGGAAAGAAACAGCGACCGGATCATGTTCCGGCTCTCCGGTTCGCCAAGCAGCTTCGAAAAGTAGCGTGCTTCGACGCGGCACGCCGCATCGATGGGCAGTAGCAGTCCTTCATAGACGCAGCTCATGATGTAGCGTTGCGCCGGATAGTTGCCGTAGCTTTGCTTGCGCAACATGGCGTTGCCCACCATGAACATCTGAGTGCCGCTCTTGGAATACGGGCCGCCCCCGGGAATATGAAAGTCGCTTTTGTCCCAAGGCTGCTTCGGCTCCTTCGACGATTTGATCCATTCCTTGGCGCGCGCGACCACTTCATTCAGCGGCGCCGTGGCCTGAATCATGCCGAGCGCGAGCGCCCTCTGCGGATCGACGGTTTCGCCTTTCAGCATCAGCTGCAGTGCCGGCATCGCGCCAATCAGCCGCGGCAGCCGTTGCGTGCCGCCACCACCGGGTAGAACGCCGACCTTTGCTTCGGGCAATCCGAGCTGAAGCTTTGAGACGTCGCCGACGACGCGGTAATGGCAAGCGAGCGTCACCTCGAAACCGCCGCCAAGCGCCAGGCCGTTGATCGCAGCAGCTACGGGCTTGCCGCAGGTTTCGAGTCGGCGCAGCACGCGATGAAACTGCATCACGCCCTTGAAGCGTGCTACGGCGGCATCTTCGCGCGATGTGCTTCGGCGACCGCTCGCCGTGACTTCCATTTCATCGAGCGCCGCGCCGGCGCAAAAACCATTCGCTTTCGCGCTTGTGATCACAAGCCCCTTCAGCGCCGAGTCGGTCGCGAGCTGTTCTCCCACCTTTCGGAGATCGGCGATCGTGCCTGCGGTCAGCACATTCATGGAGCGGCCAGGACTATCCCAGGCGATGGTGGCGATTCCATCAGCGTCTACGTCCCACTTGAAATTCGTCAGTTCCATTTCTCTTCCCTGGAGCCGGACACGATCGCGCGGCTGCTACCCTTCTTTTCAGACGCGCTCGATGATGGTTGCTGTGCCCATTCCGGCGCCGACGCAAAGAAGCACCATGCCGGTTTCGACGTCGCGTCGCTCTATTTCGTCGAGCAGCGTGCCGAGAAGCATGGCTCCTGTTGCACCGAGTGGATGCCCCATGGCGATCGCGCCGCCGTTCACGTTGATTTTTTCATCGGGAATGTCGAGGAGGCACTTGAAGCGCAGCACCACCGACGCGAACGCCTCATTCAATTCGTAGAGATCGATGTCGTTCGTTTTCATCCCTGCGCGCGTCAAAACCTTCTCCGCGACAAGTCCTGGTCCCGTCAGCATGATGGCGGGTTCGGATCCAATCGAGGCGAAGGCCCTGACGCGGGCGCGAGGCTTCAGCCCGGCCGCATCACCGGCTTCCCTCGTAGCGAGAAGTACGGCGGAGGCGCCATCGACAATGCCGCTCGAATTTCCGGCGTGATGAACGTGATTGATTTTTTCCACCTGCGGATAGCGCTGAATTGCCACCGCGTCGAAGCCCGCAAATTCCCCCATCTGGGAGAAAGAAGGATTGAGCGCGGCCAGAGACTGCATGGTCGCGTCGGGCCGCATGTGCTCGTCGCGTTCCAGCAGCGTTTGGCCGAGAATATCCTTCACCGGCACGACGGATTTGTTGAAATATCCGTTGTCCCACGCGTTCGCCGCACGGCGCTGACTCTCCACCGCGTAGGCGTCCACATCGTCGCGCGAAAAACCATCGAGTGTCGCAATGAGATCCGCGCTGACTCCCTGCGGCGTGAAATAGGATTTTAGCGCGATCGCCGGATCGATCGGCCAGGCGCCGCCCGAGGCGCCCATACCGACGCGGCTCATGGATTCGACGCCGCCGCCGATTGTCATCTGCGACTGGCCTGCCATGATCTGCGCCGCCGCCATATTCACCGCCTCCAGCCCGCTCGCGCAGAAGCGGTTGATCTGCACGCCGGAGACGCTGTCGGCGTAATCGGCATTCAGAACAGCAATACGGGCGATGTCTGCGCCCGCTTCACCGACCGGATCGACGCATCCGAGCACCACATCGTCTACGCGTGTCGTGTTGAGTGCGTTGCGTTCGCGGATGGCGCGGAGTGTCTGGGTGGCAAGCTCGAGCGCCGTAATTTCGTGCAGCGCCCCGTCCGGCTTGCCGCGCCCCCGCGGCGTGCGCACGGCATCGTAGATACAGCAATCGATCATGAGACAATCCGGCCAAGGGACGGCGGATTGTGACGCGTCCGTCAGTTTTGCTCAATCCCGCCCAGTCCGGGTTCGGGACGCGAAAGGAAGAGGTCCTTTTAGGCGGCGGCCCGCACAGGATGATCCTGTTTGTCGAGATTTTCGGCCGCAAATTCCCAATTCAGTTTGTCCAGCACCGCAGCCAGGTACTTCGCCCGCTCGTTCTGGTAATCGAGATAATAGGCGTGTTCCCACACATCGATTGTCAGGAGGCAATTAATGTGCTTCGCCATCGGATCGAGCGCATTCCCTGTTTTGCAGATCGAAAGTGTGCCGGCATTGGAGACAAGCCACGCCCAGCCGCTGCCGAATTGGTCCTTTCCGGCGTCGGCAAATTGTTTTAGCAGCAGCTCCAGCCCGCCGAAGTCCCGCTCGATGGCGTGGGCCAGTTTGCCGCCTGGCTTCGTTGGCCGCGGCGACAGGCTGTGCCAATAGAAATCGTGGTTCCACACCTGTCCGGCGTTGTTGAAGATTTTCTTCTCGTTTTCATTCTCGAGATTGGCGGTGGTGCGGACCACTTGCTCAAGCGGCATCTCGGCGTACCGCGTGCCCATCACCAGTTTGTTCAGGGTCTCCACATACGTCTTGTGGTGCTTGTGGTAGTGGAAGCCGACCGTGCGGGCGGAAATCGCGGGTTCCAGCGCTGATTCATCATAAGGGAGAGGGGACAGCTCGAACGGCATGGCCATGGCGACGCACCTCCGTTTGGGGAAAAGCACAGACGCGCACCGCGATCATCCAAAGGGTCTTACTCCGACCTCTTCTGTCTGCTGCGACTGGATCAAGCGATGCGCGCCAATGAATCAAATTTCTGGCCAAGGCATAGGTTCCCGAAAAATTCAGCGGAACGGATACACGGGCTGGATCGCAAGCCGCAACGAACAGGGGCTGTCATTCGTTTGGAGGTGAAAGGGCTTAACGCACGCTAATCCCGCTGCCGGGCGGGCAAAGAGGGTTTGGAATTGTGATAACGGCCGGCATTCAGCGCAAGCGGAGAACCACCATGGAACGTTGGCGCGCTCTGGGGCTTGATACATCCTCGCACGCCGATCTTCTCGTTCGGCGATTGCAGCACCTCGCGGACCTGTCGCCGAAGGATTTGGCCCTGGTCGAGTCGCTGGCCGAACGCACGGAAGAAGTGCCGGCTGGAACCGAGTTGATCCGCGAAGGAGAGGCACTGAACGCGCCCCGGCTGTTGATGGCAGGATGGGCTTGCCGGTTCCGGACGCTGCCCGATGGCCGCCGCCAAATTTTCGAATTCATACTGCCTGGCGATATCTACGGTCTTTGTCTGCGGCCCCAAGCCATCGCGCTCACCACATCGCTCGCCTTGACGCCGGTGGTGATCGCCGATGCCGGACGTCTGGGCGAAGCGGTAACAGCCAACGTCGAGAATTATCCGGGACTTACGCATGCATGCTATGCCACCGCCAGCCTTGATGAGGCATATCTGCTCAATCAGCTCATGCGCGTTGGGCGACAGACTGCCTATGAGCGCACGGCGCATTTCATTCTCGAGATCCATGAAAGGCTCAGCCTCGTCGGCCTTGCGGGCGAGACGACGGTCGCGATTCCCTTAACGCAGGAAATCATGGCCGACGCGCTTGGACTGAGTGTCGTGCATTTAAACCGCACGCTGCAGCAGTTGCGGCGAAACCAGCTTATCGAGTTCAAAAGCGGACTTGTACGTCTGCTGCAGCCCGAACGCCTTTCGGAAATAGCGCATTTCCGCACGCCGCGAGTCATTCAGGCCGCGCGTCAGGCGGCCTAACTCCCGCCATCAGCTGCAAGGGCTTAGTCCGAAATTAGAACGGCCGCAGGAAAGTGCGCGAACAGTTCAGCGCAGCGTGGCTCTTCACCGGCCAAGGTTCGAGTTGGGTCGAGCGCGTCGCGCCACATTTTCCCGGCAAGTACCCGCGGCATCGTAAGTTCCGTGTCGGTCCAGTATTCGGATGAGGGCAGAGGCGTGCGGGATTCTATACAGGCTCGTGCGCAAAGGCGCGGAGCCGCGATCAATACGTTTGCACGCGCGCCACAGCGCAGGAAAGCGACGACGTGGTCTTTGCGCGGACCGTTCGCGTGCGCCGGCAGATAATCGCCGCGAGCGAAGCAATCATCGCATTCGCGGCGCAAAGCGAGGAGACGCGCAATCAATGCTTGCTTTACAACACCGTTGCGCCACTCGGCCAACAACTGTGGCAACGAGTTCTCCTTCGCGAGCGCGGCAGCCCGTGAAGCAAAGTCGACGGCGCGGCGATTATCCGGATCGACCATGCTGAGATCCCAGAATTCCGTTCCTTGATACAGATCCGGAACGCCCGGACACGTACAGCGCAGCACCGCCTGGCTTATCCCGTTTGTTGCGGCCGCAGGAGCGATGCCGTGAATGAAGCCTGTGAGATCATGAAGGAAATCGGCGGAGCATTCCGGGTCGAGCAACTGGCGTACAAACGCGCCGCTCGCCCGGTCGTAGCGCGCATCCGGATCGCCCCATGAGGTGTGGATTTTCTCCTCGTGCAGCGATTTGAGCCGCCAGCCGAGGATGCGTTCGCAGAATTCCGACAACGCGGGCCCGTGATCCCAGGCGAGGCCGAGCGGCCACGAACCCACGAGCGTCTGGTACAGCTGATATTCGTCGCCAGGGTCGAGTTGCGGGTCCCGGAGCCGCGCATTGTATCCAAACCACCGATCCACGGCGGCGGACCATTCGCCCGGAATTTCGCTAATGACGGCCAGTCGCGCACGCACGTCTTCGCCGCGCTTGTTATCATGCGTCGCGCCGGCCAGCAGCGGGGCGGAGCCGAGGCGGCGCTGTGCACGGGCGTGGAACTCGGCGACGGAAATCGCAAATTCTCCTGGGTCACTGCCCACTTCGTTACGTGAGAGCAGGCGTCCGTAGCGGTAGAAAGCGGTATCTTCGCCCGCCTTCGCCGCCAGCGCGGCGGCAAGCTGGTTAAACCGGCGCGCCGCAATCCGCCGGGGTTCTACTGGCGCGGCCGCGCGGCCCTCCAAGGTTTCGGTGACGTGAGCCAGGGCCGCGGCGTCGTTTTCGGCCGCGCGATAGCGAGCACGTTCGAGCGCATCCTGGAACAGAGCGCCTGCGGCCGCCGAGTTTGCGTCGCCCGTCGCGTAGCTGCGATAAACCCGAAGCTGCGCGTAGAGCCGGGCAAGCGCGCGCTGTTGTGAGGCGAGTGTCATGTCGCGCGCATCACCCGGCCGCGCTTCAAAGAAGGCGCGCGCCGCGGCTTCGAAGGCGCTGCGGAATTTCACTTCGAGTCTTTCGCGCCGTGCACGCCGCTCTTCGGTCTCGAAATCGAATGCGCGTCCGCTGATCGCTGTCCAGCGAACCTCGAGCGGCTCCGCCCCGCGGGGGTCGTGCAACAGGGCGGAAACGTCGTTCATGAAATCATAGCCGGTGGTCCCGTCGACATCCCACTCGCGCGGCAGCGTTTCATTCTGCCCAAGGATTTTTTCGACGACCATATATCCGCGTTCCGTTCGCAGCGCGTTCATGCGACCGCGCAGTTTGCGGCAATAGGCGGCAGGGTCTGCCAGTCCGTCCACATGATCGACACGGAAGCCGTCAATCAATCCTTCGCTGTACAGCGCAAGATGCTTGGCATGTACCGCATCGAAAACCGCATCGTCTTCCACCCGAAGCGCGATGAGGTCGTTGATGTCGAAGAAGCGGCGCCAGTTGATAAGGTCGCCGGCGGTCCGCCACCACGCAAGACGGTAATGCTGCCGGTCGAGAAGCGCGGCCATTGTCGCGGCCGAACGGAATTGCTCAAGCGAGGCGCCGGCGAGCATCTGGGCGTCAGCGGGCCGCAATGGGAGCCTGTGCTCGGCGTAGGCAACGGCGATTTTTCCGGAACTCTCGTCGCGGACGAGATCGATATCGCTATCCGTCAGCGCCTGGGCGAACGGCTTGCCGAGAATGGGCAGAAGGATTCTATTTTTGAGCGACGGGTCGGGCCCATCCCAGTCGACGTCGAAAGCGCGCGCATGCATGCTGTCGCGGCCAAGTTCGAGCATATTCATCCACCAGGCATTCTCGACTGCAACCGCCATATGATTGGGCACGATATCCACGATAATGCCCATCTCGTGCCTGCGCAGGCATGCCACGAACGCGCGAAATTCGTCTTCACCGCCAAGCTCGGGATTGATGCGCGAATGATCGATCACGTCGTAGCCATGCGACGAGCCCTTTCGGGCGGCGAGAATCGGCGAGGCATAGACGTGGCTGACGCCCAGGTTATTGAAATACGGCACGAGCGCCGATGCATGCGCGAAGGTGAATTCCTTGCGGAATTGCAGGCGGTATGTCGCGCGCGGGATCACGATTTGCCGCGCGCAGCGAGGAAGGTCCGAATGCGTTTCCCCGCCGCCTGATCGCGAAAAACATCACGATTCTTCAGCCGTCGCCGCCAGTTCGGATGTTCGTCGATGGTGCCGGGCAGGTTCGGCTGCTCCGGATCGGCAAGGAGATCTTCGACCGGCGCGAAAGCAATGGTTGAGCGGGTTCGGCCGACATAGGCGAGCGCGGCCTCGACCGCCGGTTTGTAATTCTCCAGAACCGGGAGGTCGCCTGCCGCACAATGCGCCTCTCGCAACGCGGTCCACAGGCGCGCACGATCCTGGGCCCGTGCGCTTTGCTCGCGCTCTTCGTGATCGCGCAGATGGCCGAGCCGTTTCCGCCACGCGATGTCGCGTTCCGTCCACCATCCGGCGACGGTGGGCAGATCGTGCGTCGTCGTGGTCGCTATCGCTTCGCGGCGCCAGCCGGCCGGCTTTGCAAAAGCCTCACCGTTCCGCTCGAACCACAACACCTGAGTCCCGAGCACGCCGGCGTGCGCAAGATCAGCGCGAAATCCTTCCGGAACCGTACCCAGGTCTTCGCCAATCACCAGGGCGCGATTCCGATGCGACTCAAGTGCGATCAGCCGCAGCATCTCGTCTTGCGGAAGGCGCAGGTAGGCACCCTCGCTCGGCGCTGCACCGGCCGGAACCACCCAGAGCCGTCGTAACCCGAGCGCATGGTCGATGCGCACGCCGCCCGCGTACCGCATCGCGGCTCGAAGCGTGGCGATGAAGGGGGCATAGGCAAAGGCGCGCAGTGCGCGCGGTGAAAGCGCCGTCAATCCCCAATCCTGTCCTTGTCTATTGAAAATGTCGGGAGGTGCGCCGACGTGCAGGCCGCGCAGCAATTCCTGCGGCGCGCTCCAGGCGTGGCTTCCTTCGGGGTCCATGCCGACAGCGAGATCGGCGATGATGCCGATCTCCATGGTTGCGCGCGCTTTCTTCTGTGCGGCTTCCGCGCTCTGTGCCGCCAGCCACTGCAGGAACAGCTGATATTCGATTTCCGTGCGCGCGCTCTTCGCAAACGGAGAGACTTTCGCCGCAGCCGGAGAGTCAAAACCCGCCGGCCACCGGTGAAATCCGTGAACGCCCTGTCGCCGGAACTGCGCGTCCAGTGCCTCGAACAGAGCATGCGCGAGGAGGCGCTTGCCGCCTTCGCGGCAGAAGGCTTCGAAACGCCTCAGGTCGCCGGCGCGCCGGAAATGCGCAAACGCCTGCCTGAGCGCACGGTGCTTTTTTTTGCCGGCGGTTTTCCAGTTGATCAGCGAACTTTCGTTTCTCGGCGGCGGTGCGAGCTTCGCTCCGCCTACCAGCGTCGCGTCCGCAAACATCGGATTAAAGAAGATGCGCGTGGATGGCGAATAGGGGCTGAAGCGCGCTGGCTCCGCGCCGAAGAGCGCGTGCACGGGACTCGCCATGATCGCATCGAAACCCGCGAGTCCCGCCGCTCGCGCAAACGCGCCGAGCGCGGCGAAATCGCCGAACCCGCCGCTCGTACCGCCGCGCAGGGAATAAATCTGTACCGAAATGCCGGCGAGCTTCCCGCGGGTCACATCGCTGGGGACGAGGGCGCGAGCTGGGGCCACCGCGAGCGCCATTTCCCCGGCGCCGGATCGGATTCGGTAATAGCCGGTTGAACGTGGCGCACGGAATGAGACGCGCCCATCCGCCTCGCTCAGCCTGACGGTCGCTCGCTCGCCGCTTTCGGCTTCAAGTTCGGCCAATTTTCCGCCATCGAGGAAAACGCTGTCGCCCGAGCGTGTGACGATCAGTGGCGGTCCGTGCGCGCGTTCGCGCCGCAACCGCGCAAGGCTGTCGTTCGTCTCCTGGCGCGATCCGGTCGGCAGGTCGAGCGCCGCAAGCACCGCCCTCAGCGTCTCGATACCGACGGTCTGGGGGCTCCCTCGCGCATCAGTCCAGCGCACTTCGAGACCTGCTTTCTTCGCCAGCGCGACGATCGATTCATCCTGCGTCATGTTTCGATCCAGGCGAGGGTTGTTTCGGGCGGGAGCTCATCCGCCGCGGCGCCCCAGACAGGCGCCGTTCTCGGCAATTCCGCGTGCACGCTCCTGGGTCCGAGATTGGTGCCAATCACCAGTTTCGCCCCGTCGCCGAGGCGCCAGCGCGCAACGATGGCCGCCTCCCCGACGGCCCTTGCGCTGGTCGCGCACGTGTTTGCGAGACGCGGCACGATCTGTTTGCGGCGGACCGAAAGCAGCGCTCTGTACAGAGAATTCCATTCTTCCGCGCGGGGTCCGTCCAGCGAGGGGCGGGAGCTTTCGAAGGTTTCGACAGCATTGGGATCGGGAATCCGCGCCAGCGTTTTGGGATCGGAAAATTCCGGGAAATTCGCAAATTCGTTCCGCCGTCCCTCGCGTACCTTGGGGGCCAGCCCGGGATTGTGATCGGTGAAGTACAGAAAGGGCTCCATAGCGCCCGCTTCTTCGCCCATGAAAACGAGCGGAATCTGCGGGGAAAGGAGGAGAAGTGCGATGGCAGCTCGCAAGGCGTCGGGCGTTGCCAGCGTTGTCAGCCGCTCGCCGAAGGCGCGGTTCCCGATTTGATCGTGATTCTGCAGGAACGCGACAAAGGATGTGGGTGCGAGATCGATGCTGGGCGTCCCGCGCGCCTTTCCGCCGCGATGGGGCGACGCCTCGCCCTGATACACGAAACCTTCGCCGAGAGCGCGCGCGAGCGCGACTGCCGGCTCCTGCGCATAATCCGCGTAATACCCTTGTGTTTCGCCAGTGAGCAGCACGTGGAGCGCATGATGGAGATCATCGTTCCATTGCGCAACGAAGCCGTCGCGGAGCAGCGCCGCATCGTTATCGTCGTTTTCGACCACGAGATGAACGTGGCGATCGGGCTCGACCGACCGACGTACCTCCGCCGCGAGCAGCGCCAGGAATTCGTTGTCGCGGATCGCGTGCACGGCGTCGAGCCTCAGCCCGTCGAAGCGGAATTCATCGATCCAGTAGAGCGCATTCTCGATAAAGAATCGCCGGACCATTGGCTCCCGGAAATCGATGGTCGTGCCCCAGGGAGTCTTGTCGTCGGAACGGAAGAACTGTGGCGCATATTCGCCGATGCGGTTCCCGTCCGGTCCGAAGTGATTGTACACAACGTCGAGGAAGACCATGAGCCCTGACGCATGGGCCTTATCAATCAGCGATTTCAGATCGGTCGGCGAGCCATAGGCGCAATCTGGCGCAAACGGCAGCACGCCGTCATAGCCCCAGTTTCGCGCGCCGGGAAAATCGCCGATCGGCATCAGCTCGATCGCCGTGAAGCCGAGTCCCGCGATCCGCGCGAGATGCGCTGCAACGCCTGCGAATCCGCCGAAGAGCCCGACATGCAGCTCGTAAATGATCGTCTCTTCCCACGGCCGTCCCTTCCAGTTCGCGGATAGCCACCGGTAGGCGTTGGGATCCGTAACAATGCTGAAATCGGCGACATCGCCCGCCTGCAGCCGCGACGCGGGATCGGGCACCCGGATTTGCCGCTCGATGCGGAATGCATACCGGCTGCCCGCGCCTCTCTTCGCGTTGGCGCGCCGCCACCCGGAATCGTCGCTCGTCATGGCGAGCGTTTGCGCGCCGGCAATTTCGACTTCGACGGACCGCTTGGTCGGCGCCCACAGCCGGAATTCCGTTTCGCCGCCGCGCACGCCAGGACCAAACCAGAAGGATGAGAACGCCGGGGGAGACGCTTCGACTTTGCCCATGTTGGAAAGGTAACAGGGCCGAAGCCGTTTTGGTTTCTTGCCTGCGCTGCCGCGGCGACGAGGCTTCCACCTGCATGAACCGTTGCCGATTGGCGGTACAGCTCTGCGCCGACGTCCGTAAAAGCCGAAGAAGAATGCAAACTTGCCCAATGACGCCTGATGCGGCCTCTCACCTCAGATACTTATCGAACCATGCGAGCGTGCGTGCCTGGGCATCGGCGATGTGGACAGGATCGCGCAATCCATGTCCCTCGCCCGGATAGATCGCATAGGACGTCGGCACACCAAGATCGTTCAGCGCGTGCCAATACTCCTCGGTCTGCGGAGCCGGACATTCGATGTCGGCAGCTCCGACATATTCGAACACCGGCGTCTTGACGTTTTTGATGAAATTGATCGGCGAGGAGCGCGCATACACTTCGGGATCATCGTAAACGGATGCACCGAAATACGGAATCATCCATTGGTCGATTCCGTTTTCGCCATAGTAGGACAGCCAATCCGAGATCCCCGCCGCCGCCACGCCAGCTTTGAAGCGGCGGGTCTGCGTCACGGCCCACATCGTCATGAAGCCGCCATAACTGCCGCCGGTCAGCCCGAGGCGGGAATCGTCGATCGGTGCGACGCGCTCCGCCTGGTCGATGCCGCTCAATATGTCGCGCAGATCGCCGTGCCCAAGATCGCGCACATTGGCCGCCGCGAACGCTTCTCCCTGGCCGAAGCTGCCGCGCGGATTGGGCAGCAAGAGTGCATAGCCCTGCGAAAGCAGCCTGCGATAAAGCCCCGGGCCGATGAAATGCGGTGTCGCAGCGGCGGCCGGACCGCCGTGCACAACGGTAATGAGAGGCAGCTTGTCGTTGCGTCCGGGCGGCAGCAGCAGCCAGCCTTGCACGTCGAACCCATCGCTCTTCCAGGTGATGCTACGCGCAGTGAAAGTCGGGGACCCCCGGGCATTGCTGTGCGTCAGATTGTGCCAGTGGCCGATTGCGCCGACTTCGATCTCCGGCGCGGCGTCGAAGGATTCGTGGACGGCTGCCGTGAGCGGCGACGGGCAGGCCGACGAGAGGCCAAGCCCGTTTCCGGCCGAGACGTTCTCGGTCCCCTGCCAAAGCCTTGTACGCTCGGCCGTGAAGACGACGAATTCGGTCTCTGGCCCTGCAAGCAGTTCTGCACGCAAATGTCCGTCGCAACCGAACGCGATGGCGCGCGCAGAGGCGTGCAGCCCGGGCATGATATCCGACGCCACGCCGCCTTGGACTGGTACGGTGTCGATGTCGCCGCCCGTTGAACCGAAATCGCTCATGATACCGGTGATGAAGGCGACCGTCTTCCGTCGGACGAGACCACAGGATCGGCGATCTGGTGACGGGCATCAGGCGGCGTGAAAATCACCGTCGGTTCGCCATCCTTCGCCCCGAAGGCATAGAGTTTCGCCACCCACCAATTTTTGTCGCCATCACCACGGGCGGCGGTGCCGATGAACCCCGAGCCGTCGGGCCGCCAGTCATACTGGTACACCCACAAATCGGCCGGCGAAGCCCAACGCAGCTTGCCGCTCTCGAGGATGCCAATGCGTTGCTCCGGGACAGGACCGCTGAGATCGCCTGTTATTGCTGCGCCAGCTTGTGTCGCGCCGACTTCCTTGGTGGCGCTCGCAACCGCGAGCATGGCGAGCTTGCCGCCCGGACCGAAACGCAGTTCCCCGATCGTCCCGTCGAAAGCGAGCAATCTGGCCAGATGCTTGCCGTCCGCAGAGACCTGATACACCGAGCGCGCGTGCGTTTCGGGCGTGCGCAGGGCAAAAACCAGCCTTTTGCCATCGGCGGTCCATGCCAGAGCGCCTGGCCAGCATTCGCGCACCGCCCCGCAGGGAAGCGCCACCGCCGCCGCGCCATCACCGTCTGTCGCGCGGATCACAAGCGACCGGATGATCGGCTCGCCGCCAAACGGCGAGCCATCGCCCTCGACCGAGGCCACATGGCGGCCGTCGGACGAAATGGCCAATTCCAGAAATTGGTGTATGCCAGCCTGCGGCGCGGCTCCGACGCAAAAGGTGGAAAGCACCAGTGTTGCCAGACCCGCGCCAATGAAGTTGGATTTCATGAAACGGTCGCTTCGAACGGCAAGGATAGTGCAGAATTTTGCGCGCCAGTGAAACACGTTTTGAGTCTGTGAATCTTCGACACTAGCCGGAAATTTCTGGTCATGTGGCCAATTCTATCCCGAAGTTGCTACGGCCATAAATTGCTCGGTTGCGGAAGAGCACCTCTTGAAAGCGCGACATGCAAGGGTCACGGTCCCAAAGAAACCCGAAAGCTCGCGGCTCGCGCGGCGGCTTAATGGGATGAGATCGGCTGGTCGATTACTTGCCCTGTCGCTCGCGGTTGCGGCGATGCTGCTGCGCGGGGTCGTGCCGGCCGGCTGGATGCCGGAGGCGGGCGCTCTAGGCACCATGATCATGTGCCCGGGCCAGGGTCCGATGGGCGCCATGCGCCCGCCGCATCGCGGACACATGGCGCCCGGCCATGGTTCGCAGGTCTGTCCATTCGCCGCCGTCGCCCATCTCGCACCGCCGCAATTCTGGTCGGCTACGGCTGCATCGGTCGCGGTCGTTCCTGATGCGTCAGCACGGCGCATCATTCCGTTTGTCCGACTTGATCGTCCAACCGGCAACCACGCCCCGCGCGGTCCGCCGGCCCTCGCCTGAACGGCCGATTATTCGTCCGCGCGACCGGCAGGCCGCGCGAGGTCGAAACTCGTTCAAAGAGGGCAAGATGTACAATCCCCCACGGCGCGCGGCTCGCGCTTGCGCGCGGACGCCGGCCAGTCCGGTGGTCGCCGGAATTCTTTGCGCAGTTCTGCTTGTTTCACCGACAGGCGCGCTTGCCTGCGCCTGCGGCTGCGGCGTTTTCGATGTCGGCGCGGGCATGTTGAGCGCCATGCCCAATTCGGAATCCGGGCTTACCGTGTGGTTGCGCTACAACGCCATGGATCAAAACCAGAATTGGGTCCACGGTTCTGCAGCACCGGCGTCGTACAATTCCGACAAGGACCTGGACACGGAATTCGTTTTCCTGGGCGGCGAATACCAGATCGATCCGGACTGGACGGTCATGGCGGAATTGCCGTTCTACCACCGCTCGCTGACCACGACGGACGACGGAACGGTGTTCGGGCCGCCCGGCAGCCTCTATACGGGTCATCTGAGTTCGCTGGGCGATCTTGAACTCGTCGGCACCTACACCGGCTTCTCCCCGGATCTGTCGAGCGGCCTGGGATTGGGCGTCAAGCTGCCCACCGGGGACGACACGGGTCCGCGCGGTCCGCTTGGCGGCTCTGAGTTCGACCGCGACAGTCTGCCCGGGACCGGCAGCACCGATGTGATCCTCACGGGATATCACACGGGGAATGTGCCTATGAACCCGGCGTTCCAATGGTTTGTTCAGGCAAAATACCAGTTCGCGGTTGCGACGCATGACAGCTACAGGCCTGGCAACGAACTGGATGCCGCCGCGGGTCTCGCCTACGATTTTGGACCACGCGGAGCTTTCTCGGACATCATGCCGCTTGTACAGTTGATCGACAGCTGGCGCGCGCACGACAGCGGTGCCAACGCCGATCCGCCGAATTCCGGCTACGAGCGGGTGCTGGTCGCTCCGGGATTCCAGGTGCAGATCGACAAATTCCGCATTTTCGCGGACGTCGAACTGCCGATCTATCAATACGCAAACGCGGCGTCCGCCGGTGGCACGCGGGGACAGCTTATGGCTTCGGCGCTATGGGGGGTGCAGCTCGCGTATGACTTCTGAACCAGCTAGTGAACTACCGCTGCATCTGAATCAATTGCTGCATCGGCATGAGGTTGTGATTGAGGTGCGCCATGATCCAGACGGAACCGAACACGACCAGCCCCACGATGAGCAGCCCGAAAGCGAGCGCGAGGATGTTGTTGGTGTTGTCGGGCGCGGTGGTGAGGTGAAGAAAGAACACCAGATGGATTCCCATCTGGGCGACGGCGAGCGTCGCCAAAGCAACCGGGATTCCGGGATCGTAAATAAGATGGGTCCGTGCAACCCAGAACGATGCCGCAGTCAAGAGAACCGCGAGCCCGAGTCCGACGACGTAGGTGGCAAGCCGCGCATTGCGCTCGTCGCTCGCTCCTCCCTTGTCATCTTCCTCCAGTTCGGGACCGTGCCGTTCCACATCCGTTGTCATAGCCGTGTTCCCACCAGATACACGAGCGAGAAGATCGCCACCCAGATGATGTCGAGGAAATGCCAGAACATGCTGAAGCAGAGAAAGCGCCGGCCGATGTCGGGGCGAAATCCCTTGGCGAAGAACTGCGCCATCATCGTGCCGAGCCACAACAGGCCGGCTGTTACGTGCAGGCCGTGACAGCCGACGAGGGTAAAAAAGCCGGTGAGAAAAGCACTGCGCGTTGGGCCATCGCCGTGCGCGTGTAGCGCCGCGAATTCCGAGGCTTCGAGCAGAAGGAATGCGAGACCGAACAGTCCGGTAATCGCCAAGGCCGCCTGGGTAAGAATCTGATCGCGACGCGCGACGGCTATGGTCGCCAGCCCGCAGAAGAAACTCGACGCGAGAAGGCATGCGGTCTCGAGCGCAACGCGGTTCGGCTCGAAAATGTCGCGCGCTCTTGGTCCGCCCGCGGTTGCATCGGCCAGCACCGCGTATGCCGCGAACAGGCAGGAGAAAACGACGATGTCCGAGAGCAGGAAAAGCCAGAAGCCGTAACCGACGATGACGCGCTTCGTGGCCGGCCCACCTCCGCCGTGGCCGCGCGCGAGATTGGGTGCACGAGTACCGAGGCGATAGGGATCGGCGAACGGCACGGCGGTATCGGCGATGCTCATGTAGCTGCAGCGCTCGCCAGCGCCTCCTGCCGGACCGCGCGGTTGGCACGCTCGATGCGCGCCACCTCATCGGCTGGAATGATGTACTCTGGCACATCGCGCCACGCGAACACCACAAACGTCACATAGGCGCCGATCAGCCCCACGATCATCAGCCACCAGATGTGCCAGATGAGGGCAAAGCCGATGAGGGTGGCGAAGAAGGCGCAGACGAATCCTGTCGGACTGTTACGCGGCATTTCGATCGCCTCGTACTCCGGCTCCTTGCCAAGCAGATGTGCCTCGCGCGCGCGGCGTTTCACGTCCCAATAGGCTTCCGCGCCTTGGACCTGCGGCAGCACGGGGAAATTGAACGCGGGCGGTGGCGATGGCGTCGCCCATTCGAGCGTGCGGCCGTCCCACGGATCGCCGGTAAAATCGCGCAGTTCGGCCCTGCGTGAGATGCTGACCACAAGCTGGATCGCCTGGCAGATGGCGCCGCCAATGAGAATGAGGACTCCAAAGCCCGAAACCAAAATCCACGGGCGCCATTGCGACACATCATAGTGTTGCAGACGGCGCGTCATCCCCAGAATGCCGACGACGTACAACGGCACGAATGTGACGTAGAAGCCTGCCAGCGCAAACCAGAAGGCGGCTTTGCCCCAGCCTTCGTGCAAGCGGAACCCGAATGCTTTCGGCCACCAGTAAACGAGCGCGGCCATCACCGCAAAAATAACGCCGCCGACGATCACGTGATGGAAATGGGCAACCAGGAACAGGCTGTTGTGGAGGAGAAAATCCGCGGGCGGAACGGCAAGCAGCACGCCGGTCATGCCGCCGGTAATAAACGTCGTCATGAACCCGATCGACCACAGCATCGGCGCCGCGAAACGGATGCGTCCGCCGTACATTGTAAAGAGCCAATTGTACATTTTTACGCCGGTGCCGACGGCAATGATGCTGGTGGCGATGCCGAACACGGCGTTGACGTCTCCGCCGGCGCCCATAGTGAAGAAGTGGTGCAGCCAGACGCAGAAGGAAACGATACAGATGAAGAGCGTGGCGGCCACCATGGAGCGGTAGCCGAACAGCGGCTTGCCGGAGAAGGTGGAGATCACTTCGGAATAGATGCCGAATGCTGGCAAAACGAGAATATAAACCTCGGGATGTCCCCAGGCCCAGATGAGATTCACGAACATCATTGCGTTGCCGCCGGCTTCGTTGGTGAAGAAGTGAAAGCCGAGATAGCGGTCGAGGGTAAGCATTGCGAGGCTCGCGGTAAGCACCGGGAAGGCGGCGATGATCAGGAGACACGAGGCGAGCGCCGTCCAGCAGAACATCGGCATGCGCAGATAGGTCATGCCGGGTGCGCGGATTTTGAGAATGGTGGTGACGAAGTTGATGCCGGTCAGCAGCGTGCCTATGCCGGAAATCTGTACCGACCAGAGATAGTAATCGACGCCGACGCCAGGGGAATAGCGCAATTCCGAGAGCGGTGGATAGGGCAGCCACCCGACGCGCGAGAACTCGCCCACGACAAGCGACACGTTCACGAGCAGGGCGCCTGTCGCCGTCAACCAGAAGCTCACGGAGTTCAGCGTTGGAAACGCCACGTCGCGCGAGCCGAGCTGGAGTGGCACCACGAAGTTCATGATACCGATGACGAGCGGCATGGCGCCAAAGAGGATCATGATTGTGCCGTGCGCCGAGAAAATCTGGTCGTAGTGCTCGGGCGGCAGATAACCCTGTGCGTGAAATGCGAGCGCCTGTTGCGAACGCATCATGATCGCGTCGATGAAGCCCCGGAGCAGCATCACGAGGCCAAGGAGAACGTACATAATACCGATGTGCTTGTGGTCGACGCTGGTGATCCATTCTTTCCACAGGTAGGGCGCCCAGCCCTTCGCAATGATCCAGCCCAGAATCCCTAGGAGAATCGCCATGACGACCGCCGCGGCAATCAGCGGGATCGGCTGGTCGAAGGGAATCGCGTCCCAGCTGAGCTTCCCGAGCATTACGGCGCATCCCCGTGCGGCAGGACATTTTGCGTTCCCGGACCGCCGCGCCCACTGACCGGCCCTTCGCCCGGCCCCAATCGGCGCGACGCAATCGCGTCGAACAGCGAGGCGTCGATGCCCCGGTAGGTGTATGGCGCGACGGCGCGGCTCTGTTTGAGAAGCGCGCTTACGGCTGCGCGATCGAGTGGTGCGCCCTTTACGCCGGTCGTCCAGCTCGCGAATTGCTGGGCCGGTATGGCGACGGAATCGAATTTCATGTCGGGAAAGCCGTCGCCACTGAATTGCGCGGAAAGTCCCAGATAGGTGCCCGGCTTGTCCGCCTCGAGATTGAGCTGACTGACCATGCCGTTCATGGCGTAAATCATGCTGCCGAGCCGCGGCACAAAAAATGCGTTGAACACGGAAGCGGAGGTGATGCGCAAATGCAGGGGTCTCCCCACCGGAATTACCAGGCGGTTGACGCTCGCGATCTGTTGCTCGGGATAGATGAAGAGCCATTTCCAGTCGAAGGAAATTGCCTCGATTTCGAGCGGCTTGGCTTTCGAGGGCAGCGGCTGGAACGGATCGAGCCGATGGCTGCCGATCCAGATTACGCCGCCAAGAAAGAAGATCACCAGCGTCGGTATCGACCAGGTGACGAGTTCGATCCTGCCGGAATAAGTGAAGTCGGGCCGGTAAACGGCGCGGGTGTTAGAGGCGCGATACCACCACGCGAAAGCGAGGGTTGCGACCATCGTGGGAATGACGATCGCAAGCATGATAACGAGCGCATCGAAGAAGATGATGCGGTCGCCAGCGCCGACGGGCCCGACCGGCGCGAGGATCGAATCGGCTTGTGTCGCTGAGGTTGTCAGCAGGAGGGCGCACGCACACTGCGCAGTGACGCGCCACACCCACGTCCGCCAGCTATCACGTGATTTCACGCCGAGATTCCCCCTCCGGCTCGAAACCCCGAAAAAAGCCCAGGAATTGGTTACCGTGCTATGCCCTTGCGTCTACCGCAAGTGCAGCTTTGCCGCACGGTGCTCGGTACCGGGTGCCAAAATCGTTGCCGCTGTCTGCTAGCTGCTTCTCTAATTGTGCTTTTGCTCGCTACGTGGGTCGGCCGGGACTTCTGCATAGGTGATCCGATGCGCAGCCCGCCCTTATCGGAGCTGAATTTCTTGTGTGCTGGCCACCCTGTGGTTAAACGGAAACTGCGCTTTGCGGAAAAATATTTTCACGCGAACGTTTGGTCACTATGTTGCGAAAACCGTAATTAAATCAAGGAGGGATCCAATATAATCGGATCGGATCGTGTACATTTGTACACTAGGTAGACGGGCCTGCACACTTGGCAAAATCGCGCTACGGATTTATCTTTCGAACTTGCGTTTCTCAAAAGGACAAGGCATGGGCGAATCGCCTTACAGAAGCCGGTTTGATACGGCGATCTCGAAGAGATCCCGACGACTTGGCGGACCTGGCCCGCAGATGCCGAGGACGTCGGCAAATTCCCTGCTGCAGGGAAAAAAGCAGGGAATTTTGTAAAAAGTGGGCACCAGATTCCCGCGTTGCTTTGCCTTCCCGCGCAGCGAAGCGGAGCGGGAGGAAAACGCAGGGCTGTCGTCCCTGGTGCAGGGAGAAAAGCAGGGAGGAATCAAAAAATGGGACACGTCGTGACACCGCGGCCGTCACCCTCGCGCAGGCGGGCACCGCATCGCGAAGCGACAAAGGGGTTGCGGATCCTCCCTGGTGCAGGGAGAAAAGCAGGGAGGTTTGAAAAATGACCCCGGGGGGGGTGGCAACACGGCTTCGATTTCCTCCCCCGCGCGGAACGCGTGGTGGAGGGGGACCGCGAAGCGGTGGAGGGGGCACAAATGCAGCGGTGTCAAAAGCCCCTCTGGTGCGGAGTTTCGGCCTTCGGCCAGACGCGGGGGCACCACCCCGCATCAAGTGCGGGGCAGGCTCTCCCCCACGCAATGCATGCGCGGGGGAAGGAAAGATCCGTACAGAAAAATTCCCTGCTTCAGGGAATTTCTCAGGGAATTTTGTAAAAAGTTGGCCCCGACTTGTGACCAAGCATGGATGAAAATCCGCGCATAACTGCGCACCGGCGTTTCGGACCGAGGCGGCTACCGACGGAAGAGTCAGCCACGCGTCCAGCAGAGCCTGCCCATTGCGTCGCAGGGTGTCGCGAGCACAGTTGACCTGAACGACACGCATTCCTTGATGCAGGTAAATCGTATCACCGCGTTCCTAGCGCCAAGCAGGAATTTGCAATCGAGCTGGCGCTGTGGGCCGAAATTACCGGTCTTTGCAGGCGATACGAGTGCCCAGCGCGCCAAAACTGAGGGTATTTTGTCGTTGGACCTCCGGCTCGGGTGAGTTTGCTGTTGACGAAGATTCTCTCTTGCGCTCAACCACTTACGTTGGCGGTTGGCGGACAGGGAGGGATTCGAACCCTCGAGACGATTCGTCACCGTCTACACACTTTCCAGGCGTGCGCCTTCAGCCGCTCGGCCACCTGTCCGCGACGTTCCCGCGGAGCTCACGGAAACGGCAGCGATATATAGCGGCTCGCCGCGAACCGGCAAGCTTGAGGCGCTCTCAGTCCGTTCCGGCGCGGCCCACGCCCAAATCGTGCTCCGCTGCGACAATGGAAATCGTGTAACCCGCCACCACGTCGAAGGCCGTCATCACCAGCACGAAAAAGAAAACGGAGGTGGAAAACCCCTTCACCACGATGAATTCGACGAGCGCGATCACGAAGACGAGCACCGACAGGCCATGGTGGACGAGTTCCCGGCGGCTCGTCCGGGTGGCCTTCAGGATTTCCACGAAGAGGCAGACGAAGCCTACCAGGAGGACGAGATCGCCGAGCGTGAAATCCCACGCATCACCGGAGAACATGTGGAACGTGACGGGCGCGCGCGAGAGGAAACTCTGCATGGCTTCGTTGCCGGCGAAGCCGTTCGTTACCGCGAGGACGTTGTAAAGAACGATGGCGATCAGCAGCACCGGAAAGACGCGCAACATCGATTATTCCCCTTTCGTCATGCCCTTCAATCAAGCCGCATTGCCGGGCCTCGCATGCGCGGCGCGGCGGAGGAGATTCCGCTCCCGAAAGATAAGGTAGAGATTCCGGCTGTACACGAACAGGCCGCAGGCCTGTCCCAGGATGAACACCGGATCCCGTTTGTAGATGGCGTAGGCGAGAACGACGATCCCGCCCGCCACGCTGCAATACCAGAAGGAGACTGGAATGACGCTGCGGCCTTCCATCTCGCTCTTCAGCCACTGAATGACGAAACGCGAGGCGAACAGCGCCTGGCCGGCGAAGCCGATGGCAAGCCAAATCCGGTCCGGCGTGATCCATCCGTGCATGCTAGCACTCCGTCACTTCGACGGCGTCCTGGTATCGCTTCTTGAGCCAGAGCACGCCGAAGACGTCCTGTACGCCGACGACGAAGCGGTCCCAAACACCATATTTAGACACCCCGTGCATCCGTCGCCTGTGTCCCACTTCCACGAACCGCACTTCGTAACCTTCTCTTTGCATGAGCGCCGCAAGATAGCGATGCATGTGATCGAAATAGGGAAGGGCGAGATAGGCGTCGCGCCGGAATGCCTTCAACCCGCAGCCGATATCTGTCGCGCTGTCGTTCAGCATCCATCGGCGAAATCGATTGGCGAGGCGTGAGGCGAGGCGCTTGGCGATTGTGTCGCGCCGCTTCACCCGGACTCCCGAAACCATTCCGATGCGCGGAGCGTCGGTTTCCGCATGGAATGGCGCAAGCACTTTCGCGATATCCGCGGGATCGTTCTGTCCATCGCCGTCGAGTGTCACCACAATGCGGGCTCGCGCGGCGCGGATGCCGCTCCGTAAGGCGCGGCTCTGTCCGGCGTTCCGGCTGTGCCGGATAATGCGCAGTGCCGGAATATCCGATTTCAGTTCGCGGAGCCGCGAGAACGTGTCGTCGGACGAACCGTCATCGACGAACAGAATCTCGACATCGCCCTGGCCCACCGCACGCACGATTTCCTGCGCCAGGGGGCCGACGTTATCGGCCTCGTCTTTCAGGGGAACAACGACCGAAAGCGCCACTGTCATGCGCTGTCTTTCCGGTCGATCGGGGTATAAGCAAGCTCCATCGGGGGCGAGGCGATTCTCGGGAGATGTTTCAGAGCTTTTATACAGGCGCCCGCCATCTCAAAACAGTGCAGTTGGCGTTGGTTTGCAGGCGCACCATGTCCGGTAATCCGGCAAGCCCTGACCCCGATTTATTTCTCCTCCGCGCGAGGTCGGCCCGCGCCGGAGGAAAGAGAACGTCGCATGTTTTCTAAGGCAACGTCACCAAGCGTCAAACCTCCAGAACACCACCGGTGGGGCAGGATGAAGTCCTTGCCCGTAGTAGCCATTCTGCTGCTCGCGTGGCTGCCGGCGTTGGCGAATCTTCCGCCCCTTGATCGCGACGAAAGCCGATTCGCGGAAGCATCGCACCAGATGGTCGAGACGGGAAACTACGTTGATATCCGTTTTGCGTCCGGTCCGCGTTACAACAAGCCGATCGGGATCTATTGGTTGCAGTCGCTCTCGGCCGCGCTTGCGGGCCCCGCCCGGCGCGCGCGGATATGGGTCTATCGCATTCCGTCGCTGATCGCCGGAATGCTCGCCACGCTGTTCCTCTATGCCGCCGCGCGCAGGATTGCATCGCGCGAAACGGCGGTGATTTCAGCACTCTTTCTGGGCACGACGTTATTGTTTACGGCGGAATGCGTCATTGCGACCACCGACGCAGCTCTTCTCGCCACCGTTGTCGCCGCACAAAGCCTTCTTCTCCGTGCCTATCTGGCTGCACGTCGAAGCGCTGAGCCGCCAACAACCGGATACGCAATGGCCGGCTGGGTTGCGGTTGGCTTCGGCATTCTGATCAAAGGGCCGATCATCCTTGCGGTCCTCGCCGTCACGATCATCGCGCTGTCGCTCTGGGATCGCGACTTTTCCTGGCTCAAGGAAACCCGCGCTTTGTACGGCGCAGCTTTGGCGTTGCTGATTGTACTGCCATGGGCTGTCGCGATCGGGTACACGAGTCATGGCACGTTCTATGAACAATCCCTGGGCCGCGACTTCACCGCCAAAATCTTCGAGGGCCAGGAGTCGCATGGCGCTTCGCCAGGATACTATCTGGTCGAAACAGCCGTTGCGTTCTGGCCCGCGACACTCGTCCTGCTACCTGCGCTCGTATGGGCTGTTGCGCAGCGGCGCGACCCTTTCGTGCGGTTTCTCCTTGCATGGAGCGCGGGCGTCTGGCTGCTGTTCGAATTCATTCCGACAAAACTTCCGCATTACATCCTGCCGGCGTATCCGGCCCTTGCGCTCCTTTGCGGGTTGTGGATCACGCGTGCACAAGAGACGGACAGCGGATCCTCGCAGACGGTTCGCAACGCTTCCGCTCTTCTGTTCGTGATCGGTGCTGCCGCCGTGGCAGTCGGCTGTGTGTATCTGCCGATGCGATTTGGCGGTCGCCTTGACGCGCTGCTGATATCCGGTACGGCGCTGGCGAGTGCCGGCGCGGCCGCCGCTGCGTTTTTTCTGCTGCGAAACAACCGCCTGAAGGCGGCCGGTGCAGCAATCGCGTCCGCGCTCCTTTTCGATGTTGTGCTCGGCCTTATCGTCGTGCCCCAGCTTCATGATCTCTGGCTCAGCCCACCCGCGGCGAAGCTTGTCGCCGACAATCGGCGCGCCGGCGATGCACCGCCGGTGGTGACCGGCTATGTCGAGCCGAGCCTGGTGTTTCTTCTTGGGCCCCAAACGCGCGTCGCGCCGGCAGCACAAGCGGCAGGCGAAACTGGTCGCGGCGGATTGGCGCTCGTCGAGAAGAGGGCGGCGCCCGAATTCCTGAGCGGTGTCGCAGCGGCGGGACGCGTTGCAAAGGCGCTGGGTTACGTCTCCGGTCTCGATTATTCGATCGGGCGGAAAGAACAGATCACCCTTTATCGGGTGATGCCCGGGGCACGCTGATGTCAGCCTCGCGAGCACATCCGGCCGACAGGCGCGCCTTGCAATTCCTGATAACGATCGTTTTAACCGTTACGTTCGTCCGCTGCACAATTCTCCTGCTCTCGCCCCTAAATCTTTATCCGGACGAGGCGCAATATTGGTGGTGGGCGCAAAGCCCCGATCTCGGTTATTTTTCGAAGCCACCGATGATCGCCTGGGTGATCCGCCTCTCGACCATCCTGTTCGGTGATTCGGAGTGGGCGATCCGTATCGCGTCACCGGTGCTCCATGGCGCCACGGCAATTCTCGTCTTCTTTTTGTCGCGTCGCGTGATGACCGGCTGGCACGCGGGTATTGCGGCAATCGCCTATCTCACGCTGCCGGGCGTCTCATATTCGAGCGGACTCATCTCAACGGATGTCCCGTTGTTGTTTTTTTGGGCGCTCGCTCTCTACGCTTTTCTTCGCGCCTGTGATGAGCGGAATTGGCACTGGCCGGTCTTGGCCGGCGTTGCACTCGGCCTTGGGCTCCTCTCCAAATACGCCATGCTGTACTATTTGGCCGGTGCAGCCATGGCCGCGTTTTGGTCACTCTCCGCACGGCGCTATGTTCTCAGCACACGCGGCCTCGTGACCCTCCTCATCGCAGCGATTGTTTTCGCCCCCAACGCTGTCTGGAACGCCGTCCACGGTTTTCCGACTGTCGCGCACACGGCGGCGAATGCAGATTGGGGTCGCTCCCGCTTTAGCCTTACCGGCGTTGCCGTTTTCGCCATCGGCCAGCTCGGAGTCTTCGGGCCAATCCTGATGGCCGGCTGGATCGGCGCCTTGGGGCGGCTCGCCCGGCGCTCCGATCGTAGCGAGCCGAATGTGATTTTGGCGGCCTTCAGCCTTCCGCCGCTCGTCCTCATTCTTGTCCAGGCGTTTCTTGCGCGTGCGAACGCGAACTGGGCTGCGACCGCTTACGTCGCGGCGACGCCGCTTGCGGTTGCCGAACTTCTTCGCTGGTGGAGGGCGCGGGCACTCTGGGTGTCGTTCGCGATCAACGGAGCCGTTCTCGTCGCCCTGTGGATATTCCTCGCGCGCCCTGACGTCGCCGACAGCGTCGGACTCGGCAACGCCTTCAAACGCGAAGAGGGCTGGCGGCAATTGGGAGCGGAGGCGGCAAGCGCGGCCGCTGCTGTGCGTTACGACGCGATCGTGGCAGAGAACCGCAGCATTGCCGCCGAACTTCTCTATTATGCCCGCCCGCGACGCACGCCGGTGCGCGTGTGGTCGCGCGACCTTATCATAAGAGACCACTTCGAAATGACCATGCGCCTGGAGGCGGGGGCGAACCGGACCTTACTCATCCTCGAGCCTGGAGCCGCCAAGCGCGTGCTCGCCACATTTGATTCGTCCGTGCTCGTGAAGACGGTTGCAACACCGATCGGCGGCCATCACCAACGCGTGACGGCGCTGTACGACGCGAGCCATTACCGTGGTCCACAGCTTCACGCCTGACGCGGACACGACAGTGGTTCGCGTGTGTTGGGAAAAACTTGGCCGTTGGCTGGGGCTGGAAATCGGTTCGCGGAATGCTGGCGGGAGATTTCGCGCGCCACAGATCTCCTCTTCTCTCGCTATAGACTCGCCTCAATAGATTCGGCATGCGCGGGTCTGATGGTATTATTTACGCGTTCTTCAGTAATCTATCGTCAATACTTTGACAGCAAGTATGGCCAATACTGGCCAGATCAATGTTTCTGCCAGTATTCGTGGGCGTTTCCCTTGACGAGAGGGATGAAGCTTCTAAATATCCGCGCGCCGGCACGCCGTTCGATGGAAAGTCGCTGGGGCTTTCGAGGCGTGATCCGTGGAGCGTCATGAGACGACGATGAGTCTGCAGGTGTTGCGGGGGCGCGATCTCAAGCCTCCGTTGCGGGCCGTGCGTACCAAGCCGGGCGAGAGTTCCGGCAGCCAGAAAGAAGAAGCCGCAAAGATCGCGAGGATTGGTGGTCGGCCGAAATTGCCGCCGCTGCGCTTCGCCGTCAGCGCGAGGTCGCGCGAATTCTATCAGCGCTTCTATCCCGGCACCTCGGCCGCCGAATGGAACGATTGGCATTGGCAGTTCCGAACGCGCATTCGAACGCTCGCGGAGCTTTCCCGCCTCTTCAGGCTGTCGGCGGACGAACGCGAGGCTGTCGGGCGGCATGAGGGTCCGCTGCCCGTCGGGATTACGCCCTATTACGCGAGCCTCATGGGACGTGAGGACTCCTCCGAGCCGCTTCGGCGCACGCACATCATGACGGGCGACGAGTACGTCCGCCTGCCGGGCGAGGCTGACGATCCGCTCGATGAAGACCATGACACTGTCGCGCCGGGAATTGTGCACCGCTATCCCGACCGGGTTCTGTTCCTGACGACGGGGACCTGCTCGACCTATTGCCGTTATTGCACGCGCTCGCGTCTCGTCGGCAATCCCGGCGGCGAATACCAGTTTTCCGTTCGCCAGTGGGAGCAGGCGCTCGCCTACCTTGAAGCGCATAGCGAGGTGCGCGACGTGCTCCTTTCCGGCGGCGATCCGCTGAGCATCGGGGACGACAAGCTCGACTGGCTGCTTGGCCGCCTGCGCGCCATCAAGCACATCGAATTCTTGCGCATCGGCACGAAGATTCCGATGGTGCTGCCGCAGCGGATAACCAAGGCGCTGTGTAAGACGCTGAAAAAGCATCATCCGCTGTGGATGAGCATCCATGTCACCCATCCGAAGGAACTGACACCGGAAGTCACTGAAGGAGCCGCCCGGCTCGCGGATGCGGGCATACCGCTCGGCAGCCAGACCGTTCTCCTCAAGGGCATCAACGACGACGCGGCATTGATGAAATCCCTGATGCACGGGCTTCTCATCCGCCGCATCAAGCCCTACTACCTCTATCAATGCGACCCGATCCGCGGCTCGGGGCATTTCCGTACCAGCGTCGAGAAAGGTATCGAAATCATCCGCGCCTTGCGCGGCCACACCACGGGCTACGCGACGCCGACGTTCTGCGTGGACGCGCCCGGCGGCGGCGGGAAGATTCTCATCGCGCCCGATTCGGTCGTCGGCCGCGACGGCGACGATCTCCTGCTGCGGAACTTCGAAGGCGACACCTATCGCTACCCCGATCCCGGCGGCACGCTCGGCAGGGGGAAAAACGTCCAGGCGATCGCCTAAGCGCCCCCCCAGATGCGGATAGGAATCACATACGACCTGCGCGCTGACTATCTGGCACGCGGCTACAGCGAAGAAGACACCGCGGAATTCGACAGCGAAGCAACCATCGCGGCGATCAGCGACGCGCTTCTTTCGCTTGCCCATGTTCCGGAGCGGGTCGGTGGCGTGCATAGGCTTGCTGCGCGGCTCGCCGCAGGCGATCGTTGGGACTGCGTCTTCAATTTCTGCGAAGGCCTGAAAGGCGTGGCGCGCGAGGCGCAGGCCCCTGCGCTGCTGGAAGCTTACGATGTGCCTTATGTCTTTTCGGATCCCCTGACGCTGTGCGTCGCTCTCGATAAGAGCTGGGCCAAGCGCATTGTGAGGGATTGCGGTGTGCCGACGGCGCCTTTCGCCGTCATCGAGAGTACGAACGACATTTCCGCGGTCTCGCTTCCTTATCCGCTTTTCCTGAAGCCAATGGCGGAAGGATCTGGAAAAGGCATCGGCGCGAAATCGAAAGTCGGCAACCGGCGCGAACTGGAAAGTGTGGCGGCAGAGCTCCTGCGGCGGTTCGAGCAACCGGTGTTGGCGGAACAGTTTCTTTCCGGTCGCGAATTCACTGTAGGCATCACCGGAACCGGCAGTGACGCCGAGGTTCTTGGCGTGATGGAAGTGCTGTGGACGGACGGCGCAGCACCGCATGGCTACGGTTACGAGAACAAGGAGCACTACGAGGGCCGAATGGACTACCGGCTTGTAGACGACGATGAGGCGCGCGAGGCGGCAAGGGTTGCGCTTGCCGCCTGGCAGGCGCTTCGCTGCCGCGACGGCGGACGCATCGACATCCGTAGCGACGGGAACGCAAAACCGCATTTCATTGAGGTCAATCCGCTTGCCGGCTTGAATCCCGAGCGTTCCGACCTCTGTTTCATCGCCCGTTTCAATGGTGTTGCCTATCGCGACCTGATCGGCCGCATCATGGAATCATTTTCGCGCCGCCACCCGCTCTCCGCCGCGGCCGTACAATTGAAGCATGCGCGTTCTCGTTCTGCGCTCCGACGTAGCTGAGAACGCCCCGCCGGACGAACAGGACACGCTTGTGACCGCAAACGCGGTCGCGGCGGCTCTCATAAACCGCGGGCACGAGACTATGTGCCACGCCTTTGTACCGGATTACACCGAACTGACGCATGCATTGCGGACTTCGCGTGCGGAGGTCGTGTTCAATCTGGTGGAGAGCGTTTTCGGACAGGGCGATCTCGCCGGAGTCGCCGCCGCCATCCTGGCCCGGCGCGGTATTCCGTTTACAGGCGCTTCGGCTGCCGCGCTCTCCTGCGCCGCAGACAAATGCTTCACAAAGAAACTCTTCCGCGCGGCGGGTCTGCCGACCGCGGATTGGAGCGAGCCGCCCTATTGGAACAATATCTGCGATGACCGTCTGTACGTCGTGAAATCGATCAATGAAGATGCGTCCATAGGACTCGATGATGGAGCCGTGGTGGGCGGCAACGCGGTGTCAGCCCGCGCGGCGGCTAGCGCCGCCGCTCAAGGCGGAAGATGGTTCGCCGAAGCCTATTGTCCCGGGCGGGAATTCAACATCTCGGTGCTTGCGGAGAACGGCGCCCCGCGCGTGCTGCCGATTGCGGAAACGCGGTTCGAATCCTGGCAGCCGGACCGTCCACGGATCGTAGGCTATGCCGCAAAATGGCACGGCGATTCGCCAGATTGCATTGGCACGCCGCGGAGTTTTGGCCTGGAATGCGAGTGGCCGGCGCTCGCAGACGCGCTCTGTCGGTTGGCCCGTTCCGCGTGGCACCTGTTGAACATTGAGGGCTATGCGCGCGTGGATGTTCGTCTGGATTCAGCGAATGCCCCGATGATCTTGGAAATCAATCCCAATCCCTGTCTCGAACCGCACGCCGGCTTCGCGGCAGCAGCGGCTGAAGCCGGAATCGATTATCCCGACCTCATTGAGCGCATTGTCGTGGAAGCTGTAAGCGCATTCCCTCGACCTTGAGCCTGGCGAAACAATGAATCCTGCGCACGCGGCGCATGATGACTCTGAAAAACGATTCGACCGAAAACCGCGGACGCGGGTGACCGGCGTCACCGCGGGGCGAGCACCATCATCATCTGGCGCCCTTCGGTCTTGGGCGACTGTTCGATCTTGGCGATCGGTTCGACATCCTTCTGGATGCGCCCGAGCAACTCCATGCCCAGATGCTGGTGCGCCATTTCGCGGCCGCGGAAGCGCAAAGTCACTTTGACCTTGTCGCCTTCATCGAAGAAGCGGCGCATCGAACGCATCTTCACGTCGTAATCGTGGTCATCGATGGTGGGGCGCATCTTGATCTCCTTGATCTCGATGACCTTCTGCTTCTTGCGTGCCTCGGCCGCTTTTTTCTGCTGTTCGTATTTGAATTTTCCGTAGTCCATGAGCTTGACCACGGGCGGTTTCGCTTCGGGCGAGACTTCGACGAGGTCGAAACCCTGCTCCTCCGCTATGGCGCGGGCATCGTCGGTGCCGATTTCACCGAATTTGTGCCCGTCTGCTCCGATCAAAAGAATAGTGCGTGAGGTTATTTCCTCGTTTACGTGTGGCCCGTCTTTGGCAGGTGCTTGGGCGGGTGTCGAAAAACGTCTGGCGACTATGACTCTCTCCTTTTTTAAGACACGAAAGGACGCTCCCCCAAGCGGCGCCAATCAGGTCTATTGGGCGGCGGATTTCCCCATCGGGCCCGCCGGCGCATTTGCGCACGAGCGGAAGAAACCGCCCGCCGGCAGCTGCGGTCTCCCGGGTGAGAATAGGACGCGAGGGATGTTTCGCAAGGGCTATTCGGCCACATCGCGGCGAGATTCGGCCTCGCCCTTGATGCGATCGATAAAAGCTTCAAGTGGCATCGGGCCCAAATCTTTGCCCGAACGCAGGCGAACGGCCACGTTGCCCTCTGCCGCCTCGCGCTCGCCCACCACCAGCATATAGGGAATTTTCATAAGCTGCGCGTCGCGGATCTTTTTCTGCATGCGCTCGTTCGCCGTGTCCATTTCGACGCGCAAACCGCTCCCGGTGTCCGAAACAGAGACTTCGGAAAGCTTGTCGCGCACCTGTCCGGCGTAGGCATTTGCTTTCTCGCTGATCGGAATCACGCGCGCCTGGACGGGCGACAGCCAAACCGGAAACGCGCCGGCATAGTGTTCGATCAGCACGCCGATGAAGCGCTCCATGGAACCCAAGACAGCGCGATGCAGCATCGCGGGACGCTGCCGCGAGCCGTCTTCGGCGATGTATTCGGCACCCAGCCGGCCCGGAAGATTGAAGTCGACCTGCACTGTGCCGCACTGCCAGCCGCGACCGATGGCGTCATAGAGCGTGAACTCCAGCTTTGGTCCGTAGAAAGCACCCTCGCCCGGGTTGAGTTTGTACGGTACATCCATCTTCCTGCAGGCCTCGGCGAGATCGGCTTCGGCCTTATACCAAATATCGTCGGTACCAATGCGCTTTTCAGGCCGGGTGGAAAGCTTGACGTCGACATTGTCAAAGCCGAGTTCCCGATAAACCTCGAAGATCAGTCGGGAGGCATGCACGGCCTCGTCGGTCATTTGCTCGGGCGTGCAGAAGATGTGGGCGTCGTCCTGCGTAAATCCTCGCACTCGCATGAGTCCGTGTAATGCGCCGCTCGGTTCGTAGCGGCTGCACGAACCGAATTCTGCCATACGTATCGGCAGCTCCCGATACGAACGCATGCCCTGTTTGAAGATTTGTACGTGACCGGGGCAATTCATCGGCTTTAGCGCGAGGATCTTTTCTTCGTTCGCCACTTCTACAGCGAACATGTGCTCGCGAAACCAATCCCAATGCCCGGATTGCTGCCAGAATTTGTGGTCCATCAGCAGCGGCGTTTTTACTTCCACATAGCCGTGCCGCTGAAACTTCCGCCGCGCATAAGCTTCGAGAGTCCGGTAGAGAGCATGACCCTTTGGATGCCAGAAAATCTGGCCGGCTGCCTCCTCCTGCATATGGAAAAGGCCGAGCTCCTTGCCGAGCTTCCGATGATCGCGTTTTTCCGCTTCTTCGATGCGCTTAAGATACTCGTCGAGCTCCTTCTGGTCGCGCCACGCGGTGCCGTAGATGCGCTGAAGTTGCGCGTTTTTCGCGTCGCCCCGCCAATAAGCGCCCGCAATCTTGGTGAGCTTGAACGCGTCACCGATCTTGCCTGTCGAGACAAAATGCGGCCCGCGGCAGAGATCGTGCCAATCGCCATGCCAATAGATGGAGACGTCCTCATTTTCTGGAATGCTCTTGATCAGCTCGGCTTTGTAGTGCTCGCCGATGCCGTCGAAGTGCGCGACAGCCTTGTCGCGCGGCCACACCTCACGGCGGGTCGGCAAGTCGGCCTTGATGAGCTTGCGCATTTGCGCTTCGATCATCGGCAGATCGTCAGGCGTGAACGGTTCGTTGCGCGCAAAATCGTAATAGAATCCATTCTCAATCGCAGGACCGATCGTCACTTGCGTGCCTGGGAAAAGCTCCTGCACCGCCATCGCCAGAACATGCGCCGCATCATGCCGGATCAGCTCAAGGGCTTCCGGATCCTTTCGTGTGATAATGCGAAGGCTCGCGTCCCGCTCGATTGGCCGGAACAGGTCCCACTGGCGGCCATCGACTTCCGCGACCAGCGCCGCCTTGGCGAGACCCGGCCCAATCACCGCAGCCACCTCGGCACCCGTTACGCCGCGCGGAAAATCCAGGGATTTCCCGTCGGGCAGCGAAATCGTCACGGTTTGCCGGGCAGACAAAATGGGCTCCTTTTGGGGAGCGCGGAACATCATGAAGCGCTCTGAAGGAGTCAAGCCGAACCCCGGCGGCCTTTCTTGTGCCCGAATCACGGAATTGGCTGCTCGTCGAAGCCCTCGAGACGTATGGCATGCAACCGCACTGGAAAATCTGGCTCATCGCCTCTCTGATGCTCGCTTGGCCGTTGAGCGCGGGCGCGGACGACAACGAGGCCGCCAAGGTCGTGTCCGAATGCGGCGTGCAGGACCTGCCGCAGAGTTCCGTCGATTCGTGCCTGGAACGCGTCCGTGTCCTCGAGGAGACCAACGCTTCTGCGGACCTGCAGAATCTGGAAACCACATTGGAACGCCGCGCTTCCGGCAAGCAGTCCCCCGGACGCGCTACGGCAAACGCGGAACCGGCCAGCCGTCTGGCAACGAAACTGCGAGAGGCAACGACGGCGCACGGCGTTAACGGCCCCTCCGATGAATCTGCGGCGTCTCCCGATTCGCGACGGCTGGCCGGCGTGGATGCAGAGGACCAGCCCCCCGTTGCCGATTCCGATGATGCGCCGCGTCTGTCGGACGGCGACGAACCAGACAATTTCGGCGATCCGGAATAGCAGCTTTGGGCCGCCTTCGATCAGCCTTTCCTGCCATCCTGTGGCTGAGCGCTGTGGCCGGGACGGCCGAAGCTCAAGCCAACGAGGTGCCCGTCTGCCTCAGAGCCCTCGATGTCGACCACACCAAGACGCCCGATGACCACACCATTCTCTTCTTCATGAAGGACGGAAAAATCTGGAGCACGACGCTGAATTCGGATTGTCCCGAACTCCGCTTCAACGGCTTCGATTACGGGGTGACGCCACCCGACAACATCTGCGCCAACATGCAGACGATTCGGGTTCTGAAGTCCGGTGCCATCTGCGAGATCGGCTCGCTCATTCCGGCCGGTCGATAGGCACTTTGGCGGCAGAAACCCGCCTCAGCCGGTAAGCGTTTTACCATTACGTGGCCCGCTCGGCACACGCGGTCGTGCCTTGACGGAGCCTGGACTTCATGGGCCAGAATGCCAAAGGAGGGACGAACGGGAGTAATGAAAATGAAGAGACTCGCTGCTGTTGCCGTCCTTGGAGCGCTGGTCGCAATGCCTGCTGCCGCCCAAGTCGGTCCGCCGAATCCCACCGGCCCGGTTTGTCTTAGCCCGGGTCTCGAGCCCAATCAGCCGATCCCGCGCACGAAAGTGCTCGATCCCCAGCACATCCTTTTTTACACGCGCGACGGTCAGGTGTGGGAGAACACGCTGCAGACGCCATGCCGCGATCTTATGTTCCACGGCTTTGTATTTACCGCGCATGAGGACGAAGTCTGTTCCAACTCGACCGCCATCAGGGTGATCGAATCGGGTGAAACTTGCACGCTTGGCGCATTTAGGCCATACACGCCTCCGCCCGCAGCGCCGTAAGTCGTACAGCAGCGCTGGTCTTTCCGGCCCGCCGCAAGAGGGCCCTTGGGCTCTTTCAATGTGAGCGCGAGACCGGTCGGATTGAGGCGAACGCTTTTCCTGCATGTTGGGCCCGCAAAGACGGGAACGAGCGCCGTACAACATGTGTTGCAGCGCCACGACAACAGCATCGTCATTTACCCAAAGGTTGGTCTGTGGGCCGACGGCTCGCATCACAATCTGGTTCTGAACTATTTCGGCGAATACAGCCGGCCGGAGGTGGTGCGCGAGGACCCGGCCGACCTCCTCGCCCGCATCGGCAGCGAAGCCAGGCGCTCGGCGCGAAACATCGTCATCAGCTCGGAAGCCTTGGCCGGCCGCAAGGACATTGTCGGCTTCGTCGCTGCACTTGAAAAGGAGATCGCAGAACCGCTGCACGTCAAAATCGTGGTGGTCGCGCGCGAGCACTTCGAGCGTGCCGCGTCGCTTTACAACCAGCGTGTTAAGGACGGCGTTACCGGTGAGAAACGCAACCCGGACGAATTTCTCGCCGCACACGCGCAGGGGCTGTGCTACGGGAATCTTCTGAAACGGCTTCGGAGCATGGGATTCGCCATTTCGGTGATCAATTATCATCCGGCCGAAAGTTGCGTGGAAAGGGTGCTGGCGCTGTTCGGTTTCTCGCAGGGCGCCGCCGCAAACCAGCCGACCCGCAACGTGTCCTTGAGTCGTGCGGCGCTCGTAGCGTCGCTCGCAGCAAACAGAATTGCAGCCTGCGGGGAGGAGCGGAGCAAATTCGTCGCGGCGTTGCGGCGAATGCCGGGATTTCATGCGCCTGCCGAATTTATTTTCGGCGCTGACGCGGCCTTCGCGGCCGATGACAAGTTCGGGAAGGATCGGACCTTTCTGTTGCGGCGGTTTGATATCGAGTTCCAATTGCCTGACTTTTCGACAAGTCCTGCTCCCTTTGGCGTCGACGAGGCGGAGTTCGGTCGAATTTCCGCAATCGCCGCGCAGTTCGGCAGCTTTGGCCAAAGCCTGATTGAGATTGTCCAGCCATACCTTCGCGCCTGAAGATTGTACGTAACAAGAAGGGCCGGAGTTGCCTCCGGCCCTTCTGCATTCTTTGCTGGTGGGCGGCCCGCTCGCGCTGACGCCGCCGGGCCATGACCGGACTTAGAAATCCATGTCGCCCATGCCGCCGCCGCCGCCGGGCATCGGAGCGGGGGATTCCTTCTTCGGACGATCCGCGACCAGAGCCTCGGTCGTGATGAGCAGTGCGGCGACGCTTGCCGCATCCTGAAGCGCGATGCGCACGACCTTGGTCGGGTCGACAATGCCGGCCTCGACAAGATCGACATACTGCTCGGTCTGGGCATCGAAACCGTAGGTGTTCGACTTCTGCTCGAGCAGCTTGCCCACGACGATCGAAGCCTCAACGCCCGAGTTCTCGACGATCTGGCGGATCGGCGTTTGGATTGCCTTGCGCACGATCGCGATTCCGGCGTTCTGATCTTCATTCTCGCCGGTAAGGCCGTTCAGCACCTTGGTTGCATAAAGAAGTGCCGCGCCGCCGCCGGGGAGAATGCCTTCTTCCACCGCCGCCTTCGTGGCGTTGAGCGCGTCATCGACGCGATCCTTCTTCTCCTTCACCTCGACTTCCGTCGCACCGCCGACACGGATCACCGCAACGCCGCCCGCGAGTTTCGCCAGCCGCTCCTGCAGCTTTTCCTTGTCGTAGTCCGAGGTCGTCTCCTCGATCTGCTGTTTGATCTGATTGACGCGGGCCTGGATGTCGTTTTTCTTGCCCGAGCCGTCGATGATCGTGGTGTCGTCCTTCGTGATGCGAACCTTCTTGGCCGTGCCAAGCATGTTCAGCTTTACGTTCTCGAGCTTGATGCCGAGATCTTCGCTGATCACCTGGCCGCCCGTAACGGTGGCGATATCTTCCAGCATCGCTTTCCGGCGATCACCGAAGCCCGGCGCCTTGACCGCCGCGACCTTCAGGCCGCCGCGCAGCTTGTTGACGACGAGCGTGGCGAGAGCTTCGCCTTCCACCTCTTCGGCAATAATGAGCAGCGGGCGGCCGCTCTGCACGACGGATTCAAGGATGGGAAGCATCGGCTGAAGCGACGACAGCTTCTTCTCGTGAATCAAGATGTACGGCTCGTCGAGTTCGGCCACCATCTTGTCGGCGTTGGTGATGAAGTACGGTGAGACATAGCCGCGGTCGAACTGCATGCCTTCGACCACGTCGAGCTCGGTCTCGAGGCTCTTCGCCTCCTCGACCGTGATCACACCTTCGTTGCCGACCTTTTGCATCGCCTCGGCAATCATCTTGCCAACGGTGCGGTCGCCGTTCGCCGAAATCGTTCCGACCTGCGCGATCTCCTCGTTGGCCTTCACCTTCTTGGAGCGCTTCTTGAGATCGGCAACCACAACTTCGACTGCCTTCTCGACGCCGCGCTTCAGGTCCATGGGGTTCATGCCGGCCGCGACGGATTTTGCACCCTCGCGAACGATCGAGTGAGCGAGAATGGTTGCGGTGGTGGTGCCATCGCCGGCCGCGTCATTGGTCTTCGCCGCGACCTCGCGCACCATTTGCGCGCCCATGTTCTCGAATTTGTCGTGAAGCTCGATTTCTTTGGCGACGGTCACACCGTCCTTGGTCGAGCGCGGAGCGCCGAAGCTCTTCTCGAGCACGACGTTGCGGCCCTTGGGGCCCAACGTTACGCGCACGGCATCGGCAAGGATGTCGACGCCGCGAAGCATCTTCTCGCGTGCGTCGGCTCCAAATCTTACTTCTTTGGCTGCCATGTGGTTTCTCCTTACGAATACGGGAATACGGAAAACAGGGATCGGATTGCCTTCCGAGACCTGTGGCTCTGTTCTCTGATTACGCGGCCTTCTTCACGGGCTTCGAGCTGCGGCCCTCGAGAATGCCCATGATGTCGGACTCCTTCATGATCAGGAGTTCCTGGCCATCGACCTTGACCTCGGTTCCGGACCATTTGCCGAACAAGACAAAGTCGCCGGCCTTCACTTCGGGAACGACCCGCTTTCCATGCTCGTCAAGCGCCCCCGGTCCGACGGCGATGACCTCGCCCTCTTGGGGTTTTTCTTGGGCCGTGTCGGGAATGATGATGCCGCCAGGGGTCTTTTGATCCTCCTGGACGCGGCGGACGACCACGCGGTCGCCAAGCGGACGGAATTTCATCGGGAATGCCTCCTAATAGCGCAATTGGTGGTGTTGACACCTTTGGACCGCGAGCACGGTCCAACTGGCAGCACTCTCACAACGAGAGTGCCAGCCCTTCGCGCCGCGATATAGGAGGCGCCGCATCAAGCGTCAAGTGCCTTGCTGCGATGCAGCATTTGTGCAGAGTTAATCTATCGCATTCAGCGCTCAAAGCCCCGGAGACCTGTGACAAGGACCGAGCCCGACGACGTTCCAGCCGGTTTTGCTCCTCTTGGCATTCCGATGGGATTTCTTGAATCGAACGGCCCGCTTTACCTGCGGTGCGCTGAAGGCCGTGTGACGCTCGGTTTCCGTGTAGGGTTGCGCCACTGCAACCCGGGGAATGTCTGCCATGGCGGAATGCTTGCGACGTTTGCCGATATGTTGCTTCCGATCGCTGCGCGGCTTCAAAGCAAAACGGAAATGGGGTTCCTACCCACGATCAATCTAACTTGCGATTTCCTAGCTCCGGCGCCGCTCGGAAGCTGGGTAGAGGGACGCGCCGACGCGGTAATGGTCACTCGGAATCTCCTGTTTGTACACGGACTAGGTACGGCAGACGGAAACCCATGCCTGCGCACGAACGGCATTTTCAAAATCACAAACCCCCAATCGGAGAAGCGCGGCGACCTCACGCGCGACGTTCTGATCGGCGCGTCGGTAACGTGACTATGATCGTCGTGTCATAGGCCAGGCGAAAAGAGTTCGCCGGCCGCGTTTTGTACCTGGCGATACACCGCACGTTCACCGTCAAGCACCACACGGCCTTCGGCTAGCAGGCGTAGCGCGAGGGGATAGAGCTTGTGCTCGCTCGCGAGCGTTCGCGCGGCAAGCGCGTCCTCTGTATCGCCGGGCAATACTGGCACCGCCGCTTGCGCGATGATCGGACCGGAATCAAGTTCGGGCACCACGAAATGGACGCTACAGCCGGAGATGCGCGCACCCGATTGAAGCACACGGCGATGCACGTTGAGTCCTTTGAATGCTGGGAGCAGCGACGGATGAATGTTGACGAGCCGGCCGCGCCACTTCTCCACAAACGCATCGGACAGCACGCGCATGAACCCGGCGAGGCAGACCAGCCTCACCTCGGCCGCGCCAAGCAACGCATCAACGGCTTCCTCGAAGGATTCGCGCGAAGCGTACGTTCCGTGTGCCACGGCATGTGCCGGAATGCCGGCCCTTTCGGCGCGTTCCAATCCCGCTACGTCGGCGACATTGGACACCACGACGGCGATTTCCGCCGGATATTCCGCAACCGAGCAGGCGTCGATCAAGGCCTGGAGATTGCTTCCACGGCCGGAGATCAGGATACCAACGCGAATTCGGTTGCTCATGCGAACAGCCGTCCGCTGTACTCGACTTGCGGATCACCCGAGCCCTCCGCCAAAGCGCCGATGGTGTAAGCAGCTGTCCCGCTCCTGGCGAGCGTTTCATGACAGATCGCCTTGTCTTCTGCGGAAACGACGACGATCAAGCCGATACCGCAGTTGAATGTCCGGAGCATTTCTCGATCGTCCACGCCACCAAGCTCTGCCAGCCATTGAAACACTGCCGGAATTTTCCATGAACCCAGCAGAATCTGACTGTTCAGATTCCCTGGCAGGATGCGGGGCAGGTTTTCGGTGATGCCACCGCCCGTGATGTGCGCGAGACCCTTTACTTTAACTCCGCGAACAGCCGCAAGCGCGCTTGTGACGTACAGACGTGTTGGAATGAGGAGCGCCTCTGCCAAAGTCAGCTCTCTCGCAAAGGGCGCCGGTGCATCGAGTTGTTGAGCGGAGTCCGTAAGAATTTTTCGAACCAGTGAAAAACCGTTGGAATGGACGCCGCTCGAGGACACGCCAATCAACACATCGCCTGGCTGCATTTCCCGCGGTCTCGGCAGCAGGCTCTCGCGTTCAACGGCACCTACGCAAAATCCGGCGAGATCGAAATCGCCCGGCGCGTACATGCCCGGCATTTCAGCCGTCTCGCCACCGATCAGCGCGCAACCGCTATCGCGGCAGGCGCGCGCAACCCCCTCAATCACAACGGCAGCATCATCGACGGCCAGTTTTCCTGTCGCATAATAGTCAAGGAAAAAAAGCGGTTCCGCGCCTTGAACGACAATGTCATTCACGCACATCGCAACGAGATCCTGTCCGATGCCGGCGAAATCGCGCGCCTCGATCGCCAGCTTGAGCTTCGTACCAACCCCGTCCGTCGAGGCGACGAGGATCGGGTCCTGGTAGCCGGCGGCCCTTAAATCAAACAAGCCCCCGAATCCTCCAAGTTCTGCCTCCGCGCCGGCTCGGCGAGTGGCTGCGGCGGCCGGTGCGATGCGACGGATCAAACTGTCTGCGGCGTCGATGTTCACGCCAGCTTGCCGGTAGGTTACACCATGGGCGCCGTTTCGCGTGTCGCTCATCAGTGCCAATCACCTCCCTCCGGTCGCGCGTCGTTCGTAAGCGGCAAAGGTTGCGGCGGCAAGGCAAGACTTACCCGCTTCCGAAAGCAACGTGTCGCCCCTATAGTCGCGATGCGAAAGGATAACGATGCGCCTCTTGCTCCTGAGCCTGCTCGTCCTGTTCGCCGCGGCATCGGCTTCGCCGCTTGCGGCTGCAGGCGATCCCTACACCGTCAGCGGAATCAAAGTGGACGCGAGCGCTCAATCCGCCATAGAGGCACAGACCAAAGCGATCAACAGCGGCCGCGCAAAAGCCTGGCAGACGCTCTACAGGCGGCTCACGAAGCAACAGGACTGGGGCCGCCAGCCGACACTCGACGATGCCACGTTGCAACGACTCGTACGCTCCTACCAAGCGCGCGATCAGCGTAGTTCGACAACCCGCTTCGTGGCCAACATGACGTACGTTTTCAACGCGAACGCGGTCCGGCGGGTTCTGCAGCAGAAAAACCTCGCCTACGCCGATGTCACGGCACGGCCAATCCTGGTCATCCCGCTGGCACCCGGCTGGTCGGACCAGACACCATGGACGCAGGCCTGGAAAGATTCGCGGTTTGCCCACGGCGCCGTGCCGCTGGTCCTTCCGTTGTCGGACAGTATAGATGAGGACGCTTTGGCGTCGCTGCATTTCGACTCCGCCGCGTGGAAGGATGTGGAGGCTCTGGCTTCGCACGTCCATGCTGGCGAAGCCTATCTTGTCCTGGTGATACCCCAGCATGCGCAGATGGTCGTGAAGATCCGCCATCTCGGGGGTTCCAGCGGACCATTGATCCCCGATCTGACCGTCCCGGTGCCTCCGAACACACCCGCTGCCAAAGCTTTTGGCGAGGTGGCGGACGCCGCGGCCAACGCCATTACGGATTCATGGAAGTCGCGCTCGGTCGTCGATTTCTCAAAACACTCAACGCTGGTTGCTTCTGTGCATGTCGACACGCTCGAACAATGGGCTCAGACGCTTGACAAGATCGAGGCAATCTCGACCGTAACCAATGTCGACCTCCTTGCCATGGATATCGGCGAGGCGCGTATCGCAATTTCCTATGCCGGTTCACCAGATCAGCTGAGCGAACAACTTTCGCACGCGGGTCTTACGCTTGCGAACGACGACGGCCAGTGGCGACTGTCGCACTCGGATTCCGGTACGGCGCCATGAGCGGCCTTGCCAGGCATCTGCCGAATCTGCTCACGGCATTAAGAATTGCCGCGGCGCCGGCTCTCGCTTTGCTTCTGGTCAGCGGTGCGGACCGTGCTGCGCTGGGCGTCTTTGCGTTCGCCGGCTTGAGCGATGCCGCGGACGGCTTTCTTGCCAAACGGTTCGGCTTGACCACCCGGTTCGGACGTCTGCTCGATCCCGCGGCGGACAAGCTTCTGATGCTTGTTTCCTTTGCGACGCTGACGCTGCTGGGCATTGCGCCGATTTGGCTCACCCTGCTGGTCTTGGGACGTGATGCGGCGATCCTGGCCGGATTGTCTCTCGCGCGTCTATTCAACGTGCCGGTGAGAGTTGCTCCCTTGCTGATCGGCAAGGCGAGCACCGCGATGCAGATCATTTACATTGCGCTCGCCCTCGTTCTTCTCACTTTTGGGCTGCGATGGCCTCAGATCGAGAACATTGCGGCAGACGCGACAGCAGTTTTGACGATTGCATCTTGGCTGGGCTACGCGGTGGTCGGCGTGAGGGCGTTCGCTCGCCCGCGCCGCATGGCCTGATTTTGTCTTCACTGCCCCAATGAAGAAGCCGGCGCAGCTGCCGTTGGTGCTCCCGTTTTCGCCCGCTCTGTCTCGGGGAGACTTCATCGTCTCCCCGGCCAATGCCGACGCGCTCGCCTTTATCGAACGTTGGCCGGACTGGACGGTCCCGATTGCAGCTCTTTACGGACCGGCCGGCTGCGGCAAGACGCATCTTGCCTCAGTCTGGCAGGCAATGAGCGGCGCGGAACAAATCTCTGCAAACGAGATCCGTTCAGTAGGCATTCAGACCCAATGTGCACGCGTCATAGAAGACGTGGATCGGGCAGAGCCGACGGACGAGCGCGACCTCGAATTGTTCGCAGCAATGCAAATGGCTGCAGCCAACGCGCCTCTTCTGCTCACAGGGGTTGCGCCACCGTCGTCGTGGCCCTGCGTTTTGCCGGATTTGACCTCGCGGTTTTCCGCCTTGGTCGCGCTTCCATTGCGGATTCCCGACGAAAGCGTCTTGGCGGGGCTCACCGAGAAACTGTTTGCCGATCGCCAGCTGACGGTACCGGACGAGGTGATCGCGCGCATATTGCTAGTAATCGAGCGCTCGCCCGAAGCCGTGCGCGAATTTGTAGCGGAAGTGGACGCGGCGGCGCTCGCCGCGGCGTCGCCTGTTAATCTTTCGTTGGTCCGCAGGCTTCTGGCGGCGCGCCGCGGCGGTTCATGACATGTTCAAAGCTTTCCGCTAGACTCGATCACCGAAAATTCCGTGTCCCCAGGTTTGGATAAATGAATGCCGAGAGTCTCGCCCGGGCGGTTGATGCCAGTTTGCTGGATCTGGAAGGTCCTGCGGCGTCCGTCGAGGCTCGTGCGCCAATCGAACCCGTCGATTCTCGCTCGCCGGGCCGCTTTCTCAATCGGGAGCTTTCTTGGCTCGCCTTCAATCGTCGCGTCCTGGAGGAGGGCCGCAATCACCGCAACCCGCTGCTCGAACGGCTGAAATTCCTGTCGATCTCGGCTTCGAACCTGGACGAATTCTACATGGTTCGGGTTGCCGGTTTGAAAGGCATGGTGGGGGTCGGCGTCGCCAGTACCAGCGACGATGGCCTGACCCCGGCCGAACAGATCGCACGTGTCGATAAGGTTGCGGGAGAATTGATTGCCGATCAACAGCGTGTGTGGGTCCAGTTGCGAAGAGAGTTGCGCGAGTCCGGCGTCGTCGTTCTCGGGCCTGAAGAGCTGAGTGACGCGGATCGCGCCTGGCTTGAAAGTGACTTTCGGGAAAACATGTTTCCGGTGTTAACGCCGCTTGCGCTTGATCCGGCGCACCCTTTTCCGTTCATTCCCAATCTTGGCTTCACACTCGCGCTCCAGCTGACGCGCAAACGCGACAGCAAGGCGATAACCGCGCTGCTCCCAATTCCCTCGCAGCTCAAGAGATTTATTCGCCTTTCTGGAAATCCTGTACGGTTTCTTTCGCTCGAAAACGCAATCTATCTTCATCTGCACCGGCTGTTCCCGGGTTATGCGGTGCTCGGCTCCGGATTATTTCGCATCATTCGCGACAGCGACGTCGAAGTCGAAGAAGAAGCCGAGGATCTCGCACGCCTGTTCGAATTGCTCGTCAAGCGGCGACGGCGCGGCTCGGTGATCCATATGGTGTGCAGCGCTTCCATGCCGGAGGCCCTGCGCAGCTACATCGCCGACAAGCTGGACCTCGACGCCTCCGAAATGGTGATCGTGGACAACCTGCTTGGTCTTTCGGATACCAAGGAACTCATTATCAAGGAACGGCCGGACCTTCAGTATCCGCCATTCGTGGCGCGTTTTCCCGAACGCATCAGGGATCATGGCGGCGACTGTTTTGCGGCGATCCGCGCCAAAGACATCATCGTGCACCACCCGTTCGAAAGCTTCGACGTGGTCGTGCAGTTCTTGCGCCAGGCCGCCGCGGATCCTGGCGTCGTTGCGATCAAGCAGACACTCTATCGGACGTCCCAGGATTCTCCGATCGTCAAGGCGCTGATCGAGGCGGCGGAAGCGGGGAAATCGGTTACGGCGCTGATTGAGCTCAAGGCACGCTTCGACGAGGAAGCAAACATTCGTTGGGCGCGCGACCTGGAACGCGCCGGAGTACAGGTGGTCTACGGCTTTATCGAACTCAAAACGCATGCCAAGGTTAGTCTGGTGGTGCGCCGCGAGGGCGGGCAGTTGCGCACTTACGTCCACTACGGCACGGGCAACTATCATCCGGTCACGGCGAAAATCTATACCGACCTTTCGTTGTTTTCGGCCGATCCCGCGCTGGGCCGTGATGCCGGGCAACTCTTCAACTATGTGACGGGCTATGCAGAACCTGTACATCTGGAAAAGATTGCCGTTTCTCCCATCTCTTTGCGCGGCAAGCTTGCCGACGCCATCCAGGAAGAGATAGGGCACGCGCGCGCCGGCAGGCCGGCTGCGATCTGGCTCAAACTCAACTCGCTCGTCGATGCCCCTTTGATCGATGGGCTCTACCGCGCCAGTCAGGCGGGCGTGCGTATTGACCTTGTCATCCGCGGCATCTGCTGTTTGCGTCCCGGCGTTCCAGGCCTGTCGGAAAACATTCGGGTCAAGAGCGTCATCGGGCGCTTTCTGGAGCATGGCCGCGTCGTCTGCTTCGGAGGTGGTCACGGGCTTCCCTCGCCGAAGGCGAAGGTTTTCATCTCGTCCGCCGATTGGATGCCACGCAACCTCGACCGCCGCGTTGAAGCCTTGGTGCCTGTGGAAAATCCCACTGTTCATGAGCAGGTGTTGGGACAAATCATGGTGGCGCTGCTGAAAGACCAGGCCCAGAGCTGGCACATGGCTGCCGATGGGACCTACGCACGCGATCCGAATGCCGATCGCGAAGATGCATTCTCGGCTCACACCTATTTTATGACCAATCCGTCGCTGTCAGGCCGCGGGCGGGCCTTAAAGATGGCGCAGCGCCGTCCCACTGTCGTGTCTGTACCAACCGAACGATGAGCGCCGACTGGTCAGGTGCGATCGCTGTACAAGATCGTTCCCGATCCACACGACCCGGTCACGCTCGCATGTCGCCCTTTGCCGTGGTGGACATCGGCTCGAATTCCGTCCGCCTGGTGATTTACGAATCCCTGTCGCGAACACCCGCTGTCGTACACAACGAAAAGGCCATCTGTGCGATCGGGCGCGATATGGTGACCCGCCGCAGACTGCACGATGATGGGATGCGGCTCGCGCTTGATTCTCTTACCCGTTTTCGCATTCTCGCCGATTCCCATCGCGTGGAACTGCGCGATGCGGTCGCAACCGCCGCTGCGCGAGACGCTCTCAACGGTCAGGAGTTTGTCCGCAGGGCGGAGGCTGCTTGGGGTAGCCCGGTACGCATTCTCTCCGGAGAAGAGGAGGCGCGCCTTGCAGCGCAAGGGGTGCTCGCCGGAATTCCCTCAGCAGATGGCCTGGTCGCAGACTTGGGGGGCGGAAGCCTCGACATGGTCACCGTGAGCGACGGCCGCACCGGAGAAGCCATGACGCTGCCGTTCGGGCCGCTCCGTCTTGTGGACGCGGCGCGCGGTGAATCCGAGCGTGCGCGTTCGCTCGTTGAGGTCGGGTTGAGCTCGCTCGGGCGGCTGGGAAACCTCAGCGGACGTTCGCTTTATGCCGTCGGAGGCGTGTGGCGAAGCTTCGCGCGCGTCGACATGGAAGAACAGAACTATCGCCTGCACGTGCTCCATCATTATGCGATTCCAAGCGCCAGGGCGATGAAGCTTAGCCGCCTGGTGGCGCGGCTTTCGCGCAAGTCGCTCGAGAAAGTTAAAGTGGTCTCGCGTCGCCGCGCCGAGGCTCTGCCCTTTGGTGCGGTCGTTCTTGAAGAGCTGCTTCGTGCAACGGGTCTGAAAGAGGTCGTGATTTCTGCTTATGGTCTGCGCGAGGGGCTTCTGTTCGAGCAGTTAGCGAACGAGGAGCGCGCGAAGGATCCGCTTCTCGCTTTCGCCGCCGCCACCAATGCAAGGATCAGCCGCACCCCCGCGCACGCCGGCGAAATGTTCGAATGGCTGTCGCCGCTTTTTTCCGACGAATCGGATGAAGCGAGCCGCATACGACGCGCCGTATGTCTGTTCTCCGATGTTGGCTGGCGGCGGCACCCGGACGATCGTGCGCTCGGAACGTTCAACCAGGTACTGACCGCGCCATTTGCGGGCGCCGACCACCGCGCGCGCGCGCTCATTGCCACTGCGGTTTTCCATCGATACTCGGGCGATGAGGATCATCCGCGCGATGTGCAGCTGGGCGGCCTGTTGGGGACCGACGAGAGCGCACTTGCAATGCGCATTGGCCTCGCGGCCCGTATGTCATTTGCCTTGTCTGCTTCTGCAAGCGGCGAACTTGGCCATTATCGCCTGCGGCTGACATCCAGCCGTTTGATTCTGGAGATCCCGAAGCGGCGAATGATCATGGCCGGCGATCCAGTGCAGAAGCGGCTCGCGGCTGTTGCAACCGCTTTCGGGCGGAGGGCCGAAACCGCGGTCGGTTGAGCTTGCGCGGAAAGCTGCAAAAGGTCTTTAACCGGACACCGGTCATGGTTTTGCAGCATTTTGAATAAGGAGAAATCATGGGCACGCTGAGCATTTGGCACATACTCATTCTTGCGGTGGTCGCGCTCTTGCTGTTCGGCGGTCGCGGCAAGATTTCGGACTTGATGGGTGATGTCGCGAAGGGCATCCGCAGCTTCCGCAAAGGTCTGAATGAACCCGATGACGAACGCGCGATTAGCGACCGGCGCGAGAATGGTGCCGGCAAGGATACGCCGCCGCCGGGACATTGATCGCGCAACTTTAGACCCATGGTCGACTTAAGCTGGAGTCATATTCTCATTGTGCTGATTGTGGCTCTCGTGGTCGTCGGCCCAAAGGATCTGCCACGTCTGATGCGCATGACCGGCCGCTGGGTATCAAAGGCCCGCGCCATGGCCGACCAGTTCCGGAAAAGCTTCGACGATATGGCGCGGCAATCGGAGCTCGATGACCTGCGAGCGGAACTCGAAGCGCTGCGCCACGAACGGCCCTTGGCCGATGTCGATCGCGCGCTCCACGCGCCGGTGCTCCCGGTGAGCGATTCACCTGATGTTCAGAAGGTAGAGGGAGAACCTGCCGCGCCGGCAAGCACGGTCCCCAGCGGGCCGGCCAGATGACGGCGCCAACACCGGCCGATGAGGAAGCGATCGAAGCAACCAAGGCACCATTGCTCGATCACCTAATCGAATTGCGCAAGCGGCTGGTTATTTCGATCATCGCCTTCGTCGCTTGTTTCCTGATCTGTTTTGCCTTTGCGAAATACATCTACGGTTTCCTCACGGCACCGCTAGCGCATGCGCTCGCCGGTCAACCCAATCACCACCTGATCTACACCGCGTTGTACGAAACATTCTTCACTTACGTGAAAGTCGGCATGTTTGCAGGCCTCTGCCTCGCTTTTCCGATCATTGCCTCGCAGATATGGCTTTTCATCGCGCCCGGACTTTACCGGCATGAGCGACGGGCGTTTCTACCTTTTCTTGCTGCGACGCCCGTGCTCTTCATCATGGGTGCGGCGTTCGTCTATTATGTGATGTTGCCTTTCGCCATTCGCTTTTTTGTCAGCTATGAAACGCCCGGCGGCGCCGGCTCGCTGGGTATCGAGCTGCAGGCAAAAGTCAGTGAGTATCTGGACTTCGTGACCACGCTGATCTTCGCATTCGGTCTTTGCTTCCAGTTGCCGGTGCTGCTGTCGCTTCTCGGCCGAGTGGGAATCGTGTCGAGCGCGCAGCTGCGCAGCGTCCGGCGCTATGCGATTCTGGGCATTGTGGCTTTGTCGGCAGTGGTGACGCCACCCGATGTCTTCAGCATGATCAGTCTCGCACTGCCGCTGATCCTGCTGTACGAAATTTCCATCTGGTGCGTGCGGCTCATCGAGAACAGCCGTGCCAGGGAAGATGCGGCTCGCGCAACCGCCCAGTCGCTTTGAGCGGGAGCTTTACCGGCCGAATCGCGCGTGCCATTACCCTTTCGCGGCCCGATCGGGGCGCGGAGGCGCCATGCACGACATTCGAGCCATAAGGGAACAGCCGGCGGAATTCACAGCTGCGCTCGCGAGGCGCGGAATCGTCGCCGCCCAGACGATCACCGACGACCTGCTTGCTCGCGACCGCGAATTGCGCGGAGTGCAGGCTCGTCTCCAGGAGATGCAGGCGCGGCGAAATGAAGCCTCCCGTGCGATCGGCGCCGCCAAGGCGCAGAAGGACGAAAGACGTGCTGCGGCCCTGATGGAGGAAGTGGCAGGGCTGAAGGAGCGGATACAATGCGGCGAAGACGAGGAGCGCAATATGAAGAGCGCCCTCGAAGACGCAGTTGCCGCGCTTCCCAATGTTCCTGCTCCCGACGTACCCGATGGTGCCGACGAATCGGAAAATATTGAAATCGTGGCGCGCCGCTTCGGAGAGGCTCCAGCGCTTGACGCGCCACGCGAACATTTCGTCATTGGGGAAGATCTGCGGCAGATGAATTTCGAGCGTGCGGCCAAAGTATCGGGCGCGCGCTTTGTTTTTCTTACCGATGGACTGGCCCAGCTCGAACGCGCGCTCGCGAATTTCATGCTAGAGTTGCATACGCGCGAATTCGGGTATCGCGAAGTTTCTCCGCCGCTTTTGGTGCGCGACGCTGCCGCGTTCGGGACCGGCCAATTGCCGAAATTCGAAGAGGATCTGTTTCAGACCACGACGGGATACTGGCTGATCCCGACCGCCGAAGTTTCGCTCACGAATTTCGTGCGGGAAGAAGTTCTGGATCGGGAATCGCTCCCGTTGCGGCTGACGGCATGGACGCCGTGCTTTCGTGCCGAGGCCGGTGCGGCCGGCAAGGACACGCATGGGATCCTGCGCATGCATCAGTTCTCAAAGGTCGAGCTTGTCTCCATTGTGGTGCCGGAACAATCCGTCGATGAGCATGAGCGCATGACGGATTGCGCTCAGGAGGTCTTGAGGCGACTTGGCCTCCATCACCGGGTCGTGACGCTTTGCGCCGGCGACATGGGGTTTGCGGCGCGAAAGACGTACGACATCGAAGTCTGGTTGCCGGGGCAGAACCGCTTTCGGGAGATTTCGTCTTGCTCGAATTGCGGAGACTTCCAGGCCCGGCGCATGAATGCACGATACCGATCTAAGGACAAGACCATCCGTTTTGTTCATACTTTAAACGGATCGGGTCTTGCCGTCGGCCGAACGCTTGTTGCCTTGCTTGAAAATTATCAGAGGTCCGACGGCACCGTATCGATTCCGGAAGTTCTGCGTCCCTACATGAACGGCAAGGCGGCCATCGGGAAATAAATCTGTATGCGCATCCTGGTCACAAATGACGACGGCATTCACGCCCCTGGTCTTGCAGCTGCAGAGCGGATAGCTCGCGCCCTTTGCGACGACGTTTGGGTCGTGGCGCCGGAAACAGAACAATCCGGCGCGTCGCACTCTCTTACTCTCGCGCTGCCGCTTCGTCTTCGTAAGATCGATTCGCGCCACTTTGCCGTAACGGGCACGCCCACCGATTGCGTGATGATGGCGATTGCCGAGCTCATGGCCGAAGCTCGCCCCACGCTCGTGCTTTCGGGCGTGAACCGCTGGTCCAACCTTGCGGATGACGTTACGTATTCCGGCACTATCGCCGGTGCGATGGAAGGTACAGCGCTCGGCGTTCTTTCGATTGCGCTTTCGCAGGCTTACGGTTTCAGCGCCGGGCGCGATGTGGACTGGTCTTGCGCGGAAACTTATGGACCACCGCTCATAAGAAGGCTGGTGGAGATCGGCTGGTCTGCGGATGTTCTGATGAACGTCAATTTTCCCGATGGGGGCGCCCAAACGGTGAGCGGCATCGAGGTGACGGTTCAGGGCAAGCGCGATCTGCAGACGGCGATGCTCGATCGTCGCATCGACGCCCGCGGCGTTCCCTATTATTGGATCAGCTTCAAGCGCGGCCGCAGCGATCCTCCTGAGGGAACGGACCTCAGCGCCATCTATCGCAAGCGCATATCCATCACGCCTTTGCATCTTAATCTGACGGAATTTCGAGAACGCGACCGGTTAAAGGCGATGCTCAACCGTGAGGACATGGCAGTCTGATGGAGGACCATCGGCCCATTGCGCTCGTAATGGAACTGCGCGGGCAGGGCATCACCGACCAACGTGTCCTGTCTGCGATTGAACGTACGGCGAGAGATTTGTTCGTCGACGAGCCGTTCCATGTTACCGCCTATGAAAACATCGCGCTGCCGATCGCCTGTGGTCAGACGATCAGCCAGCCTTATATCGTCGCCTACATGACTGAGGCCCTCGAGGTCGAACCGCGTCACCGTGTGCTCGAGATCGGTACGGGATCCGGTTATCAGGCGGCCGTGCTCGCACGCCTCTGCCGGATGGTGTACACGATAGAGCGGCACCGTCCGCTGCTGAAAGCAGCGGAATCCAGGTTTAAAGCCCTGGGGACCAATAACGTGGTGGTGCGACACGGCGACGGCTCAAGCGGCTGGCCGGAACAGGCGCCGTTCGACCGCATCCTCGTTACGGCGGCCATTTCCGAAATTCCCCCCGCGCTGGTCAATCAGTTGAAACCGTCGGGAATTCTTGTCGCACCGTTAAGCGGGCCGGGTGAGTTCGAAAGGATTTCGCAACACTTGGTGAAGATTATTCGTACCGACGGCGGCTCGACCCGGCAGGACCTCATTCCGGTAGCCTTCGTGCCGATGTTGCCGGGTTTGCCACCAGATGCGCAGGCGACGAATGAAAAAGAGCGTGACACGTGAGAGCCGGGGCGGTGGAAGCACATTTGTCGCGCTGACGGTTGCAATTGTCCTGTGCGGGCAGCCGAGCAAGAGTATCGCGTCAGAGCATAAGAGTTGGCCCGTCGCGACCTACTATACCGTTGTCGCGCATCCAGGAGATACCGTGAGCGCCATAGGCGAACGCTATCGCGTGTCGCCGTCGGTTGTTGCCAAGCTCAACGGGGTCGCTGACGGCGCGCACATCGTTGCCGGCCGTGTCGTTCTAATTCCGGCTCGCAGCCCCGGAACACGCGTGGCGGTTCTTGCGGAAGCTCTCGATCCATCCGCGCCCAATTACGCAACAGCGCCCAGGGACCCCGTCGCCCGGCACACGCGCACGTCGCAGCAACGATCGGCTATGGAAGTTCCGTCGGCCGCGCCGCATCCATTGCCCGGCAGGGCACCGCAACAGCCGCACGAGCCGGCGCGGCGGTTTTCCAGGCCGATAGCCGGACCGGTAATTTCGTCGTTCGGTGCCGGTGCGCACGGGACGCGAAACGATGGGATCAATATTGCAGCGGAGTTCGGTGCGCCATTCCGCGCCGCAGCGGGTGGTACCGTGAGTTATGCCGGTTCGCTACGCGGGTATGGAAATCTGATACTGATCACGCATGCGGGCGGCTACATTACGGCTTATGCCCATGCTGAAAATATCGCAGTGACGCGCGGGCAAGAAGTCGGAAAAGGTCAGGTGATCGGTACGGCTGGACAAACCGGCGATGTCGACCAGCCACAACTTCATTTCGAAATTCGGCGTGGCACCAAAGCGATAGACCCCAGCTTCCTTCTCGCGGCGAACAGCTGACCTCCTCTCCCGGCGGCAGTTGCAAAGGGGGGTCTTGCGGCTATAGTCCGCGCCCTCGGGGGGCCGAACGTCCAAAGATTTGCGGAACACCGTTGTATGGACACCTATTCTTTTTTTATTCCCATGGTGGCCATCATGGCCATCTTCTATTTTTTTACGATCCGGCCGCAGCAACAGCGTGCAAAAGAGCTTCGCCTCGCGGTCGATAATGTGCGGCGGGGCGATATTGTGGTGACCGCGGGTGGAATAGTTGGCAAGGTGGCCCGCATCAAAGACGATGGCGAAGTCATGGTGGAGATTGCCGACAACGTGCAGGTTCGCGTGATGAAGAACACCTTGACCGAGGTTCGCCCGAGATCGCCTGCGAACGACGGCAAGACCGACAAGAGCTGAAGGCCACGCCCGAATGCTGCAGATACCCACCTGGTCGAAGGTTCTCACGATCCTCATCCTTGTCGCCGGCTTCCTCATTGCGCTGCCGAACGCACTGCCGAGTTCCGTGATCGCCCGCCTGCCGCCGTTTCTGCCGAGAGGAACCGTCGCCCTCGGTCTCGATCTGCAGGGCGGCTCCTATCTACTGCTCGAAGTTCAATTCGATCAGGTCCAGAAGGACAGGCTTGAATCGCTCATGGGCGACATCCGCGTCGCCTTTCGAAAAGCGCGAATCGGCTACACGAATCTCGAGGCCGGCGCGGATCGCGTTTCGTTGCGCCTTCTCGATCCTGCGCGCATCAACGATGCGCGGGATATTTTGAACAAGCTCAATCCGACGGTGGGTGGCTCCGTACTTTCCGTTGGCGCCCGCGATTACGAGATGCTTGAGCCGTCGCCAGGCGCGTTCGTCATGCACATGACGGACAATTTCAAGACGCGCACGCAGGCCCAAATACTGGAAGAATCGATCGAAACCGTACGCCGTCGCATCGATCAGCTCGGCACGCGCGAACCGACCATCGAACGACAGGGCGAAGACCGCATTCTCGTGCAGGTGCCGGGGTTGAGCGACCCGCAACGTCTTATCCAGATTCTCGGAAAAACCGCGAAGATGACGTTCCAGATGGTCGATGACAGCGCCGATCTCGCCCAAGCCCAGCGCGGAATCGTACCCATCGGCGACGAACTCTTGCCGCAGGTGCCCGACAAGAGCGGCGTGAAGAAGCCGCCGCTGGTCGTGGAACGGCGGGTGCTGGTCGGCGGAGATCGCCTCACCGACGCCAGCCAGGGGTTCAATCCCCAGAGTGGGCAGCCCGATGTGAACTTTAAGTTCGATACCGTCGGCGCGCGCGAATTCGGTGATGCGACCAAGGAGAATGTGAACAAGCGCTTCGCGATTGTTCTCGACAATCAGATAATTGAAGCGCCGGTGATTCAGGAACCGATCCTCGGCGGCCAAGGCGACATTACCGGCAATTTCACGGTTCAGAGCGCAACCGATCTTGCGGTGCTATTGCGTTCGGGCGCACTCCCGGCGCCATTGCGTGTGATCGAACAGCGCACCGTCGGCGCGGAACTCGGAGCTGATCAGGTGCAGGGCGGCAAGTACTCGACCCTCGCCGGGCTTGCGCTTGTCGCGCTCTTCATGGTCGCGCGCTATGGTCTTTTCGGCCTGTTCGCCGATTTGGCGTTGACCCTCAATGTCATTCTGCTTCTCGCGGCGCTCACCGCATTCGGCGCGACGCTCACGCTGCCGGGCATCGCCGGTATTGTGCTCACCATGGGTATGGCGGTGGATGCGAACGTGCTCATCTATGAGCGCATTCGCGAGGAGCACCGCAACGGCCGCAGCATTATCGCGTCCATCGACCAAGGCTTCCGGCGCGCGATGGCGACCATCGTGGATGCCAATATGACGCACCTCATTGCTTCGCTGATTCTCTTCCAGCTGGGCTCGGGCCCGGTTCGCGGATTCGCCGTGACGCTGGGGTTGGGCATCATCACGTCCTTCTTCACCGCCGTGATGGTGACGCGCCTTTTCGTCGTCACCTGGCTTCGCAACGCCCGTCCGAAAGAGCTGGCGATCTGAGGTCCTAAAGCATGGCTGTCTCGGGCGGAGGACCGCGAGCGCGCTAATGTCGCGGCGGCCCAAGGCTCGGAATTGCGATAGACTGCCCACAGAATCGCCGACTTGAGGGGAGGTTTTTCGCCATGGCCACATTCCTTTCCGATCTGCGCAAAGTCGTGGTCGCGGGCTTTGTCCTCGCGCTCATTGTGCTCATCATTCATTGGAGTCAGACCGGCGTCATCGTCGATCAGACGTTCTGGCAGTTTCTGATTCGATGGCTGCATGTCATCAGCGGCGTCATGTGGATCGGCCTGCTCTGGTATTTTAATTTCGTCTCGACCCCGACCACGCCAAGAATTCCGGAAGATCTGCGGCCTGCGCTCGGCAAGTACATCACGCCCGCGGCGCTCTTCTGGTTTCGCTGGTCGGCGATGAGCACAATCATTTTCGGCATCATCCTTGCCGTATTGAACGGTTATTTTGTGCAGGCGGTCACGCTCGACATTGCCGATTCAAACGGTGCTTTTTCTGATCCCCGCAATCTCGTCATCGGCATGGGGATGTGGCTGGGCACGATCATGTGGTTCAACGTCTGGTTCGTCATCTGGCCCAACCAGCAGCGGGCGCTGAACATCAACAACGCTTATCCGGATCTCACCAAGGATGCGCGGGGCAATGCCGGCAAAAGGGCAGGCCTGGCTTCGCGCGTAAACACGCTTCTTTCGATCCCCATGCTGTTCTGCATGGTCGCCGCATCGCACCTTCCATGACACAATCTATCGGCCGGAGCTGCGGTTGCGCGGTTCCGGCCGTCACTTAATCGGTCGATGAAGCGGGCGGACGCACTCACCGCCTGCGAAGCTACGGTTCGCCGGTCCGACCCAGACCGTTATTTCGCGAGTCTTTTCGCGCCCGCCGACAAGCGCTCACTGCTCTTCGCGCTCTATGCGTTAAACCACGAAGTCGCGCGCGCCAGCGAAGCCGCACGCGAGCCGCTTATGTCAGGGGTTCGTCTTGAATGGTGGCGGGAGACTCTGGAGGATGCGCGCGAGGGGCGGCTCCGTGCCCATCCGGCGGCCGTGGGCCTTATGGAGATACTTTCGAGCGGCTTTGTCGAAATGACCGAGCTGGATGCCCTCATCGAGGCGCGGGAGGTTGAGAGTCAGCCGGTGCCTTTTTCAACAGTGGAGGCAATGGAATCGTATGCGGGCGCGACGTCTGCCGCTCTGATGAGAATAGCCGCCGGGTTGCTTGGGGCTGCGGGCAGGGCAACCGAACTCATTTTGCAGGCGGGAATCGCCTACGGCTTAGCCGGATTGCTGCGCAGCATCCCGTTTCATGCGACGCGCGGAAAACTGTTCCTACCCCTCAGTTTTGTTGCCGGCGAGTCGGTCACGGCACTCGACGTACTATCGCAGAAGCAAAGGCCTGCGCTGAAGCGTGTCATCAATCGCGTGAGGTCGCGCGCGCTCGAGCATTTTGCGCAGGCGAGGCATGTCGCAATCCCGCGAAGCGTGCTTGCCGCTGTTCTTCCTGCCGCGCTCGTTCCCGCCTATCTGTCGCGGCTCGTGAAATCTGCCGATCCGCTGCGCCAGGCCGAAATTTCACAATTGCGCAGGCAAGTGATCCTTCTGCGCGCCGCCATGCGCCAACGCCTCTAACGGCCGCACGACGCGGGCGTCGGTCGCGCGCTGATGTTTCAACCAGCCCGCAATGTCTTCCAAAGCGCGACGCGAAAGCGCGCGTTTCCTGTCGCGTCCGCGTTCGCCGCCTGTGATGTCCGGGAAAAGTCCAAAATTGACATTCATGGGTTGGAACGTGTCGGCCCTTGCCATGCCGGTAATGTGATGCAGAAGCGCGCCGAGGGCAGTGGTCGGCGGCGGCGGATCGAGGTCGAGACCAAGCATCTCGGCCGCGGCAAGGCGGCCCGCGAGCAATCCCATTGCGGCACTTTCCACATAGCCTTCGACGCCAGTGATCTGTCCCGCGAAGCGGATATTGGGGCGTGATTTCAAGCGCAGCCGCGTGTCCAACAGCCGCGGTGAATTGAGGAAGGTGTTTCGGTGCAGGCCGCCCAAGCGGGCGAATTGCGCCTGTTCAAGGCCGGGTATCATACGGAAGACGCGAGTTTGCGCCGCGTGTTTCAGCTTCGTCTGAAATCCCACCATGTTCCAGAGCGAGCCCATGGCATTATCCTGCCGAAGCTGAACCACGGCGAAAGGACGGCTGTCACGCCGGGGATCCTTTAGTCCGACGGGTTTCATCGGGCCGAACCGCAAGGTGTCGACCCCGCGCTCCGCCATCACCTCGATCGGGAGGCACCCTTCGAAATACGGCGTCGATCTTTCCCACTCCTTGAACTCTGCCTTTTCGCCGTCGATCAGCGCCTGTACAAAGGGGCGATATTGATGCTCGTCCAAGGGACAGTTGATGTAGTCCGCACCGCCTTCCGGTCCGTGTTTGTCGTAACGCGATTGAAACCAGGCGATCGAAAAATCTATGCTGTCCCTGTAGACGACGGGCGCAATTGCGTCGAAGAACGCGAGAGATTCTTCGCCCGTTATGGCGCGCACGTAATGCGCCAGGGCGTCCGAGGTGAGCGGCCCTGTTGCGATGATGGCCGGCGATGGGGGGAATTCTCTTATCTCCTCGCGCCGGATCTGAATGCGTGGGTGGATCCCGATCGCTTCCGAAACGGCCCGGGAAAATCCCTGACGATCGACAGCGAGCGCGCCTCCCGCAGGCAACCGGTTCGCATCGGCGCATTGCAAAATCAGAGAATCTGCCCGCCGCATTTCTTCGTGCAGAAGACCAACGGCATTGTTCTCGCTATCGTCGGAACGAAAAGAATTGGAACAGACCAGTTCGGCCAGCGCGTCCGTTGTATGCGCTTCTGTGGCCCGCAGCGGTCGCATCTCCGAAAGCGCGACACGCACGCCCGATTGCGCCGCCTGCCAAGCAGCTTCGCAACCGGCCAAACCGCCGCCCACGACATGCAGCGTTGGTGTTGTCATCATGGTGCTCATGTGCCCGGGTTTTGAAAGGCACTTAGGGCTTTGTCGCAAGTTTTTCCCGGCGTGGGAATTCGCGGATCATACGCACACTGACAGACGCACCCGATCTAACATTTCGCAACTGCAAAATCGTCTTTCTCTTTCAACGTACCTGTTCTAGACCGGCAGCACAGGCGCTATTGGGCGATCTATCGTCCTTTTCTTGTGAGGCGCGGGAACCCCCCTGAAATCCGTGCGTTTGCGATCGGGGATTATAGGATTTGCGAAGGTGGCTGAGGGGGAGCGCGCGCCGAATTTCAGCCGCGTCCCGCTAAATTTCTTCGAAATCCGCCATAACCGGTTAAGGACACCGGCTTGGGTGCTGCCGTAATTGGCGCAATCCAAGCCTGTTGCAGAAGATCACGTTGAAAGAAGGGTTGCCCCATGTCGGCGCAAGGCGAAACTGTAGAAGCTCCCAAATCCCGGATATCAGCAACGGCGGCGTCGGATCACCTCGAGGCTGAAAAGCTGAACGGCCACACTGCGGAGTTGCATGAGCTGCTTCATGCACTCCAAGCGGTGAAGACCGGCGACTTTTCGGTCCGCATGGCGGGCCACGAAACGGGACTGTTCGGGAAGATCGCCGACACGTTCAACGAAATCGTCGCCAACAACCAGCGCATGGCGGAGCAACTCGAGCATGTGGGGCAGTTGGTCGGCCGCGAAGGGCAAACACGCCACCGCGTCAAACTCGGAAGCATCAGCGGCTCGTGGGGGGCGATGGAGGGCTCGATCAATCAACTGATCGACGATCTTCTCTGGCCGACGACGGAAGTTACACGCGCCATCGAGGCGGTGGCCCAGGGCAACCTGCTTCAGACGGTGCGTCTCGACGTGGAAGGCCGCCCCCTCAAGGGCGAGTTCCTGCAGGCCGCGACGATCGTCAACACCATGATCAAGCAGCTTGGTGTGTTCACGTCGGAAGTGACCCGTGTGGCACGCGAGGTGGGCACCGAAGGAAAGCTCGGCGGACAGGCGCAGGTCCGCGAAGTGACCGGCGTGTGGAAGGACTTGACGGAGAGCGTCAACTCCATGGCCTCGAATTTGACGGCGCAGGTGCGCAACATCGCCGATGTGACGATTGCCGTCGCCAACGGCGACCTGTCGAAAAAGATCACCGTCGACGTACGCGGCGAAATCCTGCAGCTCAAGGAAGCCATCAACACCATGGTGGACCAGCTGCGCTCGTTCGCGTCGGAAGTGACGCGCGTGGCGCGCGAAGTCGGCACTGACGGCAAGCTCGGCGGACAGGCAATCGTGCCCGGCGTTGCGGGTACTTGGAAAGACCTGACGGATTCCGTGAACGCAATGTGCGGCAACCTCACAGATCAGGTACGCAACATCGCGCAGGTGACGACGGCGGTCGCGCGCGGCGATCTTTCGCGAAAGATCACCGTGGACGTGCGCGGGGAGATTCTCGAACTCAAGGACACCATCAACACGATGGTGGACCAGCTCAACGCCTTCGCGTCGGAAGTCACGCGCGTAGCGCGCGAGGTCGGTACAGAAGGCAAGCTCGGCGGCCAGGCGGTCGTTCCGGGCGTCGCCGGCACATGGAAAGACCTGACTGACAACGTCAACTTCATGGCATCCAATCTGACGGCGCAGGTACGCAACATCGCCGAAGTGGCAACGGCAATCGCCGGCGGCGACCTCTCCAAGAAAATCACGGTGAATGTGAGCGGCGAAATTTTGCAGCTCAAGGAAACCGTCAACACCATGGTGGACCAGCTGAACGCGTTCGCCGGAGAGGTGACGCGCGTCGCTCGCGAGGTGGGCACCGAAGGCCGTTTGGGCGGGCAGGCGAACGTGCTCGGAGTCGCCGGCACATGGAAAGACCTGACCGACAGCGTCAACTCCATGGCCTCAAATCTGACGGCGCAAGTTCGTAACATCGCGGAAGTTTCGACCGCGATGGCAAACGGTGACCTCTCCAAGAAAATTACCGTCGATGTGCGCGGCGAGATTCTACAGCTCAAGGAAACGATCAATTCCACCGTCGATCAGCTGAACGCCTTCGCCTCCGAAGTGACGCGCGTCGCGCGCGAAGTCGGCACCGACGGACGGCTGGGCGGACAGGCCGTGGTGCGCGGCGTGGCGGGCACGTGGAAAGACCTAACGGACAGCGTTAACTCCATGGCCTCGAACCTGACGGCCCAGGTGCGCAACATTGCCGAGGTCGCAACCGCAGTGGCGCAAGGCGACCTTTCCAAGAAAATCACGGTGAATGTCAGCGGCGAGATTCTGCAGCTGAAAGAGACCATCAACACCATGGTCGATCAGCTGAATGCGTTTGCCGCGGAGGTGACGCGCGTCGCGCGCGAGGTCGGCACCGACGGTAAGCTTGGCGGACAGGCGGCGGTGCCGGGCGTGGCGGGCACGTGGAAGGACCTGACGGACAGCGTGAATTCGATGGCGGGCAACCTGACGGGGCAGGTGCGCAACATCGCCGAAGTGGCGACCGCCATAGCGAACGGCGACCTGTCGCGCAAGATCACGGTCGACGTGCGCGGCGAAATCCTTCAGCTGAAGGAAACGCTGAACACGATGGTGGACCAGCTGAACCGGTTCGCCGGCGAGGTGACGCGCGTTGCGCGCGAAGTGGGCACGGAAGGACGTCTCGGCGGACAGGCGAACGTGCCAGGCGTTGCCGGTACATGGAAAGACCTGACCGACAGCGTGAATTCCATGGCTGGCAATCTGACCGCACAGGTCCGCAACATCGCCGAGGTGACGACGGCGGTGGCGCGCGGCGACCTTTCGCGCAAGATCACGGTGGACGTCAAAGGCGAGATCCTCGAACTCAAGAACACCATCAACACGATGGTGGACCAGCTGAACGCCTTCGCCTCCGAAGTGACGCGCGTCGCGCGCGAGGTCGGCACCGAAGGGATGCTCGGCGGCCAGGCGGCGGTGCCCGGTGTCGCCGGCACTTGGAAGGATCTGACCGACTCGGTCAATTCCATGGCCGGCAATTTGACGGCGCAGGTCCGCAACATCGCCGAGGTGACGACCGCCGTAGCGCGTGGCGACCTGTCACGCAAGATCACGGTCGATGTCAAAGGCGAAATCCTCGAGTTGAA
>DATAQZ010000025.1:0-2118 GCA_036264415.1 Rhizomicrobium sp. | reverse complement strand
AGTGTCACTGAAGATGTCGTCACCCAGCGCTTGCCGGGTGAGGATGCCGTCATTCCGGGGCGATGCGAAGCGTCGAACCCGGAATCTCGAGATTCCGGGTCTGGACCAAACACTGACTCAGTAGTGCAAGGGCCCATCCCGGAAAGATGGGGTGGACGGCCCCCGACGGCATCAGTGTGCCAGACTGGTGATGTTGATTCGACCAGACAAGGGAGCCGCCCATGAGCGAGATTAGCATGATTGGTTTGGATTTGGCGAAGAACGTGTTCCAGCTTCACGGGGTTGATGGATCGGGGAACGTAGTGTTGCGGCGCCAGCTTCGGCGGGGCGCGGTGGAGAAGTTTTTTGCGCAGCTGCCGCCGTGCACGGTGGGCATGGAAGCATGTGGCAGTGCGCACCATTGGGCACGGGTGATCGGCCGCTATGGCCACCAGGTGAAGCTGATGCCGCCGGCCTATGTGAAGCCTTATGTGAAGCGCAACAAAAACGATGGCCGGGACGCGGAGGCGATCTGCGAGGCGGTTAGCCGGCCGACGATGCGGTTCGTGCCGGTGAAGAGCGTGGAGCAGCAGGCGACGCTGGCTGTTCACGGCGCGCGGGCGCTGCTGGTGCGGCAACGTACGATGGCGGCGAACGCGCTGCGAGCCGCGCTGAGCGAACTCGGGATCGTGGCGGCGCAGGGCATCAAGGGCTTGTGCGAGCTGATCGCAAAGCTCGAGGCGGCGAACGAGGAGATCCCGGAGATATTGCGGGGCGCATTATTGGTGCTGGCGCGGCATTGGCAGGCGCTCGACGCTGATGAACGCGCGCTCGAGCAGCAGATCGCGCGGGCCGCTCGCGCCGATCAAAATGCTCGCAGGCTGATGGCGGTGCCGGGCGTCGGCCCGATCATCGCCAGCACGATTTTGGCCAAGGTGCCTGATGCGAGGGTATTCCGCAGCGGGCGCGATTTCGCGGCCTGGATCGGACTGACCGGTCGCGATCACGGCACCGGCGGCAAGCATCGTCCTGGCCGCATCTCCAAGCAGGGGGATCGCATGCTCCGCAGTCTGCTGATCAGCGGGGCCAGCGCTCATTTGCGGCACCAGAGGACCCGTGGCGTGAGCGATCCGTGGCTGCGCGACCTGCTCGCGCGTCGGCCCTACAAGGTCGCCATGGTGGCGTTTGCCGCCAAGACCGCGCGTATCCTCTGGGCCATGCTGGTCAAAGGAGAACCATACCGCGACCGCGCGAGCGCGCCGGCTGCTGCCTAGTTTGGGGGCGACAGCCGCCGCGCTCGCGCTCATCCGTTCGGAAGGGCAACTATGGTGTGATGGCAAATGGTCAGGAAACCGGGATCGAAACACTCCGCTTCGTCATCGCGCGTCACAGCGCGCCGGAATGATTGGAATTCGATCCGCGATCTCCATCAGGGCCCGCGGTCAAAGGCCGCATATCGAGGCCGTATACATGACCGCTCCCCGTTCCGTTTGCCGAAATACCAAAAAAGCCCTTGCCGAGAGGGGGCCGTCCATACATGACGGAACAAACGACAGAGGTAAATCCGATGCCCCAGACTATTCACCGCGGTATCAAGTCCCTGATCGACCAGGCCAATGCGGAGATCGAAACCTTGAGCGCAGCCGACGCCATCAAGGCCGCGCAGGGCGATGACGTCGTGATTGTCGATATCCGCGATCCCCGCGAGATCGAGCGCGACGGCCGGATTCCCGGCGCGTTCTCCTGCACCCGCGGCATGCTGGAATTCTGGATCGATCCGGCGAGCCCCTATGCCAAGCCGATTTTTCAGAGCGACAAGAAATTCATCTTTCATTGCGCCGGCGGCATGCGCTCGGCGCTGGCGGCGAAAACCGCGCAGGACATGGGGCTGAAGCCGGTCGCGCATATCGGGGGCGGTTTCGGGGCCTGGCGCGACGCCGGCGGCCCAGTCGAGAAAATTGAGCCGAAGCAGGCGAAGGGCTAGTGTTCCCTTCGTCATTCCAGGGCGCGCGTCAGCGCGAACCCGGAATCTCGTTTTACTAACTTCGAGATTCCAGGTCTGCGCGAAGAGGGCGCATCCCGGAATGACAAGACACCCAAGGATTTTACCGCCATGACATCACCCACCGAGGATCCGCT
>DATAQZ010000059.1:0-1981 GCA_036264415.1 Rhizomicrobium sp. | reverse complement strand
CTCTGGCGCAGGTCGCGCATCACCTGATGCACTTCTTCAAGCGTCTCGCCCAGTCCCAGCATCAAGCCGGACTTCGCGGGGATCTCGGGGCGTTGCCGCTTGACGTAGGCCAGCATGTCGAGCGAGCGCTCATAGCGCGCGCCGAGGCGCACCTGGCGATAGAGGCGCGGCACGGTCTCGGTATTGTGATTCAGCACGTCGGGCGAGGCTTCGAGCACCAGGTCCATGGCGGCGTGGGAACCTTGGAAATCGGGAGTCAGCACTTCAATACCGCATTCGGGCAGGCGCGCGCGGATGGCCTTGATAGTGAGCGCGAAGAGCTCGGCTCCGCCATCTTTGCGGTCGTCGCGATTGACGCTGGTGATGACGGCGAATTTGAGTCCCAGTACAGCGCAGGCTTCGGCAACGCGGCGGGGCTCGTCGTAATCGACCGGCAGCGGGCCACCTTTTTGCACGGCGCAGAATCCGCAGCGGCGGGTGCACACGTTGCCCAGAATCATGAAAGTCGCGGTGCGGCGGTTCCAGCAATCGCCAATGTTGGGGCAGGCGGCGCTTTCGCACACCGTATGCAGGTCGAGCTTCTGCACCAGCTTCTTGAGATTGTGATAGTTTTCGCCGACGGGCGCGGGCGCGCGCAACCAGACGGGTCGCGGGGCGCGGGGTTTAGGATCAATGCTGACGAGCACTACTCATTGTACCAACCGGGATTGTAGCAACTCGCCGATTCTGATCTCGATAATGCGCGAGTCGTTGAAGCCGCGGATGCGGCTAAAGAAGGCCGGCGATTGTTCGAAGGCGGCGCGCGGGATGAAGCCGATCAGCTCGCTTTCGGCGATCGTGGTGCGGAGGCGCGCGGCTTCGGCTTCGACCGCCGCATACAAATCGTCGAGGGGAATCTCAGCGAAATTGGTCAAGTTCATCGAGACCTGAGCGCGGCCGAGCGACGGGAGATGCAGGCCCATCGCCTTGACGAAGCGGAAACCTCCCGACGATTCGCGAATCTTGGCAGCGATCTGTTTGGCGATGGCGGCGTCGGGCGTTGTCAGGTTGATGTTATAGGCGATCAAGAAGCGGCGCGCGCCGACCATCACGGCGCCGGCAGTGGGATGCTCCGCGACATCGCCGATATCGGGCGGCAGCCCGTCGAATCCAGGCTTGCGAACACGTTCCAGTCGCTTTCGCTCCGCTATACGGGCTGCGGCTTCGTAAAAATAAACCGGCACGCGGAACCGCCGCCAGATTTCTTCACCGGCGCGATGGGCAATGGCCACGCAATCTTCGAGCGTCGAGCCATCCAGCGGCACGAACGGGACCACGTCGGCCGCACCCACTCGCGGGTGCACGCCGATGTGTTGACGCAGATCGATCAATTCAGCAGCCTTCCCGGCAGCGCGTACGGCGGCTTCGAGAACCGCCTCAGGCTCGCCCGCGAAGGTGATCACGCTGCGATGGTGGTCGGCGTCGGACTCGAAGCCCAGCACCGCGATACCGTTCAGGTGTCCGATGACACGGGCGAGGGCCGCGATGGTGTGCGGGTTCCGCCCCTCAGAAAAGTTAGGCACGCATTCGATCATTACTGGGATCATAAGGAGTGCACGCACCTAAAGACAACCAGAAAAGAACGCTCGACCGGGTTCTGTCCAAATTCGGAGTAGGATCGCGGACCGAAGCTCGCAGTTGGATCGGCGCGGGGCGGGTCACGGTCAACGGCAAGAAGGTGCAAACGCCGGACGTCTGGATCGATCCGGAGCGGGACCAGGTGGCGCTCGATGGCCGTCCACTGACCGCTCGCCAGAAGCGATACCTGCTGCTCTACAAGCCCAAAGGCTTCGTAACGACGGCCAAAGATCCCGATGGGCGTCCCACCGTTTACGATCTGATCAAGGACATTAAGACCTGGATATCTCCAGTCGGGCGGCTCGATCTGGACACCACTGGTTTGCTGATTCTCACCAACGATACTCAGTTGGCCGAACGTCTG
>DATAQZ010000024.1:0-153059 GCA_036264415.1 Rhizomicrobium sp. | reverse complement strand
CTGCGCGAGCGAATGCGAGCGTGGGGGAGGGGGACCGCGACGTGTCCGCCGAAGCGCGCAGCGCGAAGGCGGAAGCGGTGGAGGGGGCGCGGGGGAGGAAAGCTCAAAATCCTCCCTGGTGCAGGGAGAAAAGCAGGGAAGAAACTAAAAATGGGCACGTCGGGAACCGGCGGTCGCGGAGGCGGTCAAAACGTACAGAGATTTTCCCTGCTTCAGGGAATTTTGTAAAATGTCGCCCCGTTCGGGATCGCCGGATTGTCGGACCGAGTTCACGGCCTATGGGCGCCGCCGGACAACGTTTGTACACCTTCTTTCCGGTGCTATGGCTGGAGCGCAAAACCGGCAGGGCTACCCTTTCAAGCGCCAGACGAGAGCGGCCCAGCCGGCGAGAAAGGCCACGCCACCGAAGGGCGTGATGAAACCGAATAAGCGCGTGCCGGTCAGCGCGAGGAGATAGAGCGAGCCGGAGAAAAGGACGATGCCGGCGAGGAAGAGCACGCAGGCGAGAGTCGTGGCGGGACCGCGCGGTGCAAGCGACGCCAGACCGATCGCAAGCGCGTGGTACATCTGGTAGCGCGCGGCCGTCTCGAATGTCTGAAGCGCGTGCGCGTCGAGCCGCGACTGCAGCCCATGCGCGCCGAACGCACCTGCGCCAACGGCGATGAAGCCGTTGATCGCGGCCACGGCGAGCCACGGATTCATGCGGCCCTCATGCTTGTGCAGGTCCACCCTTCGACAAGCTCAGGGTGAGGTTGTTGCTTTTGTCCCTCGTGCTGAGCTTGTCGAAGCACGAGCCTGTCGAAGCGCTACGCGCAGCCGCAACCGGCATGGGCGTACACATCCGGATGGCTTTGCGGTACTTTTTCGCTCAGTCCCGCAAGTGCGCTCTTCGACAATTCCGCCGTGGCGGCGAAATCCGCACGCACGCGGTCCATCAGGCCGTCCTCGCACATGAGATCGAGAGCGGTGTGAGCGAGCGATTTGGCGCCGTCGATCACCGCCGCATCGCCTTTCTCCGAAGCCGCCCAGCGCGCGAATTCGGCATTATGGATGATGACGTGGATCGGTGCGACGCCGAGCAAGGGATGGATGGACGGCACGCGATGGCTCACATTGCCCATGTCGGTGGAACCGGCGAAACCCGGCGGAATGGTCGACAAGGGCGTCAACTCGCGGCCGAGCGCCTCGATATTCTTTTCGAAGGCGGACGCCATCGGCCAGTTGGTTTTGAGATCAAGATAATCGGAAGCACCCCAGCGCGTCTCGAGCTTGCACCCCGTCGACAGCGCGGCGGCTTCGAAGCACGCCTGCACGCGTTTCTTCAGCGCTGCGAGGTCATGCATGTCGCGCGCGCGAACATAGAAGCGGCAGGCGGCGCGCTCCGGTACGATATTCGCCGCGAGTCCGCCCTCGGTGATGATGCCGTGGATACGTTCGGTCTGGCGAATGTGCTGCCTGAGCTGCGCGATCGACTGGTAGGCACTGACGACCGCGTCAAGCGCGTTCACGCCGCGATATGGCATGGCAGACGCATGCGCAGCCTTGCCGAAATACGTCACATCCACTTCGGAGACCGCGATGCACGGCATCGCGACAAGATCGATATTGGCCGGATGGATCATCATGGCGGCGTCGAGCCCCTCAAATGCACCGGAGCGCGCCATGATCTCCTTGCCGCCAAACCGCTCTTCCGCGGGGGTGCCGAGATAGCGCACGCGGCCGGGGAGCCGCGCGCCGAGTTTGGCGAGCGCCATCGCCGCGCCGAATCCCGCCGTGGCGATGATGTTGTGTCCGCAGGCGTGCCCGACACCCGGCAGCGCATCGTATTCGGAGAGCACCGCGATCACCGGTCCGGAACCTTTGCCGAATTCCGATGCGTACGCCGTGTTGACGCCGAAGGCCTCGCGCTGGACCGGCAAATCGTGCAACGCCACCGCATCGGAAAGCCGCTTCGCCGCCTTGAACTCCTCCAGCGCCAGTTCCGGTTCCTGGTGAATGGCGTGGCTCAGTCCGAGCAGTTCGGCGCGCATTGCATCAACGGCCGCCGCAACGTCTTTCTTCAGCTGTTCGAGGCTCATTACCCGTCTCCGAAAGCAAACCCCATCATAGCGGGACGCAGGGCCGGAGCCACAGGGTCAGCAGCAATTTCCCGCATGGCAGCCATACAGCTGCGCGGGTCGCGCGCGACTCTGTTAAGGTGCCGGCATGCGAGAAGAATCGGAAACACGGGATTCCCGGGGCCGGAACAGGGCTCCGATTCGCCGGCTCGCCGAGGGAACGATCAACCGCATCGCCGCCGGCGAAGTGGTCGAGCGGCCCGCGAGCGCGGTCAAGGAACTCGTGGAGAACGCGCTGGATGCCGGTGCCACGCGTATCGACATCGAGATCGTGTCCGGCGGTGCGGACCTCATTGTGGTCGAGGACGACGGCTGCGGCATGGATGCAGGCATGCTCGAAGTCGCGGTGCTGCGCCACGCCACATCGAAACTGCCGGTTGGCGTCGACGGCGAGGACGACCTCGCCCACATCGAAACGCTAGGGTTCCGCGGTGAGGCGTTGCCTTCGATCGGTGCCGTCGCGCGGCTTGCGCTCACGAGCCGCACGCGCACAAGCGAAGCGAGCACGATCCGCATCGGAGCCGGCCGTGTCGAAGGACCGGCGCCTGCGGCTTTCGGCGCGTCCGGCCGATCCGGCACGCGCGTCGAAGTGCGCGATCTCTTCTATGCCACACCGGCTCGGCTGAAGTTCTTGAAGTCGGCGCGCTCGGAAGAACTGGCCGTGACCGACGCCGTACGGCGCCTGGCGATGGCGCGGCCCGATGTGAGCTTCACGCTGGCGCTCGACGGCAAGCGCACACTCGATTGCCGGCGCGAAGACGATCTCTTTCAGGGCCGCTTAAATCGGCTGGCGCGGCTCATGGGCCGCGATTTCGCCGAGAATGCCGTACCGGTGGATGCCGCCCGCGAAAACCTGCGGATCATCGGGTTTGCGGGCCTTCCTACCTATAATCGCGCCTCCTCGCAGATGCAGTTTCTGTTCGTGAATGGTCGGCCGGTGCGCGACAGGCTTCTGCTCGGCGCCGTGCGCGGTGCTTACGCCGACGTGCTGGCGCGCGATCGCCATCCCGCGCTCGCGCTGTTCATCGCGTGCGATCCCGAATTCGTGGACGTGAATGTGCATCCCGCCAAGACCGAGGTGCGCTTCAGGGACCAGGGTCTGGTACGCGGGTTGATCGTGAACGCTCTGAAAGGCGCACTCACCGCGCACGCCCGCCGCGCTTCCACGACGGTCGCGGAGTCGGCCCTCGGCGCACTGCGATCACATACCTCGCCGGCGATGCCGCTTTCGCGAAACGGAGCGGCATCCGGATTTTCGGAAGCGACGCGCGAATTCGATGCGCCGTTGCTGTCCGCCGTCGACCGGTCCGTGTTTGCAGCCCGCGTGGAAACAGTTGCGAGCGATCGCGCGCACGAGACCCTGCCACTGGGGGTTGCCCGCGGACAACTGCACGAAACCTACATCGTCGCGCAAACAACCGACGGAATTGTGATCGTCGATCAGCACGCCGCGCATGAGCGGCTCGTCTATGAGCGGATGAAAAGCGAACTCGCCAACGGACGCATCGCGCGGCAGCCGCTGCTGATTCCGGAGGTGGTCGAGCTCGATCCGTCCGACATGTCACGGATTACCGATCGCGCCGCCGAACTTGCAGAACTGGGCCTGATCGTAGAGCCTTTCGGGTCGGATGCGGTCCTGGTGCGCGAAACTCCGGCGGTCCTCGGCGCATCGGATGTGAAATCGCTGATCCGCGATATCGTCGACGATCTCGCCGAAACCGGTGCGGCGCATTCGCTGAAGGAAAGGCTCGAACATATTTCCGCAACGCTCGCCTGCCACACCAGCGTGCGCGCAGGACGCCGTTTGACGGCGGAAGAAATGAACGCGCTGTTGCGCGAAATGGAATCCACACCGCATTCGGGGCAATGCAATCACGGAAGGCCGACCTATGTGGAACTCAAGCTCGCGGACATCGAGCGCCTGTTCGGCCGCCGCTGATCAGCAAACGGCGTTCCGCGAATGAACGACACCACAGCGCGAGACAAGGGGCGCCCCGCGCCGGCAGCGCTGGTCAATCCGGTGTTGCGACTGCTGCGAATCCTCGGACCGGGGCTCGTCACCGGCGCTGCGGACGACGATCCGAGCGGTATCGGTACCTACAGCCAGGTCGGCGCGCAGTTCGGGTATCAGATGGGCTGGACGATGCTGTTCAGCTATCCGCTCATGGCGGCAATTCAGGAAGTCGCTGCCCGAATCGGCTCGACAACGGGGCACGGCATCGCCGCCAATCTGCGCAAACATTATCCGCGATGGGTGCTCGACGTCATCATTGTCGCGCTGCTCGTCGCCAATGTGATCAACCTCGGTGCCGATATTGCGGCGATGGGTGATTCAGCCGCGCTGATCCTGCCGGGCCCGATGCAGTTATGGGTCGTGGTGATTGCGACGGTCTCGGTCGCAGCCGAAGCCTGGCTCGATTACGCGCGCTACGCCGCGATCTTGAAATGGGTGACGCTCGCCCTTCTGGCCTATGTCGCTACGGTAATCGTCGCGGATGTGCATTGGAGCGAGGCGCTTATCGGCGCCGTGCTTCCCACGCTCTCGGCCAGTGGCGCGGCCGCAACCGCGCTCGTGGCGGTGCTCGGCACCACCATCAGTCCTTATCTCTTCTTCTGGCAATCCTCTCAGGAAGTGGAGGAGCTGCACCGGCGAAACCACAAGCCGCTCTGCGTCGCGCCGCGCGTTGCCGGACCCGAGCTGAAACGCATCCGCGTGGACACGCTGGTCGGCATGGGATTTTCCAATCTCATTGCGCTGTTTGTGATCGTGGCAGTAGCCGCGACGCTGCATGCCCATGGCATTCACAAGATAGACACCAGTGTACAGGCGGCGCAGGCGCTGGCGCCGATCGCCGGCCGCTTCGCCAGTGTCGTGTTTGCCGCCGGGATTGTGGGAACGGGACTGCTCGCACTTCCGGTGCTCGCCGGTTCCGCCGCTTATGCGGTTTGCGAGACATTTCGCTGGAAGATGGGCCTTGACAGAAAGCCGTGGGCGGCCCGCGCGTTTTACGGCGTCATCGCGGGAGCCACACTCTTGGGGGTCCTGATCGCCTTCTCGCCAATCAACCCGATGAAGGCGCTCTATTGGTCCGCCGTGATCAATGGCGTGCTCGCCGCGCCGTTGATGGTGGTGATGATGCTGATCGCGTCAAACCGCAAAATCATGGGGCACCTCGCCATCTCCTGGCGCATGCGCGTCGCGGGTTGGACAGCGACGGCCGTCATGACCGCTGCGGCGATAGGAATGTTTGTCACCGCATAGGAGTCATGACGCGCAGAATTGCGATGGAGGTGTCGCCGTAGCTTCGTGCATCACGTGTTTCAAACCCCGCAAATTCCGGCAGGGTTTCCTCAACGGAATATTCGGCGACGACAACTGCATCCGGCGCGAGCCATTTGCCATCGCGCAATGCGCGAAACGAGGGTAGAAGCAGACTCTGTCTGTACGGCGGGTCGAGAAGGGCGAGATCAAAAAGGCCGCCGGCGTTGGCGGATAACGGTCCAAGGGCCGTCGCATCGCGGCGCCATATCTTTGTTGCGCCGGTCAGAGCCAACGCTTCCACATTGCTGCGAATCAAGGCGCGGCTCTCCGCCGAATTGTCCACAAACAGGCAGTAACGCGCGCCGCGGGACAGCCCCTCGAGCCCCATGGCGCCGGTGCCAGCGAAGAGATCGATGACGCGTGCTCCTTCGAGCGAGAATCCACAACCAAAATCATTGTGCGCAAGGACATTGAATATGGCCTGACGCACTTTGTCGGAAGTTGGCCGGACGCGGTCATCGCTTGGGCCGGCCAGCATTCGTCCGCCGAAACGCCCGCCCGTTATGCGCATAGCGATTCGTTCATGGTCCGCGCGCGATAAAACGTAACGCGCAATGCTTCGGCCAAACTGTTCACCCGATGGGAATTTTCGCCGAACGGGCCTATAGCAGAGAAGGGTCGGCCAGGGCGATTCGGATGAGCAGCGGATTTGCTGAGCAATTTGGCGTTCTGTTCCTGCTTGTGTTCGCCGCCGCGTTTCCCATCGTCAATCCCGCCGGCAGCGCGCTGATCTTTCTCGACATCACGCGCCATGCGGAACATCGCCTCCGTGAGGAGTTGGCGCGGCGCATCGCCTTCTACAGCTTTCTCGTCCTGAACGTTTCGCTGTTTGTCGGCTCCTATGTTCTCGCCTTTTTTGGAATATCGGTCCCGGCGCTCCGGGTAGCCGGTGGTATTGTTGTGGCCGCCGCTGGCTGGAAGTTCCTGCAGGAGCATGAGCAGGAGAGCGTGGCGGAAGTGGGCGTCGAAGAGCACCGCACGCGCGACGACCACCTCGCGATGGCGTTCTATCCCTTCACCATGCCGATCACGACGGGACCAGGCACCATTTCCGTCATGATCGCGCTAGGCACGAGTCAAGCCACCCATGATCCGCTGCAGCACCGTTTTCTGTTCGATGCGGCGGCGCTTGCCGCCAATGCCACGCTCGCGCTGCTCATTTATTTGTGCTTCGCCTTTGCGGATCGCGTCCAGCGCATTCTGGGCAATACCGCAACCACGATCCTGCTCCGTCTTTCCGCTTTCATCCTCTTCTGCATCGGCGTGCAGATTCTCTGGAGCGGTCTTGCGGAATTTCTGGCGCCCTGGCGGGGGCATTGAGCGCGCTGGTCACATCCCGGTGTGCGGGCTGGCGGTCCGGCCGAGCGCTCGTTATAGCCGCCGCCATGCTTTGGAGAGTGCTTCTGGTTCTGCTCGCTTGTGCCGGCGTCACGCGCGCCGAGGCGCAGATCGATTCCGCGCCGAAAGTGCACGCGCGGCTCGTGGCCGAACAGAGCGACATTGCGCCGGGAAAACCGGTGAGCGTCGCGCTCGCCCAAAACATCCGTCCCGGCTGGCACACTTATTGGCGAAATGCCGGCGACGCGGGCGAACCCACCGAGATCCACTGGACGCTGCCGGAAGGATGGCGCGCCGGCGCCATCGCGTGGCCCTATCCGAAACAGCTGCCCGTCGGGCCGTTGATGGACTATGGCTACGAAGGCAACGCGTGGCTGCTGGTCGATGTCACGCCGCCGGCGGGCGCAGTCCCCGGAGAGTCGGTCAACCTCAAAGCGCACGCGATGTGGCTGGTATGCAAGGAAGTCTGCATACCGGAAGAAGCAACGCTCACGCTCCCGCTCACCATTGCGGGCAAACCCCGATCGCCCGATCCGGCAATCGCATCTGCCTTCGCCGCAGCGCGCGCGCGATTGCCGGTGCGCTCGCCATGGCCCGCGCGCTTCCGTTTTGATAGAACGTTCGATCTCCTGCTTGCCGCGCCCAAACTCGCGAACGCGAACGTGACCGCGGTGCATTTTTTTCCTTTCGCGCAGGACGAAGTGAAGGGGATTGCGCCGCAGCCGTGGCAGATCTCGCATCAGGGATTATTGCTGCGGATTGCCGCGACAAGAAATGCACGGCCGCCGCGCGCGCTGAACGGCGTCCTGGTCATCGAGAGCGTCGGCGCACCCACTGAGGCCCTTGAAATCTCGGCGCTCCCGGGAGTCGTGCCGGAATTTGCGAGCAGCCAGGAATTGAATCTTGCCGCTGCCCTCGTGTTCGCGCTCGTGGGCGGCCTAATCCTCAACCTGATGCCATGCGTGTTGCCGATTCTCGCCATGAAGGCGCTTGCCATAGCCTCCCATGCCGGGCGCGAGACGCCCGAAGCAAGACGCGAGAGTCTCGCCTATGGCATCGGCGCGGTAGCGAGTTTCGCGTTTCTTGGCGCGGCGGTTCTCGTCTTGCGGGCGGGCGGCGAGGCGATCGGTTGGGGCTTCCAGCTTCAGGAGCCGGCCGTCGTTGCCGCCTTTGCCCTTCTGGTGTTTGCGATCGGGCTCAACCTCTCCGGCACGTTCGAGATTCCAGGAATCGGCGTCGGCGACGTGCTGGCGCGCCGCGGAGGAGCAGCCGGTTCTTTCTTTACCGGCGTGCTTGCCGTGGCCGTCGCCGCGCCATGTACGGCGCCGTTTATGGCATCGGCGCTTGGCTATGCGCTGACGCAACCGGCCATCGCGGCACTTTCGGTTTTTGTTGCATTGGGAATTGGTTTTGCGACGCCGTTCGTGGCGGTGGGTTACGCACCATGGCTGCTTCGTTTACTGCCGAAACCCGGCGCCTGGATGTCGATCTTTCGCCAGTTGCTCGCCTTCCCGATGTACGCGACGGCGCTTTGGCTTCTTTGGGTCCTCGGCTTTGAGAGCAATGCCGAAGGGCTGGTGATGACGCTCGCTGCGGCGCTCGTCCTTGCCTTCGCGCTCTGGCTGCTCGGCGCGACACAGCAGTCGACGCGCGGCTACAACAAAGCGGTGGCGTGGCTCGCGATGCTCGTTTCCATTGCAACCTTTGCGGCGCCGGCGGTGCTGCTCGGCGGAAGGCACAACAGCGTTCAAAACGAAGTCACGGCCATGCCGTCGGAACCGTACAGCGAAGCACGCCTCAATGCACTGCGCGCGCAGAAGCGCGGCGTCTTCGTCGACGCGACCGCCGCCTGGTGTGTCACCTGCCTGGTGAATGAAAAAGTGGCGCTCGACAATGGACGCGTCCGCGCCGCCTTTCGCGACAGGCGCATCGCGTTTCTGGTTGCCGACTGGACGAACCGCGATTCGGAGGTCACCGCCCTTTTGCAGGCGCACGCGCGCTCCGGCGTGCCGCTCTATCTTTATTATTCGCCCGGCGTCCCCGATGCGATCACACTCCCACAGATACTCACTCCCGATGCGATCTTGAGAGCCATCAGTTCGCGCCAGGGCTGACATCCTGAGAACGACTCGCGAGGAAAGTTGCAGTTCCGGCTCGCGTCACGAACTTTCCAATGCGCGGACCCTGTCAGATCGCAAGCCCATTGCCGGGCTCGCGCGTTATGTTCTTCAAATGGCGCACCGGTTCCGGCTGCGCACTCATCGGGGAGAAAGCATCCATGGGCGTCTTCGAGGCGGTGGATTTCGATCACCACGAGACGGTCGCGTTCTTCAACCACAAGGCATCGGGATTGAAGGCGATCATCGCGCTCCACTCGACCGCGCTTGGGCCGGCTTGCGGCGGCACCCGCGTCTATCCCTACCCGACCAGCGATGCGGCGCTGACAGACGTGCTGCGCCTGTCGCGCGGCATGAGCTATAAAAATGCAATCGCGGATCTGCCGCTCGGCGGCGGCAAAGCGGTGTTCATCGGCGATCCCGCGACCGACAAGAGCGAAGCGCGGCTTCTCGCCTATGCGGATGCCGTGAATACGCTCGGCGGCCGCTACATTACGGCAATGGATGTCGGCATGACGCAGCGCGACATGCCGGTGATTGCGCGGGGCACGAAATTTGTCGCGGGATTCGACCAGCCCGGCAAAACGGGGGGCGACTCCGGGCCGATGACGGCTCTCGGGGTTTTTCTCGGCCTGAAGGCGGCCGTCAAACACCGCTTGGGCGTGGACACGGTGAAAGGCCTAATCGTTGCCGTCCAGGGTGTCGGCAAGGTGGGGATGAAGCTTGCGCGCCAGCTGCACGCCGAAGGCGCGAAGCTGATCGTTTCCGACGTACAACGCGAGCTGGTGGATCAGGCCGCGGCGGAGTTTGGCGCAACCGTGGCCGACGGCGACGAGATCGTTGCGGCGGAGTGCGATGTGTTTTCACCCAATGCTCTGGGTGCGGTGTTGAACGGCAACAGCATTTCCCGCCTGAAGGCACGCGTAATCGCCGGCGCTGCCAACAACCAGCTCGCCCGCGATTCCGACGGCGCCGACCTGAAGGCGCGCGGGATTCTTTATGCGCCCGATTACGTCATCAACGGCGGCGGCGTAATCAGCGTTGCGGGACAGATTTTCGACTGGAGCAACGCCGAGATCGAGCGCCGCGTGCGCGGCATCGCCGAGAGGCTGGTGCAGATCTTCAATCGGGCCGATCAGGAAGGGGCGCCGACCAACGCTATCGCCGACCGTATGGCCGAAGAGCGCATGACACGCGCCGCGCAGACCCGCCACGCGGCGGAATAGCCATCCCTTATCTGACGTGCGAGAGATGCGTGAAAAAGTGCGGGTATAGGCCGACGAGACCCACCAGAATGAGATAGATCGCCACGAGGTAATTCAGAATCCGCGGCAGGATCAGAATGAGAATGCCGAAGATCAGCGCGATCAACGGCTGGATGGTGAGAACGTCGATATCGATATGCACGGCCAGCTCCTTGTCACCGGACGCCACCAGCTCCCGAACCGCACTCTATAGCGCGCGCAAGCGCATTCAAGACTTGTCTTGGCGTGGCTTCGGCCGGCGCGGGCCACCGATGGCGTGCGAGCCGCCCGCGTAGGACGGCGGATCGCTCGCCGGGAACGACTCCGCACTCTGTTCGTCGATCCGCGCGTCGTCCTTTTGCGCTTTCTTTGCCCGTTCTTTCGCGGACTCCTGTCGGGGCAAACTTGCCTCCTGTTTCGCGACCGGCCACAAACACTATAGCGGCTTCGCCGCGCGCGGTCAGGTAGGGAGAAACGGAATGGAACCGGCCAAAATCGACGTTGTCGGGATTGGAAACGCCATCGTCGACATCATCGCCCATGCCGATGACACCTTTCTGACCCGGCACAAGATGCAGAAAGGCAGCATGACGCTGATCGACGAGGGGAAAGCCGAAGCGCTTTATGCCGCAATGGGACCGGCCATGCAGCTCTCGGGCGGCTCGGCGGCAAACACGATCGCGGGGCTGGCGTCGCTGGGCGCACGGACCGGCTATATCGGCAAGGTGAAGGAGGATGCGCTCGGACGCGTCTTCCGCCACGATATCCGCTCGGCGGGCGTGCGGTTCCCGACCGAAGCGGCAACGGACGGACCGGCGACGGCGCGCTGTCTGATCTTTGTGACCCCCGACGCGCAGCGCACAATGAACACATTTCTCGGCGCAAGTGCCAATCTCTCGCCCGCGGACGTCGATGAAGAGCTGATTCGTTCGGCGAATATCGTATATCTCGAAGGGTATCTGTACGATCCGCCGCTGGCGAAGGCCGCGTTTCACCGCGCCGCCCAGATGGCGCATGGGGCGGGACGAAAGGTGGCGCTGTCGCTCTCCGACCGTTTCTGCGTGGAGCGTTACCGCGAAGAGTTCCGCCACCTGGCGGAATTGCATATCGACTATCTCTTCGCCAATGAGAGCGAGATTGAGGCGCTGTTTGAAACGGATGTGAAATCGGCGCTGCCGCAGGTTGTTTCCGCGGTTGAGATTGCCGCGATCACCCATGGTGCGCAGGGCTCCCTGATAGCAACGAAAGGCGCGTGCATTCACATCGACGCGGCGCCGGTCGAGCGCGTCGTCGACACGACGGGAGCGGGTGATCTTTATGCCGCCGGGTTTCTTTTTGGCCTCGCGCGCGGACGGTCGTTGCCCGAATGCGGCCGTTTCGGCAGTCTCGCCGCGGCCGAAATCATCTCCCATTACGGCGGCCGCCCCGAAACGCCACTGAACGAATACGTGCAGCAACGTGCACGCGCCCCCGAAAAAAGGGCTTAGCGCAGAGGACGCCGAGGTTTTGCAGAGAACGCGGCGCGCGATTCATCGCTGCGCCCGCTGCGCCTGAGTGTTTTTGCAGAAGCGCCGGAAGTTACTGGGCGGACGTTGTTGCCCGCAGCAGCGGCAGGGCGGCTTTGACGGCGGGGTGGAGATTGGAACTGTCCTTCGCAGCGGCGGCGAGAAAATCGCGGCGCATGTCCGGATTCCAGAATTTCTGCAAATGATCGGCAACGCCCTTCGCGGCGCGCTCTTCTCCCTGCGCAGCAAAGAATTTCGCGACCTGGTTCGCCATATAGGCGAGCTTTTCGTCCGGGTTCATGGCCCCGAAATCCGTTGGGCCTGCGTGAACACTTCGAAAGAATCGTCGCGCGCAATGGCAACGAGCGTCATGCCGGCCGAATTCGCCGCGCGCAAGGCGTAGTTCGTCGGCGCCGAGACGGCAACGAGCATCGGGCAGCCGATCGCCGCGGCCTTCTGCACGAGCTCAATGGAGAGGCGACTGGAAAGCGCGATGAAACCTTCGCGCGCGTCGATGCTCTCACGCGCCAGCGCGCCGGCAAGTTTGTCCAGCGCGTTGTGGCGGCCCACGTCTTCCCGCGCCGCGATCAGCCTTCCTTCTCTGACCGACCAGAATCCTGCGGCATGCACGGCGCGGGTCGCCGCGTTGAGCCGCTGATGGTCGCGAAGCGACGCAAGCGCCGAGAAAATCGCCTGGGGGGTCACCTGCAAATCCGATTTGACCGGGCGCGCGGGCCGCACTGCCGCTTCCAGGCTTTCAATGCCGCACAATCCGCAGCCCGCGGGTCCTGCAAGTTGCCGCCGGCGCGATTCAAGTTGTACGCCGCGCGGTTTGCTGAGCGTCAGGCGCGCTTCGATGCCCTGTTCGTGCGCGACCACCTGGATGGAGCAGATGTCGGAGGCGGTTTCGATGATACCTTCGGTAAGCGAAAAACCTGTGGCGAAATCCTCGAGGTCCTGAGGTGTGGCCATCATCACCGCAAACGTTGCACTGTCGTAGGTGAAGGAAACTGCCGACTCTTCGGGTATCGCACGCGTGCCGTTTGAGGCGGCGCCACGGGTAACGAGCACACGCTGCACCTGTGCAATCGCGGACCGCGTCTCCATCAGCAACGAAGACTCGCATGGCCTGAAAATGCGGGCCATGTCGAAGAAGACATAAGGAATGACGAAATTGGAACCGGCTCTTCAGTTGTGAGCTGGCTGGCCCGCATTCGCTGGCCCTGACAATGAGGGGAAGGGGCGCTCACCTTCAGACGCCCGCGTTCGTGCGCCATGACAGGGAAGAAGGACCACGCCTCATTCCGCGGCGGCGAGGGGAACGATGTGCTGCGTCGCGGCGCTTTCGGCTTCGTAGTGCAGCTGCCATTCCGTGGGGCCATTCGAGGGCGACACCTGTACGGCCGTGACCTTGTATTCCGGGCAGCTCGTTGCCCAGTCGGCGTAGTCGGTCGTCACCACATTCGCTTGCGTGCCGGGATGATGGAAAGTGGTGTACACGACGCCGGGTGCAACGCGATCGGTGACCGTGGCGCGGAGCGACGTCGCGCCGGACCGGCTCTCGAGCTTGATCCAATCGCCGGTCCGGATGCCCCGCTGATCGGCGTCGTGGGGATGGATCTCCAGCCGGTCTTCTTCGTGCCAGAGGACGTTCTTCGTGCGCCGCGTCTGCGCCCCGACATTGTACTGGGTGAGGATTCTGCCCGTGGTGAGCAGGAGCGGGAATCGCGGACCTGTGCGCTCGTCGGTTGCCACGTATTCGGTGATGACGAAATTACCCAGCCCGCGCACAAAGCCGTTCATGTGCATCACCGGCGTGCCTTCGGGTGCGTTCTCGTTGCACGGCCATTGTATGGAGCCCAGCGCGTCGAGTTTTTCGTAGGTGACGCCGGCAAAGGTCGGCGTAAGCCGCGCGATTTCGTCCATGATCTGCGACGGATGATCGTAATGCATGGGATAGCCCAGGGCCTTGGCGATCGCCAGGGTAACCTCCCAATCGGCCATGCCGTTTCGCGGCTCCATCACCTTGCGGACGCGCTGGATGCGCCGTTCGGCGTTGATGAAGGTCCCGTCCTTCTCGAGAAACGTCGAACCCGGCAGAAAGACATGGGCGTAATGCGCGGTTTCGCAGAGGAATAGGTCCTGCACGACCACGCACTCCATGGCCTTCAGTCCCTCGATCACGTGTTGCGTGTCGGGATCGGATTGCGCGATGTCCTCGCCCTGGACGTATAGGCCCGTGAAGCGCCCTAGCAACGCCTGGTCGAGCATGTTCGAAATGCGCAGACCCGGTTCGCTGTCGAGTTCGACGCGCCAGTCCGCTTCGAACAGCGCGCGCGTCGCCGCGTCGGATATATGGCGGTAACCGGAGAGTTCGTGGGGGAACGAGCCCATGTCGCACGAGCCCTGGACGTTGTTCTGGCCGCGCAGGGGATTCACGCCGACGCCGGGTCGGCCGATGTTTCCTGTTGCCATGGCGAGATTGGCGATCGCCATCACTGCGGTCGAACCCTGGCTGTGCTCGGTTATGCCGAGGCCGTAATAATACGCGGCATTGCCGCCGGTCGCGTAGAGGTGCGCCGCGCCCCGAACATCTTGCGCCGGTACGCCGGTCACCGCTTCCATCGCTTCCGGGCTGTTGCGCGGCTCCCGCACGAACGCCGCCCATTCCCCGAACGCTGCGACATCGCAGCGGGTGCGCACGAACTCCTCGTTGAAGAGGCCTTCGCTCACGATCACATGCGCAAGCGCCGTCAGCATCGCGACATTGGTGCCCGGCTTGAGCGGCAGGTGGTACGCCGCTTCGATATGCGGCGTTCGCACGAGATCGATGCGGCGTGGATCGATGACGATCAGCTTCGCGCCCTGGCGCAAGCGCCGCTTCATGCGGGAGGCGAACACCGGGTGACCGTCGGTCGGATTGGCGCCGATGACGACCATCACGTCGGAATGTTCGACGGAGTCGAAATCCTGGGTTCCGGCCGAGGTGCCGAACGTGGTCTTCAGTCCATAACCCGTCGGCGAATGGCAGACGCGGGCGCAGGTATCGACATTGTTGTTGCCGAAGCCGGCGCGCACCAGCTTCTGCATCAAAAAAGTTTCTTCGTCGGTACAGCGCGACGAGGTGATGCCGCCGACGGCGCGCGGCCCGTGTTCCTTCTGGAGGCGCTTGAATTCGCTCGCCACGCGGCCGATCGCTTCCTCCCAGCTGACTTCGCGCCAGGGATCCGCGATGCGCTCGCGGATCATCGGATGCAAAATGCGTTCTCGATGCGTCGTGTAGCCCCAGGCGAAGCGGCCCTTGACGCAGGAATGGCCGTGGTTCGCGTTGCCATCCTTGTAAGGCACCATGCGCACCACGGTGTCGCCGCGCATCTCCGCCTTGAACGTGCAGCCGACGCCGCAATAGGCGCAGGTGGTGATGACCGAATGCTCCGGCTGGCCGATGTCGATGACCGATTTCTCGATCAAGGTCGCCGTCGGACAGGCCTGTACACAGGCGCCACACGATACGCATTCGGAATCGAAGAATGTTTCATGTGCGCTCGGCGATACCCGCGAGCCGAAGCCTCGACCCTCAATGGTGAGGGCGAGCGTACCCTGTACCTCGTCGCACGCGCGCACGCAGCGCGAGCAGACAATGCATTTGGCGGGATCGTAGGTGAAATAGGGATTGGATTCGTCTTTCTTGTCGGCGAAGTGATTTTCGCCCGCGTAACCGTAACGCACCTCGCGCAGGCCCACTGCACCCGCCATGTCCTGGAGTTCGCAGTCACCATTCGCGGCGCAGGTAAGGCAGTCGAGCGGGTGATCGGAGATGTAGAGTTCCATGACACCACGGCGGAGGCGGGCGAGCCGCTCCGTCTGGGTGCGCACGATCATGCCTTCGCCGACCGGGGTATGGCAGGAGGCGGGCGTTCCCGGCCGCCCCTCGATCTCGACCAGGCACATGCGGCAGGAACCGAACGCTTCGAGGCTCTCGGTGGCGCAAAGCTTGGGGATTTCGGTGCCGATCAGGCGTGCGGCGCGCATGATTGACGTGCCCACGGGCACACGCGTCCGGCGACCGTCGATGGTCAGGGAAACGACTTCTTCGCTTCGCCTTGCGGGGGTGCCGAGATCTGTTTCTTCTACAAGGGCCATGGCTTTGCGGATTCTACACCTCCGCCGGTTTCCGGGCGAGGCCGAAATCCTCCGGGAAATGGTTGAGCGCGCTTAACACGGGGTAGGGCGTAAAACCGCCCAGGGCGCAAAGCGAGCCCCATTTCAAGGTCTCGCATAGATCTCTTAATAACGCGGCATTGGCCGCTCGGTTTTCACCTTTGACAATCCGGTCGATCACTTCCACGCCGCGGACCGAACCGACGCGGCAGGGGGTGCATTTCCCGCAGGATTCAAACGCACAGAATTCCATTGCAAACCGCGCTTGGCGTGCCATGTCGACCGTATCGTCAAACACGACGAGGCCACCGTGACCGATCAGCCCGGCGCGCTCGGTAAACGCCTCATAATCATAGGGTGTATCGAACAGCGCCCGCGGAAAATAGGCTCCCAGCGGTCCCCCGGCCTGAACGGCCCGTACAGGTCGGCCGCTCGCCGTCCCCCCGCCAACGTTGTCGATCAACCCGCCGAGGGTGATGCCGAACGGCGTTTCGAACAAACCGGGATACTTCACATTGCCCGCGAGCTGGATCGGCATGGTGCCGCGCGAGCGGCCGTAGCCGAGCGCATGATAGGCGTCGCCGCCTTCGGCGAGAATCCAGGCCGCGGCGGCGAAGGTCAGCACGTTGTTCACGACCGTGGGCTTCGTATAGAGGCCTGCATGGGCGGGCAGCGGAGGTTTCGCGCGCACCTGGCCGCGTTTGCCCTCTACGCTTTCGAGCAACGCTGTCTCCTCTCCGCAGACATACGAGCCGGCACCAACACAAAGCTCGATGTCAAAGTCGTATCGGGAATCGGCGATCGGTGTGCCGTGTAGCCCGGCTTCGCGTGCCTGCTTCAGCGCCGCGATCATCGTCGCGATAGCGTTCGGATATTCCGAGCGGCAGTAGATCACGCCTTTGGTTGCGCCGACGGCGATGCCGGCGATCGACATGCCTTCGATGAGCAAAAAAGGATCGCCTTCCATCAGCATACGGTCGGCGAAGGTACCGCTGTCGCCTTCGTCGGCGTTGCAGACAACGTATTTCTCCGTGCCTTTCGCTTCCGCCGTGGTGCGCCATTTGATTCCGGTTGGAAATCCCGCGCCACCACGGCCGCGCAAACCGGAGCGCGCTATTTCTTTCACGATGTCTTCGGGCCCGAGCGCCAGCGCGCGCGCAAGGCCTTTGCCGCCCGCGTGAGCGCGATAATCATCGAGCGACAGCGGATCAGTAATGCCGCAACGCGAAAACATGAGACGTGTCTGGCGCTTGAGCCACGGGATGGAATCCGTCTCGCCGAGTGACCGTTCGTGCGGGCCGCCATCGAGAAGGCCGCACGCAAAGAGTCCCGGCACGTCCTCCGGCGCAACGGGACCATAGCCGACGCGGCCACGCGGCGTTTCGACTTCCACCAGCGGTTCGAGCCAATAGGCACCGCGCGAGCCGGTGCGCACGATTTCGATCGGAAGGCTCGCGCGTTTTGCGGCTTCGGCAACCGCAGCTGTGACGCGGTCGGCACCCACGGCGATCGCACCCGCATCGCGCGAAACAAAGATCCGGCGGCGCGTCATTTGCGCACCTCCTCGATCAGCATCGAGACCTTTGTCTCGTTAAGGCGTGCATGCGGCTCTTCGTCGAGCAACGCCGCGGGCGCGCAGGCACAAAGCCCAAGACAATAAACCTGCTCGAGGGTCACGCTCTCGTCCGGCGTCGTTTCCCCGAAGGCGATGCCGAGTTCACGCGTGACGTGTTCCGCCAGCGCATCGCTGCCCATCGACTGGCAGGCCTCCGCGCCGCACAACTTCAGCACATGGCGGCCCGGTGGACGCTCGCGGAAATCATGATAGAAGCTTGCAACACCGTGCACCTCTGCGCGCGACAGATTGAGCGCCTGTCCGGCGAGTCGGATCGCCTCCTTGTGCAGATAGCCAAAGGTTTCATTCAGCGCCGATAGTACCGCAAGGAGTCCCCGCGCCTGATGCGCGGCGATCACTCCCTTCGCCTCGTCCTCACTCCAGGGAGCCCGGGTTGTCATTTTTGCTTCGCCAGGTGCGACATTCGATTAATTGCTCGCTGCTCTCATATTGGCAACCAGCTTTCAGGTGAATGTTTGGAGAGCCACTCTTCCGCGTTCTGAAGGTCGGCAGCGGTGTTGATGTTGAAAAAGGGATCGCCGTCGGGGCCGCCTTCAGGCGGAAAATCCGCCGAGGCGGGTGAGAGGCAAGCCTCGATCGAACGCATGCTGCGCGCGCCACCGGAGAAAGCCGTTGCGAGCTTTCGGCGGCAGGTGAGGGGCCAGAGCGCGATAATGCGGTGAACTGTCGGCCCGCAGCGTGCAACGGCGTAGTCCGCACGCGATCCGTGAAGCATCTCTGCAAGGTGCGCCACCGTATCGCGCGGAAAAAATGGCGTGTCGCAGGCGAAAGTCGCCACGTGGCTGTAGCCGTCTTCCTCCGCTCGCTTGAGCCCCGCCAGAATTCCGGCCAGGGGTCCTTCGCGCGGCGCATCATCTGGAAGACGATCCACGTGTGAAGCGATGGCGATTTCCGCGTTCGCATTCACGACGAGTGTTGCCACCTGCGGCTGCGCGCGCGCAATCACCCATTCGAGCAGCGGTTTTCCGGCCAACAAGGCCACGCGTTTGTCGGCGCCAAACCGCCGGCCCGCACCACCGGCGAGAATGACGCCGAGAATTTGCTTCTCCCGCATACCCGGCATTACATTAGGTTACCGCGAGAAAGGGGAGGTTACGATGCGCAGATTCATCATCGAACGCGATATTCCGCAGATCGGCAGCGCCGAACGCGACGCCCTTCGCGCCGCAGCGCAGAAATCGAACGGCGTGCTCGCCGAGCTTGCGCCGGACATTCAATGGGTCGAGAGCTATGTCGCTGCCGATAAGACGTTTTGCGTTTATCTGGCGAAAGACGAATCGCTCATTCGCAAGCATGCGGAAATGAGCGGCTTTCCCGCGACGAAGATCACCGAAGTGCCGAAGTTGATCGATCCCACCACCGCGCGGGCTTAAGCGCGCCGTTATCCTAAGGTGCGACTGCAATCGGTACTGCGGACGCTGTTTCGGACAGTTTACACGATTTTGTAACTGACAGGACACCGTCGATGCCGACCCCCTCCATTCTGGTGGCGACCTGGGAGAATGGATTATTCAAGGTCGCCGACAACAAGGTCCATCAAGAACTCGCTGGTCAATCGGTTCGCAGTCTGGTGGCCGATGGGCGTGGCGGAGTGCTCGCAATTGTCGGCGGACACGCGCTCTGCCGACGATCCTCTGACGGCGAATGGACTACGATATCAATAGGCGAAATCGATCTTTCCTGCTGCGTGCCACTAGAAAACATTGTCTTTGCGGGGACCGACGACGCTCGTGTCCTGCGCATTGATCCTGACGGCAGCCGGCAACCCCTGGCGGGTTTCGAGTCGGTAGAAGGTCGCGGCAGGTGGTACGCCGGAGCGGCGATCGTCGACGGCCAGCTGATGGGTCCGCCCCTTGGAATTCGTTCAATGGCGGTGACTTGCGATGGTGCCGTGCTGCTGGCGAATGTCCATGTTGGCGGAATTCCGCGGTCAACCGACTACGGCTCAACCTGGCAGCCGACAATCGACATCGATTGCGATGTTCATCAGGTCCGTGCACATCCAACCCAGCCCGATACGGTGATAGCGGCAGCCGCGGCGGGACTTTGCATCAGCCGCGATGCTGGAGTGACATGGAGGGTCGAACATCAGGGGCTCCACGCCAAGCATTGCTCCGCGGTCGCTTTTGGGAGAAACGACATTTTTATCTCCGCATCAATCGACCCCTTCGCGACAGAAGGCGCCGTTTATCGGCGCCCGATCGACGGCAACGGTCCGTTGCTGCCTTTGGGCGGGGGCATGCCGCAATGGACCGACGGCAAAATCGATACCGGCTGCATCGCGACCCGCGATTCAGTGGTCGCCGTGATCGACTGGTCGGGACACCTTTACCTGTCGTATGACGACGGCGATACTTGGTCGTGTACTGCTGAAGGTCTGAGTTCGCCAAGCGGATTGTACATTGTTTAAGATCGGGGGTTTGGATAGGCTTACAGCTTCGTGAATCCGTCGGGACTCCAGACTTCACTGGCCACACCGTGATGGACGATGAACAAGCCGTCGGGATCATATTTTTGCTTGATAGCGTACAGGCGGTTGTAGTTCGCGCCCCAGAAGGCGTGCTGCCAGGCCGGATTGAAATAATTGCTTTCCGAAACGTACGAGCCAGCGCTTGGCGCGATTTTGCGAAGCTCGGCAGTCGCGAGATCGATCGCATGCGCATCTTTCCGCGCCGCCGCAACATCGATCGATGCATGCGGTTCGCCCGGATAGGCCGCTGCCTCGCCGTCGGCGATAATGGCGAGCGCGAAGGCGTAGGCGACCTGCGGATTGGTCGCAGTCTCACGCGCGGCGGTAACGACATCGGGCGGCGCGCCCGCAAGTCCCTTGTTGAAATGCAGAGTTACCTTTTTGAATCGACTTGCCGCGAAAAGCGCGCCGGCGAGCGCCGGCCGATGCTCCGGATTGAGCAGGAACGCGGGCAGCCACAGGGAATCGTAGCCATGCAGGAACGCGCCCACCTGACGCTGATCTCCGCTCCACCAGCCGCGCCAAGGTGGCGCGCCGGCGCGGTTGTCCGGGATCATCGAAGGGTTGCCGGCAACATCCCACCAGTGGCGTGAATCCGCCGCGCGTGCGCCGAGTTCGTCGGTGATGGTGTAACCGTGCGCCGAAGCCCGCACCCAATCGAAGAACGGCGCCCAGGCTCGCTTTGCCTGTGCGTCGTCGAGTCCCTGACACACCATGGAGATTTCCAGTGTGTTGTCGGGCGCGATGGCGATCTGTTCGCCCCAGTTCGGGTTGAACAGATTTGCCACATAAAACTCGACAAATCGCGCAACCAGGGTCTTGAACGCATCTTCGCTCTTTGCCCTGACCGTTCCCCACGCGGCACCGAAGTGCTCGGGCAATTGATGCGTGCGCAACGTGAGCTTGGTGAGGACGCCCCAGCTGCCGCCGCCGCCGCCCTTTATCGCCCAGAACAGGTCGGCGTGCGTGCAGGCATTGACCGTCAGGATCGCGCCGTCGGCGGTCACGATCTCCGCTTCGAGCAGTCCCGCGGCCGCTGAGCCAAATCCTTTTGAAAAACTGCCGAAGCCGCCGCTCTGTACTAGTCCGGCCGCGCCGGTGTCTGTGCAGCCGCCACCCTGTACGTATCGTCCGGCCTCAGTGGTGACGGCATGATACAGATCGATCGACACGGCGCCGGCTTCGGCGGTGACGGCAGGCGAAGGCGCGATACGGTCCTCGCAGCCCTGCGGCACAAAATTGCCGTGCAGCGTCACGCGGTTCATGGCGCGCGTCCAGACGAGAAGCGAATCGGGCGCGCTGGATGTTCCCTGATAGCTGTGACCGGTGCCCTTGATTACGAGGCGCAGATTGTTGTCGCGCGCGAATTTGACCGCCGCGGCGGCATCGGCCGAATTCCGTGCCTTGACGGCGTACACGCTTGGCGCGGGCGTCCACGCGTCCAGCCAGCCCGAGACCTCCGTGCCGGCCGGCTGGTCACCGAGATAGAAGGGATTGCGCATGTTGGCGAGCACGTCTTCGCACGCGGCGCCTGTTGCATCCGCAGCGCAGGGCGCGAACAACGGGCGCACGGTGATGAGGTTGCCGCCGGTGGCCTCGTTCAGCTTGCGCCAGCTGTCGGCCTTGGGCCACCCGGGGTCGTCAGGCCGCACGCGGCCCAGCCGTTTTGGCGCGTCGGCGGTTGGCGGAGCGGCGCATGCCCGCCAGACAGACGAGGGAACTGCCGCCGCGGCGGCGCCTCCAAGAAAATCTCGGCGACGAATTTTTGGCATTTTGCTCACCGTCCGCAATTCAAGCGGACCAAAATCAGAATGAGGCCCTTGCCGAACTCAGTCCAGACCTGCCTTGCTCGCGTCGCGAATCTCTCTCTCGGGGCTTCACAAGCTTCAGGATGAATTGATTCTTGAAGCGGACGGATGGATCGATCTTCGCGCGATCCTTGGCGGGATTGTGCGGAATGTCGCGCGCTTTGCGCGAAAACCTGCGGAGTGGGAAAGGCTACAGAATGATCTTGCCGACGATAATGCCGGCGAGCAGCGCCATTGCGAGCGACTGAAACGGCTTTTCGGCGATGTACGCCTCGATTTCTTCGCACAGGGTTTCGGGATCGACGAAGACAGCGCCGCCCGTTCCGGCCTGTCCGCGATTTTCGTCCTCGGCTTGCGCTGACATCGATGCGGTCCCTTCTCAGCTCCCTTAACGGACGGAAGCGCGTCCTGTTCCGAAATGCAATCCCGCAGCGGGTTTTCAGAGGTTCCCGCTGCGGGCTGTCGGCGATTCCCGCTCCGGTTCCAGGGCTTCCGCCGGGTTCCCGCGGAACGGGCATTTCCGCTCCGCGTTTTCTTTGCGGTCGAGTGGGCGCAGGAGTGGAATCATGAAACTATCTCTACGGAAACTCGCAACAACGGGCGCTGCGCTCGCCGGTATTCTGGGCGCGGCCGCTTTGGCCGGGTGTGCGCACGAGGCGCCGCCCCCGCCGCCGCCGGAGGCCGCCGCACCACCACCGCCGGCGGAAACGCAATCTTCGACCATGACCGAGCAGCAGCAGCAGATGCCGCCGCAAAACACAAATACGGGAGCGCGTTCCGGCGGCGCCAGCTCCGGCGGAGCAGGCGGCGGCCCGCAATAGGTACTCCTTCCGGGGACGGCCCTATGCTGTCCCCGGAAATCTTCTTCACCAAATCCTGAAGGATTTCCAGCGCGCGGCGACTGGTAGCTGTGCGTGGCATCCGCTATAAGCCGCGCCCGTTCCGGCATCGCGGCCGGGGCGCCGTCCTCGAAGGAATCCCCATGCTTCGTCTCCGTTCGTTTTGCCTCGGCGCAGCCGCCACCGTGGCACTTGCCGCTCCGGGTCCGGCCTTCGCCGCGCTGCCCGCCTCGAACCCGTTTGCGCAGCCGAGCACGCTACCTTTCCAGGCTCCGCCCTTCGACCGAATCAAGGATACGGATTACCAGCCGGCGCTTGAAGAAGGCATGCGCCAGCAGTTGGCCGAGATTCAGGCGATCGCCAACAACCCGGCGCCCCCGACATTCGAAAATACGATCGCCGCGATGGAAAAGTCCGGACGGCTGCTTGATCGCGTGCAGCTCGCATTTTCCGGGGTCGTCGGTGCAAACACCAACGACACGCTCGACAAGGTACAGACAGCGGAAGCACCGAAGCTCGCCGCGCATCAGGACGCGATCTTTCTCAATCCCAGGCTCTTCGCACGGGTAAAGGCGATCTACACCTCATCGGCCGCCGCGAAGCTCGATCCCGAATCGCGGCAGTTGCTCAAGATCTATTACGGGCAGTTCGTGCATGCGGGCGCGCTTCTAAACGATGCCGACAAGGACAAGCTGCGCGATCTCAACAAGCGCGACGCGGCGCTCGAGACCGCATTCCAGCAGAAGCTGATCGCCGCATCGAAGGCCGGCGCGCTTGTGGTGGATGATAAATCCGATCTTGCCGGCCTGTCTCCGCAGGAGATTGCGGCGGCCGAGCAGGCGGCCAACGCGCGCAAGCTTTCGGGCAAGTACATCCTACCGCTGCAGAACACGACACAGCAGCCAGCGCTCACCTCGCTCACCAACCGCGCCGTCCGGCAAAAGCTATTCCAAAGTTCGTGGAATCGCGCGGAGAAAGGCGATGCCAACGACACGCGCGACATCATCGCCGAACTCGCGCAGATCCGCGCCCAGAAAGCAAAGCTGCTCGGCTATCCGAGTTACGCGGCATACACGCTCTACGACCAGATGGCGAATACGCCGAAAGTGGTGCTCGACTTCATGAGTCAACTCGTCGGTCCGGTTAGAGAAAAATCGAAACAAGAGGCGAAAGACGTCCAGGCGGCGATCGACAAATCGGGCGCGCATTTCCGGCTCAAGCCGTGGGACTGGGAGCACTACTCCGAACAGGTGCGCAAGGCGAAATACGACGTCGATGAAAACGCGGTGAAACCCTATCTCGAGCTCAACAATGTGCTGCAGAACGGCGTGTTCTATGCGGCCCACAAGCTCTACGGCATCACCTTCAAGGAACGGAAGGACATTCCCGTCTATCAGCCGGATGTGCGCGTGTTCGAAGTGTTCGACAAGGACGGCTCGGAACTGGGATTGGCCTACTTCGACTATTTCAAGCGCGACAACAAATCGGGCGGTGCCTGGATGTCGAACTTCATGGAGCAGTCGAAGATCAACGGGACCAAGCCGATCATCTATAATGTTGCGAATTTCACCAAGCCGGCGCCGGGGCAGCCCGCGCTGCTCACGTTCGATGACGTGACCACCATGTTCCATGAGTTCGGACATGGATTGCACGGGCTGTTCGCGAAAGAAACCTATCCCACGATCTCGGGCACCAGCGTCGCGCGCGATTTCGTGGAATTCCCCTCGCAGTTCAACGAACACTGGGCACTCTATCCTGACGTGCTGAAGCATTACGCGCTCGATTACCGTACCGGAAAACCGATGCCTCAGGACCTGATCGACAAGGTGAAGAGGGCGGCGAAATTCAATCAGGGCTACAAGCTGGGCGAAGCCATCGCCGCGGCCGAGCTCGACATGCAATGGCACATGCTCGGCGCCGACGCGCCGAAGGAGAATGTGGACTCATTCGAAACGCGGGCATTGAAAGCGGCCCATGTCGATTTTGACGACGTGCCGCCGCGCTACCGCTCGAGCTACTTCCTGCATATCTGGTCGAACGGCTATGCCGCCGGCTACTACGCATATCTCTGGACAGAAATGCTGGATGATGACGTCTTCGCGTGGTTCACAGCGCATGGGGGGTTGACGCGCGCGAACGGCGAGCGCTTCCGCGACCTGATCCTCTCGCGCGGACACACACAGGATTATGGCCCGATGTTCCGGTCCTTTTATGGACGTGATCCAGATATCCTCCCGATGCTCCAGCATCGGGGTCTCGCGCCAGGCGGGGACGAATCGTAGCAGCCGGCGTGATTTTCCTCCCCAGCTATTCGCGGAGGAGGAAACATCAGGCGAAACAATAAGCGATTACGCGATCGAGCGGACTTCCGCCGGCTTCGCTGGCCCGAAACTCTGGCGCTGCGGCTCTCCCGATGCAGCCGACGGTTTCTGCACCGCGTGCGCCTTGACGTCGGGTTTGCCATATTCGGGCCGGCAATGGCCGTCGATAAAGGCGCCGGAGTCGATCCGGATGTCCTGGTGAATGACATCGCCGCTCATATGCGCGGTGCTGGTGAGCACGACTTTGCGCGCTTCGATCCTGCCGTTAACAGTCCCGGACACTTCAACCTCTTCGCCATAGACAGTGCCATTGATCCTGGCGCTCTGCCCCACCTTTACCGAACCCCCGCGAACATCGCCTTCGACTTCGCCTTCGATATGGATATCTTCGGTGCTCTCGAGCTGGCCGGTGATCTTGAGCGCCTTGCTGATCACCGAAACCGAAGGTGAGGATGTGCTGGAAGCGGGCATGGGGGATCTCCGGGTTTCTGCCTGCGGCAGGGATGGTGGCGTTGGTGGTGCAGCGGTCGCAACAGGCGCCGGCGTTGCCGCTGCCGGTTTGCCGGCGGGAGCAGGTTCTGGCGCCTTATCGTTGCGCGAAAACATGGTCATGGCTGGGTCTCCGGGAGTTTTTCGAGGGTTTCGAAGAAATTGAGCGGCCGCCACGGCATCCGCGCGTCGATGCGCGCGCCGCGCGCCACTTCCACGGTGTGGTGAAAAATCCGGCCGGTGACTTCTGCCGAACTGTCAAGCGTGACATGGAGGGCGAACACGCGGCCTAGAACGCGCCCCGAGATCTGCGCATCCCGGGCGATAACATCGCCTTCCACGTCGCTGCCTGGCGCAATGACGATACGGTCGGCGCGCATCGTGCCCTGCACCCGCCCGTGAATGTGAAGTTCGCCTTCCGTCTCAAGGCTGCCGGTGACCCGCAGGCCTCGGCCCAATCTGGACGGAGGGATAGCGCCGTCGGCATGCCGGCTCTCCATCCGAATGAGCGTGCGCTTCGGCACGGCGGACATGCGTGACGATCCTGCTGGTTGGAGCTCCTGCCCGGGCCGGATCATGGCGCAGAATGAGGCGGGCGGGCAAGCAATCTCGTCGAAAGGTAAGACTATATTTCTCGCGAGAGTGCAACGATGAATTACCGACACGTCTTCCATGCCGGCAATTTTGCCGATGTCATAAAGCATATCTCGCTGATCTCGGTGCTCCGGCACCTTCGGCGCAAGGAGAAGCCTTTCTGCGTCATTGATACGCATGCGGGGCGAGGATTGTACGACATCGAATCTTCAGAGGCTGCGCGCTCGCGCGAAGCCGGGACCGGAATCGCACGGATTCGTGATCTCGCCTTGCAAGCGGGTCTGCCCGATTCTCTGAGCGTCTATCTCGACTGCGTGAAGAGCGAGGGAGAGGGTCATTATCCGGGTTCGCCGCGACTCGCCGCCCGTCTGCTGCGGCCGCAGGATCGGCTTGTCGCGATCGAGAAGCAGCCGGAAGAAGCCGAAGCTCTGGCGAAAGCCCTTGCCGGTTTTTCGCGGGCGCGCGCAATCGCAGGCGACGCGTATGCGTCTTTGGCGGCGCTGTTGCCACCGCGGGAGCGCCGCGGGCTCGTCCTCATCGATCCGCCCTATGAAGCGGACGACGAGTTTCTCCGCGTCGCCGCGCTTCTTGAAGACGCCTATCGTCGCTTTGCCACCGGGATTTATCTGCTCTGGTTGCCGATGAAATCGCGCAACGAGACCGAGGCACTCGGTGGCGAACTCCGGACGCAGGGGATTGTCCCGGCCATTCGCGTCGACATCGACACTGACGCGAGCGGCGGCGCCGACAAGCGGCGTCTGTCTTCGGCCGGAGTGATCGTCGTCAATCCGCCGTACACGTTCGAACGTGAAATGCGTGCGGCGGCTCAACTCCTCGCCCCGCGCCTCGGCCATAGCATCGATGCACCGGCGCAAATTTCGCTGACGACGCTCTGAGCCAAAGACATCGGGGGCAACCGCCACCCAGCAACACAGCCGGGGAGCGTAGCCGTTGCGGGCGCTCGCCAACCGTGTTCAAGCTGCAGGGTGGACGCCTTTTCCTACCTTTCCGTCCTGATCTCGATCGTTGTTGGGCTGGCTCTTGCACATCTCCTGGGTGGCTTCGCCGCGATGGTGCGCGCGCGCGCCCGCATCGCGGTCTTTTGGCCGCTTGCCGCACAAATGGCGTTGATGTTTCTGATTCAGGTTCAGCTGTGGTGGGCTCTCTTCTCGTTGCGCGAGATCACACATTGGAGCTTCCCCGCGTTTCTAGTCGTCTTGTTGCAGGCGGTGCTTGTCTATCTCGCCACCGCTTTTCTCGTTCCCGACATCCGCGATGGCGAGCGCATTGATCTCAAGGAATGCTACTTTCGCGAAGCGCGCTGGTTTTTCGGAGCGTTGCTGCTCGCAGTGCTGGACAGTCTCGTCAAAAATCTCGTGCTCACCGGACGATTTCAGAATGCGGCCGACCTTGTTGGCCACGCGGCGTTCATCAGCCTTTGCATTGCGGGAATTGCGACCGCTCGCGAGCGTGTGCACAAGTTCGTCGCAGTCGTCGCCCTCCTCGTTTTCGCGGCTTACATCGCCGTGCTGTTTATTCCACTGCCGGATTGAAGGCACCCGAACCGGCGCGAAGGTCCATGCCAGTTTGCCCAATTGGCTTTGCGCCGCCGCAATAAGGCATTTCTTAGCGTTTTCCGGTTATTTGTTTTTAGAGCATGAGAAAGAAGCAGATGGCCGACGTAATCGGGTTCGTTTCCGAGCTTATCCGGCAAAAAGGGCTGCCGGAGCAGGCCCGGCCGGATCTACTGGCCCAAGTCAAGTCCAAGCTCGACGACATGATTCTGGACCAGCTGGAATCCGAGGCGGCGCTCGACGAGTACAATTTTCTCTGTGACTCCGGCGACGAGAGGGAACTTCGCGCCTTTCTCCTTGCGGCCATTCCCGATCTTGATACGCTCGAGAGCGACGTGCTGGAAGACTTCCGCAAGTCTTGCGCCGCGTGAATCCTATCCCGTCGCGCCGGCCCCATCGGCGCGACACGACAAAATCGTAGCGGCTCTTTTTATGCTGGGTATTCGCCTTCGAGGATCACGGCGGCGCGGGCTTCGATGCGGTAGAGCGGGCCGTGGAGCGTCGTTTCCTCCTTCTTAGGGGCGGCGCCGTCGAGCAGCATCCGCCAGCGGACATTTTCGAGCAGGTGATAATCGAGTGTCTCGTGCGAGGCGTTCATCGCGAGCGCGCTGACGATCGCGCGGTGTTCGTCGAGCCGTCGCGAGATGTAGAGGATGAGCGCGCGGCCATCGACATTGCGCCAGTCTTCGTCGGAAAGCCTTAAACCGCGCTCATCGAACCAGTCGATATCGGCGATCCCCGGAATGATCTGTTCCCTGCCGTGCAGGAACGCGTGCGGACGCGCCAAGGTTCGGCGAAGCCTGATAAGTTCCTGTACAAACGGCGTCAGTTCGCGACCCTGCTCGTTTTCCAGTAGCGTCCAGTCGTACCAGGAAACCGGGTTGTCCTGGCAGTAGGCATTGTTGTTGCCTTTCTGCGTGCGGCCGAACTCGTCGCCGCCGAGCAGCATGGGCGTGCCAAACGCGCCGATCAGAGTCATCAGTATCGAGCGTTTTACACGCGCGCGCAGCGTACGGACATCCGCGTCGGCGGTTTCGCCTTCGGCGCCCCAATTAGCGGAATAGTTTTCCGCGACGCCATCGGCACTGTTCTCGCCGTTCGCTTCGTTGTGCTTGCCCGCATAGCTCACCAGATCTTCGAGCGTCATGCCGTCGTGGCTGGTGACGAAATTGATCGATGCCCAAGGCTTGCGTCCGTCATGTTCGAAGAGATCGGCCGAGCCGGAAAGCCGGCTTGCGAGTTCCGGCCGCATGTTGGATTCGCCGCGCCAGTAGCGGCGGACAGAATCGCGGAAACGGTCGTTCCATTCCGCGAAACAGTTTGGTTGCCGGCCGAGCTGGTAACCGCCGGGACCGATGTCCCAGGGTTCCGAAATCAGCTTCAGCGGCGAGAGCACAGGGTCCTGCCGCAGCGCGTCGAAAAAGCCAGCGCCGGGATCGAAGCCGTTCTCCTCGCGGCCGAGCGTGGTGCCGAGATCGAAGCGAAAGCCGTCCACATGAAACGATTCCGCCCAGTAGCGGAGCGAATCGAGCACCATCTGCAACACGCGAGGGTGGGCGACATTGACGGTGTTACCGGTGCCGGTGTCGTTGACGAAATAGCGGCGGTTGTCGGCGTTCAGCCGGTAATAGCTCGCGTTGTCCAATCCGCGCCAGGAAAGCGTGGCGCCAAGCTCGTTGCCTTCGCAGGTATGGTTGTACACGACATCGAGAATGACCTCGATCCCCGCCGCATGAAGGCTGCGCACGGCCATCCGTACTTCGTTGGCGTGGCCGTTCGAAAGATAACGCGGCTCCGGGGCGAAGTAGGCGAGCGTGTTGTAGCCCCAGTAGTTCGCCAGTTTCTTTTCGAGCAGTGACCGGTCCTGAAGATACGCATGGACCGGCAACAGTTCGACGGCGGTGACGCCGAGCCGTTTCAGATGTTCGATAACGAGCGGGTGCGCGAGCCCGGCGAAAGTGCCGCGTTCCGGCTCGGGAACGCGCTCGAAAAGCTTCGTCATGCCGCGCACATGTGTTTCATAGATGACGGTATCGCTCCAGGCCGTGGCGGGTCGCCGGTCGTCGCCCCAGTGGAAGCCGTCCTCCGCCACCGCCGCCTTGACCATGGCAGGTGCACTGTCGCGCCGGTCGAAGCTCAAATCGCCACGCGGCGACTGCACGCGATAGCCGAAGACCGCGTCGGTCCAGCGAAGCGTCCCCACAAGCCGTCGCGCATAAGGGTCGAGCAGGAGCTTGTGCGGATTGAAGCGCATCCCGTTCTGCGGTTCGTAGGGTCCGTGCGCGCGGAAACCGTACACCAGCCCCGGCTGTGCGTGGGGTAGATAGCCGTGCCACACATCGCCGCTGTTTTCGGGAAGATCGAGCCGCCCTGCCTCGCGGCGCCCCAGCGCATCGAAAAGACAAAGCTGTATCCTGGTCGCGTGCGCGGAGAAGACGGCGAAGTTCACACCCATACCATCCCAGCTTGCACCGAGCGGATACGGAAGCCCGCCGTCAAGGCGCGCCGGCAGGAATTCCTTTTCACCCCTCATGCTTCTGGATCAGCGGTTTTGTTTGCCTCCCGCGCGGAGCAATAGCGAACCGGGAGAGGTCCGGTGAAGTCGGGGAGGAAACTCTCAATCCACTAGTCATCATGCTTCAGCACCAAGGTTGCGAGAGGCGGTAGCGTAAGCTCGAGCGAGTGCGCCCGGCCGTGCGCTTGTATCGGCGCGGCATACGACCCGCCGGCGTTGCCGAGATTGCTTCCGCCGTACAGTTCGGAATCCGTGTTGACGCGTTCGCGCCAGAAACCGTCGCGCGGTACGCCGATACGGTAGCCGTGGCGCGGCACCGGAGTCATATTGACGATCACAACGATTGGCGCCGCATCGGCGGCACGCCGTTCGTAGACATAAACACTGTTCGATGCATCGTTGCCGACGATCCACTGAAAACCGCTGCTTTCGCTGTCTGTCGCGTGGAGCGCTGGCTCGCTGCGGTAGAGCCGGTTTAACGCGCCGACCAGTCGCTGCACGCCCGCATGCGCCGGATCGAGAAGCAGGCCCCAGTCGATCTCGCCGTCGTGATTCCATTCGCGGATTTGCGCGAACTCGCCGCCCATAAAAAGGAGCTTTTTGCCCGGATGGGTCCACATGAAAGCGAAATAGGCGCGGAGCGTTGCGAGTTTCTGCCAATTGTCGCCCGGAACGCGGCCGTATAGCGAGCCTTTTCCATGCACCACTTCGTCGTGCGACAGCGGCAGAACGAAATGTTCCGAGAAGGCGTACAGGAGACCGAAGGTGAGGCGGTCGTGATGCCAGCGCCGGTGCACGGGATTTTCGGAAAGATAGGCAAGTGTATCGTGCATCCAGCCCATGTTCCATTTGTACGAAAAACCAAGTCCGCCTTCGTGTGTTGGCGCTGATACGCCGGGCCATGCGGTCGATTCCTCGGCAATCGTGATCGTTCCCGGCGCACGTTCCGCGACAATGCTGTTAAGCCGCTTGAGGAATTCGATGGCCTCGAGATTTTCGCGCCCGCCGTATTTGTTCGGAATCCATTCGCCGGTGGGCCGCGAATAGTCTCGGTACAGAAGCGACGCCACCGCGTCGACGCGCAAGCCGTCAACGTGAAACCGGTTCAGCCAATAAAGCGCGCTCGCGATCAGGAAACCCTGCACCTCGCGGCGGCCGAGATTGTAGATGTAGGTGTTCCAGTCGCGGTGGAAGCCTTCACGAGGGTCGGCGTGTTCATAAAGCGGTGTGCCGTCGAAGCGCGCGAGACCGTGGGGATCGGTCGGGAAATGTCCCGGCACCCAGTCCAGAATGACGCCGAGGCCCGCGCGATGCGCGGCATCGACGAAATGGGCGAATTCCTCCGGTGCGCCGAAGCGCGCGCTCGGGGCAAATTGCGACAATGGTTGATAGCCCCACGACCCGCCGAAGGGATGTTCCATGATCGGCAGGAACTCGATATGCGTGAAGCCCAGATCGCTCGCATAAGGAATGAGATGCTCGGCTAGCGCCAGCCAATCGAGGGTGCCGAGCGAGTCGCCTTTCGGCCTGAGCCAGGAGGCGGGGTGAACCTCGTAAACGGAAATTGGCGCTGACGGAATCTGCCGCGCCGGCCGCTGGTCCATCCAATCGGAATCGGTCCAGCGAAAGGTCCACGGCTTTGCGACGACAGACGCGGTTGCTGGCGGCCGTTCGGTGGTGCGGGCGAGCGGATCAGATTTGAGCGGCAGGAGCGTGCCGTCGGGGCCGACGATCTCGTACTTGTAACGCTCGCCCGCCCCGAGTCGCGGTATGAAAATTTCCCACACGCCGGCCGAATGGCGCACACGCATGGGATGGCGGCGGCCGTCCCAATCGTTAAAATCACCGACCACAGAGAGGCGCCGCGCATTCGGCGCCCATACGGCAAAGCGCACGCCCGGAACGCCGTCGATCAGATCCGTTGAGGCGCCGAAACGGTCCGGCAAATTCCAGTGCGTTCCCTCTGCAAAGAGAAACAGATCCATGTCGCCCAGGATGGGACCGAAGGCGTAAGGATCTTCGGTCTCCTGTACCGAATCGCGCCAGGCGATTTTCATAAGGTACGGTGCGTTCCGCGAGATCGGTCCGGCAAACACGCCGCTGTTCTCGAGCGGTTGCAGACGCCCCAGCCACTCCCCGCCATCGCGCGCGAACACATCGACACTGGACGCGCCCGGAAGAAAGGCGCGCACGACGGTTCCATGCACCGTCTCATGAGGCCCGAGCCAGGAGAAGGGATCGGCCAACTCTCCCTGCCGCAGGGCCTCCGCAGCCGACCGGTCGCCTGGAGCCATGATGGCGTCGTTCACGCGAGCAGTCCTTCGGCGCGATCGATTCGTTCGGCAAGGCCCCGCAGCGGGATGTCGATCCAGTCGGGTCGGTTCGCGCACTCATAGACGATTTCGTACGCCGCCTTCTGGATCGCGAAGGCCTCGATTACCCAGCGCTCGCGCTCTTCGAGTGGGCGGCCGCGGCCGAGTCCATACGCTTCGAGGAACCGCTCTTCGGCCATCGTGCGGAATTCCCTGAGCAGGTGCGCGGCACGCGCCTGACCCGGAGCGCCAGCGGCGAGCTTGCGCTCGCGTTCGATCACCGCGGCAGCGTAATCGAACGATCGTACCATGCCGGCGACATCGCGCATCGGACTGCGCTTCGCGCGGCGTTCGTCAAGCGGTTTGATCGGTTCGCCTTCGAAATCGATGATCGCCACATCATTGCCGCACACCAGCACCTGGCCCAGATGCAGGTCGCTGTGGATCCGCGTGCGTGGGGTCCCGATGCCCTCGGCAAGTAGCATCGACAAGAGGCGCAGAATGTCGTCGCGGCGCGCGGCCAGTTCGGTGACGATGCGCCGGCGTTCCGGATCTTCGGTGCGCAACAGCGCCTTCAGTGCCGCGCGGAGTTGCGCGCGCGCGCCGCTACGCGCCGCGGCCACATTCGCCGGATCGACCTTGTCGGGAGCAAACGCGAGATCGTCGCTCGGCTCTGCGAGAATCGCATGCATCTCGCCGACCCGGCGGCCGAGCGCGTCGATAAAGGGCCAGTAGGATCCGAACGCGTCGCGGGGATGCGAGGTGGGCGCGACCGCCTGCTCGTCAATGATCCGTGACAGCTGTTCGTTGGTCCATTGCGCGCCGTCGCCCTGGTTGGCGATGTAGGATTCGACGACTGCCAGCGCGGCCTGCTCGCCGGAGCGGTAGTGCCGCACGATTTCGCCGATGAACGCCGGGGTGCCCGTGAAACCGCGTTCCGTCAGCACGCGCGACATCTCCGGTTCCGGGTGGATTCCCACCGTGACGCGGCGAAACAGCTTCACGATGGCGCGCCGCCCGACGACGAGGCTCGAATTCGTCTGTTCCGCACCCGGCCATTCGATCTCTGCATCGCTGGGGATGTCTGCCGCCGCGTCTCCTTGTGGAACAAATGCGATCTCGCCGCCGCCGAAACGAACATTGTTGCCGCGCAGCAGTCCGCCCAGGATCGCGTGGGCAAATCGCGAGGAGGCAAAACCGTCCGTCAAAAGCCCGACGCGGCGCGCCCGCCGGGCACGGGCGAAAGCGAGCGGCGCCTCGAACGGGCAGCTGTGTTCGTCTTCCCAGGCAATGGACATTGGCAGCGCATAGCGCACACGTTCTCCGCCGCCCAGCGACACTTCGACATCGCAGAAGATTGCATCCTCCTGGGCACCCGGCATCGCCGCGACATCGACGATTTCCACCTTGCGAAGGTCAGCGCCCTTGTTCTGGAACCACCGGCGCTGAGGAATGTACAATGGAAGGATTTGGCTCTCGAGTTCGTCTTTCGCCCTGTGCTCCAGAGATTGGGCAAGGCTGCCCCGCAGCACGATGGTGCGATGCTCGATGAAAGGCGTAGCCGTCGCGGTGCTCCACGCCGGCGGCGCTTCGTCATTGCTGAGCTTGAACCAATAGAACCCGTAAGGCGGCAACGTCAGCAGGTACGTCAGCTGGCCGATGCGCGGGAACGCCGTGCCGCCCAGAAGTTCGACCGGCGTGCGGCCGGCGAACTCGTTCAGCTCCAGTTCGACGGCCTGCGCGGTACGCGACACGTTGACAACACAGAGAATCGTGTCTTCCCCGTATTCGCGCAGATAGGCCAGCACTTTCCTATTCTGCGGCAGGAGCAGTCGCAAGCTGCCGCGTCCAAAGGCCTTGTGGCGGCTGCGCTCCACCAGCATCCGCCGAAGCCAATTGAGGAGCGAATGGGGATTGCGCCACTGCGCTTCTACATTCACCGCCTGGTAGCCCCACACTGGATCCATAATCGGCGGCAGCACCAGCGACGGGGGATCGGCGCGGCTGAAACCGCCGTTGCGGTCCGACGACCATTGCATCGGCGTGCGCACGCCGTCGCGATCGCCCAGGTGGATGTTGTCGCCCATACCGATTTCGTCGCCGTAGTAGATGATCGGCGTTCCGGGCATCGTTAGCAGCAGACTGTTCATCAGTTCGATGCGGCGGCGGTCGTTTTCGAGAAGTGGCGCGAGCCGCCGCCGGATACCCAGATTAAGCCGTGCGCGCCGGTCGGCGGCGTACACTTCCCACAGGTAATCGCGTTCGCGATCGGTGACCATTTCAAGCGTCAGCTCGTCATGATTGCGCAGGAAAATTGCCCATTGGCAGCCCTGCGGCGGATCGGGCGTCTGCCGGATGATATCCGTGATCGGGAAACGGTCTTCCTGCGCGATTGCCATGTACATCCGCGGCATCAGCGGAAAATGAAAAACCATGTGGCATTCGTCGCCTGCACCGAAATATTCCTGGATATCCTCGGGCCACTGGTTTGCTTCGGCGAGCAGCATGCGGTCGGGATAATGGTCGTCTACCACTTTCCGGATGTGCTTCAAGATAGCGTGCGTTTCCGGCAGGTTTTCGCTTGACGTGCCCTCGCGCTCAACGAGATAGGGAACGGCGTCGAGACGCAGGCCATCGACGCCCATGTCGAGCCAGAAGCGCATCACCGACATGACCGCCTTCAGCACCTTGGGGTTGTCGAAATTCAGATCCGGTTGGTGCGAATAGAAGCGGTGCCAGTAGTACGCTTTGGCTTCGTCATCCCACGTCCAGTTCGACTTCTCCGAGTCGATGAAGATGATGCGGGTGCCCGCGTAAGTTCTGTCGCTGTCCGACCAGACGTAAAAATTCCGCGCCGCCGAGCCTGGCTTTGCGCGTCGCGCGCGCTGAAACCACGGATGCTGGTCGGAGGTGTGGTTGATGACGAGTTCGGTGATCACCCGAATGCCACGCGCATGAGCCTCACGGATGAAGGTGCGCACGTCATGCACCGTCCCGTATTCGGGATGCACTCCGCGATAATCGGCAATATCGTAGCCGTCGTCGCGGCGCGGCGAAGGATAAAACGGCAGAAGCCAGACGGCGTTGATGCCGACTTCCGCAAGATAATCGAGCCGCCGGATCAGGCCAGGAAAATCGCCGACGCCGTCGTTGTTCGCATCGAAGAAGGACTTGATATGCAATTGGTAGATCACCGCGTCGCGGTACCAATAGGGATCGGACGGCCGGCTTGCCGCTCGGCGAGGCGCCATGATCAGTACCTGGCTTTCAGCAAAGGTGACGTGCGCGCTGGAAGACTTGGCACGAAAGTCGCAGAGGCTGCGCAGTGAACGCAGAGGACCGTTGCCCTCGTCCGCCGACGTCTCGGCGAAGGGGGCGCGGCGCGCCAAGCGTGACGGCAATCTGTCTGCGACCTCTGCGCACGCGTTGCGATTGCGCTGAGCTTTCTCTTTGCCGTGTCACGCATGCATGAGTACTACGTCTCGCGCGCAGGTCGCACGCGCCAGATCACGTAAGGCGCATCCGGCGTGAGGCGCATATGCTGAACTTTGCCATGCCACACCCAACGGGTGCCGCGCAGCAGATCTTCGCCTTCCAGCGCCTGATCGTCGGCGAGACCCCATTCCCACAGCGGGATTTCGAAATCCGCTTCCTGGGCGTTGTGCGGATCGAGGCTGACGGCGACGAGAATGCGGTCGCGATGGCCAGGCGCAGTCTTGCCGTAATAGAGAATGTGACCGTTAAAAACGTTGTAGAACGTGAGCCCGAGATGGCTCTGCAGGGCCGGCTCTTCTTTCCGCAACCGGTTGAGCGCGGTGATTTCGGCGATGATGTTTCCGGGCGCGTTCCAGTTGCGCGGCTTGATCTCGTATTTCTCCGACTCCCTGTACTCTTCGCGGCCGGGCAGCGGTTCGGACTCGCAAAGCTCGTAGCCAGAATACATGCCCCACAGCCCCGAAAGCGTCGTGGCGAGCACGGCGCGGATGAGAAAACCGCCGCGGCCTGAGGTCTGCAGGAACCACGGATTGATATCGGGCGTGTTGACGAAGAAATGCGGCCGGAAGAAATCGCTGACCGGCGGCCGCGTCAGTTCCGTCAGATAATCGGTCAGTTCCTGCTTGGTGTTCCGCCAAGTGAAGTAGGTGTAGGACTGCGAAAAACCGAGCTGCGCTAGTCTGTACATGACCTTGGGTCGTGTGAACGCCTCCGACAGAAAGATCGTATTCGGGTGCCGCGCACGCACGTCGGCGATCATCCATTCCCAGAACGGGAACGGTTTAGTGTGCGGATTGTCGACGCGGAAGATGCGCACGCCCGCGTCGATCCAGTGAAGGACGATGTCGCGCAGCGCGATCCACGCATCCGGCAGTGCGTCGGGCGCATAGAAATCGATGTTGACGATGTCTTCGTACCTCTTCGGCGGATTCTCGGCGAAATGGATCGAGCCGTCGGGACGCCAGGCAAACCAGCCCTTGTGTTCCGTCAGCCACGGATGGTCGCGGGAGCACTGAACGGCGAAATCGAGCGCGATCTCCATGCCGTGAGCGTGGGCGGCGAGCACGAGCGCGCGGAAGTCCTCGATGGTGCCGAGGTCGGGGTGAATGGCTTCGTGACCGCCCTCCGGCGAGCCGATGGCGTAGGTGCTGCCCGGATCATCGGGTCCGGCTTCGAGCGCATTGTTGCGGCCTTTGCGGCGTGTACGGCCGATCGGGTGGACGGGTGTGAGGTAGAGAACGTCGAAGCCCATGCCGGCAATGGCCGGAAGCCGCGCGATCACGTCCGTTAGCGTGCCCGGGCGCGCGGCGTTATTTGTCTGCGAGCGCGGAAACAGCTCGTACCAGCTCGCAAAACGCGCCGCTTTGCGCTCCGTCTCGACGAAACAGGTTGCGCTCTTTACGAGAAAACGCCGCTCATCGGCGCGCGCAACCGTTTCGCATGTTTCCGGCGCGGCTAGAAGCGCGATACGGTCTTTCGAAGACAAATCCTCAAAAGCGCCGATGACCTTGTTTAGGGCGGCGAGGGCAGCCCCTGTTGCACGCGCGCGAACGCTCTTCAGCTGCTGAAGCCCTTCCAGCGACTCCAGTTCGAGATCCTGCCCCGCATCGCGCTTGCGCAGGAGATCGCGCACAAACCCGCCCCAGTCATCGATCCAGGCCGAAATCGCAAAGCGGTAACGGCCGATGCGCAACACGTCGAAAGGGGCGCACCAGCGGTCGTTGTCGAGAGGCACCATGCGGGTGCGATGCCAGCTGCGTTCGTCTTCGGCGCGCCAGGACAATTCCGCCGCAATCAGCGGATGTCCGTCGGTAAAGATATCCGCTTCCACAATCACGCGTTCGCCCACAATGCGCCGCGCCGGAAATCGTCCGCCTTCGATGCAAGGTGCGATATTGGTGATGACAATTCGCGCCGCCCCCGTCGCGGTGGTTGCACCGCTTGGGTCGGGTTCGGACGCCTGCCGGATCGGCGGAGAGCGCGTTGCATGAAACAGGCGTGCGGCGCCCGGCGGAAGTTTCGTGGACGGCGACTCTCGTTCGAACACCGCGCGCAGCGCATTGAAGTCGCCTAAAGCAAGCGTCGTCTCCACTCCCGGTTCGGCTGCAAGCGAAGGGCTCGAGTTGACGAGCGCGACGAACGCTTCCCCCGAAAGTGTGGGATCGGAGTCTTCCATGCGCATTAGGACAGTGAGATTGGCGCCTGCGCCGCTCTGTTTCAAAAGAACTTTTCGCGTGTCCTGTTCGGCTGCGACGAACGCATTGACCGAGCGGATGAAACGATCGAGATCCGCGGCTTCTCCGTCATCCACTGCGTCGTCCGCGAAACGGAGAGGCATCAGGAGACCGGAACCCGTGATCGCCGCAATCACAAACCGCGCGCGCCGTGCGGTCAGCGATGCAGGCGGGATTCGTGCTGGCGAATCGACCTGCGCTACAACGGGCGCAATCCGCGACAGCGCGTCGTGTTCTTCGATTAGCCAGTTCGCGCGCCCGTCCCACCACGGGAGCGACGACAGCGTAAAGTCGAATCCGCAATCCGCGAGCGCGGCAACACCGTTCCGCGCCAGACCGGTCGTGTCCGCGATGACGATCAGTTCGCGATTGCTGTGTTCACGCGCGTTGGCAATGAGGTACCTCCACAGCCGCGTACTCGCGCCATCCGGATGGAGAGCGACAAAGCCCTTCACGCCCGCGGCAAGGGCGCGCCCGAGTTGGTCCTCTCCCCAGGCGAGGATTGGCGCCACGTCGTCACAGTTGCGCAAAAGAGCGCGTCCGTGGCCGCTGTGCGGCGCACGCGGATTGACGACTTCGCCGGTCGGTTCGCGGCGGACGGCAAAGCAATCTGGATGGCGCTCGACGACAGGATCGTTGAGACCCCATTCCGAGAAATCGAAAGCGACGAACACATCGAGCGTCAGCGAAGCGCAAAGTTCGGCCGCCACCGGAAATCTGCCGTTCGCCGCAGCTGCGTTTGCCGCAGCGACCACCACCCCGTTAAATCCGAGGTCGGCCGCCCGCCGGATCGCCGCTTCGTCCGCGTCGCCCAAATGGCAGAGTCTGGGAAGCATTTCGACCTCGAATTCGCCCGGCTAGCGCGCGCCCTCGCTCTTGCCCGCGGAAAACCGCCCGAAAGCTCTAACCGCACAACGCCCGGTGGGTTCCCTTTCGTCCCCCCCTCGCGGAGCGTGTGATAGGGGGACAGCCCGCGAAGGCGGGAAGACGGTGAGGGCAGCGTCGGCGCGCTGAGCCCAAGAGCCGTGGCGAACGGGATATTTGAACTGCCAGGCCGGCAAGGGTTCTTAGCCCGCCTTCGCGCGCATTTTTGTCCTTGGCGTTTTGGCGGCTTTTCTCCGCGGCTTCACGTGACAACTTTGTCGATGGTGAAACAGGTTAACGGGCGGGCAGCAATTTGCCGCGTACGGTTGAAACAGTGCAGTTGCACCGATAGGGTCACCCATTCTCGCACAAGGGGCAAGATGCATCTCGAAAAGCGCGTGCTTGTCACCGGCGGTGCTGGTTTTCTCGGTTCGCATCTATGCGAGCGGCTCATGGAATCCGGCGCGCATGTCATCTGCGTCGACAATTTCTTCACCGGCGCGCATCAGAACGTGCAGGGGCTGTTCGGCCATCCGCATTTCGAACTGATCCGCCACGACATCACCTTTCCGCTCTACGTCGAGGTCGACGAGATTTACAATCTCGCCTGTCCCGCATCGCCCATCCATTACCAGCGCGATCCCGTCCAGACGACGAAGACGAGCGTCATCGGCGCCATCAACATGCTGGGTCTTGCCAAGCGGGTGAAGGCGCGGATTTTTCAGTCATCGACGTCGGAAGTGTACGGCGACCCACAGGTGCATCCGCAACCCGAGAACTACTGGGGACACGTCAACCCGGTCGGCTCGCGCTCCTGCTACGACGAAGGCAAGCGCTGCGCCGAAACCCTGTTCTTCGATTACCGGCGGCAGCACGGCATGCCAGTCAAAGTCTGCCGCATCTTCAACACCTATGGGCCGCGCATGCATCCTAACGATGGCCGCGTCGTCTCGAGCTTCATCGTCCAGGCGCTGACGGGGCGCGAGATCACCGTGTTCGGCGAGGGACGGCAGACGCGTTCGTTCTGCTATGTCGACGATCTGATTGCGGGATTCCTCGCCTTCATGGCGACGCCCGACGACGTGATCGGTCCCGTGAATCTCGGCAACCCGCACGAATTTACCATCATCGAACTGGCGCGAAAGGTCATCGACCTCACCGGCTCATCGTCAAAAATCGTATATCATCCGCTACCGCCTGACGATCCGAAACAGCGCCAGCCGGACATTGCGAGGGCGAGGGAGCTGCTCGGCTGGGCGCCGCAGGTGCCGCTCGAACAGGGGTTGCAGCGGACGATCGCCTATTTCGACAAGCTGCTTTCGGACCGGCGCGCCCGTGAAGTCGCCAGTCTTCCTGATTGATGCGCGTTCTTGGGCGCGCGACGATTTTCTCCCCTGTTCTCTGTGTCTCCGTCGTGAATCGGCAAAACCGCGAAGCTTAGGACGGAAGGGTCTCAGTCGTGAATGTTCTCGTCACCGGCGGTGCCGGCTATGTGGGCAGCCACGCCGCAAGCGCGCTGCGTGAGGCCGGCATTACGCCCGTCACTTACGACAATCTCTCCCGGGGCCATCGCGACCTCGTCCGCTTCGGTCCGCTCGAAGAGGGCGACATTCTCGACGAGGCGCGCCTCGTTGCGGTGTTGGACAAACACCGTCCCGTTGCGGTGATGCATTTCGCCGCACTCGCCTATGTGGGCGAGTCGATCGAAGCGCCGCTCGATTATTACCGCAACAACTTCGCCGGCGCGCTCACGCTCTTTCGCGCGATGCAGAAGTGCGGCGTCGATCGATTCGTCTTTTCGAGCACCTGCGCGGTGTACGGGACACCGGAAACACAGCCGATCACGGAGGTCTTGCCGCCCCAGCCGATCAATCCATACGGCCGCTCAAAGCTGATGGTGGAACAGGTGCTCCGCGATGCAGGCGCTGCGCACGGATTGCGTTCGCTGTCGTTGCGCTATTTCAATGCCTGCGGCGCGCATCCGTCCGGCAAGATCGGCGAGCGGCACGATCCCGAAACCCATCTCATTCCGCGCGCCCTGATGGCGGCCGGTGGCGAAATCGAGGCGTTGGACGTGTTCGGCACCGATTATCCCACGCCGGACGGCACGGCGGTGCGCGATTACATCCATGTCTGCGATCTCGCCGACGCGCACGTGGCGGCGCTCCGCTATCTCGAAGATGGCGGGGAGACGACCGTGCTCAATCTCGGCACCGGCCGCGGTTATTCCGTACGCGAAGTGATCGATGCGGCGGCACGCGTCACCGGAAAAGCCCCGCCATGTCGCTATGTCGGCCGCCGTCCCGGAGATCCGCCGATGCTCGTTGCCGATGCAAGCGCTGCCAATCGCGTCCTCGGTTTTGAAGCGAAATGGACCGCTCTCGACCCTATCGTCGCCTCCGCATGGGCGTGGTACAGTAAGGATCACAAGCGAAGTGGGTGAAATCGCGAACGCCTCGCTCGCTCTGTCGCGGCGATATCTACCGTTAGACGCAAGGGTTAGTCGCTTCGCCTTGTGTTGAAAGGCGCGATAATTCACCGGTTCAGGTCGGGAGTTCTTTTCGGTACACTAATCAAACAGACTCGACACGCTGGCTTCGTTGTTGATGCGGCGCATGGCCTCGCCCATCAAGGGCGCGATCGAGATGCGCCGGATGTTCGGGCATTTGCGCACTTCCTCGGTCGCGGCGATGGAATCGGTCACCACCATGGATTTCAGCTTCGAGCCTTGAATCCGCGCAACCGCGCCGCCTGATAGGACACCATGAGTCGCATAGGCGTACACTTCCTCCGCGCCTTGATTGGCCAGCGCATCGGCGGCGTTGCACATCGTGCCGCCGGAATCGACGATGTCGTCGACGAGCAGGCAGACGCGGCCGCGCACGTCGCCGATGATGTTCATCACTTCCGATTCGCCCGCGCGTTCGCGCCGTTTGTCCACGATCGCGAGATCGGCGCCAAGCCGCTTCGCCAAAGCGCGCGCGCGCACCACACCGCCGACGTCGGGCGATACCACCATGAGATCGCGCCCGCCGAGGTAATCCTGGATATCTTTCACGATTACGGGCGCGGCATATAGATTGTCGGTCGGGATGTCGAAGAAGCCCTGGATCTGCCCGGCGTGAAGGTCCACGGTGAGCACGCGATTGGCGCCGGCGCCGGTGATCAGATTGGCAACGAGCTTCGCGGAAATGGGCGTGCGAGGGCCGACTTTGCGGTCCTGCCGCGCGTAACCGAAATACGGGATGACCGCGGTGATGCGCCGCGCACTCGCGCGCCTTAGCGCGTCGATGATGATCAGGAGCTCCATCAGATTGTCGTTCGCGGGGTAGCTCGTAGACTGGAGGACGAACATGTCCTCGCCACGGACGTTCTCCTGCACCTCCACGAACACTTCCATGTCCGCGAAGCGGCGCACGACGGCCTTGGTGAAAGGAAGTTTCAGGTAAAGGGCTATCGCTTCGGCAAGCGGACGGTTGGCGTTGCCCGCAAGCAGCTTCATTCCCCGCGTCCCGTTTGCCTCGCCCATTCGCGCTTGACAGCCCTTCGCAACAGTTTTGTGAACCCCGCCGCCTTCTAGCAAGCGCACGAAAGCCGGTAAACCGATTCGATCAGACAATCATGATGGCCGAGAGCTGGCGGCCGTAATCCGGCTCGCCGCGGTGGGTGGCGCGGCGGTAGCTGTAAAACGTCGCCTCCTGCAGATATGTGCAGGCGGGGATGACGGAAATATTCGCGACACCGGCGCGTTCCAGCTGCGTCTTGGCGAAGCCGCCAAGATCGAACTGCCAGTGACCCGGACGATTGGAAGGGACAAAGAAGCGCGCGTCACCGGATTGAGCCTCTTCGATCGCTGCGCGGAGTTCGTGGCCAACTTCGTATGAGCCTTGCGCAATGCACGGACCGATCGCGGCGCTGATGCGATCCCTCCGTGCGCCAAGACCTTCCATCGCATCGACGACCGATTCGACCACGCCGGCGAGCGCGCCTTTCCAGCCGGCATGCGCGGCGCCCACGACGAGCGTCTCCACGTCCGCGAGCAGGATCGGCACGCAATCGGCAGTGAGAATACCAAGCGCGATTCCAGGAACGTTCGTCACCATGGCGTCGGCCTTGGGTGCCTCAGCGATTGCCCACGGCTCGCGCACACGCACCGCCTCGCGGCCATGCACCTGATAAAGCGTCACCAGCGGCGCCGCGTCTCCACGCAGGGAGTGCATCGCGCGGCGGCGGTTCTCGAGAACGCGGGTGCGCTCATCGCCCGAACCCGGCCCGCAATTGAGCGACGCATAAATCTCTTCCGACACGCCGCCCTTTCGTCCGAAGAAGGCGTGCGCGATGCCGCCCAAATCCAGATTGGACGCAGCCAGTCGCAGCATCACGCGAATCCCAGCGGAACGGAGGCTCCGGCGGGCGTCAATGCGAGCGCCTTGAACAGCGTGCCCATCGCCTCCGTTTGCGTCAGCCGTGCAAGCGCCCCTCTGATCTCCTCGGCACGTTCGGGATTGGCGCGGGCAAGCTGCTCGCCTCGGGGGCCGATTCCGAGCGTTTGAAGAAAATCGCGCTGATCGACGGGACCGTGTGCGCGCGCGCCGCCGCGCCGGGCGCCTTCCGCGAGCGCCGCAAAATCCACATGCGCCGAGATATCCGCTTCGCCGGGCGCGGCGAGGACATCGGCTTGGGCATGACTGCGAAGGGCTTGCAGCGTGTCGCCATACGCTTGCTCGGCATGCCCGTAATCGATGACCAATGCGGCACCGCCATTTGTCGCGATCGCTTCGCCGATCTCCTGCGCCAGCGAAGGCGCCGCAGGACAGATTTCGTACACCGCGCCTTCGCCCACGATCCTGTCTTCGCGAATCGGCAGCTGGACAGGTTGCGGGGAGAGTCCGAAAGCGAGCGCATCGGCTTTGGAGACCACCATGCGCTCGCACCAGCCGCGTTCCGTCATGACGAACTGGCGGATGGGAAGAGCATCGAAAAATTCGTTTGCGACGACAAAGACCGGCCGGTCGCGGCCGAGCTCGTTCCACCGCCGAACCCAGCGGACCGGAGGAGCTGCGTCCGTCAATCGCCCGCGCTGTACGGATTCCAGTTTTGCGCTGGCCTCCACAAGAACGACCTCGAGCGATTCGAGAAAATCCGGAGCCGCTCGCAAGGCGCGCAACATGTCGCTGACGAGCATGCCGCGGCCGGGGCCGAGATCGACGAGCAGCGGTGCGGCAGGGCGTCCCTGCTCGCGCCAGCAGGTGGCACACCACAGCGCGATCAGTTCGCCGAAGATCTGTGTCATCTCGGGCGCAGTGATGAAGGCGCCTTTTGCTCCGATAGATTCCCGTGTGGCGTAGAAACCCATTTCGCGGTCGTGCAGCGCGAGCATCATGAAGGTGCCGATGCCGATCGGTCCATCCATTTCGATCATGCGCGCGATCCGCCGCGCAAGCGGGTTCATGCGGGCGCCTGAACCCGCGGCCGTCTGAGCGCCAGCCACAACAGCAGCGCCGATCCGATCCACATCGGGATGCTGAGCGCCTGGCCGACGCTGAGCCAGTGCGGGAACACGGTGTCGGAATCGCGGAAAAATTCGGCAATGTACCGGAAGATTCCGTACAAGGCGAAGAACAGGGCCGAGAGCAGCCCAGGCCGATCATGCAAACGGAAGACCCGCAGAGCGATCTGCATGATGACGAAGAGTAGAATGCCCTCCATTGCGGCTTCGTACAGCTGGCTCGGATGCCGCGGCAGCTGATCGGGCGCGCGCGGGAACACCATCGCCCAGGGAACATCGGTGGCTTTCCCCCACAGTTCGCCGTTCACGAAGTTTGCAACCCGGCCGAAGAACAGACCGATTGGCGTGACGCTGGCGACAAGATCGCCGATCTTCAGGATGTCGAGACCGCGACGGCGGCAGAACAGCCAGAGCGCTATGGCGACACCCGCTAGTCCGCCGTGAAACGACATGCCGCCTTCCCAGGCGGCGACGATCTTGATCGGGTGCGTGATGTAGCCGAGCGGCAGACCGACGCAGGCAGGCGAGGTTCCCCAGATACCGCAAAAGAAGGTGCCGTAAATCAAAACATAACCGAGCCGGCCGCCAATGATCACGCCCAAGGTTGTCCATACGAGCAGGTCGCCGATCTCATCGACAGTCGCGGGCGCGCGCCCGCCGAAGGTGGGGCTTCGCCAAAGCGAGGGCGTGCCGATGAGCCGGACCAGATACCACCAGCCGAGCAACAGGCCTGCGATGTAGGAAAGTGCATACCAACGGATCGCGAACGGTCCGAGATGCACGAGCACCGGATCGATATGCGGATATGGAATGATCATGTTTGAGCCGGAAAGACGCTGCTTTGCGCGAGCCTGTCAAGGTTAAGGGCGAAGGTGCTTGCTGCAATCGGCCGCACCGTTCATAAGGAGCCCCTCATGCAGACCGAAAATCCCCTGCTCGACGGGCTTGCCCGCTTTTTCACCGACGCTGCCGGCGCGGCACAAAGCGTCCGTACGGAACTCGACACCTTTATGCGGCAGCGCCTGGAGCGTCTTGTCGCAGATATGGATTTTGTTCCGCGTGAGGAATTCGAGGCAGTGAAGGCAATGGCGTCGAAAGCGCGCAGCGAAAACGAGCGGCTTGAAGCGCGTCTCGCCGAGCTTGAGGAGAAGCTCAGTGGCCGCGAGTCACGCCCCGCCAGTTCGCCCTCAAAGTTGTGAATGGCGCGGCGACCCCAAAGAGCATCGAGGGCGGACTCTTGTCGAAACACAAAATCTTGTGTCAGGTTGGACGCAAGCTGCTTCGTTTTGCCGAATAGCACCAGGAGCCCACCGAGATGAGCCTAGCCCATCAGGAAGAGTCGACCGTCGAGTTCCATCCGCTCGACATGCTCGAACGGTCGGTGGAGGACCATGGCTGGCCGTTCGAACGCAGCGGGCGCGACGAACTCAACCTTTCTGTGGCCGGCCGCTGGTGCGATCATCACTTCTGTTTCACCTGGCGCGAGGACCTGCAGTCGCTCCATCTATCTTCCGCTTTCGAGATGCGCGTCGAGAGCGCGCGCCGCGCGCAGATGGCGGCGCTCCTGATGCATATTAACGCCAAACTCTGGATCGGCCATTTCGACCTCTTCGCCGATGAAGGCGCGCTTGTGTTCCGGCATGCCATGATCTTCCCCGACGCCCGGGCGAGTTCCGCGCAATGCGAAGCTCTGCTCAATCTTGCGGTCGAGGCGTGCGAACACTACTACCCCGCATTCCAGTTCGTGCTGTGGGGCGGCAAGACCGCGGAGGAGGCGATAGCCGCGGCGGTCCTCGAGTGTGCGGGTCAGGCATAAAAGCAGACAACGCCTGACGCTGCTCGTCGGCGCCGGCCGTATGGGCGGCGCGCTTCTGAGGACTTGGATCGCGCAAGGCGTTCGGTCGATTGCCGCCGTTGAACCCAATCCCGGCGCACACCTCGTCACCCTTGCCCGAGCGAATAGCATCCCACTCTTCCCAAGCATTGACGACGTTGCCCAAGAGCCGATTGCGGCCTGCGTCATCGCGCTGAAGCCGCAGGTGCTCCGCACCGAGGCCGTTCGTCTCAAGCCCGTCGCCCGTTCGGGCGCGCTGATGATCTCGATTGCCGCCGGTACGAGCATCGCGAGCCTGGTGAAGGCGTGGGGGCGCATGGCGATCGTGCGCGCCATGCCCAACACGCCGGGCGCGATCGGCAAGGGCATTACTGCGCTTTTTGCGCCGCGCGGCGTTCCGCCTAAGTCGCGTGTGATCGCGGAGCGCCTGATGAGCGGGCTGGGCGAAACCCTTTGGGTGGCCCGCGAAAGCGCTATCGACACAGTCACCGCCGTCTCGGGCTCGGGGCCGGCCTATGTCTTCCTGCTGGTCGAATCGCTTGCCGAAGCGGCGCGGGAACAAGGTCTGCCCGCGGTGGTTGCCGATCGGCTTGCAAGGGCAACCGTGTCCGGCGCCGGCGCCTTGCTTGATGCGGACCCGCGACCAGCGAAAGCCTTGAGGACCGACGTCACAAGTCCGCACGGCACGACGGAAGCCGCGTTGGAGGTGCTGATGAAGGATGAAGCTCTTCAGAGGTTGATGCGCAACGCTGTGGCCGCGGCGCGGCGCCGGGCGGAAGAGTTGCGGCGTGAGGGCTGATAGCAATGCCAAAACAGCGCTCTAATTCCCCAGCCGATCGCGAGACGATGCTCGCTCGCGCCGCGCTGCGACTGCTCGCGAAGGAGGAATGGGCGAAGCTTACGCTCGCGGCAATTGCGCGTGCGGCGAAACTTCCGCTGCGGGATGTTCTCGTCCTGATGGGGTCGAAGACGGCGGTTGCAGGCCTTGTTCTGCGCATGCTCGCACGCGAAACGGCAAGCCGGTACAGCGCTGATTCCGCATCGGACGATCTCCGCGAGCGCCTCTTCGACGTCACCATGATGTTTTTCGACGTACAAGCCGCGCATGCCGCGGCGCTGAAGAAATTTTATCGCGCCCTGCAAGTCGATCCCGTGACGCTTCTCGCGGTGCGTGGAGACATTCTCGGCATCGCAGGAGAGCTTCTCGCCCTGGCAGAAGCGGATTTCGGGCTATCGCCGCGCCTGCAGGCCGGCGTGTTCGCGGGTGTCCTGATCCGCGCCGTCTCGGCCTGGCGCCACGACGAGGCGGAAATGGGAAAGACGATGGCGCAGCTGGATGGCGATCTCAGGCGCGTGGAGCGGCTCCTGTGGCGGAAGCATGGGACCGCGGCCCCAGATTTATCCCGGGGCTCGCCCGTCCCGGCGGGCGAAACAAAAGAGCGGTGGGGACGGCCGCGGTCCCAGAAAAAAAGCGCTGCGGCTAAACCGGCAGGCGGATGGCGGCGCGCAGGCCGCCGAGGCGGCTCGCGCCCAAGGTGAGGTCGCCGCCATGCGCGCGCGCGATGTCGCGGGCGATGGCGAGACCGAGCCCGACGCCACCGGACTGGAGATTGCGTCCCTGATCGAGCCGGTGAAACGGCCGGAACGCCTCTTCGCGCCGCGATTCCGGAATGCCCGGACCATCGTCATCGACCAGGATCTCGACAAAGTGACCGTTGCGGGCGAGCGCCACATCCACCTTGTCCCCGTGCTTCAACGCGTTGTCGATGAGATTGGTGGCGCAGCGTTTGAGCGCATTGCGTTTGACGGCGAGGCGGATACCGGGCGTTGTCTGTACATGCAAACGGTCGCTTGTGGCTGCGCGCGCGCTTGCCGCGGCGAGCGCGGCTTCGGCCACGACTTCGCCGAGATCGGCGGGCGCCGCGTCCTCGCCGGAATCGCCGCGCGCGAAATCCATATATTCGTCGAGCATGTGCTCCATTTCGGCGATGTCCTGCAATGGCGCCGCCGTTTCGGCATCCGGCGCCATCATGGCGATATGGAGCCTGAGCCGCGTCAGCGGCGTCTTGAGGTCGTGACTAACGCCGGCAAGCATTTCGGTCCGTTGCTGCACATACCGGTCGATGCGTGCGCGCATCGTGATGAACGCCTGCGCTGCCTTGCGCACTTCCGTTGCGCCATAGGGTTTGAAATCCGGTACCGCGCGACCCTTTCCGAACGCGTCTGCCGCCAGCGCGAGTCGCTCGATGGGCTTCACCTGATTTCGGAGGAAGAGAACCGCGACGGCGATCAGCACGATTGACGAGCCCACCATCCACAGGATGAAAATATCGGCGTTCGAGGCGACCACCTGATCGCGCGGCACCACGACCTTCAGGACGCCATCCTTCACCTGCACGCTTACGTCCACGACATTTCCGACCGCATTCGAGGTGAAGGGATGCGCAGCGCCGAGCCGATTCGCGAACACGGAATCCATCGCGCGCTTCAGTTCGTTGCTGGAGTGGCGATAAGGCGTTCCAAGTTTCGAGCCCGGTACAAATGCGATCTGGAACCCGAGATTGTGGGCCGCCATGTCGAGCAGCTTGGTACGCGTCGGTCCCGGCGGATAGCTGCGCTCTATATCGGTCAGAAAGGCGATGTCGCCGGCCACGTTATGGGCGAGATGGCGGGTGACGATGTCGTAATGCCGCACGAAAAACGCATAGGTCACAAATGCCTGCAGAACGATCATTGGCGCGACGACGATGATCAGCGAGCGGCCGAAGAGGCCGCGTGGAAAAATGCGTTTCGTAAGATGGGAAATCCTGAACCGCATGTTCAGCTCACCCGGTCGGGCACAAGAACATAGCCGACGCCCCGCACCGTCTGGATGTAGAGCGGCAGTTTCGGATCCTCTTCAATTTTTCTTCTCAGGCGCGTCACCTGTACATCGATCGAGCGTTCGAGCGCTACGCCGAGACGCGCACAGAGGTCCGTGCGCGAAAACGGACGACCGGCGTTGTCGGCGAAGAGTTTCAGCAGTGCCGCTTCGGAGCTTGTCAGCCGCACCGGCCGGCCCTGGCGGCGCAGCTCGCCGCGCTCGGGATCGAATACGGCATCCCCCATCTTGACTTCGCGATGCGGAGATCGCGACGGCGCCGTCGTCCGCCTCAGCAATGCCGCGCAGCGCAGGAGCAATTCGCGTGGCTCGAACGGCTTTGCCAAATAATCGTCCGCGCCTTTTTCGAAGCCGGCGATGCGATCCTGCGGTTCGCCGTGCGCCGTAAGCATGAGGATCGGCGTGTGCGACTGTGCGCGAATGGCCTCGGTGAGTTCAAGGCCCGATTCGCCTGGCATCATGACGTCCACGATGAGGAGGTCGAAAGCGATGCTCTTCATCAGCGCGCGCGCTTCACCGGCGCTTCCCGCCGCGGTGACGCGGTAACCATTGGAGCTCAGATAGCGCTGGAGCAGCGCCCTCAGCCGCACGTCGTCGTCGACGACGAGCAGATGGCTGTCTTGGGCGGCTGCGTTCATAATGCCTGCTTCACTTCGCGCGCGCGAACCTATAGAGGGAGCCGTCCGGACTGTCCCGCCCCTTGCGGCGCGGCCGGGCCGGCCTTCGAATTTGTGCTCCGCAAGCCGCGAAAAACAAGGATCAACTCCGGGTGCTTTGATGCCAGTCATTCCCTTTGACGATCGCGACGGTTCCATCTGGTATGACGGCCGGCTCGTACCCTGGCGCGAGGCAAAAACCCACGTCCTCACCCACGGCCTGCACTACGCCTCCTCGATCTTCGAAGGCCAGCGCCTCTATCGCGGGCACATCTACAGGCTCGAGGAGCACACGGCGCGTCTTTTCGAATCGGCGCGCATCATGGGGATGAAAATTCCGTATACGGAGGAAGAGATCAACGCCGCCTGCATCGAGGTGGGAAGTGTGCAGGGGCTCGAGGACGGATACATGCGTCCGGTGGTGTTCCGCGGCAGCGAGATGATGTCGGTTGCGGCCCCGAACTCGAAAATTCATGTCGCGATCGCTGCATGGCCATGGCCTTCCTATTTCTCGCCGGAGGAGAAGCGGAAAGGCATCCGCCTGATGGTGTCGGAATGGCGGCGTCCGGCACCCGACACGGCGCCCACCAAGGCCAAGGCCGCCGGCCTGTACATGATCTGCACCATCTCGAAGCACAACGCTGAAGCGCAGGGCTATGCCGACGCGCTGATGTACGACTATCGCGGCTTCATCGCCGAAGCGACCGGCGCAAATGTGTTCTTCGTCAAGGACGGCGCGCTTCACACGCCGACGCCGGACTGCTTTCTGGACGGTATCACCCGCCGTTCGGTTATGGCGCTCGCGCGGGCGCGGCAGATACAAGTCTACGAGCGGCACATCCAGCCGGAAGAGATGGCGGGCTTCAGCGAGTGCTTCCTCACCGGCACCGCGGCGGAGGTGACTCCGGTTTCGCAGGTCGGCCCGTACACATTCCCGTCGGGGCGCATCTGTGAGGCGATGATGGACGACTACGCGAAGGACGTTCGCGGCATGGTCAAACAGAATTCCATCTAGCGGCGGCGGATTCATCGCTCTCCTTCGCTTCCACCCAGTATATCGCCGATCCGCGTTCCTCCTGTTTCCAGAACGGCGCGCGCGTCTTCAGGTAATCGACGAGAAATTCGGCCGCCTCGAACGCCGCTTTGCGGCGCGTGCTGGCTACCGCGACAAGCACGATGTTCTCGCCCGGTCTCAACCGCCCGATGCGATGAACGATTGTGACGCCGAAGAGCGGCCATCGGCGCTTGGCTTCGTCAGCATGGCGCGCAATTTCCCGCTCCGTCATGCCCGGATAATGTTCGAGCGCGAGTGCGGAAAGCCCGTCGTCGCTGCGGACAATGCCGGTAAACGTGACGACCGCGCCGACTTCCAACTTGCCGGCCGACAGCGCCGCCGATTCCGCAACCGCGTCGAAATCGTCCCGCTGAATTCTGATGGTTCTCATCCGCCGGTCACCGGCGGAAAAAACGCGACCTCATCACTTTCTGCGAGCTTCGCGTCGAAACGAACATGCTCCTGGTTGAGGGCGGCGCGAATGCGGCCGGGATTGTCAAAGGCCTCCGCATACCCGCCGCCGCGGCCGGAAAGGTGCGAGACGAGGTCGGCGACGGTCGAGATCTGCGGCGGCAAGCTAATGTCTTCTTCGCTTTTCCCGATCTTCTGCCGCAACCACGCAAAGTACAGGATTTTCATGCGACTTCCCTGGCGCGGGCTCGCGGCGCCGAATCGGTACGCACATGGGCAAGCCCGGCGCGCAGGTAAACGAACCCGGTGTAAACGGTAAGGACCGCGGCAATCCAAAGGAGAAGTTGCGCGAAGTCGAGCGCACCCGGCACAACCTTCTCGAGAACCGGTGCCAGAATCATGGCGCCGATCGCGATCATCTGCAGAAGGGTTTTCATCTTTGCAACCCGCGTGACCGGTACGCTGACCGCCGCGGTCGCCAGGAACTCGCGAAGTCCAGAGACCAGAATTTCGCGTGCGAGAATTACGAGCGCAGGCACGAGTGCCCAGCCGGAGACAACCTGACGCCAAACCAGCATCATGAGCGCAACAGCGACCAGAATCTTATCCGCGATGGGATCGAGCATGCGGCCGAATTCCGAACGCGCGCGCAGCTTGCGTGCCGCCAGCCCATCCAGCACGTCGCTTGCTCCCGCGATGCAGAAGATCACGAACGATACGATGCGGGCGGCATCGCCATGGAGCACAAAAGTGATGGCAAACACCGGCACCAACAGGATGCGCAGAATGGTGAGGGCATTTGGCAGAAGGAGCATCGGGGCAGTTTAAACGGTTCTCAGCCGCCCGGATGAAAGAAATCGTAGATCTTGCGGGCCAAAGCGCCGCTGACCCCGGCGACCGCCTCGAGGTCCGGCAGGCTCGCGCCGGCGACCGCGCGCGCCGAGCCGAAATGCTGGAGGAGCGCGCGTTTGCGCGCGGTGCCGACGCCCGCGATTTCGTCCAACGGATTGGCACCCAGCGCCTTCGCCCGCTTCTTGCGGTGCGTGCCAATGGCAAAACGGTGGGCCTCGTCACGCAGCCTTTGAAGATAGTAGAGGACCGGGCTTTTCGGATCGAGCCGGAACGGCTCGCGGTCCTTCACGTGGAAATGCTCGCGGCCGGCATCACGATCGGGTCCTTTCGCCACGCCGACCAGAACAACGTCTTCGATCCCCAGATCTTCGAGTACGCTCTGGGCCACGGCCAGCTGTCCCGGGCCGCCGTCGATCAGCACCAGTTCGGGCCAGCGCGCCTTCGTATCTTCGGCCTCGCGCACCAGGCGTGAAAAGCGCCGGGTCAACACTTCGCGCATCATTCCGTAATCGTCGCCCGGCGCGAGGTCGACCGTCTTGATGTTGAACTTGCGGTATTCGCTCTTCTCGAAGCCGTCCGGCCCCGCCACGATCATTGCACCGACGGCGCTTGCACCGTGAATGTGAGAGTTATCGTACACTTCGATGCGGCGGGGCGGTGAATCGAGGCCAAAAGTTTCGGCGACGCCGTCGAGCAATTCTCGCTGGGCACTGTTTTCGGCAAGGCGCCGCGCCAGTTGCTCGCGCGCGTTCTGCAGCGCCATGACAAGAATTTCGCGCTTCTCGCCACGCTGCGGCACGAGCAATTCCACCTTGCGTCCGGCCTTCAGCGCAAGCGCCTCCGCGAGCAGGTCTTTTCCCGCCATGGATTCCGAAACAAGGATCAGCGGCGGCGGCGTGCGGTCGTCGTAGAACTGTCCGATAAACGCTTCGAGCACCTCGCCCGTCGAAAGCTCGCGGTCGGCGCGCGGAAAATAGGGCCGGTTGCCCCAGTTCTGCCCGGCGCGGAAAAAGAACACCTGGATGCAAACCTGTCCGCCCTGCGCAAACGCCGCGAACAGGTCGGCGTCGGCAAATGTCGACGGGTTTATCCCTTGGTGGGCCTGGATGTGGCTCATGGCGCGCAGCCGGTCGCGGAACCGCGCAGCGCGCTCGAAATCGAGAACCTCAGAGGCCGCATTCATCTCGGCGACCAGCCGCGTCTGTACAGCCTTGTTCTTTCCGGTCAGGAAGGCTTCCGCTTCCTGCACAAGGCCCCGGTATTCGCGTTCGCCGATACGGCTCGTGCATGGCGCACTACAGCGCTTGATCTGGAACAACAGGCAGGGCCGCGTGCGGGATTCGAACACGGAATCCGAACAGGACCGGAGGAGAAAGGCGCGTTGTAGCGCGCTCAGCGTGCGATTGACTGCGCCCGCCGAAGCGAACGGGCCGAAATAGACGCCTTTGGTGCTCTTGGCGCCGCGGTGTTTCAGGAGCTGCGGAAAAGGGTGGTCTTCGCGCAACAGAATATTGGGAAAGGATTTGTCGTCGCGGAACGAGACGTTGTAGCGCGGTTTCAGCCGCTTGATCAGGTTGGATTCGAGGAGCAGCGCCTCCGTTTCCGAGGCGGTGGTTACGAAGAGCATCTCCGCCGTCTCGGCGATCATCCGCGCGATACGGTCAATGTGACCACCGGTCTTCACATAGGACGCGACGCGTTTCTTGAGGCTCTTGGCTTTGCCGACATAGAGGACATTCCCTTTTGCATCGAGCATCCGATATACGCCGGGTGCGTCGGGGAGCGTCTTTACATACGTCTGAATCCGGGCCGGGCCGCAAACTGCGACGTCCCGGTCGACTTCATCCGGCAGAACGATCTCGCTCATTGGTCAATTATTATAGCCCACCTCACCCTGAGCCTGTCGAAGGGGGTGAGGCCCCTTCATGCTTCGACAGGCTCAGCATGAGGGCTTATGGTTGCGCGTGGCGTTCGATTTCGACCCCGGCCGATTCAGCACCGGGCAATGCGTGCAGTTTTTCGACCCGAATGCGGGCGCATTTGACGCGCGCATCTTCGAGACAGGACTCCGCAATGGCTTCGGCGAGGGTCTCGGCAAGATTGATATGGCCGCGCGCCACGATCGCACGAATGCGCAGCGTGATGGATTCGTAATCGACCACGCGGTCGAGCCGGTCTTGCAGTTCCTCCGCGTCCTCCACGGCAAGATCCACGTTTATCCGGACCGGCTGATGTTTCGTGTGCTCGTGCCCATGAATGCCAATATGGGCGAGCAATTCGAGATCCCGAATGAATACATGCCGGAGTTTGGCTTCCCCGTCCGCGAGCGTCGAGTGTTCCGTCATTCTGTCCCTCTCATTCCGACACCAGCGCATCCGGCGTTTGCCAGATCAGATGCTGCCCGCCATCGACGGCGATCATCTCTCCGGTGACAGCGGAAGCCGACAGCAAGTAGCGTACCGCATCACATACGTCCTGCGGTTCGGCGCCATTTCCCAGGATCGTCGCTTCCCGCTGGCGGCGGAAATGGGCTTCGCTCTGGCGCGCATTGATGATCGTCGGCCCTGGCGCCACGGCGTTGACGCGGATGCGCGGCGCAAGCGCCTGGGCAAGCGTGATGTTCAGCCACGAAAGCGCGGCTTTGCTGACGCCATAGGAAAGAAAATGCGGTGTGGGTTTTAGCACGCGCTGGTCGATGATGTTGACAATGGCGCCTTTCCTGTCGCCGGGCAGAGCGCGGGCAAACGCCTGGCACAGAACAAATGGCGCGCGCAGGTTCACGGAAAGATGTCTGTTCCAGGATTCCCGCGACACGCTCGCCCAATCGTCCGGTTCGAAGATCGAGGCGCTGTTGACAAGCGCGCTGATGAGTCCGAGCGAACCTGTCGCCCTTTCAACCAACGTGCCGGTTTCGCTCTCGTCTGAGAGATCGGCATTGACGAGCGCCGCCCGCCGCCCCGCCGCACGCACCTGATCCGCGGTTTCGCGGGCATCGGATTGCGAGCTGTTGAAGTGAACGGCGATATCCCAGCCGTTTCGCGCAAGGTCGATCGCAATGGCGCGGCCAAGCCGCTTCGCGGCGCCAGTGACGAGGACGGTTTTTGCTTCAGCCATTCACGAAACAAACCCGACGATCTCTTTGACTTGTGTCATTACCGGGTGGGCCATCGCGCGCGCTTTCTCGGCCCCCCGGCGGAGGAGTGCGTCGATTTCCGCAGGATCAGCGAGAAGGCGACGCATCTCGGCCGCGATCGGCACAAGCCTCGACACCGCGAGGTCCGCCAGCTCGTTCTTGAAAGTCGAGAACTGCTGGCCCGCAAAACGTCCGATCACGCTTTCGCGTGCCTCGTCTCCCAGAGCGGTGTAGATATTGACGAGATTCTCGGCTTCCGGCCTTCCCTCGAAACCCTTTTCGGAGTCGGGCAGGGGATCGGGATCGGTACGCGCCTTGCGGATTTTCTGCACAATCGCGTCAGCATCGTCGGTCAGGTTGATCCGCGAATAGTCCGACTCGTCGGATTTCGACATCTTTTTTGTGCCGTCGCGCAGCGACATCACGCGCGTGGCCGCTCCGGTGATCACAGGCTCCGGCAGCGGGAAAAAGTTGGGCACCCCGTAATCGTTGTTGAATTTCTGCGCGATGTCGCGGGCGAGCTCCAGGTGCTGTTTCTGGTCCTCGCCCACCGGCACATGCGTCGCCTTGTACGCCAGAATATCGGCGGCCATCAGATTCGGATAAACAAACAGGCCGACGCTCGCGTTCTCGCGGTGCTTTCCCGCCTTCTCCTTGAACTGCGTCATGCGGCCGAGCCAGCCCATCCGCGCCACGCAGTTGAAAATCCAGGCAAGCTCCGCGTGTTCATGCACCTGACTCTGGTTGAACAGAATCGCGCGGGCGGGATCGACACCGCTTGCCACATAAGCGGCCGCGACTTCGCGCGTCGCGGCGGCAAGCGCCTTCGGATCGTTCTCCACGGTGATCGCGTGCATATCGACGACGCAGTAGATGCAGTCCAGCGTCTCCTGTAGCCGAATCCAGTTCTTCAGCGCACCAAGATAATTTCCGAGATGCAGGGTGTTGGTGGGCTGCATGCCGGAAAAGACGAGCGGTTTGTGGGGCATACAAGGATCCGGTGAAAGCCTGCGCCTTATGACCGAGCGGCGACGCGGCTTCAAGGCCCGGCGGTTACCGCGGCCAGGAGCCGCGCCTTGATTGTCGCGAGGCGTTCCGAATTGACGATCTTCTGGCCAAAAGTGTCGCGCACGTAAAACACGTCCATGGCGCGCTCGCCGTAGGTGGCGACACGCGCAGAGGCGATGGACAGACCTTCAAGGAACAGCGCTTGCGCAATATCGTACAGGAAACCCGGCCGGTCCCGGCCTTCGACTTCGATCACGGTAGCGTTCGCCGAGCCTTCATTGTCGATATCGATGCGCGGGCGAACCCGAAAGACCGCGATCCGCTGCGCGCCGACGCGTCTGAAAACCGCGGGACTGCCGAAATTATCGCCGGCGACGGCGCGCACCATAGTGCGCCTCAGTTTCGTCACAAGGGTCGCATCGCCGAATGGCGCGCCGTCCTGATCGTGCAGCGAAAACACGTCCAGCGCAAAACCATCATCGGCTGTGAAGGCTTTGGCGTCCACGATCGATCCGCCGCACGCGGCAATTGCACCAGCCAGTTGCGAAAACAGGCCGCGGTGATCGCGCGTACAGACGGTCACTTCACAAATTCCGCGCAATTCGTCCAGCCGCGCATCGAGCGCAAAGTTTTCGCGCGAGTGTTTGGCCTTTGACCTTAGCTTTGCCTGGCGCTCCAGCTGTTCGTCATCGAACGAAAGCCAATAGTTTTCGTGATGATGGGCAAGGGCCTCTTCCCGTTCGGCCTCCGGCCAGGCGGCGAGGCGCGCGGCCAATATGTCGCGCGCGGCCGCCGCGCGCGAGGGGCGGCCGCCTGAAGCCCCGCCCGCCATGACGAATTCGGCTTCGTGATAGACATCGCGTAGCAGCTGTGCCTTCCAGGCGTTCCACGCGCCGGGGCCGACTGCACGAATGTCTGCGACCGTCAGGACCAGCAACATCCGCAGAAGCTCTGGCGACTGTACCTTTTCCACGAAATCGCGCAGCGTCTTTGGATCGGAGATGTCGCGCCGCTGCGCGGTGTCGCTCATCAGGAGATGATTGCGGACAAGCCAGGTTACGGCCGCCGTGTCGCGTTCCGACAGCCCCCAGCGCGGACAGAGCGCCTGCGCCGTTTCTGCGCCGATTTCCGAGTGGCTCCCGGGCAGTCCCTTGGCGATGTCGTGAAGGAACACCGCGGCGTAGAGCGCCTCGCGCGAACCGACGCGGGTTATCAGTTCGCTCGAAAGCGGGTGGTCCTTCTTCAGGTCGCCGCGTTCGATGGCGGCGACAAAGCCAATGGCGCGAATCAGATGCTCGTCCACTGTGTAGTGGTGGTACATGTTGAACTGCATCAGCGCGACGGCATGGCCGAACTGCGGCACGAAACGGCCAAGCACACCCGCCTCGTTCATGCGTCGCAGCGCCCGTTCCGGCGCGTGCCGCGACGAAAGAATGGCGAGGAAGAGCCGGTTGGCTTCGCGGTCTTCCCGGAATTCCGGCGTAATCAGCTCAAGCGAGCGCGTGATAGTCCGCAAGGCGCGGGGATGGACATCAATGTTCTTTTCGTCGGCAAAATGGAAAATCCGGATCAGGTTTCTGGGATCGCGCCGGAACACGCGCTCTCGCGCATTCAGCCGCCCGTTTTCGACGAAGAGATCGTCACCGGGCTTCCGTGGCGCGAGAAAACCTGCGACCAGCCGCGATACGTGGGGTAGCGGCTTCGTGTTCTGTTCCTCGAGCGCTGCGCAGAAGATGCGTGTGAGATCGCCGACGTCCCTGGCGGTCAGAAAGTAGGCACGCATGAAGCGTTCGACGGATTCGCGTCCCGTCGCGCCGACAAATCCCATCCGGCGCGCCAACTCCGGTTGTACATCGAACGACAGCCGCTCTTCTGCATGCCCGGCGAAGTGGTGCAGCCGGCAACGCACGTCCCACAGGAAAGCTTCCGCCGCGCGAAAGCTCGTGTATTCCTCTCGTGTGAAGACACCGCGATCCGCGAGCGCCACCGGATCGTCCACGCCATAAAGATATTTGCCGATCCAGTAGAGCGTCTGGAGGTCGCGCAAGCCCCCCTTCCCCTCTTTGATGTTCGGTTCGACGAGATAGCGGCTTTCGCCCTGCCGGCGGTGGCGCGTTTCGCGCTCGGCAAGCTTGGCAGCCACGAAGGCGTTGCCGGTGCCGTGCGCCACCTCGTCCTCAAAGCAGTTGCGCAATTCGCGTGCAAGTGGCGCTTCGCCCCAGAGAAACCGCGCTTCGAGCAGCGCAGTGCGAATGATCATGTCGTCGCGCGCAAGCCGAATGCTTTCGCTGACAGTACGCACCGCGTGCCCGACTTTCAGTCCGAGGTCCCACAGCATCAAGAGGATGAATTCGATGACGCTCTCGCCCCATGCGGTGCGTTTGAACGGTCTGAGGAAAAGCAGGTCCACGTCGGAAAACGGCGCGAGCAACCCGCGTCCGTAGCCGCCGGTCGCAACAATGGCGAGGCGCTCGGATTCGGTGGGGTTTTGCGCGTAATAGAAATGCTTGACCGCGAAATCGTACAAAACCTGCAGCAGCACGTCCTGTGCGTCGGAGAGCGCTCGCGCCGCGTCGATACCGGAGGCGCCATTTTCCAGCCGGGACAGAATTCCGGCGCGCGTCTCGCCGAACACGCTACGGATGTGCACGAGTGCGCTCGCGCGCCGCTCTGCCGTGTCCGCCCGGCTTCGCGCGATTGCGGTCAGGTCGCGGCGAAGCGCCACGCCGTCCAGTTGCTGGAATCGTGCCGGTTTCTCGAAACCCAACGGCTCATTCGCAAAAGACGCGCGAGCTATAGAACGCAGCCGCTGCGGGCGCGCAAGCGTGCCTCACATTTCAGGAACGATGGTCGGCGGGTCGTCGGGCGAGAGCCAACGATGCACGAAACCGGCAACGGCCGCGCCGAACAGTGGCACCAGCCAGAATGCCCATAGCTGGCCGACAGCCCAGCTGCCCTGGAACAGCGCCACGCCCGTCGAACGGGCGGGATTGACCGAGGTGTTGGTGACCGGAATTGAGATCAAATGAATGAGAGTCAGCGTAAAGCCGATGGCGAGCGGCGCAAATCCAAGCGGCGCCTTGGGCGAGGTTGCGCCGAGAATGACCATTAGGAACATGAAAGTCAGCACCGCTTCGCAGATGAGGCAGGCGAGTAGCGAATAATGTTGCGGCGAGTGCTCGCCATAGCCGTTGCTTGCGAAGCCGGCCGAGACATCGAAGCCCGCAGCACCGCTTGCAATGGCGTAAAGGATCGCGGCGGCCACCATCGCGCCCGCGACCTGCACGATCCAGTAAGCGAGCACGTCGCGCAGCGGAAAACGCCGCGCCACTGCGAGACCGAGCGTCACCGCCGGATTGAAATGCGCCCCCGAAATGTGACCGAAGGCATAGGCGCCGGTGAGCACGGTGAGACCGAACGCGAGCGCCACGCCCGCATAACCGATGCCGAGGTTGGGCACAGCCGCGGCCAACACCGCGCTCCCGCAGCCGCCAAGCACCAGCCACGCCGTTCCCAAGAATTCCGCCACCAGTTTGCGCGCCATGCTCATCGGGATTGCGCCGGCCGAATCAGGATTTCGGGCGTATTCTAGCTTGCTTGGAAGCGGGGCGTCCCGCCCGCTGCGGGAGCACGGCATGAGGATTCAACGGGCCGCGGTCCGCATACGCGCCCAAGCGAGATAGTCCTCGTTTCCCGAGGCGATTGGCAGGATCAGAAAACAGGGAATTGTGTAGGGATGGAGCGGCCGCGCGGCGGCAATGGCCCGATCGGCCAACACACGGCGGGTCTTGATGAGCACCGCATGTTCGGTGCTCGAATCGATTTTGCCTTCCCATTCGAAGATCGAGGTCATCGGCGGAAAAATGTTCACGCAGGCCGCGAGCCTGGCCTCGACGAGCAACCGTCCCATATTCGCGGCGCTTTCGCGGTCGGGAAAGGTCGAGTAGACGAAGACAAATTCGCCGTCTGCCATGGTGACAAGTCTCCTTGTTCCGCGTCAGGATAGCGCAAAGCTGGAGGGCGGAATGGCGCGCGTCACGGGTGTCGGCGGAATCTTTTTCACCTGCGAGGATCCCAAGGGACTGTCGGATTGGTATCGCCGCGTACTCGGGTTTGCCGTTGAAGACTGGGGCGGGGTGCTGTTCCGGCCGGAACGCGAAGGGCCGCCGCAACTCGTCTGGGGGCCCTTTGCGAGTGATACCAATTATTTCGCACCGAGCCGGCGCGATTGCATGATCAATTTCGCGGTCGACGATCTCGACGGCATGATCGCGCGCCTCGAGGAGCACGGCGTCACAATCATCGGCCGCGAGGACGGCGATCCCAACGGACGCTTCGCCTGGTTTCTTGATCCTGCCAACCTCAAGATCGAGCTGTGGGAGCCGAAACGCCATATCATGCGCGAATAACGCCAGGCGCTACTTGCCGGACCCATGGGATTTCAGGATCCGCAGCACCGAAAGGATTGTGCTCCAGCAGCGCGTGGTCGCCGGCACCCCGAAAAGCCCGTCGATCTGGCCGAGATAGCCAATCGCTTTCATGTGGCGGCGGTACATACCGTAGACGAGACGATTTTTAGAGCCGATGATTCGCATCAGCCATTCGCCACCTTCGGGGAGAACAATCGGAAGAGAAACTCTGCGGCGCGGCGCCTCTGACAGGATGGTGACAAACTGAACGATATCTGCGGATGGCGACTCAGCCCCAAACGGATTGTCCCTCTCCAGTCCAATGAGATCATTGCCGTCGCAGACAGCGATTGTCGTTTCGAACGGCAGCTTCCGGCGCAATTCGGCAAGGAACTTTGCACGCGTCCCGGCTTTGTGAACGACAAGCGTGCCTGCGGCACCGACGTTCACTGCGTGATACATGTCCAGTTCTCTGGCGAGTGCGCTCGGGCGAAACGTCCTGTGTCCGCCGACGTTGACGCCCCGGAGGAAAACGACCAAAGGCATGCCAAGATCCCCGCTCGTCCTTTTGGCAGAACATGATCCGTCCAAACTGGATCGTGCAAGCACCTTCACCTTTTCGACCCGCCTTCGCCGAGGCTTCGGCGGACACGATTGAGTGTACTGACCGGCGAAGCTTTCACGTAGACGGGCAAGGTCAGGACGAGGGTAAAAGTGAGAAAGCCTCACCGAGGGTGAGGGTGACGCGTGCAGGTGGAATTAAGCGCAGGTTTTTGCGCGTTCGCGCAATTTGTACTTCTGGATTTTGCCGGTCGAGGTTTTCGGCAGTTCATCAAACACGATGTGGCGCGGGCATTTGTAATGCGCGAGGTTGCTGCGGCACCAGGCGATCAAATCGTCTTCCGACACCTCATCGTGTCCGGGTTTGCGCTCGATGAAGGCGCAAGGAGTCTCGCCCCATTTCGCGTCGGGCCTGGCCACCACAGCCGCGTGCATCACCCCCGGATGTTTCAGGAGCGCGTCTTCGACTTCGATCGAGGAAATGTTCTCGCCGCCCGAAATAATGATGTCTTTCGAGCGGTCCTTCAGCTGGATGTAGCCGTCGGGATGAACGACACCCAGATCGCCGGAATGAAACCAGCCGCCGGCGAAAGCCTCCTTTGTTGCCGGCGGATTCTTCAGATAGCCCTTCATCACGATGTTGCCGCGGAACATCACCTCGCCGAGCGTCTGCCCGTCCGCGGGCACATCCTCCATCGTATCGGGATCCATGACGCTCAGCCCGTCGAGCGCGTGATAGCGCACCCCTTGCCGCGCTTTCTTGGTCGCGCGCGCATTCGCTTCCAGCGCGTTCCAGTCCGCGCGCCATTCGTTCACCACCGCGGGCCCGTAGGTTTCTGTCAAACCGTACACATGCGTCACGTTGAATCCGGCATCGGCCATGGCGGCGAGCACGGCTTCAGGCGGCGGCGCCGCAGCCGTGATGAACTCGATTGTGCGGGGCAGGGGGCGGCGCTCGTCGTCCCGCGCGTGAATGAGCGTCGACATCACGATTGGCGCGCCGCAGAGATGGGTTACGCCTTGCTGCGCGATCGCCTCGTAGATCGCCTTCGCCCGCACCCATCGAAGACAGACATGTGTTCCCGCGACGACAGAAAGCGTCCATGGGAAGCACCAGCCGTTGCAGTGAAAGATCGGCAGCGTCCAGAGATACACGGGATGCTTCCCGAGGCCTGCCGCGAGCACGTTGCCGTAGCCCATGAGCGCCGCGCCGCGATGATGGAAAACCACACCTTTGGGATTGCCCGTCGTTCCCGACGTGTAATTGAGCGCGATCGCGTCCCATTCGTCCTCCGGCGGCATCCAGGCGAATTCCGGGTCGCCGCCGGCAAGAACCTCCTTGTATTCGATGCTGCCGAGACGCTCGCCTTGTTGCGGAAATTCCCTGTCGTCCACGTCGATGATGAAAGGACGTACGTTCGCGAGCCTCAAGGTCTCCTTCACGATCGGCGCGAATTCGCGGTCGGTAATCAGCACGCGCGCTTCGCCGTGATCGAGGATGAAGGCGAGCGCCGCGGGATCAAGCCGCGTGTTTAGATTGCAAAGAACCGCGCCCGTCATGGGCACGCCATAATGCGCTTCGAGCATCTGCGGCGTGTTGGCGAGCATCGCGGCAACGGTGTGTCCGCGCCCGATGCCGCGTTCGGCGAGCGCGGAGGCGAGCCGCCGCGAGCGCGTGTAAAACTCCGCGTAGCTGAACTTCAGCTTTCCGTGCACGATCGCCGTGTGATCGGGAAACACCAGCGCCGCACGTTCGAGAAACGAAATCGGCGTGAGCGGCTGGAAATTTGCGGGGTTGGGATCGAGATCACGGTCGTAGATGCTCTGCACCGGTTTTGCTTTCGTCCGCGGCGCCGGACGCGGCAGCACCTCTGCGGCGCGTCGTGAAATCCGCGTGCGCGGGTGCATCGGCACTGGCGGTACGACCGGCCGACGCCGGCTCTTGCGCGCGACTTTGGTTTTTGCCGCCTTCCGCGGCGCGGCGTTCCTGCGCGTGCGGTTTCGCTTCTTTTCCCGTCTTCCGCTCCGCCGTTTCGCCATGCTGAATCCGCGCCGTCCATTTCTCCACAAAAGCTATTCAAACTGTGATTTCGCGGCAAGCATAACCAGCCGCTCTTTGTGTCTCCCCGCGATGCGATCGCGATACGGCGACCCAGATGCGTAGAGCGCAAAACGACGCACGCGCGGGAATGACAAGTTGGGGGCGAATGAATCGCGAGTAATTCAATTTCAACCGCAGTCCGTCTAAGTTCGGGCCGGATCGAGTCGGAAACCAATGAGCGAAACCGCAGAGACACCGCCGCGGGAAAGCGTGCTTCGCGCGCTCTACCGGTGGATTCTCGGCCACGCCGCCGGTCCTTATGCGTGGTGGGCGCTTGCCGCGGTCGCATTCGCCGAGAGTTCGTTCTTTCCGCTGCCGCCGGACGTGATGCTGGTGCCGATGGCGCTCGCCGACCGCCGGCGTGCCTTCCGGATGGCCGCATGGTGCACGCTCTTTTCCGTCCTCGGCGGCCTGCTTGGATATGCGATCGGCGCAGTTCTCTACGATTCTGTCGGCCGCTGGCTCATCCATGCCTATGGCTACGGCGCGGGGCTCGCCGCATTTCGCGCCGCGTATGCGAAATGGGGCGCGCTCATCATCCTGATCAAAGGATTGACGCCGATCCCTTACAAACTTGTGACCATCGCGTCTGGGTTCGCGGGCTACAATCTCTGGCTCTTCATCGTGCTATCCATAATCACGCGCGGCGCGAGGTTCACCCTGGAAGCCGGATTGATCTACGCCTTCGGCGAACCAGTGCGCGGCTTCATCGAGAGGCGGCTCGAGCTGGTGTTTCTTGGTTTTCTCGTTCTGCTCGTCGCGGGCTTCCTGATCGCTCGTTACGCCTTCTGAGCTTTCCCGCAAATGGCTCCACAACTCTACTCCATCGCCGCGATCCTTCTCTCCGTCGCGTTCCTGCTCGCCGGCAACGGTCTTGTGACCACACTCACGCCGCTTCGCGCCCACGCCGAAGGTTTCTCGCACCTCGCCATCGGCGCGCTTGGTTCGTTTTACTACATCGGGTTCGTTGTGGGGTGTCTTGCCGGCCCGCGCGTGCTGGCGCGGGTTGGACATATACGCGCCTTCTCCGTTGCGGCAGCGCTCGCCGCCGCTGCCGTGCTGCTGCAGTCGCTGCTTCTTGCGCCCGTGGCTTGGTTTTTGATCCGCACCGGCTTCGGCTTCTGCGCCGCCAACATTTATATGGCGCTGGAAAGCTGGCTGAACGACCGGGCCACTAACCAGACGCGCGGCCGCATTCTCGCGGCTTACGTGATCGTGACGCTGACCTTCCTGACACTCGGCCAGTGGCTGCTGCTGCTCGCCTCGCCGGCGGGGTTCAAGCTGTTCACCGTTGCGGCGATTGCGTACATTTGTGGGCTCGTCCCGGTGGGGCTGACGCGCCTGCCGCAACCGGCGCGGCAACCGGTTCCGCCGTTGCGCGTGCGCCGTCTCGTCGCCATGGCTCCCGTTGGGGTCGCTGGCGTGATGACCGTGGGGCTCGCGAACGGCGCCTTCTGGGCGCTTGCGCCCGTTTATGCTCAGCTTCTGGGGTTTCGCACGTCCGGCATCGCCGCGTTCATGAGTGTTTTCATCATTGGCGGTGCACTGATCCAGCTGCCCCTGGCGAAATTTTCCGATCGTTCGGATCGCCGCTGGCTGATCGCGCTCGCTTGCGGCTGCGCGGCGATTTTCGGCGTGGCGCTGGCGCTCCTCGGACGTCACGGCATCAGGACGCCGGCGCTTCTTTATCCGGCGGCGTTCGCCTTCGGCGCGGCCATGCTGCCGCTCTACTCGCTTTCGATTGCGCACGCGAACGATCGCATGCTCAGGAACGAATTCGTCGAAGCCTCGGCGACCCTTCTCCTCATCAATGCGCTCGCGTCGGTTGTAGGACCCATTCTGGGCGCGGCGATCACGGCGCATTTCGGCATGTCGTCGCTATTCCTTTATACGGCCGCCGTGCATGGGGTGATGACGGTATTCACGGTTGCGCGCACAGCCTCGACCCCCGCCGAGCCCAAGCAAGGCCGCGAGCATTACGTAGTGGTGCCACAGCTCGCGTCCCCGTTAGCGCTCGAACTGGATCCGCGCGGGCCCGCTCATGCCGATTCCCGCCAGGCCGCTTAAGTATTTAAAAATACAAGAAATTGTCGTCCCCGCGCCCGGGTCCGCGCGCCACGCGCGGCCCAAGCATAAACTCCAGCGGGGAGCCAGATGCGTAGAGCGTGAAAAAAGATACGGTCTCTGCGCTGCGCTTTTTGTTTATTCTTCGCCCGGCTCTCCCGTGTCTGCGAGGGCCGGTTCGGGCTCGGCCGTCGTCTCTTCGATCGGCTTCAGCGTCTCGCCTTTTTTCACGACCTTCACCGACTGCCGCTCGCGCCGCTCCGCCGCGCGTTCGACGGCGAGGTCGAGTTCGAGTTGCGAGCAGAGCCCGAGCGTCACCGGATCGACGGCCTTGATGTTGGGCGCGTTCCAGTGCGAGCGCTCGCGAATTTTCGTGATGGTCGATTTGGTGGTGCCGATCAGCTTGATGATATCGGGATCGGTGAACTCCGGATGGTTGCGCAAAATCCAGTACACTGCATCGGGCTTGTCCTGCCGCTTCGATACCGGCGTGTAGCGCGGCGCCCGCTTTATCTTGACCGGCGGAATTTTGTATTTTGGCGGCGCCATCTTCAGGCGCACCTTGGGATCCTTTTCCGCCGCCTCAATCTGGTCGCGCGTCAGCTGTCCCGATGCGACCGGATCCTGACCCTTGATGCCCTTGGCCACGTCCTCGTCGGCGATGCCCTTCACTTCGAGGGGATGAAGGCCGCAGAAATCGGCGATCTGCTCGAATGTCAGCGAAGTGTTGTCCACCAGCCAGACGGCGGTCGCCTTCGGCATGAGGGGCGTATTGTCGGCCATGAGCAAAAATCCTTTTCCGGGGCGGGGTATCGGCCCCGCGCCGCTCTCAAGGCTTTAACCTTTCGAGGAAGGGCCCGTTTCTAGCCGATCCCGCTCCCCAAGGGGAAGAAAATTTCGTCAGACCCTTAGCAAAATCTTCCCGATATGGGCGCTCGAGGCCATCCTTTGGTGCGCAAGCTGCGCTTCAGCGAGCGGGAATACGCGATCGATCACCGGCCGAATTCGGCCTTGTTCGATCAGCGGCCATACGCGTGCCGCGATGGCATCCCGGATCCGGCCCTTCTCGTCGGTGCTGCGGCCCCTGAGCGTAGTCGCCATGAAGGAGAGGCGCTTCAGCAGCATCGGCGCAAAATTGACCTCTGCCGTCGCGCCTTTCTGGAAAGCGATGTTGACCAGCCGACCCTGCCGCGCGAGTGCACGAAAATTGCGTTCGATGTAGTCGCCGCCGACCATGTCGAGAATGACATCCGCACCGCGGCCGTCCGTCGCTTGCAGCACGGCTTCGACGAAATCTTCGCTTTTGTAATTGATGGCCTGCACGGCACCAAGCTTTTCGCAGGCGGCACATTTTTCCCGACTGCCTGCCGTTGCATAAACGGCGTGGCCGAGTGCGGTACACAGCTGAATCGCCGTGGTGCCGATGCCGCTCGAGCCCCCGTGAACGAGCACGCTCTCGCCTGGCTGAAGACGCGCCGAGTCCATTAGATTGGTCCATACGGTGAAGAGCGCTTCGGGGAGCGCCGCGGCGCACAGGATGTCGATGCCATTCGGTACTGGGAGCACGCAGCGAACCGGAGCCGCGCAGAACTCCGCGTAACCGCCGCCGGTGACCAGCGCGCAGACCTTGTCGCCGATACCACAGGCGTCCGTGCCCGGCGCGGCTTCGACCACTTCGCCCGAGACTTCCATGCCGAGAATGGCCGAGGCGCCCTTGGGCGGGGGGTACAAGCCTCGCGCCTGAAGGAGATCGGCGCGGTTCAGGCCGGCAGCGTGAACCTTGATCAGCACCTCGCCCGCATCGGGGATCGGCCGTGGCCCGTCAGCGATCGTCAACCGATAATCCGGCCCCGGATCTTCAACTTGAATTGCGTGCATGAATTGGGTTCCAGAGATGTGCTACGCATTACTGCTTTCTGGGCACGGATAGCATGAAAAGTTTAGCGCCCATCATTCTGCGACCACCGCATTAGGAAGCTGAAGGTCATGCCGATCGATCTGGATGAATTGCTGCCGCGAAAAAAGCCGCCGGAGATCGTGCTTGGCGAAGACCTGTCGGCGAAGTCCGAACACGAACTGATCGAGCGCATCGCGGCGCTCGAAGCCGAAGTCGCCCGCTGCCGGCAAGCCATCGATGCGCGCAAGTCCACGCGCGCCGCAGCCGATTCCGTTTTCCGCAAATCCTGATCGCAGCAAGAGCGTCTCCTGCAACAATGATTAATGCGAATGCAAGCGGGCTGTGGCGGGTGTGTAACCATATTTTCGCAAAATTTTCGAAATCCGCCGCCGCGCTCTTCCCAATGCGATTTCGGCTTTGCTAGCGTAGCTACAGGGACGAGAGTGGGGTGTCGGAATGTCGTTCGCCGAAGCGCAGGACGAGTCGCATCACAATCGGCAGCCGGTACCGCTCATGGACGCGGCGCTGTTCGATCGTACTTTTGACGAAGGCATGGCGCTCGTTGAGGAAACAGCGCGCTACCTTGATGGGCCGGGACGCGAGGAATCGCGCACCCTGCCGAGAAGCGCGGCGTTGCTCTATGCCGGCGAGAGCATGCGGGTAACGACACGGCTGATGCAGGCTGCAAGCTGGCTTCTGATTCAGCGCGCGGTGCGCGAGGGCGAAATGTGTCCCGAAGCGGCCGCGGGCGAACGTTATCGTCTCGGCTCCAAGGAGATCTGCCTGGGCGGACGCAGCGAGAATCTCGAACTGCTCCCGCTTATCCTCCGCGATCTGCTCGACCGCAGCGAAAGCCTGTATCGGCGCATCGCGCGCCTCGAGGAGGCGATCCTGCGCGCGACGGCAAAACCGCCGCTACAGGCGCAATTCGAACGTCTGCGGCAGACGTTCGGGACATAGGGATCTGTCAACGCCGTAGACGTGTCCCCATGCCATGGCATGCGGGAGAAGAAAACAGCGGCGATGGATTAACTCTTCACGTAGTCTTTGAAGCGCTTGTTAAAGCGCGTGAGCCGGCCACCGCGGTCGACGAGGTGCTGTTGACCGCCCGTCCAGGCAGGGTGCGTGGTCGGGTCGATGTCGAGCGTGAGCTTCTGGTCCGGCTCGCCCCAGGTCGTGCGCGTCCGGTAGGTGCTCCCGTCGTTAAGGACCACGGTCACCATGTGATAATTGGGATGAATGTCTTTTTTCATGCTGCGCACTCCCAAGGCCGGGAAGCGGCGGCTTATAGGACAGCGCCTCCCCCCTGACAAGCGGCGCACTATATAACGGGATAATTGGACAAGGCCGGGGAACGAATGGCCCAGTCGGGCGAGGAATTCGCAAACAACGTGCAGCGGATCGCGGCGGCGCGCGTCAAGAGCCGTTCGCTGAAGCCGCTCCGCGAGCTTCTTCCCTATCTGAAGCCCTACCGCGGTCGCATCGTCGCCGCTTTCGTCGCGCTTCTCTGTTCCGCGGCCGTGAGCCTCCTCGTGCCGCAGGCGCTGCGGATCATGATCGATCGCGGCTTCCACCAGGTCGTGGTGGCGCAGATCGGTATCTACTTCCTGCCCCTTGTCATCGCCTCGGCGCTCCTCGGCCTGTTCACCGGTGTACGGTTCTATTTCGTCACGTGGCTCGGCGAACGGGTGATCGCCGATATCCGCAAAGCCGTGTTCGATCACGTGCTGTCGCTGACGCCAGCATTTTTCGAGATCACGCGCACCGGCGAAGTGCTTTCGCGCCTTACCGCGGATACGACGCTCATTCAGACGGTCATCGGCTCGTCCGTGTCCGTGGCCCTCCGCAATCTTCTCATGCTGGTCGGCGGGCTTGCCCTCATGTTTGCCACCAGCATCAAGCTCACGCTGATCGTGCTTGCGGCCGTCCTCCTCATTCTTGTTCCGCTCATTCTTTTTGGCCGCTGGGTGCGCACGCTGTCGCGCCGGAGCCAGGACCGTATTGCCGACACGACTGCGCGGGCGAGCGAGACCATCAACGCGGTGCAGACGGTGCAGGCATTCACGCAGGAGAACGCGGAACGCGCGCGCTTCGGCAAAGCCGTCGAGCTGTCTTTCGATGTTGCGGTCCTGCGCACGCGCGCACGCGCGGTAATGACCGCCGTTGTCATCTTCGCGATCTTCTCGAGCATTGTGGGCGTGGCTTATGTCGGCGCTCACGACGTGGCGGCCAAGGCAATGACGGCCGGGCTGCTGTTCCAGTTCATTTTCTATGCGCTGCTCGTCGGGCTTGGCGTGGGCGCGCTTTCGGAAATCTGGGGCGATCTGCAGCGCGCCGCGGGCGCATCCGAAAGGCTGGCGGAGATTCTTCGCGTCCAGCCGGAGGTGAAGGCGCCGGCATCGCCCGTGATCCTCCCGGCGCCGGCGCGCGGCGAGATTGTCTTTCGCAACATCACGTTTCACTACCCTTCGCGCCTCGAGCATGCCGCACTCGACGATTTCTCGCTTGATGTTTCGCAAGGGGAAGCGATCGCCCTTGTCGGTCCGTCCGGCGCGGGCAAGACAACGGTCTTCCAGCTGGCGCTGCGCTTCTTTGCCCCGCAGTCGGGCGCCATCCTTTTCGACAGCGTCGATACTGCGGACCTCGAACCCGCCGAATTGCGTCGTCACATGGCGCTCGTGGCGCAGGACCCGGTGATCTTTTCCGGCACGATTGCAGACAACATCCGTTACGGCAGGCCCGAGGCGGGCGAGGCGCAGGTGCGCGATGCGGCCGAAGCCGCAGCCGCCGCGGAGTTTATCGAGCGCCTGCCGATGCGATATGAGACCGCGGTCGGCGAGCGTGGCACAACTCTGTCCGGCGGTCAGCGCCAGCGCATCGCCATTGCGCGGGCGATCCTGCGCGACGCGCCGCTGCTTCTGCTCGACGAAGCGACCAGCGCGCTCGATGCCGAAAATGAGCAGCTTGTACAACGCGGCCTGGCCAATCTGATGGCCGGCCGCACCACCATCGTCATCGCCCACCGGCTGGCCACGATCCAGCGGCTGAAGCGGATCGTGGTGATGGATCAGGGGCGTGTGCTCGCCGAAGGCAGTCATGCCGAACTCGTCGCGCGCGGCGGGCTCTACGCGCGCCTCGCCGACCTCCAATTCACCGCCGGCCTCGCGAAAGCGGGATAGAAGCTCGCGTAGGCGCCAGGGAGCCCCCATCCGGCGCGCGCCACCTTCTCCCGCAAGCGGAGAAGGGGCTGAACTTCAGATCCGAAAAGCGTCGCCGATCAATGTCCCTCTTCTCTCGCGGGAGAGGGTGCGCCGGCGAATGCCGGCGCGGGCGGGGGACTATCTCGGCGCGCCTGCTGCTGCTACGGGCGCGCTTCGAGGATGATGTTGAACGGCGTTTCGGTCGCCCGGCGGAATCGCGTGAATCCCGCCTTGTCGACGACGATTTCCCGGAGGCGCTTCTCGCCCGCCTGGGCGCCGAGCGCTGGACCGTTCTTCGCCAGTGACACCGGCACACAGATGAGCGACGATGCCGCATAATATACACGGCCCACCGGATTGAGGTTGTCCTCGACCCGGTCTCCCGCGATCGGTTCGACGATCATGGAGGTTCCGTCGGATTTCAGCGCTTCGCGCGCGTGGCGCGCGGCGCCCACCGGATCGGCCATGTCGTGCAGGCAGTCGAAGAAGCAGATGAAGTCGAAATCCTTGCCGGGATATGACGCTGCATCGGCAACTTCGAACCGCGCGTTGGCAGCGTCCGCGTCTTTGGCGCGCTGACGCGCCGTTTCGATGGATTCAGGGTGATAATCGTAGCCGGTGAACTCCGAATTCGGATAGGCCTTCGCCATCAGAATGGTGCTCGCGCCATGGCCGCAACCGACATCGGCTGCGCGCGTGCCACGCCCGAGCTTTTCCGTGACGCCGTCGAGCGCCGGCAGCCAGCTGCTCAAGAGGTTCGCATTGTAGCCTGCGCGGAAAAAACGTTCACAGCCGTGGAACAGGCATTTGTCATGCTCCCCCCATTCCATGCCTCTGCCCGTGCGGAAATTGTCGAGCGCGCGTTCGCGCACGTGAAAGAGATCCTGCACCAGCAGGTAAGCGCCCGGGAGATCCACGGGGCCGCTGGGATTGGCGAGGCATAACGCCTGTTCGTCGTTCAGGTGGTATTTGCCGGTTTCCGGATTGTACTCGACATAGCGGCCGGCCGCCTGATTGCCGAGCCATTCCCGCGCATAACGTTCATTGGTGTTGGTGTGCCGGGCGAGCTCGGCGGGCGACATCGCCTCTTTGGAGAGAGCTTTGTAATAGCCAAGCTCGTCGCCGATCGTCATCAGGACGGCGCTCATCGCCGAACCCAGATCGCCGACCGCCCTGTTCAGAAACTCGTGCAGTTTGTTTTCGTCGATGGCCATGACAATGCTCCCTTCCGTAGAATATGAGCTGAACGGCCTCTTCGTGCCCCAAATGGTGCTTGACGGTACACCCGCAAAGGCCGCGCCGCCAGCCGGACGATCGCGGGCTTGCGGCTCCGGCGAAGCGGCGCTCTACTCTCCCGCAAGCGATATTTCGACGAGGCAGCAGGGCCGATGGCGATCAATTACGACGAAATCATGCAGCTCAGCGCGGCCGACAGGCCATATAGCTATAGGGACCGCGACACGATGCTCTATGCGCTCGGCATCGGCTTCGGCCGCGATCCGCTAAACGAGGCCGAACTTCCCTTCGTCTATGAAAACGGCCTGCGCACGGTGCCGACGCTCTCGACGGTGGTCTCGTGGGGCAGCGCCATCATCGGGCGGAGCGGGATCAACTATCTTTACGTGCTGCACGGCGAGCAACGGCTCACCGTCCATCGCCCTTTGCCGGTCGCCGCGGAGATTCTTGTCGACGAACGCATAACCGGCGCTTTCGACAAGGGCGAAAAGGGCGCGATCGTTCTCGTCGAGAAGACATTGCGCCTGAAGGATTCCGGCGAAAAGCTCTGCACCCTTGTCGCCACCACCGTTGCCCGCCGCGACGGCGGCTTCGGCGGCCCGAAAGAGGGCGCGCCGGAACCGCATCCAATTCCAACGCGCGCGCCCGATCTCGTACAGGCCTGCGATACCCGGCCTGACCAGGCGTTCCTGTACGCGCTTTCGGGCGACCGCAATCCGCTGCACCGCGATCCCAAAGTGGCGCAAATGGCCGGATTTCCGCGCCCCATCCTGCACGGCCTCTGTACCTACGGCCTCGCCTGCCGCGCCATCGTTTCGACCGTCTGCAAATACGATTCGGACAGGATCGTCGGCTTCGACGCGCGCTTTTCCGCGCCGGTGTTTCCCGGCGAAACGATCGTCACGGAGATGTGGGTCGATGGCCGCGTGGTGTCGTTCCGCTCCAAAGCGAAGGAGCGCGATATTGTGGTGATCAACAACGGCAAATGCACGCTTGCTTCCTGACGATCCGGTTTCGGCAGCCGAAGATCTGATTGCGGGCGGACGCGCGGCCGAGGCGGCGGCGTTGCTCGACCGCTGCATAGCAGAAAATCGCGGCGGTCTTCTCCTGCGGCTTAGGCTGAAGGATGCGCTCGCGGCGGCGGGAGACGACGCGGCGGCGCTTGCGGTGGCACGCGAAACCGCGCTGCTTCATCCCCAGGCAGCGGCCGCCGCATCGGGGCTCGGCGAGGCGCTGCGTGCCTCGGGTCATCTTCCCGTTGCGATCGGTGAATTTCAGCGCGCGCTTCGCCTCGATCCCGAACTCTTCGCTGCACGCGTGGAATTGGGCGCTTCTTGGCTCGATGCAGGGGAAGCGGAGAAAGCGCTGGACGTTTGGCGGGCAATTCCCGTGCAAAATGCGCCGCCGGAACTCCGCGCGATGATCGCCGAGGCGGAGCGTACATGCGCCGCGCCGCGCAGCGACCCGCGTTACGTGCGCCATCTCTTCGATCAGTTCTCGGACGATTATGATTTGCGCATGCTTGGTCGGCTTGCCTATCGCGCGCCCGTGATTTTGCGCGAATTCGCAACTCTGCTCGGGCTCAGCGGAACGGAACGCCACGCGATTCTCGATCTCGGCTGCGGGACGGGGTTGATGGGCGAAGCCGCCAAGGATTGGGCGAAGCGTCTCGACGGCGTCGATCTCAGTCCGCAGATGATCGAGAAGGCGCGGGCGCGGGCAATCTACGACGAACTGCACGTCGCCGACATTTCCGCCTGGCTCGAACAGCGCGGGCAAAATTACGATCTGATCTTCGCCGCCGACACGATCGTCTATATCGGCGATCTCGCGTCCCTGTTTTCCGCGGTGCAGACGCATTTGAACGAATGCGGCAGCTTTCTTTTCACGACCGAGAGCAAGCAGGACGAAGGCTTTGAGCTCGGACCAAAGCGCCGCTGGCGGCATTCGGAGAGCTATCTTTGCTCCGAGGCCGGGCGTTCCGGACTGCGCGTGACCGGCCTGATGGCCTGCACGCTGCGTACCGAAGCAGGCGAGCCGGTAGCGGGCTTCGCGGTCGCGCTGGCGAAGATCACGTCACCCCGCCCCTGCGTCGGGTGAGGAAGTCCATCTGCATCTTTATTCTGCCCAATTCGATGTGCTTTCATGCGGCTGTCGATCTCGTCATCCGAAGGGGTTTGTCCGTGAGATTACGATTGGCAATTGCCTTGCTGATGGCCGCAACGGGCGCCGCGGCCGCACAGGAAATGTGTGGCGATCCGCCACTCGCGCCGGCGATTCCATCGGCCGCGGAAATTCGCGCCAAGACGCCCGCGGATGCGGCGGCTGCGCGGCACAGCGCCTTTGCGGACATTCGCCGCTGGCAGGGTTCGCTGAAATCCTATCGCGATTGCCTCAACGCGACGATTACAACCGATAAGCGCAAGGCAGGCGAGCTGCTGCGCTCCGACAAGGCCGAGAAGGACAAGAAGGAGGACGTTGCCAAACTGGACGATGAGATCGCCGCGTCCAACCACGCCTACGACGTGTCGGTCGACCAGGAGGAGCGGGTCGTCAACGAATTCCATGCAGCCCAGGTCGCCTACTGCATGCGCCGGGACGTGGACATCTCGACCTGTCCCAAGAGCTGACTTGCCGATTATTAGTGACGGCCAGAAAATCGCGTTTGCAGCCTGCGAACCGCCGCACGTCCCGATGGAAATTGCCGCTCGTAATCCGCACGCGGAAGTATATGCTACGTCTGGACGGGCCGAATCTTCCTTGAAAATAATACCGGAAACGGCGCCGTCGAATGGTGCCGCGCTTCCAACGAGAAAAATCATAATCGCGCGGCCGGGGTGCCGAAATGCCGGACGCGTACGAGCACAAGCCTAACGAAGTCGACGCAGCCTTGAGCAAGCTGCCCGTCGTCGGCATTGGCGCCTCGGCGGGCGGCATCAAGGCGTTGCAGACGCTCTTCGAGGCTCTGCCTGCGGGGCTCGGCGCCGCCTTCGTCGTCATCGTACATCTGGACCCCGAGAAGCGCAGCGAGCTTTCACCCATCCTTTCGGCGCACAGCGCCTTTTCCGTCGAACAGGTTGCCGGTACGTCGAGGCTGAAACCGGACCACGTGTACGTCATTCCGCCCGATCGACGACTGCGCATTTCCGATCACGAAGTTTCGGCGGTTCCCTTCGATGAGCCGCGGGGTCGCCGCGCACCGATCGATCTTTTTTTTCGTTCGCTCGCGGAACTGGGGAGCGACAGCTTTGCGGTTGTTCTGACAGGTGCGGGATCCGACGGAGCGGTGGGTGTCCGTGCGATCAAGGAAACCGGCGGCATCGTCCTGGTGCAGGATCCCGCGGAAGCCGAATATCCCTCCATGCCGCGAAGCGCGATCGCCACCGACTCGGCCGACGTTGTGCTGCCGATCCGTCAATTGGCTGAGCGACTCGTTGAACTGATCCAGATCAGGCGCGAGGGAAAAAGACTGCCCCGTCACCACGAAGTGGACGATTTCGTGCGGCGCATTCTAGCCCATCTGCGCGCGCGGACCGGCCACGATTTCTCGCGGTACAAGGGGAGCACCGTTTACCGCCGCCTCCTCAGGCGCCTCCAGGTGGCCCGCGCGGACAGCTTTCAAGATTATTTCAAATACCTCCGTGAAAATGCGGAGGAATCACAGGCGCTGATGGCGGACCTGCTGATCTCCGTCACCACGTTTTTTCGCGATCCTGCGGCATTTGAATCACTCGCCGGCAAAGTCATCCCGCATCTGATCGACAAAACACACCCGACAGGGATTCGCGTTTGGATTCCGGGCTGCGCCACCGGTGAGGAAGCTTATTCCATTGCCATGCTGTTGCTTGAAGAGTCTGGCCGGCGCGAGGTCCGTCCCGAGATACAGGTCTTCGCCTCGGATCTGGATTTGAATGCGCTGGCGACCGCGCGCGAGGGGCGCTATCCGGCCGCGATCCACGCCGATCTCAGCGACGAGCGCCTGCGGCGCTTTTTCACGGAGGACGGCGAATATTATCGGGTGAAGCGCGAGCTCAGGGACATCGTGCTGTTCGCCAACCACAGCCTGCTAAAGGATCCGCCGTTCTCGAAACTCGATCTGATCTCCTGCCGCAATCTTCTCATCTATCTCGATCGCGAAATGCAACAGCAGGTCTTGAACACGTTGCATTATGGACTGAATGAGGACGGCTATCTCTTCCTTGGATCATCGGAAATAGCAGATCATCCGTCCGGCTATTTCCGCGTGGTCGATCGCGAAGCTCGGATTTTTCAGTCGCTTGGCCGCAGACGCGATCAGCTGCCGGCGCTGCCGCAACGTTTATTGCCGCCCGGAATCGAGCCTGCGGTAACGCAGGATGGCCGCGCAAGGGGTGCCCGCGGGGGGCCCTACGCGATGCACCGGCAGGCGCTCGAAGCCGCCGCGCCGCCCAGCATTGTGGTGGACAATACGTCTCGCATCATCCACCTGTCGGAAACGGCGGGGCGCTTCCTGCAGCCGCAAGGCGGCATTCTGAGTGCCGACGTCACCGAGCTTGTACGTGACGAACTGCGGCTGGAGCTCCGCTCCGCCCTGCATCACGTCTTCGAGCACGCGGAACCGATACTCTCCGCGGCAATCTTCGTACAATTCAACGGAACACCGCGCCGCGTCTATCTGCAGGTCCAGCCCGTCCATCCACGCGACAGGGAGCAACGTCCCGAACAGGCGTTGATCCTGTTTGTCGAGGCCGGACCTGAAGATCACCTCGTCGCCGGCGCCGACGGCATGGAAGACCAGCCGGAGAACGAAATTGTCCGCAAGCTGCGGCAGGAACTCGAACTGGTGCAGGCCAGGCTTCGCACCACGCGTGAGGAATCCGAATCGGCAAACGAGGAGCTCCGTGCAGCCAACGAGGAGCTGCAATCGATCAACGAGGAGTACCGGTCCACCGCCGAAGAACTCGAAACGAGCAGGGAAGAGCTGCAGTCCATCAACGAGGAACTGCAGACCGTCAACAGCGAACTCAAGTCGAAGCTGGAGGCGGTATCGCGGGCGCACACCGACCTGCAATATCTGATGGCGGCGACGGATGTTGGTACCCTTTTTCTCGATGCCGAGCTGAGGATCAACCGCTTCACGCCGCGTATCGCAGATCTCTTCAGCATAAGCGCGAATGATGTCGGGCGGCCGATCACCGATTTTACCCACCGGCTGGAATATGACGGGTTGTTCGCCGATGCCCACCGGGTGCTCGACCAACTGACACCCATCGAGCGCGAGGTGCGAAGCCGGGATGGCATCTGGTACGTCCTGCGCCTGCGCCCCTATCGCGCGCCCGATAACAAGATCGAGGGCGTGGTGGTGACGTTTGTCGACATGACGGAACGGCGGCGCATGGAAGATGCGCTGCGCGCCAGCGAATCGCAGCTGAAACAGGAGATGCGTCTCGTCGAACTGTCACGCTCGCCGATTTTTGTCTGGGATTTCGACGACGGTATCGTCAAATGGAACCGCGGCAGCGAGGAACTGTACGGTTACAGCCGGGACCAGGCGCAGGGAAAAGTAAAGGACGACCTGCTGAAGACGACGGTACCGGGCTCGTCTTTCGAAGTAGTGCGCAAGGCGTTGCTGGAACGCGGTACCTGGAACGGCGAGCTGCGTCAGGTGGCCCGGGATGGCCGGCGTCTCATCGTCGACAGCCACATCGAACTCGTGCCGGTGGAAGGGCGCCGCTACGTGCTCGAGAGCACGCGCGACATTACGGACAGCAAGGCTCTTATGGAACGCCAGCAGCTTCTGGTTTCGGAACTCACCCATCGCGTGAAGAACCTTCTGACCGTCGTGCAAGGCATGGTGCATCAGACGGCGAAGAGAAGTTCGAGCATTGACGCGTTCGTAAGGAAGCTCGATGGCCGGCTGACCGCTCTTGCCGATTCGCAAAAGCTGCTCGTCGACTCTGTATGGGGTGGCGCCGACCTGCAGCAGCTGATCGAACGTCAGCTCGCGCCCTACGTGGGCGAGAATCGTTCGCGCGTGAAACTTGACGGCGAAATGGTCGTCCTGCCGGCGGATATTGCGACGCCTTTCGGGCTTGTACTCCACGAACTTGCGACCAATGCCGCCAAATATGGCGCACTATCCGAAGAAAAAGGCCTGGTGGAGCTTTCCTGGCAGGCCGTGGATGGGAACAATGGACGCACGCTCAAGGTTCTCTGGAAGGAGCGTGACGGTCCGCCGGTTCGTCCGCCGGCCTCCACGGGCTTCGGAAGTCAATTGATAAAACAGGGTCTCGCCAGCGCGAACGTCCAGTATGAATTTCATTCCCAAGGCATCGAGTGCGCAATCGAACTGGTCCTTCCAGTCCCCTCGTGGAGCGGATGACAAGTCTCGCAGGCGCAACGACCGGCACGACAGGCTCACAGGGTCGCGCGTGCTGATCGTCGAGGACGAGTTCATCATTGCGCTCGAGATTCAGGCGACGCTCGAGGAGGCGGGCGCTGCGGTGATCGGACCTGCGTTCACGCTGCAGCAGGCGCTGGATTTGGCGACGCGCGAAAAGATCTCGGGCGCAATTCTGGATTTGCGCCTCGGGCGCGATACGGCGGCGCCGGTTGCGACCGCTCTTGCCGAGCGGCATATCCCGTTTGTCTTCTATACCGGTCAGCCCGCCAGCGATCCAATCCGCCGCGCCTGGCCGGAGTCTCAGGTTTTGTCGAAACCAGCCCATCCGGAGGAGATTGTCGCGGCGGTGGCCGGGATCATTCGGCGAATTCACTGATCTCCTTCTGATCCGCCGCCAGACCGCTTGTCGGACGAATCCATCCGTTTTCCTCGAGTCCCGCGAGTATTCGCGCCCGCTCATCGGATTGGTCCGCCGCCTTCCGCCATTGAACCGCCGGACCGTGTCCACCGCGCGACTCGTACTTTGCCGCAATTTCCCGGCACAGCTCCGAATGTTCGCGGGCGGCTCTGATGCAGCTGGCGATTCGATCCCCGAGGGTTTGGCGTTGCGCCTGTGCAAGCACTTCCGCCGTCATCACATGCCCGATATGGCAGCGGTATTGCGTCAGATTGCCAAGCCCTTCTGTGCGCATCGCGCCGCCGCATTCGGGACAGGTTTGCGCGACCGGCTGCTTAAAGTCCCATTCGTGGTTGGGCATGAGGGGACCTCCTGCGGGCTCGTCGGGATTTTTTTCGGCCTTCTTCGTCAACCTGGCAACGAGCGCGGGCATTTCCGACACTTGTACAACAAAATCTGCCCCGACGTTCTCAACCGCACTTTGCGGCATTGAGGGGGCCTCGGCTTCACCGGGATCCTGGATGATCGCAACCCCTCCACGGTTCCTGATTTCGTAGAGACCGGCCGTGCCGTCGTTGAGATTGCCCGTGAGAATGATGCCGATGGCATTGCCATCGAATGTCTTGGCAACGCTCCTGAACAGGGGATCGATGGCGGGACGGGCCCAGTTCTCGCGCGGGCCGCGCGACAATCGGATGTGCCGGCCTTCGACAAGCATGTGATGGTCGGGCGGCGCGACGTAAATGTGCCCCTTGCGGATTTCCTCGCCGTCGCAGGCATGGGTCGCCACAAGCGGACCCGCGGCGCTCAGAAGCGACGGGAGCATGCTCGGTGCGGAGCCGACATGCAGAACGACGAAGACAGGTTGATCGAAGTCCTTCGGGAGACCGGATACGAAGATCCGCAGAGCATCGACGCCGCCATGCGAGGTTCCGATTGCGATTGCACGATCCATCGGCTGCACGATCCATCGGCTTTCCGACGCTAGAGCGTGATCCGTCCAGACTGATCGCTCTCATCCTTCGACTGGCTGAGGGATAAGGGCAGAAAACGAGCCTCACCGGTGAAGTCGGAGCTGGGTGAGGCTGATTCGGTCCGAGCGAATCGCGCCCTAGGAAAACGGCTCGTTTCGCGATTGGCTCCCGAAAACGCCACATTGTTGCGGACCATGGTTCCGTTGCAGATGTTGCGCGCCGCGTTTCGCCGCTGCGGCGAGACAATTCGGCGGCGCCAATCCCGGAGACGCTTGCGATGAAGCTTGTGACCTATCAATCCGGGGCAGGGCCGAGGCTTGGTGCGGTAAGCGGCGAGGGACTCGTGGATGTGGCGCGCCATGTCGCCGGCGCGCCGGCCGACATGATTGCGCTCATCCGGCAATGGAAAACGGTGCGTCCACGCCTGGCGCAGGCGCTCGCCGGGCGGCCCGATCAGCCGCTCGCCGGCGTAAAGTTGCGTCAGCCGATTCTGCGCCCCGGAAAGATTCTCGCCATCGGGCTCAATTACCTCGACCACATCGCGGAGACGCGCGCGCAGCGGCCGACCTATCCGACATTCTTTGCCAAGATGCCGACGGCGGCGAACGGCCCGTACGATCCCATCGAATTTCCCGCCGTATCGTCCGAACTCGATTACGAAGCGGAGATGGTTGTCGTCATCGGCCGGCGCTGTCGGAATTTGCCACAGTCACGAGCCCGCGAGGCGATCTTCGGCTATTGCACCGGCAACGACGTGAGCGTGCGCGATTGGCAGAAGCGCACGCCGCAATGGACGGTCGGCAAATCCTTCGACACGCACGCGCCGTTCGGGCCCTGGATTACAACCGCCGACGAGGTCGATACCGCGAGTCTCGGAATCCGCTCCTTGGTCAACGGCGAAGTGCGGCAGAACTCGAACACCGGACAGATGCTGTTCGATAGCGCCGCGCAGATCGAGCATTTGAGCCAGGCGATGACACTCGAGCCCGGCGACCTGATCTACACCGGCACACCGGCAGGGGTCGGCATGGCGCGCAATCCGCCGATCTACTTGAAGCCTGGGGATGTGGTCCGCGTGGAAATCGACGGTTTGGGTGCGATCGAGAACCGCGTGGAAGCCGCACCGGGCGAAATGCGGCTGGAGTGAGATTCAGCCCCGCTGGTCCTGCTTTGCCGCGCGAGTTCCCGCCAGCATTGGGCGATGTCTTGCCACATGCGCTTTTCGACGTCTTCGTTGGATCGCGCCGCGCGCGCGTCCGCGAGCGCTGCGCGCGCGAGAAACCGCTCGCGTCCAACCTGGCCTTCGGCACCCATGGATTTCGGATTAGCACGCGAGCCGAGGCGGGCGCGTGAATTTCTCGCTTATAGTTACCGCACAAACCCGCCTTTGAAGGAATTTACCGTCTGCTTGCGGAAGGTCCGTCATATTCGGCGACAACAGGAGCTTCGGTATCGGTCGCGTAGCCGCGAAACAGACCGGTGCTGTTCCAGACCATGGCGACGTGTCCGTGGGCATCAATGCCGATGAGCGCGCCGTCCGCGTCCGGAAATTGACCAAGTTTCTGCTTGATGTCAGTTCGCATGGCTTCGTCCATCGGTTGATGCGCATAAGCCATGCGGTCCGATACATCCTTGGCGATGGAGAAACGGATGAAATATTCGCCGTGTCCGGTGGCGGAAAATCCGGCCACACCGTCCTCTGCATAAACGCCAGCGCCGACAATCGGCGAGTCGCCGACACGGCCGGGGATTTTCGCGTCGTAACCGCCCGTCGATGTGGCGGCCGCAATATGGCCGCAGCGATCCAGCGCCACGGCTCCGACAGTGCCGTGTTCCGGCGCTCCGGTGTGCGCGTTGTGCAGAAAATAATCCGGCGCGACGGTTTCCGCCCCAAGTTTTTTCACGAAAGCTTCGCCGCGATCGCCGACGAGCAGCACATGCGGCGAATCTTCCATCACAAGACGCGCCGCATGCACAGGATTTTTGATCGTCAGCATCGAAGCGACGGCACCCGAGCGTTGATCGCGGCCGTCCATGATCGATGCGTCTGTTTCGACGATGCCGGCCGCGTCGGCGATTGCACCGCGGCCGGCATTGAAGACGCCGGAATCTTCGAATCCCCGCACGATTTCCTCGACCACATCGAGGCTGCTTCGGTTGGCGGCCAGTTGCGCGCGCGCACGGGAAAGTGCCGCCTGCATCGCGGCGAGACGGCCGTTATCGACGGTGCGGCGGCTGATTTCGCCGCCGTGCACGACAACCGCGAACAGGTTCTGCGCGTGACACTGATTGTCGGCGTAAGCGGGCAGCGCAACGAACAGGGCAACGCTCGTGGCCAGCGGAGAGCTTATTGCCCCGAAGGAGCGAAGGCGACGAGAGATAAGCGATTTGGCCTTCTTCATCACGATAATCTCTTCGCCGATAAGGCCACGCACATCCCCTTCTGCCTTGCCGGGCGCTCACGCTTGAATAGGTGAACATGGTCCTTTCATTTTTCTCTCCGTGCGAAGCATGGGGGAGGTGGACCGCGAAGCGGTGGAGGGGCCAATAATGCGCCGTGGTTCAATCGCCCCCTCCGGTCTGGAGTTTATCCTCGCGCCGGCGTTTGGCCGGACGCGGGGGCACCACCTCCCCACGCAATGCACCCGCTGCGCCAGCGCTTGCGCGGCGAGCGCGCGCGGGAGGAAAACCAATCCCTAATCTTCGTCGCCGGCGGAATGCGCGTGGGCGATTTCGTCCGCAGTCCGGAGCTCGTTGCCCTCACTGCCCTCGAGCGCCCCGGCCCGTTCGCCCCTTTGGGGGACGCGTCCCCGGTTGCGTCTCACAAACCCCGTCTGATCGCGCCGGAATTCGCGCGAGGCCGTGCTTTCGCCCAAAACGTTTTCGCGCTGGCGGCTGCGGCTGGACGCACGAGAACCCGATTTGCCGCTTGTCTTGCTGGTGCCGCGTGCCGTCTGCTTGCGGCCGGTCTTCCGTTTGGCGGCTTTCGTCGTCTTGCGCGTTTTCGACTTCTTCGATTTCGAGCTTCTGCCGCGCGTGACTTTTGCGGCTTTGGTGCGGCTCTTCGCCTTGCGTCCTTTGGTTGATCGTCCCGGCATTTTGCTCTCCGTTCGGGAAACCTGCGCGAGCAACGCTTCGCACCCGCGAATGTTCCATTTTGGCAACTGCGCTGCACAAAGCCAATAAAGTACGCGAGACAATCCACGCGGCGCGTTTCACTTCAGCGCGATGAATGCCGCCAGCGTCGCAAGTTTCTGGTCTTTGCCCCACGGCGGCCCGAGCCGTTTGCCCATGGCGACAAACTGTTCGCGCAACGCGTCTTCGCTGCAGCGAACGGCCTTGCTCGCAAGCACCCAGAGATCGCGCTCCGGCGCGCGGGTCACGGCAAGAGATGCGAGGGGGCAGGCCTCCGCGAGCACGTCGCGGTAGAAGGCGCCCTCGGCCGCGTGAATGCGGGAATGCGCCGTCAGAATCTCGCCGAGCGATTTTGGCAACCGCGCATTGCCACCCGGTACACCCGCACCGACAATGGTCTTGCCCCGGCCGTGAACCGCAGCGATCAGTGTTGCAATCTCTTTCCGCGCTTTTTCCGCTGCCTGCACGCGCGCCGACCCGATCAGCGCTTCGGCCGCACTGGAGGGAATCTCCGCTGCATGGTGATAAATGAAACGCGTTGGCTCCGGCTCATAGCGGATCCGCCGCCGTTCGATGATCTCGCCATTGCGGGCCACCGCGACGGCGGCCGCCCAGCCGGTGTGGGCACGAAAGCCGATTGCGGCAATCGCTTCGGATTGGGCTCTTATTGCCTGGTATCCACGCCAGGCGCGAAGATCGCGGGATTGTCGTCGCCGCGGTGCTCGAGGACTGTCGCCATCCGGTCGTAGTCGTCGGCCACGCGCTCGAGCATCTGGCGCGCATCCTCCTCCAGCCAGGAGGCGCAAATCACGCGCAGCTCCTCGGCGCGGAACCGGTATTGCAGGGCACGATCCAGATCGCTCATAGCGTCTCCCTCCAGCCCTTCGTCGCCCGCTCAGGACCTATAGTGGAAACCCGGGCCGGAGTCTTCCTTCCCTTGCAATGCAAGGACCTTCTGGATTCACCGCCCCGCCGCGTCTAGCGTTCTCCGCGGGTTCAGCTCGGTGGGACGCTGTCATGGAAAAGCCTGTTGCCCGGCGAAGTGTGATCGCCGCCGGTATTGCGGCGCCATTGGCGGGTTCAGCGGCTTTGGCCGCGGGCAGACATGCGGCAAAGAAGCCGAAGTCCGAAGAGAGCGCGACGGGCGCCGTCGAGGACCTGATGCGCGAGCATGGCGTGCTCAGGCGCTGTGTTCTGGCGTACCGTGAGTGTGCCGGCCGCTTGCGCATCGAGCCGGGGGATGTAGACGCAGTGGCGCTGAACGACGCGGCAAAACTGTTCCGCAGCTTCGGCGAGGATTATCACGAAAAGAAGCTCGAGGAGGCGCACATCTTCCCGCGCGTGCGCCGCGTCGTCAGCGACGCGGAAGCCCCGATAGCCATTCTCCTCGCCCAGCATGCGCGTGGCCGCGAAATCACCGATTACATCCTTTCGGTCACCATGGGCCGCCATGTCGCCGCGGCGGACGCAGAAATGCTGGCGCGCGCCTTCGATGCTTTCGAGGTGATGTACGCCAATCACATGGCGCGCGAAGATACCATCGTCTTTCCGGCGTGGAAGGGTCAGCTCTCCCCCGCCGAGCTCGCCGAAATGAGCAATCTGTTCGAAACGATCGAGCGCGCCGAATTCGGCGGGGACGGTTTCGCGGACGCGGTGAATCGGATCGCCGGGATCGAGGACAGGCTCGGGCTGAAAAATCTCGTACAGTTCACCGCGCCGCCGGCCCCCGTCCGTTCACCCCCGGCGCCTTGACAAAATTTGTCGTGGCGCGGCGCTGGCGCGATCAACACGGTGTCAGAAGGCAACGGTAACGGTGATCGTATCGGCATAAGCGCCCGCGTTGACAAACTGGGCGGGTGCGAGCTGGCCGTAATCGGTAAACGAAGCCTGTGAGAGTCCTTGGCTGGCGCTGTAGCTCTGCGTCGTTGTGCTGGACGTTCCGTCGCCCCAGATCGTGGAGTAGGCCGTATTGACAAACATATTGTAAGAAAGCGTGTTGCTGCCGTTGAACATCTTGCGGGGGTGGAAACTGCCCGCGTTACCGGTGGAGAGTGCAACCGTGAAGCTCGGCAGAACGTTCTTCGTATTTGTACAGGAAACCTTGACTGTACTGTTGCTGTCGGTCGGCGACGAAGCACCGGGGCTGTAGATGCCAAAAGCAAGAGCGGTTGCGGAAACGGTGATCGGATTGCTTCCGGTATTACAGGTGGCCGCGGCCGATGCGGGGCCGCAGGCGCCGAGCGGCACGGCAAGGGCAAAAACTGTTGCCGATACGCAGAGGCGTCCGGTTATCATGCGCTTCGGCCGGCGTAGCATCGGACAGGTCCGATGCGTGGAATTATTTGCGAGGAGGCTTCCCTCGGTGGAACGAGTTGGAAAAGACAGGATCCGCCGGGAAAGGTGACGACACCGGAAACCGCCTTCTCGAGATCGGTCACGAACAGCTGGCCGTGATGGCCAAGTGGTAGCGCGGTGGGGCTGTTTGAAAGCCGTACTTCGGCCCCCGCGGGGGGATTGAGCCCGTTATCGAGTTCCAGCGTGACGAGTGCAGGGCGGCTTGGGGCGGGCGCGAGATCGGCCACCACGCCGCTTTGCCGGCGCGGCACCACGATCTGCTCGGTCGCGTTCATCACCGTCGAAAAGGAATAATCGGTAGCTTCGACACTGATCCGATTGGGCGCATTCGCCGTCAAATTCGTCAGCAGGGCCTCGCCATCGGAGTCGGAGCGGGCAACCTGACGATTTTCGAGATAGACGGGAATGTCCGGTTGGCCGGTTTCGACGAGCGCGAGTGCGCCTTCGGGATTGCGGGTCGAGAACGCCGCGCCATTCATGAAAACGAAAGCACCGGATGCCGAAATGCGGCCCGCGGTCTCGCCATTCACCGAAGAAACCGCGCCGTCGAGCGTGCCATGTTCGCCGACATACGTTGCCTCGCCATTGGCGCCGTTCGAATCGCCGGCAGATGCGGAAATACTATAGCCGAAGCCGCCGTCTGGATTGGTAGGTCGCATGACGGTGGCTTCGCGTTCCTTCGTTCCGCCACCGGTCTGCGCCGAAGCCGAGGCAAAGAGATTGTTTCCCAGCGGAACGCTGAGGCTCAGTTCCGCCGCCCAGCTTCTGTTTGTACAATCATGCAGCCCGGTGGCGCTGAAACTCCAGCCCTGATTGAACGACAGCGTGTACGAGGCGTTGATGAGCTGTACCGCGCTCGTAGCCATATCCTTGACGCCGACCCATGACACGGAAACAGATCCGGTGCGGTGGAAACCGGCATTGGCGCCCAGCTGCGTCATCAGACGGGCTTCCGCCGGTCCGCCGAGGCTCGCCAGATCGAGGTATGACCCGGTTGTGGCGGTGAGAGAACCAAAAACTCCAAAGGGATGCGACGCGCTCGCAAACGAAACCGCGTAGAGTTCCCCTGTTCCCAACGCATTTCGGCTGATTGCGGCATCTCCGCCAACGACGCCGAAGCTGCCGAGCGCAAGCGAACCGCCGCCACCGACCAGCGCCAGATTAGCGGCGCCTTCGGTATGTGTTTCCAGAGTAAGAATGTCGGTGAGACCGTAACGATAGGTTCCCGTAGCCACCGGCCGCCCATAATCGAGGTTTTTTTCGCCGTAAAAGCGGCGGAGCAAGCCGAAATCAAAATCGTACGACGAAAGCCCTTCCCGCAGGAGCGCATCGGACGCGTAGAACGAGAAGGTTTGCGTTGTCTCCTGTCCCAGGACGTTGCGCACGACGATCGTCGCCTGACCGTCTCCCGTAACCACCGGCAGATCGTGAAGCTCAAACGGGCCCGGCGAGACATCGCCCTCGAACACGCGCGCGGAATTCACGAACACGTCAACAGTGCCCGGAACTGCGGATTGACCGAAGAAGGCAGGCAGCGGGAGGGTCGTGAGCCCGGGTGCGAGGGTGAAATCGGTCGCCATTTGAAACCCGCCGAAGCGCACCGATCGTGACCACGCCAATCCGCCGGATATGCTGTCGCCGAGCACCCAGCGCCGCAGCAGCGAAGCGTCGTCCCATTCGGCCGTGGAATCCAGCCGTACAAGTCGCGATCCAGAATTGGACGTGTCGGAGAAGCCGGTGGTGCTCAGCGTGCCCAGCGGCGAGAAGAAATCTGCCCCGAGCAGTGCATCGACTCCTGCCGATCCGTTCGGATCGCCGGCGGTTCCGGTAACCTCATAGGACGCAACGACTCCACTCGAAGACCCTGGTCTGCTCGTCGAAGCGGAGGGGCGCAGTTCGATGATCTGCGGGTTCAGACAATCCGCACGCGCTTCGATCATCAGCCGCTGATCGGCCTGATCGACCTCGACGGTGAGGCCGTCAATCTTCGAAAGTGCCACCGGCCCACCGGGAGACGCGTTGTTAAGGTTAATGCCCGCGTCTTTGAGATCGGCAGCCGACGCCAACCATAGCCCGTCGCGCTTTATGATTTTCGCGATCACGCTCGTGTCGACGCCGTTTACCCACACATCGAGGATGAGCTTCTGGCCCGGCGATGGTGGTACGACGTTTGAAGCGATCGATGCCGATGCGCCCCCGCATAACGTGCCGCACACCAGGAGGAGCGAGAGCCGGCGCATGCGACGACGCCGTCAGCGTTCAAGCACGAGCGGCTGATCGAGCTTCGTTCCTGAAATGCCGTCGGTTGCCGAGACATGAATCGCCTCGCCGGGCGCGCATTGCGCGCAGGCCGCTTTCCAGCTGCGGATAGCGCCAGGAAGAATGTAATTGAGCCCGCCATTTGCAACCGCGATCGCGTCGTTGGCGGGCGTGACGATCTTCAGATCCTGCAGTTTGGCATGATGGGCGCCTTCGTTTCGCAGCGTCAGATGCATCTCGCCATGGTCGACCGTCGCTTGCCAGATGAAGTTCGGCATGGCATCCGCTGGCCCGTCGACGAATACGGGAATGCTGAATCGGGTGAGGACCTGGACAGTGCGGCTGGCGAGACGATTCGGGTCGGGCAATTCGCTGACAATCAACCGAAAGGAGCGTTCCGCGTGGCTGTCGCCCGGCGTGACGAGGAGGCGGATGGTTTGCCTGCCTTGCGGCGGAATTGCTGTGATCGGCGGGCTGACCATCAGGTCCTGACTGGGGCTCAGGCGATCGGTTCCGTCGGCTTGCTGCCAATCGAACGGCTCGACCTGCACCGTGACAGCGGCGTTGCCGTAATTGTTGACGTACAGCACACCGGCTTTGTCCTTGTCCTGCAGGGCAATGGTTGTCGGCGCGATTTCCAGTGTCGCGCCGCCGGCGGCGGTTGCGCAGGTCTGAAGCACTGCTGCAACCATCCACAGGGTGGCCGAAAAATGGAATCGCATCGCGTTCAGAACGTGACGGTGGCCGTCAACGTGTCCGAATAGCTGCCCGCGGTCGAATATTCGGCTACGGGAATCTGGCCGTAGGCCGTGTAGTTCTGCGCTGCACCGTTGCCCGTCCCGGCGACAGTCGAGGTTCCGTTGGTGCCGTCACCCCAGATGGTCGAATATCCGGACGACGTGTATACGCCGTAAGCGAGGGTGTTAAGGCCATTTTCCATCGCGCGCGCCGCCACATGCCCTGAGTCGCCGCCATTGAGCGCGATCGTGTAGGCGTCGTTGTTCGTACAGGTCACCGTAACGGTGCTGTTCGCGTCATCCGGCGTCGCAGAGCTCGCTGTGTAGTTTCCGAACCCCATGTTCGAAGCCGAAGCGACGCAGGCGGCGACCACCGTTGCGTTGACGGTGAAGTTTGTGGTCGTGGTGCCGGCGGAGGCGGGCGCGCCCAGGCCGAGCAAGGCGCCAATGGCCGCTGCCGTACAGGCGTGCAGCCGTGGCCGAATCTTATGCATCATCAAAATGGCTCCCTTTGAGATCGGTTTCGACGGACCAGGCAACTGCTCGATTTGGTTGAGCGGTTGCGCGTCTCTTGAAGCGAATTTTGTTCAAAATGAATTGCGTCACAGTTAACAGCGGAGGTGTGCGCACCCAAAAAGAGTGTCGGCCACACGACAGGTGCAGTTAACGTCATGCAAAGCGTAGAGAAATGCGCGCAATATCTGTAGTCGTCTAGGCGACAATGCTGTTCTGAGCGCCTGAAGTTTTGCCAGCTTTACGGTGGCACTATAAATGGCGAAGCCTCACGACGCGGTGAAGCTTCGCCAGCTTTATCGTAACTGACGAAGCCTCACGACGGATTAAGTCTAGTGCTGGACGTGGCGCGGATGTTTGTGTCGGTATTCCTGGGCGTGGGTGGCGCGCAGGCCCGCGATTCCAAATTCTTCGATCGCGTGTTCCCAGGCGAGGAATTCCTCGATCGACAGGGCATACCGCTCGCAGGCTTCGCCGAGCGTCAGCAACCCGCCACGCACCGCGGCAACGACCTGCGCCTTTTTTCGACTGACCCAGCGCTGGGTGCCGGGCGATGGAAGATCGGGCAGGGTCAGCGTCCCTCCGTCCGGTCCCAACACGTACTTCATGCGTGATGCGAAATTTCTATCCAGTTGTCCCATTGTGTCCTTCCTTGCGTTCCCCCACGATGCGGGAGTCCCGGCGCCCCTGGGAGGTTCCGGCTGATACGTGCAAGTTTGGAAAACCGATTGAGAAAGGGTGAACGGCGTATCCGCCGGTTAAGACTCTCGCAAGTTTTCAGCCGAGGCTGCGCCCGATCCAGATGACGCGGCCCATGATGGTGATCTCGTCGGGCTTGATATTGTCGAACGTGCGATAGGCGGGATTGTCGGATTTCACGGTGAGGAGCCGCGTCACCGGATGCATCGAGATGCGCTTCACCTGAAGCATGTCGTCGATGCGGATAACGTACAAACCCTCGCGGCGCGGGTTCGTCTGCGCGGGGTCGACCAGCGCATGGTCGCCGTCGTGCAGCGTCTCCCACATGGAATCGCCGGAAATCTCGAGCACGAACAGACGGTGGATGTCGCTCGCCATCCGGTGCAGCCACTGCTCGCGGAACATCAGATGGCCGGCCGGTTCGTTGTCCTGGGCGAGCGCGCCCGCGCCGGCGGCAGCGCGAAGATCGAACACTGGCACCGATAGGTAGTCGGGTGTGAGACGCGTTTCCCCGGCAATTTCGCCGATCGTGACATCGAAAACCTTGGCGAAGCGCCGCAACAACGGCAGCGACAGCCGCTGGTCCTCACGCTCATAGCGGCCGATCGAGACCGCGGTGGTATTGAGCTTCTCCGCGAGCTGTTGCTGGGACATGCCGCGGGCGTGACGGAGCTTGCTGATGTTGTTCATGGTAGCAGTGAACAATACCGATCAGTTATACACTAGAACCAAATTAGTTGACAAGACGACCGATATAGTTATAATGCGGCCCAGTTTACCAGGAGATCACGATGTCCGCTTCCGCTTCTTCGCCGCCGCGTCAGACGGATCTATCGGCGAGCCAGCGCGCCTGCTTCGATGCGATCAAAGGCTATTTTGTCCGGACGGGCAGCATGCCGACTCTCGAAGACCTGCGCCTGGCGCTCGGGCTCTCATCCAGATCGGGCGTGTTGGGACTGCTGCGCCAGCTCGAAAAACGCGGGCGCATTGCGCGGGTGCCGCTTCGCGCCCGCGGCATACGCCTGCTCGACAGCCGCGAATGCCCGCACTGCCGGCAGCGGCTCGCGCCATGAACCGAAGCGGCGGGAGCACACGGCCGCTCCTCGATGCAAGCCGGGTCTATCGCGAAGCGCATGCGCGCTATGCCGAGGCGTTCCGCAAAGGCGACGTTGTCGCGATCGAGGAGGCGTTCGCCCGCATGCAGGAGATCGGCCGCGCCTTTCACGACGGCGCCCATTGGGCGGAAGAAAAAATATCGGCGAGGAGGGGGCGATGAGCCGCCGATCGCGAAAGCGTCGCACCCGAGGAAGGGCGACGAGGCAGCTGGCGCCAAAAGCCGGACCGGGCGACGTCTACGTACAGGAATTTCTTTCGGCGCGAACCGGGCGCGAGCTGCGCTACCGCAATATCGGAGAGCATCCGCTGACGCTGGCGCACGCGCGCGGCAAGATCAGCAGCGACCAGTTCGCGGCGGGCGAGGAAGTGCGCCGGCTGTACGAACTGCGCGCATTGAGCGGCCGCGACAGCACGCAGATGACGCCCGGTTCCGGCGGTGCCCATAGTTGCGCTCCCGTTACCGAATCGCAGCTCGATGCGGCGCGCTGTCTCGAGCGATTGCGCTTGTGCCTGAAAAACCGCGACTGGATCATCGTCGAGAAATTCTGCGGCGAGGGCTGGTCGATGGCGGAAGCGGTGCGCGCGGCGACACTTTGTCATCCGAGCGGCGTTCTCTTTCGTGTACAGGAAGCGCTCGATGAGCTCGTCGCCGCCTGCGCGACGCGCATCGTGAAATTCGCGTAAGGTGAAATCGGTGTAACCAATGACAATTGCGAAGATTTCCCGATCGTGAACGCGTTATGAACGGATGCTTCAGAGCGTATTCAAAGCGGTGCTCCAAAGATGCACGATTGAGGCGATCGGCCAATCACGGCGGCATCGCGGAAAGCATGAAAGGACGAATGTCATGAACCTCAGGACAACGGCGATGGCAACGGGATTGGCGGCCTTGCTCGGCACCGGCGCGGCTTTCGCGCAATCGGATGCCGAATATCCGGCCCCCTCGCAGCAGATGTCGCAGCAGGAGCATCACCATCATGGGCGTCACGGCGTGCTCGCCCTGATCCGGGAAGAAGTGAACGCCGGCCGCATCAGCCACAAGGAAGGCATGCTGCTCGTGGAGAAGATCAGCGCCATGAAAGCCGAGCGTCGCGCCAGGCGCGAGGCCCGCTATCAGGGGAGGCAAGGCTCCGAGGGCCGCGGACAGGCAGCCTCGTACGGCCAGGGCAACTATCCGCCGCCTCCGGCGCAGCAACCCAATCCGCAGTAATCGCGTAACAGCTGTACAGTCCCGCGGCCGTCCACCCGGGCGGCCGCGTTTCTTCCTGGCCATGACAACAAAACGCAAGACCGTGTTCAGTGCCGGAAATGGCGGACGCCGGTGAATGCCATGGCGAGACCCGCGTCGTCGGCGGCCCCGATCACCTCTGCGTCGCGCAGCGATCCGCCCGGCTGAATGACGGCGGTCGCGCCGGCTTCGGCTGTGGCGAGGAGACCGTCCGCAAACGGAAAGAAAGCGTCGGAGGCGACGGCGGAGCCCTTCGTCAGCGGCTCCGAAAGGTGCGCCGCGGCGGCGGCTTCGCGGGCCTTCATCGCCGCCATGCGTGCCGAATCGACGCGGCTCATCTGGCCCGCGCCGATGCCCGCGGTCTGCAAATCTTTCGCATAGACAATCGCATTCGACTTCACGTGCTTGCAGACGGTGAAGGCGAACAGCATGTCGGCGATTTCGCGCGCCTCCGGTTGCCGCCTGGTCACGATATTCAGCTCGCTGCGGACAACGCGCGCGTTGTCGCGCGACTGCACCAGCATGCCGCCTGCGACGCTTCTGAACGTCAGTCCGCCGGCGCCTGGATCCGGCAGTCCGCCGGCGACGAGCAGGCGCAGATTCCGCCTTGATGACAAGATGCGCTTCGCGTCCTCGTCCGCATCGGGCGCGATGATGACTTCGGTGAACAGCTTCGCAATCTCTTCCGCCGTCGCGCCGTCGAGTGTGTGGTTGAAGGCGAGAATGCCGCCATAGGCGCTGACGGGATCGCAGGCGAGGGCTTTTGCATAGGCTTCACGCAGCGTCGGCGCGAGCGCAACGCCGCACGGGTTGGCGTGCTTGACGATGACGCAGGCGGCATGCGCGCCCGCGTCGAATTCGGCGACGAGTTCGTAGGCCGCATCCGTGTCGTTGATGTTGTTGTACGAAAGTTCCTTCCCCTGCAACTGTTCTGCCGTCGCGACGCCGGAACGCCGTTCGTCCGTCGCGTAGAACGCCGCGCGCTGGTGGGGATTTTCACCATAACGGAGGGCCTGCCTGAGCCGGCCCGCAAAGGCGCGACGCCGCGGCGGTTCCCGGTCGCTTTCCAACGAAGCAAACCAGTTCGACACCGCCGCGTCATATTGGGCGGTGCGCGCAAAGGCCGTTTCCGCGAGCCGGCGGCGCAAGTCCGCGGTTGTGGCGCCGCCGTGGTCGCGCAGTTCGTCGAGGACGCGCGCGTAATCGTCGGGATCGACGACCACCGTTGCCCAATCGTGGTTCTTCGCCGCAGCGCGGATCATCGCGGGTCCGCCGATGTCGATGGTCTCGATCGCCTCGTCGAGACCGGCGCCACGCGCGACCGCTGCTTCGAAGGGATAGAGATTGCAGACGAGGAGATCGATGCCTTCGATGCCGTGCGCGTCCATGGCCGCCGCGTGTTCGGCGTGATCGCGCCGCGCCAGAAGCCCGCCGTGAATCGCGGGATGCAGCGTCTTCACGCGGCCGTCCATGATTTCGGGAAACCGGGTCACGTTCGCGACGTCGACGACCGTCAATCCTGCATCGCGCAAGGCTTTCGCCGTGCCGCCGGTCGAGATGAGCGCAACGTCGTGTTCGACGAGCGCGCGCGCGAATTCGGCGAGTCCGGATTTGTCCGAAACGGAAACGAGCGCGCGGCGAATCGGGCGAAGCGTCATTGGTTCCGCGCTCTTACTTGCGAAAAAGCCAAAAGAGAAGCGTGAGAACGACGCTGATCACGAGACAGGTGACGATGGGAAAATAGATTTGCACGCCCGGCCGGTGGATCGCGATGTCTCCAGGCAGGCGGCCGAGCCCGAGTTGCCGGAGCCACGGCCACAGGAGACCGGCCGCGACGAGCACGATGCCGGCAACAATCAGAACCCGACGAACGTCCATGCAAGATCACGCGGGAGCTGCGAGACGCGGGAAAATCAGGCTACAACGTCTCCCCTTTCTGCCCAAGACGCGGTCGTCTCGTCCTTTCTTCTCTGCGGGCGGCTTAGAGCCGCCAATTACTCGGACAGTGAGGTTTTCTGGATGGCGGGTCGTTTGTTCGCCTGGAAATACCGGAGAAGAATTCCTCCGGGGATTTCCTCACCCTGGGCTTGCCCGCCTACGCTAAAGCTTCGGCGGGTCAGTGTGAGGACCGTGTCCGCCGAAGCCTCGGCGAAGGCGGATCGAAGGGTGGAACATCCGCATTCATGGTGACCGGCAAGAAGCCGTGCGCTCGGCTTACGCGCTAGGACTGAAGTGGGGCGAGGGTTTGTTGACGCGCAGCGGCTCGCGGCTATGATCCGCCGCTCCATTCGCTCTTCCTTACCGCGTGCCCCTGTGGCGGAATGGTAGACGCGGCAGACTCAAAATCTGTTGCTGGCGACAGCGTGCTGGTTCAAGTCCGGCCAGGGGCACCATTCTGCTTCGCGCTACGCGCTGCGCAGGATGCCGTTGCCATCCGATAACCCGCGCGGGATTCCCGTCTTGTTGCAGTTTCGTGACGAGTCGCGTGTACGCTGCAAAGTTAATGCGCAAGTGCGCGACCGCTCTTTTCATTCATGTGTCACGAACCGTCGCTAAGGCACGCGAGGGGCCTTTTCTCAGCGGAGATGACCATGAATGGAATGAAAAAGCTTCTGGCCGGAGCGAGCCTGTGCGTGCTTGCAGCTTCGGCCGCGATGCCTGCCGGCGCGGCGTCCCACAAAAACCCAAAATACGACCGCGTCCTTGTGATCAGCGTCGACGGTTTGCATGCCGTCGACCTCACGAATTACGTCGCCTCCCATCCGGCGAGCACGCTCGCCGCGCTTGCCGGACACGGCATCGTCTATCCCAACGCGCTGACCACCGGCCCGTCCGATTCCTTTCCTGGCCTCACTGCCTTCATGACAGGCGGTACGCCCAAATCGGCGAACGTCTTTTATGATGTGTCGTACGACCGGAAGATGTACGCGCCTGGCTCCAACTGCCAGGGTTTGCCGGGAGCGCAAACCACCTATGATGAGAGCATCGATGTGGACAAGACGCGATATGACGGTGGCGGAACGCTGGGCGATGTGGATTCGCAGATCAACCCGGCGAATCTGCCGATGGCGATCGTCAACGGAAGCTGCGTCCCGGTCTATCCGCACAACTTTCTCAGGGTCAACACCATTTTCGAACGCATCCGCGCCCATGGCGGGCGAACGGCCTGGGCGGACAAGCATCCCGCCTATGATCTCGTAAACGGACCGTCGGGTAGCGGCGTCGAGGATCTCTTCGCTGCCGAAGTCGATTCGAACGACACCACCGACGGCATGACCGTGTACGCGTCGGATCCGTCGTGGTTCTCGCTGGCGGATACCGTAACCGGTCAGGACACGACGTTCGGATATCACAGCGTTGCCCGCAACGATCTCAGGAAGGTTCACGCGGTTCTCAACCAGATCGACGGCTATCTCAGCACCGACGATTCCCACAGTGGTCAGCAGGTCGGCGTGCCGACCATCTTCGGCATGAATTTCCAGGCTGTCAGCGTGGGGCAGAAACTCGCGGTTGGGAATCCTGCCGATCCGCTCGATGCCGGGCTTGTCGGTGGCTACGCGGATGCAAACGCGACGCCCAACAACGGCCTCCAGTTCGGCCTTGATTTCGTCGACAGCGAACTCGGAGCATTTGTTTCCGAGCTGCACGCGCAGGGACTCGACCAGAACACGCTTATTATCGTCTCCGCCAAGCACGGCCAATCGCCGATCGACGTCACCCAGCGCCAAGCGGTCGATGATTCGCCTTACGCGGCGACACCGGGAATGAGCAGCGGGCAGAGCACGGGCAATGGCAGCTACACCACCGACGATGTCGGTCTCGTCTGGCTCGCGCCAAGCCAGGAGAAGGGACAGTACAAGGCCGCCAGGGCTTATCTCGAGAGCGAGGCCTCCACGCTCGGCATCACGCAGCTGCTCGACAAATCGCAGCTCACGAAACTGTATCCCAATCCGTTCGGTAACAGCCGCACGCCCGACTTCATCGCCATCACCAAACACGGTCTGATCTATACCAGCGGGACGAAGCTCGCCGAACACGGCGGTTTCTCTTCCGACGACCGCAACGTCGCGCTGGTCGTGTCCAATCCAGCGATTGCGGCCGCAACCAGCGGCGCCAACGTCGAAACCCGGCAGATCGCCGCGACGGTGCTCGATGTCCTCGGCATCAATCCCAAGGAGCTTGACGGCGCGCGCGAAGAAAACACCAAACCGTTGCCGGGCGGCTATTGATTTCACCGGTGTCTGCGGCGGTTCAGGGGGAGCCGCCGCAGTCCTACCCCTGACACCGCGGCAAAGCAGCGGGCAACGTCGGAACAACAGCTTAACACCATCTTATCGATCCGCCGGCCATCATTGGACTGGAGCAGGCTGGCCGTCCCACGGCGTGGCCGCGAGAAAACAAAGAAGGGCAATGTTCGAAGTCACGCCGTTCGGGCGCGCCTATCGGATTGCGGCACCGCCGGCCGTCGTGATCGCCAAGGTCGCAATCACCGTGACCTGCGCGGTGCTGGCGGGCGTGACCGTGAGCTGGATCCACGGAGCTCTCACGCCGATCTGGCTCGGGACAGCGGTCATGCTGTACTGGCTCCTGCGTTCGCCGCGCCGTCACTGGCCCGCGATCATCGCAATTTGCGGTTTCGCCAACCTCGCGGCGGGTTTCGCTATGGGACATTCCCTGCTGCGCTGCGTCCTGCTCGCTCTCGTCAACGTGAGCGAAGCATTGATGTTCGCAATCCCGCTCCGCCTGATGAAGCTCGACCGCGACTTCTCGCAGCCGCGAACGCTGCTCGTCTTTTACGCGCTGGTCGTCGGCCCCGTCACGATGATCTCGGCCGCCTTGGGCGCGGCTGTTCTGCACAGTTTGACAGGCGCGCCGTTTTTCCAGCTGGCGACCGAGTGGTACACCGCTACGGCCCTCGGCCAGGCGATGCTGGTGCCGCCACTGATGACGGTGCGCGCCGGCTCCATACCCGCGCTGTTTGCGCGCGAATCCGCTCGGGGGACGCTGCTCTATCTCGTTCTCGTGGCCGCCACCATCGCCTGCAACCTCGTGTTCCGCGATTATCCGCTTGGCTTCCTGTTCTTTCCGGCTGTCGTGCTCCTCACTTTTCAGCGCGGCTTTGCAGGTGGTGCACTCGGGCTGCTGATGGTCGTCGCTTACATGATGGCGAAGGTGCTTTTTGGCGACCTCCATGGTGCGCTCAGCGCGTCTGACGCGCGCAGCTACGTTCTCATGGTTCAGCTTTACACCGCTGTCATCAGCTTTACCGTCATCGTCGTGGGCGCGGGACTGGAGCAAAGAAAGAAACTCGAGCGAAGCCTTGCGGAGGCCCATGAGGAGGCCCTTGTCGCGCGGGACGCGGCGGAAACGGCGAGCCAGGCCAAGACCATGTTCCTTGCCAATATGAGCCACGAACTGAGAACGCCGCTAAATGCGGTCATCGGTTTTTCCGAGCTCATGCACCGCGAGATTTATGGGCCGCTCGGCAGTGCGCGATACCGCGATTATGCAAAGCGGATTCACCAGGCCGGCCAGCATCTGCTCGGCGTGATAGGCGAAATCCTGGACATGTCGAAGATCGAAGCCGGGAAGTACGAAATCGTCCAGGAAGAGCTGCGCCTCCACGAGGTGGTGGAGGAATGCACCGGACTGATGCGCGAGCGCGCCAATCAGAAGGGCGTAAGCCTCGTATCGGACCTTCGCGGTCCGGAGCGTGTGGTCGCGGACCGGCGCGCCCTCAAGCAGATCCTGCTCAATCTGCTGTCGAACGCGATAAAGTTCACGCCCGCAGGAGGGTGCGCCACCGTCAGCTCGCGAATGGTGCATGGCAGGCTGGTGCTTGCCGTGTCGGACACGGGAATCGGCATTTCCGACCAGGACCTGAAACGGCTCGGAAATCCCTTCGTGCAGCTGCGGCGCACGACGCCGGCGGTTTCGGCGCAACATGGAACAGGCCTCGGGCTTGCGCTCGTGCGCGCCCTCGCCGAAAAGCATGGCGGGCGTCTGCACATCGAAAGCCGCGACGGCGAGGGCACCTGCGCAAACGTCGAATTGCCGCTCGACAATACGCGATGTGCGGCGCACGCATGATGGCGCGTTCCTAGCGATCGCCGGAGCAGGCAGCACAGAGCCGAAGCTCCCGGATCATCAGCACTCCGCTAGTGCCCGTCTTCGTGTTGCGATCGCCTACACCTCCGACAAACGGTAGCTTCCAGGGCTGGGTATCGCATGACGCCGCTTTTCGTTATCGTCTCAGCCCAACCGGGGCCGCTATTCCGAAGCAATCGCGAAGGGCTCTCGGTTGCGGCAGGAACAGCTGCAGCCGACGTCCGGGAGGGGGATGTCATGAGTCGAGCAAACCTCGTGATGGTGTCGTTTTCCGCCGGTGCGCTTCTCTGCGGCAGCGACGCCGAAGCATGGACTCTGAAGACGCTTTATTCCTTCTGCTCGGAAAATGGTTGTACGGATGGCACCGCTCCGGCTGCGGGACTGTTGCAGGATGCTTCGGGAAATCTCTACGGCACGACGGAAGCGGGCGGCGCCTACAATGATGGCGTCGTGTTTGCGCTGATCCCGAACGGCCGGAAATGGAAGTACAAGGTCCTGCACAGCTTTTGCTACTCCTGCGGCGATGGCACCAATCCCGTTGCGAGCCTGATCATCGACACGAACGGCAATCTTTACGGCACAACCGGCCAGAGCGGTCCGACGGGCTGCGGAACGGCCTTCCGCCTCTCGCCCAATGCCGATCGCTCGAAATGGAAGGAAAAGACGCTTTACGCGGCTTCCTGTGCGCCGTCCGGAAACAGTGTTCTCACCGGACTCACTTACGTGGGGGCCGCAAGCGGCGCGCCGTACGACGGAACCTCGCCGCTCTACGGCACGACGAACTCCGGCGGCACGGGCTACGGGACAATTTATCGGATCATGCCTAAAGGCACGAAATGGAAGGAGACGGATTTGTACGCCTTCTGTCCGGAAGCCGGCAGCGGCTGCGTGGACGGCGAAAATCCCGGCGCTCTGATCCTCGACGCCAAAGGCAATCTCTACGGGAACACGTTGTACGGCGGCAGCGCCGGCGCGGGTACGGCCTACCAGCTTGTGCCCAATGCCGATAGGACGAAATGGACCGAGCACATTATCTACAACTTCTGCTCCGCTGCGAGCTGCACGGATGGTGCAAATCCCGAGGGCGCGCTGGTGATGAACGGCGCCGGCGATCTTTTCGGCACGGTGACAGCCGCTGCGGGGGAGAGCGGCGGTGTGTACGAACTTGCGGAAAGAAGGAAGATCTGGGGGGAAACGCTCCTCTGCACCTTCCTCACGGGGAAATGCGGCGAAGGCTATTTTCCGCAGGCGGGCGTCATCGTCGATGCTTCGGGCAATCTGTATGGCACGAATAGCGCCGGCGGCAGCGGCCTCGAAGGAACCGTGTTCGAATGGAACGGCAGCGCCGTGAAAACCCTCTACAATTTCTGCACGGCGGCGAATTGTGCCGACGGCGCGCTTCCGATCGCGCCGTTGCTCATGGACGGTTCGGGCAATCTTTACGGCACGGCCGTCGAGGGCGGCAGCGGCAACAATGGTGGCACAGTCTTCGAGCTGAAGCGTTAGCCGCAGGCCGCCCAGGAAGCGGCGGCGTGAAATCCGGACACACGCCCGCCGCTCACCCGGCTGCCGTACGTCCGTTCCGGCAGCCGGAGGTTTCGTTTGACGATTCCCCTTCCAACCTGCATTGACTGCGCGGCGATGAACCGAGGGAAAATCATGATTGCAAGAATTGCCGTGGGCGCAGGTCTCCTTGCCTTTGCCAGTGCCACGGTTGCGACGGCGGGGGAGGCTCGCGCGGGTGACGGCTTTGACGCGGTGACCGTTCGGGGCCCGCACGCGACAATGACAGTGCTTCCCAATGCGCCGGCGCAGGGACTCGTCTCCGCAAAGGAGAACGGCAAGGGTCTGGTGACGATCTTCAGCAGCCTCGCCAGCAAATACCCCAAAGGCGTCTATTGGTGCTGTGAGGGCTACAACGTGATGGGCTCGAATTCGGGCGTGGGCGTCCAATGGATGGGCGGCGCCTTTACGCCGGACGTCGCCTACACGCTGACCGAAGTCGAGGTCGCTCTCGGCTATTCCGGGCAGGGTGCCAATGGCGCCGTGATCAGGGTGACCGACGACAACAGTGGCGCGCCCGGAAAGACGCTCAAGAAGTGGAGTGTGTCGGGACTTCCCGTGTTCGGGACGTGCTGTACAATTGTCGTCAAGACCGACAGGACGGGAATAGCGCTGACCGGGGGCAAACAATACTGGATCGTGGCAAGCACCAACAGCAGCGAAACCGACACGGTCGACGGCTGGAACGTGAGCGACGCCGATCAGGTCGACCAGGCGACCACGGCTTCCTGGGATGGCACCGTCTGGCACACTTTTCAGACCGCGCCCGGTCTCGCATTCGCCGTGAAGGGAGCGAATTGAACGCTTCCTCCTTCGTTCCGTTGCTGAATGGATGATTGAGGAGAGGCGAGATGCAGAAACGGAAACTCGGCAAAAGCGGTCTGGAAGTGTCCGCCATCGGGCTTGGCTGCATGGGCCTGAGCTTTGCCTATGGCCCGGCGCCGGACGTGAAAGAGGCGGTCAAGCTGTTACGGACGGCGTTCGAGAGCGGTGTCACGTTCTTCGACACCGCAGAAGCCTACGGGCCTTTCAGGAACGAAGAACTGCTTGGGGAAGCATTGGCGCCGTTTCGCGGACGCGTGGTGATCGCGACCAAATTCGGTTTCGAAAACGCAAATGCCGCCAAGGGCATGAACAGCCGGCCGGAACACATCAGGGAGGTTGCCGAGGCCTCGCTCGGCCGCCTCAAGGCCGACCGCATCGATCTCTTCTATCAGCATCGGGTCGACCCCAATGTGCCGATCGAAGACGTTGCCGGTGCGGTGAAGGAATTGATCCGTGCAGGCAAGGTCGAACATTTCGGCCTGTCGGAAGCAGGTGTACAGACGATCCGGCGCGCCCATGCCGTGCAGCCGGTCACCGCCGTGCAGAGCGAATATTCGCTGTGGTGGCGCGAACCGGAAGAGGAAATCCTTCCGCTATGCGAGGAGCTTGGCATCGGCTTCGTTCCGTTCAGTCCGCTGGGCAGGGGTTTTCTCACCGGAAATATCGACCAAAACACGCGTTTCGAGGCGGGCGATTTCCGCAACCTTCTCCCGCGCTTTGCGCCCGAGGCGCGCAATACCAACCAAGCACTGGTGGAACGCCTCCGGCAAATCGCGCGGAACAGGGGTGCGACGCCGGCCCAGATCGCGCTCGCCTGGCTGCTCGCGCAGAAGCCCTGGATCGCGCCGATTCCCGGAACGACGAAGCTCGATCGGCTGCAGGAGAACATCGGCGCTGCCGGTCTCGAACTTTCTTCCAACGATCTGCGCGAAATCGAGGAGGCACTATCCCGGGTCAGGATCGAGGGCGCGCGTTATCCCGAGCATCTGCAGGCCCAGATCAGTCGCTGAAGGATGCGGCAATTCCCGATGTCCGAACTCGCAAAATGGGATTCGTTTTACGTCATCGTCGGTTCGGCCGCCGGCGCGCTGATCGGGTTGCAGTTCGTCGTGATGACGCTCCTGGCCGAAAGGCCGCCGAAGCGCGGCGCGGAAGCCGGCGCGGCCTTTGCAACGCCCACGGTCGTACACTTCAGCGTCGTGCTGCTTCTCTCCGCGCTGCTGCGCGCGCCATGGGATGGGACAAGACCTGTCCTTCTCCTGTGCGGGAGCATCGGAATTCTCGGGATTTTCTATGCGCTTCTCACCGCGTGGCGGATGCGAACGCAAAGCGTGTACAAGCCGGATTTCGAAGACGGACTGTTTCACGTTGTGTTGCCGCTCGCCGCGTATGTCTTTCTTGCCGGTTCGGCGGTTGCCGCGCGTTCCTGGGAACACCAGGCCCTGTTCGGGGTAGGCGGCGGGACGCTGCTGCTGCTGTTCTGCGCCATTCACAATGCCTGGGACGCGACGTCGTTTCATGTGCTGGTGCAGCGGCGGCTGCAACAGGACACGACAGACCAGGCGCGTTGATCCTCATGCTTCGCTACCGCTTAAGCGCTGGCCGCCATTTGGCTTTGAACCGGCGCGTCACGTTTCGGTGATAAAGCTTTGGTTACGGGATTCGTCCGGTAGCTTGGGTTAGGGTTGGACGTGAGAGGTCGCCCGGATCGGAGGAGCGGATTGATGCTGCGGAGTGGCCTGATCATCGCCTCACTCCTCATCTCGGTCATCAATGCGGCGGGGCAGAGCGTACAGCCGCTCAAGAACGCCGCACCGGACGGCGCCCAACTGACGTTTCAATTGACCGATGGACGCGTGCTCGCCCAAGGCTTTAACAACACCGATTGGTGGGTGCTGACTCCGGATGACAAAGGCAAGTACGTCAATGGCACATGGAAACAGGTTGCCAGTCCGCCCGCCGGCTATTCGCCTATCGCGATGGCATCGCAGGTGCTGGCGGACGGCCGCGTGCTGATCGAGGGCGGCGAATACAATTATGGCAAGTTCGCGCTGACCAATCTCGGTGCAGTCTACGATCCGGTAAAGAACACGTGGACGAAACTCACGCCGCCGCGCGGGTGGGTGAATATCGGCGACTCGCCTTCGAGTGTCATGCCGCACGGGGATTTTGCGATCGGAAACAAGCTCACCGAGAAAATCGCCCTGCTTGATCCCTCGACGATGCGGTGGCGATTTCTAGGGGCAACAGGCAAACATGATTTCAATGCCGAGGAGGGTTGGACCCTGCTGCCGGATGGATCTGTTCTGACGGTGGATGTGAAAGACAATCCGCACGCCGAACGCTATGTCATCACCAGGGGCGAGTGGCTCGACGCCGGCAGCACGGTGGTCAATCTGCAGGGGCCGCCGCTCTGCTGCGGTTGCACGCACTACCCGCCGGACAACAAGTGTTACTATCCACCCGGCGAGGTCGGGCCCGCGCTCCTGATGCCCGACGGTACCGTGTTTGCCACCGGCGCCCTGCATAGCGGCGAGACCAAGGCCCATACCGCAATCTATACGCCGGGCAGCAACAGCTGGGCCGCCGGGCCGGATTTTCCCGACGGCGATCAGGCCGGCGACGAATTCGCGTCGTTGCTGCCCAACGGACACGCACTCGTCGAAGGCAACAGCGGCATCCTTTACGAATTCGACGGCAAAACACTGACGGCCGAGCCGGTGAACGCCGGGAGCGCCTCTCTCATGCTGCTGCCCTCCGGCTTCGTGCTCGTTGGAGGCTTCGAAATCTACAGCAGCAATGGAACCTATCAGGACAGCTGGAGGCCCACGATCACCGGTTATCCCGGCACGCTTGCGCGTGGATCGACGTACACGATCTCCGGCTCGCAGTTCAACGGACTTTCCCAGGCCAATGCGTTTGGGGACGAGCTGCAGTCGTCGACCAACTATCCTCTTGTTCGCATCTTCAATATTGCGAGCGGCCACGTAATTTATGCCCGCACCCATGACCACAGTTCGATGGCGGTTGCGACGGGCAATCTCACTGTGTCGACACAGTTCGATGTTCCCGCAAACGCCGAAACCGGCGCGAGTTCTCTCGTGGTGGTGGCGAATGGAATTCCTTCGCACCCTGTTTCCGTGACCGTGAAATAGGTGGTGCTCAGCAGGTCGCCGCCTTTCCGGAGTTGTACTGAACATGAAGCACAGCGCCGGCCTGCTTCTCTACCGCACTCGGCCACAGGGGCCGGAATTTTTTCTCGTGCATCCCGGCGGACCGTTCTGGGCGAAGAAGGACGCCGGCGCCTGGTCGATTCCGAAGGGACTGTACGAGGAAGGCGAGCAGCCGCTCGAAGCCGCAAAGCGCGAATTCGCCGAAGAAACCGGATTAGGGGTCGACGGCGATTTCGTTCCGCTCGGCGAATTTCGACAGCCCGGCGGGAAGATCGTTTCAGCGTGGCTGGTAAAAGGCGATTGCGAGGCTCGTGCCATGAAAAGCAACCTCTTCACGATCGAGTGGCCGCCGCGTTCGGGAAAGTTTGCAGAATTTCCCGAAGTCGATCGCGCCGGCTGGTTCTCATCCGCGGAAGCGATGACGAAAATCCTCGCTGGCCAGAAACCTATTCTTGAAAGAGCGTTGGAGACACTGGGTTTTTCCACGCGTCACTAGAGCATGATGAATTCAGGCGGCATGGTCCTCATCCTTCGACAAGCTCAGGATGAGGACGGAAAAAAGGCCTCACCCTGAGCCTGTCGAAGGGGCGCATCAGTGGCGAACGTTAGCGAGAGCGGGTGTCTCTGGGCCAGGCGTTGAGCAGGTTCGCGACATTGATGCTGCCAATGCCGGTCGGGAAATCCCAACCGGTCGCGGCACGATAGGCGGACTTGTACTTTGCGCCACTGGTCGACAGCACGCCGAACGTCCCCGACGGCAGGTAGCAATCATAGGGTCCCTTGCAGTCGATGTCGTTATCGCCCTGCGTGACGTCGTAGAACACACAGGATGAAGCCGCCTTTCTTCCTTTCTTCGAATTGCAATTTGCATTGCCCGTCGCGCCGTACTCGTTCGCAGCAAGCGCGTAGTAGGTGACATTGGGATTGCCCCAGCTCTGGCCGGTCTTCTGGGCGATAAGCGCCTGCACACCGGCCATGATCGGCGTCGAGAATGACGTACCACCCGCGGTGCCCCAGTTCGAAGGCGCGCCGGAACAGAGAGAGCCGTCGCTGTCGCAATAGATATAGAAGTGACTCCAGATGCCATTGCCGGCGAAGAGCGACACGTCGGGCAGGTCGCGCACGCCGTCGTTGCGAATTCCGGCGAACCCCGACTGCCACGCGGGTTTGCGCCAGCCTTTGCAGCTGCCGCTCACCACGCCGCCAATGGAAGGACTGCCTTTGGCGCAGCCGCTTGGGCCGCCACTGCCGCCGACCGTGGTCATGAAATCCGCGTGGTAGGGGCCCGCGTTGCAGTAACCGTTGCTGCCATAGGTAAGTTTCGAACCGCTGTACCAGAGCGCCATCAAGACGCTCGCGCAGGAATCACTCCACGGGATTTCGGGAATGTAGGATTTGGCGGAGCCATATACCGTGGTGTTCGTGCTCTTCCAGTAACTGCCGAGCACCTTCGCATAGGCGTCGCCGAAATCGGTCCCGCCGACGGCCACGTCGTAAGGGCTTGAGGCCATTCCGCTCACGCCAATGCCGTGCGTTGCGTCTGTTTGTGCCACATCGCAACTCGCAGACGCATCGTCGCCGGCGGAGGCAAACACCGCGACACCTTCGGCCGCCGCTTCCTCGTAGATCTCGCTGTAGGCCGCGTTTGCCGCAGCGCCGTTAAAAGTTTCGCATTCGGCATAACTGATGCTGACGCTTGCCGGCAAAGTGGAGCTGCCGAGCAGATTCTCGAGAGCGATCAAGCCGCCGAAGGTCGCGCTGCTCTTGCAGCTGGCGTTGACGATGGCCGCTCCGGGGGCGGCGGCGCTCGCCCATTCGGCGTCGAGAATGGCATCGTCCTGCGAATTCTGCACCACGCCCGGATCGTCGCAGGTGAAGTTTCCCTGCGGATGAATCTGCGAAAAACTCCCGGTGGTGTAGCCGGAAAGGCCGAAAGTGGTTCGAAAGGTGTTCCAGTCCTCGGCATTGTAGACGTCGGTGTTCTCGATCGGCACTACGGTTTGGCCCGTGCCTGTGATGCCGGCGCTGAACGCCGGCGTGAAATTGTAAATGGTCGCGAGATCGGCCGGAACGAGTGCGTAACAAGCGCCCGCAACGCCGTTCGTCAACGGCCAGCAGTTGTGAACGCCATAGGTGTAGCCGGTTTTTGTCGTGTGGGTGGGGTGGGGTGCAAAGTCGTGCAGAGACACGACCCCCGCGATGACCGGTGCAAGTGCTGCAGGTATTTGCGGATCACGCACATTGGCGAAATGGTCCTCGCCCTTCACGCGGAACGCGTGGATCGCGGTGCGAAACGCTTCGCGCACGTCGCCCGCCGTGCCGGAAAACGCAATAACCATCCGGCTCGGCAGCATCCCTTCGACCTGAAAACCGCGCGACAGAAGCCAGGTTTCGACGGCGTTCACATCCTGCGTGGCCGGGCCGAAGCGGCCCAATTCGCGCGCCGAAAGCCAGCCGTGGAAATGGCGCGAAGTCGAATCGTGCAGCGCTTCGACCGTTTCATCGAACGCCCGTTGCTGCGCTTCCGGGCGCCGAAGCAGGAGCTGCAGATGGTTGAGCGGTGTTCCGTCGGGGAGCAGTCCGCGATCGTTCGCCGTCACCGCCTCCGGTCGCGTGTTGCCGGCAAGCGTGACCAGATGACTTGTGTCGATTGGTGCAATGATCTCCGCGGCCTCGCCGCGCAGCAACAGCGACGCGAGGATGGCGACGAGGACCATTTTCGTCTGCGGATACATGTTCCCCTGCCTGTGCCTCATGGAATTTGGCTGCGAAAGCAGCAACGGGATCGCAAAGACAAGATCGGCGGAATGGAGCGTAAGCCGCGGGCGCGTTTTTCGGCAAGCTGCCGGACAACAGGGAATGCGGCGGGGCGTTTTCCCGTCCCTGGGATAGGGGTATGATCTTTCCCGCAAAGGAGAGACCTGCAATGCAGCGAATCGCAATGCTTCTCGCTTTGGGTCTGCTGTCGGTCGCGCCGGCGGCGGCGCAACCGGCGCAGAACACCTGTTTTCTGATCACGGAATTCCGCGGGTGGAAGGCTCCCGACACGCGAACGATCTTCATCCGGGTTGGCCTTGACCGTGTCTACCGGCTCGACCTCGCCAACACCTGTTCGCTGCTCGCCATGCCCAATGTGCATCTGATAACGAAAACGCGCGGTCCGGACCTCGTCTGTTCGGCCATCGATTGGGACCTGTCGGTATCGGAATCGCCGCCCGGCAACATTCCCGAGCCCTGCATCGTCAAGAAAATGACGCTGCTGACGCCGGAAGAAGCCGCCGCGATCCCGCCCAAGTTCCGGCCATAAGACTAACGCCGAGTCCCAGCAGATTCACCACTGAGACACGGAGTTCACGGAGTTGTTTTTTGCGCGCTTTGCGCGCGATCGCTTTTGGCTGGTCCTCCGTGCCTCCGTGGTGCATCTCTTCTTGGCGCCTTTGCGGCGTGCGACTCCCTACTCGAGACCTTGTACGCCATTCAAAAAAATTTCGGCGGCGAGTTCGGCGATCCGGGCGGGCTTCACCGGGCCAGCGGGATCGAGCCAGGTGTGCATCCAGTTGATCATGCCGAAATAGAGCATCGCGGCGGGCGCCTTCATCGCCTGCTGTTTCGCGAGCTCCGGTCGCAGCTCCGCAAGAAGATCTTCCACAATCGCGATCAGGCGCCGCTGGATGCCGATGACGGTCGCACGCTGCGCTTTCGAGAGGCGCTGCAGTTCGTTCAACAGCACCCGCTGGCGCGCCGCCGCCCCGACATAAAGCCGCACGAAAGCCAGCGTCAGTTCGCGCAGTTTTTCCGGAGGTGCAATTTCGCGTGCCGAAATCTGTTCCGCCGCGTCGAGCAGGGCGCGCACATGGGAATGCATGACGTCGAAGAGGATGTCCTCCTTGGAATCGTAGTAGTGATAGATCAGCGATTTCGAGGTTTCGCAGGCTTCCGCCAGATCGGCGATGGAGGCGCCCAGAAAGCCGCGCTCTGCGAACAGCCGCGCCGCCTGCTCGACAATGGCGGCGCGCCGTTCCTCGAAATCCGCGGCCTGGGTCCGTGCCACGCTGGTGTCCCGATTCGGAAAATTCGCATGCTCTCTATATCGATTTCGGGCGAATTTCAGAATCGCCAGGACACCAGACCAGGCTCCTGTTGAAAATCGACCGTCCGTCCGGTTAATTCACGCGCCCTTCCAATTCCAGCGGAGCCTTCGTGGCGGCCATTGAGCGCGTAAAACCGGCGAACAGTCCCGATCCCGAAATCGACTGGCGGCGCGCCGCGTATCTCCTGCATGTATCGCGCGCGCTCGACGAAATCGAGGAGACGAGGCTCGTTCCCGAGCGGAAGATTTTCTACCAATTCTCCGCGCGCGGCCATGATCTCGCGCAGATCCTGCTCGGTCTCGAACTCACGCACAAGCACGATGCCGTCTGCGGCTATTACCGCTCGCGGCCGATTCTGTTGACGCTCGGCGTGCCCGTCGCCGACACGCTCGGTTCGTGCATGGCGCGCGCCGGCGGTTATTCCGACGGACGCGACATCGGCGCGGTGTTCAATTTTCCCAATCCCGAGGGTCCGTCGGCGCTCCCTATGTGCGGCGGCGTCGGCGCGCAATTCACCCCGACGGCGGGATGGGCCCAGGCGCTTCTGTACCGGCGGGACGTGCTTGGCGAAAACGCGTGCGCGGGCGCTATCGGCGTGGTGCTCGGCGGCGACGCCTCCGTCGCGACCAACGGCTTCTGGTCGGCCCTGACCATCGCGACCACGCTCGAGCTGCCCATGCTCTTTTATATCGAGGACAACGGCTTCGGCATTTCCGTGCCGTCGGTGCTGCAGACGCCGGGCGGCGATATTGCCAAGAACCTCGCGGGCTTTTCCAATCTGCTTGTGCTCGCAGGCGACGGCACCGAGCCCCTGGAAGCGGCGCGGCTGATCCGCCACGCGGTGCGCCAGGTGCGCGATCGGCACGGGCCGGCGCTGCTCAGGCTTTCTGTGCCGCGGCTCGAGGGCCATTCCTTCCAGGACACGCAAACGTACAAATCGTCCCAACTGGTGGCGGCCGAACAGGCGCGCGATCCGCTGCCGAAACTGCGCGACTATCTCGTGCCGGCGGAAATCGACGCCAGCGCGTGGGATACCATTGCACGCCAGGGCGCGGAGGCCGCAGAAAAAGCCCGCGCCGAAGCGGAAGCGCGATCCGTCGCCGATCTCGAACGCACCGCGGCGCACGTGTTCTTCGATGGCGAACTGCAGATGCAGGGCGGCCAGTGGACGTACGGCTATCGTCCGCCACCGTCGCGCGACACGCCCGAGCCGCAGGGCCAGCGCATCAACATGGTGACCGCCATCCGCCGGACGCTCGAGCATGAGCTCGCCGTCAATCCCCGCGTGCTCGTGTTCGGCGAGGATGTCGGGCCGAAGGGCGGCGTGCATGCGGTGACGCTGGGACTTCAGGAGAAATTCGGCGCGGAACGTGTCTTCGACACCAGCCTCTCCGAAGAAGGCATCATCGGCCGTGCCGTCGGCATGGCGCTTGCGGGTCTCGTTCCCGTTCCCGAAATCCAGTTCCGCAAATACGCCGATCCGGCCGCCGAGCAGCTGAACGATTGCGGCACCATGCGCTGGCGCACCAACAATCGCTTCGCCGCGCCTATCGTCGTTCGCATGCCGATCGGCTTCTTCAAATGCGGCGATCCCTGGCACAGCCAGACCAACGAAGTGCAGTTCGTGCACGCTCCGGGCTGGAAAGTGGCGGTGCCCTCGAACGCCGAAGACGCGGTCGGGCTTCTGCGCGCCAGTCTACGCGGCAACGATCCGGTGATCTTCTTCGAACATCGCGCCATGCTCGATGGGCCTTCGGCGCGGCGGCCCTGGCCGGGCGACGATTATGTGCTCCCCTTCGGCCGCGCGCGTGTCGTGCGCGAAGGCCGCGACATCACCATCGTCAGCTGGGGCGCGATGGTCGAGCGCTGCGAGGAAGCGGCGGCCGATTCCTCCGCCGAAATCCTCGATCTGCGCACGCTGATGCCGTGGGACAGCGAAGCGGTGATGGCATCGGTGAAACGCACGCGGCGCTGTCTGATTGTACACGAAGATCTGCTGACCGGCGGTTTCGGCGCGGAGATCGCCGCAGTGGTGGCCGAAACCTGTTTCTATGATCTTGACGCGCCGGTATCGCGCATCGCCATGCCGGATATCCCCAGTCCGCACAACCCGGAGCTGATGGAATGGGCGCTCCCTTCCGTCGCCAAGATCCGCGCCAAAATTCAGGAGTTGATTGGGCTTTGATGCGAGTGATGTACACCTCCATGAGCCGAAACCTTTCCTCCCCCGCGCGTAGCGTGGGGGAGGGGGACCGCGAAGCGGTGGAGGGGGCAGCAACTCCAACACGCCTCCTTTCCCCCTCCGGTGCGGAGTTTATCTTCGCGCCGGCCTTCGGCCGGTGGCGGGGGCACCACGCAATGCATGCGCGGGGGAGAAAAGCGCCGGAGCGCACGCAGGACATCAATCATGCCCACTGACATCGTCGTTCCGGCAGAGCAGGAGGGCACGAAGGCGGTGGTCAAGACGTGGCTGAAGCAGCGCGGCGATTCTGTACGTGTCGACGAGCCGCTCGTCGAAATCGAGACCGACAAGGTGGCGGTGGAGATCGCCGCGACGGTCAACGGCATGCTCGCGGAAATCCTGGTCGAGGAAGGCGCCGAGGTCGCGCCGGGCAGCGTCCTGGGGCGCATCGCCGAAGGCGCAAGCCTTCGCGGCACGGCGGCCCCGGACTTGATCGGGGGCTCCGCCGGCAGTGCCGGAGCCGAAGCGGATGCGGGGGCCAGCCCGCCAGGCTCCGCCCAGCTTCCGCCCGGCCTTCGCCGCCTGCTGAACGAGCACGGCTTGAATCCCGAAGAGGTCCCACACGGCGCTCGGCTCACGCGCGAAGACATCGAGGCGGAGATCGCGCGCCGCGCGGAAAAGCGCCAAGCTCCTGGCGCCAGCACAAAAGTTATCCCGCACGATTCCATGCGGCGGCGGATCGCCGGGCACATGGCGCAGTCGATGCAGACGGCGCCGCACGTGACCGCGCTGTTCGAAGCGGATTTTTCGGCGATCCTCGCCCATCGCGACGCGCACAAAGCAGAATTCGCCAGGCAGGGCGCAAACCTCACCTTTACCGCCTACGTCGTCGCGGCCTCCGTCGCGGCCATGAAGGCCGTACCGCAGGTCAATGCGCGCTGGTTCGAGGACCGTGTCGAAATTCCCGACGACATCAATATTGGCATCGGCACCGCACTCGGCGACAAGGGTCTGATCGTGCCGGTGATCCATCGCGCGCAGACGCTGTCGTTGCTGCAGGTCGCTGAGCGGCTGACGGACATGACGGAAAAGGCGCGAAACGGCAGGCTCGCACCGGCCGACGTACAGAACGGCACGTTTTCGATTTCCAATCACGGCGTGTCGGGGTCGCTGCTGGCGGCTCCCATCATCATCATTCAACCGCAATCGGCGATTTTGGGCGTCGGCAAACTGCAGAAACGTGCCGTGGTACGCGAAAAAGCCGGCGTCGACTCTATCGAAATCCGCCCGATGGCCTACGTGACGCTCACCATCGATCACCGCGTTCTCGACGCCCACCAGTGCAACGCCTGGCTGACCCGCTTCGTCGAGACGCTGGAGGGGTGGCGCTGACCTCCACCAACACACCTTGTCATGCTGCGCGAATGCGCAGCATCCAGTCGGGAGCGACGGACTGGTGATTGCATGGTCGGGTATTTTGTACGAACGCTGGCTTCATCCTGCCAGGCTTCGTCTGGATGCTGCGCCTTCGCGCAGCATGACAAAATGAGGGTGCCGGGCGCGGAAAAGCGGGCGAGACGCCCGCGGTCCCAGGGCTACATCGCGTTCATCGTCAGGAGGTCGTATGTCGCGACGGTTTCGTTCGCCTGGTTGGTGAGCGTCACCGCCCAGCGCACCTCGCCGTAATCGGCGTTGCGCGCAGTCTTCGCCTTGGCGGTGAGCTGCACGCGTATGCTGTCCCCGGGTTTGACCGGTTTGACGAAGCGCAGATTGTCGAGCCCATAATTCGCCAGCACCGGCCCCGGTGCCGGATCGACGAACAGGCCGGCCGCGAACGAGAGCAGCAGATAGCCGTGCGCCACGCGCCCGCCGAAGAACGGATTGGCGGCCGCCGCAGCCTCATCCATGTGCGCATAGAAGGTGTCGCCGGTGAAATGGGCAAACTTCTCGATGTCCTCGAGCGTGATGGTGCGGGGCTCGCTGACGAAGGTCTTGCCGATGTCGAGTTCGCCGAATTTGAGCCGGAACGGATGCGGGCCGTCGCGGCGCTCGGGCGCGCCCGGAAACCAGGTGTGCGTCACGCCGGATAGCATGCGCGGCGAGCCCTGCAGCGCGGTGCGCTGCATGTAGTGGAACACGCCGCGCAGGCCGCCCATCTCCTCGCCGCCGCCGGCGCGTCCGGGGCCGCCATGGACAAGCGCGGGCAGGGGTGAACCATGCCCCGTCGACTCGCGCGCGCAGTCGCGATCCACGATCAAGAGGCGGCCATGAAAGGCGCCCGCACCGGTGATCACCGTCCTCGCGACATCCGGATCGTAGGTGAAGAGCGACATGACAAGCGAACCCTTGCCGCGGTTGGCGAGCGCGACCGCCTGGGCGAGATCGCGATACGGCATCAGCGTCGCCACCGGCCCGAACGGCTCGGTGTCGTGCACCCGCGACGCATTCTCCGGCTCGTCGCAGCGGAGCAGAATGGGCGAGAGGAAGGCGCCCTTTTCCGCATCGCCGCCGCGCGTTTCGATCCGCTCCGGATCGCCGAAGACGATGCGCGCCTCGCGCTGAAGTTCGCGCACCTTGTCGCGCACATCGGCCAGTTGGGCGCGGCTGACGAGCGCGCCCATCTTCACGCCTTCGGTGCGCGGATCGCCGACCACGATCTCGGCCAGCGCCTTTTCGAGCGCCGCTTGCGCCGTGTCCATATGGGCCGCGGGCACCAGCGCACGGCGGATGGCAGTACATTTCTGCCCGGCTTTGACCGTCATCTCGCGCACGATCTCGCGGATGAAGAGATCGAATTCCGGCGCGCCGGGCACCGCATCGGGCCCGAGCATTGCGGCGTTCAACGAATCGCGTTCGGCGATGAAGCGCACGCTCTCGCGCGCAATCGCCGGATGGCGCTGCAGCTGTTCGGCCGTCGATGCCGAGCCGGTGAACGAGACCACGTCCTGCCCGCCCAGATGATCGAAGAGATCGCCGGTCGGTCCGATGATCAGCTGGATCGCGCCTTTGGGGAGAAGGTTGGCATCGATGAGAATCCGGAATGCGGCTTCGGCGACGTAGGCGCTGGCGCTCGCGGGTTTCACGATCGCGGGCATGCCGGCGAGGAGCGTCGGCGCGAGTTTTTCGAGCATGCCCCAGACGGGAAAATTGAAGGCGTTGATGTGCACCGCAGCACCTTGGAGCGGCGTCAGCACGTGCTGGCCCATGAAGGTGCCGCGCTTCGACAGCGGCTCGGCCGCGCCTTCGCTGACGATCGTGTCGTCGGGGAGTTCGCGCCGGCCTTTCGAGGCATAGGCGTAGAAGGTGCCGGCGCCGCCTTCGATATCGATCCAGCCATCCGTGCGCGTGGCGCCGGTGTCCCAGGAGAGTTCGTACAGTTCTTCCTTGCGCGCCATCACCGCTTCGGCGAGCGTTTTCAGCAGGCGCGCGCGCTGGTGGAACGTCATGGCGCGGAGCGCCGGTCCGCCGACCTGCCGCGCATGTTCGAGCACGCCTGCGAAATCGCGCACCGTGCTGCCGATCCGGGCGACGGGTGTTCCCGTGACCGCCGAAGCGATCTCCGTGAATTTGCCTTCCGGCGCGATCCACTTGTCGTGCGTATAGCTTTGCAGCGTGATCATCATCGTGCTCCTAAGCCGGGCGGCATACTGTCCCCCTCTCCTGCTCGCCGCTCGCGCGTCTCGCATCCTCTCCCCCGTTGGGGGAGAGGGTGTCCGAAGCGCATCAGCGCTGAGGACGGGAGAGGGGGACTATAGCAGAGGCGGTTATTTTCCTGAAAAATTGGGTTTGCGTTTTTCGCTGAACGCGGCGACGCCTTCGCGGTAATCGCCCGAATAACCGAGCTCGCGCTGGAGATCGCGTTCGAGATCGAGCTGTTCCTCGAGCCCCGCAAACCAGCCCTTGCGCATCGCCATCTTGATCGCCGCATAGCCGCGCGTCGGACCGGCCGCAAAGCGCTCCGCGAGTTTTTCCGCTTCCGCCTGAAGCTCGGCGTCTTCCACGCAGCGCCAGATGAGACCCCACGCTTCTGCCTTTTCCGCGGAAAGCGCTTCGCCGGTCAGCGCCAGCCCAAGCGCGCGCGCCTGGCCCGCGAGGCGCGGCAGAATCCAGGTGCCGCCCGAATCCGGTACGAGCCCGATATTGGAGAAGGACTGGATGAACTTCGCGCTTCTTGCCGCGAGCACGATGTCCGCGGCAAAGGCGATGTTCGCGCCGGCGCCGGCGGCGACGCCGTTGACGGCGCAGATCACCGGTTTCGGCAGCCGGATCAGGCGGCGGATCAGCGGGTTGTAGCGGTTCTCGAGCGATTCTCCGAGATCGACGCCTTTCTCGCCAGGTGCCACCGCGCGGTCGGCCAAGTCCTGTCCGGCGCAGAAGCCGCGGCCCGCTCCGGTGATGAGGAGCGCGCGGAGGTCGGGATCCTGCTCGACGCGCGCGAGCGCTTCGGCGACTTCTCGGTGCATCTCGACCGTGAAGCTGTTGAGCCTGTCCGGCCGGTTCAGTGTCAGCTTCGCGTACCCTTTGCTGATTTCGAAGTGGATGGTTTGAAACGTCATAGGAGCCTCGGGATTTGTTCAGCTAGAAACTAGGCGGCGGCGCACTTTCGGCTTTCTTGTTTTTGATTGCTTGAAGAGCATCTAGGATCAGGCCTTTTCCTCGATGGTCAAGGCAGCCGCCGTTCGTAGCGCGTGCACCGAGGCATTGAGTCAGGATGAAGGTAAGAGACCCATTTTGAAGCCGTACAAGGATAGAATGGCCGTCCGCCGAGAATGGCCCGCCATCACAGTTCCCTTCACCAAAGCGTCTGTGGAACTCGTTGCAAGTAGGGCTGCCTTCCGGAACAGTTCGCAATGACGTTTGCACGTGATCGACAATCACGTCCGAGATGCCGAAAATCTCTGTTCCGTCTTCCAGCTGTTGCGGCTCTGTTGAAGGTACTGAGATAGCAGCTTCCAACCGTTGGTGATCGGGGTAAAAGCAAAAGATATCTAATCCGAAAAACGAGCTGGCCGGCAGTGCAGCGCAATCTTTTTTCTCAAAATCCGAGATTGACAGACTAGTAGCGTAACCTCTTATCGAAGGCGTCGTTCGGTCATCCGTAATTACTTGGACTCCCTGCAAACAATAACTGATTTTCTTTTCGGTGTACCGCGAATTTCGTTCTTCGGGGAAAGGTGCACGATCGGCGTAGAATCGCACATAGAAGGAAAAATCAGAAAACGGCCTTCCCCAGAGCGAAGGAAAGCACGCACTAACGTGTCTAAATTCGGCGACCCGTGGCAATACAATGTCGCTAGTATCTTGACCGTTCGCAGCCTTCTCAAGTTGCGCTCGTTCAAAATCCTGAACGTCATTACTTGTCAGCGTCACTCCATCGACGCTCATCTCATTTGCGTGCAGAATGCTTGGGCGATTGGATGGAGTTGAGCTTTTCGAAGCAAAGAATGCCGCGGCGCCGCATGCTAGCGTTACAAAAACCAGACCAATTGCGGGATAACGCAATTCAACCTCCGACGCCGCCAAATATTTTCCACCTGCAATCGAGGTACGCGAGAAGCAGAATTATACCCAGCGCTACCAAATAAAAACAGCATCGAAGAGTTTTAACGACGTTGGGTACGCCGTCAGAATTGGTATCCAACGCATAGATTGGCAACGATTCTCCGCCCGCGAAGCGATCCCTGAGGTACTTCCCTATCGCTTGAATACGCTCGACTATAGGTTGACCTTAGAGAAACGCTTTGCGTTTACGACCATGTGGCGAATGGAGGTGATTTGCTTGTCCCTTTCCGAAGCGTTACGTCTGCTGGCTTTGCTACAGGAATATGATCGCAGAAGGTTCCGCGTGCGTACGTCGCGAATCTTGCGCGGTACGATGTAGCTTGAACCGCTGGGCTTTCGCGCTACATCTTCGCTGTGATGAAGCCCGGCGCCGCCCCATAGACCAACTAGGCGGTCATGCCGTTAAGGCCAGTGTATGAGCCCCGGTCGAAAGGCCGGGGCTTTTGCTTTTGCGGTCGTATGTGATTCGTTAACGTGGCGCGTGTATCTTCACACTTTCTTGAGGATTAAGGCGAGTATAGACAATATTTCGCGTGCCACGCAGGGGACGACACAATATGTCGATTCGATTTTTGTCAGAAAGTCAGCTAGCCTCGCCCGCATGATTTTCTCAGCGGAACGCAGTCCCGAGCGGGACGAACCTTACGAACCGGCCCTGGTCGCCGTTCTAGACGAGTACGAACGCGTTTGCGGTGGGTCACCGCAGCGGGCTGCCCTACGTGCTGTGATTCGGGAACTGTTCGCAAGGATTCCTTTCGTCAGGAAGCCAATCTATGCCGCCCGAGTGAAAACCGCGATTGAGCGAGACGCACGCGGAGCCAAGGGAAGCCAGATATTTAGCCGAATTTTGAATTTCGTCGATGCAAACGCCGGGTGTGAATTCAAGTCCAGTCAGGCTTGCGATGCAGCGAAAATTGGCGGGTCAAAAAGCGAAACAAAGGCTGTTCACAACACCTTGGATTACCTTGTTCGCGAATGCCGCATCCAGAGGATAGAGCGAGGGCGTTATTATGTCCCTGAATTGGGCGTTGGGATTGTAACCTCAGATGATCTTGGGGGCGAACCGACTCGATATGAATACGACTGACAACCCCGCCGAAAAATTTGGGCCAGAGGCAAAACCTCTGGCCCGTATCTCTTTCCGCTATCGGCCGTTGGCGACGGCTAACTCAGGACCGGATCAACCGGAGGAAGGTGCTCAATGCGGTTCATCGACCGCGTGTTAACGCGTTAGGCGTGGCGCTGCGTCGTTCGGTCTAGCCCACCGGGCGGCGCGGCGTCCGCCAGTTCTCTCCCACGCTTGAAAGATTCTGTCAAGGAGTCTCGACACGGCTCGCGCGGTGTCGGGAGGTCGATAGGAATTGTCTGACGACCGTTTGCGCCGGTGACTCTCGCAGTGACCTGTACAGAAGGAATTACCGCCATGCCGTTTCGGGCTTTTGACCAGCGATTCGAAGACAAGGCGGCTGAGTGCCGGAGCATGATTATTACGGACGAACCATTCGACGTTGCCGACCCTACTCGACAAGGGGGTGGAACGGGAGCGGTCAAAGTAGTGATGCGAGCCTCTCGGTTGACGGCGTGGGCCAAGCCGGAGGGAACCGGGATGCATCACATCCGCGATGTCGCGCACGAAAAAATTGGCTCTGACCTCGGTTTCGATCTCGGACTACCCGTCGCGGCCGTTGTACTGAGCACAAAGACGGGAGGTAAGAACCTCCACTCTACGGTCGCGCTTTCGTATGAGATGCTCCCCGGCGGCCGCCCGCTCAACCAGATTCCTTCCGACGCCAAGGCGAAACTTTGTACGGCACTGTCGGGCATCTTCGTACTTCTCGCTTGGATTGATGACCACGATCACTTCGGCGCATCCAATGCACATTTTGAAATTGTGAACGCCGGCCCCCGCCTCTCATTCTTTGACTGGGGACATTCGCTGACGAAGCAATGGGCCATCCCAGGTCCAGCCCCGGATCGTCCACATTGGACCAATCCGGCATTCTTTGGTCCCTTGGATCAGGGCGCCGTGGGGGCAATCCTGAAACGAATTGAGGAGTTTCCCATTAAGGAATTAGAGTGTATCGTAGGCCGCATTCCTGCGGACTGCCTGCCGTTTGACGCCCAGAACCAGCTCGTTCAGGCCCTCGATCAGCGGCGCAGGGACCTGCGCAGGGTGCTGAATTTAGCAGGTGCGCCATGACAACGATGCCCGTGGTCCGCATCTCCCGCATTTCATTCCAATCGGACATGACGCGGGGGGATGCGCCCGTCATTCCTTTCGCCCGCATTTTGGAATGCGTCTGGCCAGACGTGTTGCGCTGGGTCGGCCTTATCGGCCGGACACGGCTGATGCCGCTTGAGTTGGACGCGATCAATCTTGAAACATGGCCAGAGTTTCGCGAACCTCACGCGCTATTGTCGCGTCTGTGGGACGAAGGCTGGAACGCTGAATGGGGCCTAGCGGGAGCGGCGCTCGAAACGGTATGGGGGCGCTCAGCCCTGTCGGTGGTAACTGAACCCTTGGCCGGGTTGCTGCCGGACTGCAACCATTCCGATGCCGATGCGGCGCTAATCGAGGCACACCCCATTTTGTGGGCGCGCATGCTCGCCGAAGAGAACCACTTAAAGCCAAAGCTGATAGCGCCGGTTACGGAGATGCGCCTGCGCCAGCCGACGCGAGTCCAGCCGACGGCCGCGCGCTCTGAGACCGCTCTGGCAGAAGCCGCGTGAAAGAACGTTCGCTCACTTTGGCAGAAGCAATTACTACCGGTCGATTACGTCAGTTTGTACGGCAAGAGGAATCCTGCGGCGTTGGCCCAGCGGACGGTAAAAAACTGATACAGTTCGCGCAAACAGATTACATCATCGCGCGACATTTGGCGGCCGTCCGCTGTTTCGCTCATCAAACTGGCCCCTTCCTTAACCAACATAAAACCAGGTACTGTCCTAATCTGATTTTGTGACCATCCAGGACCTGCTGGCGCGTCCAGGTCGCTCCCTCGTCAGCGGGCAGACTTCGTAGTCATCATAAACATCGGTGACGCACCGTGAACGGTAGGTCACAGCCTCTTGATGACATTCGGCGGCGCTGGTGCTTCGGATTCACCTTCTGGATCGAACCCTGACACCTACAACTCCCAAAATCCTGTGTGTGCCACTGCTCCAGATTCGTAGATCGGGAGTTCCGTTCGATACGGATAGCCTCCCAATCGTGATGTCTGCTCGACCGGTTCTTCCAGCGTCCGTAGCCTGGCAGAAACACCCGCCGCGATCGCAGGGGTAATCGGCAGCTCTTGTGCAGGCGCACGAAATTGTAGTGCGCGAAGTGCAGGGACACCGCCTAAAACCAGAATTAATTGACCGGGCGGTCGATTTATTGTAGAATTGGAAATTCCGCGTGGGAAGAGCGCAAACGCGAGGAATCTGCCCGATGTATACGACCGAGCTGAACGACAAGAACAAAAAGCCGGCGGTCACGCCTCTCTCAGCCGAAGATCCGGAGAAGCTCGCGGCCTTCGAAGCGCGCGTCGCCGCGGACGATTTCATCGAACCGAAGGACTGGATGCCGGAGGCGTATCGCAAGACGCTGATCCGCCAGATATCGCAGCACGCGCATTCCGAGATTGTCGGCATGCTGCCCGAAGGCAACTGGATCACCCGGGCGCCGAGCCTCCGGCGGAAGCAGGTGCTGCTCGCCAAGGTGCAGGACGAAGGCGGCCACGGGCTTTATCTGTACGCCGCGGCGGAGACGCTCGGCACCAGCCGCGACGAGATGATCGAGGCGCTGCATTCCGGCCGCGCCAAATATTCGACGATCTTCAATTATCCCACGCTCACCTGGGCGGATATCGGCGCGATCGGCTGGCTGGTCGACGGCGCCGCAATCATGAACCAGGTGCCGCTGCAGCGTACATCCTACGGGCCGTACGCCCGCGCCATGGTGCGCATCTGCAAGGAAGAAAGTTTTCATCAGCGTCAGGGTTACGAAATCATGATGACGCTCGCCGCCGGCTCGCCGGAGCAGAAGCGCATGGCGCAGGACGCGCTCGACCGCTGGTGGTGGCCGTCGCTCATGATGTTCGGACCGCCGGACGACAATTCGCCCAATTCGGCGCAATCGATCCGCTGGCGCATCAAGCGCGAGACCAACGATCAGTTGCGGCAGAAATTCGTCGACGTGACCGTGCCTCAGGCCGAGGCGATCGGCCTGAAAGTGCCCGATCCCGATTTGCAGTGGAGCGAAGAGCGCGGCTCCTACGACTTCGGTGCCGTCGACTGGGAGGAGTTCTACGCGGTGGTGCGCGGCGAAGGCCCGGTCGCCAAAGAACGCATGCAGGCGCGGGTGAGCGCGTGGGAGGACGGCCGCTGGGTGCGCGAGGCGGCGCTCGCGCATGCCGAGAAACGGCGCGGCGCGCGGATGGCGGCGGAATGACGATGTCCAAAGAATGGCCGCTCTGGGAAGTGTTCGTGCGCGCCAAGAACGGGCTCTCGCACCGTCACGTCGGAAGCGTGCACGCTGCGGACGAAAAAATGGCGATCGAGGCGGCACGCGACACCTACAAGCGGCGGATGGAAGGCATCAGCCTGTGGGTGGTGCCCTCGGCGGCAATCACCGCCTCCGATCCGGGCGAAGCGGAAGCGCTGTTCGCGCCGGCGGTCGACAAAGTGTACAGGCATCCGACCTTCTATTCGATCCCCGAGCACATCAAGAACATTTGATGGCAGAAGAAAACATCCTGTTTCATCACGCGATCCGTCTCGGCGACGATGCGCTGATTCTTGGCCAGCGTTTGTCGGAATGGGGCGGCCATGCGCCGATGCTGGAGCTTGATCTCGCGTTCGCCAACATCGCGCTCGACCTCTTGGGGCAGGGGACGCTGTTTCTGGGCCTTGCGGGCGAGATCGAAGGGGAAGGTCGCGACGCCGATGCGCTCGCCTTTCATCGCGACGTCCTCGATTTCAGGAACTGCCTCCTCGTCGAGCAGCCGAACGGGGATTTCGCGCAGACGATCGCGCGGCAATTCCTGTTCTCGAACTGGCAGGAACTCCTGATGGGTGAGATTGCCGCGGCGCCCGAGCCACGGCTCGCCGCGATCGGCCAAAAGGCGGTGAAGGAAATCGCCTATCACGCGCGCTTTGCGTCCGAATGGGTGGTGCGGCTCGGCGACGGTACGGACGAGAGCCGCGCGCGCATGATCGCCGGCCTCGACTGGATGTGGCGCTTCGTCGACGAACTGTTCGATGCAAAAGACGGTACGCCGTCTCTCCGTGGGGAATGGGATGCACGAATTGCACGCACACTCCGCGAGGCCGGACTGGAACAGCCGAAGCCGCGGCGCGGCGTCTTGGGCGGACGCGTCGGGCACCATTCCGAGCATCTCGGGCATCTTCTGTGCGCGATGCAGTTTCTCCCCCGCACCTATCCGGGAGCCGTGTGGTGACCCTTCGACAAGCTCAGGGTGAGGACGGTGCGGAGCGTGAACCAAAACACCTCATCCTGAGCCTGTCGAAGGATGAGATTGAACAGCGCGTGCTCGAGATTTTGCGGCGCATTCCCGATCCGGAAATTCCCTGCGTGTCGGTGGTCGATCTCGGCATCGTGCGCGCGGTGCGCGAAGACGCGGTCGTGGTCACCCCGACCTACACCGGCTGCCCGGCGACGGTTGCGATTGCGCGGGATATCCGCAAAGCACTCGACGATGCGGGCTTCGCGGCGATGAGAATCGAAACCGTGCTGTCGCCGCCATGGACCACCGACTGGATCAGCGATGAAGGCCGCGAGAAATTGCACGGCTGGGGCATCGCGCCGCCGCCGAAAGGCGCGGCAAGACACAGCCTCCACGAAGAACCGGCGCAGTGCCCGCGCTGCGGCTCGATGCACACGGACGAGATCAGCCGCTTCGGCTCGACACCGTGCAAGGCGCTCCACCGCTGTCTTGACTGCAGCGAACCTTTCGACCGCTTCAAGTGCCACTGATGCACATGGGCCAGTTTTCCTTTTGCTTGTCATCATGCGCGCAAGCGCATGATCCACCTTTCGACAAGTTCGGGACGAGGGGAATCCTCATGCTGAGCCTGTCGAAGCATGGATGCTGCGCATGCGCGCAGCATGACAAGCTTTTCTGAATGTCGCTGAACCGCGAATTCCACGCGCTGACCATCGCGGAGGTGCGCCGCGAAACCCAGGACGCGATTTCGGTCCGCTTCGACATCCCCGAGCGCCTGCGCGAGGTGTTTGCCTTCCAGGCCGGACAGCACCTGACGCTCCGCATGATGCTCGACGGCGAGGATGTGCGCCGCAACTATTCGGTCTGCGTAGCGCCGGCGGAAAACGAGATCCGCATCGCCATCAAGCAGATGCCGGCGGGAAAATTCTCCGCCTGGGCGAACGCCAATCTGCGCGAAGGACGCACGATCGACGTGCTGCCGCCGCTCGGCAATTTCGTGCTGCCGCAAACCGACGATCCGGCACCTTATTACATCGGTCTTGCAGGCGGCTCGGGTATCACGCCGGTGATCGCGATTCTGAAGACGGCGCTCGCGACGAAACCGGAAAGCCGCTTCACGCTCTTGTACGGCAATCGTGACACGGCTTCGATCATGTTCCTGGAAGAACTCGCCGCCCTCAAGAACCGCTACCTCGCGCGCTTCGAGATCTATCACTTCCTCGAATTCGAGGCGGAGGAGATCGAGCTGTTCAACGGCCGTCTGGACCGCGCGAAATGCGAGGAGGTGTTTTCCCAACTGGTCGACGTGAAATCCGCCGATGCGGTGTTCATCTGCGGGCCGGGGCCGATGATGGATGCGGCGGAAGCAGGGCTTCGAGCCCGCGCCGTTGCGAACGACAGGATCTTCATCGAGCGCTTCACCACCAGCGCGCCATCGGCCGAACAGCTCGCGCGTGCCGAGGCGCTGCAGCAGAAAGCGGCGGGCAGGGGACTAGTGGTGACGCTCGATGGGCGGAAGAAGCGAATTCTCTTCGATGCGGACAAGGGCAACATCCTGGAGAACGTACAGGCTTCTGGGCTGCCGGCTCCTTATGCGTGCAAGAGCGGTGTCTGTACCACCTGCCGCGCCAGGATTCTCTCTGGCAGCGTGGAAATGAAGCAGAATTTCGGCCTTTCCGAATCCGAAATCGCCGCCGGTTACGTGCTCACCTGCCAGGCCGTGCCGACGAGCGACGAAGTGACGTTGAGCTACGACGCGTAGTTCTCTCTCGCGCGCCCCCTCTCCCGCACTCCGCGCCGACGCGCGTCGTGCTTCCCGGACTGAGATCGACGGAGATGATCCGCGCGACGCTATCATCGGAAGCGAAGCTCCCTGACGATGGGGCATGCAAGTCAGCCAGCGTCGAAGGTCTTCGACTTGGGAAACAACGTGTGATTCGGAGCTATCGCGAGCCAGCAAATTAGGGCTGCTTATTTTTTGGCGCTTCCGCTGCTTTGGTTTGTGATCCAAATCTTGATTCGACTTCGCGCTTGATTGCCCCAGATACTTTCTTCATGCGCGCGAGAGAGTCGTAAAAGTAGGGCCGTTCCACTGTCAATCTATCACCGGGCGAGCCTCGGGCGCGGTCACCCACCTTGTCAATGTATAATTGATTCACGATGAGGTCGTTATGGACGATCAAATCCCGCGTTGCCGCAATTTCAAAATAGTCCCGAAAACTCACATCCTCTTCACACCCTATGAGAGCACAGGCATAAGCTAGGTAGGCTTTTGGCCTCTGACGGAAAACACTTACTAGGTGTTCTCTGATGATTTGATTCACCAGTTGCGATTTGTCGGCCGCACTAAAGACTTCTGTGGGGCTCACAGCGGGGCAGGCAGGAATATCCTGGACGCGAATTGTAATTTTCTGGGGGTACGTTTGAAGGACCGCGGCCAAAACGTCCGACAGAAACGCCTCAAACCGCGACAACACGCTAACAAGAAAGGACTTACACAAACCGTCCTTAAGATAGCCGTCATAAATGGCTTTGAGTTCCCGGTCGGTTCGCTCAGCAACGCTAGTGCGGCCAACCGATGGTACGTAGTAGCGCCGATCGGTGTCGCTTTCGCTGCGCGCAAATGCCTCCTTTGCTTCTTCAAGAAACGGCGTAGCCTGCTCAAGAAAAATATGCGCGTCGTTAAGCTCGCGCACGATCGCATTCTGTAGCTTGTATACTTTCTTAGCAAGCGTTTGTGTCTTGCCGTCCATCTCTGGTTGTTTTTCAGCGAACATTATTAGTCGAACCTAAAGCCAAACAGGCCGCCCGTGTCCGTTTCGTCTGACAACCGCGTCGCCAACACCGCCGCGTTGCGGTCGAAGGTATCCAAATGCGGTAAACGGTCGAAAATATCGGAGTTCATCATGACGATGTACTGACCTCCGATCAGTTCCGCAGCGTTTGAACCCAGGTGCAATGCTTGAGCAATTTGACGTTCGTCGACTCCGTCGTAAAGATGGCTGTCATGGATTAAGAACCGCGGGCCGCGCTTTTCTTGACCTGTGATCTCGAAGAGCGCGAGGTCGAAACAAAAGATTTCCATACTCGATATACCAGCCCCGCGATCTCCTTGGATCGTTATGCTGAATTCGGGCCCATTTTCCGTGGCATCCACCACGAACTCCCCAGTTCTGTCCTCGTACAGATTAGAGATCGCATTGCCAATTATGATAATGGCGTTCTCGATCCGGTCTCTTCGGACTTGATGGTCTTCTTGCAACCGGCGTTGAATGTTGGCGCGATCAATATTGAGCTTCGTCGCCTCCCCCTCAATTAACTCCGCCGTTTCGAATTTCTTCTTTAGGCTAGCTGCTTCCGCTTCCAGGTCGGCGAGTTTTTTTTGCAGCGTTAGGAAGTCTTCTAAAGCACCGGCGCCACTCAGGAAATGAAGTATCGAACTCCGCTCTGCGTTAAGTTTGGCAACGCGCTCATCCCCATCCGCAATCGCCTTGTTTATACCTGCGATCTCTTCGAGAAGGTGATGACGGCGGTTCTCGATCACAGACGCGTGGAATTCAGCAACTTCCTCGAAACGACGAAGGGCGACACCTGGCAATTCAACGCCGACCGATTCGTAGAGGCGGGATAGGTCTCCGGGTTCGGGCGCGCGCTCGCGGGCCAGCGCGTCACGAAGGTGCGCCGCGGCCTCCTTAAGCGGGATCGCTCGACGCTCGATTGCGAGCATCTGTGATCTCGCGCGTGCCGCCCTGTCGGAATACTCATGGTAGGACTCAACTACGTGGAAGTTGGCAATGTCATCACTTAATTTTTTCGCGTTCGCTTCCGCGAGCACCAATTTCGGTCGCAATTCGGCAACGGTGCCGATGACTTCTCCCAAAGCGCCGCTTTTTGCTGCCTTCCGAAGCTCTTCCAGTTGTTTCTCTCGTTCCCTTACATTGTGCAATTCGAAAGGGATGCGCCAATCCAGCCCCAGAAGGTACGACAGGTTAATTTGCCAGTCTGATCGCTGCTGCTTTTCGGATTGTTGTTCTGGTCGCAGGAAAGCCCCACCGGCTCCGCGCCTCACGAAATATGCAAATAGTGCTCGGAATGATGGTGCGTTTGATTCACCGAATGCGGACCCTTCGAGGTGCAAAGGCAAGCCGAACAGCCTGGCGCCCAAAAACTCCTTCCAGACTTCATTTGTGACGTAGTGAACTCCAGATTTCCTGTCGAACTTTCCCTTCAGCCGGAATGTCGCCGCATCTTCCATGCTTACCAGGATGCGCGATGGCTCCGACCCGCTCCGGCCTACAATTAATATACCTTCATCGAATTCGATCCTTGCACGAAAAGTGTACTTCGCGAGAGCGGGGTTACGCAGCAAAGAATCCTTCGTGGCGTTCGCCCCGAACAGGAAATGTATAAGCTCGACGAGACTTGTTTTGCCTGCGCTGTTTCGCGTCTGCTTCTCGCCGGAATCGGGAGATTTGTCGGACAAGAGCACATTCAACCCTCGTCGGAAGTGGACTGTTTTGAAGGTTGGAAGATCGCTATCGATGGAAATGATCACGGCTCATCACCGCCAGACGAAATCAGTCCATCGCTCCAATCTATTGCGCGAATCGAATGGAGGAATGATAGGCAGAGAACAAACCAATCGAATGACAAAGGGGCCGAGCCAGACGAGAGGCCGCCTCTCGCTCGCCGGACCCGATCCCAAAGTTCCGAAATCGAGCTGGGTTGATCGAGTTGGGACAGCACCTCGGCACCGACTTTGATCAGCGCACGGGCGGGAGAAAGATGCTTGCTTGGCAAGATCATCGGGCAAACGGTTTGTCTTCGAAGATGTCGCAGGATTCAAATAGGTGCGACAGCAGGGCCTGTGCAGCCACTTGCCGTTGGGCGGTAACGCTACCAACGCCCGTCACCCGCTCATACAATGAGTTCATTATCGCCACCGGCGCAAGCCCTTCAAGCTTAAGCGTTCGATATTGATCCCCAAATATTTTAGCCAGGCGTTCGCCGACCTCCGGATCGCGGTGCTCGTCAATATACTGCTGAACGTAGCCGGCATTTTGCATACCAAGCCGGATGAGACCCACCCAATGGGCTGGTAGTTTATTGAATTCCAGCTTGGTAGTCGGTACGGGTGTGATTGGTCCCGAAATGTTCGGCTTCGCGTCGATTTTTGCCATGAGGTTTTGAATTAGGTCGCGCACCTCCTCCAACTGGAGGTTGCGAGTATCCTCGGCAGTTGCCGCAGGCCCAAGCAACGGGTGTAAGTCATCAGGGCTTAGCTGCAATACGAGTACTTCCAGTCCGCTGGGGCCGATAAGTCCAAACTTGTGATGCGGGTTATCGCTCCGGAGCAACTCTATCTTCTGTACAACGTTGACGGGCAAGCCGTCCACTAAATTGTGCGCGAAATGCCATTCCTTCATGATAGAATTCAAATGCGTAGCCGCAGTTGCGTAATCGTCACCAACTTTATCGACGAGCTTCTGCACATTCACCGAAGAATCGTGGGATTTTCCAAAACACTGATACGTCGCCCCGGTCGACTGTACATACCCGTCACAACCTTTATCTCCGAGCGAACCGAATGCACGAATACGGACAAAATCCGTGCCGTGATATTTTTCCATTACCGTCGAGAAGAAATCTTGGAATTGTATACCATATGAACGGCTAACTTTGAGCTCGAACGACAGTTTGTACCAGAGTCTCTGTTCAGGCGTGATGGCGTCGATTTCTGCCACGTTCGCGCGTCCCGTCGGATTTTGAGCGGAATGACCCGAATCATAACCCCAGCTGGGTCGATCATATCAATATCTCCGCGAGAATTTCCCGCGCGCGATGCCCCGTCCCGGTAATTCGATCCTTGGGCCCTGGTGTGGGCGCGGGTACTTGCCACGGACAAACGGCATCCTTATGTTGACCCTATAGATGTGGTCGGCTGGTGCTCAGCCGCCTGTCAAGGGAACATCCCGAGGTCGGGAACGGCCCTTACTTCCAATAATCTCGTTAGCCGCCTTGAGCGGAGCGTTGGAAGAAGGCCGCACCGTGCATCAACTTCTCCAAAGTCTCGTCGAGAACTGTGAGCTCAGTATTCATACAGGCTGGTTAAACGCCAGGGCCAAAGGCCCGCTCGCGCTTGTCGCGCTTGTGGTGCTCGTTCTCATCCTCAGTGCAATCGCTCGTTAGCGCAGGCTCGAGCCGCGTAGCGGCGAGCGGGAGAAGGGGCTCGCGCCCCCCCGACGATCGGGATTTATATACTTGACTCAGCATAAAGCCGACGGGCATAAACGCAAACGACAGGCCGACGCTATTTCTTCCGAGATGATCGCTGCCGGGGCTTGCGAGCTTGCGAAGCACGTTGACGCCTCTGAGCTGATTTTAACGCTCGAAGATATTGTTGAAAAGACAGTGGCGGCTGCGTTAAACGCTCGCCATCCTCGCGCATGATGTACCAGTAAAGAACCATCAGATTCATCCAGCAATCACTGATTTCGGAATTCAGCTTGTAAATGCTCGATAGTTTCTCTGGGATATCTTGCTGCGTGATTAGTTCCATCTGAAACGCTTGCGGCTTGACCAGTTTTGTCCTGCGATGCCTCCGAGTGAGACGGCCTTTAGGATGAATCCAGTGGGTATGCACAAAGTCGTTGCGCCGAGGCCGAAGATCGTTGTCCACTTTGTCCAAGACCTTCAATAGCTCTCGGAACCACCCCTCGTCCGTCTTGCAGATGAATCCCAAAGCCTTCGCCAGTTTGACTTTACTGCGAATGTCCCCGACCCGCGCGGTAACACAGTGAGCGACCTTCTCGTTGTCCAATTCGGCCATTTCGGTTATAAGTTCATCGATTCCTGTTTCGAGCCAGCCCCAACAGATGGTCAACTCTCCAAGCGCGATAGAGAGTTTTTGATCCTTCGGATAGAGAAGTGATTTCGACATGAAACAGCGGCCAGCAACGCGGAAAGCGCCAGTAAAACAAAAAAACACTACCTCTGCGAATCTGGACCTCGATCCCGATGCTTGGCCGAAATTTGAGGCCCTGGTGAAATCAGCGGCAAAGATGGGGCATAAGCCGCACGCCAAAAAAGCGCGGGAACGCCGGCCAAAACGCTAGCAAATTCCGGCGCTGGTGCGCGCATGTGGATAAATCGCCAGTTAGCGATTCGGTCCTTTGCATTTCGCTTGAGTGTTGCCACCATTTTTGGGTGACACGGAGTGATTCGCGTGAGCGCTCATGCATTGTTGCTCAATTTGACATTGAAGGTACCGTTGGAATTCTGTCAGGAAAAAGTGGACCGTTTATTGTCCAAACTGCCCGGCGGTGCGAAGGTACTACACAGACAGAAAACGCTTGCAATCGCGTTTCTTCCATCAAACCTGCCCGAAATCCTCATTGCGCGCGTGAGGCCGCTACTGGACGATTTTGAGGACTGGACGGCGATGGAAATTGGCGAATGGTCACTCAGCAAAAACGGTCCCGGCACGCCCTTTGAAACTTGGATGGATGATAACGTTCGTCCGTCTAACTGGCGGGAGATGCGCAAATCCAAGGACGTGACGATTCCGAAGTGGCGGAAGACCGGGAACTAGCTTCCTGTCGACAATCTCATACCCGGCACAATCGTCTAAATGGCGCTGGACGCTTGGGATCAGGACAACGTAGCGAAGAATTTTGATAAGAGTGAGAGCATTAAGCTGGACAAGCCCGCGCATTTCGATTCTCCTTTGCACGGGAGAACCGATTCGTTGCGCGCGGGCATGGCGGCAACGGATGATACGAACGGTGGTGAGACACCGTGCGAATCACTTCCCACCCTATCCGAAAATGACACCTGCGGGGAGCGCCGATCGGCGCTCTAACCCCGGTTTGCCAGTATTGCCGCACCGATTCCGGCGAACAGCGCAAAACCAGAAGCCATTCCACCCAAAATCCATGCTGTCACGAATGGGCTTACAGCCAGTCCGCTCTTAGGATCATACAGCTGCATACCGTAGTAGAAATGGGCAATCGAGAAGCCCGCGACAAACAACAGTCCTATTGCACCGACTACAACCCACCAGACCGCGAGCCATCGGAGCCAAGGGTTTTTTGATCGTATCATTTTCCGGTTCTCCCCTCCGCCCCTATTGCCGCCCTATATCGGTTGCGCCACCGTAAAAACGCGCGGGCCTTCTGCTTGACCGTTACCGGCTTTGTCAGTCCGTCGATAGGTGAGGCGCTTTCCAACGATCCCTTTGAGGGCTTTGGTCGCGCGCTCACCGTCTCCCACGCCTAGCGCGGAACGTTCGTTGTATCGGAAATCAAACTCGGCAAGGTAGCGCTTCAAATGCGCTTCGGAGACGCTGTGGTACGTCCCGACGATGCCACGTTGGAATGTCGCGAAATATGACTCGACCGTATTGCTATGCACGCCACCGCGCACATATTCACCGGCCGAATGGTTCACGCTTTCATGACTGGCAAACTCTTTGCCGACGCGCCAAAACTCGCCGCCTTCGTCGGTCATTAGGGCCGACCTGCGGTCAACCTGCTTTGTCAGAACCGCGCGAACGGTTTTGCCGCTAATCTTGGCGATGTGATCGGAACGAGCGCGACCGCCGCGCTCGACCAACGTGTGAACGATCTGCTTGTCTTTGTTGCCAACGCGCCCGACACGCTTATTCGCGTGCTTGTTCTTTTGTTCGCCACCGACGAAGGTGAGATCGGCCTCAATGATCATGCCTTCGCCGCCGAACGGACCAGCCTTCAACGGTGCCATAGCTTCGCGCAGGCGATGGCACATGAACCAAGCCGACTTGTAGGTGACGCCTAGCATCCTGTGCATCTGGTGCGCGCTCATGCCTTTCTTTGAGGCGCAGAGAAGGAAAGCGGCCATCAGCCACTTGTTCAGCGGAATGTGCGAACGCTCAAAGACGGTGCCGACTTGGACGGTGAATTGCTTGCGGCAGGAATTGCACTGGTAATAGCCGTCACGGCCTTCCAGAGGTGTCGACTCGTCAACCGTGCCGCAATACCCGCAGACTCGGCCATCAGCCCAGAGCAGGCTTTCGAGCCATGCGCGGGCCTTTGTGGCGTCTTGGAAAATCTTGTTGTTCAGCGGATTCGGAGCGGTCGTCATGGCTAAATTCCCTCGTTCTGGGAGGAATATAGGCCCTCACCGCTGCTGAGTCAAGTATATAATTCCCCGACGATCACGTCCGAAAATGGCCAGACGGACGCCAGGGAATCGGGCATAGTCGGGCCATGAACACGACGCTCCCTACCGACGACATCTGTTATCGCGCGCTCGCGGCGCGCGATGCGCGTTTCGACGGCCGCCTCTTTGTCGGCGTGAAGACGACCGGGATCTATTGCCGGCCGATTTGCCCGGCGCGCACGCCGAAGCGCGAGAATTGCCGCTTCTTCCCGAGCGCCGCGGCGGCGCAGACCTCGGGCTTTCGCCCCTGCCTGCGCTGCCGACCGGAAATTTCGCCCGATGCCGCTGCCTGGCGCGGCACCTCGAACACCGTATCGCGCGCGTTGGCGCTGATCGCCGAAGGCGGGCTCGATGGCGGCGAAGCGGGCATTGCCGTGCTCGCCGAGAAGCTTGGACTGGGCGAGCGCCAGTTGCGCCGCCTGTTCGACAGGCATCTTGGCGTGCCGCCGATCGCGGTGGCGCAGACACGACGGATTCTGTTCGCGAAGCAGCTGATCCAGGAGACGCGGCTTTCGATGACCGAGGTTGCTGAAGCCGCCGGGTTCGGCAGCATCCGCCGTTTCAACGACGCCTTCCGCAAACTGTACAGCCGCACGCCGAGCGAGCTGCGTCTCCTGCGTAGCGCGGCCGTGGAGCCCTCGCTGGTGACACTGAGGCTCGGCTACCGGCCGCCTTACGACTGGGAGGCGATTCTCGCCTTCTTCGCCGAGCGTGCCATTGCGGGCGTCGAACTGGTTGCGAACGGCCGCTATCGCCGCACAATTGCGCTGGACGGCGCGGTCGGCAGTTTCGAAATTGCCCACGAGAGCGCACGCAATTGCCTCGTCGCGACCATTCGCCTGCCGCGCCTGCGCGCGCTTCTTTCCGTCGTCGGCCGCCTGCGCCGCATGTTCGATCTGGACGCGGATGTGGAAGCGATCGGTGCGCATCTCGCGAAGGACGCAGGCCTCGCGCCGCTGGTGGCAAAGCGTCCGGGGTTGCGCACGCCCGGTGCGTGGGATCCCTTCGAACATGCGGTCCGCGCCATCCTCGGTCAGCAGATCACCGTCAGCGGCGCGCGTTCGCTCGCGGGAAAGCTCGCCCGGCTCTGCGGCTCGCCCGTTTCGCGTACGCAAACGGGACATGATGCGCTCACGCATCTTTTTCCGGTGCCGCACCAGATCGTTTCCGCCGATCTTTCCAATTTCGGCATGCCGGGCGCGCGGGTGAAGGCCTTGCAAGCGCTGGCGCAGACCGCAAGTGCCGAACCGAAGCTGTTCGATCCGGCAAGCCTGCACCAACATGTGCTCGCGCGCATGCTGGCGTTGCCCGGTTTCGGCGAATGGACGGTACAATATTGGGCCTTGCGCGCGCTTCGCGACGCCGACGCCTTTCCGGCCGCGGATATCGGGCTGTTGCGCGCCATGACCACGAACGGCAAACGGCTCTCGCCCGAAGCGCTGACCAAACGCGCGGAAGCCTGGCGGCCGTGGCGCGCCTACGCTGCGCAGCATCTGTGGACGGCCGGCTCGCAGTCCGGTCGCGAGACATCCGATAGAGACTCAAGGAGTATCGCTCATGGCTGAAACCGAAACCTTCTTCTTCGATGTGGTCGACACGCCGGTCGGCCCGCTCGCCGTCGTCGCGGATCAGAAAGGCGCAATGCGGATGCTGTCGTTCGACGGCGACGGAGCGCGCTGGCGCAAGGATTTCGCGCGGCGCTTTCCCGGTGCCGGGCTCGTCCCCAAACGCGACCCCTTCGGTCACGGCTCGGCGCTGAAGGCATATTTCGCCGGTGACATGGATGCCCTGGACAGAATTCCGGTCGTGTTCGGCGGCACGCCCTTCCAGAACAAGGTGTGGAAGCAGTTGCGCAGAATTCCCGTCGGCCAGACGCTGAGCTACGGTGCCCTGGCGAAAAAAATCGGGGAACCGAAAGCCATGCGTGCGGTGGGGCTGGCCAATGGGTCCAATCCGATCGCGGTGATCGTGCCCTGCCATCGCGTGATCGGCAGAGACGGATCGCTTACTGGCTTCGGTGGCGGCCTCCCGCGCAAGAAATGGCTGCTGGAACACGAGGCGAAACACACATCCGGAAAATTCCGGCTGGAGGCAGCGGAATGACGCAACAGGAACAGGCGCGCGCCTTTCACGCGCTGCATCAGGATGGATTGCTCATCCTTCCGAACGCATGGGACGCTGGCAGCGCGTGCATCATTGAAGCGGCAGGCGCCAAAGCGATTGCCACCTCGAGCGCGGCGCTTGCCTGGGCGCACGGTTATCCCGACGGCCAGGCCATGCCGCTCGCCACGCTGATCGCGGCGGTGCGCGAGATCGTGCGCGCCGTCCACGTCCCGGTGTCCACCGATTTCGAGGCCGGCTTTGCCGACGACCCGAATACGGTCGGCGATTTTGTCGCGCGTCTGATCGAGGTCGGCGCCGTCGGCATCAACATCGAAGACGGGCACGGATCGCCCGACGTATTATGCGCCAAGATCCATCGGGTGCGCCACGACGCGCAGCGCAAAGGCGTCGATCTGTGGATCAACGCGCGCATCGACGTCTACCTGCACAAGCTTGCCCAAGGCGAGTCGGCGTACGAGGAAACCGTCCGGCGCGCAAAACTGTACGGGGACGCCGGGGCGCACTCGATTTTCGTGCCCGGCGCAGCCGAAGAATCGCTCATCGCACGACTCGTGGCCGACATCGCGCTGCCGCTGAATATCCTCGCCTGGCCGGGACTGCCCGACGCGGCGAGGCTGCAGGCGCTTGGCGTCCGCCGCTTAAGCGCCGGCGCCGGGCTCGCACGTGCCTCGCTCGGTTTTGCGCGAAGTCTTGCGGAAGCTTTCCTGCGCGACGGACGTTCCGAGCCGTTCGGCGAAGGTCCTTACGCCAACGCCAACATCAACGCGCTGATGCCGCGGGATTGAACCGGCCATCTTGCTTACTGCCGGACGGGAATATCGATCGTGCTGCTGCCGAGCCATTGGATGTCGAGCGGCGTCTTCGCATCGGCGATGGTCTCGCGGGCGATATCTTTGCCCGTGCCGTAATTGATTTCGGTGTTAGGCTGACGCACGGCGGAGATCAACACCACCAGGCGGCTTCCAGGCTCGAACATGCGGCTCGTCAATCGCCCGCTCTGCACATGCAGTTGCTGGACCGCGCCTGGGCTGAGCAGGTGTCGGTGACGGCGGTCGGAAACGTAACTGGCGCGCGCCAGCAACCAGGAGAGTTCGAAATATTCGTGCGAAGGCGTGAGTTCGTACAGCTGAATGGCAAAATCGAAATCCTTCTTGTTGGTGACGACCCGCAGCGTTCCCGAAAAGAGCCCGCTCACCTCCGTCGGTTTCGCAAACGGCGCACTGACGAATTCCAGCCCAAGCCAGGTGTCGAGCGCGCGATCAAGAATGTTTCCGCCAGGCACGACGCGGTTCGCGTCCGACCGGTCCGCAAGGTCGATTTTCTGCTCGATCGTCGCATCGTTCGCCCGCATGGTTTCGGTCAAGAGCCAGGTGTTGCCTGTCCTTTCTGAACCCAAATGGAAATGCAGCGTCCGGTTTGCCATGGCAGCGAAGGATGATGCGTGCCGCCAGGTGTTTGCGCCCATGACTTCGTAATTCACCGTGTCCTGCAGGATCGCCGGTTTGGGGCCGCGCCCGAAAACATAGTCGAACCACTGATAACGCAAAACGCCGATGTCGATCATGGCGGCCGGATCGAGTTTGTAGCCCGACAAAATATTCTGCTCGTCCCCGAACACATTCACCGTGCCGCGTTGCCCTGAAATGTGATCGTAAGGTCCGACCACCAGATAGTGACCGGCACCTGGCGGCGCCTGAAGCTGTCCGAAGTAATAAAGCGCCCCGGTCTGTGCTCCGTCGTAATAGCCGGTCGTCGCAAGCACCGGGATATTGATGCGCGCGAATTCGCGTCCCTGCGGAGTCATCCCCTGCCAGTAGGCGTCGTAGTCGGGATGGGCGATCCATCTGTCCCAAACGGGATTGTGCACATGCGCGATGGCGGAGAGGTCGTCGTAGGCGCGGCCGCTGACATACCAATCGCGAAAGAGTTTGTCCCAGCGCGCGGTATCCTCGAAGGCCGCGCCGTCGAGACCGTGCCCGCTCGCGACATACAGCGGCCAATAGAAATTAAAGCTGAGAGCAATGCCACCCTCCATCGGCATGTCGATGCCAGGTGCTGTCGCAACCGACGGCATGATCGCCTTCAGCGGTTTGGGTATGTGCTTGGCCGCCGACCATTGCGTAAAGCCGTTGTAGCTCCCACCGAACATGCCGACGCGGCCGTCGCTCCACGGCTGCTTTGCGATCCACTCGATGAGCGCCGAGGCGTCAGCTCCATCATGCTCCAGCGGCACGGGTTTGTCCGGACTGCACATCTTCCCACGTGAGAATCCCGTCACGCCGACATATCCGTTCGATGCCGAGCGTCGTGCTTCGCTGATCGTGCTCGGCGGATCGGCATAGATGGTGAACTCGAGCAGCGCCGGCAAACGTTCGCGACCGCGCGGGCGTACGATTTGCGTGCAGACGGTAGCGCCATCCGGCGTACGCACCTGGATGTTTTTCTCGACCACGTAACGTCGGTTGTCGTCCTCGCTTACCAGCGCACCGGCAAAAGGCAGGAAGCGGCGGTAGGATTCATCCATCTGATACGCGCGGATCAAGGCGAGCGCGTCGGCAAGCGTGATGGTGTTTTTTCCTTTGCGGGCCGCGAGCTGGCGTTCGAGCCCGCGATGGAGTGCCGTCCGGTCGATGATGAGGCTGAGGCCGCCAAATTCCTCGCCATTGAAGAGGCGCATCACCAGCGCCGACGTGCGGTTGTCGAGCGGCCGCACCAGCGCACGAAATTCGTCGCCGAACGCGTCCGCAAACGTTACGCCCTTTTGGCGGCTGCGGGCTTCGGCGCGCGCCAGAATTTCGTATTGCGCGTCCCGTGCGGCGCCCCGGTGCGGATCGCCCGAAATGGCCAGCGAGCGGAGCCTGAAAATGGTTTTGGCAGCGTCGCCCAATCGTCCGGCCACCATTTGCAACCGGAACAGATTGTCGAGCCAGGTTTCGGCGTCCGTGCTGCGGTAGACGGGGATGACCCGATTGGCGAGCCCCGACATGGCGCGCGAAAGCGCAGCGGGATCGCGCGACGGCGGCGGCGAGAACGCGAATTGCTGCGCCGTTGAAGGTTGCGCCACGAGACAGAGAAGCAAAGCTGTGATGCACCTGTTCATCAGCCATCCCGATCGAGGAGCGCGGCCCGCGAGCATGCTGCATCGCGGCGCCGCATCTGCGGGAGACCAAATCGCCGATTGCAGTGTTGCGCAAAACGCAACATGCTGCGCGGGGCCGGAAGCGGTGCAGAGCAATGTTTTACGGCATGTTGCGGGCATTCGACGAGACCGCCCGCGCCGGTTCGATTCGCCGCGCGAGCGAGGCGCTGGGCGTCGCCCCATCGTCCGTCAGCCGCAACATCTCCGTACTCGAGCGTGAAATCGGCACCGCGTTGATGGCGCGAAGCGCCGCCGGCGTGTCGCTGACCCACGCGGGGCGGCTGGTCGCGGAGTATGCGCGAGCGGTGCTGCAGGACTACGACGCGTTGCGTGCCGATCTCGACGACATGCGCGGAACTCAGCGCCGCCTCTTGAACCTTGCTCTTGTGGAAAGCGTGGCATCATACGGGCCGATCGATGCCATCGGGCGGTTCCGGGAGCGATATCCTTCCGTCTCGTTCAATCTTCGCCTCATGCCCGCGCCGCAAATCATCGACGCCCTTCGCAAAGACAAATACGACATCGGCGTCGCGTTTTGCGCCGAACCCGCTCCCGATATCGCGATCCTTGCCAGCGTTCCGGAACCGATCATGCTCGCCGTACCCCCGGGACACAAACTCGCTCTGGCGGACACGGCCAGCCTTGGCGATCTTGCGGGTGTGGCTCTCGCGCTGCCGGATAGCGATTTCGGAGTGAGACGCATATTCGATCAGACCTGCGCGCGGGCGGGTCTCGCCTTCTCTCCGGCGTTGACCAGCAACGTCTTCGAAACTCTGCGCGATTTCGTCCGGCGTGGCGCGGGCGCGGCGATTCTCCCGAGGCGCGCGATCCTACGACGCCAGTGGCCGGCCGATCTGGCTGCCGTACCGATTGCGGAGCCGGAATTTCGCGATACCACCATAGACATTGTGGTGCGTCGCCGGCGCCTGCCGCGGGTGGTGAAAGCGTTTGCCGACATGCTGGTCGGCGAAATAAAGTCGATGCCCTGAACGGAGAACGCGATGGCGCTTGAAATGCGCGGGCGTTGCGAGCGCTGCGGGAGCGCGCTGGAGCCGGACAGTGCCGACGCTCGCATCTGTTCCTACGAATGCACCTTCTGCCGCGCCTGTGCGGAGACCATGAACGGCCGCTGCCTCAATTGCGGCGGCGAACTCGTACCGCGCCCGCGGCGGATGCAAAAGGTACCGACATGACGGAGGTCAACAGGCGGCGGCTTCTCATCGCCGTTGGTCTCCTCTTGAGTCTCGGTCTTGCGCTGTTGCCGCTGGGCCCATGGGGACGAACCTATAGCGGACTCGGCCGGCTTCTCGGCGGCGAGGTTCTCTGGTGGATCGCTGTCGCGGTCGTGCTGCTGTACGTCCTGTTGGTGGAACGCCGAAGCGTTGCCTCGATCGGGCTTCGGCGTCCGAAGCTATGGGACCTTGTGCCGGCGGTGATCGCGGGACTCCTTCTGGTGGCGGGCATTATCGTAATTTATCAAATCGTTTTCCCGCTGTTGCATCTTGCGATGAACGTGCACGAAATGAAGGCACTGCGCGACACGCCGTTCTGGTACCGTTTCCTGCTGGTGACGCGCGCGGCGGTGGCCGAGGAACTCCTGTTCCGCGGCTATCCGATCGAGCGCCTCAAAGAATGGTCCGGCAGCACGGCATTGGCCGCGGTCATTTCCTGGGCCGCCTTCACCTATGCGCATCTCGGGACCTGGGGGCCCGCGCAGCTGATCGTGGCCGGTTACGGCGGCGTTGTACTGACCGTCCTATATCTTTGGCGGCGCAACCTTCCCGCCAACATGCTCGCGCATTGGATCGCCGATGGTGCGGGCTTCCTGCTTTGAGAAACGATCGGCGCCTGCGCCCAACGGGTGACCGTACACCATTTTGACTTCGGCGAAGCGCGAATATGGGCGCTGTCATGTAGCTGACAACAATGTGAGACACGGGCGGGCGGCCTTGTGGCGCCAGGACTGCCAATCTAGGATCGTCGGGCGATCAGGCTGAGGGGCTCAATGATGAAATACCGTCTTCCCATTCTTGCAACCGTTGCGGCACTTGCGTCGTTCGTTGCGAACTTCGCTGTTGCGACGGATAAAGACGACGTGATGGCGACGCTCAGGCAGTATGACGAGGCATTCAACAAGAACGACATGAAGGCGTGGAATTCGCTTTGTACCGATAACGCGATCATCCTCGACGATTTTGCGCCCTACGTCTGGCAGGGTGCGAAAGCTTGTGGAGACTGGTGGAGCGCTTTTGATGCAAGCGCGAAGAAGGCCGCCATGACCAGCGCTACCGTAAGGCTCGGAGAGGCATGGCACGTCACCGTGACCGGCGATCGCGCCTACGCCGTCTATCCAACGCGTTTCACGTTCAAACTGAACGGCAAGCCCGTCTCGGAACGCGGTGTGTGGACCATGGCCTTGCAAAAGCTCGGCCCGGGCTGGCGAATAAGCGGCTGGGGCTGGGCGCAACATTGATGTGTGCGCAAAATTGAGGTGTGCACTCCGCTAAGGGTGCAGGTGCCGAAGACGATTCACCTTTGTCGTTGACAGGCCGCGCGCTCCGGCGGAGAATCGCCCTGTTGCGAAACGCGAAATGCCGGCGCCCAAGAGGCTGGAAACGCGTGCGCCGGATGGCGCGGTCGCCCCGACGAGAGGGCAAGAGGAGGTGTCTCATGGACAACACTCCACCGGGCATAGATTCGGGGCTCTGCTGAAGGCGGAGCCACGACCGGCGGGAAGCAACACCGGTCGCAGCCAGACAATCGAAACGTGTTGAAGCGGGCATTGCCCGCAATGTTTCCCGCAGACGCGGGGAATAGGAAAGCCCGGATCGCAACGAACCGGGCTTTCGCTTTTTTTTGCCGGCCCGCTGCCCGTTGACATGGACCACTTATATGGTCCAGAATTCTGGACCATATAAACGGTCCAGGAAAACCAGGATGCAGATTTCCGTTACCGAGGCCAAGGGGCAACTGACGGAGCTGGTGCGGCGCTCGGAAACCGGCGAGGAAGTCGTGCTCACGCGCCATGGTCGGCCGATTGTTCGCCTGGTGGCCATGAAGGCCGTTCCCGACCGCGCCGGCCGGCGTGCGCTCATGGAAAGCGTCCGTGTTGCCGGGGGCCGGAAGGCCTCGAGGGGACCGTCCGCTGCGCGAAGTCAGGATTTCCTGTACGATAAGTACGGCTTGCCGAAGTGATTGCTGTCGACACTTCCGCTCTGATGTCGATCGTTCTGGATGAACCAACTGCCGACGATTGCATCGGAGTGCTGGAGAGCGAACAGAACGTACTGATTTCCGCTGGAACTCTGGCAGAAGCGCTCATCGTTTCATCGCGGCGTCGCGTCGGGGAAGAAATGATCAGGCTTGTTGATGACTTCGGCTTCGACATTGTACCGATAACCCATCGGACTGCGCTGCAGGTGGGTGCCGCCTATGCCAAATGGGGCAAAGGAAAGCACGCCGCCAACCTGAACCTGGGCGATTGCTTCGCGTATGTGGTGGCAAGGGAGAGCAACTGTCCTTTGCTGTTCCTGGGCGGCGATTTTTCACGGACCGATATCATCAGTGTGCTATAGCGATTCTGCGGTTGGAGAAGGGCGGACCACGCATTGCGCGATCTGACGGCGGGGAGCATCGGCGGCCATCTGCTGCGCATGGCGCTCCCGATCATGGCGGGCATGGTGTTCCAGACCGCCTATTTCCTCGTGGACCTTTATTTCGTCGCGCATATCGGTCCGTCGGCGCTGGCCGGTGTCAGCGCCGCGGGAAACGTGGTCATGCTGGTTCTCGCCCTGACGATGATGCTCGCCGCCGGAACGCTTGCGCTTCTGTCGCACGCGGTCGGACGCAAGGACCGGCAGGAATCCAATCTCGTTTTCAACCAGGCGAACGCGCTCGGCGCGCTGTTGACCGTGCTCACGCTCGCCGTTTTCTACCCGCTCGCCCCTTTCTACATGGCGCAGATCGGCGCGGGCAGCGCCACCGCCGAAGCCGGACGCGTCTATCTGTACTTCTACATTCCCGGCTTGGCGATGCAGTTTTTGATGACGGCGCTCAGTTCGTCGCTCCGCGCAACCGGAATTGTGCAGCCCACGATGCTGATCTCCATGGCGAGCCTCACCATCAACATCATTCTCGCCCCGGTGCTCATTGCCGGCTGGGGAACGGGCCATCCGCTTGGCGTTGCGGGCGCCGGCCTCGCCAGTTCGATCGCGGTCGGCGCCGGCGCCGTGATGCTCGTCTTCTATTTCGCCCGTTACGAGCACTATGTCGCCATCGGGTTCGCCGAATGGCGGCCGCGCTGGGCGATCTGGAAGCGGCTGTTTTTGATCGGCATTCCCGCGGGCGGCGAATTCGCGCTGATGGTCGTCTATACGAGCATCATCTATTGGGCGATTCGTTCGTTCGGCACCGAGGCGCAGGCCGGGTACGGCGCGGGCTCGCGCGTGATGCAGGCGATCTTCATGCCGGGCTTTGCGCTCTCCTTCGCGGCGGCGCCGATTGCCGGGCAGAATTTCGGCGCCAAAAACTGGGAGCGCGTGCGGGCGACGTTTCGCACCGCCATCGTCGCCAGCACCGCGGTCATGATCGTCCTGATGCTCATCTGCCAGTGGCGTCCCGACGCGCTGATCCGCGTCTTTTCGAACGATCCGCGCGTGGTCGTGCAGGGCGCGGAGTTCCTGCGCATCATTTCGTGGAATTTCATCGGCGCCGGAATCATTTACAGCTGTTCGGGCATGTTTCAGGCGCTCGGCAACACCTGGCCCGCGCTCGTGAGTTCCGGTTCGCGCTTCCTCACGCTCGCGCTGCCGGTCGTCCTGCTTTCGCTTCAGCCCGGCTTTCGCATCGAGTGGGTGTGGTACGTTTCCGTCGGCAGCGTCATTCTTCAGGCGGGTTTCAGCCTGCTGTTGCTGCTGCGCGAATTTCGCCTGAGGCTGCCTCTGCCGCAGTCGACAGCGCAACCGGCCGCGGCGTAACCTTCGCCATGGCGAAGGTGCATTTCACACGCTGGTTGACAGGAATTGCGCCCAACGACGGCATCGACGTCGACGGGCAAACGGTCGGGGATGTGCTCGATCGGCTGTTCTCGGACAATGTGCAGGCCCGCAATTACGTCCTCGACGAGCAGGGGCGTCTGCGCAAGCATGTGTGTATCTTTCTTGACGGCGAACGCCTCGCGCATGATGGCGCGCTCGCGGCCCCGCTTCGGCCGCAATCGGAAATCTACGTGATGCAGGCACTTTCGGGAGGATGACGATGCAACACCGCGCGCTCGTTTCGACACGCAAAGGGCTCTTCATCTTTGCGCGCGAGGACAAGGGCTGGCGGCTCGCCGGCGGGGCGCATTTTGCAGGCTCGCTGGTGACGTTGTCGCTCGCCGATCCGCGGGACGGGGCGATCTATGCCGCGCTCAATCTCGGCCATTTCGGGCCCAAGCTGCATCGCAGCGACGACCGGGGCGAGAGCTGGCAGGAAGTCGCGCCGCCGGCGTTTCCGCAAGGCACTGCCGGCGATCCGGCGTTGAAACAGATCTGGTCGCTCGAATGCGGCGACAGACCGGGCATGCTGTGGGCGGGCGGCATTCCGGCGGGCTTGTTCGTTTCCGAAGATCGCGGCGCGACGTGGCGGCTCGTCGATTCGCTCTGGAACGTGCCCGAGCGCGCGCGCTGGTTCGGCGGCGGCTATGACGAGGCGGGGCTTCATTCCGTGCTCATTCACCCGCACAATCCCGCTCACCTGACGGTCGGGATTTCCTGCGGCGGCGTGTGGGAATCGAAGGATGGCGGCGCCAGCTGGAGCGCCAGGACCGACGGCATGTTCGCCGCCTATGTTCCGCCGGAGCAGCGCAACGACTCGGCGGTCCAGGATCCGCACCGGGTCGTACGTTGCCTGTCGGCTCCCGAGACCTTATGGGTGCAGCATCACAACGGTGTGTTCCATTCCACCGACGGCGCCGCGCATTGGCGCGCCCTTTCGCCGCCGGTCTCGGATTTCGGCTTTGCCGTCGCCGCGCATCCGAAAGATCCGCTGACCGCGTGGTTCGCGCCGGCGCATTCCGACCAGTGCCGCGACCCCGTCGATGCGAAGCTCGTTGTCAACCGTACGCGCGACGGCGGAGAGACCTTTGAAACCTTCGGCGAGGGGCTGCCGTCGCCGGCCTACGACCTCGTCTACCGGCACAGCCTCGACGTCGATGACAGCGGCGAGCAACTCGTGATGGGCTCGACGACCGGCGGCTTATGGTTCTCGCGCGATGCCGGCGAATCCTGGCAGCTCGAACCCGCGCGCCTGCCGCCGATCTACGCCGTCCGCTTCGCATAGCTGACGGTCCTCCTGCGCGCGGCAACGCGTCGGGAAGGGGACCGCGCCGTGTCCGCCGAAGCGCGCCGCGCGAAGGCGGAAGCGGTGGTCGGGGCAACGGCCGCGCCGGGCGGAAAACCGCGCGAAATTGTTTCGAAATGTTTGGACGCTAATTTTGCCCGGGAGAACGGCCGCGGGTCGCGTCAAGACTTTGGAAACCATGCATAACAGACACGCGCGATGCGCGATTGCGCCGGGGCACGGGTAAAGGCTCATGCTCGGCTTCGCACTCCGCCGTCTCCTGGGCGCAATTCCGACGCTCATCGTCATCGTCACGCTGTCGTTCTTCGTCATGCGGCTTGCGCCCGGCGGCCCGTTCGACACCCAGCGCCGGTTGCCCCCGGAAATCGAACGCAACATCGCCGCCGCCTATCACCTGGATAAGCCGCTGTACGAACAGTACTTCCTCTATCTCGGTCGGCTCGCGCATTTCGATCTTGGTCCCTCCTACCGCACCAAAGATTTTTCGGTCGCCCGGCTGATCGGCGAAGGCTTGCCGGTCAGTGCGCGGCTGGGCTTGAGCGCCATGGCGCTCGCGCTCGTCTTCGGCATCGGCTTCGGCGTCGCCGCGGCGCTGCGGCAGAATCGCGCCGCCGATTACGCCGTGATGTCGTTCGCCACCGCGGGCATCGCCATCCCCACTTTCGTCGTCGCGCCGGTGCTCACGCTGATCTTCGGCGTCTGGGGGGTACGGCTCTTCGGCGTGGATTTGTCGCTCCCGGTGGGCGGCTGGAACAATGGCGCGCTCGCCAACATGATTTTGCCGGTCGCCGTGCTGGCGCTGCCGGAGATCGCGGTCATTGCGCGCCTCGTGCGCGGCAGCATGGTGGAGGTGCTGCGCTCGAACTTCGTGCGCACCGCGCGTGCCAAGGGCCTGCCCTACCGGGTCGTGGTGCTGCGTCACGCGCTTCCTGCCGCACTTCTGCCGCTGGTGAGTTATCTGGGGCCCGCTTTCGCCGGGCTGCTCACCGGCTCGCTCGTCGTTGAGCGCATCTTCGGCATACCCGGAATCGGACGCTATTTCGTCGAGGGCGCGACGAACCGCGATTACACGCTGGTGCTTGGCGTCGTCATCTTCTACGCCGCCTTCATCATCCTGCTCAATCTCCTCGCCGATATTCTGTACGCGGTGCTCGATCCCCGCGTCCGCTACGCGCGATGAGCATTACGTTCGACGATACCGCCCTCGACCGCGCCTTCGACGTGAGGGGGCGGAGCCTGTGGGTCGACGCGCGCCGGCGTCTTCTTGCCAACAAGGCCGCGGTCGCGAGCATGATCGTGCTGGTGGTGATCGCGCTCGCGGCAATCCTGGCGCCGCTGCTCTCGCCCTATGCTTACGATTCGATTGATTACTCCGTCATCTCCTGTGCGCCCGACTGGTGGCCGGGCGATGCGATCGCCTGCCGCGCCGGCGGCGCCCATTGGTTCGGGACCGACGCGGTGGGACGCGATCTTTTCATCCGCGTCCTCTACGGCGCCCGCGTGTCTCTGGCCGTCGGCATCGTCGCGACGCTCGTCAGCCTCCTGATCGGCGTCGGCTACGGCGCCATCGCCGGCTTCGCCGGGCGGCGGCTCGACGGGCTGATGATGCGCTTCGTCGACGTGCTCTATTCGCTGCCGTACATTTTTCTCGTGATCGTTCTGATGGTGATCTTCAACCGCAATTTCTACCTGACCTTCGTCGCCATCGGCGCGGTGGAATGGCTAACCATGGCGCGCATCGTGCGCGGTCAGACGCTCTCGATCCGCCACAAGGAATTCATCGAGGCGGCGCGCGCCGCCGGTGTCGGCCGCTTTGCCACCATCGGACGTCACGTTATTCCCAATGTGGTCAGCCCCGTGGTCGTGTACATGAGCCTGACCATCCCCAATGTCATCCTCGCCGAGAGCTTCGTCTCGTTCCTGGGTCTCGGCATCCAGGAGCCGCTGACCTCGTGGGGCGTGTTGATTTCGCAGGGCGCCGACCAGATGGAAGCGGCGCCCTGGATGCTGATTTTCCCCTCGCTGTTCATGGCCGCGACGCTGTTCGCCTTCAATTTCATCGGCGACGGCCTGCGCGACGCGCTCGATCCCAAGGATCGCTGAGATGGCGTGGCGCCTGAAATCCGCGACAGCAAATCGTCTTCCCAAGCCGTCGCAGCCGGGCGACCTGATGCCGGCATCGGGACACGATAGTCCTGTCCCTGATTTCCCCCCGGATTCCGGCCCGCTGTTTCACATCCGCGATCTCGATGTACGCTTCGCCACGCCGGACGGCGATGTGCATGCGGTGAAACGCGTCTCGCTCGAGGTCAGGCCAAGCGAATGCCTGGGCGTCGTGGGCGAATCGGGATCGGGAAAGACCCAACTCTTCCTTGCCTGCCTCGGCCTGCTCGCCGCGAACGGCCGCGCCACCGGCTCGGCGATCTTCCGGGGAAAGGATCTACTGACACTCGGGGAGGGCGCCCTGAACCGTGTGCGCGGCTCGCACATCACCACGGTGTTCCAGGATCCGCTAACCGCGCTCACCCCACACATGACCGTGGGCGCGCAGCTTGTCGAGACGCTGCGCGTCCATCAGCACCTGTCGAAAGGCGAGGCCGAGCGCCGCTGTCTCGAAATTCTCGACCTCGTGCGCATCGCCGACGCGAGCGGCCGCATGAAACAATATCCGCACGAGCTTTCCGGCGGCATGCGCCAGCGCGTGATGATCGCGATGGCAACGGTTTGCGCGCCCGACCTGATCATCGCCGACGAACCGACGACCGCGCTCGATGTGACCGTGCAGGCCCAGATTCTCGAGATCATGCGCGACCTGAAGCGCGAGCTCGACACCTCGATCGTGCTCATCTCGCACGACATGAGCGTGATCGCCGGCATCGCCGACCGCGTCGCCGTCATGCGCGACGGCGTCATCGTGGAGGAGGGCGCGGTCGACCGCATTTACGAACACCCGCAGCATCCCTATACGCGCATGCTGCTCAACGCCGTGCCGCGGCTCGACGGTTGTCCCGAGCCGCCGCCGGTTCCCGCGCGGGCGCGGCAGATTCTGTACGCCGGCAATCTCGGCGTGGAATTTCCGGTCCACGCGGGCGGCTTCGGGTTCGCCCGCCCGAAGCGGCTGCGCGCGCTCGATGGCGTCAGCTTCGGGCTGGCGCAGGGCGAAACCCTGGGCGTGGTCGGCGAATCCGGCTGCGGGAAGTCGACGCTGGCGCGGGCGCTCCTGCAGCTCATCCCGCGCGAAACCGGCATCGTCTCCTGGATGGGACAGGATCTTTCGCGGGGCGACGAAAACGCCATCCGCCGGCTCCGGCGCGACCTGCAGATCGTCTTTCAGGACCCGCTGGCGAGCCTCGATCCACGGCGCACCATCGGCCAGTCGATCGCCGAGCCGCTGGTTGCGCTCGTCCCCGAGCTGACGCGCGCCGCCGTGCGCGGCCGCGTGCGCGACGTGATGGCGCGCGTCGGTCTCGATCCGGCATGGATCAACCGCTATCCGCATGAGTTTTCCGGCGGGCAGAACCAGCGCGCCGCCATTGCGCGGGCCATTGTGGTGCGCCCGCGGCTGCTCGTCTGCGACGAAGCGGTGAGCGCGCTCGATGCCTCCATCCAGGCGCAGATCACCGGTTTGATCCTTGCGCTCCAGGCCGAACTCGGCATGGCGATCGTTTTCATCAGCCATGATCTTTCGGTGGTGCGGCGCATGGCCCATCGGGTGATGGTGCTGCATCTGGGGCGCGTGGTCGAGCTGGCCGGCAGCGCCGCGTTGTACAGGGAACCGCTGCACCCCTACACGCGGGCGCTCCTGGCCGCTGTGCCTGTGCCCGATCCGAAGCGCGAGCGGGCGAAACCGCACGTCCTTGCCACCGGCGAATTGCCGTCGCCCCTCGACAGCCGTGCGGCGCTGAGCTTCCTCCAATCGAAGATGATCGACGATCCGGACGCTGTACAGGTCCGGCCGCGCCTCCTCGAAGTCGCGCCCGGGCATTGGGTGGAGGAATTCGATGGGCTGGACCAGACCGCCGCCGCTGCGGATGCACCCACCCTCGCCACGGGCTGACCACCGCGCGGGTGTTCTCTCCTGCGTTTCACGCATTCCGTTTCTTATTGTCATCCCCGCGCAAGCGGGGACCCAGATGCGTAGAGCGGGAAGAAGTTACGAACGGAGCCACCCGGTTTTGAAAACGGGTGCCCCCCATTGTTGCTTCTCTTTCTCCTTCGAACATCTGAGTTTCCGCGTGCGCGGGAATGACAAACTTTATTTAGGGGGTTCTTCTTGCGCGCGCGGGTTTCAATGATGCCAGGTGCGAAGGTCGGAAAAGGGTTCGCTTGCGGGCCTGCCGCGTTCGAGATCGGCGGCCATGCGCTCGTAATCGCGCGCCACCTCGTCGGCTGCCGCGATCACCGTCCGATCGACGGAATCGCGGGCAATTCTGCGCAGCGTAACCGCTACGTTCCGGTACTGCCGAGCGCGTCCGATCCACTCCGGCATCGCCCACGTCCCAAGACACCCGGCCAGCATTATAAGGCGAAGCGGGCCGGAAGGCGCGGGGGCCGGAGCACGCGGCTTGTGGATAACTTGCGGGAATCGGGGACAGGACACCCTTGAAGCCCGCGCGGCCGGCGTGGCCCACTCCCGGGGAAATCGCCTCCCCGGTTGCCGCGTTACTTCACGCGGGTGACTTTGTACACCTTGTCGCTGTCGTTGAGGGAGAGATTGTAGCTGCCGATGAAGCCGCGGCCGATGGTGACGGTGTTCGCCTTCGCCGGCTTTTTGAAGATGGCGCGATCAGCATCGCCTTCGATCTGCCGCCACACCTGGCCGTTGTCGAGAAAGATGATGAACCGGCCGAAGGGCGTGAACGACACCTCGCTCACCTGGGCGCTGATGTGGTCCACTTCCGCGGCCGCGGTCTCTTCCTTCGCCTTCGTCGAGGCGAGGCGGTCGCTGCCGAACGCCTGCGGCGTCGTCTGTTGCGACGGGCTCGCGCCGAAGAGGCCGGAGAGGTCGAAACCGAACCACGAGCGCTGCTCCTCCGTCGTCGGCGCGCGGTTGAGTGCTTCGGGGGGAGCGGCGAGGGCGTCTTTGACCCTGGGTGCGAGCCTGTCGTAGCAGGCGAGCCGCGCCCCGTTGTCGCCGATCATGCCGCAGCGGCCGATCGCTTCGAGGACGTCCTCGGGCGCCACGGCCGGAGGCGGAGCGGCGGCGGGCGCGGGAAATGCTGTCGCCGACGCGACAAACGTAAACGCCAGTAAGCGGAAATTCATGGCTTGTTAGCCCCTTTGTGGCTCAAATTGCGCGGGTCGCAGGAGCCCGATTCTAGAGCGGCGGCCGCTCAATTGGAATCGGCCTTGAGCCTTCGGCAGGCGCGGGGCAGTGAGGCGTTTCTCCTCATCCTGAGCTTGTCGAAGGACGGTGTGACGAGAGCTGGGGCGCGCGCGGGGCGCAGGAGCATGGACCATCGGCAGCAGCGAAAGCTGACGCGCCGCGCCCTGATGGGCGCGGGCGCCACCATGGTCGCCGCCGGCGGCGCGGCGGTAGCGCTGCACGGCTCGGGCTTCGGGCCGCGTCCGCGTCTCGATGACCAGACCCTGATCCGCGGCAACAATGCCGAGCCCGACACGCTCGACCCGGCGCTTTACTCTGCCTCCTATGAAGACACGATCGTCGGCGATCTGTTCGTCGGCCTGTTCACCGAGAACGCCGCGGCGCGGCCCGTTCCGGGGGCGGCGGAAAGCTACCGCGTCAGCGACGACGGCCTGACCTACACCTTTCGCTTGCGCGACCATCGCTGGTCGGATGGCGTGCCGGTGACGGCGGAGGATTTCGTCTTTGCGCTCCGCCGCGTGGTCGATCCGAAAACCGCGGCGCAATACGCCTCGTTCCTCTACCCGATCCGCAATGCCGAAAGGGTGAACGCGGGACGCGCGCCGCTCGAAGCCTTGGGCGTGCGGGCGATCGATGCGCGCACGCTCGAGATCGCTTGCGACGTCCAGGTGCCTTATGTCGAAGAGCTGCTCTCGCGCCCTTGCGCCTATCCCGTGCCGCGCCACGTCATTGCCCGCCACGGCGATGGCTGGACCGATCCCGGCGTCATGGTCGGCAACGGGCCGTACAGACTGAAGGAATGGATCCCCAACGAGCACGTGGCGCTCGAATGGAATCCGTCCTTCTACGATGCGAAGAACGTGAAGATACGACGCGTGGTGATCCACCCGACGCAGGATTATGCCGCCGCTTTGACCCGCTTTCGCACCGGCGAGCTCGACATCGACGTCAACGTGCCGTCGCAGGACATCGGCTGGGTCAAGCGCAACCTGCCCGGCACGATGCACATCGCGCCCTATGCGCTGACGGAATATGTGCTCTTCAACGTGCGCGCGAAGCCGGTGAACGACGTACGCGTACGCACCGCGCTCTCGCTTGCCATCGACCGCGACGCCATCGTCGACCGCGTGATGGGCGCGGGCGAACAGGCGGCCTGGTCGTTCGTGCCGCCCCAGATGCCGAACTATCCCGGCACCGCGGAATTGCGCTTCCGGGGCCTCTCCATGGAGGCGCGGCGCGCCCGCGCCCGCCAGCTTCTCGCCGAAGCGGGCTATGGGCCGGCGCGGCCGCTCGCCTTCGACTTCAACATCACCACCGAATCGACGACACGGCTCATCGCCGTCGCGGTGCAGTCGATGTGGAAACAGATCGGCGCCGAAGTGCGCATGGTGCCTTCCGACGAGAAGGACCATTACAATGTGCTCCTGAAGCAGAATTTCTCCGTCGCCTGGGCGGCGTGGGTGGCCGACTATCTCGATGCCAACAATTTCCTGACGCTGCTGTCGACGGCGTCCGGCATTCTCAACAACGGGGCCTATTCCAATCCGGCCTTCGATGCCTTGATCGCGCGCTCCGACTCGATCCGCAACCCGAAGGAACGCGGGGCATGTCTTTCGCAGGCCGAGCAGATCGCGCTCGACGACGCGGCGGTGGCGCCCATCGATTTCGGCGTGACGCGCACGCTCCTGGCGCCGGCCATCCGGGGCTGGGTGGACAACCCCGTCAACATCCATCGCACCCGCTGGCTCTCGCTCGACCGCCGCCGCACGATCGCCTGAGCCGTTAGCGCGCCGGCATTCGCGGGCACAACTTCTCCCACGAGGAGGAGAGGGAAATAGGTCCGCGACGTCCGTACAATCTCCGGCAATTGGGCCTGGTCCGCTTGGCGGAGAAGGTGGCGCGGGCCGGTCCCAAGCGCTTCTCCGCCAATTTGCCCTTGCCGGAGAGGGGTGAGTGAGGGGACCCTCGTCCGGCCGTAAGGGAGGTAGGGCGCCGCCCGATTGTGGCCTTCCAGGCCCGCGGGCTAGGTTCCTTGCCGGAAAGAGGGCGGCGTATGGTGCTGGATGGGGTGCCGCGGGCGGTGTCCCGAACGGGACGCTGGCGCGCGGTCTGGTCGGCTTTTTCGGCGACGGTGGCGGGCGACATCGTTGCCACCGCGATCGCCATTGCCGGTGTATCGGTGCTGTTTATCGGCGGCGCCTTTGCCGCCCTGTATCTGGCGCGCGCCGCGGTCTTTGTTTTCAGCCTGCTCGCTCCCTGATGGATGTTCCCTTGCCCCGCGAGCGCGGGGGCAAGGGTCAGGGAGAGGGTGCGACTCTGTACCGGTCAAAACAGCGAGAAGGTTTTGAACGGCAGCCGCCCCTCGGTAAATCCTGCCGTGTCGAAATGCTGTTGTGCGGATTGTAACAGGCGCCTGCGGAGCGCCCCGGCGATATCTGGATTCTGCTGCAGATAAAACATCTCGTCGACGGCGATTTTCCTGGGAAGGCGTTTCTCCCAATAGCCGTTGGCGTAATAATGGTCCGCGCCGCTGGCGATTTTTCCCTTGGCGAGCGCCTCCCTGAGATCGGGGTAGTTGGCGAGGTAGAACGCTTCATCGAACTGTCCGGCGCCGCGCAAGGCTGCGGCGACGATGGTCTGGAAGAGTTCGCGGCACAAGGTGACCGTCGGCGTGCCGTCGGGTCCTGTACCGCCCACGAACTGTTTTTCGAGCCGAGCATATTGCATGAGAAGCCGTTCGCCCAAAACGATGCCAGCGTTTCCGGTCGCTGCAGCGTGGTTGAATTCGTAGCGGTCGGACCGTCGCGTCGCCGGACTGCCGCGGGCCGAGGCAAGCACGCAATTGTGACGCTTTCTTCCGCGGCTTTGAGGGTTTGCGGAAGGCGAAGGCGCAAGAAAACGTCACAATTGCGTGTTTTCTTCCCCGCAGGTGAGACGGGGAGGGCGCGAGCGCGAGGCCGGCGAGGGCATGCGCTCGACACGGAGACAGCCCCATGCCCGCCGATTACGAAATCGTCTGCCTGGACCAGAACGGCGGCATTGCCCGCACCATACGGGGCACGTTCCGCAGGCTTGATAACGCACTCGCTCGCGCCGCCGCCCGCGCGCCAGAGGATTGCGCCCGCATTCTGGTCTGCGCGGTCGAGACCGATAGCATCGTGTGGGAAGGTTCGCGTGACAGGGCGCTGCGCGGGCGCGGCGCAGACTGACGCCGCGCGGCCGTCAAAACGCAACGGGAATGAGGCGTTCCGATTCTCCCGCGGGCCGACGTACTGTGGGAGCCAGGTCGTCGTGTGGCGAGATCCGCTCCGAACGAAGCGTGGACAAGCGGGCGGTCAATCGCGGCCCCACGGCAGCGACACTGAAATTCTGCTTCATCAACTTGCGCCCGGCATCGGCACGGCTACTCGAGGGTCGGTGAAGAGCCGTCCGCATGAGCTCCGCAAGATGATCGACTTTCGGATCGGCCCAGACTTGACTCCGCCATCCGGGGTATTCGCCCTCTTGGATTCCGATTAGGTCGAAATCGATGAGATGCGCCGTGTCGGGCCGCGCGAAATCGAGAATACCAGCATAGCCTGTTGCGATAACGGGAATCCCCAGGCACATGGCCTCGGCGGGACCGCGTCCAAAACCCTCAGAGCGATGCGGGGATACATAGCAATCGCAGAGATGAATTAACGTGGCAAGTTCGTCGCCCGTGTACTCGCGGTCGCGCAACTGAATACGCCGGTCTGCCTCCGTCAATGCCAGCAGCTGCTGGTAGTCCTGTGGCCGCTCGGGCGCGCCCAGGGTTTTCAGCAGAAGCATGGCCTTTTCGTCCCCTTGCGAGAAGGCCTTGCGGAACGCCGCAATCGCCGCCTGCGGATTCTTACGGCTCATGTACGACCGAAAATCGAATCCGTAGAAAAATATGAATGTGTCTGCCGGCAACGCAAAATAAGCGCGCGATTTGGTTGTACAAATGCGCGGTGTCTTAACGGCCATGGGCATGAGTTCCACCGGCCGAAGCCCTTCAGACTCGAAGGCCCGCTTCGCAAAGTCGCTGGACGCCCAGATCTCGTCGTAAAACGAATACGAGACGCGCCACTCTTCCGGCATGTGCGCAAGTTCCCATGCCCAATAGCCTATTGTGTACGCCCGCGCCATGCCCGCGCGGCGAAACGCAAGGAAGTCGGAAAACGCTGTATCGGCGTTCAAATGCACGATGTTGATTTCTATCGCCTCGGGAGACGCGGCGATTTCGTTGCCCTGGTGATCCAGGAAGACGCCGCTGGTACGGTCGAAAATAATGAAATCGACGCCGCGATTCGCCAGGACCGAGGCCGTCATGCGGACATCTTCTCCACGGCCGCATGCGCTTGTCCAGACTCCGCTGAGGCATATGGCTGGAGTCCTCAATTTCCACCGTTCGATGGGTTTGGCCGGGGGAAAAAGGTAAGGGATCCAGAACGCACACGCTGAATCCTGCGAGCCGGCCGACGCGCACAAATCCACGAAGGCGTCCTCGTTCGCGGGGTGATCAAGCGGAAACGCTTCGTGCCATTCCTTCCGGCGAATCCAGACCAGACGATGAAAGTTTGTAAGCCGTTTGCCATGCGCCCCAGGCGCGGGCTCCCGAAGAAAATTGCGGAATGATTCCGGAATCAGAGTGGGCGCGAAGTCGTGCTCGAACACACCGTAGTTGATGACCCATGAGGCAAACTCCGTGCAACCGCGATTGGTATGGATATCGAATGTGGCCTGGAGATCGGACCGGAGGTTGAACACTGCCGCCATGGCATTGGTAAGCCCCAGTCTGCGGTCGCAGAAAGCTGTTGACGGGCGGCACAGCCATTCCACCAGCGATGCCACGAAGCCGCGCGGCCAGTGATACTTCTTGAGCGCCGTGCCGCAAAGCCACACGGCCAGGACCTCGTTGGCGAGCAGGGCATTGGGATTTCCGCGGACGAATTCTGGAAAATATCCGGCGTAGCGCCCGCGCACATAACGCATCAGCCGGGTGCGCGGAATCTCTTCTCTGGCGCCGGGTTTTTCGTTCGCATCTATGAAGGGGCCTAATGAGCCCTCCAGAATGCTGGGCTGAACGGTACGGTCCTCCGCTGCTGACGTGATGCACCACACCACGTATTGTTCGATATCGGCTATCGTCCTGTTCGGGAAGTGCCGCCGCAGATCGATGCGGCTTTCCCACAAGAGGGCGAGCGCCCGGGGGACGGGAATACCGGCGCCGTGCTGTACCCGAAGCGGCACTGGCTCACCCAGCCATCCGACCAATTCTTCCTGGGGTCCTTCATGGCAGGACATTTGCTGGGGTGGCCATGGATAGAAGCTCGGCTCTACCTCATTTTCGATCAAGGCTGTCGCGCCGCTGCTGTACGAAAGTGACCGGGCGGCCGCAGCCAGCGAAATATCGTCGAAGCTCTCTTCTTCCTTGGCGTGCGAGACGAACCAGTCGAGATAGCCTTCGCGTCCCTCGGCTGTCGCCAGTCCAAAAGCCCTCTGCAGGTCGGCGCGCCGATACCAGGATTCGTACATCACGCGCGTGACGTAAGGCGGCCCCAGCTCCTGCAGCGACGGCTCCGGCTCGTCATATCTGGAGCCGTCCTCGTCGCGCGGTGACGCGTCTGCGGACCACCGCGTATCGTCATGACGGCGAAAGCTCGCTCGCATGCTGCGGTGGACAAGGCGGCCATTCGAAAAAAAGCCGTAGGCGTAGGGCACTTTGTGCGATTCCTCCCAGCCGTTCGTCGCGAGCCGCTGAAGAAAGTCTGCAAACAGCGGGCGTAGCCCGCCAATATCATCCGCCACATACCGGCTTTGATGTTTCGAGAACACGGCAGGATCGTTCGGAACAATGCCCGAGAAATGGACAAAATGGATCAGGTCCTCGCCGGTGCGATAATCTCCGGCGTCTTCGCTCACCGGCCGGTGCAGCAGGTTCCAGTAAGCGAGATTGTAACCCCGATGGCGCAGGATGAAGCTGCCGGGCACGAAGACGGGCGCCAGGTCCATCCAGCGCTGGTCGGTAAACTTGTGTTCGGCTACGTCGACGACCGCATCGCGCAGACAACGATCGGACCACCATGCAATGAATTTTCTCGTTTCGTCCGCCGCCCGCACGCCGAGGAAACCGAGATTGTAGACGCCCGATTTCATGATGGTCAGGTCGCTCGGTTCCAGGCCGTCCTGCAACGGCTGCATCATGTGCGGCGTCAGCACCATGGTGTAGCCGTCATCGAGCGCCTTGCGGACGTGCACAAGAGACCGAAGAAGTATGATGTCGGGATCTATGTATAGAAACCCCGGCGCTGTGAAGCGGTTGAACAGGTAGAGAAATACAAAAGGTTTGATCGCGGTGGAAAGCTCCATGATGTCATAGACGAACGACATGCGTTCGAAATCCCCGATGCCAAGATTTTG
>DATAQZ010000050.1:0-169632 GCA_036264415.1 Rhizomicrobium sp. | reverse complement strand
GGCGGCCAGCAAAAGGGTCTGCGGGCCGGCACCGAGAATCTCTCCGGCATGGCAGGCTTTGCCGCGGCCGCGCATGCCCTGGCGGATGGCGAGGGCGAGCGCGCCCGTATCGCGCATCTGCGCGATCACTTTGAAACCGCGCTGAAACAGGCGGCGCCCGAAGCCGTTATCTTTGGCGTGGATCGGCTGTGCAGCACATCCTGCTTCGCTATTCCGGGCCTTGCGGCGGAAACCGCGCTGATCGGGCTGGACCTGGATGGCGTGATGATGAGTTCCGGTTCCACCTGCTCCAGCGGCAAACTGTCCGTCAGTCATGTGCTGGCTGCCATGGGCGTGGAACAGGATTTGGCGGCTTGCGCCTTGCGCGCCAGTTTCGGCTGGTCTTCCACCATGGAAGATGTGACCGCGGCGGTTGCTTCACTGGTGAAATTGCGTGAACGCATCCGCAAGCCCAAGGAGGCGGCATGAGTATCGCTGCCGAAACCAAAAGTCAGGTCGCCGAATTGGGCGAGAAGTACAAATACGGCTTTGTCACCGATATCGAGATGGAGCGGGCGCCGCGCGGACTGAACGAAGATGTCGTGCGCCTCATCTCGGCCAAGAAGGGCGAACCGGAATGGATGCTTGAATGGCGGCTCGGCGCCTATCGCCGCTGGCGTGAGATGCGCGAGCCCGCCTGGGCGCGCGTGCACTATCCCAAGATCGATTACGAATCCGCCTATTATTATGCGGCACCGAAACTCGCGGCCCAGCCGAAGAGTCTTGAGGAAATCGATCCGAAGCTGCTCGAGACTTACGAGAAGCTCGGTATTCCGCTGCATGAGCAGAAGCTGCTCGCAGGCGTTGCCGTCGACGCGGTTTTCGATTCGGTGTCCGTCGCCACGACGTTCAAGGCGAAGCTCGCCGAAGCAGGGGTGATCTTCTGCCCGATTTCTGAAGCCATCCGCGAGCACGGCGATCTCGTACGCGAATATCTTGGCTCGGTTGTCCCCGTCACGGATAATTTCTTCGCGACGCTGAACTCGGCGGTGTTCTCCGACGGTTCTTTTGTTTACGTGCCGAAGGGCGTTCGCTGCCCGATGGAGCTTTCGACCTATTTCCGGATCAATGCGTCAGAGACCGGACAGTTCGAGCGCACGCTCATCATCGCCGACGAAGGTTCCTATGTGAGCTACCTCGAAGGCTGCACAGCGCCCAAGCGCGACGAGAACCAGCTGCACGCCGCCGTTGTTGAACTCATCGCGCTCGAAGGTGCAGAGATCAAATATTCGACGGTGCAGAACTGGTATCCGGGCGACGAGCAGGGGAGGGGCGGTATCTTCAATTTCGTGACCAAGCGCGGCGATTGCCGAGGGGCTCGTTCGAAAATTTCCTGGACCCAGGTCGAGACCGGTTCCGCCATCACTTGGAAATATCCGAGCTGCATTCTTCGCGGCGACGATACGGTCGGCGAGTTCTATTCCATCGCTATCGCCAATCATTTTCAGCAGGCGGACACGGGCACGAAGATGATTCATCTCGGCCGCAACACGCGCTCGCGTATCGTTTCCAAAGGCATCAGCGCCGGAAAGGCACAGAACACCTATCGCGGGCTCGTCAGCGTTCACCCGCGTGCCGCCAACGCGCGCAATCACACCCAATGCGACTCGCTTCTGATTGGCAAGGAGTGCGGCGCACACACGGTGCCCTATATCGAGAGCCGTAATCCCTCGGCGCATGTCGAGCACGAGGCGACCACGTCGAAAATCGCCGACGATCAGCTCTTTTATTGCACCTCGCGGGGCATCGCAGAGGAGGAAGCGGTGGCGCTTATCGTCAACGGCTTCTGCCGCGAAGTCTTGCAGCAATTGCCCATGGAGTTCGCCGTTGAGGCGCAAAAGCTCGTCGGCATCTCGCTCGAAGGCAGCGTGGGATGACCATCCTGGACATTCGCGACCTTCACGTCGTCGTTCAGGGCCGCGAAATCCTGAAAGGCATCAGCCTTTCAATCGCCGCAGGCGAGGTGCATGCCGTCATGGGGCCGAACGGCTCCGGCAAATCGACGCTCTCCTACACGCTCGCAGGCCGCCAAGGTTACGACATCACCAGCGGCCGCATTCTCTATCAAGGCGAGGATCTCACGGCGCTCGCGCCGGAAGAACGCGCCACCAAAGGGCTATTCCTCGCGCTGCAATATCCCGTCGAGATCCCGGGTGTTACGACCATGAATTTCCTCAAAGCCGCGCTCAACGCGCAACGGCGCGCGCGCGGCGACAAGGAACTGGATGCGATGAGCGTCCTGCGTCTGGTGCGCGAGACCGCCGGACAGCTGAAGATCCCCGAAGAGATGCTCCGGCGCGCCCTCAATGTCGGCTTTTCCGGTGGAGAGAAGAAGCGGCTCGAGATTCTGCAGATGGCGCTTTTCAAGCCGACGCTCGCTGTCCTGGACGAAACCGATTCCGGCCTTGATATCGACGCCCTAAAGCTTGTGGCCGACGGCGTGAATGCGCTGCGCGCTCCCGACCGCAGCATGCTCGTGATTACGCATTACCAGCGTCTTTTGAACCACATCGTGCCCGATCGCGTGCACGTGCTTTCGGACGGGCGTTTCGTTGCCGAAGGCGGCAAGGAGCTCGCACACGAACTTGAGGCCAAAGGCTATGCCGGGCTCGCCAGAGACGCGGCATGAGTGCTGCAGTGGAAACCTTCTTTCCTTCCGGCTTCGATTCCGAAGCCGCAGTTTCTGGCGTCGCCTGGCTTGATCGCCGGCGCGCCGACGCGTTGAAGCGGTTTCGCGCCGTCGGCATTCCGCATCGTCGCGTCGAGGAATGGAAATATTCCGACCTGCGCAATGCGCTCGAGGCGCCGCGCACGCGCGAAACGCTCGGGCCGACCACGGGTGATCCCTTTCGAGGGGTTGCCGGGTCGCAATTCCTTGTTCGCGATGGCCGTCTGGATTGGGCCAGTTCCAAACCTTCGTTGCCGCGCGGCGTTGAAGTTCTGGATCTGACGGCGCTGCGCGACGACTCGCCGGATTGGGTGAAGGCGCACTTTGGCGAAGTGCTGAACGATGGCACGGTCGGCCAGGCATCGCTCGCGCTGATGCGCGGTGGCGTGGCGCTCAGGATCGGCCCCGAAATTGCCATCCCGTTTCACCTGCGCTTCGAGCAACGCGAGCCTGCGGCCCATGCGCGCGTCCTTGTTATAGTGGAGCAAGGTGCATCCCTTCTGTTCTTGGAGTCGCATGCGCAATGCGACGGGTTGACCAATATTGGGGTCGAATTCGTCCTCGCGCCCAATGCGCAGCTCACCCAGGTGCGCCTCGCCGATACCGCCGCTAATGCCATTCACATCGAAGAGATTGGCGTCCGCGTGGCGCGCGATGCAAAATTCCGTGGGCACTTCACGCAAAGCGGTGCGAAACTCGCGCGGCTCGAGCTTGCAATCGCGCTGGAAGAGGAAGGCGCGGAAGCGGCGTTGAGCGGCGCTGCCGTCGTCGCCGGCAAACGGCACTCGGATATCACGACGCATGTGCGGCATGACGCCGGAAAGACGCAGAGCCGGCAGCTCTTCAAATACGCGGTCGCCGATCGGGCGCGCGCCGTCTACCAGGGCAAGATCACTGTCGCCAAAGGCGCCGACGCTTCCGACAGCCGGCAGACGGCAAAGGCCATTTTGCTCGGGGAGCGCGCCGAAGCGGATTTGAAGCCGGAACTCGAAATCCTCGCCGACGACGTGAAATGCGCGCATGGCGCCGCCGTCGGCGATCTCGATGCTGAGTCGCTGTTCTATCTCCGCACGCGGGGAATTCCGGAGCGCGAGGCGCGCGGGCTGCTGCTGCGCGCGTTCCTGGAAGAGGCAGTGGCGGAAATTCCGAATGAGGAGGTCCGCGCCGCGGCGTGGCGATTCATCGATAGCGGAATCTCGCAGACAGGGGAGGCGGCGCAATGAGTTTGCCGTTGCGCGCACAAGCTGGAGCCGCTTTCGATGCATGGGTCGCCCGCGGCGAGTTCGCGATCCTCTCACGCGAGGTGTACGGCAAGCCGCTTGTTTATCTCGACAACGCAGCTTCAGCGCAGAAGCCGCGCGTGGTGCTTGATGCGATGGCAGATTTCGCAACCAGCGAATACGCCAACGTCCATCGTGGCGTGCACTATCTCTCGGCAAAAGCAACGGCGCGGTACGAAGCCGCCCGCCGGACGGTGCATGGTTTCCTGAATGCAGGCGAAGCAGGCGAGATCGTGTTCACCAAGAGCGGCACCGAGGCGATCAATCTCGTCGCCTCTTCTTATCTCGCGCCGCGCCTCGGCGCGGGCGATGAGATCGTACTTACCGCGATGGAGCACCATTCCAACATCGTGCCATGGCATTTCTTGCGCGAGCGGCAGGGTGCAGTGCTCAGATGGGTTGACGTGAACGACGACGGCTCGCTGGATACGCAAGCCGTCGAGGCCGCCATTGGCCCCCGCACGAAGCTCGTCGCCGTTGCCCACATGTCGAATGTGCTGGGCACCGTATCGCCGCTCAGGGCCATTGTCGCCCGCGCGCACGCCCACGGCGTGCCGGTGCTTGCCGATGGCTGCCAGGGAGCGGTGCACGAGATCGTGGATGTGCAGGATCTCGATGTCGATTTCTATGTATTGACCGGCCACAAACTCTACGGGCCGACTGGTATCGGCGCGCTTTACGGCAAACAGGCGCATATGAAGACCATGCGGCCGTTCAACGGCGGCGGCGAGATGATCGCCGAAGTCACGCGCGAGCGCGTGAGCTATGCCGAGCCGCCGGCGCGCTTCGAAGCCGGCACGCCGCCGATCATTGAGTCAGTCGGGCTCGCGGCGGCCCTCGACTGGCTGTTATCGCAGGACCGCGGCGCCGTCGCCGCGCACGAGCGCGGCTTGCTCGCCCATGCAACGGAAGAGATAGAAAAATTGAACTGGGTTCGCATCATCGGCACCGCCGCGGGCAAAGGCGCGATCCTTTCCTTCGAGACGCACGGCATGCATGCACACGACGTAGCGACGATCCTCGACCGCGAGGGCGTGGCGGTGCGCGCCGGACATCATTGCGCGCAGCCGCTGATGGAACGTTTCGGCGTTGCTTCGACGACGCGCGCATCTTTCGCGCTCTACAACACGCATGAAGAGGTGGAGACGCTGGTGGCGGCGCTGGGCAGGGCGCGGGCGATTTTGGGTTGATCGGCAATGGATGATTCGCTGCGCGAGCTTTATCAGGAGGTGATCCTCGATCACAGCCGTCACCCGCGCCATTTCGGCGCGCTGGAAGGAGCGACCCACCGTGGAGAAGGGTACAATCCTTTATGCGGCGACCGCGTGACGGTCTACCTGCACGTCGACAGGAACGGCCGGATCGAAAACGTGTCGTTCGAAGGGCGGGGCTGCGCGATCTCGCAAGCCTCCGCTTCGCTGATGACGGAAATGATCAGGGGCCGCAGCGTCGGGGAAGCGCAAGCGCTGATGGGCGGATTTCTGCACCTTGTCAAAGGCGAGGACGCGAACGGCCTGGCGCCCGACGACCGCGAGCGACTCGACGTGATGGCGGGCGTGTCGGCGTTTCCGATGCGCGTAAAATGCGCGACGCTTGCGTGGCACACCATGAAATCTGCGCTCGAGGGCGGCCAGGCCGCGAAAACCCAATGAGCGCCGAACCTCTGAACCTTCATGCCAAAGGTGAAACGCTCTCGGCGGAGGAGCTGGAAGCGTTCACCGCGAAGCTTATCGCGGCGTTGAAGACGGTATACGATCCGGAAATTCCTGTGGACATCTACGAACTCGGGCTTATCTACACCGTGGATGTCTCGGACAACAAAAACGTGTCGGTGGACATGACGCTTACCGCCCCCGGCTGCCCCGTGGCCGGCGAGATGCCGGAAATGGTGAGGACGGCGCTCGAAGGCGTGGAGGGAATTGGCGAGGTGAAGGTGAACATGGTCTTCGATCCGCCATGGACGCCGGAAAAGATGAGCGATGAAGCGAAACTCGAACTGAACATGTACTGAGTGAGATGAATACGACACAGACCCAGACCCGTCCCCGCCGCGAACGGCCCAAGCCGCTGCGCCTGAGCGAAGCCGCTGCTCAACGTCTGCGCGAGATCATGGACCAGGCGGAAGGCCGCTACGCAGGCGTTCGCGTCGGCGTTACGAATGGCGGCTGCGCCGGCATGAGTTACACGATGGAATACGCGGAGAACGCCGGGCCGCTCGACGAAGTGGTGGACGATAAGGGCGTACGCCTCTTCATCGATCCCAAGGCGATTTTGTTCCTGCTTGGGACAGAAATGGATTTCGTGAAGGACAAGCTCGCCGCGCGGTTCGTGTTCAACAATCCCAACCAGACCGCCGCCTGCGGTTGCGGCGAATCCTTTACGCTGGAAAAAGCGTCGGACGACGGCGCGGAATAGCGCTCGCGCCGCAGCCCCGGATTTCTTGCTGCGCGGGATGCGCAGCGTCCAGTGGAAGCGAACGAAGCCTCAATCTGTGCGGTCGCGCAGCGTGACGGCAAAAAATACAAGGGCAGGGGATTTCCAGTGAGCGCGGTTAGCCAGAGCCACGACGTGTTGGTCCGCCCGGCGACGGTTGCCGATCGCGACATCATCGCGCATTTCGCGCGCGCGTTTCATGCCGAGGACAAGCATCCGCTGTCCGAGCAGGGCGTGGCAGGATTGCTCGGCATGCTCGAACCGGGATTCGCCGACGGTGTCGTCCTGTTGCTCGAATTGGACGGCGTGCCTGCCGGCTATGGTGTGCTGAGCTTTTGTTACGGCTTCGAATACGGCGGACCGGAAACCTTTGTCGAAGACATCTACGTCCTTCCGGCGCGTCGCGGGTTTGGTTTTGGACAACGACTGCTGAGTGCGCTGGAGGGAGCCGCCCGCGCGACGGGACGCCGGGCAATCCATCTTGAGGTCATGCCGGGAAATCGCGCCGAAGACTGGTATCGTCGCCAGGGGTGGCGAAGCCGCGGAAGTCAATTGCTGACCAAGCCGATCTGATACAAAAGCAACCCCGACGGCCGTGGTTCACAACCGATGCAATGACCGGCCGAAGCAATGGAGCAAGAGTCGATGGACTGTCCAAACTGCAATGTGGCCCTGGTGGCGGTGAAACGCGACGGAATCGACATGGAGGCATGCCCGTCGTGTCAGGGCATGTGGCTGACACGCCAGGAACTGGAAGAACTCGAGGACGAGGCGTTCGATCTCGGCGACGACAAAAAGGGGACCCTGGTGTTCGAGTCCACGGCCGACTCGCGCAAGTGTCCCGGATGCGGCAGGCCGATGAATCGCTTTGAGTACCGTTTCTACGATCTCGAGATGGACTTTTGCGTCGAAGGTCACGGCTTTTGGCTCGAAGCGGGCGAAGACAAACGCGTGCTCGAGCTGATGAAGAAGGAAGAAGCCGATCTCGAACGCAAGGTGATGGCGGAAAGGCGCTGGTCATCGCAGCTTCAGCGGCTGCGCTCCGGCTCGTTTCTCGACAGATTGCGCGGCCTGTTTCGCTAGGGGCCGACGCGCGATTGTTGCTCGGGCGAGCGCGCGCCTCGCGGCGTCCTTAAGTTCTCGGGAGGAAAATTTGACGATTGCGATTCGTGAAGTGCGGGGGGAGGATACGCCGCAGCTCGGGCGCATTGCCTACGAGGCATTCGCGGCAATCGCAAACGCACACAATTTCCCGCCCGACTTTCCCAATGCCGAAATCGCAACCACCGTTATCGGGATGATGGCCGGCGCGCCGGGTGTCTATGGCGTGGTGGCGGAAGACGCCGGTCAGATGATCGGCAGCAATTTCATCCACGAATACAATGCCGTGTCGGGAATCGGTCCGATCACAGTGGACCCGCGCGCGCAGAACAGGGGCGTCGGCGCGGCGCTGATGAAAGCGGTGCTCGATCGCGCCGCGGCGCAACAGCGCCTTGCCGTGCGGCTCGTACAGGCGGGCTATCACACGCGTTCGCTTTCGTTGTACGCCCGGCTCGGCTTTGAGGTCCGCGACCACCTTTCCTGTTTTCAGGGAAATCCCCTCCGGGAGACCGTTGCAGGGCTGGACGTGCGGCCCGCGACGGAAGCCGACATTTTTGCCTGCAACAGGTTGTGCCGCAGCGTGCACGGTGTCGATCGCGCCGGCGATGTCGCGCACGCAATCGGTCGCGGTAGCGCGCGCGTCGTGGAGCGGCGAGGCCGGATCACCGGCTACACGAGCGGCATTGCTTTCTTCGGTCACGCGGTTGGCGAAACAACGGACGATGTAAAGGCGCTGATCGCAGCCGCGGAGTCATTCGGTGGTCCTGGTTTCCTTGTGCCGTCCCGCAACGGCGAATTGATGCGCTGGTGCTTGTCCAAAGGCCTGCGCGTCACCCAGCCCATGACGCTGATGACCGTCGGCCTCTACAGTGAACCCGCCGGCGCCTGGCTGCCCAGCGTGATGTACTGAACTGGCTGGTTTATTTTCCGATCGGCGTTCGCACATGTTCCGGCCTTATCCCCAGCGCGAGGAGCCGGCCCGGCAGGCGCCGGAACAGCGGCCATTCCATCATTTTGATCAACAACGGTGCTTTCGGTTGTCCGGATGCGGTGAGCGCAGGGCCGATCAAATTATTCTGCATGACCATCTGAAGACGCTGTATGACACGCGTGGGGAATTCGCGCCGCTTCTGTACGGCGGCTAGCGTTTCATCTGTCACTGTTCCGCGCTGTAGCGGCTCCGCGACAATGTTCGCGGCGGCCACGGCATCCTGTACCGCGAGATTGATGCCGACGCCGCCGATCGGCGACATCGCATGCGCGGCATCGCCGATGAGCAGCAGTCCCGGTTTCCACCAGCGCCGCAGCCGGTCCACCGTGACCGTCAGGAGCTTCACCTTGTCCCAGCTGTCGATTTCGTCGAGGCGACCATTCACAAACGGCGCTAATGCGGTGATGCTGTCGCGAAATTTTTCGAGACCTTCCCCTTTCACCGCCTCGGCGCCCCCTTTGGGAATGACGAAAGCGCATTGCCAGTAGTCGTCGCGGTTCAGCATCACCAGCATGCGGCCTTGTTCGATATGGCCGATGACCTCGCGGGGATCGGTGGAGGGACGCGAGAGGCGAAACCACAGCACATCCATCGGCGCGCCGAAATTGTCGCTCGCCAGTCCCGCGCGGTCGCGTAGCGTGGAGTGGCGGCCATCGCAGCCGATGGTGAGTTGCGCGCGAATCTCCAGCGGACCGTCCGGCGTGTTCGCGCGCAAGCCTGCGACGCGGTCTCGTTGCGTTATGAGGTCGGTTGCTTCGGCGCACATGCGAAGATCAAAGCTGCGAAACCGCTTTGCGCGATCGGCAAGGAAATTAAGAAAGTCCCATTGCGGCATGAGCGCCACGAATTTGCAGTGCGTTGGAAGCGTCTCGAAATGTCCGATCGTCACCGCGTCCCGGCCGATCTGCATCGTGAAACTGCTCATTTCCGAGTGCGGCAACTTCAGGAAATCGTCGAGGACCCCCAGCTCGTGCATGATTTCGAGCGTTGAAGGATGCACGGTGTCGCCGCGGAAATCGCGCAGGAAATCCGCGTGTTTCTCAAGCACGGTGGTGGAAATGCCGGCGCGCGCGAGGAGAAAACCAAGCATCATCCCTGCCGGCCCGCCGCCGGCGATCACGCAGGTGGTGTTGATGGTGGTCATCGGCGTCGCACTCTAATCCGCTCGATGTCAGTGTAGAACGATTTCACGCGGCGCGTTTTCGCGCCCCCACGCGCGCTTTCCCTCTGCGGTTCCCCACAGTCCGGCATTTTCCCGACGGTCGGAAGACGATTATCCTCTGCAGCCAAGATGCTGTCGTTGGAATATCGCGCATTTCTCGAAGAGCTGTTCGCCGGGCTGGGCCGGGTGAAAGTGCAGCGCATGTTCAATTTTGACGGGCTGTTCTGCGGCCAGACGATTTTCGGTGTCGTTTGGGACGAGCGCGTGTTCCTCAAGACGGACGAAGCGAGCCGCAGCGATTTCGCAACCGAGGGAGCGGGGCCTTTCGCCTATCGCGCGCGCGACGGCCGGGAAATCATTACGTCCTATTACGAGCTTCCCGCGCGGCTGCTCGATGATCCCGAAGAAGCAGTCGCCTGGGCTCGGCGCGCTTATGACGTAGCGCTGCGTTCGCCGACCTCGCAGCGTAAAGCGCGCAAACGGATGAAGGCGAAAACGGCCCGGCAGCCTCCGCGCCGCCGCACGCAGTCGTAACGGTAGCGCGCACTTTTTTGACCATCTACCAACGAAGCGTCTTGAGTTCTCATGGTTAACTAGATCCGGTGGTTGGGCACGCCCAACCACCGGAGACTTGTGAATTTATTTCAGTACCGCTTCGCGGAGCATAACATCGCCCATGATCGTGCGGATGACACCGCGGGCGGCTTGCTGCACATTGGCCTTTGCAACGGAGCCGGCAATCTTCGCTTGCATGGCGTATTGCTGTGCCATCGGGGTGTCGAACGCGGCCATGTTCTTGAATTCCTGTGCGAGGATCAGGTCGGGCTCGTCGTTGCGGGGATTCGACACCATGTAGACCTTGTAGTCGACGATGACGCCGGCCTTCTTCAGCGCTTCTTCCTGGGATTTCCAGTCGGTTGCGAGCCAATGCATGTAATCGTCGAAATGTCCGTCTTTCGTTTTGATCTGTGCCATATCCCACACAGGTCCGTTCTCGAATGACGGCGCATTGCTGTCCGCCGCGATAGCCGGAAGCGCAAGCAGTGTCAGTGATGCCGCGACGGCACCAAACAGCGTTTTCATCTTGATGTTCCTTCCTCTGATTTTGGGAGACGTTGCACACGGCAGCAGTTACGCCCGCGATTTTCGCGAAGCGCCCGCGCCGAGACCGAGTTCAGGAATTGCCCCTGGATTCGCCCAAGGCCATTCTGGGCTTCTTCTTAACGTTCAGCAAGCTTCAGCCCGGTCCGCCCGCCAAAATGCCGTGGGCGGAAACGGTGCGCAGGCCGTTACTGCGAATGTTCGCCCGTCCACTCCCAGTGCCACGGTTCGAAGATATAATTCACGAAACCGAACCGCCACGCGTTGTAGACCAGCCAGCGATAGACCGGTGTGCGGGACAGGTAGAGGCGATTGGCGTCGGCGGAGGAATCTGGAGCAAAGCCGGGCGCTGCGCCAAGAAAGACGTCCATCGCGCGCCCGGTACGGTGAGCCGAGCAACTGGCGCGCACCAGGCCCTGACAATTCTGGTCGTGCGCGCAGCGTGCTGCGTCGTAAGCGGGGCTGCGATAGCCGGAGAAAATCGTGAGCAGGCGCGGGTCCATTCTGGCGGCAAGCAATTCGGCGCGCGCGGCCGCTACCATTTTTCGATAGGCGTCGAGCGCGCCGGGCAGCAATTCGATCGTCTTGCCGCCATAACTTTCGTCGGCACGTGCGATCGCGAGCTTGCTTTCGTCGGGCGGCGGAGGGCAAGCGATATGCGACAGCGCCACGAAGGGCCGGCGCTCCTCCCACAGCTGCCTCATGAGCGCGAAGCTCGCGGGATCAAGGACGCCGGTGGCGGCGAGATTGTGTTTTGCCTGCCAACTCCCGAGTGCTGCGGCAAATGCCGGTGAAGCGGCATGGCAGCCGGTTCCGACCTCCTGCACGATGGACGGCGCGTAGGTTTCCCACCCGGTTTCGGGACGTCCGAGCGGAGTCCAGGCCAGCGTTTCGAGGGAGTGCGCATTTTTTGCTGCGGCGTCGTGCGGACCGTTGTCGCAGAAGATCGCGGCACTCTCGGCGGCCGTCGAGCCGCACAGCAGGAGCAGCAAACCACCGAAAAGGCCCACGAACCGCGTCACAGCATCTCTTCGTTGCAAGGCGTGGAACGGCGCAAGCCGTTGATACGCTTAGTTACCGTACAACGGTGAATGGACCCGATGCGCTGCGGCAAATCTTTCATCATTTGTGTTGCCTCGCTCTTTCTCGGCCTGGCCGGCGCGTTTGCCATCGCCGAACAGTCGCCGGGCACGACGGCATCGCCGCCACATGCGAGCGCCTCCTCACCGCCCGTCGCCTCGAAGCAGCCGGAGGGCCGCGCGATCGAGGCGGTCAAGTTTGCCGACGCGCTCCCGCCGGACGCGCAGCGGCGGCTACTGATAAAAGTCGAGGTGCTGCTCGACCGCGCGCATTTCTCGCCGGGCGTGATCGACGGAACACCAGGAGAGAACCTTCACAACGCGCTCGCTGCGTACGCGGCAGCACACGGGCTCGCCACCGAAGGCACGCTGACCGCGCAGATCTTCAACGCCTTGGCGGGCGCCGACAAGACCCCGATGACACAGGACTACACAATCACCGCGGATGACGAAAAAGGACCATTTATCGGTTCTGTTCCGGAAGACTTCGTCAAACTAGCGAGACTCAAATACTGCGGCTATCGCAGTCCCGAGCAGGAGCTGGCGGAGAAATTTCATATGAGCGAAGCGCTGTTGCGCGCGCTCAATCGGGATGCGGATTTCCACCGGGCCGGAACGTCAATTCTCGTGTTGCGTCCGGGAAACGGCAATTTGCCCACCGATATCGCGCGGTTGGAAGTGGACAAGAGCGCGAACCAGCTGCGCGTGTACGACAATGCCGGAACGCTGGTTGCGGTTTTTCCGGCGACGGTCGGCAGCGCGGAACGTCCGGCGCCGAGCGGGCGATGGGCGGTAAAGGACGTTACCTTCAATCCCAGCTACATTTACAACCCGAAGGAGCTCACATTCGGTCCCAAGCACAAAGGCTTGCTCAAGATTGCGCCGGGGCCGAACAATCCGACGGGACTGGTGTGGATCGAGCTGACCAAACCAACCTATGGGATTCACGGCGCGCCCGATCCCGAGCTGATCGGAAAGACCGCCTCGCATGGCTGCGTGCGGCTGACCAATTGGGATGCGGTCGTGCTCGGCCGCGCGGTCAAGCCCGGCACGCCGGTCATCTTCGTCGGCCAAACGACCAAGGCGTAGAGAAAACGAGCGTACAAACGGCAATTGCAGTGAAGGACTACCGTCCCCGGAATTGCGCGGGACGTTTTTTCAGAAAGGCAATGATGCCTTCGCGGAAGTCTTCGGTTTTCCCGGCGCGGCTCTGTTCCTGTTTTTCCAGTTCGAGCTGCTCTTTGAAGGCATTGTCGGGGCTCGCCCAATAAAGCCGGCGCGTGGCGGTGAGCGCAAGTGTCGGTCCCTCAGCAAGTCGGATGGCAAGCGCGAGCGCTTCATCGAGCAACGCCGCGTCGTCGTACACGCGATTGATCAGGCCCCAGGCAAGCGCCGTCTCCGCCGGCAATCGTTCGGCGAGCAGCGAAAGTTCGCGCGCCCGCGCAAGCCCGATGAGCCGCGGCAGAAGCCAGGTCGACCCGCCGTCGGGAACGAGGCCGATACGCGCAAATGCCTGCTGAAAAAAGGCGGAGCGCGACGCGAGCACCAGGTCGCCCATCAGCGCGATGCTCATGCCGATACCCGCCGCGGCGCCGTTCACCGCGGTTACGAGCGGCATCTCGAGATCGCGCATCGCGAAGAGCAGTGGGTGATAATATTTGTCGAGATAGAGTCCGGCATCGGGCGGACCGGCGTCCGGCGATTCGGCAAGATGGGCGCCGGAGGAAAAGCCCCGGCCTTCGCCGGTCAGGACAACGGCGCGAAAACCATTCCCCTTGTCGTTAGCGAAGGCGAGAGCCTCGAGTAATCCATGCACCATCCGCGGCGATATCGCGTTGACGACCTCGGGATGATTGAGCGTGATCACCGCCACGGCCCCGCGGCCGGTCAGGTAAACGCGATCGAAGTCCTTGCGCATGACGCCCCTCCGCTAGGTGTCGTGGTTTCGAAGTTCGCTTCACTTTGATATCGGTCTCTCGGCGAACTTCGAAACCAGAACGACACTAGCAGTCCATTAGTGGCTAGTGTCCTTGCGATTCTGCAAATTCGCCGGAAGCCGATATGGAGGTTATGCGAATTTCAGAATCGGGACACTAGTTGGAACTGCTATTCATAACCGAGCGCCACGGATCGAGTCGCGCCGTGAATGAGATTCTTACAGTCGCGGAAAGTTATGCCGCCGATCGCTATGCGGAGGCGAACGGAATCCCTTCCGCCACGCTGATGGAGAACGCCGGCCGCGCGGTGGCCGAGGAAATCGTCCGGCGGTGGCCTTCGCGCCAGGCCTGCATACTGTGCGGACCGGGAAATAATGGCGGCGACGGCTTTGTCGCGGCACGGCACCTCAGGAATCTGGGCAGGACCGTGCGCGTCGTCCTGATCGGGGATCGTGATCGCCTGAAGGGCGATGCGGCGCTGATGGCGGAGCGATGGGACGGACCCATCGAACCATTTTCCCCTCAATGCCTGGGCCACGCCGGCGTCGTGGTCGATGCGCTGTTCGGCGCCGGTCTGGCGCGGCCGTTGGAGGGCGTGGCGCGTGAGGCTGTCGAGGCGATAAATGCGTTCCCCGACGTGGTCGCGGCCGTGGATGTGCCGAGTGGCATCCATGGCGACCTCGCGCGGCCGATTGAGGGCGAGGATGGCATCGCGGCGCGGGCCCGGCTTACCATCACCTTCTTTCGCAAGAAACCGGCGCATGTACTTGTGCCAGGCAGGTTTTCCTGCGGCGAAACGGTCGTTGCGAATATCGGGATTCCGGAGGCCGCGCTGACAACCCTCCGGCCGCAAATCTTCGAGAATTCTCCGGCTCTCTGGGGCGGCAAGTTTCCGTGGCCGCAAGCCGCGGCGCACAAATACGCGAGGGGTCACGCGGTGGTGGTCAGCGGGCCCGCGCACACGACGGGCGCGGCGCGGCTCGCGGCGCGCGGCGCCTTGCGCGTCGGCGCCGGACTCGTGAGCGTCGCCAGTCCGCTCGCCGCCCTCCCTGTCAATGCCGCCCATTTGACGGCGATCATGGTGAAGCCTTTTGCCGGCGTCGAAGGACTGGAGGAGCTGCTGGAAGATCGGCGGCTGAACGCGGTCGTTATCGGTCCGGGCTGCGGCGTCGGACGCGACACGCGAGAACTGGTTGCGGCGGTCCTCGCGAGCAAGGCGGCCATTGTTCTCGACGCCGATGCCCTGACCTCGTTTGCCGACGGTCCGAATGCGCTCTTCGTACAGTTGCGCGAGCCTGCCGTGCTGACGCCGCACGCAGGCGAATTCGAGCGCATCTTCCCGGGCCTGCTCAAACGTGCGCCGACGCGTATCGAGGCCGCGCGTGAGGCGGCGTCCGCCTGTCGCTGTACAATACTGTTGAAGGGGCCGGACACCGTGATTGCCGCCCCCGGCGGCCCGGTGGTGGTGAACACGAACGCGCCGCCGGCGCTCGCGACCGCGGGGTCGGGCGACGTCCTTTCCGGCCTCGTCGCAGGCCTGATGGCACAGGGAATGGAATCCTTCTGGGCGGCGGCGGCGGCGGTATGGCTGCACGGCGAAGCGGCCACGCGTTTCGGCGCGGGTCTTGTCGCCGAGGACATTCCGGAAATGTTGCCGGGCGTGCTCTCGGGATTGCGTGTACAAACACCATGACGAACGCGAACATCCGCCGCGCGCGCCGCTCCGATGTTCCCGCGCTGCTCGACATCTACAACCACTACGTGGCGAACACGCACATCACCTTCGATTGCGAACCGCGCACGCTTGCCGAGCGGACCGTGTGGTATTCACAGTTCAGCGAGAGCGGCCGTTACCAGTGTTTCGTCGCGGAAGAACACGGAAACGTCGTCGGCTGGGCATCGTCGTCGCGCTTCAAGGATCGCGCCGCCTACGACACCTCCGTCGAAACAACCGTCTACCTGTCGCCGCCCGAGACGGGCCGCGGACTTGGAAAGCGCCTCTATGAGGCCCTGCTGGCGGCGCTCGCCTTAGAAGATGTCCACCGCGCCTATGGAGCGATCGCCACGCCCAACCCGGCGTCGATCAGGCTGCACGAGAGGATCGGCTTCGAACAGGTGGCCGGCTACCGCGAGGTTGGGCGGAAGTTCGGCCGCTTCTGGGACGTCGCGGTCTACGAGCGGGCGATGGGGAAAAGGCTGGCAAGGCCCGGGGCCCCCTGATATAGGGGCGCCCTTCGGCGGCTATGGCCGGCGGGGCTGCCCAGCGCGGGCGTGGTGGAATCGGCAGACACGCGAGATTTAGGTTCTCGTGACGAAAGTCGTGGGGGTTCAAGTCCCTCCGCCCGCACCAGCGCCCGGGCAGAGAACAGTCACAGGATCGACTCATGGAAATCACCCAGACCGTCACCCAGCCGCTGCATCGTGAATTTCGCATCGTGATCGATGCGGACGATCTCGACATGCGACTAACCGGCCGCCTCGAGGAAATGAAATCACAGATTCACCTCAAGGGATTTCGGCCGGGCAAGGCACCGGTTTCCTTCCTCAAGAAGACTCTCGGCAAGAGGGTGATGAACGAGATCGTGGAGCAGGCGGTGACCGAGACGAGCCAGAAGGCGGTCGCCGACAACGCGCTGAAGCCCGCATTCCCGCCGGAGGTGAACTACGTCACGCCGCTCGACGAGGTGGTGGGCGGCAAGGCCAATCTCGAATTTACCGTTCGCGTCGATCTGATGCCGGATTTCGAAGTCACCGATCTGACGGGCCTGAAGGTCGAGAAGCTGGTTTCCACCGTGAGCGACAAGGACGTCGACGAGTCGCTCGAGAATTTGGGCGAACAGGCGCGAACCTATACACCACGCGCCGAAGGACAGCCGGCGCAGGAAAAGGACGCGGTGACGCTTGATTTCGTGGGCCGCGTCGACGGCATGGAATTCGCCGGCGGCAAGGCGGAAGATTTCAATCTGGTGCTCGGCTCGGGGCAGTTGATTGCGGGTTTCGAAGACCAGCTCATCGGCGCCAAGGCGGGAGAAGAGCGCACCGTCCAGGTGACGTTCCCCGAGGACTATCCCGACAAAAACCTGGCGGGGAAACCGGCGGAGTTTTCGGTACAGGTGAAAGAAGTGAAGGCGCCGGATGCTCTCGCCATCGATGACGAGCTGGCGCGGAAGCTCGGCCTCACGTCGCTGGGCGCGCTCAGGGATCGCGTTCGCGACCAGTTGAAACAGGATCACAACCGCGCGAGCCGGCTGCATCTCAAACGGCGTCTTCTCGACGCGCTTGACGCGCGCCACAGCTTCCCGCTGCCCGAAACGATGGTTTCGCGTGAGTTCGATTCGATCTGGAAACAGGTTCAGGACGAACTGGCGCGCGAAGGCCGCACGGCCGCAGATGAAGGAAAGACGGAAGACGAGCTGAAATCCGAATACCGGCGAATCGCCGAACGGCGCGTGCGCCTCGGCCTTGTTCTCGCGCGCGTCGGCGAGCAGAACGGCATCACGGTGTCCCAGGAAGAGCTCCAGCGCGCCATCACGATGCGCGCGCGACAATACCAGGGACAGGAGCAGGAGGCTTACAACTTCCTCAGCTCGAACCCGCAGGCCCAGGCGGAAATCCGCGCACCGATTTTCGAGGAGAAGGTCGTGGATTTCATCGGCGAACTTGCCAACGTCACCGAGCGCAAGGTCGACCGCGAAACACTCTATCTCGATCCGGACGAAGCCGAAGCGCGCCTCAACGAAGCGGAAAAAACTCCATCCGCCGCAGCCTCCGGTTAAGAGCGTGATTCGACCAGCTTTTCCACCCTCATCCTGAGCCTGTCGAAGGATGAGGGCGATCAGTTCAAACGAATCAGGCTTTAAGACGCGTCGGTGGAAAAGCAGTCCGTTAGGACCTATCTCTGCCGATGGCATCGGGCCCGCGCGAGAAATGCGCGCGAGGCAAACGCGGGAACGCTACTGAATGAAAGACCCCGGGCAGTTTTATATGAACACGCTCGTCCCCATGGTGGTCGAGCAGACGGCACGCGGCGAGCGTGCCTTCGATATCTATTCGCGGCTTCTCAAGGAACGCATCATTTTCATTACCGGACCGATCGAGGATTACGGCGCGAGCCTCATTACGGCGCAGCTGCTTTTCCTCGAAGCCGAAAATCCGAAAAAAGAAATCGCGATGTACATAAACTCGCCCGGCGGCGTGGTGACGTCCGGCCTGGCGATCTACGATACGATGCAATATGTGCGCCCCGGCATTCATACGCTGTGCGTCGGACAGGCCGCTTCCACTGCGTCACTGCTCCTTTGCGCGGGGGAGAAGGGCGGGCGCGCCTGCCTGCCCAATTCGCGCGTTCTCGTTCATCAACCGTCAGGCTCCTTCTACGGCCAGGCGGTGGACATAGCCCGGCACGCCGACGAGGCGCTAAAACTGAAGCGGCGGCTGAACGATATCTATGTCCGGCACACCGGGCAGACGCTGGAAGCCGTTGAAAGGGCGCTCGACCGCGATACGTATATGACAGCGGAAGAGGCGCGAAGTTTTGGCGTTGTGGACAAGGTCCTGGCCCGCAGGCCTGAGGACGAAGGAACTTGAATTTTAACGAATGCCCGCTTCGCAAATGATGGAAGTTAAGCAATTATTGATTCACAATCGCCTAGCCTGCTCGAATAATGGCGGCGGATGGGCTAGGAATTCCGCCGTGGCCCGTGCATATCTTTCGGGCGAGAATCGCTCTGCGGAGAAGGGCGCGCAGGTGCCCGAGGAGTGCCGATGAGCAAGGTTGGCGGCGGCGAAGCCAAGAATACGCTTTATTGCTCGTTCTGCGGAAAGAGCCAGCATGAAGTCCGCAAGCTCATTGCCGGACCGACGGTATTCATCTGCGATGAATGCGTCGAGCTGTGCATGGAGATCATCCGCGAGGAGAACAAGACCTCCTTCCTGAAATCGCGCGACGGTGTTCCTTCGCCGGCGGAAATCTTCAAGGTTCTCGACGACTATGTCGTGGGCCAGCACCACGCGAAGAAGGTGCTCTCCGTCGCCGTGCACAATCATTACAAGCGCATCAACGCCACCGGCAAGAACACCGACGTTGAACTCGCCAAGTCGAACATTCTTTTGGTCGGTCCCACCGGTTGCGGAAAGACGCTGCTTGCACAGACGCTCGCGCGCATCCTCGATGTTCCCTTCACGATGGCCGATGCCACAACGCTCACCGAAGCGGGTTACGTGGGCGAGGATGTGGAAAACATTATTTTGAAGCTGTTGCAGAACGCCGACTACAACGTCGAGCGGGCGCAACGCGGCATCGTCTATATCGACGAAGTCGACAAGATCAGCCGCAAATCCGACAATCCGTCGATCACGCGCGATGTCTCGGGCGAAGGCGTGCAACAGGCGCTGCTCAAGATCATGGAAGGCACGGTGGCAAGCGTGCCTCCGCAGGGTGGCCGCAAGCATCCCCAGCAGGAATTCCTCCAGGTCGACACCACCAACATTCTCTTCATCTGTGGCGGCGCCTTTGCAGGCCTGGAAAAGATCATTTCCTCGCGAACGCACGGTACGTCGATGGGATTTGGCGCCGTCGTGCGTTCCGCCGACGAACGCGGCACCGGCGAAGTTCTGCGCGAAGTGGAACCCGAGGACCTCCTCAAATTTGGTCTCATTCCGGAATTCATTGGCCGGCTGCCGGTCATCGCGACACTGGGCGATCTGAGCGAAAGCGCGCTCATCGAGATCCTGACCAGGCCGAAGAATGCGCTCGCCAAACAGTATCAGCGCATGTTCGAGATGGAGGGGGTCAAACTCCGTTTTCAGGAAGAAGCGCTGCATGCCATTTCGCGGCGCGCCATCCAGCGCAAGACCGGCGCTCGCGGGCTGCGCTCGATCATGGAAGGCATTCTGCTCGAAACCATGTTCGAACTGCCCACCCTTAATGGCGTTCAGGAAGTGGTGATCACCTCCGACGTTGTGGATGGGCGCTCGCGGCCTCTTTATACCTATTCCGAGAAGGCTCAGGCTCGCGAATCGAGCGCGTCCTGACCAAGCCATCCTCACGCCGCCAAACACTAAATCTGGGGCGGTCCCGGATATCTTGAAACAAGCGCTCGGGGAGACCACTTTGTGTCCGCAGGAGTTGGCACAGGCCGCTCCTTCACACGGCACAAGGGGGCCCCGATAGGTTGTCGAGGCCCGTATCAATCGCCGGTGTCATCCGGCAGGGAGAAATAGATGTCCGACGCTGACGTCGCGAAGGCGAAGCCCGAATCGGCCCAACTGGCGCCGGTGCTGCCGCTGCGTGACATCGTGGTGTTTCCGCACATGATCGTTCCGCTTTTCGTAGGCCGCGAGAAATCCGTCCGCGCCCTCGAAGAGGTGATGAGCGATGAGAAACAGATATTGCTTCTCACCCAGAAGAACGCGGCCGATGACGATCCCACGACCGAGGGGCTGCACACGATCGGCACCATGGCGACCGTGCTTCAGCTGCTGAAGCTTCCCGATCAGACCGTACGCGTGCTGGTGGAAGGCAAATCGCGCGCGCGCGTGACCGGCTTCATGCCGCGCACCGATTTCTTCCAGGCGCACATCGAGCATCTGGACGACCATGGCGGAGACGCAAAGGAAACCGAGGCGCTCGTCCGCACCGTCAAGACGAATTTCGAAAACTACATCAAGCTGAACAAGAAAATTCCGGCAGAGACGCTGGCTTCGCTTTCGCAGATCGACGACCCCGCCAAGCTGAGCGACATGGTCGCCTCGCACCTGTCAGTGAAGATCGTCGACCGCCAGCAGCTGCTCGAGACGCTGAACACCAGCGAACGGCTCGAGCGCGTGCTCGCGCTCATCGAAAGTGAAATCGGCGTTCTCCAGGTCGAGCGGAAGATCCGTACGCGCGTGAAGCGCCAGATGGAGAAGACGCAGCGCGAGTATTACCTCAACGAGCAGCTGAAGGCGATCCAGAAGGAGCTCGGCGAAGGCGAGGAAGGCCGCGACGAATTGAACGAACTCGAAGAGCGGATCCGCAAGACAAAGCTCTCGAAGGAGGGGCGCGAAAAGGCGCAGGCCGAGCTCAAGAAACTCCGTCAGATGAGTCCGATGTCGGCGGAAGCGACCGTCGTGCGGAACTATCTCGACTGGCTGTTGTCGCTGCCGTGGGGAAAGAAATCTAAGATCAAGAAAGACATCAAGCTCGCCGAAACCATCCTCAACGAGGATCACTACGGGCTGGAGAAGGTCAAAGAGCGAATTCTCGAATATCTGGCCGTGCAGCAGCGGGCCGGGAAAATGAAAGGCCCGATCCTCTGTCTCGTCGGTCCGCCCGGAGTCGGCAAGACGTCGCTCGGGAAGTCGATTGCGCGCGCGACGGGCCGTGAGTTCGTCCGCATGAGCCTGGGGGGCGTGCGTGACGAGGCGGAAATCCGCGGCCATCGCCGCACCTATATCGGGTCGATGCCGGGCAAGATCATCCAGTCGATGAAGAAGGCGAAGAGCGCCAACCCGCTATTCCTGCTCGACGAGATCGACAAGCTCGGAGCGGATTGGCGGGGCGATCCGTCATCGGCGCTGCTCGAAGTCCTCGATCCCGAACAGAACCACACGTTCAACGATCACTACCTCGAGGTCGATTTCGATCTCTCCGACGTGATGTTCATCACCACGGCCAACACGCTGCGCATGCCCCCGCCGTTGATGGACCGCATGGAGATCATCCGCATCCCTGGCTACACCGAAGATGAAAAAGTGGAGATCGCGCGCGGTCATCTAATTCCCAAGGAGGTCAAGGCGCACGGTCTCAAGGAAGGCGAGTGGACGATCACCGACGCCGGCCTGCGCGATCTCATCCGCTATCACACGCGTGAAGCGGGCGTGCGCAGTCTCGAGCGCGAGATCGCCAATCTGACGCGCAAGGCGGTGAAGGAGATCGTCTCGAACAAGGCGAAGATGGTGGAAGTCACGCCCGACAATCTCGGCGGCTATGCCGGTGTACGGAAATTCCGCTACGGCGAAATGGACGCCGAAGATCAGGTGGGCGTCGTCACCGGACTTGCCTGGACGGAAGTCGGCGGCGACACCTTGCAGATCGAGTCCGTCATGCTGCCGGGCAAGGGCCGCATGCAGACCACCGGCAAGCTCGGCGACGTGATGAAAGAGTCGATCGACGCGGCGCGCTCCTACGTACGCTCGAAGGCGACGAACTTCGGCATCAAGCCGCCGATGTTCGAGCAGCGGGACATCCATGTACACGTGCCGGAAGGCGCGACACCGAAGGACGGTCCCTCGGCCGGCGTTGCGATGGCCGTGTCCATCATTTCGGTGCTGACCGGCATTCCGGTGCGGCGCGATGTGGCGATGACGGGCGAAATCACGCTCAGGGGCCGCGTGCTCCCGATCGGCGGTTTGAAGGAGAAGCTGCTGGCGGCGCTCCGCTCCGGGCTCGCGACGGTGATCATTCCCTCCGAGAACGAAAAGGATCTCGCGGAAATTCCCGACAATGTGAAGTCGGGCCTGAACATCATGCCCGTCGCCACGGTCGAGGAGGTCCTCAAGATCGCGCTGGTGCGTGCTCCCGAGCCGATCATCTGGGAAGAGCCCGAGATTGTACCTGCAGCGTCGCGGCTCCCCGAAGGCGAGGGCGACGCGGTGGTCACCCACTGAAGGGTCTGGCCCGGGGACCCCGGCCGGGCCCGCCTTTTCCTGATATATTTCTTTGCGCACGGCTTGGCGCCGTGCCGAGCCCGGCCCTACATTCGGCGCCAGGGAACGGACGAATCGCAGGAGGAGGCGACCGGTGAACAAAAACGATCTGATCCAGAAAATTGTGGATCGCGCTGGCTTGGGCAGGAACGAGGCCACCAAGGCCGTCGATGGCGTTTTCGATGCCATCACCGAAGCCCTGCAAGCCGGCGACGAAGTGCGCCTGACCGGCTTCGGGGTGTTTGCCGTCGCCAACCGCGCGGCGGGCAAAGGCCGCAATCCGCAGACCGGTGCGGAGATCGAAATCAAGGCGTCGCGCCAGCCGAAGTTCCGCGCCGGCAAGCAGCTCAAGGACGCGTTGAACCAGCCATGACCCTTGCGCCCTTTCAGGGCGCGGCGGCACGCTTCGGGGCTTTCTCTCGTGTGAGGGCGGTTAGCTCAGCTGGAAGAGCACTTCGTTTACACCGAAGGGGTCGGCGGTTCGAACCCGTCACCGCCCACCAGCCTTCGCTCGCTTCGCGAGCTACGGCTCGGCAAGCCAGCGCATGTGCATCTGGGGCGAAGCGAGCGAAGGCTGCCGCGCCGAAGCCCGAAGGGCGAAGGCGGGCTGGCTCTCGAACTTTCTTTTCTTGTCATCCTTCGCGCCTTCGCGAGCCATGACGGCTCAGGGATAGGGTGATTCCTTCCGCGCAATCCCGTTCTAGATCGTGATGAATTCAAGCGGCATAGTCCTCATCCTTCGACAAGCTCAGGATGAGGACTAAAAAAAATGGCCTCACCCTGAGCCCGTCGAAGGGTGATGCTGATTCTAGCTGAGCGCGCATCGCGTTCTAAGACTTGTGCGAGAGCGAACGAAGGCTGCTGGTCGACGTGCATCGCACCGGGCCGGGAACCGCGGAGTGGGCATGAAGCCGGAACCGTTTCTCTTGATCGCCGCGTCTGTCGTTTTGCTGGTGTCGGCGTGCTCCCACAACCCGTCCGTCCCGGTGGGCGACGAATGGCATCCGCCAGGCGAACTGCTGGAGAGATACGCCGACAAGAACGGCGTCGTAACGCGCGCGGCGATTGAAGCGGGACTGAGGGCCGATTTTGCCGCTGCCGACAGGGATCACGATGGCTGTCTCGACGCAGAGGAGGCGCGCGCGGTCAACGAAGAGCGATGGAAGGAAGCCGCCTCGGCCAGCTCGCCGCTGATCGATTTTCTTCATAACGGCTGCATCGATTTCGACGAGTACGCGGCTGAGCCGCGTTCCGTGTTCGAACAGTTGGACAAGGACGGCGATGGCCGCCTCACGCCCAACGAATTGCATCCCGGCCGCAAACCGCCGAACACAACAGCGCCATAGCTGTCGCGGCATTGACACTCTCTCCTTGGCGGCCCTACATCGGGCCGCCTTTGCCGTCCGGCGAAAGGACGCCCGCGGGGGCGTAGCTCAGTTGGTTAGAGCGTCGGCCTGTCACGCCGAAGGTCGCGGGTTCGAGCCCCGTCGCTCCCGCCACGCTGCAACAAATCGCATGACCGATATGCCGCGCAATCGGGCGGCAATGTCCCGCGTTTCCTTCATTGCATAGCCTTGGTATGGGCCCTATACCCCGCCTGCCAATTGATGGTGATCCGAAACGGGAACAGTCATGTCTGGCCTGTTGATGGAGTATCTTCCGATCCTGCTTTTCATCGCCATCGCCGGCGCGCTCGGCATTGCGCTGATGGCGATCCCGTTCGTCATTGCACCCTCCGATCCCGATCCGGAAAAGTTGTCCGCCTATGAATGCGGCTTCAATGCCTTCGGCGATGCTCGCATGAAGTTCGACGTGCGCTTCTATCTCGTCTCCATTCTTTTCATCATTTTCGACCTCGAGGTGGCGTTCCTCTTTCCCTGGGCCATCACGCTGCGCGCCACCGGCGCTTTCGCCTTCTGGTCGATGATGCTGTTTCTCGCCGTCTTGACCGTCGGCTTCATCTATGAGTGGAGGAAAGGTGCGCTGGAATGGGAGTAGCGAGCGTCCTTTCCGCGCCGCCACCGGAGACTGATCCCTATCTCGGTTCGGTCCGCGACGATTTTCAGAATCGCGGCTTCGTGCTCGCGAGCGCCGATTCGCTCATCACTTGGGCACGCACGGGCTCGCTGATGTGGATGACGTTCGGACTTGCCTGCTGCGCGGTCGAAATGATGCAGGCGAACATGCCGCGCTACGACATCGAGCGTTTCGGTTTTGCGCCGCGCGCGAGCCCCCGGCAGTCGGACGTGATGATCGTCGCGGGCACGCTCTGCAACAAAATGGCGCCCGCCCTCCGCAAGGTTTACGACCAGATGCCGGAGCCCCGCTACGTGATTTCGATGGGTTCCTGCGCGAACGGCGGCGGCTACTATCACTACTCCTACTCGGTCGTGCGCGGCTGCGATCGCATCGTTCCGGTGGACATCTACGTGCCCGGCTGCCCGCCGACGGCCGAGGCGCTCGTGTACGGAATCATGCTGCTTCAGCGCAAAATCCGGCGCACCGGAACCATCGAGCGCTGACCCGATGCAAACGCTGCAAGACCTCGGCTCGAAACTCGCCGAAGCCCTGCCGGGCGCGGTGCGCGGCTGGAACATTGCCTTCGGCGAGCTGACGATCGAGGCGGAAACGGCGGAAATCATCCGCGTTCTCTCCCACCTGCGCGACGATCCGGACTGCCGCTTCACGCTCCTCATCGACATCACCGCCGTCGACTGGCCGCAGCGCGAGAAGCGGTTTGATGTCGTCTATCTGCTCCTCTCGCTTTCCGGCAACCGCAGAATCCGCGTGAAACTGCAGGTCGAAGAGACCGTGCCGGTACCTTCCGCGGTCGAACTGTTTCCGGCTGCGGACTGGGCGGAACGCGAAACCTTCGACATGTACGGAATTACCTTCGCCCAGCATCCCGACCTCAGGCGGATCCTCACCGACTATGGCTTTTCCGGTTACCCGCTCAGGAAGGATTTTCCGCTCACCGGTTATGTCGAACTCCGCTATGACGAGGAACAGAAACGGGTCGTTTATCAGCCGGTCGAGCTTGTACAGGAATTCCGCGATTTCGACTTCATGAGCCCGTGGGAAGGCGCCCGTTACATCCTGCCCGACGACAAGGCCAAAAAGGAAAATCCCTGATGGCTGAAGCGCTCGACGATCGGCGCATGACGCTCAATTGGGGGCCGCAGCATCCGGCTGCCCATGGTGTGCTCCGCCTGGTCATGGAGCTCGATGGCGAAATCGTCACCCGCATCGATCCGCATATCGGATTGCTCCACCGCGGCACCGAAAAGCTTATCGAGCACAAAACCTACATGCAGGCGATGCCCTATTTCGATCGCCTGGACTATGTCGCACCGCTCAATCAGGAACACGGCTTTGCGCTCGCGCAGGAGAAGCTCCTCGGCCTCGAAGTGCCGCGCCGCGCGCAATATATCCGTGTGCTGTTCAGCGAAATCGGACGGTTGATGAACCATCTCTTGCAGATCACCACCCAGGCGCTCGACATTGGCGCGCTCACGCCGCCGCTCTGGGGTTTCGAAGAACGCGAAAAGCTGATGGTGTTCAACGAGCGCGTCTCGGGCGCGCGCCTGCATGCCAATTATTTTCGCCCCGGCGGCGTACACCAGGACATGCCGGCGGACCTTGCCGAAGACATCTACGGCTTCTGCGAAACGTTCCCGAAAGTCGTCGACGACCTCGACGAACTCCTGACCGAAAACCGGATTTTCAAACAGCGCAACGTCGACATCGGCGCATTCACGCGCAACGATGCCGAAGCGTGGGGTTTCACCGGCGTGATGCTCCGCTCGACGGGGCTCGCCTGGGATTTGCGCCGCGCGCAGCCTTACGAGTGCTACTCGGAACTCGATTTCAAAATTCCGGTTGGTTCGAAAGGCGACTGCTACGATCGCTATCTCATGCGCATGGAGGAGATGCGCCAGTCCACGAACATCATGAAGCAGTGCATCGAGAAGATGCCCGCGGGACCGGTGATGTCGGACGACAGGAAAGTGGTCCCGCCCCGCCGCGGCGAGATGAAGACGTCGATGGAGGCGCTCATCCATCACTTCAAACTGTACACTGAAGGCTATCACGTACCGGCCGGCGAGGTCTACGCGGCCATCGAGGCGCCGAAGGGCGAGTTTGGTGTTTATCTCGTGGCCGACGGAACCAACAAACCGTACCGGTGCAAGATCCGCGCGCCGAGCTACTGGCATCTGCAGGGGATGGATTTTCTCTGCCGGGGCCACATGCTGGCCGACGTGCCCGCGGTGCTGGGCTCCATCGATGTCGTCTTTGGCGAGATCGACCGGTGAGTTTCCGGCGCCTCTCCGATCACCAGCCCCCGGGTTTCGCGTTCACGCCCGGGAACGACGCGTGGATCGAAAAGGAAATCCGCAAATACCCGCCGGGCCGGCAGGCCTCCGCGGTGATCGCGCTCCTCTGGCGCGGCCAGGAGCAGGAAGGCTGGGTCACAAAGCCCATGATCGAAGAGGTGGCGCGCCGCCTCGATATGCCGTTCATCCGGGTTCTCGAAGTCGCGACCTTCTACACCATGTTCAACCTTGCGCCGGTCGGCCGCCATCTCGTGCAGGTCTGTACCACCACGCCGTGCTGGCTCGCCGGCTCGGACGAGGTCGTCGCGACCTGCAGGAAACACATCGCGGGGAAACCCGAAACGATCTCCTCCGACGGGCAGTTCAGCTGGATGGAAGTCGAATGCCTCGGCGCTTGCGTCAATGCGCCGGTGATGCAGATCGGCAGGGATTACTACGAAGACCTCGATGGCCCGATGACCGAAGCCATTCTCGCCGCGCTCCGGCGCGGCGAGCAGCCGAAACCGGGTTCGCAGACCGGCCGGCATTCCTCGGAACCGCAAGGGGGGCTGACGACCTTGACGGACCGCGCGCTGTACGCGCGCACTCCCGCTCACGCAGGCCCCGCAATCACGGATTCGGACGCGAAACATTCCGGTGCCGGCGGAGGCGCGCGCGAATCGCCGGCGCAAAAACCCCCCGGAGCGGCGACATGAGTTGTTGCACAAGGGCAAGAGTGTCATTCCCTCGCAAGCGGGAACCCAGGTGCGTCGAGACCGAAGAACACGCACGACCGCACGTACGAGGTCTTCGCATTCTATGCATCTGGGTCCCCGCTTGCGCGGGGATGACAGAATTTGGAATCTCCCATGCTCGCTGACCGGGACCGCATCTTCACCAATCTGTACGGATTGGAAGACTGGACGCTTCCGGGCGCGCGCGCGCGCGGCGCCTGGGACGGCACCAGGGCGATTCTGGAACGGGGTCAGGACGCCATCATCAAGACCATGAAGGACTCCGGTTTGCGCGGCCGCGGCGGCGCGGGATTTCCGACCGGCCTCAAATGGTCCTTCATGCCGAAGGAAGTGAAGGATCGGCCGCATTATCTCGTCGTCAATGCGGACGAGTCGGAACCCGGCACGTGCAAGGACCGGGACATCATGCGCCACGACCCGCATCTCCTGGTCGAGGGCTGTCTCATCGCCTCCTTCGCGATGCGCGCCCATGTCTGCTACATCTACATCCGCGGCGAATTCATCCGCGAGCGCGAGCACCTGCAGGCCGCAGTCGATCAGGCCTACGAAGCAAGGCTGATCGGCAAGGACAATATTCACGGCTGGGATTTCGACTGTTACGTCCATCATGGCGCGGGCGCGTACATTTGCGGCGAGGAGACCGCGCTGCTCGAGAGCCTCGAGGGCAAGAAAGGCATGCCGCGGCTGAAGCCGCCGTTTCCCGCGAATGTCGGCGTCTATGGCTGTCCGACCACGGTCAACAACGTCGAATCGATCGCGGTGGTGCCAACGATCATGCGCCGTGGCGCGGGCTGGTTTGCGGGCATCGGCCGGCCGAACAACACCGGCACCAAGATCTTCTGCATCTCGGGGCACGTGCACAAACCCTGCAACGTCGAAGAGGCGATGAGCATACCGCTGCGTGAACTGATCGAGCGTCACGCGGGCGGCGTGCGCGGCGGCTGGGACAACCTTATGGCTGTCATTCCCGGCGGCTCGTCGATGCCGGTGCTTTCGAAGGAGATCGCCGACACCATTCTGATGGATTTTGATTCGCTGGTCGCGGTGAAATCGGGACTGGGAACCGCCGCGATCACAGTGATGGACAAGTCGACCGACATCATCAAGGCATTTGCGCGGCTTGCCTGGTTCTACCGGCACGAGAGCTGCGGCCAGTGCACGCCCTGCCGCGAAGGCTGCGGCTGGATGTGGCGCGTGCTCACGCGCATGCAGCGCGGCGACGCCGAAATTGCCGAGATCGATCTGCTTCAGGAGGTCACCAAGCAGATTGAGGGCCACACCATCTGTGCTTTCGGCGAAGGTGCCTCGTGGCCTGTACAGGGTTTCCTGCGCCATTTCCGGCCCGAGATCGAGCGCCGCATCCGCGCGAGGGCGGGCACGATCGCTGCCGAGGCGGCGGAGTAGGGCGATGGCGTCAAGAAAACTCATCATCGACGGCAGGGAAATCGAGGCGGACGACGGCATCACCTTGTTGCAGGCCTGCGAGCTCGCAGGCGCCGAGATTCCGCGGTTCTGTTATCACGAGCGCCTCTCCGTCGCCGGCAACTGCCGCATGTGCCTTGTCGAGTGGGTCGGCGCGCCGAAGCCGCAGGCGAGCTGCGCGCTTCAGGTGCGGGATATCTTTCCCAACAAGGACGGAACGCCGGCGCGCATCAACACGCGCTCGCCGGTCGCCAACAAGGCGCGCGAAGGCGTCATGGAGTTTCTTCTCATCAACCATCCCTTGGATTGTCCAATCTGCGACCAGGGCGGGGAATGCGACCTCCAGGATCAGGCGATCGCCTATGGCCGCGCGGCCTTCCATCGCTTCAACGAGAACAAGCGGGCGGTGGAAGACAAGTACATGGGGCCGCTGATCAAGACGATCATGACCCGCTGCATCCAGTGTACGCGCTGCGTCCGCTTCGCGACGGAAATCGCGGGTGTGCCGGACCTTGGTGCAACCGGCCGCGGCGAAGACATGGAAATCACCACCTATCTCGAAAAGGCTTTTGCCTCCGAGCTCTCCGGCAATGCCGTCGATCTCTGTCCGGTCGGCGCCCTGACGTCGAAACCCTACGCCTTCAATGCCCGGCCGTGGGAGTTGCGCAAGACCGAATCGATCGATGTTATGGATGGGCAGGGCGCGAATATCCGCATCGATACCCGCGGGCGCGAAGTGCAGCGCGTGCTGCCGCGAAACAACGACGACATCAACGAAGAATGGATTTCGGACAAGGCGCGCCACGCTTGCGACGGCTTGAAGCGCCAGCGTCTCGACCGTCCCCTTGTGCGCAAGGCCGGCAGGCTCGTGCCCGTCAGCTGGGCCGAAGCGTTCGCCGCCGTCGCCGCGCGTGTTGCGGCAAGCGCGCCGCAACGCATGGCGGCGATCGTCGGGGATCTCGCCGCGGCTGAGGAAATCAAGGCGCTGAAAGACCTGATGACGTCGCTTGGCGTCGCCAATATCGATTGCCGCCAGGACGGCGCGAAACTCCAGGCCAGCCCCCGGCAGTCGTACCTGTTCAATACCACGATTGCCGGGGTTGAAGCCGCCGACGCGCTGCTTCTCATCGGCACCAATCCGCGCTGGGAAGCGCCGGTCCTGAATGCGCGTCTTCGAAAAACCTGGCTGAACGGCAATCTGCCCATCGCCAATGTGGGCATGCCGTACGACCTGACCTATCCGGTCGAACAGCTTGGCGCGTCGCCGGACGTTCTCAACGCCATTGCACAAGGAACGCATGCGTTTGCCGATGTTCTGAGGAACGCGAGCCGGCCCATGCTGATACTTGGGCCGGGAGCCCTGGCGCGCGCCGACGGCGCGGCCATTCTGAAGCTCGCGGCCGATATCGCCGGCCGTACAGGGATGATCGGTCCGGCTGCGCACCACAACGAAGGCGGCTGGAACGGATTCAACGTGCTTCACGCCGCCGCCTCGCGGGTCGCGGCGCTCGATATCGGATTTCTGCCGGGCGAGGGCGGCCGCGCGACGCAATCCATTCTGGATGGTGCTTCGGCCGGAGAGATCGACGTGCTTTATCTGCTCGGGGCCGACGAATTCGACACGGGGCGCCTCGGCAATGCCTTTGTTGTCTATCAGGGCACCCACGGCGATGCGGGCGCGCACCGGGCGGACGTCGTTTTGCCCGGCGCCGCCTACACCGAGAAGGACGCGCTCTACGCGAATTTCGAAGGACGCGTGCAGCGCGCGCGGCGCGCAACGTTTCCACCGGGCGAGGCGAAGGAGGATTGGGCGATCCTGCGTGCGCTGTCGGACGTGCTCGGCAAACGCCTTCCTTACGACAATCGCGACGCCTTGCGTGCGGCGATCGCCGCGGCTGCGCCGCAATTCGGCAAGGAGGGCGAACGCCCCGAACCGCCGGCCGCCGATCCCGCGATTTCGGAAGAGATCGGCGTTGCCGCTCCGCTCAATGCCGATAGTCCGCTCGCGTCGCCAATTGCCGATTTCTATCTGACCAATCCGATCGCGCGTGCGAGCCTCACCATGGCGGAGTGCAGCCGCATGTTCGTCGCCGGCAGCACAAGAATGGCGGCGGAATAGAGATGCTCTTCGTCCACGCCTTTCAGCACCTGGGCATGCCGTACGGTTTGGCCTGGACCATCAGCCAGGTGCTGACGATCGTGATCTTCGCGGTCTCGCTCCTCGTCATGCTTGCGTACATTCTTCTCGCCGACCGGAAAATCTGGGCGGCGGTGCAGATGCGCCGGGGGCCCAATGTGGTCGGTGCCTTCGGGCTTCTCCAGTCGTTCGCGGATTTCTTCAAGTTCGCCTTCAAGGAGCCCGTCATTCCCGCCGGCGCGAACAAGGTGATTTTCCTGCTGGCGCCGCTCATCAGCTTTGTGCTGGCCTTTGCCGCGTGGGCGGTGATCCCCCTCGATAACGGCTGGGTCATCGCCAACATCAACGTCGGCATTCTCTATATCTTCGCGATCTCGTCGCTCGGCGTGTACGGCATCATCATGGGCGGCTGGGCGTCCAATTCCAAATATCCGTTCCTCGGCGGGTTGCGCTCGGCGGCGCAGATGGTCTCCTACGAGGTCTCGATCGGTTTCGTCATCATCACGGTCTTGCTGTTCGCGGGCTCGCTCAATCTCTCGGCCATCGTGCGCGCGCAGCAACACGGCTGGTTCGCCTTCAGCATTCTCTTTCCGATGTTCGTCGTGTTTTTCATCTCGGCGCTCGCCGAGACCAATCGTCCGCCGTTCGACCTTCCGGAAGCCGAATCGGAGCTCGTGGCCGGCTTTATGGTCGAATACTCCTCGACACCGTATCTGCTGTTCATGATCGGGGAATATCTGAACGTCGTGTTCATGTGCGCGATGCTGTCGATCCTGTTCTTCGGCGGCTGGCTGCCGCCGGTATCGGTCTGGCCGTTCACCGCCGTTCCCGGCGTGATCTGGTTTCTGCTCAAAATCTGGTTCTTCTTTTTCCTGTTTGCGATGGTCAAAGCGATCGTTCCCCGCTACCGCTACGATCAGCTGATGCGTCTTGGCTGGAAGGTCTTTCTTCCGACCGCGCTCGTCTGGGTGGTCATAGCGGCGGCCTGGGTGATGCTCGTTCACCGTCCGGGAACGTGAGGCGGAACATGGCCCTGCTCGACAGAACCGCGCGCGCGATCTTCCTTTGGGAGCTGGTGAAGGCGTTCGGCCTTGCCGTGCGCTATTTCTTCGGCCCGAAGGCGACGCTCAATTATCCGTTCGAAAAAGGACCGATCAGCCCGCGCTTTCGCGGACAGCACGCACTCCGGCGCTATGCGAATGGGGAAGAGCGCTGCATCGCCTGCAAGCTCTGCGAAGCGGTGTGCCCGGCCCTTGCCATCACCATCGAGGCGGAGCCGCGCGAGGATGGCAGCCGGCGAACCACGCGCTACGACATCGACATGGTCAAGTGCATCTATTGCGGCCTCTGCCAGGAGGCCTGTCCGGTGGATGCCATCGTCGAGGGTCCGAATTTCGAGTATTCGACCGAGACCCGCGAGGAACTGTACTACGACAAGGAAAAGCTGCTCGCGAACGGCGACCGCTGGGAGCGCGAGATTGCCCGCAATCTGGAGCTTGACGCGCCGTACCGCTAGACGCCGGCGGGGGGATTCAATCAGATCACAAAGAGACAGTGAGGCAGTGAGAAAACAACTTTACGCACACGCCGGATCATCCATTTCCGTCACCATGGCCGGCCACGAGCCGGCCATCCAGTCGGGCGGCGCCGCTGGTCTGGGGGGCCGGGTCAAGCCCGGCCATGGTGAGAAAATGGGGAGCCGTGCGCAGAAAATCCCCTCATCCTTGGCACGAGAAAAATGTTATTGACCGCGGTCGCCTTCTATTTCTTCTCGGCCGTGCTGATCGGTGCCGCGCTGATGGTGATCGCCTCGCGCAATCCGGTGCATTCGGTGCTGTTCCTGATTCTCGCTTTCTTCAATGCGGCCGCGCTGTTCATTCTGCTCGGGGCCGAGTTTCTCGCGCTCATTCTGCTGATCGTCTATGTGGGCGCGGTCGCCGTGCTGTTCCTGTTCGTGGTGATGATGCTCGACGTCGATTTCGCCGAACTTCGGCGCGGCGCCCTGCATTATCTGCCGCTCGGCGGATTGGTCGGCATCGTCCTTGTCGCCGAACTGGCACTGGTCGCGATCTGGGCGCTGGTGCCGGCCCTGTCGTCAGCCGTCCCCCATGCCGCGCCTCCGCACCTCACCAACACCGAAGCGCTCGGGCGCGTCATCTACACGGATTATGTCTATTATTTCGAGACGGCCGGAATGATTCTGCTGGTCGCGATGATCGGCGCGATCGTCCTTACGCTCCGTCACAAGCCGAACGCGCGCCGCCAGAAAATCCGTCTGCAGAATGCCCGCGATCCGCGCGTCGCGATCCAGCTCGTCGATGTTCCTCCGGGGCAGGGCGGGTAAAACATGCCCATCGGTCTCACCAACTACCTTGCACTCGCGGCGATCGTTTTCACGATCGGCGTGCTTGGAATCTTTCTGAACCGCAAGAACGTCATCATCATCCTGATGTCGATCGAGCTCATCCTGCTCGCGGTCAATATCAATTTCGTGGCGTTCTCCGCCTATCTGGGAAATCTCGTCGGCCAGGTCTTCGCGCTCTTCGTGCTGACCGTGGCCGCGGCCGAGGCCGCGATCGGGCTCGCCATCCTGGTCGTCTATTTCCGCAATCGCGGCAGCATTGCCGTCGAAACCGTCAACCTTATGAAGGGCTGAGCGGTGTATCTGGCGATTGTCTTCCTTCCGCTCCTGGGCGCGGCCATTGCCGGGTTGTTCGGCCGCCTGATCGGCGCGCGCGCCTCGGAGCTGGTGACGACGGCGCTGTTGTTCGTGTCTGCGGCCCTGTCGTGTTTCGCGTTTTACGACGTCATCGTGCTCGGCCACGCGGCGCTTGTACGTATCGCCACCTGGACGGTCTCCGGCGACTTCCGGGCGGACTGGGCGATCCGCGCCGATGCGTTGACGGCCGTGATGCTCGTCGTCGTCACCGGCGTTTCCGCGCTCGTGCATCTCTATTCGATCGGCTATATGCGCGACGATCCGCATCAACCGCGCTTTTTCGCCTATCTGTCCTTCTTCACCTTCTCGATGCTGGCGCTCGTCACCGCCAACAATTTTCTGCAGCTTTTCTTCGGCTGGGAAGGCGTCGGCCTTTCGTCCTATCTCCTGATCGGCTTCTGGTACACGCGGCCCTCGGCGAACGCGGCGGCGATCAAGGCCTTCGTCGTCAACCGCGTCGGTGATTTCGGCTTCGCGCTCGGGATCTTCGGCGTGTATGCGGTGTTTCACACGCTCGACTTTCACACCGTCTTCGCCGCCGCCGCCGCCATGGCCGGCAAGAGCTTCGTTTTTGCCGGACACCATGTCGACATCCTGACCACGCTCTGCCTGCTTCTCTTTGTCGGCGCGATGGGCAAGTCGGCGCAGATCGGGCTGCACACCTGGCTGCCGGACGCGATGGAGGGCCCGACGCCCGTCTCCGCGCTCATCCATGCCGCGACGATGGTGACGGCCGGCGTGTTCCTCGTCTGCCGTTGCTCGCCGATGTTCGAGCACGCACCCGTGGCGCTCGCCTTCGTGACCTTTATCGGCGCGACGACCGCGATCGTCACTGCCTCGATCGGTCTGTTCCAGAACGATATCAAACGCGTGATCGCCTATTCGACCTGTTCGCAGCTCGGCTACATGTTCGCCGCGGCCGGCGTCTCCGCCTATGGCGCGGCGATGTTCCATCTCTTCACCCACGCCTTCTTCAAGGCGCTGCTGTTCCTCGGCGCCGGCGCCGTCATCGACGCCATGCATCACGAGCAGGACATGCGCAAGATGGGCGGTCTCGCGCCGATGCTGCCCTTCACCTGGGCGATGATGCTGATCGGCAATCTGTCCCTGACCGGCTTCGGCTTGCCGTTTCTCGGCATCGGAACCTCTGGCTTCTATTCCAAGGACGAGATCATCAACGCCGCCTTTTCGTCCGGCACGCCGATCGGAACCTACGCCTTCGTGCTCACCCTTTCGGCCGTGTTCCTGACCTCGTTCTATTCGTGGCGCCAGTTCCTGATGACCTTTCACGGTCCCTATCGCGGCGGGAAGGAACAGAAGTTCGCGCATGCTGACGCCCATTCGAATGCCCATGCGCGCGCGCATGACGAGCCGCTTTCCGGGGAAGACCACGGCCACCGCCACGCCTTGCGCCTTTCGGAAGTGCACGAACCGCCGTGGACGCTCCGCGCGCCGCTCGCGGTGCTCGCCATCGGCGCGCTGATCGCGGGCGGCATCTTTGCGCATGATTTTATCGGCGCGAACGCCAACGCCTTCTGGCATGGAACGATCGGTGCGGTGACCGGTCACCCGCTGCGCGGCGGCGCCGGGGTGCCGGTCTGGGTGGAGGCAGGACCGTTCGTGGCGACGCTCGTCGGTTTCGCGATCGCTTACTACTATTACGTGCTCCATCCGGAGCTGCCGCCGAGAATGGCGAAACGGGGCGGGCTGGTCTACACCTTTCTGTACAACAAATGGTACTTCGACGAGCTGTATGACGTGCTGTTCGTCAGGCCCGCCTTCTGGATCGGGCGTCTGTTCTGGCAGGGCGGCGACGAGCGGGTGATCGATGGCGTCGGTCCTGACGGCGTCGCCGCGCGCGTGCTCGACGCGACGCGGGAGGCCATCCGCCTGCAGTCGGGCTACGTGTATCACTACGCCTTTGCGATGCTGGTCGGCGTCGTCGTGCTGGCCACCTGGTTCATTTTCACCACCGGCGGTGTGCGATGAGCCACCTGCCGCTTCTCAGCATCGTCAATTTCCTGCCGCTCGCGGGCGCGCTCGTCATGCTGGCACTCCGCGGCGGACGCGAAACCACGGCGCGCTATGCGCGCTGGATCGCGCTCGTCACCACCGTCCTCAATCTTGGCGTTGCGCTCGTGATCTGGGCGCGCTTCGATGGTTCGTCCTCCGCCTTCCAGTTCGTCGAACAGACGTTTTGGCTGGGCAACGGCATCACCTATCGCGTCGGCGTCGACGGTATCTCGGTGTTGTTTGTCGTGCTCACCGCCGGGCTGATGCCGTTCTGCATTCTCGCGAGCTGGAAGTCGGTCACCGAGCGTGTGCCCGAATACATGATCGCTTTCCTGCTGCTCGAGACCATGATGATTGGGGTCTTCACCTCGCTCAATCTCGTGCTCTTCTACGTCTTCTTTGAAGGCGGGCTGGTGCCGATGTTCCTGATCATCGGCATCTGGGGCGGCAAGCGCCGCGTCTATGCGAGCTTCAAATTCTTCCTCTACACGCTGCTCGGCTCGTTGCTGATGCTGCTCGCCATCCTTTCGATGTATCTTGAGACGGGCACGACGGACATCGAGGTGCTGCTGCGCACGGCGCACTTCTCGACCGCGATGCAGACCTGGCTTTGGCTCGCCTTCTTCGCCTCCTTCGCGGTCAAGATGCCGATGTGGCCGGTGCACACCTGGCTTCCCGACGCTCATGTCGAGGCGCCGACCGCGGGCTCGGTCATCCTTGCCGGCATTCTTCTCAAGATGGGCGGCTACGGTTTCCTGCGTTTCTCCCTGCCGATGATGCCGCACGCGTCGGAAGCCTTCGCGCCGCTGATCTTCGTCCTCTCGGTCGTCGCCGTCATTTACACGTCGCTCGTCGCGCTCGCGCAGGAGGACATGAAGAAGCTCATTGCCTATTCCTCCGTCGCCCATATGGGCCTCGTCACGATGGGCATCTTCTCGCTCACCCAGCAGGGGATCGACGGCGGCATTTTCCAGATGCTGTCGCATGGCATCGTCTCGGGCGCGCTGTTCCTCTGCGTGGGTGTGGTTTACGACCGCATGCATACGCGCGAGATCGCCGCCTATGGCGGGCTCGTCGAGCGGATGCCGGTTTATGCCGCCTGCTTCATGGTGTTCACCCTCGCCAATATGGGCCTGCCGGGGACCAGCGGCTTCGTCGGCGAATTCCTGACCATGCTGGGGACGTTCCGTGTGAACACCTGGGTCGTCATCTTCGCGGCGACCGGCGTGATCCTTTCCGCCGCCTACATGCTCTATCTGTACGGCCGCGTCATCTTCGGCGCGCTGGTCAAGCCGGCGCTGATGACCATTCAGGATCTGAGCGCGCGGGAAATTGCCATTCTGACGCCGCTGGTCGCCTTCACCATCATCCTGGGCGTCGATCCGAAAATCGTCCTGGACGAGACCTCGGTGTCGGTCGCGCATCTGGTGGCGCAGGAAAAGGCCGCGCTCGGCACGTTGCCCGAGCACGAAGCGAACAATTCGTACATGCCCGCATCCTCCAGGTCTTTCCTCCCCCGCGCATGCACTGCGTGGGGGAGAGCCTGCCCCGCACTTGTTGCGGGGTGGTGCCCCCGCGACCGGCCGAAGGCCGGCGCGAGGATAAACTCCGCACCGGAGGGGGCACCTGGTCTCGCCATTCGATTGCCCCCTCCGCCGTTTCACGGCACCTCCCCCACGCTGCGCGCGGGGGAGGAAAATTCACCCGCGCAATTTGCGGCCAATGCGATTTCCTCCCCCGCGAAGTGGGGGAGGTGGCGAGCGAGCGCGAGCGAGCGAGACGGAGGGGGCCTGCCTGTGGCGGAGAGGGCACCGTGACCGGCATCGCCTCCGACCTGTTGGTGCTGTTTCCCGAGTGTCTGCTCGCGCTGGCGGCGATGGGGCTTCTCATGATCGGCGCCATCGCCGGGCGAAACACCTTTCGCGGGGTGTCGACCGCCGCCGTCCTGGCGCTCGCCATCGCCGGCTGGTTCGTGTTCTCGCCGCTGACCGGCGCGCAACATGCCTTCGGCGGCGCCTTTGTCGCCGACGGCTTTGCGCGCTTCGCCAAGCTCCTCGTGCTGCTCGGTTCGGCGCTCACCATCGTGATGTCGGTCGATTTTCTCGAGCGCGAGAACATTGCCCACTTCGAGTTCCCGGTGCTGGTGCTTCTTGCCACCATGGGCATGCTGTTCATGGTTTCGGCGGCGAATTTCATCGCGCTTTATCTCGGCTTCGAGCTGCAGAGCCTTTCGCTCTACGTGCTCGCCGCCATCAATCGCGATTCCGTGCGTTCGAGCGAAGCCGGTCTGAAATATTTCGTCCTCGGCGCGCTGTCGTCGGGCATGATGCTGTACGGCATTTCCTTCATCTACGGTTTTGCGGGCACGACGTCCTTCGCCGCGGTCGCCCACGCCGTCGCCCATGCCGGCGGCAACATCGGCGTCATCATCGGTCTCGTCTTCGTCATTGCCGGCCTCGCCTTCAAGGTCTCCGCCGTGCCGTTCCATATGTGGACCCCGGACGTCTATGAAGGTTCGCCGACGCCGATCACCGCCTTCTTTTCCGTTGCCCCGAAGACCGCCGCCATGGCGCTGTTCGTGCGCGTGATGCTGGAGGCGTTTCCCGGCGTCTTGCCGGAATGGCGGCAGATCGTCGTTTTCGTTTCCGTCCTGTCGATGTTCCTGGGCGCGGTCGCGGCCATCGGCCAGACCAACATCAAACGCCTGATGGCGTACAGTTCGATCTCGCATATGGGATACGCGCTCATCGGCATTGCCGCGGGGACGGCGCAGGGCGTCCAGAGCGTGCTGATCTATCTCGCCATTTACGTCATCACCAATGCCGGTGTTTTCGTCTGCATTCTCGCCATGCGGCGGGGGACCGAGATGGTCGAGACCATTCCCGATCTCGCCGGTCTGGCGCGAACCAACCCGCGCCTCGCGCTGGCCTTCGCGGTGTTGTTCGTGAGCCTCGCCGGCGTTCCGCCGTTCGCCGGATTTTTCGCCAAATTCTATGTCTTCCTCGCCGCCATCCAGACGCATCTCTACGGCCTTGCCGTGCTCGGCGTCCTCGCCAGCGTGATCGGCGCCTACTACTATCTGCGCATCGTCAAGATCATGTACTTCGACGAAGCGGCGCCGGCATTCGAACCGGCGATGGGCGCGCGTCTGGGCGTCATCGCCGCGGGATCGAGTCTGTTCAATGTGTTCTTCGTCATCATTGCGTCGCCGCTGGTCGGCTGGGCGATCACGGCTGCGAAAGCGCTGAGCCCGTGAAAGAGCCGCCCGTGTGGCCGGCGGGTCATGCGCTCCGTCATCTCGAAGAAATCGATTCCACCAACGAGGAGGCGAGGCGCCTCGCGGTCGCCGGCGTCGAGGGGCCGCTGTGGATTCTCGCCGACCGTCAGATCAGGGGCCGTGGCCGGCGCGGACGCGAGTGGCACTCGCTTGCGGGAAATCTGTCCGCCACGCTGCTCCTCCATCCGGCATCGCGTGTGTCTGAAAGCGCGCAGCTGTCGTTCGTTGCGGCGCTCGCGGCCTGCGATCTCGTCGCGCATCACGCGCCCGCTGCCGCCGTCAAACTGAAATGGCCGAACGACGTTCTGGCCGACGGACGAAAAATCGCCGGCATTCTCCTGGAGGCTTCCGGCAACGACGCGGCCGCGCCGGACTGGCTCGCCATTGGTTTCGGCGTCAATCTCGTATGGCACCCGACGGATGCGGAATTTCCCGCAACCTCGCTCCTGGCCCAGCGCGCGCATCCGCCGGCCGCCCCCGACGCCCTCGCGCGTCTCGCAGCTGGGTGGGCCGGGTGGTACGATCTGTGGGAATCGCTCGGGTTTGCGCCGATCAGGAACGCATGGCTCGCCCGCGCCGCGGGCATTGGCGAGCGCATCCGGGCGCGGCTGCCCGGCGAAGAGGCCACAGGCGTGTTCGAGGGCATTGATGAATCCGGCGCGCTTCTCCTGCGTGAAAGTACAAACAGGTTGAGAACGATTGCAGCAGCAGATGTCTTTTTCTGAAGTAGTTTTCCTCCCCCGCGGCGCGCAGCGACGTGGGGGAGGGGGACCGCGACGTGTCCGCCGAAGCGCGCAGCGCGAAGGCGGAAGCGGTGGAGGGGGCAGAGCGTGCGGCGCGCACCAACTGATGTTCCGGCCAGGAAGTCCAGGGCTACTGGGTTCGCAGGAAGCCGTGATACGTGCCGATTTTGTCGGAATAGAGCCCCGTGATTTCCCGGTTGTTGTTGATGCTTAGCGCGTACGTGATAGGCGATCGCGGATATTGGAACACTTTGATTGTGCCATCGGCTGTACGCAAAAAGGCGCGATAGCTGAACTTTCGATGTACCGTGTCGAAATATCCCGTGACTGCGTTTCTGTCGTCAATGCTATAGGGGATCGTCGACGTCGCTCCGGAAGGATCAAAGCTTGTAATCGTTCCGTCGGAAGTGCGCACGAAGCCATGGTACGCTCCGGCACTGTCCTGGTAGACCCCGGCAATCGTGCCGCCGGTATTGATGCTTTGCGGGACAGTGTGGCCCGATCCCGGCACATCGAAAGTCGTGATCGCTCCGTCGGCAGTCCGCACGAAGCCGTGAAATTCGTCGCCTTGGTCAACGTAGGAACCCGCCACCGAGCCTAAGTCGTTGATGCTGGTGACGAGCGTGGCTACCGATTCGCTTGGATCGAACGTGGTGACTGTGCCGTCGGAATGGCGCAGAAAGCCGTGCGGTACATTGGCGCTATCATAGTAGCTTCCAGCGACGGTGTCGGCGCGATTTATCGTTTGCGCGTAAGTGTCAACTGATCCGGAAGGATCGAACGACGTGATCTTGCCCTTCGCTGCCCGCACAAAGCCATGAAGCTGATTGCTGTTGGCTTCGTATTCTCCGGCAACCGCACCGCCGCGATTTATTCCATTGGCAAATGTCCCCGTCGATCCCGATGGGTCGAACGATTCAATCGTCCCATCTGAGGTCCGTACGAAGCCGTGCGACACGCCCGCTGTATCTGCGTAATCCCCGGCAATCGTCCCGCTGCCGTTTATGGCCGCTGGATAAGTGTACGTGGATCCCGGCGGATCAAAACTCGTGTAGAGAGCTTTGGCGCCGGCCGGCATCGCCAAACCCACGGCCCATACCGCGAGAAAACCGATTCTTGTCCCATGGCGGGCAAATTGTTTTGGCGGTCTCATTTCGAGGCTCCTTCCAGAGCTACGCGACTCTGCCCGAGATATACGACGGAATTGATCAACTGCCAATGTGCGATACCGCGTTCAAGTCGCGTGCTTGGGCGAGATTGATCGTGGTTCGCGGCGGGCGAAGGCTTCGTGCAAACAGTTAGGCCGCGCCTATGCAAACCTTGCGTGCAATGGCGCTAACAAGTACTCTCCTCGCGGGCGTGCCGTTTAAGGGACGGTTACGTACAAAAGGCTGAGAACGATTGCAGCCGCAGATGTCTTTTTCTGATGTTTGGCTGTTTCGAAGGCTTACGGCAGTGGACGCGGTGGTAACACAGAGGAGGCTGAGCACAGGCGCGCGAGCGCTAAAAATGCTCTGGGACCTCAGCGAATCCTCAGCGTCCTCTGTGTTGAGCCTTGTTCTTTTGATGGAAGCCGATTAGCCGATGCTGCTTGCCATAGACGCCGGGAATACCAACATCGTCTTCGCGATCTGCGAGGGCAGGGAGATTCGCGCCGAGTGGCGCGCCGTCATGGAGCAGGAGCGTACCGCCGACGAATATGCCGTGCTGGTCGGCCCGCTGCTCTCGCTCTCCGGCATGAGCTTTGCGGACCTGGATTGCGCCATCATTGCCACCGTTGTGCCGGCGGCGCTGTTCGATCTCAGGCTCTTCTGCCGGCGTTATCTCAAATGCGAACCGCTGGTCGTGGGCGAACCGAATGTCGATCTCGGAATTGAAATTCACGTGGACCGGCCGAGCGCGGTCGGCGCCGATCGGCTCGTCAATACCGTGGCAGCGCACGAACGGTACAAAGGTGCGCTGATCGTCGTCGATTTCGGTACGGCGACGACCTTCGACATCGTCAGTTCCGCCGGTGATTACGAGGGCGGCATCATCGCGCCGGGTGTGAACGTGTCGGCCGAAGCGCTGCATCTCGGCGCCGCCATGCTGCCCCGCGTCGCCATCCAGCGCACCCAGGCGGTGATCGGAAAGGACACCGTGCCCGCCATGCAGTCGGGCCTCTATTGGGGATATCTGGGATTGGTGGAAGGCCTCGTCGCGCGCGTTCGCGCCGAATATGGCGAACCGATGACGGTCGTCGGCACCGGCGGTCTCGCCAGCGTGTTCTACAAGCAGACGCAGTCGATCGATCATCTCGATCCCGACCTCACCATCCGCGGTCTCATTCTCATCCACGCCCGGAACACCGGCGCGGACGCGACGCGTTAGACATTCATGGACGCGCGCGTCACTGACACGGAACTGGTGCTCTTGCCGCTTGGCGGGGCGGGCGAGATCGGCATGAATTTCAACGCCTATGGCTACGGCGCGCCGGACGACCGGCAATGGCTCATCGTCGATTGCGGCGTGATGTTCGGCCGCGAGACCACGACGCCGGGCGTTGATCTCATCATGCCCGACATCCGCTTTCTCGCCGAACAGCGCGAGAATGTCCTCGCCATCGTGCTCACCCACGCCCACGAAGATCACATCGGCGCGATCGCGCAGCTCTGGCCGCAGCTCCGTTGTCCGATCTACGCCACGCCGTTCACCGCGCGCCTGATCGAAGGCAAGCTTGTCGAGGCCGGCCTCGGCGATATTGTGCGCGTCGGTATCGTGCCGCTCGACGGCCGGCTCGCCGTCGGACCGTTCGTGATCGACTTCATCTCCATCACCCATTCGATTCCCGAACCCAATGCGCTCGCCATCCGTACGCCCTTGGGCGTCGTGGTACATACCGGCGACTGGAAACTCGATCCCGAGCCGCTGATCGGCTCCGTCACCAATTCGGCGGCGCTCAATGCGATCGGCGAAGACGGGGCGCTCGCGCTGGTCTGCGATTCCACCAACGCGCTCGTCTCCGGCGAATCCGGTTCGGAATCGCGCGTCCGCCAGAGCCTGGGCGATCTGATCGGGACGTTGACGGGACGCGTGGCGGTGACCGCCTTCGCCTCGAACGTGGCGCGGCTCGAATCCGTCGGCGAGGCGGCCCGCCGGCACGGCCGCGAGCTCGCGCTCGTCGGCTGGTCGATGCACCGGATTGTCGAAGCGGCCCGCGCCAGCGGCTATCTGCAGAACTTTCCCCCGACGATCGCGCCCGAGCAGGCCGCCCAGCTGCCGCCGCGCCGGGTCCTCTATCTGTGCACCGGAAGCCAGGGCGAGGGGCGCGCCGCGCTGGCGCGCATTGCGGCCGGCGAACATCCGACCGTGTCGCTTGGCGCCGGCGATACGGTGATCTTCTCCTCGCGCATCATTCCCGGCAACGACATCGCGATCTTCGAGGTACAGAACAGACTCGCCGCGCTGGGCGTGGAAGTCATTACCGAGCGCGATCATTTCGTCCACGTCTCGGGCCATCCGGCACGCGACGAGCTGGCGCAGATGTACCGTTGGGTCAGGCCGCGCATCGCCGTGCCGGTACATGGCGAGTTGCGCCACATGACGGAGCATGCGCGCCTCGCCCGTTCGCTCCAGGTGCCGCAGGCGATCGTGCTGCAAAACGGTCATATGCTGCGCCTTGCGCCCGGCCGCGCCGAAATCATCGACGAGACGCCGTCGGGCCGGCTTCATCTCGACGGCAAGGTGCTGGTTGCCGAAGCGAAGGGCCATGCCCGCGCGCGCGGCGCGCTCGGCTACGCCGGCATGGTCGCCGTCACCATTCCGCTCGACGAGAAGGGGCGCGTCGCCGGCGATCCCGCCATCATCCTCGAAGGCATCCCCGACGAGGTGCACGATCCGCTACGCGCCGCGCTCGACGACGTGCTCGACCGGCACGATGCCAAACGCGGCGACGAGGAAGGCTTGAAGGAGCGCACGCGCCACGCCATCCGCCGCGCCGCGATGTCCCACTGGGGCAAGAAACCGGTGACCCGGGTGGAAGTGATCTGGGTGTGAGGATGGAGATAATCCGCTATCCAAAAAACTTGTCATGGCCCGGCGCGGGCGTAACCGCGTCCGGGCCACCCAGGTTACGCGCGCGTCTGCGCGCGAATGACACGGTCTTTGGTTTTCCTCCCCCGCGCGGAACGCGTGGGGGAGGAGGACCGCCCCCGGGTCCGCGCAAAGCGCGGCCCGAGTGTAAACTTCGCGGTGGAGGGGGCAAGAACGCGAGGAGTTGATTGCACGCGCTTTTTACATTGTCATTCCCGCGAAAGCGGGAACCCAGATGCGTCGAGCCGGACGATGACCACAGCTATCATCACGTCTCCGAAAACGTACGCCTGCCAGTTGTACGTGTTCGTGACGTTCAAACATCTGGGTCCCCGCTTGCGCGGGAATTATGCACTTGACAAAGTGTCCTCGCGCTGCCCCTAAATCTGGGGCCGTGACAGGCCGAGACTCACAAGTGCCTACCGCTGAAATGGTAGCAGCGGGGCGTGCCGCGTTTCTCCGTTGGGAAGCGCGGCACGCCTTCCCTGATGAGCGGGCGGCTAGCGATTCAGCGGTCGATGCGTTGGTCAAAAGTATCTACCGTGAAATGACGTTATGTCAGTCATGTAGCCGTGCGGATGAAGCGATTTTACAAGAGCCTCAGTAATCGCGCTCAGTTCCGAAATGTAAGAACGGACACGAACCGGGGTAAAATGCACACGAATCACCCGCGCACGATGCGTCGATTTGAGACTTACTGCGAGCATCCCGTCACCAGTTTTGGCTGGTTGCCACAAGCAATGAGCAACAAGATCGCGCGTCTTTTTCACCCGTTCGATTCTGTCGAGCAGTTTGTCAAACGGGGCGATCTCTGCATCGGACAGATTGAGCCGTGTTCGCAGCATTGTCTTGAGCAAGGCGATTTGCGTTCTGGCGGCGATAAACTCCCCTATTTCCATCGCCAGTTCGCCGTGAAGGATACGCACATACTCTTGTTCTTGTTGGTGCTCGGACATGCCTAAACTTTCTAATGAGAAGCTACCACGCCGGGAATCCGCAAAACGCGAGGCCGATGTTTTGCGTCACATGCTTTCCACGCCACACCAGCCACACAAGCCGCTCGGCAAACGGCGCAAGAAGGGGAAGCGCTCGAAATGACCGAAAACTTTCCGATCCTTGGTACGGCCGAGAATGACCCTGAATTGTGCGAGGCGGTCGCGCTTCTTACCGGTCATCGCGAAATGGCGTCCGGTACAGAAAAACAGGCGTGCCGTTTGGCATGCTGGGCTGTACTGCAAGCTGCGTTGGATCGAGTTCTATCGCGCCAACGAGATGCGGGTCTTGATCAATCTCCGATTCCTTCGCAAACGCCCAATGTGTGCCATCCGGCGCAACGACAAGAGAGGCGAATTTAATGGCGGAAATATTTCCGCCCTTCATGACATAGAACACGACCGTGGGGGTTTTAGGGTTTTCAGGCATGACGGTTGCTCCTTGGTTTGTTGCAATTCCAAGGGTAGCGAGGGCGCGGGGTCGGGATCATCCGCCCCCGCGCCTTTTCCAGTGGATAAACCTACGGGCGTGTTGTTTCGGCGTTCGCGGTTTGGTCAGGCCGCCGATACATCAAACGCTTTCCGGTAATGCCTTTCAGCGCCTTCACGGTACGTTCAGCATCTTCAACACCAAGCGCGCTGCGCTCGTTATAGCGAAAGTCAAATTCCGCAAGGTAACGCTTCAAGTGCGCTTCGGAGACGTTGTGGTACGTCCCGATAATGCCGCGTTTGAGTGTTGCGAAGTACGACTCTACCGTGTTGGAATGTGCGTCTCCGCGCACGTATTCGCCAGCATAGTGGTTCACGCGCTCGTGGCGCGCAAACTCCTTGCCGATGTGGAAATACTCGCCCGCTTCGTCGGTCATGAGCGCGGAGTTGCGATGTACTTGCGTCATAACGATAGGGCGAAGCGTTTTGCCGTTGACCTTGGCGACGTGATCAGAGCGCGCACGCCCGCCGCGTTCTACCAGCGTGTGTACGGCTTGCTTCTGTCCCTTCCCGCCGTAGCCGTGTTTGCGGTCGCGCTTGCTGCGATGCTTGTTTGTCTCTTTGCCGCCAACCCACGTAGTATCGGCTTCAACGATCTTGCCTTCGCCACCAAGCGGAGTCGGCTTCGCCGGTTTCATACCCTCGCGGATGCGGTGCGCCATGAACCACGCGGTACGGTAGGAACCGAAGCCAAGCGTGCGCCACAACTGATGCGCGGACATGCCTTTCTTGCTCGCGCAAAGCAGATGCGTTGCGAGAAGCCACTTGTTCAGCGGAATATGGCTGCGCTCGTAAAGCGTGCCGACCGTCACGCTGAATTGCTCCTTGCAGGCGTTGCACTGGAACAAGCCGGGACGGTGCGCCTTCCCCGCCATGCGCGTCACGTCATCGCCCGTTGCTCCGCAATGTGGGCAGTAAGCCCCATCCGGCCAGCGCACGGCTTCAAGGAACTCGCGGGCCTTGTCGGCGTCGGCATAAATCGGATCGGTCAAGTCGGTCGGAAGCATGGCTTTTCTCCTAGACATGGAATATGACTAGAACGGCCTACTTTGTCAAGTGCATAATTCCCGCTTGCGCGGGGATGACACATTTTTTAATGGCTCATTAGAGGATGACATGGGTAATTGGGGACAGGATACCATTTCCCTTTCCGCCGGCGTGGCTTCGTAAGCGCGTTGAAGGGAAATGGTTTCCTGTCCCCAATGACCATGCGCGGCGGAGGAAAGCAGTTGAGGGACAGAACATGATCGGCAGGCTCAATCACGTGGCGATCGCGACTTTGGACATCGAAGCCGCGGCGAAGATCTATCGCGAGGTCCTGGGCGCGAAAGTCTCGGAACGCGTGGCGCAGCCCGACCATGGGGTAACGACGATCTTCGTCGAGCTGCCGAACACGAAGATCGAACTCCTCGAGCCGCTCGGCGAGAACTCGCCGATTGCGAAATTTCTGCAGAAGAATCCGGCCGGTGGAATCCACCACCTGTGCTACGAGGTCGACGACATCCATGCGGCGCGCGATCGCATGCGCGCAGCCGGCGCAACGATCACCGGTTCGGGCGAGCCGAAGACCGGCGCGCACGGCAAGCCGGTGATCTTTCTGCATCCCAAAGACTTTGTCGGCACGCTGATCGAACTCGAACAGGCGTAAGGATGCGCTGGGTCGTCCTCGCGAGCGCCTATGCGATTCTCTGGTTCCTGGCGCTGCAAATCCTGCTGCCGATCGGCATCCAGTCGCCGCACGAGGAACGCGCCGCCGGTCTCGGTGGACCGGATCCCGGCGCGCCGCACAATCCGCGCATCGGCCTGAAGGTCGTGATCGCCTCCGTCGCGGCGGCACTTCTCTGGAGCGTCTTCTACGCCCTCGTCCTGATGAAGGTCATCGACATCTGATTTTCGTTTTCCTCCCCCGCGCGAGCGATGCGAGCGTGGGGGAGGGGGACCGCCCCTAATGAAAAAACGGTGTCATCCCCGCGCAAGCGGGGACCCAGATGCGTAGAGCGCGAAAAAAATACGCAACATCCTTACGCGTATCTGGAACATGTGCTCGCTATTGATGCTCCTCCGCCACCTTCAAACATCTGGGTCCCCGCTTTCGCGGGGATGACACTCTTTTTTGGTTCCGAGCAACGCACCCGCTGCGCCAGCGCTTGCGCGGCGAGTGCGCCGGGGAGGCAAACTAAGCCTCCTCCAGTTCGCCGGAGGTCTGTACGTGGCGGGCGACCCTGCTGTAGTCGGTCTTGCCGGTGCCGAGCGCGGGCATGTGTTCGATCTCGACGAAACGCCGCGGGATCGCCAGTTCCTGCACGCCGTGATTGCTGACCCAGCCGGCAAAGGCCGTCCGTTCGGCGTACGGGCAGGTGGTAACGAGGACGATCTGCTCGCCCTTTTTCGCGTCGGGAAACGCGATTGCCGCGTGGTTGTACTCCGGCCAGATCGCCGAGGCGCAGTTCTCCACCACCGCGAGCGACACCACTTCGCCGCCGATCTTGGCGAAACGCTTCAGGCGTCCGCGAATCGAAATGTAGCCCTCAGGGTCGATCGAGACCACGTCGCCCGTGTCGTACCAGCCGCCCGGCGGCGGAATGATGGCGCCGGGCCGGTCGGGCTTGATGTAGCCCAGCATCACATTGGGTCCGCGCACGAACAGCTTTCCGGCGTGCGGAATGCCTTCGACCGGATCGAGCCGGCTCTCGATGCCCTGCAACAGGCGTCCGACCGTGCCGGGACGGTTGGCGCCCGGCTGGTTGGCGGCGATGACCGGCGACGCCTCCGTCACGCCATAACCTTCGATCAGCTCGATGCTGTACTTGTTGCGCACCAGCGCGCGCGTTTCGTCGCGCAGCCGCTCCGCGCCGCAGACCGCGAGCCTGAGGCTGTTCAGATCGCCCGCGTCGCCCGCGCGGGCATATTGCGAGATGAAGGTGTCGGTCGAGAGCAGGATCGTGGCGCGGGTCTCGCGGATGCGCCGGGCGATTTCCTTCGGCTGCAGCGGTGTCGGATGAAACACCACCTTGATGCCGAGGAGGAGCGGCATCAGCGCGCCGACCGTCAGCCCGAAGCAATGGAAGGTCGGCAGCGGGTTGAACAGCACGTCGTTCGGGTAGAGCGCGATGTGCGAGCGCACCTGTTCGACATTGGCAAGCAGGTTCATATGCGAGAGCGCGACACCCTTGGGCTCGCCTTCGGTGCCCGAGGTAAAGAGAAACACCGCCGGCGCGCCGTGCTGCGCCCGTGCGGCCACCAGACGCGGCACGAATTGTCCGATGCCGGCGGCTGCCTTGTCGCGCAGCGAGATATTGGCGCGGACATCTTCGAGATAGACGATCTCCGCATCGCGCTTCAGCTCGTTGATCAGCGCATCGAATTTGCCGAGCTCGACGAAGCGGCGCGCCGTCACGATCCGCTTCACCCGCGTCATCTGCAGCGCCGCACGAATCGCCGCCGCGCCGGCGGTGAAATTGAGCATCGCCGGAATGCGGCCGTAAGCCGAGACGCCGAAGAAGGCAATGACCGCGGCGGCGCCGGACGGCAGCATGATGGCGACGGACTCCGCGTGCTTCGTGCCTTCGCGGAGCGCGCTTCCGAGCGCCAGGGCGCCCCGCACCACCTCGTCGTACGAAAGCGGCCGCTCGTCGCCGTCCACGATGGCGGTGGTCGCGCCGCCATAGGTCTTGCGGGCGTCGGTCAGCGCCTGGAACAGCGACTTCTGCGCGCGCGGCAGATCGAAGGGGACGATCTCCTCGCCCGAAGCCGCGGCAATGGTGGCCAGCGTCATGAGCTCAGTCTAGCGCATTGCAATTCTTTTGCCTCCCCCCGCGCTTTTTGTTGCCTCCCCCGCGCATGCACTGCGCGGGGGAGGTGGTGCGAAGCACCGGAGGGGGCACCTGGTCGTGACGATTAACCGCCCCCTCCGCCGCTGCGCGGCACCTCCCCCGCTTCGCGGGGGAGGCAAGACAAAGCGCAGAGCGTGTAAGACAAGGGGTGAGGGGGCGGGCGGCAAAAGCCAAGAGCAAAGAAACACGCCGACCCGCCGCCGCCGGCAGACTCTCCCCCGCTCCCCTAACCCTCTCCCCCACTTCTTGGGGGAGGGAGTTGCCCAAGGGCCTGTGGTCGGCAGTCTGATTTAATGCCCAACCGACAACTCAAAAATCGTGCCGCTATTCTTGTGAGCGCCATTTGTTGTCGTGCCGAACAAGTTGCCTTCGCCGTCTTCGATCACACCGGCTACCGGGTAACTTCCATCGGCACAGCGCTTCTGAGGACAGAAGCTGTAAAGACTCTGGAGCGAGCCGTTGAACTCGAACACGGTTCCTTTGTCCTTGATGCCGCCCACGTATGTCGTGCCAAAGAGGTTGCCCTTGGCGTCAAGAAGCAGCTGGCCCTCGGGGCCACCGCCGTTCGATCCATCGAAATCGGCCAGTACACTGTACTGCCATTGGCCACCATTGGGCGACAGCTCGAATATCAGGCCATCCTGGTCGCTGCCACCACCTTCGGTGTTGCCGAACAAATTACCCGCGCCGTCCATGACAATACCCCCGCGGGGCACGATACCATCCGAGAAGCTATAAAGGACGCTCTGCGCGTAATCGGCGCCATTGGGGCTGAGTTCGAAGACCGTTCCGGAGTCAATAGATTGTCCTCCAAGTAGCGTAGTCCCGTAGATATTTCCCGCACTGTCCAGAGTTAGCGCGCTGTCCGGCTCTTGACCGTCTGCGCAGTTCGTCTGAGAACAAAACGAATAGAGCACGCTCTCCGTCCATTTCTTGGTGCCGAGCTTCGGCGTGAGCGAATAAACAGTGCCGCAATCGCCGGAGCAATTGGCTCCGCCTCCCCAGGTCGTGCCGTAGAGCGGTGAGGTACCATCATACAACTCACCGGCTGCCGCTCCCGCATACGTCAAGCCGGCCAGCGGCATACTGCCGTCGGCGCATTGGCGGCGTGAGCAGAAGGTGTAGAGAATCTTTTCCCGCCAACCGGAGGATTTGCGGACCAACTCGAAAACCACACCACCGCCATTGCTATTTCCGCCGGTTTCGGTCGCGCCATATAGGTTGCCACCAGTATCAATCACGAGCCTCACATGTCCCGGGTGTGCCCCATCCGGGCAAGGCGTGCCCATACTGCAGAACTTGTAAAGCTCGCTGTATTGCCCGGTGCCTGGCAAGAATTCGAAAACAGTGCCGTAACCGGGGTACGACTGGCGATGTCCACCGGCGTAGGTTGTTCCGTAGAGATTACCCGACGCGTCCATTGCGAGCTCTCCCATCGGCTCCGAACCGTCCTTGCACCCCTTGAGAGAGCAGAACGCGTACAGCGTTTTTTCCGTATAGGCCGCCGCGCTACTGGGGAGTGAAAGAACCGCCATCACGCCTACCAGCACCCCAAATGGCGTTCCTGCTTTACGCCCGAACGCAAGCGGCATTTTGGTTACCTTTCAGCGACTACCCCAAATCATAGACGGTATCGAGCGGATGTTAAAACGTATCCACGGCGCAAAAGACTTGACGCGTAAAAGACTTCACGTGCTCTTGGCCGCGCCCGAAAAATTAGCTCACCCGAACTGACCACCACTGTGCGCCGCGGGAGGAAAGACAAGGGCCCGAGGGAGTATTATATATAGCCCCATGGCCATCGTGATCGATCAGGAGACGGACCGGCGGGCGCTCCGGCACCCCGAAAAGGCGCACCGCCCGGACACCGGCGTCTCGCGCAAGCCCGACTGGATCCGCGTCAAGGCGCCGGGCAGCCGCGAATACCAGGAGACGCGGGCCATCGTCCGCAGCCTCGGGCTGCACACGGTGTGCGAGGAGGCGGGCTGCCCGAACATCGGCGAATGCTGGACGCACCGTCACGCCACCATGATGATCATGGGCGACACCTGTACGCGCGCCTGCGTCTTCTGCAACGTCAGGACGGGATTGCCCGGGCCGCTCGATGCCGGCGAGCCGGAGCGCGTGGCGGAAGCGACGCGGCAGCTCGGCCTCAGGCACATCGTCATCACCTCCGTCGATCGCGACGACCTTGCCGACGGCGGCGCGGAGCATTTCGCGCGCGTGATCCGCGCCATCCGGCGCCTGAACCCGGAAACCACCATCGAAGTGCTGACGCCCGATTTTTTGCGCAAGGCCGGCGCCATTGAGATCGTGATGGCGGCGGCGCCGGACGTGTTCAACCACAATCTCGAAACCGTGCCGCGGCTTTATCTGACGATCCGTCCCGGCGCGCGTTATTACGCGTCGCTGCGTCTGCTCGAGCGCGCCAAGGAGATTGCACCCGCCGGATTCACCAAGTCGGGCCTGATGGTGGGCCTGGGCGAGAGCCGCGAGGAAGTGATGCAGGTGATGGACGATCTGCGCGCGGCCGGCGTCGACTTTCTCACCATCGGCCAATATCTGCAGCCGTCGCGCAAACACGCCGCGGTCGCGCGCTTCTGGACGCCGGAAGAATTCCAGGCGCTGGAACAGATTGCGCGCGCCAAGGGATTCCTGATGGTTTCGGCGTCGCCGCTGACGCGCTCCTCGTATCACGCGGACCGCGATTTTGCGGCGCTGCAATCCGCCCGTGCCGCAAACGCGGGCCGGTAGAGCGTCCCCGATTTGCCGTTCCACTCCGAGTCGCGAATCCTCGCCTATCCGCCCGATTTCATCTTCGCGATCGTGGCCGACGTGGAGCGCTATCCGGAATTCGTCCCGTGGTGCGCCGGGCTTCGTGTTCTCGCGCGCGAGTCAAAACCGTGGGGCGAGGTTCTGTGGGCCGAGACGCTGGTCGGCTACAAGGCGCTGCGCGAACGCTATACGAGCCGCGTCGAGCTCGAACCCACGCGCCGCATCGACGTGGCGCAGACGGATGGGCCATTCCGGCAGCTCGAAAATCACTGGCGATTTTCTCCGGCGAACGGCGCGTGCCGGGTGGATTTCTCGATCGTCTTCGAATTCAAGAGCCGCCTCCTCGGCCGTGTCGCCGGTGCGGCGCTCGGGCTTGTGATGACGCGCATGACGGATGCGTTCGAAGCCCGCGCCCGGGCGCTCTCACATCCTTCGACAAGCTCAGGATGAGGACAAATTCCTTATGGTGAGCCTGCCGAACCATCAAAACCTCACCCTGAGCCTGATCCCCGCGTAGGCGGGGAAGGGTGGGGGTGAGGCCACTCAGTCCAGCAATACGAGCAATAGCCGCAGCGCCGCTTCGGCGCTTGCAATCCGAATCTCGCTCCGTCCGCTGTCGGCCTGCTCCTGGGACCGCGGCCGTCCCGGCCGCCCTTTTTCGCCTGCGGCGATGCGGGCGAGGACGCCCGCGGTCCCAGGGCCGAACAGATGCCGTTCGTGCAGCGTCTCCCGGCCCTCGCGCGCCGCGGCGATATGTACAAGGCCGACCGGTTTTTCCGGCGTTCCGCCGCCCGGTCCGGCGATGCCGGTAACCGCGACAGCCAGTTGCGCCGCCGAGTGCCGGATGGCGCCCTCGGCCATGGCGCGCGCGACGTTGTCGGAGACGGCGCCGTGGGCGGCAATCATGCCGGCATCGACGCCCAGCAGCTCCGATTTCGCCGCATTCGAATAGACCACGAAGCCGCGCTCGACGGCGTCCGAGGCGCCGGGAATTTCCGTCAGCAGCGCGGCGACGAGTCCGCCTGTACAGCTCTCCGCCGCCGCAAGGCGCAGCTTCTGCGCGCGCGCCTTCTCGAGCACCGCTTCCGCCAGCCGCAGCAACCTGGTTTCAAACATCCCCACCACACTACAGCTTTTTGAATTTTCCTCCCCCGTCCCGGCGAAAGCGGGGATGGGGGAGGGGGACCGCGACGTGTCCGCCGAAGCGCGCAGCGCGAAGGCGGAAGCGGTGGAGGGGGCAGCACGCGCATTCGGCGATCAGGTGCCCCCTCCGGTGCTTCGCACCACCTCCCCCACGCAATGCATGCGCGGGGGAGGAAAGGGACCTCCGCGTCTCCGCGTCTCCGCGTGCAATCAGATCCGTCACAGCAGAAACTGAAGCAGAATGAGCATGATGAGCCCCGCGGCCAATCCGGCGATCAGGTCGTCGGCCATGATGCCAAGCCCGCCGGGAAGGCGCTCGGCCCTGCCGATCGGCCACGGCTTCACGATGTCGAACAGGCGAAAGAGCACGAACGCCAGCGCATAAAGGCCGAGATTGCGCGGCGTGAAGGCGCAGGCGATCAGCTGGCCTGCGACTTCGTCGATGACACATTCGGACGGATCTTTCGCCTGGCGCTCGCGCGCGTACAGTTCCGAGGCCCAGAACCCCACACCCGTGAGCGCGAAAGCGGCGCCAAGCACCAGCAGCTGTCCGTAAACAGCCAACCCCCACGCGAGAAGAAGCGCCAGAAAACTCGCAACCGTCCCCGGCGCCGGTACAACGCGCCCGAGGCCGCCCAGCGTCGCAATGCGCGCCGCTGCCGTCACGCGCTCGGCAGCCGCACCGTGGCGATCGCCTGCGCGATGAGGCCTTCGCCGCGGCCGGGAAACCCCATGCCCTCGGTCGTTGTCGCCTTGACGCTGACGCGCGACACCTCGAGCTGCAGGATTTCCGCAATGCGCGCGCGCATGGCGTCGCGATGCGGCGCGATCTTCGGGCGCTCGCAGATGATCGTCACATCGCAATGCACGATGGCGCCACCGGCTTGCCGGACCAGTTGCGCCGCATGCGACAGAAACAGCGACGACGCCGCGCCGCGCCATTTCTCCTCCGTCGGCGGAAAGTGGCGGCCGATATCGCCGGCACCGATGGCGCCCAGAATCGCATCGGTCAGCGCGTGCAGGCCGGCATCGGCATCCGAATGGCCTTCGAGCGCCGCGTCATGGGCGATTTTCACGCCGCACAGCCATACGTGGTCTCCGGGCACGAAGCGGTGCGCATCGAAACCCTGTCCGGTCCGAAACTCTTCCATCGTGCCTCTCAGGAGTCGTGCGGCGTGGCGAAAATCGTCCTCGGTCGTGATCTTCAGATTGCTGTCTTCGCCGGCGACGGTCTTTATCGCCATCCCCGCCAGTTCGGCGACCGCCGTGTCGTCGGTCACCGCCGTCGCACGGAATTCCCGATGCGCCGCCAGAATTCTTTTGTACACGAAGCCCTGGGGCGTTTGCGCGCGATAGAGATCGTCGCGCGGAACGGACATCCAGCCGTCGGCGGCGCTGCGTTTCAGCGAATCCGAAACCGGCAGGACCGGAATTGCCGCAGCGGCACCGTCTGCGAGCGCCGCGATGACGCGGCGGATCAGGCTGGGCGAGACGAGCGGCCGCGCCGCGTCGTGAATGAGGACGAAATCCGGCGCGACCGGTACGAGCGCTTCGAGCCCGTTGCGGACCGAATCCTGTCGCGTCGCGCCGCCGCGCGCGAAGGGGGCGCAGCGGAGACCGTCCACCGCCGCTTCGGCCTCGTTCCACCGTTCGTCCGTCGTGACGATCTGGATTTCGCCGATCTCGGGAAGGGCTGCGAACGCCGCGACGCTCCTGCGCAACACCGATTGGCCGAGCAGCGGCTGGAACTGCTTGGGAACGGCGCCGCCGGCGCGCTCGCCTTTCCCGGCTGCAACAATCAAAGCGGCAATTTGTGACATGCCTCGGCCTTATAACCTTTACCTGAATTCACTGGCGCGACTCCTCAGCTTTGAACAGAAAAGGGCGCCAAGCCGAACTCTGCATAAAAATTCCTCCGCTTGCACAGGAATTCGGGAAATCAGCGGATTCCGGCCGATTTCCTGAGTACTACCCTTCACCGGGTTGAAATACATCGGCTCCGGCCCACTATACGGTGTTATCGGACGAGGTTTATTATTCAAGGAAATGGAGACGCACGGAATGCGGAAATCTCGGGCTGCAGCACTCCATCGCCCGTTGTTCGTGACGGTCATCGCTTCATGTATTTTTGTTGGCTCCTCATTGTGCCAATCCGCCGCCGCGTTCACCGAGAACACCCTTCACTCCTTTTGCTCCGAAAAGAGTTGCGCGGACGGCGGCAATCCGTACGGCAGCGTTTCGATGGATTCCGCCGGCAACCTTTACGGAACTACCTATGCGGGGGGAGCCCATGACGCGGGTGTTGTGTTCGAAATTGCAGCCGGAACAGGGCAGTACAGCGTGCTTTACAATTTTTGCAGCGTAGGTCTGGGCAATTGCGGCGATGGAAAGTCCCCCGATAGCGTCAAACTCGTCATCGACACCGCCGGGAACCTCTACGGGACCACAGAGTGGGGCGGCATTATCAATGGCGGAGTTGTTTTTGAGCTGGTGCGCTCCGGGTCCGCCTGGACTGAAACAGTTCTGTACTCATTTTGTAGCAAATCGCGTTACTGCCACGACGGTGGTGCTCCGTATGTCGGCTTGAGCTACGCCGGCGAGGCCAGTGGAAAGCCTTACGATGGCCAATCACTGCTTTACGGTACGACGTATTATGGCGGCACCGACACCAATGGGGGAGTGGTCTTTGCGGTTGCGCCGAAGAAAGGCATGAGGAAGAGAGAGGCGGTTCTTTACGCCTTCTGTTCCCAGAGCAATTGCACGGACGGTAGACAGCCGGACACCCCACTCTATCTGGACGCATCAGGAAATATTTTCGGAACGACGCATGGCGGTGGACAGTTCAGCGCAGGCACGGTTTTTGAACTAAGCCCAAACGGCACGACGTATACCGAAGCTGTGCTGTACAGCTTTTGTGCTCAAACGAACTGCACGGATGGCAGCCAACCTTCCGGCGGCGTCATCATGGATTCTTCCGGCAATCTCTTCGGAACGACGGAATTCGGCGGAGATGCCGCTGGCGACGGCGTGATTTTCTCGCTATCTCCCGGCGCGGAATGGCAATACGGCGTTCTTGCCGACTTTCATGGGCGCGATGGTTCGGCGCCGCTAGGCTTGTTGCTTGACACTGGCGGCAACTTGATCGGCACAACGCTTTTGGGCGGTGCGTACAAAAAAGGAACTGTCTTCGAATTTAACGGATCGATCCAGACCCTTTACGATTTCTGCGGCCTGGCGATTTGTGGCAACCAGCCGACCGCTGGCATGATCCAGGACAGCGCAGGAAATTTGTACGGCACGACCAGCAGTGGCGCGAACCACAGAACCAGCGGGATTGTATTCGAATTGTCGCCCTGAGGATTTCTCATCCAAATCTCCAACATTGCGTGGGGATTGACCTGATCGACCAGATATTATGCGCTATACTGCTGCTATCGTGCAGGGCCGCGCGGTAACAAATGGGGAGAGAGCAGATGACCGGCGATCATCGATCCGCCAAGTTTGCCTTCGCGTGCGGCATGCTTGCCCTGCTTCTTCTGCCCGGCGCAGCCGGAGCAAACGGTTATGCCGTCGTTTATTCCTTTGCCGGCGGAAACGACGGCGCTGCGCCCGAAGCCGGCCTCTACCCGGATAGTGCGGGAAACCTTTATGGCACGACCTTGGTGGGCGGTGACACCAACTCCGTTTGCGGTGACCAGGGATGTGGCGCGGTGTTCAAAGTGTCGCCCGATGGCACGGAAACGGTGCTTTACGCTTTCACCGGTGGAAATGACGGTGCGGGTCCTTTAGCCGGGCTTATCGTGGATGCCGCAGGCAATCTCGTTGGTACGACAGGCTCAGGCGGAAAATATGGTTTTTATGGCGGGGGAACCGTCTTCCTCGTCGCGCCGGATAACTCGGAAAAAACGCTCTATTCGTTCTGCGCCAATTGCAGGCGAGGATCCAATCCCTACGCCGGAGTCATTGCCGACAGTGCCGGCAATCTGTACGGCACTACCCGTTCGGGCGGCAACGAAAGAAGCTCTTATTGTCAACCACAGGGTTGCGGCACTGTGTTCGAGGTTACAACAGACGGTAAGGAGACGGTGCTCCATACCTTTGGCGCTCGACGCGACAGCGCCGGTCCCCACGCTGCCCTCTATGAGGATGGCGCGGGAAATCTTTATGGCACGACCGTAGGGGGCGGCGGCAAGGGTTGCGGCGGCTATGGGTGTGGCACGGTCTTCAAAGTGGCGCCCGATGGCACTGAAACAATCCTCCACGCTTTCAAGGGCGGCAGACAGGATGGAACTAATCCTTACGCGCGGCTGATCCCGGATTCCGCCGGCAATCTCTATTCCACCACCTACCAGGGAGGTGCCTACGCCCGCGGTACTATCTTCCGCATCGCGACGGATGGCACCTTCAGCCTGCTCTATTCCTTCAAGGGCCACGGTGACGGCGAGTTTCCTGAGACGGGGCTGCTGCTGGACGCGTCGGGAAATCTCTACGGAACGGCTGTTTTTGGTGGCACGGGTATCGTTCATCGACGTTACCATGGGCCTCATGGCGGCGGGACGATTTTCGAATTCTCCGCGAACGGTACAGAGACTGTTCTCTACTCATTCTGTTCCGTCTACTACCAATGCACGGACGGCGCTCTTCCGTACGCCGACCTGACCTGGAAGGGAGGCGATCAAACCGCGCTGTACGGCACGGCATCACAGGGCGGTGCCAATCATGACGGCGTTGTTTTCAGCTACACGCTCACGCCCGGCAAGAAGAAGTGATCGTTCTGTTGTCGTGGTTCAAAAGGAAAGTTTGCTGAAGTCAACCCCGCGATAGCGCCTCGCAAGCGAAGTGCGTAGATTGCGTTGAATACTTCCCTGGGCTTAGTCCTGCAAATTGAAAAGGGGAATGACGAAATGCGCACGCTCGATACTTGTGGCCGATATATTTTGGCGGGCGCAGCCGCCCTTGGGATGCTCGGCTTATTCGACACGGCTCATGCCGGGTTTACAGTTCTCCATTCTTTTGCCGGCGGAAGCGACGGTGCTAACCCCCAGGGCAGCCTCACTAAGGACACAGCGGGCAACCTGTACGGCACAACCAGTCAGGGCGGCGGCACCGGCTGCAGTGGCTACGGTTGCGGAACGGTTTTCAAACTCGCCCCCGACGACATCGAGACGGTGCTTTATGCCTTCACCGGCGGAAGCGACGGCGCGAATCCCGGTGGCCGCCTGAGCAAGGACACAGCGGGCAACCTCTACGGCATAACGGGCAGCGGCGGCGTCATCGCCGACTGCGGTGGTTACGGTTGCGGAACGGTTTTCAGACTTGCCCCCGACGGCACCGAAACCATGCTCCATGCCTTCACCGGCGGAAGCGACGGCGCTTACCCCGGTGGCCGCCTGATTTGGGACGCAGCGGGCAACCTGTACGGCACAACCTTTGAGGGCGGCAACACGGACTGCCGTTGCGGAATCGTTTTCGAGCTCGCCCCCGACGGCACCGAAACCGTGCTCCATGCCTTCACAGACATGCACGGCGACGGCGCTTATCCCGAGGCTGGAGTGATCATGGACTCAGCGGGCAATCTCTACGGCACAACAGCCTTGGGCGGCATCCGCACCGGCGGCGGTGGCGGAACGGTCTTCGAACTCGCCACCGACGGCAGCAAGAAAGTGCTCCATGTCTTCCACCCCAAGACGGGCTGGATGCCCGGTGCCTTGATCATGGATTCGGATGGCAATTTCTACGGCACGACGTTTTATGGCGGTCGCGCCGGCTGCTACCACGACTCCGGCTGCGGAACGGTTTTCGAACTCGCTCCCGATGGCACCGAAACGGTGCTCCACATTTTCACCGGCGGAAGCGATGGCGCTCACTCCTCTTCCGCCCTCATAAGGTACAATGCAGGCAACCTCTATGGTACGACGCAATCTGGTGGCGGGGGGTGCCCCACCCCCGTCAGCGGTTGCGGAACCGTTTTCGAAGTCGCCCCCGATGGCACCGAAACGGTGCTTTATACCTTCACCGGCGGAGGCGACGGCGCTCACCCCGTTGCCGGCCTCATCAAGGATGACGCAGGCAACCTCTACGGCACGACGTCGGATGCAGGCAGCACGAACTGCAGAAATGGTTGCGGCACAATCTTCAAACTTCAAAAATAGAGAGGCTTGCGCGTGTAAAAGAACTGTCGGGTCACGGGGCGCCATGGCACCAGGGCTTTCGACTATCGGCTTCGCAGAAATCCGTCATCGACAAGAGGACGACTGGTTCGTGATTCTTCCGAAATGACAATCTGCCACTTATGGAATGCGCAAGAAGCCGTGAAACGTTCCTGTACTGTCTGTATACGTGCCCGTCATTTTTTGCCGCCCGTTTATGCCAAACGATTCTGTATCTCTTCCCAGCCTGTCCACGGTAAACTGGCCTATGCTCCCGGTCGGCCTTCGATAAAAACTTCGAAAGCTGCCGTGCTTTTTGCCGAATGTCCCGACAATCTCATCGTTTGAATTTATACCGGAGGGCACCGTAGAATATGAGAGGTTTGGATCGAAGGAGGTTACCGTTCCATCTGGCGCCTCAACGAAGCCGTGCAGATGAAACGCATCAACTTGGTAGGTTCCAGCGAGCGTGCCGTCATCGCTGATGCAGTCCACGGCAGTCGAATAGGCTCCCGGGTAGTCAATTACGGTAATCTTTCCATCCGGAGTGCGCAGGAACCCGTGATTGTACAGAGTATTTTTGTCCTGATAGCCTCCTGCAACGATTCCCTTTTTGTTTATCGAGTCGGAACCGACAAAGGTGTATCTTTCCCCCGGAATATCAAATTTCGTGATTGTGCCATCAGATGCGCGCACGAACCCATGGCTGAGGTTGGCCTCGTCTTGGTACATTCCTGCGATTACCCCGTTGGCGTTGATGCTCGCCGCAAAACTGCCGTAGGAGCGTTTGACATCAAAAGACGTGATTGTGCCATCGGTGGTGCGAATGAAACCGTGCTGCACGTCAGCACTGTCATAAAAACCTCCGACGATTGTACCATCGTTGTTAAGATCATAGACCCGGGTACCTGCGGACCCACTGGGATCAAATGTAGTGATTTTGCCAGTCATGTTCCGGGCAAAACCGTGCGCTACGCCTTGCAAGTCGAGGAAAGTTCCGACAATTTCATCGTGGTCGTTTATGGCGTAGGGGAACGTGTCGGTTGATCCTTGCGGGTCAAAAGTCGTGTACGTCGCCGCATTTGCGGTCCCACAAATCCCGACACCTAAGACAAAAGTGGCAAGAAAAGTGCGCATCATATTGGTATGACTCCCCTTTTAGACATCCTACTTCGCGTCGGTGTCAGCGGGTCCTCATTTATGGGCCTCGCCTCAGCGCGGGAAGTACCCCCCAGTTGAAAGTACGGTATACGCCAATTGACGTTTTTCCAAACTGCCGCGAGGCGAAATCGCACCGGAGGGCGGCGGCACAATTGCTCGCACCCGAGCCAATCGCCGGCAGGCACCCGACACCTTTATCGACGCTGCGATCCCGGAACCACGCGCATTTGTCGATGGGAGACAAGCGACTCCCCCGTGTTTGATCGAACGAAGGAGGCGTATACATCACGAAACTCGAACATGTGACGTGCAGGGCCGCGCCGGAAGGCGGGGTAAAGAACGGGGAGAATGCAGATGAAGAAGGGTCGACCCGGCAAATTTGCCTTCGCGTGCGGCATGCTTGCTCTGCTGCTTCTTCTGCCCGGCGCAGCCGGAGCAAGCGGCTATTCGGTGCTCTATTCCTTTGCCGGAGGAAGCGCCGGCACGGCGCCCGAAACCGCCCTGTACGCGGATAGCGCGGGAAATCTTTATGGTACGACCGAAGTGGGCGGCGACACGCTTTGCGGTGGATGTGGCACGGTGTTCGAAGTGGCGCCCGATGGGACGGAAACGGTACTTTACGCCTTCACCGATGGCAAGGACGGCGGGTATCCCTTAGCCGGCGTTATGATGGATGCCGCAGGCAATCTCGTTGGTACGACAAGCTATGGCGGCAACTATGGTGCGGGAACCGTGTTCGCCGTCAGGCCGAATGGCTCGGAAAGAACGCTCTATACGTTCTGTGCGAGATCAAATTGCAAGGATGGAGCCTATCCCTACGCCGGACTCATTGCCGACAGCGTCGGAAACCTGTACGGCACCACCCTCGCTGGCGGCAACACGAAAAGCGCTTATTGTCCGGTGGCGGCGACACCGGGCTGCGGTACCATCTTCGAGGTTGCAACAGACGGCAAGGAGACGGTGCTCCATGACTTTCGGGGTCGGCGCGACGGCGCTTACCCCCAAGCCGCCCTGTATGCGGATAGTGGGGGAAATCTTTACGGCACGACAGCGGGGGGCGGCAGCACGGGTTGCGGTGGCTATGGATGTGGCACGGTCTTCAAAGTGGCGCGCGATGGCACCGAAACGATCGTCCACGCCTTCAGGGACGGCAAACAGGATGGCGCCTATCCTGTCGCGCGCTTGATCGCGGATTCCGCCGGCAATCTCTATTCCACCACCAACAAGGGAGGTGCCTACGACTGCGGCACTGTTTTCCGCATAGCAACGGATGGCAGCGAAAGCCTGCTGTATTCCTTCAAGGGCAAGCGATATGGTGATGGCGAGTTTCCTCAGGCGGGGCTGCTGATTGACGCGTCGGGGAATCTCTACGGCACTACTGTCAACGGTGGAACTCGACGTCGTCATTCTGATGGCGACGGGATTATTTTCGAACTCGCCACGAACGGAACGGAGATCGTTCTTTACCCATTCTGTTCCGAGACCTTTTGCAAGGATGGCTCACGTCCGTACGGCGACCTGACATGGAAGGCAAGCGATCAAACGACGCTCTACGGCACCGCATCACAGAACGGTGCCCATGGCCATGGCGTTGTTTTCAGCTACACGCTCACGCCCGGCAAGAAGAAGTGATTTTTAAGCGGAACGGGGGGAGCAGATGACCCGACATCGATCCGGCAAATTTGCCTTCGCGTGCGGCATGCTCGCCCTGCTTCTTCTGCCCGGCGCAGCCGGAGCAAGCGGCTATAGCGTTGTCTATTCCTTTGCCGGCGGTAGCGATGGCGCCGGTCCCGAAACGCCACTGATCAAAGACACATCAGGCAATCTCTACGGTACGACGGGGGGTGGCGGCGGCACGGGTTGCGGCGGCTATGGATGTGGCACGGTCTTCAAATTGGCGCCCGATGGCACCGAAACGGTGCTGTACGCTTTCACCGGTGGAAACGACGGCTTTTTGCCGATTGGCGGTCTTGTCAGAGATAAAGCAGGCAATCTCTTCGGTACGACGGAGGGGGGCGGCAACTATGGTTATGGAACCGTGTTCGTGGTCGCGCCGGATGGCACGGAAAGACTGCTTTATTCCTTCTGCGCCAAATCGAATTGCAGGGATGGAGCCACGCCCTATGCCGGACTCGTTGCCGGGAGTGCACACGATTTTTACGGAACCACAGACTATGGTGGCGACACGAGTTGTGCAGGCGGTTGCGGTACGGTCTTCGAAGTAAGGCTGGACGGCAAGGAAAAGGTGCTGCATGCGTTCGGCGGCGGCAGCGACGGCTTTTATCCGGACGCCGCCCTCTATATCGATGGCGCGGGAAACCTTTATGGCACGACCCTGGAGGGGGGAAGCACGGGGTGCATCGGTTACGGCTGTGGCACGGTCTTCAAAATCTCGCCTGATGGCAGCTACGCGATCGTCTACACCTTTAAAGGTCCCACTGAGGATGGCTGGGGGCCTGAGGGCAGTCTGGTAGCGGATTCCGCCGGCAATCTCTATTCCACAACCATCGTCGGAGGAGCGCACCACGATGGAACTGTCTTCCGGATCGCAACAGATGGGACCGAAAGCCTGCTCTATTCCTTCAAGGGTAGGAACAATGGTGATGGCGCAAATCCCGAGGGGAGACTGCGACTGGACGCGTCCGGAAATCTTTACGGCACGACCCGGGTAGGTGGTAGCGCCGGTGGGCGCGGCAATAATGGCGGCACCATGTTTCAGCTCGCTCCAGACGGCACAGAGACTGTTCTCTACGCATTCTGTCACGGAGCCGGCTGCACGGAGGGCAAAGAGCCGTCCGGTGACCTGACATGGAACGGAAGCGATAAAACCGCGCTTTACGGCACCACATATGGCGGCGGTGCCCATCACAACGGCGTTGTTTTCCGCTACACGCTCGCGCCTGGCAAGAAGAAGTAATCTTTAAGTGGAACGGGGGAAGCAGGTGACCAGCAATCGATCCGGCAAAATTGCCTTCGCATGCGGCACGCTTGCCCTGCTTCTTCTGCCGGGCGCAGCCGGAGCAAGCGGCTATGCGGTCGTCTATTCGTTTGCCGGCGGGAGCGACGGCGCCGGTCCTACAACGCCACTGAGCAAGGACAAATTAGGCAATCTTTACGGTACGGCGGGCGGCGGCGGCACGGGATGCGGCGGCTATGGCTGTGGCACGGTGTTCAAATTGGCGCCCGACGGCACGGAAACGGTGCTGTACGCTTTCAACGGAAACGACGGCTATCTTCCGAATGGCGGTCTTGTCCGGGATAAAGCAGGCAATCTCTACGGTACGACGGAGGGGGGCGGCATCTATGACTACGGAACCGTGTTCGTGGTCGCGCCGGATGGCACGGAAAAAGTGCTCTATTCGTTCTGCGCCAAATCGAATTGCAGCGATGGAGCCATTCCCTACGCCGGACTCATTGACGAGAGTGCCCACGATTTTTACGGGACCACCACCTCCGGCGGCGATACGAGTTGTACAGGTGGGTGCGGTACGGTCTTCGAAGTTAGATTAGACGGCAAGGAAAAGGTGCTGCATGCGTTCCACGGTGGAAGCGACGGCTATGATCCCCAGGCCGCCCTTTATGCCGATAGTGCGGGAAATCTTTATGGCACGACCGGTGGGGGCGGAAGCACCAGTTGCAGCGGCTACGGCTGCGGCACGGTCTTCAAAATCGCGCCTGATGGCAGCTACGCGATCGTCTACGTCTTTAAGGCTGGCAATGAGGATGGCTGGGGGCCTCTGGCCAGTCTGGTAGCGGATTCCGTCGGCAATCTCTATTCAACGACGATCTATGGAGGCGCCTACAACGTCGGCACCGTGTTTCGCATTGCGCCGGATGGCGCCGAGGGCCTGCTCTATTCCTTCAAAGGCAGGAAAAATAACGATGGTGCGTTCCCTCGGGGTAGACTGCGGTTGGACGCGTCGGGAAACCTTTACGGCACGACCAGCAGGGGTGGCGGCGGTGACCGCGGCCTTGGCGGCGGTACGGTGTTTCAACTCGCTCCAAACGGTACAGAGACTGTTCTTTATGCATTCTGTGGCGGACCCGGCTGCAGAGAGGGCAAAGAGCCGTCGGGTGACCTGACATGGAACGGAAGCGATAAAACCGCGCTCTACGGCACGGCAGACGGCGGTGCCCATGGTAAGGGCGTTGTTTTCAGCTACACGCTCGCGCCCGGCAAGAAGAACTGATTGTGGCGTGGACGTACAGGCGTCCGATGAATCCTCAGGCAGAGGTTACAAAGTTCGGGGGACCTGGTGCACCGGACAGGATGAAAGTGCGAACTGGCTGATTCGCGTGTCCCCTCGTTGGCCTTTGGACTTCCGTCGACGCGTCGCGCCATTCACGACCGGGACGTGAACATGGCAACATCGCCGTGACGCGATCTTCCGGGTTACGCTCATGGTGATTTCGCCCCCGTTCCCAACAAAGAGTGCGCAAATGCACGGAGAAACGAGCAACGATAAGCTCCGTACAGCGTCCACGTATGATGCCGCCGCTGATCTTTTCGATGCGTCCGCCCTTTCGTTTTGGGACCGCATCGGGCGGCGAACCGTGGAGCGAATGTCGCTGAGGCGCGGCGCCAGCGTTCTGGATGCATGCTGCGGCAGCGGGGCTTCCGCCATTCCGGCCGCGGTCGCCGTGGGCGCAGGGGGCGTCTGTTGGGCATCGATCTGGCGGAAAATCTATTGCGCCTCGCCCGTGCCAAAGCTTCGCAACGCGATTTGGCCCACGCCGAGTTTCGCCTTGGAGATATTGAAGCACTGGACGATTCTGCCGAAATGTTTGACGCGGTAATCTGTGTGTTCGGTATTTTCTTCCTGCCGGACATGCCGGCGGGCATCCGTCACCTTTGGCGGCTTGTTCGACCCCACGGCGAAATGGCCATTACCACCTGGGGACCGCATTTCCTGGAGCCGGGCAGCACCGCTTTCTGGGATGCAGTGCGAAACCAACGCCCCGACCTGCACAAGGCTTTCAATCCGTGGGACCGTATCACCGATCCCGCCGCGCTGACGGCCCTGCTCCTCGAAGGCGGAGTACAGGCGGATCAAGTCGTTGCAGAACCCGGTGCTCAGCCCCTCAACGCGCCTGAAGATTTTTGGACGATCGCACTGGGATCGGGTTATCGATGGACCATCGAGCAACTGGATCCCGGGGCGCGTGAGCGCGTGCGCGAAGCAACGCTGGATTACATATTGCGGCATCATGTGAGAAGCGTTGAAACGAATGCGGTGTACGCAATTGCACGAAAAGCGTAGCTTTGCGATCACTGAAGATTGATCTCTCTTCGTGCCGGAATTTGGTCGTCTCTTGGACTCTCTCGCCAGGAACCGCGCGCGCGACAACGGCATCGCTGTCAAACTAGGCAAGAGAGCCGTCAGTAGAAGAACTGCTGAAGCTGGGAAACACTACCGTTTGGCCCGCCGAACACCCAGCCCATGCGCTTGCCCGGGTTGAGGGCGGGCGCCGGGGAAATGATCACGTTGCTCGGGATCTGAAAACCGTCGATGGTTTCGACATAATTTCCGCTCTCGTCATAGACGATGATGGCGCTCCCGGAGCCGTTGTTGCAGGCATTTTCGGGCTCGGTGACGAGAAAGAGCTTGTTCACCGGATCGACGGCGATCGCACCGCTGCTATAGAGCTGGTCGGTATCGCCTGTACAGGGCAGCTGAACGGCCGTGATCCCGGTCTCGGTTGCCATGTCGTAGAATTCGACCTGTGCGTTCAGCTCGGTGCCGGTTGCCGTCACGCCGGTGTTCAGGTCGGTCGCCAGGCCCGTCACGTAGCCCGCGTGGTAGGGACCATTGTTGTAGCCATTGAACTGCGTGCTCTTTGCGGTTGTCAGATCGAAGAGAAAGTTGATCGGCGCCTTGCCGCCGACCGCGCCGCCGTCCGGCGACTCTGCGATCACCGCCATGTTAGCTGCCGCGTATTGTCCCAGTTGCGGCGAATTGCTCAGGCTGAAGTAGTTCGGGTCCAGCTTGATGACGTTGCTGAAGGTGTTGGCGCCGACATCGGAAACGATCAGGACGGGCAGGTCCTGTTTTTTCAGCTCGATCGCATAGACGACGCTGGTGGATGTCGCCTGGTTTTCGGCGACGAGCTGGATATCGATGTCCCTGAGCGGCGGCGTCCAGGTGCCGGTGAATGTGTTTGCGGTGACCGGATTCAACACGTCGTAGACGCGGCGCGCATAGATCTGGCCCTTCGGGATGATGTAATGGGTGACGAGGCCCACATCGCCGCTGAAAATCCCGTCGGCGCTGTACGAGTTTCTTGCGCTGTTCCTCGTCGCGAATGATTTGGTGATCTTCCCCGTATCCTGGTCAAACGTTTCGACCGACACGAAGAACGTGTTGCCCTGATAGCCGGCGCTTGCCAGCACGCCGTCATTGCCGTTCTGGTCGATATCGAAGCCGTAGATCTGGCCCTCGTCCTTCGTCGTCAGCAGCTTGCCGAGGCTTGCGTTATGGGAAGCCGGTGCCGCGGAAACGGGCAGGGCGGCCGCGCTACACAGCAACGCCGCGGCAACGCCGATGAACGCGGGACGCGCCATCCTCGGAACGGTCCGTCGCACGAAAAACGGCATGAGAATCCTCCAGCACGGGTGGCCACGGTCGGTCACCTAGACGCCTTGCGACGGTGTTTTATTCCCGGGGCGCTTTGTGCGCACAGGCAAGGGCGAAAACAACCGGAAAATCAGCAGCCGCCGCCCTTGGTGCCGAATGCCACCTTGCCCGAATCCTCGGATTGACCGGTGAGGACAATGCTGAAAACGCCCTTGCCGAGCGTGCCGTTCTTGGCGGACGCGGTGATCACCGTCCCCTCAACCTCCTGGCCCTGATCTTGGGCAACCACCTCGATGGAATTGCCGATGATCTGGAAGGTCGCAGAGTCTGCGCCGCCATTATCAAGCATTCCAAAGCCGCTGTGCGGCCAGCCAAAGCCACCATCGTCGGTCACCGCGAGGCAGTGGTTGCCGTTGAAGCCTCTGGAACCGGTCACGGTGAAGGCCAGTTGCCGGTGTAACTCGTCGCCATTGCGGCGCTGGTGGAGACAACCGTCGCAAGCGCGGCGGCGAGGGTGAAAACTATTTTCATGAGATCGGGTCCTTCGACTGTGTGGTTGTTGCATGGACCCGCCCGACGCTCATTTTATTCCCGCCGCTCTTCTCGGGCGGCCGCATAGCCGGCAATTCGGCTGATGAGAGTGCTTCGGCATAGCCGGCAATTCGGCTGATGAGAGTGCTTCGGCGATTTCCGAAATCAAACCTACGTACAGTTTGTCCAAACGCGATCGCGCACCGGCAGAGGCGGGGAATAAAAGCGGCGCAGGAGGCGTCCCTTTTATGGTGCCGAAAGGGGCATGACTCGATTTGAAAGGACCTGGGCGTCGTGCAAATCCTCCTCAACCTCGTCGCGATGTCTTTCGCCCTCCTGCCCATGATGGTTTCGGTCGGTGCGGCGATGGCGGGCAGTTTTTCGTACCGACCCTTTCGCCGGAGGTGAATGGTCCAACGCGCCGCAACAAGGCGGGACCGTCGATGAAAGATACGGGCTGATTGCGAGGCGCGTAAGTCGTTTGCCGGTCGTGCACACCTAGGCCAGTGCCGAAGCGGGAGTTGCCGGCGACCGTCTATCCCTGCCGATGAAAGGCAGCGCGCAAAGCGCGAGGGCGAAAACAATGCCGAGCAGGAGCCAGGCGTCGTTGAAAGACTGCGCCAGCGCCGCGCGTTCGACGAACGGTTTGACGATTGCCTTCGTCAACGCATCGATGGGTCCCAGCGGCACGTTGTGAAACTCGGCGAGCGGCAAACCGACCAGGCGCGCCGTGTTCCGGTCGCCGGCCATCAGCGCCGATACCAGATGGGCAGCGTGGCCCGCGGTGCGCCGTTCCAGAATCGTGTCGATCACCGCAATGCCGATTGCACCGCCAAGATTGCGCATGAGATTGAACAGGCCGCTGGCCTCGGCCAGTTCGTCGGGCGGCCAGCGGTCCAGGGCGAGCCGCGTGGTCGGCAGGAGGCAAAGCAGAAGCCCCGCACCCCGCAACACCTGGGGCCAGAACAACCCGTTAAAATCGGTTCGCACCGTCGCGAAGCCGTTCGCGAACAGACCCGTTGCGAACAGACCGTAGCCGATCGCCGCCAGCCACTTGGCGCTCACCCGTGTTTCGGCAAACGCGGCCGCGGGTGCGGTCAGGAGTGGTGCCGCCCCCGTCACCGCCATGACCAGGCCGATCTCGAGCGGAGAATGATGGCGGACAAAACCCAGAAACAGCGCCAGCAGATAGACCGAACCGTAGAGTCCCCAACCCAGAACGAAACTCAGCGCGCAGCTGAGGGAAAAAACGCGATCGCGAAAACGCCCCAGATTGACGAAGGGGCGCGGGCGTTTGAGACACAAGCCGATTGTCGCGGCGCCTGCGAGCGGACAGAACGCGAGGAGCGCGGTGACGAGGTCTCCGTGCCAATCGTGCTTCGGGCCTTCCTTGAGAAGAAGTTCGAGACTGCTCAGGAACAGAGCCGCGGCGAGAATCGTCGTGATGTCGATCCGGCGCAGCGCGCGCCAATCGGGACGCCCGACGCGCACGCAGGCGAGCACGATTGCGCCCGCGATGATGCCGGGCGGCAGATTGATCAGAAATATCCAATGCCAGGAATGTATCTCCGTCATATAACCGCCGAGCGTGGGTCCGATCGTCGGCGCGATCATCGCGAAGGAGCCGGCAATCGTGGTGGCAAGGAGTTGCTGCCGCTGCGGAAACATGACGAAGACGGACGTGAACACGGCGGGAATCAGCATACCGCCGCAGAACCCCTGCACCACGCGGGCCGCAATCAGGAGAGCTTCGCTTGTACTCGCCGCGCAACAGAGGCTTGCCAGCGCAAAGCCGAGCGTTGCGCCAAAGAACAGATAGCGCAGCGACAGAGCCCGCGTGAGCCAACCGGTGAGGGGAATCGCGACGATTTCCGCGATCAGGTAGGAAGTTTGAATCCAGCTCAGATTCTCCGGCGCAATATGAAGCGCGTTGCCGATGTTGGTGAGCGAACTGGCGACGATCTGGATGTCGAGGATGGCCATGAACATCCCGACGCACATGGCGCCGAACCCTGCCCAAGCCCGCAGGGAACCCATTCTCTGTTCGTCCAGCTGTTGCGCCACGCGCATCTTCGTCATGCGCAGGCCGTGCGTTAGCTCCGCCGCCGCGCCGCCAGTGCCTCTTCTTCAACCGTGATCCGCAACGCAAGGATCGCGGCGTTGAGGAGGGAAAAGAGGATCGCGACGGCAACCTCTCCCAGGGCCAGCGGAAGACTCGCGATCTCGCCCACGACGACGGCGTAGTTCGGATGGCGCAGGAAACGGTACGGGCCTTTTCGTACAAGAGGCGCCTCGGGCAGGGTGATGACGCGCGTCGTCCAGTATTGGCCGAGGCTCGCGATGATCCACAGGCGCAAGGCCTGGAGTACCAGGAAAAAGGTGAGCCAGCCCCAGTGAAGCGAAGCAGATTGCGGCAGGAAGACGACGAGACAGACAAGCCACGACCCATGCAGGAGCACGATGAGCGGGTAGTGGGCGCTACCGGCTTCCACGGCGCCGCGCCTGCGCAAGGCACGCGTGTTGCGCGCGGCGTAAATCAATTCGCCGAGCCGTTCCAGCGCGACCGCCGCGATGACGAGGTGGGCGGCGTTCATCCGCCCTCGATCAGGACGAAGGACGCCGAGAAGCCGGGACCCAACGCGCTCAAAAGCGTACGGCGCGTTTTTTCCCGCCAGTTCATTCGTGCAAGGACGAACAAAGCCGTTGCCGCAGACATGTTGCCGTAATCCCGCAGCACCTCGCGGCTCTCCACAAGCGCACCCGCCTCGAGCCCGAATGCCGCTTCGAGGGCATCCAGAACCCTGGCACCGCCGGGATGGCAGGCAAATCCGTCGATGTCGCGCAGGCGAAGGTCGTGCTTCTTCAAGAACGAAGCCGCTATGTTCGCCATGTCGTTTTCGACGAGCGCCGGAATACTGCGCAGGAAACGGGGCTTGAGCCCGTCCTCCTTCACGTCCCAACCCATGATGTCGAGGGAATCCGGCCAGGTATATTCTCCCGCAGCCGTCAGGCGCGGACCATCGCCTTCGCAGGAAATGATCGCGCCCGCGGCGCCGTCGCCGAACAATGCGGTCGCGACAAGGTTGCTCTTGTCGAGATCATCCCGGCGAAAGGTGAGCGCACACAGTTCCACGACAAGAAAGAGCACGTTGCTGCCGGGCTCGGCCTTCGCAATCTCGGCCGCCCGTGCGAGGCCCGTCACACCGCCCGCGCAGCCGAGGCCGAATATGGGCAGCCGCCTGATATCGCGGCGCAATTGCAGGCGTTCGACAAGCAGGGCATCGAGGCTCGGCGTTGCAATGCCGGTCGTGGAGACGACAACGATGGCGTCGATCGCGTCGCTTGCAAGGCCTGCATCGCGCAGGCAGGTGAGCGCGACCTTCTCGAGCAATGATACGGCATTGTCGACATACGTTTCGGTGCGATCTCGCCAACCATGCGGCTCGGCATACCATTCGATGGGAACACAGGAATAGCGCCGTCGGATTCCGGCGTTTTCGAAGATCTGAAGAAGCCTGGCGATATCGTGCCGGTCCCCGAACAGCGAGGCCGCACACTTGCGGATTTCCGCCTGATCGAGAATGTGGGGTGGGACAGCGACACCGAGACTGCGCAAACGGGGTTGCGGCGACATGAATGATCCGTGCCTGTTTCAGGTTTTGTGCCGCTCACGCGATAACTGCGCTTCGCAAGAGATGGTCGTGGATCAAGACCGGGCAACCCCTCCTCGCGGAAAATAAATTGTCCCGCTCACTCATTCTTGATGGAATAAATCGCGACCTTTCGAACCGTCATTCTGGATTGGCTGCAACGAAATCGATGCGTACAGCCATGGTCACGTTCGGCTGGAGGAAGGCTGACGCTGATTCTAGCTGACCGTATCAACTGGAGAAATACAATTTCCTTCGGTCGGGAATAAATCGCCGCGTCGGCGGGTCTGTGTCGTTGAACTTTGCAGGAGTGGTCAGCAAGACATGGACGATGCACGGCTCTCGGGCAAAGCGCTGAAACGCCTTTCCGTAACCAGGGCAGTCGTTATCGTCACGTGAACATCCGCGGCAGCGGATGCGAGCCGGGGTCTCCCCATCCCCTCCCGGAGGTCCCGGCTCATTTTCCTCCGCCTTCCTCGAAGGCCAAGGCGGGCTTTACAAGCAGGAGTACAAAATGACACGCCTTTCATTGAGCGTTGGGTTCGTCGCGCTTCTGACGACGCATTCTTTCGCAGCTGCCGACGGCGGCCAATCTGCCGGCGCTGACGCGTCATCGCGACTAAAACAGATCTGCGAAAATGTTGAAGGGGCAAGCGGGACGGCTCTCCATGCCTGTACGTCGACCCTGTCCGATGCACTGGCGATAAAGGTACAAAGCGAGCTGGCCACGAAGAACGCCAGGGCGTGTGCCGCTCGGGGCCTGACCCGCGGCACGCCGGAATTCTCGAATTGTGTTCTCGATTTGCACGAAGGGCCAGAGCAGGTACAGACCGACACCGGCGCATTCGCACCGCGCGCAGACGTCGCGGGTGGCGTGCAAATTCAGGGCAGCATCGCGCCTGCGTCTTCGCACGCAGCCTTCGATTCAAAGCGCCAAAGGGAAGAGCGCGCTTGTGCACAACTCGGTCTCGACCCCGGCGGAAGCGTTTTTGCCGAATGTGTGGCGGGTCTCGGGGCCGGTCTTTCCGGCGCCGGCGACGCGAATTTCTAGTTGAGAAGGTGCAGCCGTTTCGCTTGGATCGGGATCCTCGCTCCTCGATCATTTCCGGGTCGCGCAACGAATTCCGGATTACTCGCTCCGCGCGGCCGCGATAATCGGTCCGCCTGGCCCGGCCTGCAGGAGGATGGCATCGGTCCATGCGGGATTCTTCGAATCGGGAAGACGGTAGCTCGCGGATTTTCCGGACCACTCGCCCAATCTGACAAGCTGCCTGACCACATTCTTGTGCGGCAGCGTACGGCCGCGGTTTTCGCCCCGGGCGATCGGCACCTGCACGACGTTCGGGTCGAAGCGTACGAGCCAGACCTGCGCCTTGCCCTTCCCAAAACCGATGGTCGCAACGCCATTGCCGACCGCTGCCGCCGGCGCTGCCTTGTTGGCTTGTCGCGCGATGAGCGCCTCGAGTTCGTTGCGATCGGCGCCCACGACGTCGGCCTTCCCGTTGACGACAACTTCAGGGGTGAAAACTTCGGTCCGGCCGAAGCTATGCGCATAATCCCATTGCCGGGCGGTATATTGCGGTTCGGCAAAGGTGTCTTTCCAGCCGAGCTGATCCCAGTAGGTGACGCCGAAACTGAGCGTCAGGAGGTCGGGCCGGCCGCTCAGCGCCATTACATTCGCATTGGCCGGAGGACAATCCGAGCATCCCTGACTCTGGAAGAGCTCGACGACCGTCAGTCGATGGGCGCCTGCCGCAACCGCAGGAATCGCATTCGCGGAAACAAGCAACGCGACGACACCCGCTGCCACGACGCCAAACACGGCGCTTCCTTTCATACCGTCGACCTTCCACGTGCTTCTGGCCACAAGCTTCTGGCCACATGCTTCTGGCCACATGCTTCTGAATGGTCATTCGGATCAGCAATCGGAATGGTTACGCGGCAGCACGTTCATTCGCGGCGGTCGGCGATCATTCCGCCGTCGTCGGGCTCGTGGAGCCCTTTGCGGAAGCTGCGGATGCCGGCCCCGACATCCCCCATCAGATCCGAAACTTTGCCGCGGCCGCCAAAGAGGAGCAGCGCGGCGATCGCGAGTATCAGAATGTGCCATATGCTCAGTGCACCCATGGAAATATTCTCTCCTTCCTGTATGCGCGAGCGGAATTCCGCTGGCGCATTTCGTGACGCGTTAACGCAGTTCCACAGCCTTTTCGGTGGGGCGAAGGTCGCGTAGGGGGCGGCCCGCGGGACGAAGCCACGGCAACATTGCACGCAATACGTCGTCGCGAAGAACAAAATGGTGCAGCAAGGCCGCGGCGGCGTGAGCGCCGATCAGGCAGAACAGAATGACTGCGCCGCCGTAATGCAGCGTATGAAAGAGTCCGGCTACGACCGGCGCAGCTGGCAAGACGGCAGGAATGGTGAAAGAGAAAAGCGAGAATTGGCACCCGCGAAGCAACGTGTCCCCAAGGCCTGTCAGCGGCTGGATAACCAGCAGCGTATAGAGAATTTTTTCGCTTGTGGTTACCACCCACCGATGGATGACGTGCATGTGGCCGGGGAAAGGCGGAAAGTACGCGAAAGTCTGGCGCCAAAGAAGTCGTAACACGGTGGTCAGCCAGACGGTTGCGCCCAGCGAGCGGTGGATGGTCAGCAGGAAACCAATGGCTTTGGCGTTGCGCGCATGCGAAATCGCCACGGCGCTCGCAATGATGCTCGCGATGAGTACAACCGTTGTCCAATGAAAAAATATGGTCAAAAAATCGAAGCGACCCGGGGGCGGCGCGGTGGATCGAACCGGAGAATACCGATTTGGGGCGTTTTGCATCGCGCAGACCAGGAAGGTTTCGCCCCGCAGGACTCGCGCCGTCGGAAAGATATTCCCCGGACGAGTCTCACGATTGAGCAAAATGCCGAGGCATGAAACGATTGAAATTCGCCGGCCCGAGCGCGTTGAAAGGCGGCGGCGAGACACCCTCCGCCGGCTCCGGGAATAAATCAGCGGGGTTCGAGGTCTTATGGGGCGGAGCGATCGAGTACCGATGAAGGCACCGGCCGGTCACATTCATGGATGAGAAGCGCCGCCGGTTCGAGGCGTTGGCGTTGCCGCACCTCGATGCGGCGACCAACCTTGCCCGTTGGTTGGCGCGATCATCCGCAGATGCCGATGACATCGTGCAGGAAGCGATGCTCCGCGCGTTCCGGGGGTTCGACACCTTTCGGGGAAGCGACGCGAAGCCATGGCTGCTCGCAATCGTTCGCAACTGTTTCCTGTCGGCCGCGAGCCGAACGAGGCGCAACGCGCATATGCCTTTGCCGGATGATGACGGTTCGCCGCAGGACGCGGCGCTGGTTTCGGGAGTGCCCAACCCCGAGCAGGCTACGATTGGAGCCGACCAGAGCCGTAAGCTCGATCGGGTGATTGCGGCGCTGCCCCTGGAATTCCGGGAGGTGTTGATCCTGCGCGAGCTGGAGGATCTGTCGTACCGCGACATCTCGATCGTTACCGGCGCACCGCTCGGCACGGTGATGTCGCGGCTGTCGCGAGCCCGCGCTCTCGCAAAGGAAAAGTGGCTTACCGACGTGGAAGGAGTGCGCCATGGAATGCAGTGATGCCCTGCGCGTCCAGGCTTATTTCGACGGAGAGGCCGACCCGGCAACCGTGCCCGAAATCGAGCGCCATATCGAAAGCTGCGCGGCCTGTACGGCGTTGCGCGAAGAGATGGCGGCGCTGCGCTCCGCCATCCGCGAGCAGGTGAGCTACCACCGCGCCGATGCCGCGTTGCGCGGGCGCTTGATCCAGGCGCTCGACAGAGAGAGTGAGGGCGCGTCCGGCTGGCGCGGCCTGATTTCGCGCGGAAGCTTCCGCGCCGGGCAATTCTGGTCCGGCGCGGCGAGCGGCGCGGTCCTGACCGCATGCGCGGCGGCGTTTGCGTTTTTCCTGATCCTGACGCCGCAGTCGAACCCGCTGGTCGGCGAGGTCATGGATGCCCATCTGCGTTCGCTGATGTCGGATCATCTGATCGACGTAGCCTCGAGCGATCACCATACGGTGAAGCCGTGGTTCGCAGGACATGCGGACGTGTCACCGCCCGTGGCCGACTTCCCGCGCGAAGGATATCGGCTCACCGGCGGGCGGGCGGATTATCTCGACGGGCAGCGTGCCGCCGTTGTCGTCTATCGCCACGGGGCTCACATCATCAACGTTTTCGCCTGGGCCTATCACGGCGAAACGCTGCCGCGAATAACCACGCGCAACGGGTATCACATCGTGTTCTGGCGAAGCGGAAACCTGATCTTTTGCGCGGTGTCCGACACGGCGCTCGATGAACTGCTGGGCCTGACGCGTCTGTTGGAGGCGATGAGCGTGCCCGACAGCCGGGAATAAATCCACCCTTGCCAAGGTTTAGCTCTCGATCGGCGAAGCCCGCACGTACAAGGGAGCAAGATACATGACCATCGAAGGCATTTTGCGCAGGAAGGGCGCACCATCGGGTGCGGCATTTCCCGTTTCGCGACGTCGTAAAGCACCGGCTGTACCGATCCGGAGCTCGAGGCGAACGTTCTGCGCGACGTCTGCATAGCCGCGTACCGAACATCAATTCCCGCATCGTGCCTCGAAATTGACAGGCATCTTTCTCCCCGACCTCGTCACCTGCTCGCTCGCGGCGATCGCCTGCGTTGCCGGGCGTGTGCTTCTTGTCTGGACGCGACGCGCGACACGCAGGAGCAGCCCGCGCTCCGCCTCCCGGTCCGGCTCGTTCGTCGCCGCGTCCGGGAATAAATCCGGCCCGGGCGGAGTCTAGCCTCCCGATGCTGCAGGAGAGACTCGCATGTCTTCGGAAATTCCGTTCGATCAATCGCGCCGCGGAGCACTGAAGTGTATGGCGTTCGGGGGCGCGGGTACGCTCTTCGCGCTTTCGGGAGGTGTCCTCGCGCCGTTTGATCTGGCCCTCGCCGCCTCAAAGAAAACGCACACTGCGATGGCCGGCACCCCGCTTTTCGTTCAGATCAGCGACACGCATATCGGCTTCAACAAGGATGCCAACCCCGATGTCGACGGTACGCTCGGGCGGACAATCGCTCTAGTCAACGCCATGGCGGAAGCGCCGGCGTTCATCATGCATACGGGAGACATTACGCATCTTTCGAAGCCGGAACAGTTCGATACCGCCAAACAGCTGCTGTCTGGGGTGAAAGTAAGCGAGCTCCACACGGTGCCGGGCGAGCACGACGTGATCGACGGGGCCGGCACGGAATACTTCAATCGTTATGGCGCTGCTTCCGCCAATAAGGGCTATTACAGCTTCGACCACAAGGGCGTACACTTTGTTGCCCTCGTCAACGTCATGAATTTCAAGCCCGGGGGTCTCGGCGCCATGGGCAACGATCAGCTCGAATGGCTCGAAGCGGATCTGAAAGGGCGTTCGTCCAGCACGCCTGTTGTGGTTTTCGCGCATATGCCCCTGTGGACGATCTACGAACCTTGGGGCTGGGGAACGGGCGACGCAGATCAGGCTCTGAGCTATCTCAGGCGCTTCGGCTCCGTGACCGTGCTCAACGGCCACATTCATCAGATCGTACAGAAAGTCGAGGGCAATATCACCTTCCATACCGCACGCTCGACCGCGTATCCGCAGCCGTCCGCCGGCGTTGGGCCTGGTCCGGGACCGCTCAAGGTCGCGAGCGACCAGCTTCCGAAAATGCTTGGCGTCACGAGCGTAAAGTTCGCGCGCTATCCCGGGGCACCGTCCGTTTCGGACGCGACGCTCGCGTAATCGTCCTGCCAGAGCCTCAACCCAGGAGAATCGTTTCCATGATTCCGAATGCAATACGCCGTGCCCTTATCATTTCGCTGAGCGCCGGCTCGCTCGCCGTGGCGGCGGCCGCCTGCGGGACGCCGGCATACGCAGACGCGAACGCCGTGGTGATGAAGAATTTCGATTTCTCGCCGATGTCGTTGACAGTGCCCGCAGGCACGACGGTGACCTGGAAAAATCTCGACGGCGAACCGCATACGGTGACGAGCCTTACAGGCCTCTTCCGCTCGGGCGGACTCGATCAGAATGACACGTTCCGCTTCAAGTTCACCAAGCCCGGCGTCTACAAATACGTCTGCTCCATTCATCCAAGAATGATGGCGACAATCACCGTGAAGTGAAACATCCGCGGGTAAGCGGATGAGAGCCGGGGCCTTGCCAGCCCCACCTCAGGGTCCCGGCTCACCCGAGAGGCGGCGCAGTATCCACTTTGACGAAATCGCCGCACCCATTGACCTGACTAACCCAATTGGGTATATGTAAGACCAAACAGGTTCCAACGGGCAGAGTGAATGGGCAACGGCAAGTCAAAATTCGTCCGCCTACCGACCGGACAGGCTGGGGCAGCGACGCAGTGCGCCGCCCGGTCATCAATCCGCAAACAGCTGTGCGACGGGCTCGAAGCGGCGCTCCGGGCAAATCCGGAGATGCTGGCAAACTCTCAGCCGCGAACAGTCCTGGGATTGATTGTTCGCGCGTTGGTGTTCGAGGCCGGCAACGGACGGATGACCGCGCTCAGGATCATCCTGCAACTCCTCGATCGGGATCGCGAAGAGGCTGCAACCGCGGTCACCGAGCGGATTTCCGGCGAAACACAATGTGATTGGAGCGCGGACGGCGCGTGGCGCATCCGCCCCGATACAAAAGCAATGGAGGCCGAACCGGATGGGCCGCCAAATTCCCTCAGTCAGGGAATTTCTCAGGGAATTTCAGAAAAAGTTGCGCCGGGAATCAAGGCCGCGGAGCAACCAAGGCCGATGAACCGGGAACAGCGCCGCCGCCTCGCGGCAAGGGCGCGACAGCGACAGAAAGAGGAGGCGCGATCGAGGGAATTCGCCGAGGCGGCGTGAGGCGCAATCCTCCCTGGTGCAGGGAGAAAAGCAGGGAGGAATCAAAATTTGGGGGCACGTCCTGGGACCGCGGCCGTCCCGGCCGCATCGCGAAGCGACAGAGGTCGTGCGGGCGAGACGCCCGCGGTCCCAGGTTCAGACGCTGCGGCGCAATCCTCCCTGGTGCAGGGAGAAAAGCAGGGAGGAATCAAAATTTGAGGGCACGGGAAATGGGCACGCGGAGACACAGAGACACGGAGGAAAACACAAAAAATAGGTGTCATTCCCGCGCAAGCGGGAACCCAGAGAGTGGAGGGTGAAGAACGAAGTTTCTGGCGATCGAATCCCTTCCGTAACCCTCGACGCATCTGGGTCCCCGCGGGCGCGGGGATGACACATTTTGGGTAACCAAGCCTCCGCGGCTCCGCGTCTCCGCGTGAACCTCCTTATAGGCGCCCCAAGAGGATAACTGTGCGGTTCTTGCAACAGGCTGTGGCTTAGGTACACTGATCCTCGAATTCCGAAACAGGGCGCCGGGTGTCCGGCGGGCGGCAGGCCTCTCGATGGCGACAAGCGATGTGGTCGGCACGCCTGCACGCGTCGGTCTGTGGCAGGTAATCCGGGCCGCTTCCAGCCCTTCGCGGCTCGCCGCCGGCGTGGGCTTGCTCGCGGTGGTCTCAGGCGTGGCGACCTACGCCACGGTCACCGGTCTTGTCCCCTACCATCCCACCTCGAACACGCTGATCGCGCTCCTGCTGACCAACCTGGCGCTGGTGCTGTCCTTGGGCGGGCTGATCGTCTGGCGGCTGGCCCGGCTGTGGGTGGCGCGGCGCTCCGGGATTGCGGGCGCGAAACTGCACGTCCGCCTCGTCGCGCTGTTCAGCGCCATCGCCGTCATTCCGGCGATCCTCGTTGCGGTCTTCGCCGCGGTGTCGCTCAACATGGGCGTCGAGGCCTGGTTCTCCGTGCGCGTCAAGGCCGCGCTCGGCAACGCCGTTCACGTCGCCGACCGCTATGTACAGAGCAACGAGAGCCAGATCGTCGGCGATGCCTATGAGATCGCCAACAGCATCGAGCGCGATTCCCAGTTGTTCGAAAACAACAGGGTGCACGCCGATCTGCTGTTCGCCAAACTGGCGGACCTCGCCAAGGATCGCGGTCTCCAGGCGGCGTACATCATCGATTCCCGCGGTCACGTGCTCGGCAGCACGAAGCAGCGCTTCCTGCCGGATCTGGCGCCGCCCAAACCCGGCGACATCGCGCAGGCGGGCCGCGGCCTGATCGTCATCGACGCGAACTCGAAAGTCGGCGTGGTGCGCGGGTTGATCCGCATGCAGGCGCTCCGGGACGCCTACCTGCTTGTGGTGCGCACCGTCGATCCGCAGGTGCTTCTTTATTACCAGAAGACCGTCGATGCCGTGTCGGAATACAAACGGCTGGAGCAAAACCGTTCCCAGGTTCAACTCGTGTTTGCCGCCTTGTACGGGGCGGTCTCGCTCCTCATTCTGATGGCGGCGATCTGGCTCGGGCTGTGGGCGGCGAACAGCCTTGTACGGCCCGTCTCGCGCCTGATCGGCGCGGCCGAACGTGTCTCGCGCGGCGATCTGAAAGCCCAGGTCGAAGTCGATCGCGAAGATGACGAAATGGGCATGCTGGGCCGCGCCTTCAATCGCATGACGGCGGAACTCGACACGCGGCGGAACGAACTGGTCCGCGCCAACCAGCAGCTCGACGAGCGGCGGCGGTTCACCGAGGCCGTGCTGGCGGGCGTCAGCGCGGGCGTGATCGGCCTCGATCGCGACGGCCGCGTCACCATCGTCAATCGCGCGGCGGCGCGACTTTTGAATTCCGATCCGGAAGAACTGGAAGGGCGCCACTATGCCGAGGCGGTGCCGGAACTCGCCGCGCTGATCCGGCGGGCACTGCACGAACCGGTGGCGCGCGCCAGCGGCGAAGCGACGGTGCGGCGCGGTGCCACCGTCAGGAACCTGAGCGTACAGGTCGCGAGCGAGGCGGGGGAGGGCGAGGCGGGCTTCATCGTCACCTTCGACGACATCACCGATCTCGTCTCCGCGCAGCGCACGGCCGCCTGGGCGGATGTGGCCCGGCGCATTGCGCACGAGATCAAGAATCCGCTGACGCCGATCCAGCTTTCGGCCGAGCGGCTGAAGCGGAAGTACACGCGCGAAGTCGCGACCGATCCCGAGATTTTTCAGCAATGTACCGACACCATCATCCGCCAGGTCGGCGACATCGGCCGCATGGTGGACGAGTTCTCCTCCTTCGCGCGGATGCCCGCGCCGGTCATGCGGCGCGAGAATGCCCATGAGCTGGTACAGCGCGCCGTCTTCCTGCAGCGCGCCGGCCATCCCCAGATCGACTTCGAGGTTTCGCCCGGTCCGCGTGCGCTCGCGCTCGATTGCGACGGACGTCTGGTCAGCCAGGCGCTGATCAACGTCTTGAAGAACGCCTGCGAATCCGTCGAGACGCGCATCGATAGCGGTGCCGAGGAACGCGGCCGGATTGCAATCGCCATCGGCGCCGATGCGGCGCGCGTGGTGTTCACGGTCACCGACAACGGCATCGGCCTTCCGCATGCCGAGCGGCACCGCCTGACGGAACCCTATGTGACGACGCGCACAAAAGGTACGGGGCTCGGCCTCGCCATCGTGCGCAAGATTGTCGAGGAGCACGGCGGAGAGATTTCGCTTTCCGACCGCGAGAACGACGAACCGGGCGCCGAGGTGCGCCTGGTTTTCCCGTTGAAACAGAAAACCCTACGCGAAGTAGAAAAGGCTGAGAGGGATGAAAAACGGATCGCTGATAGCGCCTGAACTGCTCGTCGTCGATGACGAAGAGGACATCCGCGAGCTGATCGCGGGAATTCTCCACGACGAGGGCTACACAACACGAACCGCGGCGGATGCCGATGCGGCGCTCGCCGCTGTCCGCCAGCGCCGGCCGCAGCTCGTCATCCTCGACATCTGGCTGCAGGGCAGCCGGCTCGATGGCATCCAGGTGCTCGACGTCTTGAAGCGCGATCATCCCGATGTACCGGTGGTGATGATCAGCGGCCACGGCACGATCGAGACGGCGGTCGCCTCGATCAAGAAAGGCGCCTACGACTTCATCGAAAAGCCGTTCAAGGCGGATCGCCTGATCCATGTGACGGTGCGCGCGCTCGAAGCGGCGCGGCTGAAGCGCGAAATCCAGGAACTGAAATTGAAGGTCGGCGACGACACCGAACTGGTCGGCGCTTCGTCGGCGATTTCGCAGCTCCGGCAGATGATCGACAAGATCGCGCCGACCGGCAGCCGCGTCATGGTCACGGGACCCGCGGGCTGCGGCAAGGAACTGGCGGCGCGGCTGATCCATGCGCGTTCGCGCCGCGCGCAGCACGCCTTCGTCGCCATCAACTGCGCCACCATGGCGCCCGAGCGCATCGAATCCGAGCTGTTCGGCGAGGAAAGCACGGATGGCCCGCGCAAGATCGGGCTGCTCGAACTTGCGCATAACGGCACGCTCTATCTCGACGAAATCGCCGACATGCCGCTGGAGACGCAGGGCAAGGTGTTGCGCGTCCTCGTCGATCAGAGCTTCCTGCGCGTCGGCGGAACGACGCGCGTCCAGGTCGATGCGCGCATCATCTCCTCGACCACGCGCGACCTCCGCGCGGAAATCGGCGTCGCGCAGTTTCGCGAGGATCTCTATCACCGGCTGAATGTGGTGCCGCTGCGCGTGCCGTCGCTGGCCGAGCGGCGCGACGATATTCCGCTGCTCGTCAGCCATTTCATGAAACGGCTCTCGATCGCCTCGGGCCTGCCGATGCGCGAGATCGGCGACGACGCCATGGCGATTTTGCAGGCCCACAACTGGCCGGGAAATGTACGCCAGCTGCGCAACATCGTGGAGCGGCTCCTGATTCTCGCGACCGACGATGCCGTCAATGCGATCTCGGCGGACCTTTTGCCGGCGGATTTCACCAACGGCGCCGCCTGGCACGGCACCGCGGGCGATCTCGTGATCTCGCTGCCGCTCCGGGAAGCGCGCGAAATCTTCGAGCGCGAATATCTGGTGGCGCAGATCAACCGCTTCGGCGGCAATATTTCGCGCACCGCGGCGTTCATCGGCATGGAGCGTTCGGCGCTCCATCGCAAACTGAAATCGCTGGGCGTGGGTCCGGTCGGGCGGGAGCTGGCCGTCAATGCCTGAGGCCCATTCGCGGGCACGCGTCCGTGTCCGCCCCGTCGGCCGCATCGCCTACATCGACGGCCGTTATGTGCGGCACGATCTCGGAACCGTGCATATCGAGGATCGTGGTCTGCAGTTCGCCGATTCGATCTACGAGGTGTTCGGCGTTTTCGGCGGGAAGGTTTTCGACGAAGACCAGCATCTCGACCGGCTCGAACGCTCGCTCGGCGAAATCGCTTTGCCCATGCCGATGGCCCGGCGCGCGCTGAAGCTCGTCGTTCGCGAGATCGCGCGCCGCAACCGCCTGGCCGACGGACTGATCTACATGCAGGTGACGCGCGGCGCCGCGCGCCGCGACCATGCCATCCCGCAGCACCCGCAGCCTCCTTCGGTGATTTTGACGGCGAGGCCGGTCGACACGGAAAGTTTTGAGGGACGCCGCCGGTCCGGCATCAAGGTGATCACGACGGCCGACGAACGTTGGGCGCGCTGCGACATCAAATCGACGGCGCTGCTTCCCAATGTGCTCGCGAAAACCAAAGCGCGCGGTGCCGGGGCCTATGAGGCCTGGCTGGTCGACCGCGAGGGACGCGTCACGGAAGGGTCTTCGACAACGGCGTGGATCGTGGACAAGGACGGCAAGCTCGTCACGCGCGATCTCGACAATGCGGTGCTCCCCGGTGTCACGCGCCGGATTCTGATGGAAGTTGCGGAAAGCGCGCAGCTGCCGGTCGCCGAGCGGCGGTTCACGGTTTCCGAGGCGAAGACAGCGCGCGAGGCGTTCATCACCGCCGCCACCATCGGCGCCTTGCCGGTGGTCGAGATCGACGGCACACAGATCGGCGACGGAACGCCCGGACCGGTGGCGCGCCGCCTCCACGAACTCTATCGCCATGCGGCGGAAACGGCGGCCGAGCAGGTGTAGCCAACCTGGGACCGCGGGCGTCTCCCCCGCCTTGTTTGTCGCTTCGCGATGCGGCCGGGACGGCCGCGAAGCAGGCTCACCCTTCGACGGGCTCAGGGTGAGGCCGTTTTTTCGTCCTCATCCTGAGCTTGTCGAAGGATGAGGACGATGCCGCTTCAATTCGCCATGCTCTAGGCCGTTTTCGAAAATGAAACTATGCTGACCTGCCTCCCGAGAGAGGCTGGCGCCAACGAAAGAACGGTTTCGTCATGACCGACAAACATAATCTGCAAGACACGTTCTTGAATGCCGTCCGCAAGAGCAAGTCGGCTGTCACGATTTTTCTGGTCAACGGAGTGAAGCTTCAAGGAAACATTACCTGGTTCGACAATTTCTGCGTGCTGCTCCGTCGCGACGGGCACGCGCAGCTGGTGTACAAACACGCCATTTCGACCGTGATGCCGCTCGGTCCGATTCAGCTGCAGGACACCGAGCCCGCAGCGCTGGAAACCGCCTGAGTCCGGATCGCCGGAAACGCGCGGCACGCGATACGCAAAGGCGTGCGGGCGCGCTTGTTCTCCACATCGAGCCCAAGCGGCGCGAAGCCTCGCGCGCCAGCCGGGATGCCGAAGCGCGTCTCGCCGAAGCGTCGGGACTGACCGCCGCCATCGGTCTCGCCATTCTCGGTGAACACATCGTTCCCTTGTCGGAAACCCGGCCTGCGACGCTCATCGGCAAAGGCAAGGTGGCCGAGATTGCCGCGGAAGTCCGCGCACTCGAACCCGACGTGGTGATCGTCAATGCGGCGCTCTCGCCGGTTCAGCAACGCAATCTGGAGAAAGCCTGGAACGCCAAGGTGCTCGACCGCACCGCGCTCATTCTCGAAATTTTCGGCGAACGCGCGCGCACGCGCGAAGGCCGGCTGCAGGTGGAGCTGGCGCACCTGACGTATCAGCGCAGCCGGCTGGTGCGAAGCTGGACGCATCTTGAGCGCCAGCGCGGCGGCTTTGGTTTTCTGGGCGGCCCCGGCGAAACGGAGATCGAGACAGACCGGCGGCTGATCGGCGAGCGCATCGCCAAGATCCGCCGCGAACTCGACCAGGTGCGCCGTACGCGCGGGCTGCACCGGGAGGCGCGCAAGCGCGTGCCGTATCCCGTTGCCGCACTCGTCGGCTACACCAACGCCGGCAAGTCGACCCTCTTCAACGCGCTGACGAAATCGGCGGTCGAGGCGCGCGACATGCTGTTCGCAACACTCGATCCGACCATGCGGGGTTTGCGTCTGCCGAGTGGGCGCCCGATCGTGCTGTCGGATACCGTCGGCTTCATCGCAGACCTGCCGGTGGAACTGATCGCCGCGTTCCGGGCGACGCTCGAAGAGGTTCTCGAAGCCGACATCATCCTGCATGTGCGCGATGCGGCGCACGAAGAATCGGAAGCCCAGAAAATCGATGTCCTTCATGTTCTGTCGGAACTTGGAATCGACACCGAGGGCGATGGGCGGATTCTCGAGGTCCTGAACAAGATCGATCTGTTGAGCGCGTCGGCGCGAAAAGGGCTGCGCGTGAAGAACGGCGGCGAAAGCCGGACGCCGGTCGCGCTCTCGGCGCTGACGGGCGAGGGACTTCCGGATCTTCTCGCGCGAATGGATCGCATGCTCGATCGCGCGGCCTTGATGGTGAAGCTGCGTCTTCCGCCATCGGACGGCGCGGGCATCGCCTGGGCGTACGCGCATGGGCGGGTTCTCGCGCGCAAGGATCGGAGCGGCGGCACCGAACTCACTGTGTCGGTCGACACCGAAACGCTCGGCCGTTTTCAGAACAGGTACGGGAAAGAACTGGCGGTCATGCTGCGCGATTCCGCAGCGGTGGCGGATTAGAGCGTGATCCGTCCGAACTGATCGCCCTCATTCTGAGCCTGCCCGTCTGCGCTAAAGCTTCGCCGGGTTAGTACGCTGAATCGTGTCCGCCGAAGCCTCGGCGAAGGCGGATCGAAGGATGAGGGCAAAAAAAGAAGCCTCACCCTGAGCTTGTCGAAGGACCTTCACCCTGAGCTTGTCGAAGGGCCTCATCCTGAGCTTGTCGAAGGGCCCTCACCCTGAGCTTGTCGAAGGGCCTCACCCTGAGCTTGTCGAAGGGCCCTCGCTTGCCTTCGCGGCCTGCCAGAGCGCCTCCATTTCATCGAGCGAGGCTTCGGCCGTCGAGCGGCCGCGCTCCGCCAGCGCCTTCTCGATCTGGCCGAAGCGGCGGACGAATTTGGCATTGGTGGAACGGAGCGCCGTTTCCGGATCGACGCCCAGATGGCGCGCAAGGTTGGCGGCCGCGAACAGGAGATCGCCGACTTCGTCCTTCAGGCGCTCCACAGGCGCGCCGCTCGCTTGCGCCTCGGCAATCTCCGCCGCTTCCTCGGCAATTTTTTCGACCACCCTCGAAGGAGAGTCCCAATCAAACCCGACGGTTGCGGCCCGTTGTTGAAGCTTTAGCGCACGCAGAAGTGCCGGCAGCGCTGCGGGCACATCGTCCAGAAGACCATTGCGGCGCGCGGCCCGTTCGCGGCTCTTGTGCTCTTCCCAGGCGGCCGTCTGTGCCGCGGCGCTATCGATGCCCTTGGTCTCGCCGAAAACGTGCGGGTGGCGGCGCAACATCTTGTCGCTAATGGCAACAACCACGTCGCGGAAGTCGAACAGGCCGTCTTCGGCCGCCATCTGGGCGTGAAAGACCACCTGCAGAAGAAGATCGCCCAGCTCTTCCTTCAGCGCGGGCCAATCCTGCGCCTCGATGGCGCCTGCGACCTCATAGGCTTCCTCGATGGTGTACGGGGCAATGGTGGCGAAGGTCTGCTCGACGTCCCACGGGCACCCGGACTCGCGATCGCGGAGCCTGCGCATGATCTCCAGAAGTCGGGAAACGGACTCCGTCTCGTCACGCATGAGGTGAAGATTTGCTCATGGGGAAAGTGATCATGATTCGCCCGCGCCCTCGAGAGAGAAGGTGACACTTTCATTCCGGACACCTGGATAACACAATCGGGCCCCACGCAGGATGCGGGATTCCGGCGCGCTGCCCGCGCACAGCGCGTCAACCGGGTTGATTTTGGCCGTTGACAACCATACCAATACGGTATATTGCACAACCTGCTCTTTTGAACCGTGTATTGGACTGAAGGAATTCCCCTGCGAAGGCGGCGGGGACGGTGCGCCACACCCGGCGGGGTCGTCTCGCAGCGCCGGCCCGATTTCTCCCGGCGCGGCGTGGCGTGGAAACACCTCTACGCACGCGAAGGGCAAAAGCCTGGCGCCACCGGAACGGGCATTTCGGCGAGATCAATTGTACAGCCAAATTCCCTCAGTCAGGGAATTTCTCAGGGAATTTTGCGGTATTATGGCGCAAACGCCACAAGAAAACGGACGGGGCCACGCCTAGCTTTCGGGCATGTCCGACCAAACCATTGCGGGCCTACGGAAGCGGCGCGAGGAAATCCGTGGCCAAGTCCAGGACGCGGAGAAGCGCGTAAGCACCCTCCGCAAGGCGCTCGCCAATCTGGACGCGGCCATTGTCTGATGCAAGCGCGGGAGAATTGCCACTTTAGTCCCGCGCTATGACGCATTTGCGTCATGACCAGCATTTCCGGCGGCCATACTTATGGGCGTACGTAGTTCTATACGGAAAAAGGAACCTCATGAAAACTCTACTTGCAGCAACCGCTTTCATTCTTTCGCTGACGGCTGCCAACGCAGCCGATGCCGCGCCCAGCACTGTGCTTGCCGGGGGGCCGATCTACTCAGCCAATGCATTAAACGCTATCTGCTGGTTCGCCAATCTGGGCACCGCGAATGTCACACCCACATCGCAGGCCATGTACACGTGGGATTCGAATGTCGCAATTTCCACTGTTAACTCTTGCCCCTCCGGAAATCCCGTCAGCCCCGGTACGACGTGCTATATTTTGCCAAGCAATCCCCCGGTCCGCGGACCGTCCTGCAAGTTTGTTTTCAGCACGGCGGTTACAAATTTGCGCGGGTCGCTGGAGTTGACGGACTCGTCTGTGAACGAGATATCGCAAGTCGAATTGCGCTAGTGGTTAGGCGGCGTGTACGTGCCGCTGCCAGTAGCCGCTGAAATCGACTGACGGGCCTTTACGCATCGCGAGCGCCGCAACCGTGCGGGTTTGTTCGCCATTGGTGACGCGGCGGAAAACAAAAATAGTGTCATTCCCGCGCTGATCCCCGCGTACGCGGGGAGAACCCAGAGAGTGGAGGGTGAAGAACGAAGTTTCCGGCGATCGAATCCCTTCAACCAAACGTGAACGCTGGTCAGTCCCCGTTCGGCTTGTTGTGCTGCCTGCCGGCGCTCACACTACTGCGCGCTGACAGCAAAGGAGGGCAAGCTCATGAATTCTTTTTGGTGCGCTCCAGCCGTCGTGATCGCCCTCAGCGCGGCGGGGGTCGGTCCGGCCATGGCCCAGGCCAATGAAGCGCCTGCCACTCCGGATCAGGGAAACACTGTGATCGTGCAGCCAGGACAGGCACCTGGGGCGGCGGAGAGCGGAGATGACATCGTTTGTCAGATTGTACCGCCGATAATCGGTACGCGGCTCGGCGGCGGCCGCGAATGCCACAAGCGTCGCGAATGGGTTCAGCGGCAGCAAGACGCGCAAGATGCTACACGAGCGCACGAGAGGCTTGGCTATATCTGGATGCCGAGCGGTGGTGGTCACTGAGGCGCACGAGTAGCCTGGCACTGGCACACCTTTTCCGCTTCCGCGCGGTGCGCTTGATCCCCTCGCCTGTGGACACAGTGCGGACATATTCGCCGGAATTTATTCATGCACTTGCCGACAGCGGCAGGAGTGCCCGTAATTATTGAGCTAAATGGTGCCGGCTGCAGGGATCGAACCCGCGACCCCGTGATTACAAATCACGTGCTCTACCAGCTGAGCTAAGCCGGCCCGGCCCGGGACATACGCTGGCGCGAAGAGGCGCGCAATGCGGACCGGCATGGTGCTGCGGGGCGAAATCGTGCAAAAACCGCTGGCATGAATTCGATCCTGATCACCAGCGCGTTGCCTTACATCAACGGCGTCAAGCATCTGGGCAACCTCGTAGGTTCGATGCTGCCGGCCGATGTTTTCGCCCGTTTTCAACGCGCGCGCGGCCGCGACACGCTCTTCATCTGCGCCACCGACGAGCACGGCACGCCGGCCGAACTCGCAGCACTCGAAGCGGGTCAGGACGTCGCCACCTACTGCGCCGAACAGCATCAGATCCAGAAGGAACTTGGCGAACGCTTCGGTCTTTCCTGGGATTTCTTCGGCCGCTCCTCGGGACTGCCCAACCGCGAACTGACGCAGCATTTCGCGCGGATGCTTTGGCAGCGCGGACATCTCGAGGTGCGCACGACGCGGCAGGTCTATTCCAGGACCGACAACCGCTTCCTGCCGGACCGCTACGTCATCGGCACGTGTCCGCACTGCGGCTATGAGCACGCGCGCGGCGACCAATGCGAAAACTGCACACGGGTTCTCGATCCCGCCGATCTCGTCAACCCGCGCTCGGCGCTTTCCGGCGCGACGGACATCGAAATTCGCGACAGCGCGCACCTTTTCCTCAAACAGTCGCAGTTCAGCGATGTGCTGCGCGAATGGGTGAACAGCCACCGCGACGACTGGCCGCTGATCGTCACCTCGATCGCGCACAAATGGCTGGACGAGGGGCTGCACGACCGCGGCATCACGCGCGATCTCGAATGGGGAATCCCGGTGCCCGACGACATCGGCGACGGCAAACTGAAGGGAAAGGTCTTTTACGTCTGGTTCGATGCGCCGATCGAATATATCGCCGCCACGCGCGAATGGTCAGAGGCGAAAGGCGAGGGCGAGCGCTGGCGCGAATGGTGGTTCGGCGAGTCCGCGGAAAGGGTCACCTATTTCCAGTTCATGGGAAAGGACAATGTGCCGTTCCACACCGTCGGCTTTCCCGTGACCATCATGGGCTCGGGCGAGCCCTGGAAGCTCGTCGACCGCATCAAGGGTTTCAATTACATCAACTATTGCGGCGGGAAATTCTCGACCAGCCAGAAGCGCGGCGTGTTCATGGATTCCGCGCTGGAAATTCTCCCGGCCGACATCTGGCGGTATTACCTGATGGCGAACGCGCCGGAGAGTTCGGACTCCAATTTTACCTGGGAACATTTCGCCGCGACCGTGAACAAGGATCTGGCCGATGTCGTCGGCAATTTCGTCAACCGGGTGATGCGCTTCTGCGCGGCGCGTTTCGATTCGCGTGTACCGGGGGAGGGGCATTGGGGCGAGGAGGAATTCGCTCTCGCGGAGGATCTCGATCTCCGGGTCAAGAGCTACACGGACCTGCTCGAAGCCTGCGAATTCCGAAAAGCCACTGGCGAGCTCCGAGCGATCTGGGTCGCGGGCAACGAATATCTGACGCGTGCGGCACCCTGGAGCGCCATCCGCGAAGACCGCCCTCGCGCGGCCGTGGGCGTGCGCGTCGGACTGAACCTCGTCCATCTGTTCGGACATCTGTCGTGGCCCGTCATTCCCGATCTTGGCCGGAAGATGCACGAAGCGATCATGCCGGCGCCGCGGGTCATTCCGTGGCCGGACGAATCCATGCGGGAATTTCTCGATCAGCTCGATGCCGGAATGGCGGTAAGCGCGCCGGAGGTTCTCGTTGCCAAGATCGCAGACGAGCAGATCGCAGAATGGCAGCAGCGCTTTTCCGGAGAGGCGCCCGATTAGAGCAGGCGCCTGGAGCACGCGCTCTGGGCCGCAGCTATAGCCGCAGACGGGACCAGCCGTCGGGACCCAATGCTTCAAGCGGCTGGAAACGCGCCTTGTAGTTCATCTTGGCGCTGCCGCGGATCCAATAGCCGAGATAGACGTAGGACAGCTTTCGCGCCTGCGCCTCGGCCACATGGTCGAGAATCATATGCGTACCAAGGCTGCGCGCATCCTCGCCGGGATGAAAGAAACTGTACACCATCGACAGGCCGTCGCGCAGCTCATCGGTCAAGGCGCAGGCCAGAAGCCGCGATGGCCGTCCGTGACCCGCCGCCTCGCGGTATTCGACGATATGGGTATTGACCGGCGTCTCCTCGACCATGGCCACGTAATCGAACAGTCCCATGTCCGACATGCCGCCGCCGGCGTGGCGTGAGTCCAGATAGGCGCGAAGCAGAGCGAACTGTTCGCGCGTTGCTTCGGCTTTCACTTCATCACGAATGATGTCGGTATTCCGTTTTGCGAGCCGCTTCTGGCTGCGCGACGGCGCAAAATCCCTGGTTACGATACGCACCGACACGCAGGCTGAACAGCCGTCGCAGGCTGGACGATAGGCGATCATCTGGCTGCGGCGGAAACCGGAATGCGTGAGCGCTTCGTTGAGGGGCTGCGCCAGCACGCCGTTGAGCCGGGCAAAAACTTTGCGTTCGGTCCGTCCGGCCAGATAGGGACACGGCCCGCCAGGCGTGAGAAAAAATTGCGGAACGCGTGCTGTGCGTTGGTCCGTCACCGCCGGCTCTCGTGCCTCATCCCGCAAACATTATGACAACGATTTGGACCGCTGCGCCAGTCCGTTCGTCGCAGAAGCGTTTTATTCCAGCAACATCCATCGGCTTTTGCAAATGTCCGATCCCGACAACGTTCGACGCCGGGGAATTCCGCAAACACGGTGGATTGTCTTGCGAGCACGATCGCCCGGCGTGTGATTGCTCGATCGAGCACATCGCGTCTGATCCGTGCGGGGGGGTGCGCGATCAGGCGCGGCCGTTGCCGAGGTTAGCGCGCCGATTTCGACGTCTCCCGGATTCACCATGAACGCGCTAGGGCAGGTCTCCTCCGCTCCTAATGAGACCCCTCTCTGCGGGAGCAGAACGGGGTTTGAGCCGCCCTCGTTAGGCCAATATTCATCTTGTGCGCTATTATAAGCAGGCTTATATTCACGGGTGTGAGGAATATCGATGCAGCAATTCGACCGTGATCTCCTGCTTTTGCTCCACGATGTGGCGCGCCTGCTCAGGACCCGTTTTGACCAACGCGCCCGCGCCAGGGGTATGACGCGGGCCCAATGGGTGATCCTGGCGCGGGTGAACGCCAGCCCGGGTCTTTCCCAAAATGAGCTGGCTTCCCTTCTTGAGGTCGAGCCCATCAGCGTCGGCCGCCTGATCGACAGGCTGGAGTCCCGGGGCATGGTCGAGCGGCGCCCGGACCCGACCGACCGGCGCATCTGGAGGTTGCACCTCCTTCCCGGGGCTGAACCCGTGCTCGAAGAGATTTCGAAGGCGCGTGACGTTCTGGGCGATGAACTTCTCCAAGGCGTTGATCCGGCCGTGCGAACCAAGATGGTCGATGCGCTCCTCAAAATGAAGAACAACCTGACGGCGGAAGCCGCACCGATGGCAGTGGGACAATAAGAATGGCGGCAATACAGAGCGAAGCGGCGAATTCTCCTTACGTCGGAACCGTCCGTGGGCGCGCGTCTTCGGGTGAGGGTTTGCTTTCCCGGCTAAAGACGAACCGTGGCTTGCTGCGCCGCGTGCTGATGATCGGCGGTGTCACGGCCGTGGTCCTCGTTTCCGCGACTTTGTGGCTCTTCGGCGGGCGCTATGTCGGAACGGACGACGCCTATGTGCATGCCGCGCAGCTGATGGTTTCGACCGACGTGTCGGGGCTCGTCCAGGACGTGGAAGTCCATGACGGCGAGCACGTGAAAGCGGGGCAAGTGCTGTTCCGCATCAATCCGCGGCAATTCCAGATTGCGCTTGATAATGCCAAGGCCAACCTCGCGCAGGCGCGCCTGATGCTTCTTTCGATGAAGGACGATTACGCGCGCATGCTGAAGGATATCGCGGCGGAGCAGGCGCAGGTCGCCTGGAATCAGGTGACATTCGATCGTTATGCCAACCTGCTCAAGCTGAACAGCATCGCGCCCGCGCAGTACGACCAGGCGCGCTTCACGCTTGCCGCATCGCAGAGCACGCTCGCCTCGCTGAAGGAACAGGCGGACGTACAGCTCGCAAAACTCGGCGGCAGCATTTCGACTCCCGTCGAGCAGTTGCCGCAATACCGCGCGGCCGAGGCGCAGGTGGCCGAGGCCCAACGGCAGCTCGATCACACAGTGGTGCGCGCGCCGTTCGACGGCACCGTTACCGAAGTCGACTCGCTTCAGCCGGGAACGCTGGTGGTCTCGGCTCTCTCCGCCTTCACGACCACGAGCGCCGTCGGGCTTGTCTCGACGCACAATCTTTGGGTCGAGGCGAACATGAAGGAGACGGATCTCACGCATGTCCATCGCGGCGAGCCGGTCGACGTGACGATCGACACCTATCCCGGGCACAGCTGGAATGGCGAAGTGGATTCCATCAGCCCGGCAACCGGATCCGACTTCTCGGTTCTGCCCGCCGAAAATGCGAGCGGAAACTGGGTGAAAGTCACGCAGCGTGTGACCGTGAAAATCAGGTTCCACCTGAAGCCGGGCGACCCGCCGCTGCGCGCGGGCATGAGCGCCTACGTGTCGATCGACACGGGCCACCGCCGCTGGTTCCGGCTCTTAAACGGATGACGACAGGTATCAGGTATCGGGGATCGGGTATCAGACTGTACACCTGAACACCTGAATACCCATTCCTGATACCCGATCCCTGATAGCCGATACCCGATACCTGAATGCGCACCGCCGGACATTCCCACGAAGCCTATTCGACAAAGCTCGAGCTGCGCATCGTGATGCTGTGCTCGATGGCGGGCACGCTGATGCAGGCGCTGGACAGCACCATTGCCAATGTGGCGCTTCCCTACATGCAAGGGAGCCTCGCCGCCTCACGCGACCAGATCACCTGGGTGCTCACCTCCTACATCGTTGCCTCGGCGATCATGACGGCGCCCGTCGGCTGGATCGCGGCGCGCTTCGGACGCAAGAACTTCGCCATCGTCAGCCTGGCGGGCTTCACGGTCGCGTCGATGCTCTGCGGCGCCGCGCAGTCGCTCGACGAAATGATCATCTTTCGCATGATCCAGGGCGCCTTCGGCGCGGCGCTTTCGCCTCTGTCGCAATCCATCATGCTCGATCTTTATCCACCGCAAAAACGCGGATCGGTAATGGCGATCTGGGGCATCGGCGTCATGGTCGGCCCCATTCTTGGACCGACGCTCGGCGGCTATCTCACCGACGCCTACGACTGGCGATGGGTTTTCTACGTCAACCTGCCGTTCGGGATTGCGGCGGTGACCGGCATCTGGCTCTTCCTGCGCGATACCGACCGAAACGAAAACCTGAAATTCGACTGGTTTGGCTTCGCAGTTCTCGGCATGGCTCTCGCCGGCTTGCAGCTGATGCTCGACCGCGGCACCACGAAAGACTGGTTTTCCTCGGGCGAAATCATCGTCGAGGCGATCGTCGCGGGCCTCGGAATCTATCTCTTCGTCGTGCATATGCTGACATCGCGAAAATCCTTCGTGCCGCTGGAGATATTCAAGGACCGAAATTTCGTCACGGCGCTTTTTTTGATGCTGCTCGTCGCGCTTATCATGCTTGCGAGTTCCGCCCTCCTGCCGCCCTATCTGGAAAATCTGGGCGGTTATACCGTGACTGAGACCGGTCTCCTGATGGCGCCGCGCGGGATCGGCACGATGTTCTCCATGTTTTTTGCAGGCCGTCTCGCGATGAAGCTCGACGCCCGCTATGTCATGGCGACCGGGACGGCTTTGCTGCTTTGGAGCCTGTGGGACATGTCCCACTGGACGCCGGCGGTGGCGCCGCTGTGGCTGGGCATTGTGTCCTTTGGGCAAGGCGTCGGAATGGGCCTGATTTTCGTGCCGATGAACCTGATCGCCTTCTCCAGCCTGGCGCCGGCACTGCGCACCGACGGGTCGGCGATGTTCAATCTCATACGCAATGTCGGCATGGCGATCGGCGTATCGATCACGACAACGATGCTGGCCTCGAGCATTCAGACCATGCACGCGCAGCTGGCGGGGCACGTGACGATGTTCAACCGCGCGCTGGCCACCAATGCCCAGAGCATGTTCTGGAATCCGCAGCTGCCGTTTGGCGCAGCCCAGCTCGATCGCATCATTCAGTACAATTCTCAGATCATCGCCTACGCCAACGATTTTCTGTTCATGTTTTTCATCTCGCTGCCTGCGCTCTTCGTCCTGTTCCTGATCCGCAGGCCGTCGCTGCTCCAGCGCCCGGCGGAAATCGAGGTCGTGGAATAAGTCAGCCTTGACAGCGAAGGCCGCGCCGTTTCGATTTCACGCGGGGAGAAGGAGAGGCGAAATGGCGATGCGCGTCGCGTTTATCGGCCTTGGAGTCATGGGCTATCCGATGGCCGGCCATCTTGCCCGTGCCGGTTACGATGTGACGGTGTTCAACCGAACGCGCGAAAAGGCCCGGCGGTGGGTAGCCGAGTTCGGCGGCAGGGCAGCCGATTCACCCGGCGCGGCCGCGGAAGGTGCCGATATCGTGTTCGCCTGTGTTGGCCGCGATGCCGATGTGGAGGCGGTGACGCAGGGCCAGGATGGCGCGTTCCGGACAATGAAGCACGGTTCCGTGTTCGTCGATCACACGACGGCATCGGCGACGATTGCGCGCGAACTCGCGCAAATTGCGCGACAACGCGCATTTGGATTCGTCGACGCGCCCGTCTCGGGAGGCGAACAGGGCGCGCGCAACGGAAAGCTCACTGTGATGTGCGGCGGCGGCGAGACGGATTACACGAAAGCCGAGCCGGTGATGCGCGCCTATGCGCGGCATTGCCAGAGGATGGGTGACGCCGGCGCCGGCCAGCTCACGAAGATGGTCAATCAGATCTGCATCGCCGGCGTGGTGCAGGGTCTCTCCGAAGCGTTGAGCTTTGCCCGCGCCGCGGGTCTCGATCCCGAAGCGGTTGTTGCCGTGATTTCAAAGGGAGCTGCACAGTCGTGGCAGATGGACAACCGTCACGCGACGATGCTTGCCGGCAAGTTTGACCACGGTTTTGCCGTGGAATGGATGAGAAAGGATCTGGCGATCTGTCTCGACGAAGCGCGCCGGAATGGCGCATCCCTGGCGCTGGCAGCGCTCGTCGATCAGTTCTATGGCGAGGTCGAACGAATGGGCGGGCGCCGCTGGGACACATCGAGCCTGTTTGCGCGCACCGAAATGCTCCGCCAAAGCCGCTGATCAAATCGCGCGGCGCCCCGGCGCGACCCGCTACGGATGCTGTATGAGCGAGCGAAGCTGGGCCTGATTGATGTCTGCCTGCTGCTCGAGCCGGTAGCGAATCCACGCACGCTCCGTCTTGCAGATCGGCCGCCTTATCAGCTGACCCTCATGATAATAGTAATGGCAGATGAGGGGTTCGCCGGGATGGGCGCCCGCCGATTCGACGGCCGGAGCCGGCGGATCCGCCAGCGCGGCCAACGGCGCGCAAACAAGCGCCACTGCCAGAATCATCCTTCGCATTGCTCTCTCCCGATTGGATCGTCCATGACGATTCTTATCCGGCCAACGTTTTGGGGCAAGAGGATGGTGTTGCACGCTCGTGTGATTGCCATCACGTCGCGGTGAGCGGGTAGGGTTAATTCGCGGCGGACGATTGGGTTACCGAAAACCCGCTTAAGTGTCCCGCAATGCCCGCGCAGCATCACGCGCGAAGTAAGTCAGTATGCCGGAAGCGCCGGCGCGCTTGAATGCGATCAGACTCTCCAGCATCACCTGCTCGCGATCGAGCCAGCCGCGCTCGGCCGCCGCAGTCAGCATCGCGTATTCGCCGGAGACCTGGTAAACAAATGTAGGGACACCAAAGCGTTCCTTCACGCGCCTGACGATGTCCAGATACGGCATGCCCGGTTTAATCATCACCATGTCAGCGCCTTCGGCGATATCCATCGCCACTTCGCGCAGCGCTTCGTCGCCGTTTGCCGAATCCATCTGATAGCTGCGCTTGTCCCCCTGTAAGGCCTTTGCCGAGCCGACCGCGTCGCGAAAGGGACCGTAGAAAGCCGACGCGTATTTGGCGGCATAGGCCATGATAAGCGTGTCCTTGTAACCCTCGCTTTCCAGTGCGCCGCGAATTGCTGCAACGCGGCCATCCATCATGTCCGAAGGCGCAATGATGTCGCAGCCTGCCTGCGCTTGCAGAATCGCCTGACGGACCAGGATTTCGACCGTTTCGTCATTGATGACAAAGCCGTCGCGCAAGATGCCGTCATGACCATGAGTCGTGTACGGATCGAGCGCCACGTCGCACACTACCCCGATCTGGGGCACCGCGCGTTTGATCGCGCGTACCGCCCTGCACACCAGGTTCGACGGGTTCAGCGCCTCGCGCCCGTCTTCGGTTTTCAGGGCATGATCGGTGTGCGGAAACAGCGCAACGGCCGGTATTCCAAGATGGGCCGCCTCTTCGACAGCGCCGATCGCCTGATCAATGGTCAGGCGTTCCACACCCGGCATCGAGCTTATGGCTTCGCGGCGATTCTCTCCGTCGATCAGGAACAGCGGCCATATGAGATCAGAACACGACAGAGACGTTTCGGCGACGAGGCGCCTGGTCCATTCGTGCCTGCGCAGCCGCCGCATGCGCCTGGCCGGAAAATGAGCGTCCGGAAAACGAGCGTCCACCGAAATACCGCGTTTCTTGCCCACACGATCTAACGGATGCAGCGGGCAACCCGCAAGTTTGTGCCGCTGTTGCCACGATCGCTCAGCCGGGTTGATCCATGCTGTCCCTCGTGAAAAACGACGCGTTGCTCGATCGGCCCGTCACATTTCGGATCAACTGCGCCGAGCTGTGACGATTTACTGCGCCTTAACAGTTACAGGGTTATTTATTGTCAAAATATGTGGGTGTCCGGGGTTTGATTATGACAGCAATGGCGAAACCGCAGCCCGCTGCTGCAGCGTTGGAGCGAAACGAGCCGCTCCGCAAACTCTATCTCGAAACGCTGAGCCTGATCGAGCGACTGCACCGGCAACTGCTCGACGTCATCAAGGACGAACTCGACCGGCGCGACGAACGCGAAATCAACAGCGTCCAGGCGCTGCTTCTGTTCAATGTGGGAGACCAGGAGCTTACGGCAGGCGAGTTGCGCACGCGTGGTCATTACCTCGGTTCGAACGTCTCCTATAACCTCAAGAAACTGGTTGAAGCCGGCTACGTTCATCACGAACGTTCGTCGGTCGATCGCCGCTCCGTTCTGGTGCGTCTCACGAGCAAGGGCGAAGCGGTCCGCAACATGTTGAGCGGGCTGTTCGACCGGCATCTGATATCCCTCGAAGCAGTCGGCAATGTGGGTCCGTCCGAACTCGAATCCATCAGCGCAAGCCTGCGGCGTCTCGAGCGCTTCTGGATCGATCAGGTCCGCTTCCAGCTTTGACCATCGTGCCTCAGCCGCCCCGTCAGTAGCAGGCGGCGCCGCGCCCATATTTCGCATGGAGGATGGGCGCGAGCCGGGCTAAACTCCCGCTCGCGGGTCAGGGTGACCCGGCCCCGAGAGGCACAATTGACCTACCCTTATGCCGCGCGATTTCGCGAATCCCTCGCAAATCTTCGGCGCGAGAACCGTTACCGCGTTTTTGCCGACATACTGCGGCGCAGCGGGGACTATCCCGCGGCGGATCTGCATGTGCAAAGTCAGGTGCGCCCGATCACCGTATGGTGCAGCAACGACTATCTGGGAATGAGCCAGCACCCGAAGGTGCTGGCCGCCATGCGTGCGGCGCTCGACAGGGTTGGCGCTGGATCGGGGGGGACACGCAACATTTCGGGCACGACGCACTATCACGTCGAACTGGAAAGCGAGCTTGCGGAGCTGCACGGGAAGGAAGCGGCGCTGCTCTTCACCTCCGGGTTCATTTCGAATGACGCGACCTTGTCGACACTGTGCCGGTTGCTTCCCGGCCTGGTCGTTTTTTCCGACGAGCTCAATCATGCCTCGATGATCGAAGGCATCCGTCGCGGCGGTGCCGTCAAACGGGTGTACAGGCATAACGATCTCGACCATCTGCGATCCATGCTCGAGGATGTCGATCGTGCGCAGCCCAGGCTCATCGCCTTTGAGTCGGTCTATTCCATGGATGGCGATTTTGGAGCCGTTCGCGAGGTTTGCGATCTTGCCGAACGGTTCGGCGCGCTCACCTATCTCGATGAAGTTCATGGCGTTGGCCTTTACGGCCCGCGCGGCGCGGGTGTGGCCGCACGCGACGGCGTGATGGAACGCATCGACATCATCGAGGGGACGCTGGCAAAAGCCTTCGGCGTGATGGGCGGTTACATCGCCGGGTGCGCGGAGATCGTCGATTGCGTGCGCTCGTTCGCGCCGGGGTTCATATTCACGACGTCACTGCCTCCGGCCGTTGCCGCCGCCGTGTTGGCGAGCATCCGCCATCTCAAAGAGAGCAACAGCGAGCGCAAAGCCCTCCAGGAACGCGCCGCACGGCTGAAACGCCTGCTTTCGGGGGCCGGGCTGCCGGTAATGCCGTCGCCGAGCCATATTGTACCGGTTCTCGTGGGCGACGCGGCGCTTTGCAAATCGGTTTCGGATTCCCTTCTCCGCGACCACGCGATTTTCGTACAGCCCGTCAACTATCCCACGGTTCCGCGCGGCACGGAGCGCCTGCGCTTTACCCCTTCGCCCCATCACACCGACGAGATGATGGATACGCTGGTCAAGGCCCTCGACCAGGTCTGGACGGCGCATAGGCTCGATCGCGCGGCGTGAATAGGCCGCGACTGTATCAGTCTACCCTTCCAGAGATCAGCTGCGGCGGCGACCCTTCGCACGCGATGCCTTGCTTCGGCCCAACCCGATTTTCTTCGCGAATTCCGACCGCTGCGCGGCGTAACTGGGCGCCACCATCGGATAATCGGCCGGAAGCCCCCATTTGGTCCGATAGGCATCGGGCGAAAGATTGAATCGCGAGCGGATATAGCGCTTGAGCATTTTGAGTTTTTTGCCGTCTTCAAGACAGATGATGAATTCGGGGCTGATCGATTTCTTGATCGGCACCGCTGGTTTCTGCGTGGTCGGTAGTTCCGCGCTGGCGCGCCCGGAGAGGCCGCCGAGCGTCGCGTGAATGCTCTTGATCATGCCCGGGATTTCCGAAATTGGCGTCGGATTGTTGCTCACATAGGCGGCCACGATATCGCTCGCGAACTTGATGAGTTCGTCTGGTTTGCCGAGATGCGTGTCGCTGCTGTTGTTCATTATCGAGTCCTTCAATTGTTTGGATTGTCCGGGGAATCCCGTTTTATGGGCCAGCAGCAGTCGAGACAAGAAAAATCAAACACGTGTGTATCTCCGCACGAAAATTTGCGCAGCGGAACACCGGCTTGCGCCAGTCATGTCCACGACACTTCCGCAACCGGATAGAACGCTCTCGCGGCTCCATTCTGCCATCCCCGCGCGGTCCGAATTTGTTCCTGCTCCGCGCGATGAGGCACTAGAATTGGTGTGCGGATGCGGCTACACCGCGACTGGCGGTCTCGTGAATTAGGCGAACGCCGCTTCCATTGAGGATCAGCATGCCGGAGCCCTTGCGCGCGCCTGTCAGCGATCAGTCCCGTTTCTTTTCGGGACATTTGGCAGAGACCGATCCCGCGATTTGGCAAGCCGTGAACGACGAGCTTCGCCGCCAGCAGGAGAACATCGAACTCATCGCCTCCGAAAACATCGTCTCCCGCGCGGTGCTCGATGCACAGGGCACCGTGCTCACGAACAAGTACGCCGAAGGTTATCCCGGCCGCCGCTATTACGGAGGATGCGAGTTTGTCGATGTCGCCGAAGAACTGGCGATCACGCGCGCCAAACGGCTGTTTTCCTGTGAATTCGCCAATGTGCAGCCGCATTCAGGCGCGCAGGCCAATCAGGCGGTTTTTTTCGCTCTGCTTCAGCCGGGCGACTCCTTCATGGGTCTTAGTCTGGACGCCGGTGGGCACCTCACGCACGGCTCTTCCGTCAATCAATCGGGCAAATGGTTCAGGCCGATCCCTTATGGCGTTCGCCGGGAAGACCAGCAGATCGATATGGACGAGGTTGCGACGCTCGCGCGCGAGCACCGGCCGAAGCTTATTCTTGCGGGAGGATCAGCATATTCGCGCATCTTCGATTTCGCGCGATTCCGCGAGATCGCCGATGAGATCGGCGCGATCTTCATGGTGGACATGGCGCATTTTGCCGGCCTGGTCGCGGGAGGTGTGCATCCAAACCCGCTCGAGCACGCACATGTTGTAACGACCACCACGCATAAGACGCTGCGCGGTCCGCGCGGTGGCATGATCCTGTCTTCCGATGCCGTGCTCGGGAAGAAGATCAATTCGGCGGTGTTTCCCGGGCTGCAGGGCGGTCCGCTCATGCACGTGATCGCCGCCAAAGCCGTGGCATTGGGAGAGGCGTTGCAACCGTCGTTTCGGCGGTACGCGCAGGCGGTGGTCGAAAATGCGCAAACGCTTGCCCGCGCTCTTCAAGACCTCGGCCTTGCTATCGTCTCCGGCGGTACCGACACCCACCTGATGCTCGTCGATCTCCGTCCGAAAAAAGCCACCGGACGCGATGTCGAAAAGGCGCTCGATCGCGCGCGGATTACCTGCAACAAAAACGCCATTCCGTTCGACATGGAAAAACCCGCCATTACGTCCGGGGTGCGGCTCGGAACGCCCGCCGGTACGACCCGTGGTTTCGGAACCGAAGAATTCCACGAGATTGCGAGCATGATTGTTCAAGTCGTGGAGGCGTTGGGGACGACCGGCGGAGAAGGGGATCGCGACGTCGAGGCCAAAGTGGCAAGCCGCGTCGATGCGCTTTGCCGGCGCTTTCCGATCTATGGCTAGCACAGTGATGTTCGAATAAGATTCCATTCAGGGGAGAGAAGGGCGCTTTCCATGCGATGCCCGTTTTGCGGACACGACGATTCACAGGTCAAGGATAGCCGGCCAAGCGAGGACAATTCCGCCATTCGCCGGCGGCGCCATTGTCCGGCCTGCGGAGGACGGTTCACCACCTTCGAACGCGTCCAACTGCGCGAATTGATCATCGTCAAGAAGAATGGCCGGCGGGAACCGTTCGAACGCGACAAGCTCGAGCGATCGCTTCAGCACGCCTTGCGCAAACGGCCGGTGGAAGCCGAGCGCGTTGATCGGATGTTGACGGGCATCGTCCGCCGTCTCGAAAGCATGGGCGAGAATGAAATTTCTTCTAAGGTGATTGGAGAGCTCGTGATGCAGGCGCTCGCAAGTCTCGACAAGGTGGCGTATGTCCGCTTCGCCTCGGTTTATCGCAATTTCCGCGAGACCAAGGATTTTGAAGCCCTGATCGGAGAGATGGAGGGTGGTGACCGGGAGTGAGCTCTTGGAGCCGCTGACCGATTCACATCACATGCGCCACGCGCTTGGCTTGGCCGCCAGAGGGCTGGGACGGGTTGCGCCAAATCCCGCAGTCGGATGCGTCATCGTCTCGCGTCATGGAAGGATCGTCGGTCGCGGCTGGACCGGTCGTGGCGGGCGGCCACACGCCGAGACCATTGCACTCGCCCAGGCCGGCGCCGCGGCGCGTGGGGCAACCGCGTACGTTACGCTCGAACCGTGCGCCCATCAGGGCGAGACGCCGCCCTGCGCGGACTCTTTGATTCAGGCGGGAATCGCGCGTGTGGTGGCAGCCACTACGGATCCCGATCGGCGCGTGAGCGGACGCGGCTTCGACCGGCTCCGCGAAGCAGGAATCGACGTAAGAACGCCGCTTCTCGAAAGCGAAGCAACGGCATTGAACCTCGGTTTCTTCCTGTGCATCCGCGCCAATCGGCCTTTCGTGACATTGAAGATTGCCGCGAGCGTGGACGGGCGGACCGCAAGTGCCGGCGGTGAAAGCCGCTGGATTACGGGCGAACAAGCCCGGCGCTTTGGTCACCTGCTGCGTGCCACACACGACGCAGTTCTTGTCGGCATCGAAACCGCGCTCTCCGACGACCCTCTGCTGACCTGCCGCATTCCCGGCCTCGAACGAGATTCTCCGGTGCGTGTGGTGCTCGACACCCGTTTGCGACTGAGCGAGCGATCGAAACTCGCACGCAGCGCACGCGAAGTGCCAACGTTGCTCTTTACCGTTGCGCAAGGCGGAGACGCATTGGCCGAATGTGGCGTCGAGATCATGAGGGTGGGACGCGACGTCCGCGGCAGGCCCGATATCGGCGCTGTGCTGCGCGAACTTGCTTCGCGCGGCATTACGCGCCTCCTGGTCGAGGGTGGTGCCGGTGTGCACGCGACGTTTCTCGATCGAGGCTATGCCGATCGGCTGGAAGTGTTCCGTGCTCCGCTGGCGCTCGGCGAATCCGGCCATGCGGCAATTGATGCCCTAGCCGCGTTCAGTCTCGACGAAGCGCCGCGGTTTGCCAGCGTGGGAACGCGCCGGCTCGGGACCGATCTGCTGGAAAGTTTCGACGTCCGGCACTAGAAGACGTCATGTTCACCGGGATTGTCAGCGATATCGGCGAAGTGCGGCGCATCGAAAGCCGCGGCGATCTGCACATCATCATTGCGACGCGGTTCGACGTTGGGGCGATCGAGATCGGCGCCTCAATCGCGTGCGCCGGCATCTGCCTCACTGTTACGGACAAAGGCGGTGCAAACGATCGCTGGTTTGAAGTGAGTGCGTCACACGAAACGCAGTCGAAAACGACGGCCGGCACATGGAAAATCGGGCACGGGATCAACCTCGAACGGCCTCTGCGCGTGGGCGATGAACTCGGCGGCCACATCGTCACGGGTCATGTGGACGGAACCGCCGCCATTCTGGAGATGATCGGTGATGGCGAGTCGATGCGCATGGTGTTCGAGGCGCCACCCGCGGTGACAAAATACGTTGCGTCGAAAGGCTCGATCTCGCTCGACGGGGTGTCGCTGACGGTCAACGAAGTCGACGGCGCGCGTTTCGGCATCAACCTCATTCCGCACACCCTTAAGGCAACGACCTTCGGCCGTTCCCGCCAAGGGGACTTCGTGAACATCGAAGTCGATATTCTCGCGCGGTACGTAGCGCGGTTAATGGGCTGACGGCGATGTTCCGGGACTATCTCTCGTCGATGGACGAATTGATCGAGGATGCACGCAACGGCCGCATGTTCATTCTGGTCGATGCCGAGGACCGCGAGAACGAGGGCGATCTCGTCATTTCCGCGCAGATGTGCACGCCGCAGGCTGTCAATTTCATGGCGAAGCACGGGCGAGGACTGATCTGCCTTGCTCTGACGCAGGAGCGCGCAAGCGCGCTGCGGATTCCGATGATGACGCCGGTCAACGGCACGCCGCACCAGACCGCGTTCGCCGTATCGATCGAAGCCAGGGAGGGAATTTCAACCGGCATTTCGGCACACGATCGTGCGCATACCATCTCGGTGGCCATCGACGCGACCAAAGGCCCCGATGACATCGTCATGCCCGGCCACGTTTTTCCGCTTATCGCGCGGCATGGCGGAACGCTCGTGCGCGCGGGTCACACCGAGGCAGCGGTCGACATCGCGCGGCTGGCCGGCCTTTATCCGGCCGGCGTCATCTGCGAAATCATGAATGACGACGGCACCATGGCGCGGCTGCCGGATCTCGTGCAGTTCGCGCAGTTGCACGGGCTCAAGCTCGGAACCATTGCCGATCTCATCGCCTATCGAAGGCGGTACGATCATTTCGTGCAGCGGAAGGTGGAAAACGATTTCACCAGCCACTATGGCGGCAAATGGCGAATGATCGTCTACGTGAATACACTTGAATACGCGGAGCACATTGCACTTGTGAAGGGCGATCTTTCGGGCAGCGATCCTGTGCTGGTGCGCATGCATGCGCTCAACATCTTCACCGACATGCTTGGATACGAACCATATGAACGCGACGTTCTTCCGGAATCCATGCGCATCGTTGCCGAGGCGGGCCGCGGCGTGGTGGTGCTACTCAGAAGCGCGCGGCCGACATTCGTCTCCGATGTCGTGCTGCGCAAAACGCCGGACGACATCGACCGTCGGCGCGTCAAAGAGTACGGCGTCGGCGCACAGATTCTTCTTGATCTCGGCATCAGCAACATGATTTTGCTCACCGACACGCCGGAAAAGAAGGTTGTGGCGCTCGATGGTTACGGCCTCAACATCGCCGGCACGCACGCAATCCGCGGCCCTAGAGAGGCGCCGAGAGCATCGTGAAACCGAACATTCTCATCGTGGAGGCGTACTTCTATCCCCCCATCGCCAAAGCGCTGCTGGAAGGTGCAGCATCGGCACTGGTGAAGGGCGGCGCAGAATATGAGTGTATCCGCGTGCCGGGTGCGCTCGAGATTCCGCCCGCAATCCTCTTCGCCGCCCGCGCAACGAAAAAATCGGGCAGAACTTACGACGGCTTTGTCGCGCTCGGCTGCGTCATTCGCGGAGAAACCTATCATTTCGAGATTGTCGCCGGTCAGTCCGCCGCCGGACTGATGGAGTTGGGGTTGCGTCACGGACTGTGCGTGGGAAATGGCATTCTGACCTGCGAGACGGAAGAACAGGCGCTCGCGCGCGCGAACCCGAATGGACATGACAAAGGCGGCGACGCGGCACGCGCGTGCCTGGCGCTCATCCATGCGCGCGCCCAGCTCGAAGGCACGGCATGATTGCGCCACCGCAAGAACCGTTGCATTCCACGCATGAACGACGCCGTTCGGCGCGGCTCGCGGGCGTGCAGGCGCTCTATCAGATGGAGCTGACCGGAGAAGATGCAGGCACGGTGGCGCAGGAATTCGTGGAACACAGGTTTTCCGAAGGGTCTGTTGCGCAGCCCGACGAAACCTTTTTCCGTGCCATTGTCGACGGCGTGCCCCACCGGCAAACCGCCATCGATCATGCTATCGCCGGCGCACTGAGAGAAGACTGGCGGCTGCAACGAATCGATTCGATTCTTCGCGCAATTTTGCGCGCTGCGGCTTACGAACTGGTCGACCGGCCCGACATTCCGGCGCGCGTCGTCATGGATGAATATATCGAAATTACGCGGCGCTTCTCGGACCAGGAGCAATGCGCGTTCGTGAATGCGGTGCTCGACCGAATCGCGCGCGCCGAGCGTGCTGCAGAGTTTCTCGGAGCGCCTCGCCATGGCGATGCGGCAAACTGATCCGCTGCGGGGCGAATTCGAACTGATCGACAGATTGTTCGCGCCGCTCGCGCGTGGGCTGGCCGGCGCGTTCGAGCTCAAGGACGATGTCGCGGCGCTCCCGCCAAGAGCCGGTCACGAAGTCGTGCTCAAGACAGACTCCACGATAGAAGGCGTACATTTTTTGTCCGGCGATCCACCCGGCAGCGTGGCGCAGAAGGCGCTCCGCCGCGCCCTGTCAGACCTCGCCGCGAAAGGCGCCGAGCCGCAGGCCTATCTGCTTGCGATCGCGTTTCCCGAAACAACGGACAATTTCTGGGTGGAAAGATTTGTCGACGGGCTGGCGAGGGATCAGGAGCAATTCGGCGTCGCGCTCGCGGGTGGCGAAACCACCAGGACGCCGGGGCCGCTCGCCGTCACCGTCACGCTGATGGGCTGGGTGCCGGAAGGGCAGCTCGTCCGTCGCAACGGCGCAAAAGCCGGCGATGAGATCTGGATAACGGGAACCATCGGCGACGCGGCTGGCGGCCTTGCGCTCCTCAGAGGCGAAGCCGACGCCACAAATTCCTCTTTGCGCGAGCGCCTCGTGGCACGATTTCGTGTGCCGGAGCCAAGGCTGGCATTTGGCCTGGCGCTGCGGGGGCTCGCCAACGCCGCCATCGACATTTCCGACGGGTTGCTCGCCGATCTGGGCCACATCGCCGATGTTTCGCAGGTGAAGATCGAGATCGATGCTGCTTCTGTGCCGATTTCCCCGGAACTGCACGCGCTGTGGGGCGATGGGCAGCAAACCGTGTTGCGGGCGGCGTCGGCCGGCGACGACTACGAAATCGCGTTCAGCGCGCCGCCCGCGGCACCTGAAGCGATTCGCTCGGCGGCAGCCCGTTTGCAGACACCGGTCACGCGAATAGGCTGCGTCGTGGAAGGCGCGGCCGCCGTCTCACTGCACGATTCAGCCGGCCGCGAAATCCCGGTCCCGCGCAAAGGATACATGCACTTTTAGGGGCTTTCGCCTGCGCGGAAGGCCAACTGTCGCACCCCGAATGCGGCGTTGCCTCGCCGTCGGCCATTTGGCATGTTCCCGCGCCTTTTGGGCCAGGAGAGACGGCCGAGGGTGTTAGCTTTTTTTGCGGCCGCCGTTCTGGCGCCGTAGCAATTTCAGCCGGAAACAGGAAACAGCGATGGGACTGCAGCTCGAGCTAATTCTTGCCAGCGGTGTGCTGGCGCTTCTTTACGGCGCCTGGACGGTGCGCTCGGTCTTGTCGCGCAGCGCGGGGACACCGCGGATGCAGGAGATCGCGGCTGCGATTCAGGAAGGGGCGGCGGCCTATCTCAACCGGCAATACACCACCATAGCCATTGCCGGCATTGTCATCCTCATCATCGCCTTTGTGATCTTCGGCTGGCAGGTAGCTCTGGGATATTTTATCGGCGCGAGCTTTTCGGGCTTGGCCGGTTACATAGGCATGAATGTTTCGGTGCGCGCGAACGTGCGCACCGCCGAAGCAGCGCGCCACGGTCTTGCGGCCGGACTGTCCGTGGCCTTTCGCTCCGGAGCGGTCACCGGATTGCTGGTGGCCGGCCTCGGCCTGATCGGTGTCGCCGGCTACTACGCCTTCCTGCGCTACGGCCTCAAACTGGACATCAACGACGAGGCACAAAACCGGCTCATCAGCAATGCGCTCGTCGCACTCGGCTTCGGCGCTTCGCTCATCTCGATCTTCGCCCGTCTCGGCGGCGGCATTTTTACCAAAGGCGCCGATGTCGGCGGCGACATGGTCGGCAAGGTCGAAGCCGGAATTCCCGAAGACGATCCCCGCAACCCGGCGACGATCGCCGATAACGTCGGCGACAATGTCGGGGACTGCGCGGGAATGGCCGCGGACCTGTTCGAAACCTTCGCCGTCACCACCGTCGCCACCATGGTGCTCGCCTCGATCTATTTCGTCGGCGCGACGCGCAGCTCGCTTATGCTCTACCCGCTGGCGATCGCGGCGATGTGCATCATAGCCTGCATCATTGGCACCTTCTTTGTGCAGCTCGGCAAGAGCAAAGCGATCATGGGAGCGCTGTACAAGGGCGTGATCGTCACCGGGCTTCTGTCGCTGATCGGGCTGTGGCCGCTCACCGACTGGATTGTCGGGCTCAACAGCGCCATCGGAACGATGGCCGGTCACGCGGTTACCGGCAGGTCGCTGTTCTTCTGCGGGGTGGTCGGCCTCGCGGTTACCGGCGCCATCATCTGGATCACCGAATACTACACCGGCACCGGATTCCGGCCCGTGCGGATGATCGCGGAAGCCTCGCGCACCGGACACGGCACCAACGTCATCCAGGGGCTCGCGATCTCGATGGAATCGACCGCCTTGCCGGCGCTCGTCATATGCATCGGCATCGTCGTGTCCAATTTCCTTGCCGGCCTGTTCGGCATCGCCATCGCGGTGTCGACCATGCTGTCGCTCGCAGGCATGATCGTGGCGCTCGATGCTTTCGGCCCGGTCACCGACAATGCCGGCGGGATTGCCGAAATGGCGGGGCTTGAGGGCGATGTGCGCAAGACCACCGATGCGCTCGATGCCGTTGGCAACACCACGAAGGCCGTCACCAAGGGCTACGCGATCGGATCCGCGGGATTGGGCGCGCTGGTGCTTTTCGCTGCCTACACGCAGGATCTCAAATACTTCACTGCACATTCCGACGTGTACACGTATTTCCGCGGCCTCGCGCTGCCGACGTTCTCTCTCTACGATCCGTGGGTTGTCGTCGGTCTTTTCGTGGGCGGACTTCTGCCTTATCTCTTCGGCGGCATTGCGATGACCGCTGTCGGGCGCGCCGCGAGCGCCGTGGTCGAAGAAGTGCGGCGGCAGTTCCGCGAGATGCCTGGAATCATGCTGGGTACGCAGAAGCCGGATTACGGCCGCGCCGTCGACATGCTGACCCGTGCCGCCATTCGCGAAATGATTATCCCCTCCTTGTTGCCGGTGCTGTCGCCGATCGTTCTGTACGTGATTGTCGACAACATTGCCGGCAAGGCCTCGGCGTTTGCGGCGCTTGGTGCCATGCTGCTCGGAGTCATCGTGACCGGGCTGTTTGTCGCCATCTCAATGACCTCGGGCGGCGGCGCCTGGGACAACGCCAAGAAGTTCATTGAAGACGGTCACTTCGGCGGCAAGGGTTCCGACGCCCACAAGGCGGCCGTGACCGGGGATACCGTCGGCGATCCGTACAAGGATACCGCGGGCCCGGCGGTCAACCCGATGATCAAGATCACCAACATCGTGGCGCTTCTGCTGCTCGCAACGCTGGCCCATGGGATATGATCGGAAATAAATTCGTCATGGGCGCGACGGATCCGCGCGAAGCGAGGGCCCAAGCGTAAACTCCTGCGGGCGTAATAGGTGTAAAATTACGGGTGGCCGGGGCCGCCGCCGCCGCCAGGCGCCCCCTGATTGGGCGAGAGCGTACCGATCGGCACGCCTGGCGTCGCGTTGAACAGCTGCTGCATGAACGTGAGCTCGCGGCCGCGCGCCGGCGTGGTGCGCGTTTCGAACGCCACCACATGCCCATCCTTGAGGCTGTAATGCCGCTTCTCGACCACCTTGCCGTCCTTGTCGAAATGGATGGCGAGGATCGAACGCGTTTCGATCTTGGGATCGAAAAACGCGAGCTGCTTTTCGACGCTCGAAATGTAATACCAGGAGTCGGCGCCGAAGATGGCCTTGGTTGAAGGATCGCCGAGCTTGGCTTGAACGGTGGTCTCGGTGTCGGTTCCCGCCTTGATTGAAGCTTCGCCTGCCGGATCGGGCAGGTAGCCCCGCTGATTTACCACCGGCACGCAACCGGCGACAAAAAGCACCGACAACGCCAGAGCATTAAACCGCATGGAACCGCCTTTACCAAACCGCGACACCAGGCCATGTGCTAGCTTTCAGAAGGTTCTGTTGCAAGACCTGCAAGGCTCATGATCGGAGCGTTGAACCGGCGCCGGCGGTGCCGCGAAACCGCGGCGCGGCTGTGCGCGGCAGTTTCTGCCCGAGCGCGCGATCCGATCTTTTACCTGGACTATGGGGTCGCCGATACGATCGACGGACGTTTCGACGTGCTCGTGCTTCATGCCTGGCTCGTTCTCGACTGGCTTCGGGAAGCGGGCGACGAGGCGCTGGCGCAAAGTTTCGTGGATGCGCTCTTCGTCCGTTTCGACGAGGCGTTGCGCGAGCAGGGGGCCGGCGACATGGGCATGAGCCGTCGCATCAGAAAAATGGCGAGCGCCTTCTACGGTCGGTTGCGGGCCTATTCGGAGAGTCGCAGCGATGAGGCGCTTGGCACGGCCATCCTGCGAAATGTTTATCGCGGCAGCGCGTCCCGGGTTGAACAGGCGGCGTTGCTCGCCAAGTATGTCGCGGGTGCCCGCAAGGAGATCATGCCCAGCCGCCTCGATCGTGGCGAGTTGGAATTCGGGCCAACTTTAGCGCCTTGATCTGTCACCATGAGTGCTGTTCCCCTCGAGCGAATTCACGATCTTTCGCGCCTGCCGGAGGCAGGATACGAACTCGACGTCCATCCGGGTACGGAGGAATTGCGCGCCCTCGCCAAATGGGCCGGTGTCGACGAAGTCTCAAATCTTCAGGCGCATGTCCTCGTTCGTGCGCAATCGAAAACACGCTTTCTGGAGGAGGCGCAGTTCGACGCCGATATCGTGCAGAGTTGCGTGGTGACGCTCGAACCGGTCCACACACACATCACGCGCAGCTTTACGCGCATGTTGCAATTGACGCCGGGGATTGAGCGCATCGCCCACCAGGCGGGACCGGTCGCGGTAGCGGCCGCCGCTGAAGATTCGCCGGACGAAATCGATAGTCCCGTTTACGACCTCGGAACGCCGCTTCGCGAAGAGCTTGTGCTTGCGATCGATCCGTATCCGCGTGCGCCGGGCGTGGCCTTCGAGCCGCCGGTGGCCAAAGATCGTCCGCAAAGCCCGTTTACCGTGCTCAAAAAGCTGAAACGAACGCGCTGAGCCGAAGAAGCTCCCCCTAAAGCGTCGCAAACGAAGTGTGCAATGATCGCTGCTTGAAACTCGGGGCGGTTTCCTGTTGACTCCACGGCTCGCTTTTCCGCCCGGTCCGAGAGAGGCAGGGCGCCCTAGCGGCGCCCGAAATCCCAAGGGTCGGGCTTTGATTTGAAGGAGTGTTGCCGCCATGGCGGTCCCCAAGAGGAAAAAGTCGCCGTCGCGGCGAAACATGCGCCGGGCGCATGACCGTCTCTCCCCATCTTCCCACGTGGAATGCCCGCAGTGCGGCGAACAGAAACGTCCGCATCATGTTTGCCCGTCCTGCGGCTATTATCGCGGGCGCGAGGCCGTGAAGGTCAAGGCCTGACAGCGGCCGCTCGGCGACTTGCGCGGGTGGGGGAGGAGCTTCAGGCAACGAGGCAAGCGTGAGCCGCGAGCTGACGGTTTCGGTGGATGCGATGGGGGGCGACGCGGGTCCCGGCGTCGTCTTGGCCGCGCTCGCGCGCAATCTCGTGCGGCATCCGACCGTCCGTTACCTGCTCCATGGCGATGAGGCGATTTTGAAGCCGCTGCTGTCCCGGCGCGCGAAGCTCAAGGCGCGCGCCGAAGTCCGCCACAGCGCCGAACATGTCCGCATGGATGAGAAACCCGGTCAGGCCTTGCGCCGCGGCCGCAACACCAGCATGTGGCGCGCCATCGAAGCCGTCGGCAAACATGAGGCGGAGGTCGCAATTTCCGCCGGCAACACCGGCGCGCTCATGGCCATGTCGATGTTTCAGCTTGGCGTGCTCGAAGGCATCGATCGGCCGGCCATCGCAGCGCTCTGGCCGACAAAGCGCGGCCACACCGTCGTGCTCGATATCGGCGCGAATGTCGCCACCGACGCGCAACAGCTCGTCGACTTTGCCGTCATGGGAGAGGCGTTCGCGCGCGCCATTCTCAATCTCGAGCGGCCGAGCGTGGGCCTGTTGAACGTGGGCGCCGAGGATGTGAAGGGCAACGAAGCGGTGCGCGGCGCGGCCCAGATCCTCAGGAGCACCGAGCTGCCGATCGAATTCTGCGGCTTCGTCGAGGGCGACGACATCGCCGAGGGCACGGTCGATGTGGTGGTCACCGACGGTTTTACGGGCAATGTCGCGCTCAAGACTGCGGAAGGCACCGCAAAGCTCGTGGTGCACTTCATGCGGACGGCGCTCAGGCGCGGGATTCTGGCCCGTCTCGGCGCGATACTGGCAAGCGGTGCCCTGAAAACGCTGCGCCGCAAGCTCGATCCGCGGGCGGCCAACGGCGGAATTTTCCTTGGTCTTAACGGTGTTGTGGTCAAAAGCCATGGCGGAGCGGATGCGCTCGGCTTCGCGAGCGCTGTCGATATGGCGATAGATATGGCGCGGGCGGAAGTGATTCCCAAAATCGTCGCCGACCGCGCGGTCGTGGCGCCGCTCTTCCGCACCGCAAGCAATTCCGGAGCTGCTGCTTCGTGACATTCGTCCGCTCGATCGTCACTGGGCTTGGCGCGTTTCTGCCTCAGACCGTGCTTTCCAATGCCGACCTCGCGCGTCGTGTCGATACGAGCGATGAGTGGATCGTTTCGCGCACGGGCATTCGGCGCCGCCGCATTGCTGCACCCGATGAGAAAACATCCGATCTCGCGCTCAAGGCGGCACAGGCCGCGCTGCGCGATGCCAATGTACGGGCCGAAGCGCTGGATCTGATCGTCGTCGCAACGACGACCCCCGACGAAACCTTTCCGGCAGTCGCCACGAACATCCAGGCGCGGCTCGGCATGACGCGGGGTGCCGGTTTCGATGTGCAGGCGGTATGCTCGGGATTTATCTTTGCGATCGCTGTCGCGGACAACTTCATCAAGGCCGGCCAGGCGAAAACGGTGCTCGTCATCGGTGCCGAAACCATGTCGCGCATTCTCGACTGGAGCGACCGTTCGACGTGCGTGCTCTTCGGCGATGGCGCCGGCGCGATCGTGCTGGAAGCGGGGAGCGGCAGGGGCGATGCGTCGGATCGCGGCGTGCTGAGCACGATGCTCTATTCCGACGGACGATTGCACGATCATCTCTATGTCGATGGCGGCCCGTCTTCGACCCGCTCGACCGGTTATCTGCGCATGCAGGGGCCGGAGGTGTTTCGTCACGCCGTGATCAACACGACCGCCGCCATCGCAGCCGCAGCCGAAGCCGCCGGCGTCGCCGTCTCCGACATCGCCTGGATCGTTCCGCACCAGGCCAACCAGCGCATCCTCGACGCGACGGCGCGGCGTCTCGGCCTTCCACCGGAGCGGGTCATCTCGACCATTGCCGAGCACGGCAACACGTCTGCCGCCTCGGTGCCGCTCGCGCTCGCGGTCGGAGTTGAGGACGGGCGGATCAAGCGCGGCGATCTGGTGCTGATGGAAGCCATGGGCGGCGGCTTTACTTGGGGGGCGTCGCTCGTCCGCTGGTAGTTAACACTGAGGCGGCGTCTCAAATCGTAGCCCTATCCCTTTGATGTTGACGGAAAAATTTCCCTCTCCTAGGCTTGGTCTATTAGCGAGGGGAGTCGCTTTTCCATGAATACCCTGACTCGCTCCGACCTTAGCGAGGCCGTGTTCAAGGCGGTGGGGCTGTCGCGCAATGAATCGTCACAGATGGTCGAAGACATATTGGAGGAAATCTGTGCCGCGCTGTCGCGCGGGGACACGGTGAAACTTTCCTCCTTCGGTACGTTTTCGGTGCGGCAGAAATCCCAGCGGATGGGACGCAATCCCAAGACCGGGACCGAAGTTCCCATTGCACCGCGCCGCGTGCTCGTCTTTCGCCCCAGTCATGTCCTGAAGGCGATGATCAACGGACATCCACACGAAATCGAACTCGACGAGGCCTCATGACCGGCGCAGCCGCGGCCTCGGTGAAATCGCCGGAAGCGTTCCGCACAATCAGCGAAGTTGCCGAGATGCTCGACGTGCCGCAGCACGTCCTCCGCTTCTGGGAATCGCGGTTTGCACATATCAAGCCGATCAAGCGCGCGGGCGGCCGGCGCTTTTATCGCCCGGAAGACATCGATCTCCTGCGCGGCATCCGTACGCTTCTTTATCATGAAGGATACACAATCAAGGGCGTACAAAAGATCCTGCGCGAGAAAGGCGTGCGCTACGCGGCCGAAGTGGGCCGGACGGAGCCGCAGAAGAGCGGCCGCGCGCGCAAACAGGACGGCCGCGAACCCGTTTCTTCCGACGAAAGCGAAAACGGTTTTGACGCGCTGGCCACGCTTGCGCGCGTTCACGAAGACGCCGCCGAGGCCATCGCCTTCGACGGCGAGCGCCGCGCACGGCTGGAATCGCTGCTGAAGGATTTGCTGGCGCTGAAAGTCCGTCTCCGGGACACCCGCGCCAAGGTTTTCGTTTAGGGCCGATTCGTTCGAATTGAAATCACGTTCGTCGTTGTCATGCTGCGCGGAATGCGCAGCATCCATGCTTCGACAGGCTCAGCATTAGGGGTTTTCTCACCCTGAGCTTGTCGAAAGGTGGATCATGCGCAGTCGCGCGTGATGACAATTGGCAAGGAGCGATCACAACTGTTCCGGTTGGGTTTATGTCATTTAAAGTGGATCGCGCCAGAATAAATCGGATTGCCGCAGTCGCTCCGGTAATCATGTCGCTCGTGGCGTTCGCAATTGTGCTGGTGGTCGTGACGACGGGCTGGGAGCGGCATGAGGCGGACGAAGGCACTGCGGCGCATCTGTTCCAGTTGCTGATAGCGTTGCAGATCCCCGCAGTCGCGCTCTTTCTGATCACCGCGCGCTCGCGGCGCCTTGCAGCTATGGCAAAGCCGCTCGCCCTTCAGCTTGGCGCGCTCGCACTCGCCGTCGGTTCGCTCGCTTATTTTCGTCTCTGACGGTCCATCTTCTGCGTTGCCCCTCAAAGGGCCTCCTCCTATAGTCCGCGCCCCCGCCGATACCCGACCCGTCGCGGGGTTTTGGCAACGGAGCGTGGCGCAGCCTGGTTAGCGCACCAGTCTGGGGGACTGGGGGTCGCGAGTTCAAATCTCGCCGCTCCGACCAACGTTTCCGGTAAGTACAACAACGCTTTAGCCGCTTCCGCTCGCCTCCGTTTTTTGAATCATTTGTGGACCTACCTGCATGAGCCGGATCGGAATTCTTCTTTTCGATGATGCCGAGGAACTCGATTTCGCCGGTCCGTGGGAAGTGTTCACGATGACGAACGAGGTGTTCGCGCGCGAGGGGAAGGAGCGGCCGCACGAGGTGTTTCTCATCGCCGAGCACGAGGCCCCGATCCGGTGTGCCAAAGGCATGCGCGTGCTGCCGGACATCGCAATCGCGGAATGCGCGGCGCTCGATGTGCTGTTGATCCCCGGCGGGATCGGCACAGGGCGCGAAGCAACAAACGACAGTCTTCTCCGCTGGATTGGCGAGATCGCAGCGACATGCCGGTGGGTGACAAGCGTGTGCACGGGCGCACTCTTGCTGACCGCGGTCGGCCCTGCGAGGGGCAAGCGCGTGACCACGCATTGGGCATTCATCGAGCAGCTCCGCGCCAGAGGCGAGGCGGCAGAGGTCGTCGAAAACCTGCGCTATGTGAGGGACGGAAATGTCGTCACTGCGGCGGGTGTATCGGCGGGAATCGACATGGCGCTTTGGCTTGTCGTCAGCTTCATGGAGCCGCCATGGCGCGCGCCGTCCAGCACGCGATGGAATACAATCCCGCGCCGCCTTACGCCGCGGACGCGTAACGCGCCCGCAAAACACTCGACAGTCTCAGCGTGAGTCCTTTTCTTTTGCGCTCCTCCGGAGCTTTTCAAACGATAAGGGGTGCGTTTGACATGCAATTTGCGCTCAAAAAATTGTCATCCCCGCGCAAGCGGGGACCCAGATGCGGAGAGGGCGACGAAGAGGATTCGATCGCCGGTACAGCTGTTCTTCAGTCTCCACTCTCTGGGTTCCCGCTTTCGCGGGAATGACAATTTTGGGGACGCGCTTTGCTTTTCGATGGCCGGCAAACACGGTCTGTCGCCCTTGATCATCGTGCGGTGCATGTCCGCCGGAACGGGGCGGACAGCCACGCGCTACGTTAAGCGTACGACGATTGATTTCTCCGCCGAGCGCCGCATCATGCCTCATCCCGTGACGCCGCTTCCTCCCCCCATCGGGGGAGGAAGTGGCGGCGCTCCTTACGGGGCGTAGCGCACGATCGTCGTGCGGTAATCCAGCGCGACCTTCGTGCCGAAGCGGCTTGCGAATTGAACCGCCACCTTGTGCGCGCCCGCCGTTACGGTGGGGCAGATGTAGTTCATGGTCCGGTCTGCGGGATTGTCCGAATTGCCCTCGGCGCCAAAGAGATTGTCGGTGGGACTGCAGACAGTGGTGCCATCGAGCACCACGCGCGCGAGCAGGTTTTCCCCCGGCGCCGTAGCCGTCTCTCCTGAAAACGACACTTCAATGCAGCCGGCCGATCCCTGGGTGAACGAGAGCGTCGAGCCGGTCACTGTCGTCCAGCTGGTCCTGCTCGTCGACTGGACGCCGGTGGCGACGCTGTAGCCGGCGGCGCCTTCGGTACAGGTTCCGGTCGCGACCCCCGGCGGCTGTTCGATCTTGTGAAGATTGGCCGCCAGAGATGGCGGGGCAAGCGGGAGTAGAAGGACTGATCCCAGCAACAAACTGAAGCGGCGGCAAACGCTTTTAACAAACGGCATAACAGCTCTCCATTCCTTGCGCGGAGCCTTCGAACGACCGGCCGGAAATCGGCTTGCCGCCACAAGGCTTACGCCTAACCCCTCCGTTGCCTAACGTTCACGGTCCGGAAAAAAGTTCAAGATGCGCATGGAATGGTGTGCGGCAAGACTGCCTCACGCGAGTTCAAAACGCATGATCGCGCTGTGGTTCAGCAAGCCGGTATCTTCCTCGACGATTCGGTACCCCGATTCTTCCACGGCCTGGCGCATGCGGCGCGGGTCGTTGTCTGAAAAACCGCGGTTCTCTCGGGCTTTGGGTTTGTCCTTGTCCGCATACTGAATGACGAGCTGCGTTTTGCGATGAATCACGGCGCGAAGATTCGCGAGATAAGCCTGAATGATATCAAGGTCGAGGTGTACGAACACGCCGAACGAGAAGACGAAATCGACGGAGCCCGCCGGAATGCCGGGAAAATCCGTGCCGTTGTTCTGGATCTCGATGATGTGCGGTTGGGGAAAATTCCTGCGGAATTCCGCGAGCAGCTCGGCATGATAATCGACGACGTACAAGCGGTGAAAATCCAGCATGTAACGAGTCCACCGGCCGCCGCCGGGCCCGATTTCCAGCGCTGTCTTCGCCGGATCGACATAAGCGAGCAACCAGTGATCGCGGACTGCACGCAACGCGTTGTTGTCCGGCGATTCCGGATCGCCCCAGTGCAGACCGTAGAGACCGTCTTTCGGCACCCGACCGCGGCGTCTGGCCCGCTCCAGCATCTCGAGATGCAAATTCGTCGTCAATCGCGGCATCGATCTATCCTGCCTCACTGCGCACGCGGTTGGGTAATGATGGCGCTCCCATAATGGTCAGCGATGTGGCCGTTGCGAATGAAGTCGGCCATCATCCGGAAGTAGCCCGGCGCGTAGCGCGTGGAGACGCGCGCGCCTTTCGCATCCAGCCCATAGTCGGTGATCCCGTGTTCGGCCCCGGGGAAGACCGCGAGGCGGAAGTCTTTGCCCTGGGCAATCAGCGATTTGATGCGCGCGGCTGTCTCCGCGCTTGGCGCGTCCAGGTCATCGCCGCCCAGAATCCAGAGCTGCGGCGTCGTGGAAGCCCGCAAGGCCGGCATCGGCTCGTAATGGAACGGCGTGTGAAAATTGAATGCCTTCGCCATCGCGGCGATCTGCGACTTTTGCACCGGCAGCACCACGAAAAGGAAATCGCCGTGCACGTCTTTGTACCACGGTTCGGATTTGTATTTCCGGCGCAGCGCATCGAATCTGTCATAGCCTTGCTTGCCGCCGGTTTCGACCACCTGTTCGCCGGCGCGTGCGAGCTCCAGCGCCTTCTTCGTGTCCTCCGCCGAGTGGTGATGAAAATGCATGTCAAGGGCAACGCTCTCCTGATCTTCTTCCAGCACGGTCACGGCCAGACCGAAGCCCACGATGGCGAAGTCCACCGGCGCGCGGTTTACCGCCAGCGGCAACACCCATCCCGCTTCGCTGCCCTGGTAGCCGATGCGGCCCGCGCGAGCCCCCGCCAGACGCTTCGCCTCTCTCATCGCGGCAATGTCATCGTTCGCCAGCACCTCGAAATCCTGGGTGTAAGCACCGCCGGATATTCCCGTGCCGCGCTTGTCAAAGACGAACGCGCCGATCCCCTCGGCCGGAAACATCCGCTGCAGGGCATAGAAATTGAGCGCAGAATCATGTTCGGAGCCGTGAACCAACACCACCACCGGCACCTTGCCACTGCCTTGCGGCATGATGAGGCGCCCCACGAGCTTTACGCCGCCGCTCGCGAACCTCGTATTGCGGATGTCGAAAACGATTCGCTCGCCGGGTTCGTTGCCGAAGCGGATGTCATTCGTCGCGCAGCCGGAGAACGAAACCGTCTTCCCGTCCGGCCGGTCCGTCCATCCATAAGTGCTGGTCCAGCTGCCGTTCCTTTGCGGATGAAGCTGGCCGGTCTCGCCGGTGAACATGCGCCATCTGAGCGTGTCGCCGTCGGATGGCGCAATGTCGATCATCGTACCGTCGCGCAAGCGATAGGAGCCGATGTGGCAATTTTTCGTCGCATCCGCCAGTGCGGGAGCGGCGAGCAGCAGCACGAGTCCGCACAGGGCAGGGAGCACAAGAGAGTTCATCCGCGATGTTTTCCAAGGAGGAGCATGGAAAAATAGGCCAGGGCGGAACTCACATCCAACAAAATTGTCATCCCACCGCACCATGGCAGGGGCCGCGGTACTACACCTGGTCAAGATTTGGATCGAATGCGCCGTCGGAGATGGAAACCTTTCCCATTTGTCGGGTTTTCCGAAAGAAAAGCTAAGGCGTTTCACATACGATCAACGCGCCGAGGCTAAAAAACCCCGTGCGGCAACGCCCGCGCGGCAATGAAGGACAGACGACGATGATGAAGCGAGCAGCAATAGGCGCCGCCTGCGCATTTGCGATCCTGCCTGTGGGCGCGATTGCACGCGACACCGTATCGGCCCCGGAAGCCGGCACCTACGAGGCGCTGGTCTATGTACAGTCCGCCACCAGCGGATGTCTGGACAAGGCGGGTTTCGCCTTTGTGGGCTCGATGAGCTTTTCCGGCCTGGGCGGTACCACGCATTATCTGCGCGCCCTTGAGACCGGCGACAATGTCTCGCTTGTTTCCGTCCAGACGCTGACGGTCAAAAGCGGCAAGGGAACCACGACCCCGAGCGGCAGCCTCGCCTGGACCGGCGGCGGCGTTGGCGGCAGCTGGAGTGAGAACGGCACCTTCTCCGCGACCGTAACCGAGCTCGGGACGCACGCCTTCGTCATCCAGCTGAAGGAAAGCTACAGCGGATGCAGCGATGAACAGCTCAACGTGAGCCTGGCACGCATCGGCGCCAACCAGTAGCGCGCGCATCGTTTCGCGAAATCACGTCGAACGCTGTTCCCAACCTGTCATTCCCCGCTTGCGGGGACGGGAATTCTTTTGCCTCCGCGACCTCCGCGCTGCGCTTTCGTGCTGTTGAATTGACTTCGTTCCCGGCGGCAAGCACCTTGGGTTGAACCGATCAAGGCAGCACGATGAAATTCGGCGTTGGGCAGGCGGTCAGGCGCACCGAAGACATCCGTTTCCTCACCGGGCGCGGCCGCTACACGGACGATCTGCGTTTTCCGCGCGAGACTTTCGCCTGCTTTGTCCGGAGTCCGCACGCGCATGCGCGCATTGTCGGCATCGATATCGGTGCGGCAATCGCTGCGCCTGGCGTAATCGGGGTGCTTACGCACGATGATGTCGAAGCCTTTGGCGCTAAACCAATGCCGTGCCTCGCGCCGCTCGCAAGCCGCGACGGTTCGCATCCCAAGGCTTCGCCAAAACCACTCCTGGCGCGCGACAAAGTTACGTTCGCCGGTGAAGCGATCGCCATGATCGTCGCCGAGACCTACGCCCAGGCGAAGGACGCGGCGGAGCTGGTCAACGTGGATTATGAACCGCTCGACGCCGCCGGCACCCTCGACGCCGCGCTGTCCGGTCCGCAGATCTGGGAAAGCGCGCCGGACAATGTCGTCTTCGACTGGGCGGCAGGAAACGCACAGGCCTGCGACGAAGCGTTTGCCGCGGCCGCGCATACGATCTCGCTCGAAACCGTTCAGAATCGCGTCTGCGCCAATCCGATGGAGACGCGCAACGCGATCGGTCTGTACGACGGGGAACGCGATCAGTTCACGCTGCACACCGGCACACAGGGCGCGGGTGGCGCGCGCGAGCGGGTCTCTCACGTGCTCAATCTCCCGCCGCAAAAGCTGCGGGTGACGACGCCCGATGTCGGCGGGGGCTTCGGGATGAAGGGATTCATCTATCCGGAGCAGCCGCTGGTTCTGATCGCGGCGAAGAAATTGACGCGGCCGGTGCGCTGGTCGGCGGAACGCGTCGAATCCTTCCTCGCCGACGACCACGGCCGCGACATGCGCCTGAAGGGCGAACTCGCGCTCGATGGGGACGGAAAGATTCTCGCGCTTCGCATTACCGGCGAGGCAAATATGGGCGGTTATCTTTCGCAGTACGCACCGTTCATCGCGACCCTGGCCGGCGGGCGCATCTTCGGCGGGCTGTACCGCATTCCGAATCTCTGCGCGGCCGTCAAAGGCTATTTCTCGAATAGCGCGCCGGTCGATGCTTACCGTGGCGCCGGCCGGCCCGAAGCCGCCTATCTCATCGAACGGCTGATGGATGCCGCGGCATTCAAGACCGGACTCGACCGTGTCGAAATCCGCAGACGCAATCTCTTTGCGCCCGATGAACTGCCCGCGAAGAACTGGTTCGGCATGGAATTCGATTCCGGCAATTTCCCCTACATGCTCGAGGAAGCCGCACGCCTTGCCGACGTGAAGGGATTCGCCGCGCGGCGGGAAAAATCGCTGGCCGAGGGAAAAAGGCGCGGGCTGGGGCTCGCCTATTACGTCGAGATCACCGCGGCGACGGGCGGCGAGCCCGCGCGCCTTCGCTTCGGCGACCACGGCGAAGTCGAAGCCTATGTGGCGACGCAATCGACGGGGCAGGGGCATGAGACCGCGTTTGCGCAGGTGGTTGCGGCCAGGCTCGGCGTGCCGTTCGAATCCGTCGTGGTGAAGCAGGGCGACACCGATTGGGTGAACGGTTTCGGCACCGGCGGTTCGCGCTCGCTCAACATGGCTGGCGGCGCGCTCGAGGTCGCCTCGGACGAGGTGATCCGCAAAGGAAAGGAAGCGGCCGCGCATGTGCTGCAGGCCGGCGGCGCAGCCGTCGAATTCCGGATTTCGCAAGGCGCCGGCGCATTTCATGTCCAGGGGAGCGAGCGCGCGATTGCCGTGCCGGAACTTGCGATGACGCTGAAGCGCGAAACGATTGCGGGATTCGAAGCCGGCCTCGACAGCGACGGGCACTATCATGGCGCCGCGTCGACCTTCCCGAACGGCTGCCATATCTGCGAGGTCGAGATCGACAGCGACACCGGCGAAGCCGGCGTTGTCTCCTATCACGTGCTCGACGATTTCGGCCGCGTGATCAATCCCATGCTGGTGAAGGGCCAGGTGCATGGCGGCGTGGCGCAGGGTCTCGGCCAGGCGCTGATGGAAAACTGCGTGTACGATCCTGCAAGCGGGCAAATTCTGACGGCGAGCTTCACCGATTATGCGATGCCGCGCGCGGCGGACATGCCCGACATTCATTTCGAATACCGGGAATTTCCGTGCAAGACGCATCCGCTGGGCGCCAAAGGCTGCGGCGAGGCGGGAACGGTCGGCGCGTTGCCGGCGGTGATGAGCGCCGTTGCCGATGCGCTGGGCGTCGTCCATCTCGACATGCCCGCCACCCCCGAACGCTTGTGGCGCGCAATGCACAGGAAGGTTTGACCAGAGGACGAGCGGTTTCGCGGAGACGCGGTTGTAAGGATCGCGCGCATTCGCGCATGATCACAGCTGGAAAAACCAGAGCGCACACGCGATGAAAGATTTTCGGGGCAAGACGGCATTCATCACCGGCGGCGCAAGCGGCATCGGCTGTGCGCTTGCCCGCGCCTTCGGCCGCGAGGGCATGCAGATCGCGCTCGCCGACATCGATTTCAACGCGGCGCGTTATGCCGTCGAGCGCCTCGACAAGGAGCAGATCAAGGCCGTTCCGATCCGCTGCGATGTGAGCGAACGTCACTCCATCGAGCGCGCCGCGCTCGAAACCGTCGCGACGTTCGGCAAAATCCATGTCGTCTGCAACAATGCCGGCGTGGCGGTCGGCGGTCCGCTCGGCACGGTGACGGAAAGCGACTGGAACTGGATTATTGATGTTAATCTGAAGAGCGTCGTCTATGGCGTCGAAACCTTTTATCCGCTCATCCGCAGCCACGGCGAAGGCGGCCACATCGTCAATACCGCTTCCATCGCAGGACTGATTTCCCCGCCCGGGCTCGAGCCCTATGCCGCAACGAAATTTGCCGTCGTCGCCATGAGCGAAGGCTGGGCGCAGCAACTCCAGCAGATCGACATCGGCATGTCTGTGCTCTGCCCCGGTTTCGTGCGCACGCGGATACACGAAAGCGGCCGCGCGCGCCCCGAGCGCTATGGCGGAAGAGGGGAGGTCGATCCCGGCGTCGGTCCCACGCAAGCCGAAGCCGCAGAGAACATCGCCCACGGCATCGATCCCGATATCGTCGGCGCGCGCACGGTGGAGGCGGTCAGGGCCGGCGAGTTCTACATCTTCACCCATCCTTTCATGCGCGACTTCGCGGAGATGCGGTTCCAGGCGATCCGCGCGGGTTTCGACAGTGCCGCCCAGAGCCCGGTTCTGAAGGCGGTGAAAGAGTGGGCGCCGCTTGTCGCCAATCCACCGCCAGCTCCGAAGTAACCGGTATTGCAATTAAGAATTAGTCGCGTGTAGAATGGGCGCGGTTCAACGGAGCACGGATATGAGACTCGCCGCCTTGATGATCGGCGGGGCGGTTGCGCTTTCCACGCTGCCCGCCTTTGCCCCCGCCTTTGCCGACGACGCACCGATCGCACTGACCTTGAAGGATCATAAGTTCGCCCCCACGGAGATTCACGTGAAAGCGAACACGCCGTCGCAGATTCTTCTCACCAACGAGGACTCCAGCGCGGAGGAATTCGATTCCTCATCCCTGCACGTCGAAAAGGTCGTGCCCGGCGGCGGCAAAGGCATCGTGCGGCTCCGGCCGCTCGCGCCGGGGCGGTACAACTTCATGGGCGAATATCATTCCGGCACGGCGCAGGGCGTGGTGATCGCGGAGTAGCGGCGTGCTCGCAAGTCTGCTGATTGTTTTTCGCGAAGTCATCGAAGCCGGCCTGATCGTCGGCATCGTTCTTGCCGCAACGAAAGGTGTGGCCGGCCGCGGCCGGTGGGTCAGTCTCGGCATCGTCGCCGGAATCTGTGGCGCGGCTCTTGTTGCCGCTTTCGCCGGGAAAATCGCCGGCGTCTTCCAGGGATCGGGACAGGAGATCTTCGACGCGAGCATCCTCTTGCTCGCCGTCGCCATGCTGACATGGCACAACGTCTGGATGGCGGGCCACGGCCGCGCCATGGCCCGCGAAATGAAGCAGGTGGGGGCGCAGGTCTCCGCCGGCGAGCGCCCAATGACGGCCCTTGCCGTCGTCGTCGGCGTTGCGGTGTTGCGCGAAGGTTCGGAAGTCGTGCTGTTCCTGTACGGAATTGCGAGCCAGGGCGGCACGTCGACCGCGGCATTGCTCGGCGGTGGCGCCCTTGGCGTCCTTGCCGGAGCCGTGGTGACGGCGATGATGTATTACGGTCTTCTCGCCATTCCCGCGCACCGGCTGTTCGGCGTGACGGCGTGGCTGATCACGCTGCTTGCCGCCGGAATGGCGGCGCAGGCCATTCTGTTTTTGCAGCAGGGCGGCTATTTCGAAGTGCTGACCAGCACGGTCTGGGACACTTCCTGGCTGTTGAAACAGGACAGCATTGTCGGGCGGCTGATGCATACGCTGATCGGGTACAATGACTCTCCGAACGGCGCGCAACTTGTCGTCTACGCGGCGACAGTGATCGCGATTGTGCTTTTGACACGCATCGAGCGCGCGCGGCACCCGCGCCTCGCTGCAGCAGCAAGAGCAGGCTGACCTGCCTCCCCCTTGAGGGGAGGCCGAAATTTCGGGGCAAATTCGGGTGGGGGTTACTGTTGCCGCATAGCCCCCACCCGAAATCGTTGACGCGATTTCGACCTCCCCGCGAGGGGGAGGTTGTTCCCGAACCACGCGCGTGGAGAAGGCGTTAACCCTCTTCCGTCTATGATCGCGGCATGGGGACGACCGCGTCGCAGGAAACTTCGGAATCCGGCACGCCCTCCGAAGAGGGTGGCGCGCGCGCGGCCATCCTTGGGGCGGCCCGCAAAGTCGCCGAACGCGACGGCGTGATCGAAATGACGCTCACCGCTGTCGCAAACGAAGCGCGCGTCGCAGCGAACGACATTTACGCTTTCTTCACCAGCAAGAACGACCTCCTTCAGGCGGTTGTAGCAGACGATCTCGCCATTCTCGCCAAGACGATGCGGCGAAGCCTCGAGCCCCAGCCCGACGCCGCCGATGCCGGAGCCGCCGAAAAGAGCCCACCCGAAGAAACACAGGTTCTGCCCATGCAGGCTGCCGATACAGCGCACACGGAACAACAGAACGGGATGGAAGCCCGGACTCCAGCACCGGAGATGCCGCGGCGGTTCCCGGTCGTTCAGGCCCGTCGCGAACCGCCGCGCGCGAGCGCGCCCGAAGCGGACGCTGCAACAACCGCGGCCATTGCGCACCTGCAGGAGCAGGTGACGAAACTCGAGTCCCGGCCGGTGGACCAGTGGCTCGAGCGGCGGCTGCGCGAATTCGAACGTTCGCTCGTTTCGCTGCAGCAGGGCAGGTCGGAGCGCACCGGCTCGAACGATTCCCTCGAGCTGGGGCTGCAGGAACTCCGCGACTCCATCCAGGCCCTCGACAGGCATCATGCCGTGGTTGCCGACGAGGCGGCGCGCGCGAGCAACGAGCGCTTTGACGCGGTGAACAGACAACTGCGCGAAACGCTTTCCGATCTTCAGGCCGACTCTGTGCATCTTGCGCGGCGCATTACTGCGCTCGAGAATCTCGCTTTCGCGGCGCGGCCGGACGTCATGACGGCGACCACGCCATTCGAGCCGCTGGCGGAAGCGGCGCCTCCGGCGGCGCTGCAAGACCCGCAAGATCAAACCGCTGCGGCCGACGCCGCGCCGCACGACAGCGGCGGCTCTGGGCACGCCTATCTCGCAGCCGCGCGGCGTTCGGCACAGGCGGCCGCCGCCAATGCCAATGAGGATGGTCGCGAGAAGACGGTCGCGCGAAAACCGAACAGGACATTGCTGTACGCCGCCTGCGGATCTCTGGCCGTGTTCGTGGTCCTGCTTGCGGCCGCCGGATTTGTGCTGCGCAATGCGAGCATGAATCCCGCGCCCGCGCCCGCTCACGCTTCCGCGCAGCCCGCGGGCGTGCGCGCATTCAGCACCGCGGCCGCGAAACCGCTGCCGCGCCTGGTGGAGAAGGCAGCGCCTGTCCTGCGCAAGGCGCCGCAACCGAATTTGCTGACGCTCGCGGCAGCCGGCGATCCGTCGGCAGAACTTCTGGTGGGGTTGGAATATCTCGACGGCAAAGGCTTGGCGAAGAACGAAACCGCGGCCGTCGACTGGCTTTCGCGTTCGGCCGCCAAAGGCCAGCCCGTCGCGCAATACGATCTGGGCGCGCTTTATGCCGACGGCCGGGGCGTGCAAGCCGATGCGGTGCAGGCGTTCCAGTGGTTCGGCGCGGCCGCGCTCCGCGGCAACCGCCGGGCCATGCACTTCCTTGCGATCGCCTACGCCGAAGGCGTGGGCACCGCAAAAAACCTGCCCGAAGCGGCGCGCTGGTTCGAACGGGCGGCCGCGCTCGGCGCGGTCAATTCGCAGTTCAATCTCGCGGTCCTGTACGAACGCGGCATGGGCGTGACGCAAAGTCTGCCGACGGCGTACAAATGGTACGCCATTGCCGCCGCGCAGGGCGATCGCGAAGCACAGGCGCGTGTCGCCGCGCTCGCCGCAACGCTCAGCCCGGCCGATCTGGCCGGGGCAAAGAGCGCCGCGGACGCGTTCAAACCCGAACCGCTCGACGCGGCCGCCAACCTCCCGCCCAGGCTCCCGTCGTAGCCTCTACCTCCCCCTTGCCGGGAGGTCGAAATTTCCGAGCGCGTCAGCGCGAGCGTTGGTTTCTTGATAAATAACGAGATCGTTTCGACAAACTCTTGAGCGCTTTCACCCTTACCTGTCATGGCCCGCGAATGCGGGCCACCCAGGCGACGAAAAATGCGCTCACGGGCCAAAGAAGCACGACCATTCCAAAAAAAAATTGTCATCCCCGCGCAAGCGGGGACCCAGATGTTTGAAGGTGAAGAAGAGCACGGATAACGAGCACACGTTTGAAACACGCGAGATTCCGTCCGAATGGTTCCTTCCCGTTCTACGCACCTGGGTTCCCGCTTGCGCGGGAATGACAATTTTTGATTTGCGAGTTCATGACACTCGTTGGCGTTCGCGGGCCACGACAATCTGTTTTCGGGCCATGACAATCTTTTTTGGAGAGGTCAAACAAAAAGCCCTCGTGGCGCGGGGCCACGAGGGCTTTGTACAAGCCGTGAATTTTGCCGTCAGCCGGGCGGCGGGGGAGGCGGCGGATAATAGCCGGGCGGCGGCGGCGGCGGGGGATAACGGCGCGGATGCCGCCGCGGTCCCGGCACGTTGTCGCCCTTGGTCTCCATGCACTGGGCATAAGAGACGTCGTAGCGCTGCTGCAGCGACATCTGCGCCAAGCCGCTGGTGTTGGCGCCCACGCTTGTCCCGACCACTGCGCCCGAAGCCGCACCGATGGCGGCGCCACGTCCGCCGCCGATGGCAGCGCCAAGTCCGGCACCGAGCGCCGTCCCGAGCACGGCTTCGCCGACGGCCGTGTCGTTGGCAGCTTCGGCCTGGCCGGCGACGCGCTGGCTTGCGTACTGCTCACACACTGTTTCGTCGGCCTGGAACGCCTCGAGCGATTTGTTGGGACCGGGCATCACCGGGATGGTGGGACCCACCGGCTGCGTCACGCAGCCGGCAAGGAGCGCGGCCGCGGCCGTCGTTGCAACAATGGTACGGATTTTCATCGTGCCCTCTTAATGGCTGTTCGGCGGATACTGAGAATCGTCCGGCGGCGGACCCTGATCGCCGGGCGGCGGACCCTGATCGGGACCGTATTGATCGCCTGGCGGCGGACCCTGGCTATAGCCGGGCGGCGGACCCTGTTCCTGATCGTTGCCGGGCGGCGGTCCCTGTTCGTTGTACTGATCGCCCGGCGGCGGGCCCTGTTCCCGACCGTACCCGGGCGGCGGTGCCTGCTCGTTGTACTGATCGCCCGGCGGCGGGCCCTGTTCCTGACCGTAGCCCGGAGGCGGACCCTGTTCGTTGTACTGATCGCCCGGCGGCGGCCCCTGCTCGGGACCCGCCTGGTCCTCGTCGTAACCGGGTCCACCCTGCGCGGGGACTGCCGTCCACGGCTGGGAGCAGGACGGAACGTTCGGATAATAACCCGGCGGGTTGTAGCAGTACCACCATGTCGGTCCTGCTTCGGTGACCGGGTCCTCGTAGTAATAGTCGGACACGACTGTCGGATAGGGATAGACCGGCGCGCCGTACCAGAACCACACGCCGCCCGCGTTCCACCACCAGCCGTACCGGCCGTGCCACCAGCGGTGATACCAGTGGCCCCTGGACCAGACGGCGCGTTGCGCAGGTGTAAAATGCGCAAACCCGACATGGCCCGCGATGATGGCGTGAAGCGGATGCGCGCGGAATGCGACGCCCGGCGCGCGACGAAAACCGACGCCTGGTGCCGCTCGAAAACCGACGCCTGGTGCAGCATGAAAGCCGACGCCGGGCCTGATCACGCGATAGGTGCCCGGCGGTACGGCGTGATGGACCGGCGGGTGGGCGGCGGGATGAGGATGAGCGTCGGGGTGGGGGTTTTGCGCCAGCGACGGCGAAACCGCAAACATCGAGCCCGCAAGCAGGCTCGCAGCAACAGAAATTCGGCGAATGCTTTTCATGGTCAGGTTCCAGAATTCCTAGCGATTGATATTCGGCGCTAGCTGAACCCAACATGAACGACCGGAACCCGCCTGGGTTCATGGAGAGCAACGCTCATCAGGAGGTCGGCGAGGCGGTCGAATTTCCTGCCCCGCGCGCACACGTGGGGGAGGGGGACCGCGAAGCGGTGGAGGGGGCGCGAACGCGGCGCATTCGAAGTGCCCCCTCCGGTGCTTCGCACCACCTCCCCCGCGCAGTGCATGCGCGGGGGAGGAAACCCAGCGCTACAGATGCACCAGACCCTGGCGGAGGCCCTTGGCGACGGCCTCGGCGCGGGTCGTGGCGCCGAGTTTGCGGAAGATCGACTCGGCGTGGAATTTCACCGTGTGCTGCGAAATGGTGAAGCGCCGCGCGATCGCCTTGTTGCTCAAGCCGTCGCTGAGCGCCATCAGGATTTCGAGTTCGCGGGGCGTCAGCGGGGAGGTCGCTTCGTGCTCATCGATGGCGGAAAACCGTTCCCCCGGCGGCGCCTGAACGTTGAGCCCTGCCGCCACGGCGCGGAGCGCGGCATCGATCTGGCGGGGCGAGGCGCCGGCCGGCAAGACGCCCTTGGCGCCGGAGCCGGTCGCCGCGACGATGCGCACGGCGTGCGCATCCGCATCGCTGAGCACAATATCCGCGTCCGATGAGCCCACGATCCAAAAACCAAGGTCGCCGAGCAGGCGGGCGAGTTCGCTCGCGCGCGCGGAATCCTGTACGGACAAATGTACACGCACGATCTCGCCGGGCAGGTTCGCGCGGGCCGCTTCAGGCATCGGCCGGCCGTGCGGCAATGGTGGCACGGAGCGGCACAACCGCACCGCCACGGAGCACGCTGATCGCGATTTCACGGCCGACGCTGTCCTGTCCGAGGCGCGCCGCGAGATGGCGGACATGTGTCGCCGGCGCGCCGTCGAGGTTGATGAGGATGTCGCCCGACTGAACGCCGGCACCCGCGGCAGGGCCTTCGGCCACGGTCGACATCACCATCAGTCCGTTCTTCGCCTGGGCCGTTTCGCGCCAGCCGTCAGGAATGGCCACGGCCTGCAGCGCGACGCCCAGCCAGCCGCGCTCGACACGGCCATGCGCAAGCAGCGCCTCGACACTGCGCTCGACCGTCTCCGGCGGAATGGCGAGCACGCTGTCCCGGTAACCTAGCGTGGAGATTCCCAGCAGTTGCCCCGAAGCGTCGAGCACCGGCCCGCCGTCGTCGTGATGCGTGATCGCGACATCGATCGTGATGCGTTTTTCGATCTTGCCGCCGGCGCGGCTCCGCCATTCGGATCCCGTCGAGCTGACGATGCCAATATGCGCGGCGATGCCGCCGCGGCCGTCCGCGCCGTAAGCGAGCGCGATGGCGCCCGTCTGTGCGTCCCCGTACGCGGGCAGGGCGTGCGTATCCGTCTCTTCAAACTTCAGCACCGCGACATTGGTGCCGGGATCGCGTCCGGCGAGCGTCGCCGCTACCGTCCCGCCTTGCGGCAGCGCGATTTCGTACAATTCGGCTTTGGGCAGCGACTGCTCGGAGGTGACGGCCACTCCCAAGCGCCAGATCGTGCCGCTGCGAAAGCTCGCGCCTTTTGGCCGGATATCGGCCACCAGTGCCCGCGCCGCGGCGGCTCGTGCGACCAGGGCTTCCGAAAAGCCTTCCAGTGCGTCCAAATTCCGTTTCATCGTTTTGCTCCGTTCCAAGATAAGCACGAAGGTGCGATTGCCGAGGCCGGAGCGCCATCGGCCGGATGGGGAGGGCGGCACCCGGCCAGATATCCGGGTTGGGCGCGGCGCCTGGCGCACGCATTTCAGCTTCATGTCGCTCGCGAGCGTGGCCGCCGAACCCCTTGATCCTTATTCGGAATGCGTGGCGCGCGCGTTCGAGCTGGTCGGGCCGGCCGTCGCCAGCATTGCGGCCGGCGATGGCCGGCGCCGCGGGCAGGGCTCAGGCGTCCTCTTCACCCCCGATGGCTATCTCCTGACCAACAGCCATGTGGTGTCGGGCGCCGCGCATTGCGACGCGACACTGACCGACGGGCGGGTGTTTCGCGCGCGACGCGTTGGTGAAGATGCGGCGACCGATATAGCCGTCCTGCGGCTGGAAGGTAGCGGCCTGCCGCATGCAGAACTCGGCCGCTCATCGAATTTGCGCGTCGGGCAGCTTGTCGTCGCGATCGGCAATCCGCTGGGCTACCAGGCGACGGTCACGGCGGGCATCGTGAGCGCTCTGGGGCGTTCGCTGCGTGGCCGCTCAGGGCGGCTGATCGAGAGCGTCATCCAGACCGATGCGCCGCTGAACCCCGGGAATTCCGGCGGGCCTCTGGTGGATGCAAACGGCCGCGTGATCGGCATCAACACCGCCATGGCCGGCTGGGCGCAGGGAATCTGTTTTGCCATCGGCATCGATACCGCAGCAGAGGTCGCAACATGCCTCATGCGCGAAGGCCGGGTGCGCCGGAGCCGTCTACGGCTGGCCGGTCAGACCGTGAGCCTCGAGCGCCGCGCGATGCGCCTGCTCGAACGCGCGATTGCGAGCGCCGTGATGGTCTTGGATGTCGATGCGGACGGCCCGGCGGCGCGCGCCGGTTTGGTCAAAGGCGACGTGATCCTGGAATTCGGCGGCGAACCCGTTTCCGGCGTTGACGATCTTCACCGCCTCCTGATCGGCGACCGCGCCGGACGCGACATAACTCTGCGCATTCTTCGCGCGGGCAGGCCGTTTGAGCTTGTCGTTAGTCCCGAGGCGGACGCGTGAAATCGCGAGGTTTCCGTAGTGCGTATTTTCGTATAATCTATATTATGGGAAATGTTATGACGATATTATACTTGACATGCCCACACCCAATCCCTATGTTTGGCGGGCTTAAACGAGTGTCCGCCATGTCCAAGTCGATCTATTCCGCGCCCCACTTCAATGACGAAGCGGCGGCCTATGCCTTTGTCGAAGCGATCCTGTGGAAGGACGGGCGCGTATGCCCGAAATGCGGCACCGTGGACCGCTCTGGGCCGCTTGGCGGCAAGTCGAGCCGCATTGGCCTCTACAAGTGCTATGCGTGCCGGAAGCCCTTTACCGTCAAAATGGGGACCATTTTCGAGGACAGCCATATCGCCATGCGCGACTGGCTGACTGCGATCCAACTGATTTGCAGCTCCAAGAAAGGTATCTCGTCCAACCAGCTTCACCGCACCTTGGGCATTACCCTGAAAAGCGCGTGGTTTCTGTCGCACCGTATCCGCGAAGCCATGATGCCGGGGATTACCCCGCTTGGCGGTCCCGACGTGATCGTGGAAGCGGACGAAACCGAACTCTCGCCTTCCCGCAAGACTTGGAAGCGCAAGAGCCGTTCCGGCAACAAGAAATTCGTCTCGCTTATCGAGCGCGGCGGGCGTGTGCGTTCGCGGATGATTACCGGCGCGGACAAGCCCATAAGCGCGGACATTCACGACGCGCTCTATAACGACATGCACCGTGCGAGCACCCTGCACACCGACGGCGCGCAGTTCTACAAGACCTTCCCGTTCGCGGCGAAACACGAAAGCGTTGACCACAACAAGCAATTCGCCCGCGATGCGGCGGACGGCTCGCGCGTGCATACCAATTCGGCCGAAGGGTACTTTTCGATTTTCAAACGCGGCCTTGTCGGCACCTATCAGCACATGTCGGAACAGCACCTTCCGCGCTATCTGGCCGAATTTGATTTCCGTATGAACAATCGGAAGCGGTTGGGCGTGAATGACACCATGCGCGCTGAAAAGGCGCTCCAAGGCGTTGTCGGAAAGCGCCTGACCTATCGAACGACTGACAGCCAAAAAGCCTAAAAAGACCATTGGAAAACCCGAACAGCTAAGGTTTCTCTTTGACCGTTAGTAGGTGCGCGATATGCGCCGCTTGCTCACAGTCAAGAAGAACGGTCATGTCTGAATCGGCACTCTCTATCCCCAATCGTTTCGTCCCGTCAGGGAGAGTCCGAATCGTGAGGGAAACAGTAGTCACTGTGTGATAGGTCACACCTGATGGCGTGCGGACTGCGGAAGGGACCGTGCTGACGGAATTTTTCACCTGGCGCTCCATAAAAGGTGCCTTTGGGCGTGCGAAAATCGTCTGGGCCTATGGCCGTCGAATTTTTGACTTGGAGTCGCGAGTCGAGCGGCTCGAAAAAGAAATGGGAGAGTTGAAGGGTGAAAACGCCCCGCGCTATCGCGCCTGTCCTCAATGCGGCAAACGAGACTATCGCCCACAGGCGACGTATGAACAGGATTTGGACCCGTTCTCGGGGCAGAGTATTTTACACAAGCACTGGCTTTGCTATTCTTGTGGGCACACGAAAGATGAACAGACTTGGATTCAGAAGTAGCCCAGATGCCAGCCAAGAAAACGATTCTCACGGACACGGAGCGCGCTAAGCGCATCCGCGAAACCGCGCGCGAGATCGGCGCGAGCGATGACCCGAAAGTGGTGGAGCGGGCGCTCAAGAAGATTGTCACGAAGAAACCTACCCGCCGATAAGAGATTGGTTGTCGTCAGTGACGCGCAGAACCTTAATTGTCACGTCAACCTGAAGTCTTACGGCGTGAGGCTTTCTTGTGCGCTCTCCCAACAAGCGCCCCGATCTAATAGAGAAATCGGAAATTAAAGCATCGTCTTCCAGCACCGTATAAAGTGGATTCTCGGTAGGCTGCGAGCCGACATACTCATGCTTCGGATTTGGCATCTGAAGCGCGTCAAAAAGTGTCGCCAACCGCCCGTCTAAATCCCCGCCATTTTTCATTAAAGCGAATGGTTCTTCATGGCGGAGAAATGTGATTTCCAAAGCGCTCGCCAGGTGGAGAGAATTTCGGATTAGCGGAACAAACGAAGTATTGGCGCTAGGCACGAAAATTGGCGCGCACAAGTCAATATATCCTCGGCGCACCGGGGGAATTGGACCGCGATAATCCCACTTCGTATTGCGGTTCGTCGCCGCTATGTCTTCGCCATATCCTTCATGGACGCGCGCGGTTCTCGCCAATTTCCGCAATACGACATGGCTGTCCCATAGGTCGCGTAACTGGTCGTGGAAATGGTTTCGAATATTACTGGCTTCGATAGGCTTTGGCCTATTGCCAGATGACGGTAGGTCGCCGTCATAGATCAGCGTGAATTTCATAAAGTCGTCCCGTTCCTCTAGGAGCATCTATCATACTCCTAGTGGTTGGGCATGTGAAGTATAACAAGGCCAATGTTATGGCGATTATATACTTCACTTAATGGCATACATCACCTAGATTAGTGGCCTAGGAGACAGGCCATGACGTTCAATCTCAATGCCCCGATGTTCAAGAACGAAGCCGCCGCTATCGCGCACATGGAAGCGGATCGCTGGCCCAACGGCGTGACGTGCCCGCTCTGTGGCGCGGATACGGTTCACAAGATGGGTGGCGAGACACAGGCCGGAATGTTCGCCTGCTACGCTTGCAAGGGCAAATTCACGGTCCGCACCGGGACGGTGTTCGAGCGGTCCCATATCCCGCTGCACAAGTGGCTTCTGGCGACCTACCTCATGGGTTCGAGCAAGAAAGGCATTTCGGCTCACCAGCTCCACCGGATGCTTGGGATTACCTACAAGAGCGCATGGTTCATGGCCCATCGCGTCCGCGAAGCCATGGGACCGGCCAAAGGCGAGAAAATGGGTGGCCCGGGCACAATTGTTGAAGCCGACGAAACGGAACTGGGCCGCTCACACAAATCCCGGAAACCGCGCGGCCCGTTTACGCGGAAAGATAACAAGAAATTCGTCGCGCTGGTCGAGCGTGGCGGGCGCGTCCGCTCCAAGGTGATTGACGGCTCAAAGCATCCGATTGGCGCGGAGATCGCGGACGCCCTGCACTACGGGATGCACCCGGAAAGCGTGCTGCACACGGACGGCGCTGGTCACTACAAGATCATTCCGTATGCGCACGAAGCGATTGACCATAACCAAGGCGTACGTCCGCACAACGGCGGACGGCGTGAAGGTGCATACCAATTCGGCGGAAGGCTATTTTTCGATCTTTAAGAGAGGCTTAGTCGGTACGTATCAACACATGAGCGAGCAACATTTGCATCGCTATTTGGCAGAGTTTGATTTCAGAATGAGCAACCGCGCAAAGTTAGGCGTCTCCGATGCCGAACGGGCCAACCGCATCCTCAAAGGCGCGGAAGGCAAGCGGTTGACTTATCATCCAGTTGACGGATCGCGACCGGCGTAAGTTCCGCGATGGCCGCAAGCGGCTGAGGCTCATCCTCGCTTTGCTTGACTCCGACGTTTAGCGGGTTTTCGCTTGCGGCCCTTACTGGCCGCCTTGTGCGGCTGGTGAGGGGTATTGAGCATCCGTTTCAGAGCCGCTTCGCTTCGGCGCACGGTTTCGCGCTCAGAGTATTCGTCGGCAGGGGGCATCATGGGACTTCCCTTAAAGCGAGCCGATCTTCAGGCCAATGCGGAGGCCAAACTCGCAGATGCCGCTATGCTGCTCCAGAATCAGCGGTATTCCAACGCCTATTATCTTGCGGGTTATGCCGTTGAATTGGCGTTGAAAGCGTGCATTGCGCTTCAATTTGGGGCAGAGACGATCCCGGACAAGAAGCTAGTGAACGATTTGTACTGCCACGATCTGAAAAAGCTTGTGACGCTAGCCGGACTAACAGCGGAATTGCGGGACGCTCAAGACGCCAACGAGGAGTTTCAAGCCCGTTGGGCAATCGTTGCCCAATGGGAAGAGGCATCACGGTATGACTTGCAGGACCCAATAAGCGCCCAGCAGATGCTTGAAGCAATCTCGAACCCACAGACCGGAGTGTTCCAATGGATCAAACAACACTGGTGAACGCCGGTCGGATCATCATCACCGAACTCACCACCAGGAAGGTTACTCCGCGAGCTGCTGTATGGGTTCGCTTGGGGGACTCCGATACGTGGAAACTATGGATTGTTCCGCCCGGAGGCTTCACAGATGACTATCGATTTTACCGGATGATGGCCTCCATCGTCTCAAAACGGAGACAGGAACTCGGAGGCATTGACGCAGCCGATGTAAAGCTTGTTTCCGAGGATCATCCTGCCATCAAAGGATTGCGACGTGCCGTGAAGGCAACAGACGGAGGAATTATTTTTATGAAGGATAATGTGCTTTTTGGCTTCTACTTACCGGAGGCCATCGTTCTTGAGATGAATTTTTGAGACCGCGCGCCGGATAGCGTCTGACACCGCCTCAGCCGCCGTATAGGCGTGGTCAGCGCTTATATTACCATCCCAAGAAGCACGGGTGCTCCCAAGATCATTCGCGATCTCAAGCAAAAGGGCGCACGTCATTTGGCTGACCTTTCGACGTATCGTGATCGTGTCGCGAGTTACTTCGATTTCTGCAAAAACGCCGGTTTCGACATCCTGCGTTTCCACGCCATGCTTCTAACGAGCCCGGTCCCATCATGGGAAATATTGGCGACCACATATGGGACCGGACCCGGTGGTCTTGAGCTTTCGGCCTGTCACGCACGCAAAACCTAGGCGTTTGGCCTACTTAACTCAAGTATATAATCGCCAATGTTATCACGTGCCCAGCCGCAAGGGGTATTGTGAACGCGCGGGCCGCCCATAGACATAACGGCTCTAGGTTCGTGGAAGTGCTGTTATCGAACGGCGGCATCCTGATGGTCTTGGTGGAATCATATTTTGACGAAAGCCTGGGGATTGCGAAGCGCCGCGACCCAGACGGCACCGTGCGCGATATCCCCATCCTCTGCGTTGCTGGCTATCTGATGGAAAGCGAGCAATCCAAGTTGCTAAGCCAAGAATGGCGCGCCGTGCTCGACAAGTATGGTCTGGCTTACTTTCACATGGTCGATTGCGCGCACGGAAACGGTGTATTTGCCGGCCTGACCAAACCACAGCGAATCCACGTCGCCGCACAGATGATTGGTATCATAAAAAAGCGAACGATCGCCGGTTTTGCCATTGCCACGAACGTCCAACAATTTACGGAGTTCATGCCTCAACACCCCTTGATCGGAACGGCCTATACTTTCTGCGTAACGCTCGCGACCGCCGCAATCCGCCAGTGGGTTAGAGCCACCAACTATCAGGGCGACGTGGCCTATTTCTTTGAAGCTGGCCACCAAAGCCAACCGGAAGCCGATCAGATTATGGGGCGGCTCTTTAATACCCCTAACCTCAAAATCGCGAGCAGGTATGTACGTCATGCCTTTGTAGAAAAAGCACGCTCTGCCCCCGTTCAAGCCGCCGATCTACTAGCGTGGCAATTCTACACCGATGGCCGCCGCCAGGTGGAGGGACATACGGTTCACCGCAAAGATTTTGAGAGTTTGATTGAGCATAAACACGTCGTGAATTTCCTCACGCCAAGCAAAATGGCCACCGTGAGAAAGTTCTTGCCGTGGCTCGCGGACGGCACTGACGAGTCATGGCCAGAAGAACTGTTGCCTTGGAAAATTAACGCACAGGGCATTTACGACGGGAGGAAATCTTCTTGAGCATACGCATCAACACTTTCGGATCATCGCTCGCGCCGATCTGGCGCGCGGTTTCGCGGATGCGCCTAGCGCCGCTCCCCGTCCGTCAAAACTGTTTTCTTGGCTGGCATGGTTCGAGTCATAGGCGCGGAACTACTACGCCGGCAAGCCCCACAATGACCGCCACGTTGAGCATCCGCTTTAGCGCATCCTCTCTGCGCCGGATGGTTTCGGATTCAGAGTACGTTTCGCGCTTGAAGTCCCTCATCGTTACAGACATTTGCGAGTTTGGGTCATGCTGAAGACTATTCGGTTTTTAGGCCAAGTTCTTCCAGTAGAGGTCGATTTTACGCTCCCTGGCGAGCTTTATTTTTCATGGGTTTGGCAAGAACGCAACATGACCATTGGCATTAAGATTTCTATCCATCACTCAAGGATAGTCGCTGATTGTACCGTTGCCGATTTCCAGCCGAGTGACACGACAGAATTATACCGGCGCGCGTATGACAATTGTCGGGCTCTCATTAGCTTGAACTCATTTCGAACCGGCGTTGCCCGCACCTTTATTCTGGACCGATGGATCAGACCTGATGACGGCATTGAGTCAATTCTTCTAATGATGGACAATAGATTGCCGCCGCTCTGCACGTCCATTCACTCTGATGCCGATTTTAATACAATCTTCCGCGCGATCGTCGAGAGTCATTCGCTCATGCGCTTATTAGGCGACTTGATCGACGCCATTAGTATTCCTCACGAAGGCCCGGCCAGCTGCGCGCGGGCGGTCGAAGGATTGAAATGGTTGATCGCGTCCGACAGAAGTGACTCTGCCGCGTGGGAGTCGATGCGAAGCGCGCTCAATCTGGATAGGGCATACTTGATCTTCATTACAAAACATTCCACCGACATTCGGCACGGAAAAGCGCCAAGAATCGAGGGGCCGATATGTATGGAAATCATCCTGCGTTCTTGGATCATTATGAACCGCTTTTTTGAGTATCTGAAACGCGGAAAAACGCCATTGCCGGTCGCAGAGTTTCCGTTGCTAAGGGGATAGTTGCCCTCTCCCATTCCACGATCGTATCGCCCCAAACGCTCTTGGCGTTCTCCGACTCGTGCGCATGCCTTCCGTTGGCCGTTTCGGGATAATCACAAATCCGGCTTTATCCAACGCAATCAAAACGTACTCCGGTATTCCGGACCTTTTTGAGTTCCGCGCGCACCGCGCGTTCCTAACAGGAAAGCCCCTTTCATATTCGCGATACAGTCAGCGGGGGCTCCATCTGTCACGCGCTATCCTAATACCGGCTGCTAACTCAAATGACTAATCGCCCATATCGCGAGACGCAGCGGCTCTTTCCACCTCATGCGAATTCTGGGACTGGAGCTACGGGCGGTGTCACAGCTGCCTGGTCAAAAGGCGCGGCAGCAAATGGCCGGAAAGAGACCTATTTCAGGAAATCTACGCGCTGCTCGATGCAGTTAAGGACGCGTGCCGCAACCCTGGTCTCCACTTAGAGGAGAAGTACGCGCCTGACGAAGCTGCGCACGTATTTGCGATGGCACGCGGCTTTACGAAGAAGTTCGCTTCCCGGATGGATGAGAAAGGAGAGCCGAAGGCGTGACAGTTGATGGCCTTACAACCTTATCGAATGCCTGCTTAAAGGCGCGCGGCGCATCACTGGTGCCGAACTCGCGTGCCGTTGCTTCGAGTCGTTCGTGCCGCTCCACGCCGGAAATGACGTTCTTTCGTTTTTTCGCTGGCATCAGAAAAGATTTCCTCACTTTCAGGGGTTTTTGCCCGGCATGCAGCCATTGAGCAACCTGCCCGATGAACGATGGTCCGACCCATATGACAGAGTTCGGGAGCAGCGTCACGGGGCAATGTGGAACCAGCCACTGTGCCGTGGGAATCCTATCCGCGGCCCGCGTCGCGCCATTGGGCGGTATCCGTGTATTGCTGGAAACGGATAACCTTGCCGTCCGCCAGTTCCCAGACATGGACCATCTGGGCGTCGACCTGTTTGCCGGTTGCTTTGGACCTGGCGTTATAGCGGCCGAGCACCACGACGGTGTCGCCGTCGGCGACGACTTTGTCGATACGGTGTGCAAACGACTCCCAATCGGCGGGAACGCGCGCGAAAACCTTTTCGAGAACCGCCAGCGGGCCGACAAACGGATTGCCGTCCGCATAAGGAAAATTCTCAGCCAAATTCCACTGCACCTTCGCGTCCATGGCGCCGAGTACGGCGTCGACATCGCCGCGGCTCAGGGAGTCGTAAAGCGCACGTACGATCGCGGCATTACCGTTGGACATCGGAAGCTCCTGTGGTCGCGATCAAAGGGCTTTGGTGTGCTCAAAGCAAAGGAGACTACTTCGGCTGATCGTGGAAGCCGTTCAGCCATCCCTTCAAGAGGCACAACGGGTCAGCCATCAGCGTCGTCACCGGTTTCTCCACGCCCGGGCCACCAAGAACCTGTTGCTCGACATGCGTACAGGGAACCTCCGGAGGCGTCCGCCGCGCCGCAAGCTCCGCCGCCCAGAGCGTGCTGTGTCTGGCCTTCGAACCCTTCGGCATACCTGCCTCGATCGATCCCGTGTCCGGGGGCGCGCGTCCGAACTTCCGACAATTTGCTGTTTGCTCCGTTGAGAGATTTCTGCCGTTCACGAGATCGCAGCCGAACAGCGAGCGCCCGACTCCGGTGATGTCTGGCGCGGCAATGGGCGGCTGAAGCGGCAACCGCGAACCGGTCGGTGCAATGACCGGCGGCGTGAGCACTGGTGCGTGCGGCCTCACGAAAACCGGACTGATTACCGGTGCCACGGTTTCCCTGGAGTTTGGCTGGGTGAACGAAAGCACGATTTCGTTCAGCGGCAGCCTTCCTGTACGGACGCCAAATTCCGATTGGATCAAGTGAAACAGCGCTGCATGAAGCAGGATGAGCAGCGCGACGGCGGTCGCGCGTTCGGGAAGTTTGTGCCGTGCTGCCCGTGGACTGGCCGGCGAAAACCCGCTTGCGATCACGATCGTTCTTCCGTCACCCGCCCTTCGCTCCCTGCGCGGGGATCAGGCTCAGGCCGCCGCCATCTTTCCCAACTTCTCATGCCGGCCGGTACAGGGCATCAGTGCGGAATGCACTGCCTGTTCAGCACCACCGCAAGGTCGATCCCGGCGAACGTGGCGCCCGGAGCGAAGCTCGCGCCCGGTTGGAGAGTCGTCGTCGTATCACCGCTTCTGATCGTTACCGAACGCAACACCGACCACGACCCGTCGCTGTTGTGGGTGAAATGGGAACACCGGAAAGGCGACGGCAAAACTTCTTGTGGTGGCGTTCCCGCGGCGGTCGTCAGCGGTAGTTGCGCCTGCCCCCCTTGGGCCATGGCCTGAGAGGCCGCGAACAAACAGATCAGGCCCACGAAAGCGGCTCCAGGATGTCTCATGTTGCGTCTCCCGGCGTGATCACCATCCCATCATACGCCGGTTCGACGCCTTTCGGCAGTTCGCGCCTGAGCGTCTCGTAATCGAGATCGAGATGGAGATTGGTAAGGATGGCCCGCTTTGGCTTCACGCGCGCGATCCAGGCAAGCGCGGTTTCCACATTGGCGTGGGTCGGATGCGGGGTATAACGCAGCGCATCCAGAATCCAGCAGTCCACACCCTCAAGAGCCGCGAAAGAGTCCTCAGGCAAGCCATTGACATCGCTGGAATAAGCGATGGGCCCAAAGCGCAGGCCGAGCGAGCGGATCGGACCATGTTGCTGCCAGAAGGGGAGGACGGGGATGGCGCCCCCTGCCCCGGCGATCGCGAACGCGCGAAACGGCTCGGGAATGACGTGAGGGTTCAGGATCGGCGGATAGACGCCGCCGTCCGGCGTCTCGAAGCAGTAGCCGAAACGGCGGCGCACTTCGCGCATCGTCTCTTCGTCTGCGTACACGTCCACGCATCTGCGCATGATATGGAAGACAAGCCGGAGATCGTCGATGCCGTGCAGCTGGTCGGCGTGGTCGTGCGTGATAATCACGCCGTCGAGCGAGGACACGCGCGCATCGAGCAGCTGCTGGCGAAGATCGGGCGCGGTGTCGACGAGAACCGTCGTCACGCCTTGCGATAATTGCTGCGCGACCAGCATCGAACAGCGCCGGCGCCGGTTCTTCGGATTGTCGGGATCGCAGGCACCCCAGCTGCCGCTTCCGTCCGGACCGCCGAGGCGCGGCACGCCGCCGGAGGATCCGCATCCGAGGATGGTGACGGTTAGCGTGCCCGTCATTGCGGCCGTGCGGCCCGGGCGAACAGCCGGAAAAAATTCTCTGTCGTCGCCTCGGCGATGGTGCCGGCCGGCACGCCTTTCAGTTCCGCGAGCATCGCCGCCGTATGGACGACGAACGCCGGTTCGTTGCGTGTTCCCCGATGCGGTGTGGGCGCCAGATATGGTGCATCCGTCTCCACCAGCAGCCGGTCGAGAGGCACGCGCTTCAGCACGTCGCGCAACGCCTCGGATTTCTTGAAGGTGGCGATGCCGGAAGCCGAGATGAACAGCCCGAGTTCGAGTGCCGCGTCGGCAAGGCGCTGCGTTCCCGTGAAGCAGTGAATGAGTCCGGTGAAGGCGCCCTTCCCCATCTCCTCGCGCAGGATCGCGATCGTGTCCTCTTCGGCGTCGCGCGTGTGCACGACAAGCGGCAGCGAAAGTTCGCGCCCGGCGGCGATGTGCGCACGGAAATTCGCCGCCTGCTGCGTTCGCGGGCTGTGCTCGTAATAATAATCGAGGCCGGTCTCGCCGATGCCGACCACTTTGGGCTGCTTCGCCAGCGTGAGCAGCGGCGCGGAATCGGCAAGCGGCTCTTCAGCCGCTTCGTGCGGATGGCTGCCGACGGTGCAGTACACGTTGTCAAATCTCTCCGCGACCGCGGCGACCTCGCCGAAGCGCGACAGTTTGGTTCCGATCGATACGCAGACCGTGACGCCGGCGGCTTTCGCGCGCGCCACCACATCCGGCAGCTCGGCCGCGAACTCCGGAAAATCAAGATGACAGTGGCTGTCGACAAGCATCATTGATCGATTTGTCGACCTCACCCTTCGATCCGCCTTCGCCGAGGCTTCGGCGGCTACGGTCAGCGCACTGACCCGCCGTAGCTTTAGCGTAGGCGGGTTGGCTCAGGGCGAGGCGGATTATTTGACCCTCATGAGCCTGTCGAAGCATGAGGCGTTACAAGGCGCCGCGCCGCGCCACCCTGGCCGTTGCGCGCGCGGCCGACAGGATCGTCTGCTTCGGCTCGAGATGCAATGCAGCGGCGCGTGCGAAAGTTTCCTGGATCGCCGCACGCAGTTCCACCCAGCGATCGAGATACGCCGCGTTTTGCTTGGCGCGGGCGAGAATGCGGTCGGCCAGCGTTTGCGCGAGCGTGTTGCCGAAGGAGTCGAGCCCCTTGTCGATCTTTGCGACGCGTTCGGCGAGCGCATAAAGACCGGCGAAATCGGGCGATGCTGACCGCTCGATCAGCTGCTCGGCATCGGCTGCGAGTTTCAATCCGTCCTCTTCCAGCAGCCGAAGCGCGAGGCCCAGCGAACCGCCGGACAGCGCCACCAGGCGCGCGCGATCTCCTGGAGCAAGCGTTGGTACGCGCTCCGCAATTTCGCGGGCGAGGAGGTCGTCGGAAAAGGGTTGAAGACGCAGCAGCTGGCAGCGCGAGCGGATGGTCGCAACGAGCTGCGCCGGTGCGTGCGCAAGCAGAATGAGCATCGAGCGCTGGGGCGGCTCCTCCAGAATCTTCAGGAGCGCGTTCGCCGCCTGGTCGTTCATCTCGTCGGCGGTGTCGATGATGGCGATGCGCCAGCCGCCGGCGGCAGCCGTCATGCCGAAGAACGGTCCGAGCTTGCGGATTTCGCCCACCGACAAGACCGTCATCAGCTTGCCGGTATCCGGGTTGAGGCCGCGCTTCAGCACCAGGAGCCCGGGATGCGCGCCGGCGCGGACGAGCGCCACGACGGGATCCTTCGGCGGTACGCCGAGATCCTCCGGTCCCTTGTCGGTTGCGCCGTAGGAAAGAAGATAGCGCGCGACGCGATAGGCGAAGGTCGCTTTGCCGATGCCTGCAGGTCCGGCGATCAGCCACGCCTGCGGCGGGCGCCCGCCGCGGATCGCACGCGCGGCGCGCGCCAGCGCCTCGTCCTGGCCCACCAGCGCGAGCGTCTCGCGCGGATGCGGTTGTCCGGCAATCCGGTCGGTCTCGACAGGCTCTTCTTCGCGCACGCGTCTGGGCATTCCATCGGTTTAGCGTCTGCGTGCGTGAAACGCACCCCCTCTCCCAACCCTCTCCCCCTCAGGGCCCTCAGGGGGAGAGGGAAAATGAGCAGCGCGCTAGCGCTGCGAATAGGGAGAGGGGGCGGTGAACCGCAACGCCGTTCCTGGTAAACTGTGCCATGACCTCTGCTCCCGAACAGCGACTGAAAATTCCCGTCGAGGACGCCCATGTCTCCGGGTTGCTGATCGCGCCCGACGGGGCGTGTGCCTGCTATGTGCTGGCGCATGGCGCGGGCGTCGGCATGGCGCACAGTTTCATGGCGGCGGTCGCGCATGGTCAGGCCGAGCGCCACATCGCCACGCTCCGGTACAATTTCCCGTACATGGAAGAAGGGCGGAAACATCCCGATTCACCCAAACGCGCGCAACTGGCCGTTCGCGCGGCGGTCGGAGAAGCGGGCCGCCGTCTGCCGAACATGCCGTTGATCGCCGGCGGCAAATCCTATGGCGCGCGGATGACCTCGCAGGCGCAAGCCGAAGCGCCGCTTGCAAATGTTCGCGGTCTCGCTTTTTTGGGATTTCCACTGCACACGCCCGGGCACGGTTCCGACGAGCGCGCCGGGCATTTGTCCTCCGTCAAGGTGCCGATGCTTTTCCTGCAGGGTACGCGCGACGAGTTTGCCGAGCTCGATTATCTGAAACCGCTCGTCAAACGGCTTGGCCTCCTGGCAACGTTGAGGCTGTTCGACGACGCCGACCATTCGTTTCACGTGCCCGCGCGCTCGGGGCGCAAAGATGCCGATGTGATGCGGGAACTGCTCGACACCCTCGCCGCCTGGATCGTTCGCGTGATCTGAGTTTCCCCCTCTCCCAATTCGCAGCGCTGGCGCGCTGCTCATTTCCCTCTCCCCCGCTAAGGGGGAGAGGGAGGCGAGCCGCGCAGCGGCGAGCCTGCGTGATCAGAGGCGAAAGCGGCCTCTCACCACGTTCCAGATTGCGGTGGCGGCGGCGTCCGGCGGGGCGGACCCGTCCAGCAATACGCAACGCTCCGGCTCGCGCGCGGCGAGCGCAACGAAATAGTCCCTGATGCGCGCGTGGAAATCGCGGTCGAAACACTCGAACCGCGCCTCGCCGGCACCACGGGTACCGGCACGAGAAAGTCCTTGTTCCACAGGCACATCGAGGATGATGGTGAGATCAGACTTGAAGCTGCTGGTGGTGGCCGAATCGATGGCCGCAATGCTGCTGTCGTCGAGGCCCCGCCCTGCTCCCTGATAGGCATAGGTCGAATCCGTAAACCGGTCGGAGATCACCCACTGACCCGCTTCAAGTGCCGGCCGGATGGTGTGCGCAAGGTGATCGGCGCGTGCCGCGAACAGGAGCAGGGTCTCGGTCAGCGGATCCCACCGCCCTTGCTCTCCTTCGACCAGCAGCATGCGGATCTGTTCGGCGCCCGGCGAGCCGCCGGGCTCGCGCGTGAGGCAAACCGGAATGCCGCCCGCTTCCAGTGCCGCCGCGAGCCGCGCCGCTTGGGTGGATTTCCCCGCGCCCTCGCCCCCTTCGAGCGTGATGAAGCGCGGCCGCGCCGGCATCGTTTACCCGGAATGTCCGAACAGGAGCGCCTTCAGGCCCATGTACATTCGCGCGAAGATGTTGGCGCGTGATACGGGCTCCGCGGCAACGAGCGGCACTTCGAGCCCGGGATAATCCGGCGCGGTGACCTTCAGCTCGCCGAGCTTCTGGCCCTTCTCGATGGGGGCTACCACCGGCCCATCATAAGCGACAGCGACTTTCATGCCGGGATGGGAATCGACCTGCATGGTCACGCCGACGGGTGCCTTCACCGTGAGCGGCACGGTATTTTTGGCGCCCTGCCACACCTTTGCCTGGGCCACCACGTCGTTTGGCTTGAACAACGGGTAGCGCCGGAACTCGCGGAACGCGATGCCGAGGAGCCGCGCCGCTTCGTCGCCCCTGAGCTGCACGCCGTGCCAGTCCTGCGCCGCTGGCGTCATCTTGTTGAGCTGCGGGTAGCGCAGGCCGTTCAGCACGAGAATGAGGCGATGGCCGCTCTGTACAGCGGAAACCGTGATGCCATACCCCGCGGCGTCGGTATGGCCGGTTTTCAAACCGTCGGTACCGGGAAATTTGTCGAGCACGGAGTCGCGGTTCGGCTGGGTGATTTTGTGTCCGTTGCCGACATCCATGCTGAAGCTGCGTTCGGCGAAATAATGATAATATTGGGGATAGTCGTAGATGATGTGCCGCGCGAGCTTCGCCAGATCGAGCACCGACATCATCTGCCCCGGCGGCTCCGGCAGCCCGTCCGGATTGACGAAATGCGATCCCGTTAGTCCGAGCTGCTTCGCGCGTGCATTCATCATATCGGCAAAGGCTTCGACCGATCCGCCGAGCGATTCGGCGACGACGACGCACATGTCGTTTGCCGAGGCGATGATGATGCCGCGGATCAGTGTTTCGACCGGGATGCGCGCGCCGATCATCGCAAAGCCCTTCGATCCCTGCGTGCTCCAGGCGCGCTGAGACACCGGAAAAGTATCGGTGAGCTTCACGCGGCCGTCCTTCAGACGCTGGAACAGCAGCTCGAGCGTCATCAGCTTGCTCATCGAGGCCGGCGGCGACGGCGTCGTGGCATCCTTCGCCCACAGCACCTGCCCGCTCTCGCCGTCCATCAGCACCGCGTGTTCCGCCGCGGTCTCGAGCGCGGCCGAGGCGGCAAAAGGCTTGGCAGCGGCGAAGGCAATGGCAAAAAGCAGAATGAGGAACACGCGCATAGGGCGCATCGGCGCAAAACTCCCAGAGTGCTCGCGGTCTATTGGTCTACGACGATCTTCGCGTCGTTGCTCCCCAGCCCGGTGATTTGCGCGAGCGCCGAATCGGCGGCCCTCACATCATCGAACGGACCGACGCGGACCTTGTAAAGAATCCGTCCTTTTCTGTCGATTGGAGAAATCGTCAGATTGCCCGCGGCGGAAAATTTGTCCTTCAACCGCTCGGCATTCTCTTTGATCGAGAAAGCGCCGAGCTGAATAAAGATGTGCGTAGCTGCCGGGACCGGCAGCGTGGCAACGACCGGGGTCGCGTCCGCGTTCGCCGCAAGTTTCGCATCGATCTTTTCGGGCGATGGCGAAGGCGCATCGAACGAGGGGGATTCGGGCGCCGCCGGATCGGCGGCCGGTGCGGCCGGTGCGGCGGCCGCCATCGCGGGATGCGTTGAAACGGGGTCGAGTGCTGCGACCTGCACCGCCGCGGTCGGCGCGGCTCCAACCGCCGTCCCCGCTGTCGCAACCGCTGTTTCCGTGGTGGTGTCCGCGGGCGTACCGGGCGGCCCATCGGCGCGCGCGAGATAGGTCACGCGCACTTTCGCCGTGCCTTGGCCGTAAAAGCCCAGAAGCTGTGCTGCGCGCTGGGATACGTCGATGATCCGGCCGCGCCTGAACGGACCGCGGTCGTTGACGCGCAGCACGAGCGACTTCCCGTTTTCCAGATTCGTCACCCGCACATTGACGGGCATGGGGAGCGTCGGATGCGCGGCGGTCAATCCGTTGAGGTCGAAGACCTCGCCGTTGGCGGTGCGGCGCCCATGAAAATCCGCGCCATACCAGGAGGCGATGCCCGTCTCGTCATATTCCGGCTGTTCGCGCGGGTAGTACCAGACGCCCTCCTGCTCATAGGGTTCGCCGATCTTGTAAACACCATTGCCGGAAGGAAGGCTGACGCTGGAGAGTTCCGGCTCGGGTGCCGGCGATGTCGAACAGGCCGCGACGAGCGCCGTCGACGCGCAAAGGATGGCAATTCTGCCCGCAGAACCCCGCATACGCCCAGACTCAAACCCGACTTCGTAAACGATAGGTTAATGCCGCCGAAGTGCGCAACCCCACGCAGAGGTTGTGGAGCACGGCATGGGCTCGATCGTCCCCAGGAAATTAGTGACCGGCACCGCGCAGCTGCACGAAAAACACGATCCACAATATAGCCAGCGCGACGTTGCCCGCCGCAAACACGGCAAGCCGGTGCATCACATTGTTGTACGTCAGGTGGACGACGCTGTGCAGCGCGCGCAAGCCAACGTAGATCCACGCCAACACCAGTGTTGTCGTTGAAACGGTGGACGCCGTCACGTAATTCAGTACACAGACGACATAGAACAGCACCGGCAGTTCAAGCAGATTCATATAATTGCGATTGGGAATCGCGACGTCGCCGGGCACCCGCGCCGATTCGCCATAACGGAAGTCGCCGGCGCCCACCTGCCCCGCGAACGCGGCGCGGAATCGGCGGATCGGGACGAGCAGGAGCACCAGAAACGTGAGCAGCGCGAGCGCCCCAACGGGAAGCAGGATCAGTTCGTGCGGCATTGGCAGCACCCCTTTAGCGCTTAGGCGAGCCGGTGCCCGACACCTCTAGCAATGCACTTTGCACGAATTCCATACGCCCTGACATCGTTTTGCGAGCGCGGTAGTTCCGCCGCCGTTGGCTGTCATCAAACACGCCTGGAGCCGATTGCTGCAGGTTTCCTCGCACGTGGCCCGCTTCGACAGATCTTCGTGTCGTGCATGGCTTTTGTGGCCTGCTCCTGTTGTTCCTTGCCCGGCGGCGGTTCGTAGGAATCCTGGGCGACAACAACGGCCGCCGGCGCCGCGAGAAAAATCGCGAGTCCCGACAGCACGACAACTGATTTCGGCATGATGATCCCCCGTCTTGCGTCTGAAGCTGGATTGCCCTGTCAAACAGGCCTCCAGCACGGAAAAACGCTACCAATGCTTTTGCGACACCGTCAACCGGATCATTGGTACAAACTGCAACGGCGCTTCCCTTGCGGACTGTCGGGCACTCTTTTCGGAAAAATAAAGCGCCGCCTTCGCAGAAGTGCAAATTTTAAAGCAACAGAACTTTAATCCCGGAGGTCTAGGGATATGGCCCCCGAGTCGTGGCCGCATGTCACGAAATGAAGCAAGCGAGGATTGCGATGACCTTGATTCTTGACGTGATGCGCCGCGCCGCCCTCGCGGGCACCAGTGCAGCACTCCTTCTTGCTCCGAGCGCCCATGCCGGGACGCATACCGTACTGTACTCTTTCGGGACGGGCGGCGACGGCAGCGGCCCCGCCGCCACCATGACCAATGTCAACGGCGCGCTGTATGGAACGACCGTCGGCGGGGGTGCCTACAGCGCAGGCGCTGTTTTCAAGGCGGCCACCACCGGAGGCGAGAAGCTCGTCTATTCTCTCAAGAACAGCGCGAACGACGGGGCGGGCCCCAAGTCTCCCGTCATCAGTGTCGGGGGGACGTTTTACGGCACGACACAGTATGGCGGCTCGACCGCCTGTAGCGGGGGCTGCGGCACCGTCTTTGGCGTAACGTCGAAGGGTGCCGAGACCGTGCTGTACCAGTTCCAGGGCGGCAGTGACGGCGCCAATCCCACCGCCGGCCTCGTCAATGTTGGCGGAACGCTGTACGGGACCACCTTCTACGGCGGCGGCTCGAGCGGCTACGGCACGGTATTCAGCATAACCCCACAAGGTGTCGAAAACGTGCTGTACGCCTTCAAGGGTGGCAGCGACGGCGCCAATCCCATGGGCGGCCTGATCAATGTCAAAGGCACGCTTTATGGCACCACCTATACCGGCGGCAGCAGTTACTATGGGACGGTGTTTTCGCTGACCACCGCCGGGGTCAAGAAAACACTATACGCCTTCAAGAACAGCAGCGACGGAGGCTATCCGGAGTCGTCTCTCGTCAATGTGGGCAAAAAGCTCTACGGTGTCAGCCTGTACGGGACCAACCATGTCGGCACGGTATATTCGTTGAGCCTGACCGGTTCCTTCAAGAAACTGTATTCCTTCAAGGGCGGCCTTGATGGGTCCGAACCGAACGGCGGTCTCATTAATGTCGGCGGCACTCTTTACGGTGTGACCTGGTCCGGCGGCAGCACAACGGCCTGCAGCGGTTATGGCTGCGGCACGGTATTCTCGGTAACGCCGCAAGGAGTCGAAACCGTGGTGTACGCCTTCCAAGGCGGCAGCGACGGCCTCAACCCCGCCGCCGGACTGACCGCCATCAATGGCGCGATCTATGGCACGACGGCCAGCGGCGGCACGTATTACAACGGCACGGTCTTCTCGGTAACACCGTAACGTCCGCTCATTTCCGGTTGCCCCTGTTCGGTTAAACGAGCAGCCCGCGTGTCCTCTCGACGAACGGTGAAACACTTCCCGGCGTAGCGTTGCTGCGATACATTCGGGAATACGAGGACTTCGCCCGGGGATACACGGACATGTTCTTTAAGTGCGTCGCCACTCTCGCCACATCGATCGTCTTCTATTCCGTTTTCGTGCAGCCCGCAGGCGCGCAGGAATGCAAGCTCACGGAGGTCGGGTCCGTCGACATTACCGCACCCAACGGTGAAGTACTCATACCGGTGAAGATAGACGGCGTTCCCGAGAATCTCAGACTCAACATTGATGTCCCGTACAGTTACCTTGCGCCGGACGTCGGAAATCAATTGAAGCTCATCCAAATCGTTCTGCCATATCGTGACACAGATTTGCTGCTTGGGGGCGAACAACTCAAACATCTGAATTTGCGCGGCAAGATATTGGCGCTTTCCGTCCCCACCCTTCAGGTAGGATCGCTGGTGGCACACAACGTGCGCATGTATAGGGCATCGGAATCGACGGCCAGTGGAATCACAGGCAGTATCGGCCTCGATTTTCTCAACAACTATGATGTCGAGCTCGATATCGCGAAGAACAAGCTCAATCTCTTTGATCCCCATCATTGTGCAGGACAGGTCGTCTACTGGACGCATCAACCCGTTGCCGTCGTTGATATGCAACCCATGCCGGGCGGCCTTTATCACTACAATTTCGGGCTGGACGGCAAAACGATTAATGCCACAATCAACCCGAGCAACCCGATGACGGTGCTTGCTTTTCCGGTCGCGCGCGAGAAGTTCGGTCTAACGCCATCGTTTCCCGGCGTCACACCTGACTCAACGTATCCGGGCGCTGGACTTTACCGTTTCCCTTTCAAAGCCCTGTCAGCGGACGGGCTGTCCATTACGAATCCTGCAGTCTTCCTCTACGGCGATATAAACATGAAGGTCTGCGACGGAGAACTGCATCAGACGATACGCGACACTGGTTATCGGTGCCGCGGCGACGCAGCGATGAATGTAGGATTCCACGAATTGCGCGCGCTGCATCTCTTTTTTGCCTTCAGCGAAAAAAAACTCTACGTGACAGCAGCGAGCGCGAATTGATTCTGCTGGTGTAAGACATCCCTTTGCCGACGTACCGCCCGCCGGCATTCATCCCAAGATCGCGTACGAGCGCCTTGGTCACTCGACCATCGCTTACGACACTCGACCTATACCGCCGTGTTTCAGACGATGCCGGAGAAGATTGATGCAGCGTTCGGAAATCGTTAATCCGGGCCGTCGCGCGAAGTATTTCGGTCGCAATTCCGGTAGCAACGCGATTTTCCTAGGTCGAAGCAGCTTTGAATCTGCTTTAGAATGCAAAGACTTGGATGGGTGGCTGAGCGGTTGAAAGCACCGGTCTTGAAAACCGGCGGGCTCGCGAGGGCCCCGTGGGTTCGAATCCCACCCCATCCGCCAGATCGCTCGTGTCGTCTACGCGCCGTGGTGAACGCGCGATTGCCCGCCAATGTCAGTGCTGGACAATGTACAAGCAACAAAAATTCAAAGCAGTTGATCCTGCTGTTGCGCTCTCAAACCGCGCCTCGGCAATACATCCCCCAGCCCTGGTTGGAATTGGGCTTTCGCAAACAGAGCGTTTGGTTGCACAACCGGCTGGAGGCATCGTAAAGTCCTGCAGAAAAACAGCCGAAAATTCGCGATGAGATCGCCCTACGAAGCGCTTGGACCGGCAGCCTTCTGGCGCACTGGGGTCGTCGGCCACGAACCCGGCGCTATTCCGGATCTTTACAAAAGGAAATTTCCCATCACCCCCGCGATGGGCGTCGCCACGGCGGGCAGCTGCTTCGCGCAGCATATTGCCCGCAATCTGAGAAGCCGCGGCTTTTCCGTGATCGATGCGGAGCCCGCGCCGGGCAGGCTGGACGAGAAAAGCGCCAACGAATTCGGTTACGGCATCTATTCGGCCCGCTATGCCAACATCTATACGGCGCGGCAGCTGTTGCAGGTTGTTCGCGAAGCCTTTGGCGAATTCGCACCTGCGGATCCCGTTTGGGAAAAGGACGGCCGCTATTACGACGCGATGCGGCCATCCGTCGAACCTTACGGCCTGGCCAGTCCGGCGGAGGTTACTGATCATCGCGAATACCATCTGGGCAAAGTCCGCGAGGTCGTCACATCCGCGGACGTGTTTGTTTTCACGCTGGGGCTGACCGAAACCTGGCTGCACGCCGCCTCAGGCACCGTCTATCCCACCGCGCCTGGCACACTCGCCGGCCATTTCGATCCCGCGGTGTACCGTTTCCACAACTTCAGCTTTCGGGACGTCTACGAAGATCTCTCCGCTTTCATGGATCTGGCGGAGCGTCTTAATCCGGATATCCGCTTCCTCCTGACCGTATCGCCCGTGCCGCTGACCGCGACCGCGAGCGGCGAGCACGTTCTGGCCGCGACCATCTATTCAAAATCGGTGTTGCGGGCGGTGGCCGGCCAACTGTTCCACGAGCGGGCAAATGTCGAGTACTTTCCATCCTATGAGATCATCACCAGCTCGCTTTCGAGGGGCGCGTATTTCGAATCGAATCTGCGTTCCGTCCGTGCCGACGGCGTAAAAGCGGCGATGGACACATTTTTTGCCCAACACGATGTAGGCAACAACGAACTGCAGATCAGCGCCGGGAAGAAGCCCGCGCCGGTTGCCGAAAATCGCAATGACGATGAGGAAGATGAGTTGGTTTGCGAGGAAGAGCTTCTGGATACCTTCGCGCAATGATCAAACTCTGCCTCCTCGGCAATTCTCATGCGGGCGCGCTCAAGCTTGGCTGGGACATCGTCAAAAGCAATTTTCCCAATTGTGATGTGACTGTTTTCGCAGCCCCGGGGAAGCGCATCGACGATTTGCAGGTGCGCGGGCGAAGGCTGGTTGCCGACAGCGTCAGGCTGCGCAGGTTCCTAAAACGCATTTCCGGTGTCGGAGGAAGTTTTTCCGTTCGCCGTTATGATCGCTTTCTTGTCTGCGGCTCAGGCTTCCACGCCGGAGTGCCTGCCGGATTCCTGGCGAAGGCGCGGATTGATACGGAGCCGAAGGACGAGCGCCAGCCTTTGTCGTTGCCTTTGTTTATGCGCATGGTGGAAGCCGATCTTCGCGCTGCCAGCGCCATTCTCACTGTCGAAAAGCTACGCCGGATCACGCGCAAACCGATCGGCCTCATTCCACTGCCGCTCCGCATCGAGCAGAGCGAATGGGCTGCCGAAAAGGCAATTCTCGGGTCCGGGACGCCGCAGAAACTCGCGGATTGCTTTGCGGCTGCGGCCCGTACAATCGCGGATTCGCTGAATTGCGAGATGTTCACCCAGCCGCCGTTCACCAAAGCTGGGCCGCTGCGCAGCAAAAGCGAGTACGCAAAGGGCTCGACCAGGCTTGTCGGCAACCGTCTTCACGGTTCAGACAACGTTGTCCACATGAACGCCGCGTATGGCGCCGCGCTATGGCACGTGATTCTGGCCGACCCCGCCTGGTCGGGAGAAAAGGCAGGCGGTGCGGTTGTCGCGAAGGCGTGTGATGCAGAACCCGATGCAATACCGGCGCCCGCGTTCTCGAGCTTCGCGCGCGCGAGTTTTGAATCCGGATCGGCGCATGTGCGGGCTTCGCGAAGCCGTACATCGGTCAGCGAACCGATCCCATCTCGCGGGCACGCCCCCGGAGCATGAATACGAAGCCCCAGAAATGCGGCGCCGCCATCGGTCAAGTGTAGCGCGGCACCACGTCGTCTACAGCCGCTGCCCAAGCCGGCGCAGGTGCTGCGAAGGCGCCGCACACGACTGGCGCTTAGAGATATGTGCTGACATCAACCTCGCGCTCTGCCCCGGTCAAGCGTATGCTGGCGGCCGCTTCATTCCGGGGGAAACCGATGCTGCGCGTTGCCCGACTGCTCGCCACTGCCGTTCCGCTGGGCTTCTGTGCCGCAAGCGCGCATGCTGCCATCATCATTTCCACCGCAGCAACCCAAAACATGAGCTGCACCGGCGGTATCTGCGCGCCGACTGCAACGGACGCAGTGCTGAACGTCACCGATCTCGAAAATCTGCTTGCGTCCGGCAATTTGACTGTGACTACGACCGGTTCCGGTGTTCAGGGGTACGACGTCAATATTCGAGCGCCCTTCGAGTGGGCAAGTGCGAGCGCACTGACGCTCGATGCATATCGATCAGTGTCCGTCAATCAGCAGGTCTCAGTGTGGGGAGTTGCCGAGCTTGCGATCCTGACCAACGGCGGAAGTAGCAAGGGCAGTTTTGAGTTTGGCAAACGCGGAAGGATCACGTTTGCCAACCTGTCCAGTCAACTCACGATCAACGGGATTTTGTACCGACTTGAGAACAATCTCAAGAACCTCGCGTATGATATTGCCCGAATGCCCAGGGGAGCGTACGCCCTTGCCGGCGATTACGATGCCAGCGGCGACGGCGTGTACACCTCGCCGCCTATTGGTGCTGAATTTTCTGGTACATTTTCTGGTTTGGGTAGCGTCATATCAAACCTGACCGTCGTCGACCACATACAGTATGATTATGTCGGCCTGTTTTACCACGTCTCAAAAAACGGGGCGGTAAACGCTGTCCGTCTGTCACACGTCGTAATGCAAGGACTTGGCACGGTGGGCGGGCTCGCAGGCGTGTCCGATGGAACTGTCAGCGGTTCCGAAACAAGCGGCAGACTCGTTGGTGGATTAACTGGAGGGCTCGTCGGACAAAACAACGGGACAATCGAATATTCTCACGCGACTGACCGGATAAAGGCGCTCGTAAATGGCGTTTCCGGCGGCTTGGTTGGAGAAAATACGGGGACTATCACCAATTCATGGTCCGCAGGCTCTATCTCGGGGCGCGACTCTACGAGCGCGGGCGGACTCGTTGCTTACAACACAGGTAATATCGCACAGGGCTTCTCGACTGACACCGTCACCTGCGAAAATTATTGTGGAGGCTTAAGCGCCACAAATACTGGTACGATCATCAACTCTTATTCTACGGGTTCGGTGAGCGGTTACGCGAGCTCCTTCGACGTTGGTGGCTTTATAGGCGTCAACTACAATGGAGGAGTGGCAAAAAGCAGTTATTCTACGGGCGTCGTTTCGGGCAAGCGCAACGGAGACGTTGGCGGTTTCTTTGGCGCCGATCAGGGCAGCGCAGACTCATCGTATTGGGATACCGAAACCAGCGGAACCGATTTTGGCTCCGGTGACGGCAACGATTCGGGGATTACCGGCCTGACGACGGAGCAGTTCCAGGCGGGGCTACCAAGTGGATTTGACCCCAAGGTTTGGGTAGAAGATCCAAGCGTCAACAACGGTTTTCCCTACCTGCTCGCCAATCGGCCGCCGAAGTAATGGCGCTCACCGGATGTCTCGGTGCGGCGTCCTGCAGAACAGAGCGATTACACGTTTCCGTTGGTGCGCTGATCACAATTGCCGGGCTCGACGTCGGCAATGCAGGAATTTCTCGTGTCCCGAAAACGGCCCCACCCGTGAAAGCATGAGGCCGTTCCCGGAAAACGCGGGGAAGGGGATTTCTAGCGGTTATCCCGGCGCTTCATGTCTTCCCGATCGAATTTCCTGTCGCCGTGTTCCGCGCGCTCGCCGCCTCTTGCCGGCGCAAAGCGGGCATTGAAGCGTTCGGCCTCTCGGAAACCCGCGTAACGGCCCCCTCTCCAATAGCCGCCATTCCGGAACACCAGCGAAGCCGGGATCGGGCCGTGCCACGCGTTGCGGTGCCAGCCTCCGTCCACCCAGAACACGCGCACGCCGTGCATCATCCGCCAGCGATACGGGCCGTGGTACCAGGCGCCATCAAAGTAGATCGGGTCGTAGTAGAATTCTCCGTCGTAAGGCGAATAGTCGGGTGCACCGACCACAATGGGTGCGCCGATGCTGACCGAGAGGTCGACACCTGCCGTCGCGAAGGTGGGAACCAGGGTTGTTGCGCCGGCGAGCAACGCCGCCGCGAGCGTCGGTTTAAGACTCATGTTCATTGCAAGTTCCTGCTCGTTGGGAAGCCATCGCGACAACGGATGTTGCGCTTGTGTCGGTGTACACAACAATGATTACATCTTCGGAATGCGTTTCTCGCTGCCTTTGCATGTTATTTTAATAGACATTTAGCCAGTCCGGCGGTCAAATGCCATCAACCGTCACTATAGTCACCGCTGCGCGATTTGTGCGCCCGGCCGCGGGCCGTCGAGACTCGCCACGGACGGTTCGCTTTCCTGTGGCGTGGTTTCGTATTTTTGGTAACCTGGCACCTCGTCAAGCCGCACGAAATTGTACCCTTCTTCGATCAGCGGCGGCACGAGCTCGGCGACGAGTGCACCCGATTGCGCATGGATGCAGTGCAGGATGACGACACCGCCGTCCTTGCGCCGGATTTCCCGGATGTAGCCCTTCGCGCAGGTCGCAGGATCCCAACCGCGGCGCCAGCAATCCCAATCGGCGGCACTCAGGATGTAACCGTCGTCGCTGAACGAGACTTCCCCGCCCTCGTCCCAGTAAATCGGCCCCACGTATTTCCGCAGCACCGGATCATCATTCAGGGCGTCAGCGAGCTCCGGCCGCCAGGCGCCGTACGGCGCCCGAAAATAGAATTTCGCGTCGGCCGGCATGAGCGGCGCAATCTGATCGTCGACGTCGCGAAGCTCATCGAGCAGGCGGTCGGGATTGTCGACGTAGGTCTGATCGAGGAGCGGATGGGTGGCGCTGTGATTGCCGAGCAGGTGACCTTCATCGGCGATGCGCGCAAGAATGTCGGGATGGGCATGCGCCATCCTGCCGACAATGAAGAACGTCGCCTTTACATCGAGCGCCTTCAGGGCATCGAGCACCGCGGCCGTATAGTGATTGGGGCCGTCGTCGAATGTCAGCGCGACCGTGTGCGTGCCGCGCAAGCCGGAATGATAGATGTTGTTCGGCTGAAACCAGGCGAGATGTTGCGCGGATGATTTCGGCATTGCGTTGGCGGGTACGGCGGCGACGGCGAGCGCCAACACTCCCGCAACCACCGCGTTGCGTCCCCACATAGACCGCTCCCCTGCGCGGCCCGCCTCCCGCCGCATTCGATTCGATGATCCTATCTTGGTTAACGTCTTTCAGCAATGCGCGCCTTGTCACTTGCGCGCGGAAACGCAGCAGAAAACGGAGAAAATAAGAGTGTCATCCCCGCGCAAGCGGGGACCCAGATGCTTAGAGAGGGGAGAACGGTCCGGAAGTTCACCGATTTCGCGAGCTCCACGCCAACCAGAGCTGCGTATCTTTCAGCCTTTAAACATCTGGGTCCCCGCTTGCGCGGGGATGACACTTTATTTTGGGGCTCCGCGTGAAACTACAAACTTGCCGATGGCCGGCGCGCCAGCCGCGCAAAGTGGTCGCGCAGGGGGAGATCGCGAATGCGCGTGCCGGTTGCGGCAAAGACGGCGTTCGCGATGGCCGGTGCAACCGGCGGCACGCCGGGCTCGCCGCCGCCGCCGAGCGGCGCACCGCTTTCGTGAAAGTACACCTCGATATCGGGGCAATCCGCGAGCCGCGCCACTGGATAATCGGGGAAATTCGCCTGTGCCACCGCGCCTTTGTCGATGGTGATGGCACCGGAGAGCGCCGCGCTCAGTCCAAACAGGATGCCGCCTTCGATCTGCGCGCGCATGCCGTCGGGATTGACGATACGGCCCGCATCGACCGCCGAAACCACGCGATCGACCTTCACTTTGCCGTCCTCGCCGACGGTCACTTCGGCGACATGCGCCACAATGGTGTTGAAGCATTCGACGAGCGCGATCCCGCGGCCGCGTCCGGGCCCGATATGCGAGCCCCAGCCAGCCTTGTGCGCCGCGAGCGCGAGCGCCGCCGCGTGGCGCGGTCTGTCGCTCAAGAGTTTCAGCCGGTAGGCGAGCGGATCCTGATTGGCGTGATGCGCCAATTCGTCGATGAAGGATTCGATGAAGAACCCGTGCCACGACGATTCCACGCTCCGCCACGGGCCGACGGGCACATGCGTCTCCACTTTGGCTACGCCGATCGCCTGATTCGGCACGGCGTACAGAATGTGCGCCTCGGGATTAGGATTGTCGTCGGTCGTGTAATCGTTCACCCACACAGCCGGCATTCCCTTGCCGTCCAGGGCGGCCTTGAAACGGCTCATCACGTTCGGTCGATAGAAATCGTGCTGGATGTCCTGCTCGCGGGTAAAGATGAGCTTCACCGGACGCCCAGGAACGGCCATCGCCGCTTTCACGGCGTAATCGAGATAATTGAACATCTCGGGCAGCCTGCGCCCGAAGCCGCCGCCCATCGGCAGGAGATGAAAGGTGACTTTGTCGAGCGGCAGCTTCGCCGTTTTGGCGCAGGCGGCGCGGGCACCTAGACCGTCCTGCGTGCCACACCACACTTCGAGCGCCCCGTCCTTGTAGAGCGCTGTGGCGTTCATCGGCTCCATCGTGGCGTGCGCGAGGTACGGGACCTGGTACGTCGCTTCGATGACCTGGGCGCCGTTCAGCGCATCGGCGCCGGAGCCAGTGCTCAAATCGGATTTCAGCTTGCCGTTCAGCGCCTGCGCGCGGCGCCGGGCAATGGCAGCCGATGTGACGTTCCCGTTCGCGGTCGCTGCGAAGACCGGCTCCAGCGCATCGGCTGCGTCGCGGGCGCGCCAGAAGCGATCGGCAATCACCACGACGGCGTCGTCGAGCGAAACGATCTTGTGCACGCCGCGGCGGTGTTCGGCGCCGTTCGTGCTGACCGACAACAGCCTGCTCTTGAACACCGGCGAGATCTTGATCGCCGCATAGAGCATCTCCGGCTGGCGCACATCGAGCCCGTAGCGGGTGGTGCCGTCCACCTTATGCGGAATGTCGAAGCGCGCGGGCGATTTCCCGACGATCGTGTACGCGCTTTCGGGTTTCAGCTGTGGATGCGACGAGGGATCGTAATTTGCCGCATCGCTCGCCAGCGCGCCGAAGCCGAGGCTCCGTGCGCTCGGTTTGTGCACGACCTTGCTCATCGCCGTGCGGCATTCATCCGGCGATACGTTCCAGCGCGCCGCCGCCGCTTTCACAAGCATCTCGCGCGCTGCGGCCGCGGCGATGCGAATGCCATAGACGCCGGTGGCGCGAATGGCGGAGGAGCCGCCGGTAACCTGCAGATCCATGAACTGCGCGATTCCGCGGAACGAATTGGCGACCGTGCCACGAATAAAGGCCGGAATATTCTCGGGATAAATGTCGCGGCCGCTGAGGATGAATCCTTCGGCGAGTGCCCCATTGGCGAACAACGGATCGGACGGCGCTGTTTCCGCGCGCACCTTCGTCCAGTCGGCGTCGAGTTCTTCCGCGGCCATCTGCGACAGCGCGGTGAAAATGCCCGTGCCCATGTCGCAATGGGGAATGACGACGGTCACGATGTCGTCCTGGCCGATCTTGATCCAGCTCGAGACGAAGCGCTCCCCCGCCTTTGCCGCCATGGCGTTCGCGCGGGCAATGCGCGTGCTCGGCCAGAGCGCGTAGCCGACCACGAGCGCCCCGGCCGCACCGAGCCCGCCCAGAATCACCATTCGCCGTGTCGTCGCCATCCGCGCGCCCTCCTCAACCTTTCGCGAGATCGCGTACGGCCGCGCGAATGCGCGGATACGTGCCGCAACGGCAGATATTGGTGACGGCCGCCTTGAGGTCGTCGTCGCTTGGCTTTGGATTTTTCGTGAGCAACGCGCTCACAGCCATTATCATGCCCGATTGGCAATAGCCGCATTGCGGAACCTGGTGCGCAATCCACGCCTTCTGTACGGCGGTCGGCCCGTTAGCGCTCAGGCCCTCGATCGTGACGATCTGCGCGTTCTCGACCGTACCGGCCGGAATGACGCAACTCCTGAGCGCTTCGCCATTGATGTGAACGGTACAGGCGCCGCACTGCGCGACGCCGCAGCCGAATTTCGTGCCGGTCAGGCCGAGCTCGTCGCGGATGACCCAGAGAAGCGGCGCATCGGGTTCCACATCGAGATCGTGGTCCACGCCATTCACGTTAAGACGGATGGTCATCTTCGCCCCTCGCCTGAGCCCCTGAACTTTAGCATGGAGCCGCGGTCAGTGCTCGTTCTCTCGTTTTTGCACGGGCCGGCAACAAACGGTCGCGGCATGCTCCGGTGAAATCTTTGTCATCTCTCTCCCACCATCGGAAACCGGCCTTCAATGGAAAAATTGCGTTGCTGCTTTCGAAGACAGTCCCAAGAGACTGAAAATACTGTGCTTTTCCCGGCGAGGAATAAATAGCCCGCATCATTCGTTGCACCCCACTAGTTTCGAACCCGTGCAGCGTGTGCTTTCGCGTTCACGCAATTGCGCATGGCAGCCTCAAGGCCGGTTCGCCTTATATCGGAGTCGCCCGGTTCGAATCGTTTGTCGAACCGCCTGCAAGAGGGAGACATGCGCGGACTTACGGCGGCGGCCCTGAGAAGTCCGGCGGCGATTGCGGTCGGCGTTGCGGTTGCAATCCTCTTCGGCGCCTTTGCGCTCTACAGCCTTCCCATTCAACTTTTCCCGGACATCGATCGTCCGCAGATCGGCATCGAGACCGACTGGCGCGCGGAAACCCCACGCGAAGTGGAGTCGCAGCTCGTCCAGCCGGAAGAGGACGTGCTGCAGGGCATTCCGGGCCTGCAGGAGATGGACGGCTATGCGAACAGCGGCGGCGGTTACGTCGCGCTGACCTTTGCGCTCGGCACGGACATGAAGTCGACGCTTGTTGATGTAATCGGACGGCTCAATCGGCTGCCGCCATTGCCCGCCGACGCGCAAAAGCCGTTCGTCCAGCTTGCCAGCACGCAGGACTCCAACGCGACGCTTCTCTTCATCTTCATGCAGAAGCTCCCGGGCAACAAGCATGACGTCAACGACTACGAGCGCTTTCTTCGCAATGTGGTCGTGCCCAGAATGGAAGCCATCCCCGGAGTGGGGAGTGCGCAGGAGCAGGGCATTGGCGCGGCGGAGGAGCTTCAGATCGTCTTCAGTCCGCTTCGGGCGGCGCAGCTCGGCATACAACTTCCGAAGACAGCCAATATCATCAGCAATTCCGACGATATTTCCGGCGGGACGATCGACGACGGACGGCGACAATGGGGATTGTCCTTCCGCGGCCGCTATTCCGTCGCAGATCTGAAAAACCTGGTTCTCGAATGGCGCGACGGCAAGCCTGTACATCTTGGCGACATTGCCGACGTGCATGTCGGAAGGGGAAAGCGGCAGGGGTTTGCCTATCAGGACGGCAATCCTGCGCTCATGCTGCAGGTGTTCCGCGCAAGCGGGGCAAACGTGCTTGCAACCGTCAACGCGGTGAAGGCGGAAATGCAGCGGATCAACGAAGGTCCCGCGAAGGACAAAGGCATCATCCTTCAATATTCCTTCGACCCGTCGCACTTCATCAATCAGGCCATGGGGATGGTCACGACCGACCTGTTCCTCGGCATCCTTCTGGCGGTCGGCGTGCTGTGGTTCTTCATGCGCGAATGGCGTGGCACGCTCATTATTTCCTCCGTGATTCCTGTCTGCCTTTGCGCCGTGGTGGTGCTGCTCAACCTGGCCGGGCGCACGCTCAACGTCGTCTCGCTGGCCGGCCTCGCCTTCGCCACCGGAATTGTGCTCGACGCGGCCATCGTCTGTTTCGAGAACATCTTGCGTTTGCGCGAACGCGGCATGCCGGGGGCTGAAGCCGCGCAGACCGGAACCAACCAGGTCTGGGGTGCGCTTCTTGCCTCGACGGCCACGAACGTCGCCATCTTCATTCCCGTCATCTTTCTCAAGGACGTGGAGGGACAGCTTTTTGCCGATCTGTCTCTCACCATCGCCTTCGCGGTTTTCGTTTCGCTGATTACGGCCATCACCGTCGTGCCGGTCGCCTCGATGCTGTTTCTCAAGACGCGGCCAAAGGTTTCCGATCTCGCCGGCACCTGGCGGCGGATCACCGACGTGATCATGAATTTGACCAACAGCGCGCGCAAACGACAGCTCTGGATGGGCGGACTGATTCTTGGCTCCATCGCCGGCACGTGGCTGCTTTTTCCGAGCCTGCAATACCTGCCCCAGGTCAAGCGCGCAGCGATCGACGGATTCATCCAGTACCCGGCAGGCGCGACGATCGATTTTGCCGACAAACAAATCGCGCGGCCCATGATCGACCGGCTCCAGCCTTACATGACCGGCAAGAAGCAGCCGCAGCTGCTCAACTATTATGTCCAGACATACGGCCCGGGCGCGATGGGTATCGGGGTGCGCGTGCCGAACGACGGGGATTTTCCCAGACTGGAAAAAATCGTCCGCACCGAAGTCATCAAGGATCTCCCCGATTCCGTCGCTTCGGCACAGATGGGAAGTCTGTTCGGCGGGTTTGACCAGGGCGGCGGTGTCGCGATCAATATCCAGTCCAATAACGCCGAGGCCATGCGTGCCGCCGCGCGCAGAGGCTTCTCATTGCTGACAAAGGCATTTCCGGACGCCGTCGTTCAGACCAATCCGTCGCTGGAATATGACCAGCCGCAGCTCAAGCTGATCCCCGATGATCGCGCCATCGCCGAAGTGGGCTGGACACGCGCCGACATTGGCGCCCTGACGCAGATGATGGGCGAAGGCGACTATGTCGGTCAGCGCTACGACGGCGAGGAACGGCTCTTTCTCCTCATGAAGGCGCAGACGATCGGGTCGCCGCAGGCGCTGATGGACACCCCGGTTGCTACACCGACGAATTCCATTGTGCCGTTCAGCCATCTCGTGCATGTGCAGCGCACGCTCGCGCCAAGCGGCATCTTCCGTCTGGACCGTCGGCGTACGTTTCAGATCAATTTTCAGCCGCCGCGGGGGGTGGCTCTCGGCGATGCCATGAGCGCGATCCGCAAAAACATCGAACCGCAGATCAGGAAGCTCCTGCCGGCCGACGGCACGGTCACCTACGGTGCCGCGGTCAACCATTTGAACAATGCGTTGTGGAACATGGGCAAGAATTTCCTGCTCGCGATCCTGCTGCTCTTCCTCATCATGGCGGCATTGTTCAAGTCGGTCTGGGACGCGGCGATCGCCACGATTGCGCTGCCCCTCGGCACGGTGGGCGGCATGGCGGCCCTTCGGCTGCTCGGGCTCTTCGTGTTCCAGCCGCTCGACCTTCTGACCATGATCGGCTTCATCATCGTGCTCGGGCTCGTGGTCAACAATACGATCCTGCTGGTCGCGCGCACACGCCAGGCGGAAGCCGAAGGCATGTCGCGTGTGGACGCGGTGCGCTCCAGTCTCGAGACTCGGCTCAGGCCGATTTTCTCGAGCACGCTGACTGCGATTTTCGGCATGCTGCCGCTTGTGCTCGTGCCGGGTCCCGGCGCCGAAATCTACCGCGGCCTCGGCGCGGTGATTGTCGGAGGCTGCTTCGTCAGCCATGTGTTCACGCTCGTGCTCATGCCGGCGATGCTGCGGATTGGCGAACAGCCCATTGCATTGCGTCAGGCGCCCATGACTCCCGCGAGGCAAGCCGCATGACGACGACGCGGGCGTTGGGGCGAGCATTCGCACTTGTCCTGCTTGCAGGCGCAATTTGTACGTCAGCAACGGCGCAGCAGCAGAAGCCGGAGCCGCCCTCGGTCGGCGTGGTTCCCGCGCGGCTCGTCAAGATGGCACCAAAGTCGGTACAGCCCGGCACCGTGGTCTCGCGCAACGACTCGCAGCTCGCATCGGAAGTCGAGGGCCGTATCGCGTCCGTTGCCGAAGTGGGAACGGTTGTGCCCAAAGGCGGCATCGTCGCGCGCGTCGACAACAGTCTCGCCGCGATGCAGCTTGCGTCCGACAGGGCGAGCGTGACGCGTCTCGAAGCGCAGGTGCGTTTCGACCGCGACCAGGCGCAGCGCATGGATACGCTTTTCGCGCAAAACGCGATCGCCAAGAGCACCCGCGATCAGGCCGCCTCCACGCGCGATATGGATACGGCCGCCCTTATGCAGGCGCAAGCGGCCCTCAAGAAGAGTCAGTATCAATTTGACCATAGCGATATCCGCGCACCCTTCCCGGGCCGCGTGGTCGCCCGCCTGATCAATCCCGGCGAATATGCGACGGCCGGCAAACCGATCGTGCGGCTGGTGGATATCGGCTCGACGGAGGTGAGCGTACAAATTCCCATCGAGACCTCCGCCTTTCTGCACGAGGGCATGGAGGTGGGTGTCGAAATCGAGAGCAGGCGCGCCACCGCAAAAGTCCGCGCCATCGTTCCCGTCGGCGACGTGGCGAGCCGCACCCTCGAAGTGCGCCTTGCGATTCCCGCGGGAACCGGGTTTGTCGGCGACGCGGCCAAGGTCTTCATTCCCTCCGCCACGGTGCGGGAAGTCGTGGCCGTGCCGCGCGACGCGCTCGTGCTGCGGGAGGACAACACTTACGTCTTCAAGGTCAACGGCAAGGGCGTCGCCGAGCGTGTGACTGTCGAAACCGGCGCCGAGGATGGCGCCTACGTCGAAGTGAAAGGCCCGGTTTCACCCGGCGAACGGGTGATCGTGCGCGGCGCCGAACGCCTCGAAGCAGGGCAGAAGGTCAAACCCGTTTTCGCGTCCTAACGCGCTCTGAACGGCGATTTTCAAAAATTTTCGTTTCTTCAGCCCAAACGGCGGATGGCTTCGCGCAGGCGCAAGGCCAGTGACGCCGCGTCGGCACGGCGTTGCCTCTGCTCGTCGATGATTTCTTCCGGCGCGCGAGCGACGAAGTCCTTGTTGTTGAGCTTCGCATCGAGTTTCTCGATCTCCGCGTCGGCACGCTGAATGTCCTTTTCGAGGCGGCCGCGCTCCTTGGCGAGATCGATGACATGGCCGAGCGGCAGAGCGGCGGTCGCTTCGCCGACGACGAATTGCGCCGAGCCCTCCGGAACGACGCTCGAAACTCCGGCCGACGACAATCGCGCGAGCGTCAGAAGCGCGTCGCGGTGGCGCTCGAGCCTTTCGCGACTCACGGCATTTGCGCCGGAGAGCACCAGGTCGATCCTTGCTGCCGCGGGCACGTTCATTTCCGTTCGGACGGAACGGATACCCGAGACGAGCGCGATCAGCCATTCGATCTCGCCGCGCGCTTCCGTATGGGCCGGAACATCGATTGCGGGCCACGGCGCGACCACCAGCATGGCGCGGCGCTCTGCCGTTAAATGCCAGAGCTCTTCGGTGACGAACGGCATGAACGGATGCAACAGCTTCAGGATCTGGTCGCGCGCCCAGGCGGCGGTGGAGCGCGTCTCCTCGCGCTCCTTGTCGCTTCCGCTCGCGAGGACCGGCTTGATGAGCTCGAGATACCAGTCGCAGAAGCGCGACCAGACGAACTGATAGGCGGCTTGCGCCGCCTCGTTGAAGCGCAGCTGTTCAATGCCAAGCGTGACGTTGCGCGCCGCCGCCGCGGTTTCGGCGACGATCCATTTGTTGAGCGTCATTTCGACACGCGCCGGATCGAAATCGTTGCGCGTCTCGCAAGCGTTCATTTCGCAAAAGCGCGCCGCGTTCCACAGCTTCGTCGTGAAGTTGCGGTTTGCCTCGACGCGCGAGGCGCCGATGCGCATATCGCGCCCCTGCCCCGCCGCGAGCGCCAGCGTAAAGCGCAAGGCGTCGGCGCCGAACGCGTCGATCAGCACCAGCGGGTCGACGACGTTGCCTTTCGTCTTCGACATCTTCTGGCCTTTTTCGTCGAGCACGCGGGTGTGAATGAACACGCTATGGAACGGCACCTCGCGCATGAAGTGCAGCCCCATCATCATCATGCGCGCCACCCAGAAGAAGATGATGTCGAAGCTCGTGACCAGCACGTCGGTCGGATAGTAGCGCTGCAGCTCCGGCGTCTCTTCCGGCCAGCCGAGCGTCGAGAACGGCCACAGCGCCGAGGAAAACCACGTGTCGAGAACGTCGGGATCGCGCGTCAATTTTGCGTCTGCGCCGCGCATGGCCCGCGCTTCGTCGAGCGCCTCGCTTTCGGTCTCCGCGACATAGGTGTTGCCGTCATTGTCGTACCAGACGGGTAGCTGATGTCCCCACCACAGCTGGCGCGAAATGCACCAGGGATGGATGTTGCGCATCCAGTTGAACCAGACGTTCGTCCATTGCTCCGGCACGAAGCGCGTACGGCCTGCTTCCACCGCGGCGATCGCCTTCTCCGCCAGCGGCCGCACGTCGAGATACCATTGCTCGGTGAGATAGGGTTCGAGCACGACGGTCTTCGTCTTTTCGTCGTGCGGTACGGCGTGCACGATCGGTTCGGTGCGCTCGATCAACGCCAGCGCTTCGAGATCGGCGAGTATCCGCTTGCGTGCCTCGAAGCGGTCGAGTCCGCGATAGCCGGGCGGAACGCCATCGTTCAGATGTCCGTCGCGTTCGAGAATGTTGATCAGCGGCAGTTCGTGGTGGCGCCCGACCTCGAAATCGTTGAAATCATGCGCCGGCGTGATCTTGACCGCCCCCGTCCCCTTCTCCGGATCGGAATATTCATCGGCAATGATGGGAATGAGCCGCTCGGCGAGCGGCAGCCGCACATATTTCCCGACGAGATCGCGATAGCGCCCGTCTTGCGGATGCACGGCGACGGCAACGTCGGCCAGCATCGTCTCCGGCCGCGTCGTCGCGATGGCGATGAACCGTCCGGCCTCGCCCTCGATCGGATAGCGAATGTGCCAAAGGTACCCTTTGATCTCGATGTTCTCGACCTCGAGATCGGAAACGGCGGTCTGGAGCCGCGGATCCCAATTGACGAGTCGCTTGTCCTTGTAGATCAGCCCTTCGCGATAGAGCTGTACGAACACCTTGGCGACCGCGCGCGACAACCCCTCGTCGAGGGTGAAGCGTTCGCGCGACCAGTCACAGGAAGCACCGAGCCTTCTGAGCTGCTGTACAATCGCGCCGCCCGATTCCTCTTTCCATTTCCACACTTCGCGAAGGAAAAGCTCGCGGCCCATCTTTGTGCGGCTCTGCTGGCGTTCGGCGAGATTGCGTTCCACGACAAGCTGCGTGGAAATTCCCGCATGATCTGTGCCGGGCTGCCAGAGCACGTCCTTCCCGCGCATCCGCTCGAAGCGCGCGAGCACATCCTGCAGCGTGTTGTTGAGGGCATGGCCGATATGCAGCCGGCCGGTGACATTGGGCGGCGGGATCATGATGCAGAACGGCTCTGCGTTCGGGCGCTGTCCCGCGCGAAATGCGCCGGACTCCTCCCAGGCGCGATAGATCCCCTCCTCGACCGCCTGGGGCGCGAAGGTTTTTTCCAGCATGAAAGAAAATCTCGAAGCGGGTCTGGTTCCGCGTCAGTGTCAAACCGCTGCGCGCGGTGCCGTCAAGTGGCGCGTCTCTTCGCAGGCAAGGGTCAGCGGCGGCCCCGTGACATCACCGCCCGCGCGACTTCGTTGCGCACCGCGTCTTCCAGCATCGCCGGGAAGTGCGTGTCGAGCCATTCGCTGATGACCGGTTTCATGCGATCGATCAGCGTTGCGGTGTTGTCGTCCAGCCATTTGCGCAATACCGGATCGAAGGTGTCGCGCACCGCTTTCTCGAAAGCGGCTTCAATCGGTAGTCCGCTCATGGAAGGCACCTGTTCGTCTGCGTGTTCGGATGCTGCCGGATCGAGCCCGGCGAATGCATCGCTCAGCGCCTGGCGTGTTTTTTCCGAGAAAATTCCTTCGTCCGTATGCGACGGCGCCGGAGCGCTGCCGTTGGCGGCCGGAGCCTCTGCTGCCGTTTCCGGCGCGGCGGCGCTTGCGATCGTGACGCTTTCTTCGTGAACTTCCTGCGTCAAATCGAGCACATCCGGTTCGGCCTCCTTGGCCGGTGATGCGTTCGCGCCTTCGCCCGCCGGAGGATCTTCGGCGATGATCTTCCTGATGGAGGCTAGGATCTCCTCCATAGTCGGTTCGTGCTGGGAATTCGCCATGCTTCCGCTCCGGATGGGCCCCGCCCTATGCTTGGACGGAGCCTAGAATAAACAGCCAAATAAGGAAAGGCAGCGTTAACGGTCCGCGTTGCGCAGCAGGTCTGTGTTATCACGCGCTCAGGCAAGCGGATCAGAAAACAAAGGCAGCCGGTTTGCGAAATCCCGGCAGAACCGTCGCCGAATCATCGAAGTCGAAGCGAAGACCCGTGCGTCCGCCTTCCTCGAGAAACACGATGGCGCGGCCCTGCGCTTCGCGTTGCAGAATGGCGACCAGCCGGCCACCTTCCGCAAGCTGCGCAAGAAGAGACTCGGGGACCTCCTCGACGCCGCCTTCGATCACGATCGCATCGTAAGGCCCGCCGCCGCGATGGCCCTGGGCAAGCGCGCCCTGAACAATCGTCGCATTCGCCACGTGCTGCGAATGGAGCGTGTCGGAGGCAACGCGCAGGAGCGCCGCATCTTCTTCCAACCCGGTCACGCGGCGCGCGAGTCGGGCAATCACCGCGGTTGAGTAGCCGGTGGCGCAGCCCACATCGAGAACCGTGTCGTCCGGCGCGATTTCCGCAAGCTGAACGAGCTTCGCGAAGCAGCGGGGCGAGAGCAGAAAGCGGGCTGGCGCGATTTCCAGCGGCGCCTCCGCATAGGCGATCCCCCGTTTGGCGGCGGGCACGAACGGCTCGCGCGGCACCGCGCGAAACGCGTCCAGAATTCGCTCCTCCGTCACGCCATTGGCGAAAACTTGCGAAGCAACCATGTTGACGCGCTGCGTGGCGTAATCCGGCATGTGGCGGCTCGGGAGAATCGGGCGACGGCAAGCGCCGGCGCTTATAGGGCGCGCGATTATCGCTGGCAACGCGGGCGGTTGAATTGCGTCCGCGCACGAACTTCTATACGCGAAGCGCCCTTGGCCACGTGGCGGAGTGGTGACGCAGCGGTCTGCAAAACCGCGCACCCCGGTTCAATTCCGGGCGTGGCCTCCAATTCCTTCGCGCTGGCTAATTTCATTTCAGCAATTAAGGCTTTGTTAACCTTAACGTGCGAGGCTGTGCAGGTCTTCCCTTGAAGACACCCCACCATTACCCAACGCCTGGGCCGGGCTCCCACCCGGCCCTTTTTCTTGCGCTTTCGGCGCGGAAGCCCGGCAATTTCGTATAGCGTTGGTCCGACAGATGCGGTAAACGCCGTGCCCTGTTCCCCGGTAGCTCAGTCGGTAGAGCAAGCGGCTGTTAACCGCTGGGTCGCTGGTTCGAGTCCGGCCCGGGGAGCCATTGCATCATGCAGCAGCCCATTATGGCTGCAGCGCGTCCGCAAGCCGGCTGAGCACGACACCTTCCCCGTCCAGATCACGAGGGAACTCCGGACCTGCGAGATAGCGAAGCTCGTCCTCGCGAACCTTCTGCACGGGATCGCGTTCGGCGAGCACCGGGTCGGCGTAGCCTGGATGGCACATCACTAGGCAGCCGTTGTCCGCGTCCTTGATGATGTGCCGAAATAGCACGCGGAAGGGTGCCTTCTCGCGGAATGTGCGAACGCCCCGAAAACCGCGATTGGTGGGAACCCCGGCCGCGCGCGCCAGCGCCGCCAGTTTTCGCGAAGCGCGCGCAAGATAGACGGATTCGAGCAGCCCGGGCCGGCGCCACATGGCAAAACCGATCGGGTCGATGGTGCTGCGAACATAGGCGCCGATGCGTTGCGCCACCTGTACAACCGCATCGCGGATAACCGGAAGCACATGAACGTGTTGATGGCCGTCGATGTAATCGGGCGGCCGGCCGAGCACATCGCTGAATGTCGAAACCTGCTTTTCGAGCTCGGCAACAACGCGCTGGAGCGGGGACGGATGAAGATGCGCCTGCCAGGCCACGCTCCCGATCGTACGGTCCCCCGTAAGGGTGAAATGCAATCCGACATCGGCGCGTCCGAGAAACGGTGTCAGCAGCGGTCCGTCCACCAGGAATTCCGGAAACACCACCATGCAGCTTGTGGCGGACAGCCGCTCACGCGCGAGCAATTCGCGAATACCGCGGCTGACGCCGGGTGAATACCCGTAGTCGTCGGCGCAGAGCACAATTCGCCTTGTCATTCACTCCCCAAAACAAAATTGTCATTCCCGCGCAAGCGGGAACCCAGGTGCATAGAACTGGAAGGAAATGGTGCGAACGGAGTCGTAATTCTGAAAACGTGTGCCGACTGCTGGTTCTCATCTTCCAAACATCTGGGTCCCCGCGGGAGTTTACGCTTGGGCCGCGCGGCGTGCGCGAACACCAGCTGGGGTAAAGCGTTATGGAAGGAGGGGTAAGCCGGGAGACGCCATGGCACAGGTAAAACCGTCCAGAACGCGCAAATCGCGAAAAGCGCCGCCCCGGAAGAGCGCGCGAAAATCCACCGGCCGGCGCTGGTCGGGGCGCGTCACACGCGAGAGTGATGCGCTCGATCTCGACCGGAACGTTTTCACCTGGTCGGACCCGAAAAGAATTGCGGCTTCGCTCAAACGTTCCGCAGAGCGCAGCAAACGTCGCAAGGCGGATCCCTATCGCTCCGCAATGTCCATGCTGACATTCTATGTAAACCGTGGCGGAAAGAAGCTGCCGCAGAGCCGCAAGCGCGTTCTCGAACGCGCGAAAAAGGAGTTGCGGCATCAGTTCGGGCGCGCTTGAACGTCGCGAACCATCCGATTAGGTTCGCGCGCCTCCGAACCCCGCATAGCCTCATGGATGCGAAGCCCGACGCCGTCGCCGCTATTGGAAACACGCCGTTGATACGACTCAGGCGCGCTTCCGAGCAGACCGGCTGCGAGATTTTGGGCAAGGCGGAGTTCATGAATCCCGGCCAGTCGGTTAAGGATCGTGCGGCGCTCTACATCATCCAGGACGCGATCGATAAAGGCGCGCTCCGCCCCGGCGGCGTCATCGTCGAGGGCACGGCGGGCAATACCGGGATCGGGCTGTCGCTGGTCGCCAATGCGATGGGCTACAAGACTGTCATCGTCATTCCCGACACGCAGAGCCAGGAGAAGAAGGACGCGCTATCGCTGTTTGGCGCCGAACTCATCCAGGTGCCGGCGAAGCCCTACAAGAACCCCAACAACTACGTGAAGCTGAGCGGTCGGCTGGCGCACAAGCTCGACGCCGAGCTGCCGAACGGGGCGATCTGGGCCAACCAGTTCGACAATGTCGCCAACCGGCGCGCGCATATCGAAACGAC
>DATAQZ010000009.1:0-3302 GCA_036264415.1 Rhizomicrobium sp. | reverse complement strand
ACGTAGTAATGAGAGAGCCGAGGCGACCAGGAAACTGCGCGACTTGTGCGCAAGAAAGCGCGAGACGACCAATTTCGCGGCTGCTTTAGATGCAGCCTCCTTCTTCGGGAACACGCCGTAGCCGTGCAGCCCGTGCAATATGCGATTTCAACCCCAATCCGGTGTTTCAGTTCAGTTCGCGAGAAAAAAAGTTGCGATCTTGACGGCCGTCAAGGCGGTGGAACTTGGCACCTCATAATCTATCCCCTTCGCAGTGAACCTGCCGCGCGGCTCGCGCATGGCATGACGGAGGCGCATGAATGTCGAAAGTCCTGGCCGCCGGAACCGTGGCTCCCGGCTTTACCTTGCGCGTCACACCCGATCAGTACCTGTCGCTGAGCGATCTCGCCGGCAGGCCGGTCGTGCTCGCCTTCTACCCTGCCGATTGGAGTCCGGTGTGCGGCGACCAGATGGCACTCTACAACGAGGTGCTGCCCGAATTTCACAAGTACGACGCCGAAGTGCTCGGTATCTCGGTGGACGGCGCCTGGTGTCACGAGGCCTTCGTCAAGGACCGCCATTTGCATTTCCCGCTGTTGGCCGATTTCCATCCGAAGGGCGCAGTAGCGGAGAAGTACGGCGCCTATCGGGAAAGCGAAGGCGTCTGCGAACGCGCGCTGTTCGTGATCGATCGCCACGGCGTGATCTTCTGGAGCCATTGTTCGCCCATCGCCGTCAATCCCGGCGCCGATGGAATCCTGGACGCGTTGGAAAGACTGCCGAAAGAAGGAGCCTCCGATGGGCACGCTAAAAGTTCCAGTCACGCAGCATGACCACATCAAGGGGCCGGCAGATGCCCCGGTGACCCTGGTCGAGTATGGCGACTACGAGTGTCCGGGCTGCGGCGCCGCGTATCCGATCGTGAACCTGGTGGTGGAGCACTTCGGTCGGAGGCTGCGATTCGTCTTCCGGAACTTTCCGCTGACTCAGGTGCACCCGAACGCGGAACCCGCCGCCGAAAGCGCCGAATTCGCCGGTGCCCATGGACGGTTCTGGGAGATGCATGACGGCATCTATGAAAACCAGGACCGCCTGAGCCCGCCGCTTCTGTTTGCGCTCGCCAGGGCTTTGGGACTGTCCGAATTGGAATTGCGCAATGCCCTGGCGAGCGAAAAATATGCTCCCAAGGTCAAAAGCGACTTTCTCAGCGGCGTGCGCAGCGGCGTCAATGGCACGCCGACATTCTTCATCAACGGTCATCAGCACGAGGGAAGCTACGCGCTGGAGGACCTTGTCCTGGCCATAGAGCTGCAGCTTCACGCCAAAGCGGCGCTTTGACGAGCGGCGCCTACCTCACGCGACGTGAGGCGGACGATGGCGGCGCGGCATGAAGGAGCGCGCGCAGGCGGTGCTCACATGCAGGTGAAATAACACGTGCGCGACCTCGGCATCGCCGCCGCCCTGTTCGAAACGACCGCGCCTCGTCGCGAAGGCGTGGTGGTCGCTGCGGTTCCCTGGCGACTTCCGTCGAAAAAATTTCGAGAAAATTGACCGCTGTCAGGGCCGGAACCGCGGTCGGGACTTATTGTTCGCACAAGGCTGGGAGGAGCATGCAACGCTCCTCCGAGCACGCGATCGGACAGCTTCGATCTTTTTGATAAATCACAACGGAGGCCCGCGATGAAGTTTTACAGCGATGCCCGCGCAAAGGGCAACCAGCATCATTCGAAGCACACACGCGGATTGCTCGGGTGCATCACGGTCGGGGCCGTGTTTACGCTCCTGATCCTGGCCGCCCCGCATCCGGTGTTCTCGCAGGGAGTCCAACTCGTCAAAGTCGACGTGCAGGTTGTTGCCAACGGCTATCGGGTGAGCAAGCTCACCGGCCACGCCGTCGTCAACGACAAGGACGAGCGCATCGGCAAGATCGACGACTTCATCATCGGTCACGACGAAGGACATTCCCTGTTCACGGTTTTGCAAGTCGGCGGTTTTCTCGGCATCGGGAGCCGTCTGGTCGCGGTTCCCTATGACAGCCTGACGATCGACCCAACCGCCAGCAAGGTCGAATTGCCCGGCGCGACGAAGGATCAGCTCAAGCAACTCGCAGAATTCCAATACGGCAGCTGAGTCCAAGCGCTGACTCAAACTCTGGCACGAGGCAGCCCATCGCCAAAATGACGGAGGCTCGCAGATGAATGGATCGGCGGACGATGCGATCGAGCGAAGCAGGGTACGCGAAGTTGCGGCGGTCTTTCATTCGCACGAAGCGCTCGAGGCGGCGGCGAAGGCGCTCCTCGTCGCCGGTTTCGACCGCGCCGACATGGACCGCCTCGCCGACCTCGTCGAAGTGCGCAAGCGCCTCGGCCCGGTCTATGTCGCTCATGAAGAGTTGGCCGACGTTGCGCAGGCTCCGCGGCAGCCGATCATCATGCGTGAGGACATCACCGCCACCCTGGCGGTGGTCGTCAGCGTCTTCGCAGCTCTCGGGGGCATCTTCGCGGCGCTCGTCGTCGTTGCTTTCGACGGCAGCACTGCGGCAGCCATCGCTATCGCGCTGCTGGCGGCGCTGGCGGCCGGCGCTGTCGGGGCTTTATTGACAATCCGTATTTTGCGGCCGGTGCAATCCAGAGCGCTGGAGCCGCTCATGGCGGCGCACGGGATCGTGCTCTGGGTCCGTGTCCGGACGCCGGATCAAGAAAACAGGGCGCAGCAGATTCTGCGTCAACATGGCGGGCAAGCGATCCGCGTCCACGAGATCGAAGTCGAGAAGCATCCGGAAGACATTCCGTTGAGCTCGCTTCGGCCCGATCCTTGGCTCGGCAACGAACGCCTCGGTCAGCCATAGCGCAGACTTTTACGAGAGAGAAAAACGCGATGCTTCAGCCAAGAACCCATACCGAGCACAAAATGCGGCGCGCCCCGCGCATCCCGCAATCGATGCCGGCAGCGGCGATCGACCATTTCGGCGGTCCCGAAGCGCTCACCGCCTATGTGCTGCCAGTGCCGAAGATCGACGCCATGGAAGTGCTGATCGAACTCGACACGGCAGGTGTCGGCCCATGGGATGCCGCCATTCGGGCCGGCTGGTATCCGGGCAAAAAGCCGAAGTTTCCACTCGTCCTCGGCACCGATGGCGCCGGTGTGGTTGTGGAAGTCGGTTCGCGGGTTCGCCGGCTCAAGGTCGGAGACAAGGTCTATGCCTATAGCTGGGCCAATCCGAAGGGTGGCTTCTACGCCGAATATGTCGCCGTCGCTTCCCACAAGGTCGCCCATATTCCGGCGCGGCTCGATCTGGAGCATGCCGGCGCGATCGCAACGAC
>DATAQZ010000003.1:0-1583 GCA_036264415.1 Rhizomicrobium sp. | reverse complement strand
CGGTGGGCTTATACGCTCTTCGGGGCGCTGTCAGCCCGTTGGGCCAATCCGCCCTACATGCCTGGCGTCTCAGCGAAAACATCGGCGACGACAATCAAGCCGCGCGCCCGTAAAAATAATTCAACGATCGTCGAAATAAGCCTTGACGGCCGATGTATAATTCTATATTCGTTGAAATATGGAAAAATCAGATGCCGTCGCCGCCTTGGCCGCGCTCGCCCAAGACAACCGTCTCGACGTCTTCCGCCTGCTGGTGCGGGCGGGACCTGAAGGGATGCCGGCGGGCGAAATCGCCACTGCGCTCGAGATCGCGCCCAACACGCTCACGTTTCATTTCGACCGTTTGCGCGGGGCCGGACTGGTCACGGTTCGCCGCGACGGCCGTTCGATGATTTATGCGGCACGCTTCGAAACCATGAATGCGTTGCTCGCCTACCTGACCGAAAACTGCTGCGAAGGCGCGCCGGAAGCGTGCGCCCCCGCCGTCTGCAAGCCCGCGCGTTCGAAACGCGCCAAAGTCTCCGCGTCCTGAAGAGGAGTCACATCATGAAACGCATGCATGTTCACGTCGCCGTCGAGGACATCCCGGCAGCGATTGGATTTTACTCGGCCCTGTTCGCCACCACGCCCGCCGTGGTGAAGCCGGATTACGCCAAATGGATGCTCGACGATCCGCGCGTCAATTTCGCGATCTCCACGCGCGGCAAACAGCCGGGGCTCGATCACCTCGGCATCCAGGTCGAGAACCAGGACGAGCTGCACGACGTCTATGCGCGCCTGCGCAACGCAGGCGGCAACATCATCGAGCAAGGACAGACCGCCTGCTGCTATGCGAAGTCGGAAAAGTCGTGGATCGACGATCCGGCGGGCATCGCATGGGAGACTTTCTTCACCACCGGCGAAAGCACGCAATATGGCGACGGCAGCGGTGAACGCGAGGCGCGCATAGCCCACGCCAAATCATGCTGCGCACCGGAAGTCGCGCCGGTGGCCGCCGCGTGCGGATGTCCGGCGGCGTGAGACGGGCCGTGACCGATCGCCCTTACAACGCACTTTTTCTCTGCACCGGCAACTCGGCGCGTTCGATCATGGCGGAAGCGATCTTGAACAAGCTGGGCGCGGGAAAATTCCGCGCCTTCAGCGCGGGAAGCCAGCCAAAAGGCCGCGTCCATCCCGAGACCCTGCGACTCCTGGAAGGGCTCGGCTATGACACGTCGAGCCTTCGCTCAAAGTCATGGAGCGAGTTTGCCGATCCGGGTGCACCGCTTCTCGATTTCGTTTTCACCGTCTGCGACAACGCGGCAGGTGAAACTTGCCCGCTTTGGCCGGGTCAGCCGATGACGGCGCATTGGGGCGTGCCCGATCCCGCCGAGGCCAAGGGCAATGCGGCGGAAATCGCGCTGGCTTTCAAGGATGCCTATCGCATGCTCAACCAGCGCATCGGCATTTTCACGTCGCTGCCGCTGCGCTCGCTCGATCAACTGAGCCTGCAAGAGAAGCTGAAGGACATTGGCCGCATGACCGGCGCGACCGTAAAGGCGACCGAGCCGACCTGATGCCGTCGCTTGCGCAACGCGCTTTCG
>DATAQZ010000057.1:0-1776 GCA_036264415.1 Rhizomicrobium sp. | reverse complement strand
GTGCTGTTCGCACTGCTCTCGGCGGCCGACTATTTCCGCAAGTTCTGGGGCACGGTGGACAGTCAAGTGAAATCCCGGCGGCGGCGAGAATTGCTAGCTTGGCAGAGGCAGCAGCGCAAGCTCCGGCGCTCCGAAGTTACTGCGTCCGCGAAGGTAGCGAGTAAAGGCTAAACATTCACGGCGAGGCCAGTGGCCTGCCAGGCGTCCAACCCACCGATCAGGTTGGTCACGTTTTCGAATCCTGCGCGCTGGATCAAGCTGCACGCGATCGCACTTCGAGCGCCACCCTTGCAGTTCACCACCACCGGCTTGTTGCGATCCAGATCGCCCAGCATTTTGGCGACGCGATCGAGCGGCTTGTGCAGCGCGCCCGGGATGTGGCCTTGTTCCCATTCGGCCTTGCGCCGGACATCGACGACCTGAATCGACCCCGGCTGCTCAGCAAGTTCGCGATTCAGCTCCGCCGCGGTAATCTGCATGATTTGGGCTGTGGGCTTCTGCGCTTGAGCCCACCGGGTCATCCCGCCATCCAGGTGGCCGGCGACGCGCTCGAAACCAACCCGCGCCAGACGAGTGCGAGACTCCTCCACAGCAGCCTGGTCTTCGGCCACGACGATCAGGTCATGATCCAGGCCGAGCAATGCGCCCGCCGATCCCGCGAACTGCCCGGCGAGGGGAATGTTCACAGCGCCCGGAACGTGCCCGGCGGCGAAGTCATTCGCAGGACGGGTGTCGAGCACAATGTCGCCGGCTCGCTGCCGTTCCAGAAGCTGATCCGGCGTGAACGCTTCCATGGGCAGCAGGAATTCGAGCGGAATCGCGCCGGTACGGTTCATTTCAGCATCCTGTGCGAAGTACTCCGGGCGGTCGGGCAGCTCCGCCGTGAGCAACCGCACGAATTCGTCTTTACTCGAAGCGCGCAGCGCATAGTTCAGCTCGCGCTCTTTGCCGATGGTCGACTGACGCTCCGGACGCATCTGTTTGCCGCACAAGGAACCGGCTCCGTGAGCGGGATAAATCTCGACCTCATCGCCCAGCGGGACCAGCTTTTGGTGCAGGCTGTCGTAAAGCATCGCCGCCAGTTGCTGCGGAGTTTTATCCTTGGACAGGTCGGGACGCCCGACATCGCCGATAAACAATGTGTCGCCGGTGAGTACCGCCCAAGGCTTTTCGCCGCGATCGAGATCCGTGATCACGACGGAAACGCTCTCGACTGTATGACCCGGAGTTTCGAGGAAGCGCAGGATCACGCGTCCGAAGCGGATTTCGTCGCCATCGTGCGCCGCGACATGCGGGATGGGCGACTCGGCTGCCTCGCCCAGGTAGATTTTCGCGCCCGTCTTCGCAGCGAGCTCCACGTGTCCGCTTACGAAATCGGCATGCAGGTGAGTCTCGATGATGTGTTCGATTTTAAGTCCGCGCGCTTTGGCTTCGTCCAGGTAAATGGATACGTCGCGTTGCGGGTCCACCACGCATGCGATGTCTTCGGAGCCCAGCATGTAAGACGCATGCGACAGACAAGTGAGATAAAACTGCTGGAAGTACATGACCCTACCTCGGCGGTTACGCCGGCAGATATTGGCGAAGGGTTCCGTAGAACGAGCGGATAAAATCGGCCGCAGACTTGTCGGCGGCGGCCTCGTCGCGATTCACAATCGGAACCACCACCCGCACCAATGCCGTGTCAGTGCGATTCAAGCGCATGGCGTCCACCACTACCCAAAATTTTGCGGTGTATTCGCTGGCGATGGCGCGATCCCGCGATTGATACCAATA
>DATAQZ010000051.1:0-114387 GCA_036264415.1 Rhizomicrobium sp. | reverse complement strand
GAACCACGACAGCTTCAGGATGAGGGCAAAAAAATATGCCTCACCCTGAGCTTGTCGAAGGGTGAGGCTACGAACAACTCGGGGATTGTAAAACGTTGGGTGCCCCCTCCACCGCTTAGCGGTCCCCCTCCCCCACGCGTGCCGCGCGGGGGAGGAAAGAAAAGCGTCCGGTGCTTCGCACCACCTGCCCCACGCAATGCATGGGCGGGGGAGGAAAGAAAAGCGTCCGGTGCTTCGCACCACCTCCCCCACGCAATGCACCCGCTGCCAGCGCTTGCGGGGGATGACACTGAAGGGAGACGCGAGCCTCACCCTTCGACAAGCTCAGGGTGAGGCTTTTTTCCTAAGCCCTCATCCTGAGCCCGTCGAAGGATGAGGGCGATCAGTTCAGAAAAATCGATACAAAAAGAAGCGGGACGCGGACTACTTCGCGCGGGTGGACAATCCCTTGCGGCCCGGCGGACGGCTCGTTGCGCCGTGGCCGTCGCGGCGTAGCGCTTCGATCAGGTGCGACTCCGGACCGGAGCAGATCGAAAGCACGCGGCACAGCCCGGGCTCTGCCGCCAGATAGGCGTGGCCCATGCCGCTGTCGAAATAAATGGAATCGCCCTTGCGCAGCAGCACCGGCGCGTAAAGTGCGGAGTGAAATTCCACGGCGCCTTCCAGCACGAAAGCGAATTCCTCGCCGACGTGCCGGATCATCTCGCCGAATTCTTCCATCGAACGCGCGCGAATCTCGGCAATGACAGGCACAAAACGCTTGTTCAGGAAATCCGCGGCCGGATAAATGTGGCCGTAGTTCTCCGTCTCGATCACCTGGCCCTGACCGGCGAGCGTGATGCTGCGACGGCCGTTCACCACGCCGCCGGACACGCCCACAACATGCGGCACGAACAGCTGCGATATGTCGACGCCAAGACCGGTGCTGATGCGCGCCAGCTTGTCGTAAGAGAGCGAAATACGATCGTTCTCGATCTTGGAAAGGGTGGAGATCGGCAGGTCGGTGCGCTTGCTGACTTCCGCGAGAGTCCAGCCGCGCTGCATGCGCAAAGCGCGCAACGCTGCGCCCGGCCGCGCCGTACCGGACCCTGGTTCGCTCCGCTGTGGCTTCTGCGCCACGGCAAGCCGCCGTTCCGCCATTCAGTCACCTCCTTGCCGGGCAGATTAGCCGGATTCTGCTGTTTTGTCGAGTTTCGCCGGATTAGAAACTTCTTGCGTGACGTGAAAAGTGGCGGCAGATTTTAAATATCGGAAAGCATGAGGGGAAAGCGATGGGGAAGCGATCGCTCGCGCGACCATTTCTGTGGGGCGCGGTCTCTGCGTTGGCTTTTGCTGCAGCCGAATTGCCTGCCTTCGCGCAGACCAGCAGCGGCGGTGCCATCGAAACGGTTGTCGTAACGGCCGAGAAGCGGACCCAGAACATCCAGGATGTTCCGGCCTCGGTGAATGCTCTTACGGGCGCCGAGCTCGCCGACATGCACGCCGTGTCGCTACAGGACATGGAAGGCTACATCCCCGGACTGAACATTTTGCCCTTCGGGTCCGCAGGCCTGGAGTTCATCACGATCGACGGCATTCCGCCGACGGCCTCGACGACGGCCGCCCGCGTGTACATCGATGAAACTCCGATGGGCAGCAGCAGCGGATTCGCGGCGGCGCAGATCATAACGCCCGATGTCATGCCCTACGACATCGAGCGCGTCGAGGTGTTGGGTGGGCCGCAGGGCACGCTCTACGGCGCGAACGCCATGTCGGGCGTCATCAAGTATGTCCTTACGCCGCCGGACCCGACAAAGTTCTCCGCGGAAGCGGGCGCCGACCTGTTCGGAATCGAGGATGGCGGCGGTGCGGGCGAGCAACTGCGTTCCGCGGTGAATCTTCCGCTGGACGATGGTCTCGCCGTGCGCGGCACGTTCTACCAGCGATTCACGCCCGGCTACATCGACGATACGGTGACCGGCGCAAAGGACGACAATGCGGTCCACCAGATCGGCGGCAGGGCATCCCTGTTATGGGAGCCGATATCGCAACTGTCGCTCCAGGCGACAGTCCTGGACCAGCACGTCCTGCAGAACAACAGCGACACGGTCTCTTACGATCCGGTGACCCACATGCCGCCTCCGGGAGCGGGAGTCCTCACCAACAACTTCTATCTGCCGGAAAGGACCAGCATCGGTATTCTGCTCTACGAGCTGACAGGCAAGTACGATTTCGGCTGGGCGAACCTTACCTCGGCGTCGAGCTACCAGATCATCCGTACGACCACCATCGGCGACCTGACCGGGGCCTTCCGGCCGATCGCGCCGCTTATCGGTTTGCCGGACACCATCTTCGTCAATTTTCCCGAGAACCCCAAGGTGAGCAAATTCACCCAGGAGCTGCGGCTTACCTCGGATCAGGGCGGCCCGCTCGACTGGCTGGTCGGCGGTTATTTCACCCACGAAATCACTTCGGAACTGGAAGCTTTCGACGTCTTCTCGTCGCCGGGCGTGCCGTATCCGCCGCCAACCAATCCCCTCGAGTTTGCCACGCTCAATTCGACGTATACGGAATATGCAGGCTTCCTCAACGCCACATGGCACATCACCGACGCCCTCGATCTCGCCGACGGGGCGCGGTACTCGTACAACGATCAGCGCTACCTTCAGGGGTTCGGCGGATACCTGGTCGGCGGCAACGAGACGTTTCCGCTGGGCCTCAGTCATCAAGGCGTGTTCACGTGGGACGTCAATCCGAGCTACCACTTCGACCCGGATGACATGGTCTATCTGCGCGTCGCCAAAGGCTTTCAGCCGGGAGCGCCCAACGCCCTCCCCCTCGGGGTGACGGGGGCGGCGAAATTTTACAATGCGTCGACGCTTATCGACTACGAGGGAGGGTTCAAATCGATTTTCCTCGATGGAAAAGCGCTGGCGGATATTGCCGTCTTCTACATCGATTGGTCGGATATCCAGGTCCCCGTCTTTTACCCCGCTTGCCCTTGCACGGTGAACGGCAACGGCGGCGGGGCGCGCAGCAAGGGTGTCAATTTCAACGGCAGTTATTCGCCGCTCGACGGTTTGGTGTTGGGGGCCGCCCTCGCCTATACGGACGCGATCATCACCGATCCCATCCCCTCCCTCAATGCTCAGAGCGGCGCGCGCCTCCTGTACGTCCCGCGATGGACCTGGTCGCTCACGGCGACATACACGAGGCCGATTACCGATTCGTGGAATCTGGATGCCGGCGCGGGATTCCGCCACGGGGGGAGCAGCTGGTCGGGTGTGCAGGGATCCTTTGCGCCTGACGCGTTTGGCAACCCCGTACCTACGGCGTTCCTCGATCCGGCCTATAACCAGCTGGATCTGCACGTCGGCGTATCGGACGACAGCTGGAAGGTACAGCTCTACGCGCGGAACGTGACGAACGATCTCTACCTGCGGGGTGGAGGCCTGGCGACGACGACCTTCCTCGGTACGCCCTACGCTTTTCAAGGCTCCATCTCGCAGCCGCGCACCTTCGGCATCAGCGTCGACAAGTCGTTCTGATGCATAATCCGGCGAGCACGTCTTTGCGTGTGAAACACGACCGTCAGCGCCTGACAGCGGGATCGTGAATGCCGTCGTTAGCGATCGCAATCGAGGAATGGCCGCTGAAGGCACCGTTCCGCATTGCCGGTTATGAATTCACGCAGTGCGATCTGATCGTGGTGTCGCTGGAGGAGCGCGGGATCACCGGCAGGGGCGAAGCCGCGGGCGTGTACTACCACGACGAAACGCCCGACAGCATGCGCGCGCAGATCGAGGAGGTTCGCTCCGAGATCGAGGCCGGCATCGATCGCATGGCCTTGCGCGAACTGCTTCCGCCCGGTGGCGCGCGCAACGCGCTCGATTGCGCGTTGTGGGATTTGGAAGCCAGGCGGAGCGGCATTCCGGCATGGAAAAGGGCGGGGCTCGATGCCGCGCCAGCGCCGCTGCTCACCACCTACACCATCGGCGCTGATTCACCGGAGAGCATGGCGGCGACTGCCAGGCGCTACGCCCCCGCGCCGCGCATCAAGATGAAACTGACGGGGGAAGACGATGCTGCGCGGGTGCGCGCGGTTCGCACCGCGCGGCCGGATGCCTGGATCGCGGTCGATGCCAATCAGGCGTTCACGCGCACAAGCCTCGAAGCCCTTATCCCCACCTTACGCGAATGCGATGTGCAGCTGATCGAGCAGCCGGTGAAGATTGGCGCGGAAGCTGAACTCGAAGACTTCTGTTCGCCCATTCCGCTGGCAGCCGACGAAAGCCTGCAGGGGCTGAGCGCTGTCGCCGGCCTCAGGGGCCGCTTCGATGTCGCCAACGTCAAGCTCGACAAATGTGGAGGCGTGACCGAGGCGTTGCTGATGGTCGAGGCAATCCGCGCCGCCGGCATGCGGCCGATGGTGGGATGCATGGACGGCACGTCGCTCGCAATGATGCCGGGCTGCCTGGTCGGTCAGCTTTGCGATTTCGTGGATATGGATGGCGCGATGTTTCTCAAGAACGATCGTGCGCCCGCGGTACACTATGAAAACGGTTGGGTCAGGAGCCCGAACATGGGCTGGGGCAAACCGGACAGTCCGTAAGGCTGGTCTGCGAGAGACGATACAAGGAAGGCGAAGGCGATCATGTTCAAAAGCATTCTGGTTGCGTGTGCGGTCTTTGTGGCGCTGGGCACAAGTGCGGCGCCGGCTGCGCAGCCTTCCACCGGCCCCGCTCCGATCCCCCAGACGAGAACGCCAGCCACAGCCAATGAAGTCGCGCCGCCGCCGCCCCAACCCGGGACACACACGCTTGGCGCCAACGATCTGCGTACCTTTTTCGACGGCATGATTCCGTACGCCATCCACCGCGACGACATCGCGGGAGGAACTGTCGCGGTGGTGAAGGACGGGCACATCCTTTTTGCGCAGGGCTACGGCTACGCCGACCTCAAGACGCACAAGCCCGTGATCGCCGACCAGACAATGTTTCGCCCCGGCTCGGTGTCCAAGCTCTTCACCTGGACGGCGGTGATGCAGCAGGTCGAGCAGGGCAAGCTCGACCTCGACAAGGATGTGAACACCTATCTCGACTTCAAGATTCCGGAGGCATTCGGCAAGCCGATCACGCTGCGCAACATCATGACGCACACCGCCGGGTTCGAGGAAACCCTGAGCGAGCTGTTCGTCCAGAAACCCGATCAGCTCTACCCGCTGCGCGATTATCTCATCAGGCACATGCCGAAGCGCATCTTCCCACCCGGCAAGGTCGTCGCCTACTCAAATTATTCCAGCACGGTGGCGGGCTACATCGTGCAGCGCGTCTCCGGGGAGCCGTTCGACCAATATATCGAAAATCACATCTTCAAACCGCTGGCGATGAACAGCTCTACCTTCACGCAGCCGCTGCCGAGCGCCTTCTCGAAGAACATGGCAATGGGCTACAAACAGGCGTCCGATCCAACCCCTACGCCATACGAGCTCGTGGAAGCCGCGCCGGCCGGGGCGCTCGCATCCACCGCGACAGACATGGCGCATTTCATGATCGCCCATCTGAACGGCGGCTCGTACAACGGCGCGCAGATCCTGAAGCCCGAAACCGTCAAGGAAATGCATTCATTGAATTATACGCTTGCGCCAGGTCTCAACGGTTTCGATCTTGGTTTCTACCAGGAAAACCGCAACGGCCATCAGATCATCGGCCATGGCGGCGACACGGAAGTCTTCCACAGCGACCTGCATCTCATTCTCGATGCCAACACCGGCATCTTCATGTCGTTCAACAGCGTGGGGAAGGACGGCGGCGTGGAAACCGTGCGGCTGGCCATCTTCCGCGCCTTCCTCGACCGCTATTTTCCGTACACGCCGCCGGACGAGAAAACCGTCGCCGATCCGGGCAACGACAATGCGCGGGTCACCGGCTACTACCTCGCCAGCCGGCGGAAAGAGACGGCGCTGCGTCTGCTGTTCCAGCTTGGCCAGACAAACGTCGCCGAGCAGGCGGACAAGACGATCACGGTCGACCTGCTGAAGGACTTCAGCGGCGCGCCGAAGAAATGGCGCAACGTGGGTCCGCTGACCTATCGCGAGGTGGACGGCCAGGCGCATCTGAAATTCGTTGCCGACCGGGATGGCAATATCGAATATTTCACGTCCGACGACTTCATCCCCGTGGAGCTGCTGCAGCGGGTGCATGGGCTCGAGCAGCTCGATTACCTTAAGTACTTCGGTATCGGCACCATCCTCGTTTGTGCGCTGACCGTGGTGATCTGGTTCGGCGGGTGGATTGCGCGCCGCCGCTTCGGCCGTCCCTTGCAAATGACGAAACGCCAGCGACAACTCCGCCTCGCTTCACGCATCGGTGCCGTGCTCTATCTCGCCGTCGTGGCGGGATGGGTCGCGATTCTGACCGCCATCCAGCTCAATGAATATCTGCTGTTGGGCGGCGCGCTGAATCCCTGGATCGGAGCGCTCTACGTGCTGGGCGTGCTGGCGATCATCGGCGGCATCTTCATGGTGTGGAACGGCGTGGCCCGCGCGGCACGCGGACCCGGCCGCTGGCTTGTACGTCCGGCAGAGGTGGTGCTCGCCCTTGCAGCTCTCTACGGGCTGTGGGTGATCTTCGATTACGGGTTCGCCAACTTCCAGTTCAACATCTGACGAGGATCGGGGAAGTGAAGCGTCTTCTGCCCGGCGCCACCCTTGCGGCGCTGCTCTTCTCGGCCAGCGCGCCGGCTGCGCCGCCGCGCGATCTGGACGCCTTCGTCGCGCAGGCGATGAAGACCTTCGGGCCGCCGGGAATGTCGGTCGCCGTCGTCGAAAACGGCAAGACTGTGCTCGCCAAAGGCTACGGCGTGCGCTCGATCGCCACCCATGCACCGGTGAACGAGCACACCGCATTTCCGATCGGCTCGGAAACCAAGGCCTTCACCACCGCCGCGCTCGCCATTCTCGTGGATGAGGGCAAGCTCAAATGGACGGACCGGGTGGTGGACAAGCTGCCCGGTTTCCAGATGTACGATCCCTATGCCACCCAGCATATGACAATCCGCGATCTGCTCACCCATCGCAGCGGATTGGGGTTGGGCGAAGGCGATCTCCTCATCACCCCGTCCACCACCCGTTCGCGCGCCGATATCGTGCATGCGCTGCGCGCGTTGAAGCCGGTTACCGGTTTTCGCGAAACCTTCGCCTACGACAACATCCTCTACATCGTGGCCGGCACGCTGGTGGAGGCGGTATCCGGCGAAACCTGGGAACATTTCGTCGAGAAGCACATCTTCGCGCCCGTTGGCATGAAGGATGCCACAACCGCCTACCATCTCGATGCAAAAAACGGCATCGCCCTGCATGCACGGACCGACGGTCCCATTCGCGGTGTGGGTCCGCAACGCATTCTGCTCCACGGGCTCGAGGGCGGCGCCTCGGCGCCGGCCGGCGCGATCAACGCCAGCGCCGTCGACATGGGCCTGTGGATGCAGGTGCAGCTGGCGCACGGCAAGCTGCCGAACGGCGGCCACCTCTTCAGCGAGAAGCAGTCGGACGAAATGTGGAACCCCGTCGTGGTGGTGGCGCCCGACTCCTTCGGCGCCGCGGCTTCGGCGGTGATGGAGGCGCTGTCGCCGAAGTTCCAGGATTACGGGTTGGGCTGGTTCATCGAGAACTATCACGGCCACACGATTGTCGAGCACACCGGCGCGGTGCTCGGCGCGGTCTCTGCGCTCTATCTCATTCCCGAAAAGAATGTCGGCATCGCCACGATGATCAATTCGGAGGACGGCGCCGCGCGCCGCGCCGTCGCCTTCCATCTGATGGACTATTATCTCGGCGTTCCCGATCAGGACTGGAACCACAAGCTCAAGGCGCTGGTCGACACCCTGGTGGCGAGCGGCGCGAAGGCGCTGAAGTCACAGCCCGAGCAGGTAAACGCGGGAGGCAAATCATTGCTGCCCATGAACGCCTATGCGGGCGTGTACCGCGATGCCTGGTATGGCACGGCAACCGTTTCCGAGAGGGGCGGCAAGCTGTGGCTCAAGTTCGATCGTACCCCCGGCATGGAAGGTCCGCTGGAGCACACCGCCGGCGATACCTTTAAAGCAGTGTGGACCGACAAGACGATCGAAGATGCGTACATGAAATTCGATGTCACAGGCGGCAAGGTCGCGAAGGTGGAAATGTGGCCTGTCTCGCCGCTGGCCGATTTCAGCTTCGATTACCGCGATCTGCATTTTGTCCCGGTCCATTGAACGTACGGAGGCATGCGATGAGGGTGGCGTTCCGGCCAAAATTCATTCCTGGATCCATGTCTCCGTGCAAGAGCGCCGCCGTGTTGCTGCTCTTGGTCTGCGCGATGTCCGGCACCATGGCGGCTGTCGCGGCCAAAACCGCTCCGCCTTCCCATCAGGGGCGGCTGGAGGCGGACATAGGCGCGATGTCCAAAGAGGGCGCCGGCTCGGCCGGAATGGTCGGCGTGGCGGCATGGCGGCTCGACAGGTCAGGCCCGCGTGTGCTGATCAACGCCGACCGGGCCTTCCCCATGGCCTCCACGTTCAAGGTGGCGGTGGCCGGACGGGTGCTGGAGCGGGTCGACAAGGGCGAGCTAAAGCTTGACCGCATGGTGACGATCGACCCCAACCGGATGGTCGACTCGGAGGTCATCGCCGATCGCTTCATTCATCCCGGCGTCAGCCTGTCGGTGTACAATCTGCTCGAGCTGATGCTCACCCAGAGCGACAATACCGCGACCGATTACATGGTCGAGGTCGCGGGCGGGCCGGCCGCCGTAACCGACTGGGTCCGCCGCCAGCACGTCCAAAAGCTGCGCGTGGACGGCGACACCGACGCGATCATCCGACGCTTCTACCACATGGGGCGAGGTCCATTCCCCAAGGCCCTGGCGGCGAAGACCAAGAGCGATCCCAACATCGAGGCGGAGAGCCTGAAACCAAGCGCCGCTTTCGATGCCGATCCGCGAGACACCACCACGCCCGCCGCAATGGCGGAGCTGCTGACTCGCATCTTCGACGTCGAGGCGCTCAGCCCCGAAAGCACGAAGATCCTGATCGGGATGATGGAACGGTGCCGCACCGGCGGGAACAGGCTACGCGCCTTGATGCCGCCGGGCACGCAGGTGGCGGACAAGACCGGCACCATTGGCGGCTCGGTCAATGACGTCGGCGTGATCACTCTGCCGGATGGCGCGGGACGCGTGGCGGTCGCCGTCTACATCAAGGGCAGCGACGCGCCCTACGACGCCCGCGAGAAAACGATCGCAGAGATCGGCCGAGCCGTACGAGACTATTATCTGTACGCGGCTTCGCCCTGACGCTGCAGGCATCGGCTCGATTTTCTGCACTTCGCAAACCTAGCCCCGCCCACCCCAAGGGGGGAAGGGTGAGCGGGGCGCGCGGCTCATTACCCGCAAGTCGCGCCCAAGAACGCGGAGAAACGGCAATCGTTCCAAAATGAGGGCGTGCGCCTGTCACGTGGCCCCATGCGTCGCGTCACTGTACGACTTTGCCCGACAGCCTAATTTGGCCGCTGTCGGCAATCTTGCCAAAGCGGACAAGGTGTTCAAGGCAGAAGCCGCCTCTAGTCCACGGGAGGAACTCTCTGCGGTTCTCCCTCGTTGTTTTCCCGGATTGCCGCAGTGGCAGCCGAGGGATCACCGATCATGCAACTCGCGTCCTTGGGCCGCGCGTGCGCAGTTCTTTCGCTCGTATTGGCAGCGTACCCCGCTGGCGCGGCGCATCCGATGCCGCAGGCACCCGACGAGAGCTCACTTTCCGACGGCGCAGCGAAGATTGTTGCTGCCCTGCGCTCGCGCCCAGACATCGACAGTATCTGCGGCGGCGGCGACGCCTTGCGCGGGCCGATGCGGGAGGTTGTCATAAAGCTGATGATGTCGGGCGAAATTGGCGGCAACCTTAGAAAGGAAGCGGAATCGGCCGCAGATTTTCTCGAAGCGCATTGTGGACAGCTGCAAGCCGCATCCGCGAGCGCAGTCGGGCCGAGCGTTTCGTCCAGTTCACGGTAACCAAAAAAAGCCCCCGTCGAAGCGCGAAAGCTAACGGCTGAGCCGCTGAAAGTGATCACGCACATGAGGCGAATGCACCGTCAGGGCACCGCGCCTCAGCTTGCTTTGCCGTTCTGTGCATCGCGATGCACGGTTGCGAGCACCTCGTGCCCGGCTCGCGCCCGCGTCGCGCGTCCACCAGGTGCTGCCGTTTGGGGTAAGCAGGAGGTAAGCAGCCGGCGCCGTTTCGCTATGTCAGTACCCCTCCGGTGCCCCCACGTCCCCGCCTTTGCCTGCCACCCTTCCGTCTCATGGCTTAGCAAAAGGATGGAGCGGAACAACGGCCCGGCTTCTTTCATTCCACGATTTAGAGAGGACGCTAAATCCTGCCGTCAACCAGACTTGGTACAAACTCGCCGAACGCGGTGGGCATTGGCCGAGCGGTATCGTGGCGGGGAGCGACTTTGAACGGGAGAGCAAAGTGGCTAATGAAAAGGCGTTGGAGTCCCCCGTCGAAACTCCCCGAGAGGTTCAGATCGCGCCGTCGGGGAACAGTTCTCAAGCTGAGCAGCGACGGTTGGAGATCGCGGCCGCCTGGGCACCATTGGCCGTGCGCTTTCGAATGATCGGGCCATCGCTCCCACCGCGCACTTGAGCGATCGGATGCGCCGCAAAGCGCACCCTTTGAGATCGTGTGCAACACGATGGACGCAGCGCTCGCCGTAAGAGAGCGGATCAGGAAAGCGGACCTGGTATTCAGGACGCGTGGTTCAGCGTTGCCCCCTTTGGGGCGAGATAGGCCGCGAATTCCCCGAACTGGCCAAGCTAAGTGACGAACGGGGCGTGGCCTGACATCTTTAGGCTTTTACGGAACAACGCAGTCGGCCTTTGCATTGCCAACCCGTCGGCGGCCCGACACTTCCAACCTGTCCCGTACCCCCACTGTTGGGTCGCCGCTATTTCTGGCGCATCTCGCGCAGATTTATATCCGACTCTCCCGCACATGCGCCCTACGAGCCCCGCGAGAAAACGATCGCGCAGATCGGCTGGGCCGTGCGAGACTCTTATCTGTACGCCGCCTCGCCCTGACGCTGCAGGGCACATCGCCCGCCACGGCGAGCACGATTGGCTCAAACCGAATCAGCCTCACCCTTCGACAAGCTCAGGGTGAGGCGCTTTTTCTCTCCTCATCCTGAGCCCGCCGAAGGATCAGGGCACTAGAGCGGGACTCGTTGAGATGGAATCGGCCTCACCCTTCGATCCGCCTTCGCCGAGGCTACGGCGGACACGGTCAGGGCACTAACCCGCCGAAGCTTTAGCGTAGGCGGGCAGGCTCAGGGTGAGGCGCTTTTTTCTCTCCTCATCCTGAGCCCGTCGAAGGATGAGGAGGTCAATTCAGACCGATCACGCTCCAGTCGCCAGATGATCAGTTTGGCTCGAACCAATCGAGCTGCAGGGCTACATCCTAAAGACGCCAAAGCGCGTGTCGGGAATGGGTGCGTTGAGGGCGGCCGATAGCGCGAGCGCGAGAACGCGGCGGGTGTCGCCGGGCGCGATGATGCCGTCGTCCCACAACCGCGCCGTCGCATAGTACGGATTGCCTTCGTCTTCGTATTTCTCACGGATCGGCGCCTTGAAGGCCTCGGCCTCTTCCGCTGTCCATTTCTCGGCGTCGCGATGCACGGTTGCGAGCACGCTCTCCGCCTGCTCGCCGCCCATCACCGAGATGCGCGAATTCGGCCAGGAGAACAGGAAACGCGGCGAATAGGCGCGTCCGCACATGCCGTAATTGCCCGCGCCGAAAGAACCGCCGATCAGCAACGTGAGCTTCGGCACCGCCGCGCCGGCGACGGCGGTCACCATCTTGGCGCCGTCCCTGGCGATGCCGCCCGCTTCGTATTTCCGGCCCACCATGAAGCCAGCGATGTTCTGCAGAAAGAGCAGCGGCATACGGCGCTGGCAGCACAATTCGACGAAATGCGCGGCCTTAAGTGCCGATTCCGAGAAAAGGATTCCATTGTTGGCGATGATGCCGACCGGAATGCCTTCGATATGGGCGAAACCGGTGACGATCGTCGTTGCATAGAGCCGCTTGAACTCGTCGAAAACGGATTCGTCCACGAGCCGCGCGATGACTTCGTGCACGTCGTACTGAATGGCGAGCGATTGCGGGATGATGCCGTCGAGCTCGGCCGGGTCGTAAGCGGGCGGCTTTGGCGTGGCGAGCGGAATCTCCGGCGTTTTGGCTGTGTTGAGATGGGCGACGATGCGCCGGACGATCGCCAGCGCATGTTCATCGTTGTTCGCGTAATGATCGGCAACCCCGGAGGTGCGCGCGTGGACATCGGCGCCGCCCAGATCTTCTGCGGTGACGATCTCGCCCGTCGCCGCCTTGACGAGCGGCGGACCACCCAGAAAGATCGTCCCCTGCCCTTTGACGATGATCGTTTCGTCCGACATCGCCGGGACATAGGCGCCGCCTGCCGTGCAGGAACCCATCACGGATGCAATCTGCGGGATGCCGAGCGCCGACATCGTCGCCTGATTGTAGAAGATGCGGCCGAAATGTTCGCGGTCGGGAAATATCTCGGCCTGGTTCGGCAGGTTTGCGCCGCCGGAATCGACAAGATAGATGCAGGGCAACCGGTTCTCGCGCGCAATCTCCTGGGCGCGCAAGTGCTTCTTGACGGTGACCGGATAGTACGTGCCGCCCTTGATCGTCGCGTCGTTACAGACGATCACGCATTCACGCCCCTCGACCCGTCCGATTCCCGTGATGATCCCCGCTGCGTGAATATCGCCGTCGTACATGCCGAACGCGGCAAGCGGCGACAATTCCAGAAATGGCGACCCGGGATCGACGAGCCGCTCCACCCGGTCGCGCGGCAGCAGTTTGCCGCGCGCGGTATGCCGCTTGCGCGAACGTTCGTCGCCGCCTTCGGCCGCTTCCAGCATGCGTGACTTCAGCACGACGACGAGCTTCGCGGTCGCGGCCGCGTTTGCCTTGAAGCCGGCGTCCCTGGGATTGATCGCCGACTTTAAGGCGCTCATAGGCGTTCGATGGCAACCGCCGTGGCTTCGCCGCCACCAATGCAAAGCGAGGCGATGCCGCGCTTGCCGCCGCGCCGCTCGAGCGCATTCAACAGCGTCACGATGATGCGCGCGCCGGAGGCGCCGATCGGGTGACCAAGCGCACAGGCGCCACCGTTCACGTTCACCTTGTCGTGCGGAAGACCCAGATCGCGCATGGCGACCATCGCGACGTTCGCGAAAGCTTCGTTGATCTCGTACAGATCGACCTCGTCCTTGTTCCAGCCGGTCTGCGCGAGAACCTTTTCGACCGCGCCGACCGGTGCCGTCGTAAACCAGCGTGGTTCCTGGGCATTGCTCGCCTGCGCGACGATGCGCGCGCGCATTTTCAAACCGTGCTTGTCGGCAAAATCCCCACGGGCAAGCACAAGCGCGGCAGCGCCGTCGGAAATCGACGAGGAATTCGCTGCGGTGACGGTGCCGTCTTTCGAGAACGCCGGCTTCAGCGTCGGGATTTTCGCAGGATCGGCACGGCGCGGCCCCTCGTCGGTGGCGACCTCAACTTCGCCGCTCCTGTTCTTGACTTTCACCGGCACGATTTCGGCTGCGAAAGAACCGTCCTGCTGTGCGCGCTTCGAACGCAACAGCGACTCCGTGGCAAACGCGTCCTGGTCGGCGCGGGTGAACTGATAATGCCGCGCGGTATCTTCCGCGTAGGTTCCCATGGCCTTGTGCTCGTACGCATCCTCGAGACCATCGAGGAACATATGGTCCTTGATCTCGCCATGACCGAGCCGATAGCCGCTGCGCGCCTTGGTGAGCAGGTACGGCGCGTTTGACATCGACTCCATGCCTCCGGCGACAATGATATTGGCGCGTCCCATCGCGAGCTGGTCGGAAGCGATCATCACCGCCTTCATGCCGGAGCCGCAGACCTTGTTGATGGTTGTGCAGGGCACGCGGTCGGGAAGCCCGGCGAAGCGCGAGGCCTGGCGCGCCGGCGCCTGGCCGACACCCGCAGGCAGCACACAGCCCATCAGCGTCTCGTCGATCTGCTCGGGGACGAGTTCCGCCCGCTCGAGCGCGGCCGTGATCGCCGCGGCGCCCAGTTCGGGCGCGCTTTTGCTTGAAAGCTCGCCCTGAAAGGCGCCCATCGGCGTGCGTGCGCCGGAAAGAATGACGGTCTCGGCGATGGCCATGAAAATCTCCTGTTTCGGGTATTTGCGTGCGGTTGCCGGTCCTTCGGTAAATAGGGACGATCCACGCCAAAATCAGCCTGATTCTTCGAACAATTCCCGGCCGATCAGCCAGCGTCGGATTTCCGAAGTGCCGGCGCCGATGTCATAAAGTTTCGCGTCGCGTAACAGGCGCCCGGTCGGAAAATCGTTGATGTAGCCGTTGCCGCCCAGACACTGGATCGCCTCGAGCGCCATCCACACCCCCTTTTCCGCGGCATAGAGAATGGCACCGGCGGAGTCCTTTCGCGTGGTCTGGCCGCGGTCGCAGGCTTGCGCCACTGCGTACACATAGGCGCGCGCCGAGGTGAGCGTCACGTACATGTCGGCGAGCTTCGACTGCATGATCTGAAAGGCGCCCACCGGCTGTCCAAACTGCTTGCGATCGTGAAGGTAGGGGATCACCACGTCGAGACAGGCCTGCATGATGCCGATCGAACCAGCCGCGAGTACGGTTCGCTCGTAATCGAGGCCGCTCATCAGCACGCCGACGCCCCCGCCGGGACGTCCCATCATGTTCTCTTCCGGCACTTCGCAATCTTCGAACACCAGTTCCGAAGTGTCGGAGCCGCGCATGCCGAGTTTGTCGAGCTTCTGCGCGGACTTGAATCCGCTAAAGGTTTTTTCGACAAGAAATGCCGTGATGCCGCGTGGCCCCGCGGCCGGGTCGGTCTTGGCGTAAACGACGAGGACATCGGCCTCGGGGCCGTTGGTGATCCACATTTTCGTGCCGTTCAGCACATAAAGGTCACCGCGCTTCTGGGCGCGCAGCCGCATCGAGACGACGTCGGAGCCCGCTCCACTTTCGCTCATCGCAAGCGCGCCGACATGTTCGCCAGAAATCAGCTTCGGCAGATACCGGCGCTTCTGCTCTTCGCTGGCATTGCGGCGAATCTGGTTCACGCACAGATTCGAATGCGCACCGTAGGAAAGCCCGACCGAAGCCGAGCCCCGGCTCACCTCCTCCACCGCGATGCAATGTTCGAGATAGCCCAGCCCCGCCCCGCCGTATTCGTCTTCGACGGTGATGCCGAGAAGACCGAGTGCGCCCAGCTGCGGCCAAAGTTGGCGGGGGAATTTGTTGGTGCGGTCGATCTCGTCCGCCAACGGGGCGATCTTGTCGTCGGTGAAGCTGCGGACGGTATCGCGCAGCAGGTCCGCTGTGTCGCCAAGCCCGAAATCGAGCGTCGGATAGGAATTGCGGATCATGGGAAACGCTTTCGGACTCGATCGACTTGCCGAGCCGTAGCTCGCGGAAACTGGCCCGCCTTCGCCCTTAAGGCTCCGGCGCGGCAGCCTTCTCTCGCTGAGCGAGCGAAGGCTGGTCGAGAATTGTCCGATATTTCAGCCCTTTCAAGGATTTTTACCAAAGGTGCGGCGAGCCACGATTTCGGCGGAACGCAGCGCGCGTGAAAGCGAGCTTATGGTCGTCTTTGGCTGGCTGGTGTCCGACCCGCGAGCAGGACGATCAAAACGGCGGCGTTTAGAAGAAAAAACCGGGCGGCGGCGTCGGAACCGCTCCAGGTCTTCGATTGCCACATCAGGAACCATTCGCCGCCGACCGCTACGAAGCCCCCACCGTAAAGGATCATTGCGACGGTGAGCCCCGCGACAGGCAGCGCAAGGGCTCGATCAAAGCCGCTCTCGCTGCGCGCCTGGCGGAATAGGGCCGCCGCGCCGACCAAGAGGAGTCCGCCGCTCAACGCCTCGGCCGCGATGATCGCCATATAGACGAGTTGTTGCACTGGCGCCGCATGGATCGCCCGCCAACGTTGGGTAGAATCCGGGAACACGGTGTCCATCCCCATGACGTGCTGCACGAAGGTCCAGTTGTCGGCGTAGTCTACGATGTTGTTGAACGCGACGAGTCCCAAGAGCAGCGCCATCGCCGCTACCAGACTTGCCTTGCAAAGGCGTATCAGCATCCCCGGATTGATTACGTCCACGCGTTGCCGCGGTGCTTCCGCCGGAAATCATCGCCGATCAGAGGCAAGTTCGGCTGAGCGTCAAGCCTGGCGATCATGCCGAGCTTCCTGCACAGATCATTCGTCGAACCGACGTATATGTCACCGTTTTTCAGTTGGAGAAAATAGACGTACCACACGAATAAAGTCCCCCAACGCTCCTGCGGAGCTTCGGGAGACACCACCCTCTCGCCCTTCGAGCTATCGGGAGCCTAGCAAAAGGTGGCCTGCCACCCGAAGCCCGAAGGGCGGAGGGTGGTGCGGTCGAGAAGACTCGAACTTCCACGGGTTGCCCCACTAGCACCTCAAGCTAGCGCGTCTACCGTTCCGCCACGACCGCGATGCTTCGGGGGTCTAGCAAATCGTTCCAGCCCTGGGAAGCTTTGGCGGACCAGACAATGGATTGGGCGCGCCCGACGCCCTATTTTATGCCTATGGACGCCCGGGTCTTGCAGCCATTGGAAACCGCGCCTGTCGCGTGGCGTGTGTCCAAAGGGCTGGTCGATTACAGGGACGCGGTTGCGTTCATGGAGCAGCGCGCGGCGGAGATCGCCGACCATCGTGCGCCCGAACTTGTGTGGCTGCTCGAACATCCGCCGATCTACACCGCCGGTACAAGCGCCGATCCGTCCGACCTGCTCGAAGCGTGTTTTCCCGTCTACCACACCGGCCGCGGTGGGCAATTCACCTATCACGGCCCAGGCCAACGCGTGGCGTACGTGATGCTGGACCTGCGCGGCCGCAAAGCCGACATTCGCGCATTTGTACGCAATCTCGAAGAATGGTTGATCCGTACGCTTGCCCGGTTGGGCGTCCATGGCGAGCGCCGCGACGGCCGCGTCGGCATCTGGGTGGTACGTCCGGACGGCGGCGAGGACAAGATTGCCGCCATCGGTGTACGCGTGCGCCGCTGGGTAACATACCACGGCATTGCGCTGAACGTGGCGCCCGATCTGTCGCATTTTTCCGGCATTGTGCCCTGCGGGGTGCGCGGCCACGGTGTCACCAGCCTCGCCGCGCTTGGCGTACACGCCACCATGACGGACGCGGACGCAGCGCTACGAAAAGAATTCGAAACGGTATTCGGGTGAATTTCCTCCCCCGCGCGAGCGAAGCGAGCGTGGGGGAGGGGGACCGCGAAGCGGTGGAAGGGGCAACAAACGTGAGCGCTCCAAGTGCCCCTCCGGTGCTTCGCACCACCCCCCCCACGCAATGCATGCGCGGGGGAGGAAAACGAAGGCCACGTCTCCGCGTGAATCGCCGATTGCGAGTAGCTACACGGTTGCGCGGATGCGAAAGCCCTGTTCGGCTGGCGGGTCGGCGGTGTGCATGTCGACATTGGTGACGCGCGCGCCGGGCGGTCCGCGCATGCAGATCGCAACGAAGCTTTCGACCGTTTTCGTCGGGCCCGAGACGAGCGCTTCCACCGAACCGTCACTCCGGTTGCGAATCCAGCCGTCGAGCCGGAGCTTGCGGGCTTCATCCGCCGCAAAAAAGCGATAACCCACACCCTGTACAGACCCTTCGATGCGCAGGCGCAGCGTCGTCCAATCGTCGCCGGGATTCTCGTTTTCCGCCATCACGCAAATTCCAGGATCACGTCATCGACGGCGAGCGTGTCGCCCTTACTGGCCTTGATCTCCTTGACCGTGCCGTCGCGCTCGGAGCGGAGCACGTTTTCCATTTTCATTGCCTCGACCACGGCGAGGGTCTCGCCAGCCTTGACCTCCTGCCCTTCGCTGACGTGAACGGAAACGATCAGGCCCGGCATCGGGCACAACAGGAACTTCGACATGTCAGCCGCGGCTTTTTTCGGCATGAGCGCGGCGAGCTTTGCGGCTTCTGGCCGGCGCACCGCCGCGACAACGGACGACCCGCCCTGCGACAACCAATAGCCGCCGCGCTCGCGCGAGACCTGGAACAGGTGGCGGCCGTGATCGTCGGCCATCGTTAATTGCGGTTTCGCCGGATCCCAATCCACCTCCGCCCGGTAAGGGACATTGTTCAGGCGAACGGAAAGCCGCCCTTCCGTCAGACTTGCGTCGGTGGCTGAGAAGGCATCGCCGTCCAGCGAGACGGCCCAGCGATCCTCGGCGACGAGGGCGCCGTTGAGTGTCCCCGAGATTCTGCGCGAGCGTTCGACCCGGATGATGCGGGCCGCCACTGCCGCCGCGGCGAACCGGCGTTTGCGGTTGTCGTCGAGCGGCCGGCCGTGAAAACCCTCGGGAAATTCCTCAGCAATAAACCCGGTCGAGAGCCGGCCCTCGCGGAACCGCCGGCTCGCCATGATCGTGGCGAGAAAAGTAATGTTGTGACTGATGCCTTCGATACGGAATTCGTCGAGCGCCGCAGCCATCGCGTCGATCGCCTGCTGCCGCGAGGGCGCTTGCGTACAGAGCTTGGCGATCATGGGGTCGTACCAGACGGAGATCTCGCTGCCCTCATACACGCCGGTGTCGTTGCGCAGTGTTACCTCTCCGCGCCTCTCCTCGGGCGGCGGACGATAGCGCACGAGCCGTCCCGTCGAGGGCAGGAAGCCGCGGAACGGATCCTCGGCATAGACGCGCGATTCCACGGCCCAGCCGGAGATCGTCGCGTCACCCTGCGCGATCGGCAGCGGCTCGCCCGCCGCCGCGCGGATCATCAGTTCGACGAGATCGAGTCCGGTCACCAGTTCCGTCACGGGATGCTCGACCTGCAGACGGGTGTTCATTTCCAGGAAATAGAAGTTGCGTTGCGCGTCGACGATGAATTCCACGGTGCCCGCACTGTCGTAATCGACCGCCTTTGCGAGCGCGACTGCCTGCGCACCCATGGCATACCGCGTCGCTTCATCGAGAAACGGCGATGGTGCCTCCTCGATCACCTTCTGGTGCCGGCGCTGGATCGAGCATTCGCGCTCGTTCAGGTGAATGATGTTGCCGTGTCTGTCGCCCAGCACCTGAATCTCGATATGGCGCGGTTCGGTGATGTACTTTTCGACGAACAGCCGGTCATCGCCGAAGCTCGCCCGCGCTTCGTTTTTCGATGACGCAATGGCCTGCAGAAGCTCTGCTTCGCGGTGGACGATGCGCAGGCCCTTGCCGCCGCCGCCCGCCGACGCCTTCACCATGACGGGATAACCGATTTCGCGCGCGAGCGATTTCGCATGCGCGGCGTCGCGGATTTCGCCGGCAAACCCCGGCACGACCGAAACGCCCGCGGCGCGCGCGAGCTTCTTGGATTCGATCTTGTCGCCCATCGCCGCGATCGCCTTCGCGTTCGGCCCGATGAAGGCGACACCGATTTCCGCCAGCGCTCCGGCGAAACCTTCGCGCTCCGAGAGAAAGCCGTAGCCCGGGTGGACCGCGTCGGCACCTGTCTCGCGGCACGCCGCGACGATTTTCCCGACGTCCAGATAGGACTGTGCGGACGGCGCAGGACCGATGGAGACCGCCTCGTCCGCCAGTTCGACATGGAGCGCGCCGACGTCGGCTTCCGAGTACACCGCGACGGTCGCAATCCCCATGCGCCGCGCCGTCCTGATGATCCGGCAGGCGATCTCGCCCCGATTGGCTATGAGGATCTTTTTGAACACCCTGCCCCGGCGCAGATATGGCGCTTTTGTTTTAGGGGCTCCGGCTTTTGCCGTAAACCATGGGGCTTGGGCGGTTAACGAGGAGAGCGCAGATGGACTTCATTGTTTCGCGTGGGACGCGGAGCGCCGGACTGCCTTTTTCCGACGCGGTGAAGCTGGGCGACCTGCTCTGTATTTCGGGTCAGATCGGCAATCGCCCCGGCACACTCGAACTCGTTCCCGGTGGAATCGAAGCCGAGACACGACAAATGATGGAAAACATCGCCCGCATCCTGAACGCGGAGGGCCGTTCATTCGACGACGTGTTCAAGTGCACCGTGATGCTTGCCGACATCACGCAGTGGCGCGAATTCAACAAAGTTTATCTCCAGTATTTCAAACCGGAGCGGCTCCCTGCGCGTTCCGCTTTCGGCGCAAACGGCCTTGCACTCGGTGCCGCAGTCGAAATGGAATGTTGGGCGTCGATCGGAGAACCGATGGGGACATGATACACAATTGACTTGGCGGGTGATTGGCGGGATAGGAGCGGCATGGCACGTTTGGCGCGCGTAGTGGCGGCAGGCTCGCCGCATCTGGTGACGCAGCGGGGAAACCGCGGTCAAAAAGTCTTCTTCTCCGATTCCGACTACGAACTTTATCTCGAGCTCCTGGCCGAAGGCGCGCAGCGCGCGCGCACTGCCGTCTGGGCCTATGCGCTCCTCCCCGATCGCGTGCATCTTTTGTTGGTGCCAAGCGACGAGGATGGCTTGCGCGCGGCGCTCGGCGAGTCCCACCGGCGCTATACGCGCGCGATCAACGACCGGAAAGGCTGGCGCGGTTTCCTGTGGCAGGGACGCTTTGCGTCCTTCCCCGTAGACGAAGCCCATCTCCCCGCCTGCGCGAAATTCATCGAATGGTCGCCGGTGCTCCGCAAACTCGTGAAGCGCCCGCGCGACTACAACTGGTCGAGCGCGCGCGCGCATCTCGCCGGCCGCGACACTCCTGTGGTGCGTGTGAAGCCGCTGCTTGACAGCATCGATGACTGGCGCGCCTTTCTCGCCGAACCGCTGACCGAGAAGGAACGCGAGACCATTCGCGCCCATGAGAGCACCGGCCGGCCCCTCGGCTCTCCCGCTTTCGTCAGCCGGCTCGAGAAACGCCTCGGCCGCACGCTGGCGCGCCAGAAACCCGGCCCCAAGCCGCGGAACATCCGAAGCAGGAAAAAGGCTTAGGGCAGCGGAGATTTCGCGGAGCACGCAGAGAAGGCGAACCAGCGCGCTAGACTAGAGCAGGGTTCGCTCAAACCGAATCAACCTCACCCTTCGACAAGCTCAGGGTGAGGCATTTTTTTCTGCCCTCATCCTGAGCCTGCCCGTCTACACTAAAGCTTCGCCGGGTCAGTACGCGAATCGTGTCCGCCGAAGCCTCGGTGAAGGCGGATCGAAGGATGAGGGCGACCAGTTCAGACGGATCCCGCGCCAAGCGTTTTTCTACAGCGGGATGTTGTCGTGCTTTTTCCAGACTTGCGGCACCTGCTTCTTGCGCAGCATGCGTAAGGCGCGCGCGATGCGCCAGCGCGTGGAATGCGGCCGGATCACGTCGTCGATATAGCCGCGGCTCGCGGCGATGAAGGGATTGAGAAAGCGGTCTTCGTACTCCTTCGTGCGCGCGGCGATCTTGTCCTTGTCCCCTATATCCTGCCGAAAAATGATTTCGACCGCACCCTTCGCACCCATCACCGCAATCTGCGCCGACGGCCAGGCGTAATTCACGTCCGCCCGCATATGCTTGGAGGCCATCACGTCGTAGGCGCCGCCATAGGCCTTGCGCGTGATCACGGTCACTTTGGGCGAGGTCGCTTCGGTGAAGGCGAAGAGCAGCTTGGCGCCGTGCTTGATGATCCCACCGTGCTCCTGCGCCACGCCGGGAAGGAACCCGGGGACATCGACGAAAGTGATGATTGGAATGTTGAAGCAGTCGCAGAAGCGTACAAAACGCGCGGCCTTGCGGCTCGAATCGGAATCGAGAACACCCGCGAGCACCATCGGCTGGTTGGCGACAAATCCTACGGTCGAACCTTCAAGCCGTCCGAAGCCGGTGATCATGTTGCGGGCGAAGTTTTCCTGAATCTCGAAGAAATCGCCTTCATCGGCGACTTTCAAAATCAGTTCTTTCATATCGTACGGCTTGTTCGGATTCTCCGGTACGAGCGTGTCGAGCGACGGCTCTTCGCGCCGGGGATCGTCGGTGGTCGGCCAGGCGGGCGGGTTGTCGCGGTTGTTGAGCGGCAGGAAATCGTATAGCCGCCGAATCTCTTCCATCGCGATCACGTCGTTTTCATACGCGCCGTCGGCGACGGCGGATTTCGTCGTATGCACGCGCGCGCCGCCGAGTTCTTCCGCCGTCACGTCCTCCTGGGTGACCGTCTTCACCACGTCGGGTCCGGTCACGAACATGTACGAGGTATCGCGCACCATGAAGATGAAGTCGGTCATCGCGGGGGAATAGACGTCACCCCCGGCGCAGGGCCCCATGATGACCGAAATCTGCGGCACCACGCCGCTCGCGAGCACGTTGCGCTTGAAGACTTCGCCGTAGCCCGCGAGGCTCGAAACGCCTTCCTGGATTCGCGCGCCGCCGGCGTCGAGGAGCCCGATGATCGGCGCCTGGTTCTGCATCGCCATATCCTGGATTTTGCAGATTTTCAGCGCATGCGTTTCCGAGAGCGAGCCGCCGAACACGGTGAAATCCTTGGCGAACACATAGACCATGCGGCCGTTGATCGTGCCCCAGCCGGTGACGACGCCATCGCCCGGAATACGGTTCTTGTCGGCGCCGAAGTCGGTGTTGCGGGCCTCGACGAACATGTCGAATTCTTCGAAGGAATTGGGATCGAGGAGCAGATCGAGGCGCTCGCGCGCGGTGAGCTTGCCGCGATCGTGCTGGGTCTTGATGCGCGCCTCGCCCCCGCCCAGCCGCGCGCGTTCCCGCCGCGCCTCAAGCTCCTGGATGATGTGCTTCATCGAATCCCCTCGCCTGCCCCCTTCAGTGTGGCAACTTCAAGGGTGATTCTCAACCAAGCCCATTTGCGGCAGTATCCCAATTTGCCCCGACGCGACAGACGAGACTTCGTCGCGTAAGCCGCACTTCGCTCGCTCAGTTCCAAAAAAATTTGGAGGGAAATATCAATCCTTCATCCCCTTTGGATCGCTGCCTTTGCGGCCGTGCTCGAGCCAGTCGCTCAATCCCGGCGGCAGCTCGGCCGCGGCGCGCTCCCGGTAGCGCGCGACATCGTCCTTCGTGAGCACATCGCGCCAGCGGCCGTTGATGCCCTTGTCGAGGAATGTCTGATGTCCGCCCCTGATCGCCATTTCAATGCCAGGCAGGAGCGCCGCCCCTTCGTTCTTCATTTTCTCGAACGTCGCCGCTTCGACGAGCTCCGGCCACAACGCTGCCGGCGTCTCGATCCCGAGGAATGCGGCGATCCGCTTCATCTCGCCCGACAAATCGGCCTTCAGATCGTTGAAATGCACCATCAGCAGATTCTCGCGCTTGCGCTCGGTCCAGTAACTGCGTTCGAGGTCAAAGATCGAATCGGCGACGGGCACAACATCATCGCGATGCAGTTCGATCCACAACAGGAAGAATTCGCGCGGGCCTTGTGGCGTCGGCGGTGGGGGGCCGGCTGTGTCGCCATCCTGTTCGGCGATCCGTCGAATGCTGCCGGTCGCCTGCGGCGTGAAATTCCGGAAGTGATTGTGGAACGAGAAGCAAGCATCGAGCCCGCCACGCGCGGTGTGGATATATTTCACCTCGTCATAGATGGGCAACGTGTCGAACGGCAAATGCGACTTCATCGCACGGCGATGCGTTTGCGCTTCCAGCATGGAGATCATCGCATCGATCGGCATCTGGTAGCGGCAATCGACCCAGGGATGGATCTGCATGATCGGCACCGGCGTCGCGGACTGGAAAATGAGCAGACTGACGATGCGCTGCGTCCAGGTGGTCCCGACTTTCGGTGCGGTCGCGACGATCACATCGCCTGCACGCGGCGTATAGCGATCCCAGTGCTTGCTGTCGCGGACGCGATCTTTGACAGTCCTGAGCGGAGCGCGCGAAAGCATATGTGTCCCCTTCGACCGGGACTGGCGGTTCGCCCCGAGCCTTGCTACCAAAGTTCAAATTAGGACACTACCGAACCGTCGACGCCAAAACGGGCGTCGAATCAGTCCTTCAGCAGCGAGACGAAGCGTTCGATAGCTTTGAATTCGGCGATGATGCGCGCGCGGCGGGTCTCGGCTGCGGGATCGCGGCCCCACTTCTCCGCCTGATAAAGCTCGTCCAGATGAGAAATCGCGAAGGCCTCGTCGGCGCCGATGTGACGCTCAAAGAGCGCCAGGGCCACGACGAAAGATGAGGCAAGCGTCGCTGCGGCATCGAGCGCGGCAAGGTCGAAATCGTCCAATCCCGAGACGATCTCCTGCATGCGAACGGGCACATCGACCGGCTGCTCGATGAAGCTTATTCCGGAATCCGCGATGAGCCGGATTCCATGCCGGTCGCGAATCCAGGCGAGCAACGGGTCCCATTGCGCTTTTTGCCGTGCGGCGAGTTCGGGCGGTTCGCCGGCGCGATAGCAGAGGAGTTCGTTGTGTGCGTAGCCCAGAATGTGCTCGATCGTGTCGCCGGGGGCGACTGCCGCCCGCGTGAGCGCAGCAGCAGCAAGCGCGGTCAATCGCATGGACGCGGGATCGAGCGCGTCGCCCTGTTCGCGCCACTCCTGCGCGACAGCATCCGCAAGCGCAGGCGCCCGAAACGCCAGACTTGCCGCGCCGGCTGTGGCCGGTTTTCCATCGAGCAGTACCGCGTAGCGATTACCGGATGGCGCAACGGCAACGTCTTTGTACGCGCGTTTCGGACGGCGGGTCATCGCCTATGAGAATGCCGCGCACTGCCGAAGAGTGCCGCGGTGTCTCTGTCAGGATCGAAACCGAGCAGCTTCCAGCTACGCGCCATGTGCGCCGGCAGCGGCGCGGTTACACGAAGGCGCCCGCTCTCGGGGTGCGCAATATCGATCGCGCGCGCGTGGAGATGCAGACGGTTTTCGATTTCGCCTTTCCCGCGCGCACCCGCGCCGCCATACTTGAAATCGCCGACGATCGGCGTGCCGAGCGAGGCCATGTGCACGCGGATCTGGTGCATGCGGCCCGTCACCGGCTTTACCGCCACCCAGGCGAATTCCAGGCCGGCGCTGTCCACCACCACATAATCGGTAACTGCGGCTTTCGCGCCTTCGCTCCCGGGCTCGACTTCGCTCATCTTCTCCTGGCGCCCGACGGCCTCTTTGCCGAGCGCCGAACGCACCCGACCCCGCAAAGGCGTTGGTACCCCCTTCGTCAGCGCCCAATAGATCTTCCCGGCGTCGCGCTGCCGTAGCGATTGGCTCAGCGCGGCCGCTGCCGGCACGCTCCGCGCGACGACGATCACGCCGGAGGTGTCCCTGTCCAGCCGGTGCACAAGACGCGGACGCTGCCGCTTGCCGAATGTCAGGTGCTCGAGAAGGCCGTCCACATGCTCGGTGATGCCGCTGCCGCCCTGGGTGGCAAGCCCGCTTGGCTTGTTGAGAACGAGCACGCTCGAATCCTTATGAAGCACAAGCGCTTCTGCTCTTTTCCTCGCCTGTTCACTCCCGTGTGCAGAACGCGGCGGTGGATTTGTGGGTAACTTTTCCACAGCCTTGTGCATGCTCTGAAGTTGGGGCGGCAAGCGAATGATCTGGCTTGTGGATATGCGGTCGCCGGCTTTGGCCCGTTTGCCGTCGAGCCGCACCTGCCCTGTGCGCAACAGCTTTTCCAGTTGCCCATGCGTAAGCGCCGGGTAATGCCGCCGGAACCAGCGGTCGAGCCGCGCGCCGTCATCGTCGGCCTCCACCTGCGCGTTTTTCATGCTTCCGCGTGTATCCTGATCCGCAGCGAATCGAAATGACCGACCGGTTGCCGTTCTATCTCCTGCTGGCACTCAGCGGCGCGCTTGGCACGCTGGCGCGGTATTGGCTGTCGGGCCTGGTGGCCAATGCGTTCGGGCAGACATTCCCGTGGGACACGATATTCGTAAACGTCACCGGCTCGTTCGTGATCGGCTTTGTCGCGACCATTATCGGACCCGAGGGGCGTATTCTTGTCGGTGGAAGCACACGGCAATTGGTGATGATCGGTTTCTGCGGGGGGTACACCACATTTTCCGCCTTCAGCCTGCAGACGCTCAATCTGATGAACGATGGCGAGTGGCTTTACGCGGGCGGCAATGTGGCGGCTTCGGTCGGGCTGTGTCTTATTTCCGTATGGCTCGGCGCCGTTGCTGCGGCCGCGATCAACCAGCTGAAAGGCGCCTAGTGTCGTGGTTTCGAAGTTCGCTTCATTCGTGGTATCGGTCTTCCGGCGAACTTCGAAACCAATACGACACAGGAATCAATGCGTTGTAGTGTCCTTGCGATTCTGAAATTCGCCTGAAATCGATAGTGAGATGATGCGAATTTCAGAATCAGGACACTAGAGATGCATGTCCCGCGCGACGCCGTTCTGCTTCGCATCTTTGTCGGTGAAGCCGACAGGCATGGCGGCCAGCCGCTCTACGAAGCGATCGTGATGAAAGCGCGCGAGCTGCATCTCGCAGGCGCCACTGTGCTCCGCGGCCCGATGGGATTTGGACCCTCGAGCCGCATCCACACGGCCAAAATCCTTCGCCTGTCGGAAGACCTCCCGTTCGTCATCGAGATCGTCGACGCGGAGGAGAAGATCAACGCCTTTCTTCCGGTGCTCGATGAGATGATGGGCAGCGGCCTCGTGACATTGGAAAAGGTGAAGGTCCTGCAGTACGGAAAGCTGCCGGGTTCCTTCAATCCGGACAAGTAAGCAAAAATTGTCATTCCCGCGCCAGGGTCCGCGCGAAGCGCGGCACAAGCGTAAACTCCAGCGGGAACCTAGATGCGTCGAGCAAGAAGAAAGATAACAATACCCTCACGCGTTTCTGGAACGTGTGCTTGCTATTGGTGCTCCTCCGTCACCTTCAAACACCTGGGTCCCCGCCCCCCGGTCCGCGCGAAGCGCGGCCGGAGGACAAGCTTCACACGCGGGGATGACTCTTGTTTGGGAAGCTGTGCATCTCAGTGCTGGAGTTTACGCTTGGGCCGCCCGCATTATCCGTGCTTTTGCGCGCGCAGATTCGCCCAATAGTCCAGCCGCTTGCGGATTTCGCGTTCGAAGCCGGTATCCTTCGGCGTGTAAAAGGCTTGGCGCTCCATGCCATCGGGGAAATAGTTCTGTCCGGAAAAAGCATCCTCGGCCGCGTGATCGTATTCGTAGCCTTTGCCGTAGCCGAGCTTCTTCATCAGCTTCGTCGGCGCGTTCAGGATGTGCGCGGGCGGTATCAGCGAGCCATGCTCTTCGGCCCCGCGTAGCGCCGCGCCATGGGCCGTGTACACCGCGTTCGATTTTGGCGCGCTGGCGAGATAGAGGACCGCCTGCACCAGCGCGATCTCGCCTTCCGGGCTGCCGAGGAAATCGTACACGTCCTTCGCCGCCAGAGCCTGCACCACGGCCTGCGGATCGGCAAGGCCGATGTCCTCCACGGCGGCGCGCACGAGGCGGCGAGCGATGTAAAGCGGCTGCTCGCCGCCAGCCAGCATGCGCGCAAGCCAATAGAGCGCCGCATCGGGATCCGAGCCGCGGATGGATTTGTGAAGCGCGGAGATGAGGTTGTAATGCTCTTCGCGGCTCTTGTCGTACAGCGGCGCGCGTTTCTGCACGAGAACCGTCAGCGCGGCGGAATCGAGCGGGCGATCCGTTTTAACCGCGGCAATTTCTTCGGCGAGATTGAGCACGTAACGGCCGTCGCCATCCGCCATGGCGCGAAGCGTCTCGCGCGCGTTTTCGGTCAGCGGCAGCGGCGCGCCGAAAAAGGCTTCGGCGCGGGCAAGCAGCGTTTCGAGCGCGGAATCATCGAGCCGGCGAAGCACCAGCACCTGCGCGCGCGACAGGAGCGCGCCGTTCAGCTCAAACGAAGGATTTTCCGTCGTCGCGCCGACCAGGATCACCGTGCCGTCCTCGACGACGGGGAGAAAGCTGTCCTGCTGGCTCCTGTTGAAGCGATGAATTTCATCGACGAAGAGGAGCGTGCCCTGCCCCGTGCGTCTGCGATGGCGCGCGGCGTCGAAAACTTTCTTAAGATCGGCGACGCCGGAAAACACCGCCGACAGTTGTTGGAAATGCAGGCGAAAGGCTGTCGACAAGAGCCGCGCGATGGTGGTCTTGCCGGTGCCAGGCGGTCCCCACAAGATGATCGAATGCGGACGGTTCTCCGCGACCATGCGGCCGATCGGACCCGTCGCCGCCAGCAGGTGATCCTGGCCGACGACATCGGCGAGGGTTTGGGGCCTCAAGCGGTCGGCAACCGGCCGCGGTGCGTCTTCGGCCAATCCCCCGGCCTCGAACAGATCAGACATGCGAGGGAGTATAGAGGGCGCTGTCATGCTGCGCGAATGCGCAGCATCCAGCTTGGACCAACGGGATCTCGCAAGCAGGCGAGTCCCCGCCCTTTCGCTGCCTTAGCAGGTTTCTTCTGGATGCTGCGCATTCGCGCAGCATGACAGTCAAAACCAATAAGCACGTCCACCGATGCTATCCGCTGACCGACAGCGAAAGGCGCTGATTGCCGCGCTGGACAACCATGTCCCAGCGGCCCTCCGCGCCTTCGAGCGCCCGCTGAAGTTCGCCGACGGAGCGGATCTCCTGTCCGTTGATCGAGCGGATGATGTCGCCGGGCTGGAAGCCGTAGGAGCCCGACGGGGTGTTGTCGCTCGTCGAGACGACCACGACGCCGCGGGCGGAAAAATCGAGCTGCAGATCCGAGGCAACCGCCGGCGACAGGTTTTCGACATGTGCGCCGGTCAAGGGATTGCGGCCGCTGATCGCGGTGAGCTGTCGCGGCGGATTTTCCGGCGGCAGCGTGAGTGCAAACGATATCTCGCGCGCCTTGCCGCCGGCGGCGGCGACGCGGACATGTACAACCTCGCCCGGCCGGTGTGTCGCCACCCGGTAATTCAGCCCCTGCATGTCGTCGACATCGACGCCGTCGATCTGCAGGACGACATCGCCTGATTTCAGGCCGGCCTGCGCCGCCGGGCTGGCGGGATAGACGCTCTTGATGAGCACGCCGCCGGGCCTCGGAAGATTCATCGCCTGCGCGATCTGCGCCGTCACCGGCTGGCCGTCGGCGCCGAACCACGGAAGCTTGACGCCGCCGCCGAGCGCGCCTTCGACGACGCGGCGGACGAGATTGGCGGGCGTCGCAAAGCCAATTCCCGCATACTCGCCGGTGCGCGAATAGATGGCGGTGTTGATGCCGGCGAGCTTGCCGTCGGCGGTGACGAGCGCGCCGCCGGAATTGCCTGGATTGATGGCGGCATCGGTCTGGATGAAGAACTGGTAGTCGCTCGCGCCGATCTGGGTTCGGGCGAGCGCCGAAACGATCCCCATCGTCACCGTCTGTCCGACGCCGAAAGGATCGCCGATCGCGAGCACGAGATCGCCGACGTTCAGTCGGTCGCTGTCGGCGAATTCAATCGTCGGCAGGCGCTCGCCCCTGGTGTCGATCTTGATGACGGCGAGGTCGGTGCGGCTGTCGGCCAGGAGCACGCGCGCCTTGAACTCGCGCCGGTCGGAGAGCGCCACGGTGATGTTCTGCCCGCCCTGCACCACGTGATTGTTGGTGACGATCACACCATCGGAGCGGACGACGACGCCCGATCCAAGCGACTGCTGCACGCGCTGGCGCAATTCCGGCGTGGCGCCGAAGAAGCGCTGAAACAGCGGATCGGCGAGCAGCGGGTTCGCCGCCGTCTGTACAACCGAGCGCGAATAGACGTTCACCACCGCCGGCGCGACCCGCTTCACCACCGGTGCAAAGGTGAGCTGCACCTGCGGCATCGACTGCGGCTCGGACTGGCACGGCGCCGCCAGGACACCTGCGGCAAGCGCTGCGAAAGCCAGCGTCTTTAGAATGTTCATCGCCTACCATCCTTCAAAACAAAAAGGGCGGCCTTCAACCGCCCCCCATTCGCACTCCACAACTGCGGAATCTGTACTTTGCTTCGCGCTCGACGCATCTGCGTCCCCACTTGCGCGGGGATGACACTTCCTGGTTACTCGCGTGCTTCGGCTTCCTCGTCCGTCGCGACCGGACCGGAATCCTGGCCCTTGGCATCCTCGTCGCGATCGACGAACTCGATGAACGCCATTTCGGCATTGTCGCCGAAGCGGTATCCGGCCTTCAGCACGCGGGTGTAGCCGCCGGGCCGTTCGGCATAGCGGGGGCCGAGCACGTCGAAGAGCTTCTTCACCTGCGTCTCGTCCTTGATCCGGGCGAGGGCTTGGCGCCGCGCATGGAGATCGGCGGCGCCGCGCCTCGACAGCGTCACGAGCTTTTCGACGATAGGCCGGAGCTCCTTCGCTTTCGGCAGCGTGGTCTTGATCTGCTCGTGTTTGATCAGTGCAGCGGCCATGTTGGCGAACATGGCTTCGCGGTGCGCGCTGGTACGGCCGAGCTTGCGGCCCTGGTTGCGATGGCGCATGGCCCTTCGATCCTATTCAACAGCCCTCATCCTTCGACAAGCTCAGGATGAGGTTCTGAATGTGTGTTCCTCATGGTGAGCTTGCCGAACGGCGACAAGCCCAGGGTGAGGGGTCAATACTGGTCTTCGTAGCGCTTGGCCAGATCTTCGATGTTCTCCGGCGGCCAGCCCGGCACTTCCATGCCGAGATGGAGCCCCATCTCCGCCAGTACGGCCTTGATCTCGTTCAGAGACTTGCGGCCGAAGTTCGGCGTCCTCAGCATCTCGGCTTCGGTCTTCTGGATCAGGTCGCCGATGTACACGATGTTGTCGTTCTTCAGACAGTTCGCCGAGCGCACGGAGAGCTCGAGCTCGTCCACCTTCTTGAGCAGCACTGGATTGAAGGCGAGATCGGGCTTCGCCTCTTCGGCGACGCGCTCGCGCGGCTCCTCGAAGTTGATGAAGACCTGCAGCTGGTCCTGGAGAATGCGTGCCGCATAGGCCACCGCATTGTCCGGCGACACCGCGCCGTTCGTCTCGACCGTCAGCGTGAGCTTGTCGTAATCGAGAATCTGTCCCTCGCGGGTGTTCTCGACCTTGTAGCTCACCTTCTTGACCGGGCTGAACAGCGAGTCGACCGGGATCAGGCCGATCGGCGCGTCTTCCGGCCGGTTGCGGTCGGCCGGCACATAGCCCTTGCCGGTGGCGACGGTCAGCTCCATGCGGAACTCGACCTTCTCGTCCAGTGTACAGAGAACGAGGTTGGGATTGAGAATCTCGATGTCGGCCACCGGCGTGATCTGCCCGGCCGTCACTTCGCCCGGACCCGTCGCGCGCAGGCTGAGCCGCTTCGGCCCTTCGGCATGCATGCGCATCGCGATCTGCTTCACGTTCAGGACGATGTCGGTCACGTCCTCGCGCACGCCCGGAATGGACGAGAATTCGTGCAGCACGCCCTCGATGTGAATCGCGGTGACGGCCGCACCCTGCAACGAGGAGAGCAGCACGCGCCGAAGCGCATTGCCGAGCGTCAGCCCGAAGCCGCGCTCGAGCGGCTCGGCGACAAGCGTCGCGCCCTTTCCGGCGTCATGGCCCCCGTCGACTTTGAGCTTTTGGGGTTTGATCAGTTCTTGCCAATTTTTCTGGAACACGTCTTTTCCTCATCGTTTCCCGGACGCTTTCGGCGCCCAATTCGTTCGACGGGTCGTGGAACGCGAGACTTACGCTTTATACGCGCCGGCGCTTCGGCGGCCTGCAGCCGTTGTGCGGGATCGGCGTCACGTCGCGGATGGTGGTGACCGTGAGGCCCACCGCCTGGAGCGCACGAAGTGCGGACTCGCGGCCCGATCCCGGTCCGCTCACTTCCACTTCGAGGGTCCGCATCCCGTGCTCGACCGCTTTTTTGGCGGCATCTTCGGCGGCGACCTGGGCCGCATAAGGGGTCGATTTGCGCGAGCCCTTGAAGCCCAGCGAACCAGCGCTCGACCAGGAGATGGTGTTCCCCTGCCCGTCGGTGATCGTGATGATGGTGTTGTTGAAGGTCGCCGCGACATGGGCGACGCCCACTGCCACGTTCTTCTTTTCCTTCTTGCGCGCGCGCGGCGCCGGCTTTGCCATCGTTTCCCGTTCCTACTTCGTCACTTTTCTCTTGCCGGCAATCGCCTTGGCCGGCCCTTTGCGGGTGCGTGCATTGGTGTGCGTCCGCTGTCCCCTGACCGGCAGGCCCTTGCGGTGCCTGAGGCCCCGGTAGCAGCCAAGGTCCATCAGCCGCTTGATGTTCATGGCCACTTCGCGGCGGAGGTCGCCCTCCACCATGTAATCGCGGTCGATGGCTTCGCGGATCTGGATCACCTCCGAATCCGTCAGGTCATGGACCCGGCGGTTCGGCGCGATCCCCACCTTTTTGCAGATTTCCTTCGCCTTGGCGGCGCCGATGCCGTGGATGTAGCGAAGCCCGATCTCGACGCGCTTCTGCGTGGGAATGTTGACGCCGGCGATACGCGCCACGGTTTAATCTCCTCTTGTCCTGAGCGGCTTGTCACGCCCGGCTTTATTGGCAACGCGAACGGATGCTCCCGCCGGGAACCTGGCCAGGGACCGATATATGGGGGAGGTGAGGCCGCCGCAAGGGCGCGGATTATAGGAATCGCGGGCTTGCGGTCAAGCGCAAGTGCAGCCGAAGGCTGGAGGGGGCCGCGGAAAGCTAATTCGGGACAGGATATCGATTCACCTTTCGACGGCTTGGGGAATCAGGTGAATCGATATCCTGTCCCGAATTAGTGGCGGGCCTAGGCGCGTGCGGCGCCGGTGGCCGGGCGTTTCGCGGGCCTGCCATTCGCCGCAAGCCGCGCTTCGTCCCAAAGATACATCGCCGCGTAGGCGCGCCACGGGCACCAGGAGGCACTGCGCGCCTTCAGCGCCTTGTTCCCGACCGGAAACGCATCGGGTTCGCCCAGCGCGCGCATCGCCACGTATTGCGCGGTCGGCTCATCCATGCCTGCAACCTTTCGCAGGCTCGCGACAAAGCCGCGGCTCTCGGTGGCGCGATCGAAAACAATTTCGCCCGAGCGGACGGCCCTTGCGAGCGCGCGAACGCTGTTGCAAGAGCCGGGCGGCAACCCGGCGCGTTGCAGTTGGGCTTCGGCAAGCGTTTCGGCATCGGGAAAGAGATGCGTCAATCCCGGTCCGGCGAGAAATTGCCGCCCGAACGTCTGTACGAAGCGTCCAACGACGGCGGACGCGTCGCTGCAGCCCTCGGCCACAATCGTCTGCACCGCCAGTTCAAATCCGTTCCAGCATCCCGGCACCCGCAGACCCGGCGCTGATTTCAGGCGCGGTTTGAGGAGCGGATCCAGCGCCAACACCTTCTCGATCGGCGACCAATCGGCATTGAGATCGAACAGGGCGCGGATGCGCTCGACGATGAAGAACAGCGCCCGCGGGTCGCCGAACTGGATTCGCGCAAGCAGGGCCGGGTATTTCGGATCAAGCGACACTTCGAACGCGCCGTCGCTTCCCTTGAGCGAAATTGTACGGCGGTACGAGATCCCATCCACCGCTTCGACTCCTGGTATCGCGGAAGCAGCCAGAAACGACAGGATTCCCTTCCAGTCGTAGGGCGGCCGGAAGCGAAGCCGGAACAGATAGTGATTTTCCGGCAGGCTTTTGGTCCCCCTGGCGAGGGCGCGGATTTGCGTCGGCGTGCGATGATAGGTCTTGCGAATCGCGTCATTGAAGCGCCGCACGCAGCCGTAACCCGCGGCGATCGCGAGCTCCGTCATCGGCAGGTTTGTTTCGTCGATCAATTTCTTCGCGAAATGTACGCGGCGCGTCTGGGCCACCGCGTTCGGCGTGGCGCCGAGGTGCTTCAGAAACAACCGCCGGAGATGCCGTGCGCCGACGCCCAAGCGGGCCGCCAGCCCTTCCACACCGCCATCCTCGGGACCGGTTTCATCGATCAGACGCAGCGCGCGGGAGACCGTCGTCGAGGTGCCGAGCCAGGCGGGTGTGCCGGGCGAGGATTCCGGACGGCAGCGCAGGCACGGCCGATAGCCCGCTTCCGCAGCAGCGGCCGCGGTGGGGAAATACGTACAGTTCTTTTCCTTTGCCGTCGGCGCCGGACAGATGGGGCGGCAATAGACGCCGCTGCCGCGCACGCCGATGAAGAACTTGCCGTCGAAGCGCGGATCGCGCGCCAGGCGCGCCCGCGCGCAGACGCGCCAGGGAAGTTCGTGCATTGTCGTCACCCAGGCCAGAATACGCGTGCCCATGCGTCGTGCTGGACGATTTCGGACCTTGATCCAAATACAACCATGTCCGCTACCGTCCAATGCTTTCCGGCCAACGCGCTTAACCTGCTTTCCGTCACTTCCGGAAAGAGAGGTTTTCGATGACACGCGCTTTTCTCTTATGCACCGCAGCGGCGGTGGTGGTCATTGCGGCGGCGGCCGCGCCGGCCCTCGCAAAAGATCGTACGCTCCGTCCCACCACCTACACGGTGACGGCACTTCCCAATCCGCTCGGCGGCACTTACGCACAGGGCTCGAGCATCAACGGCAAGAACCAGATCGCCGGCTTTGCCACGCTCCCCGGCAACGCCGTCATGCACGCGCTGCTGTGGCAAAAGCAGCGGTGGATCGACATGGGGACGCTCGGCGGCCCGAACAGCGCCATCGCCTGGCCCAATCGCAACGAGCACGGCGTGTTCGCCGGCGTCGCGGAAACGGCTGAGCCCAATCCCCTGGGCGAACCGTGGAGCTGCGCGCTTGCGGTGTTCTACACCGCGCCGCCGACCGGCGATATCTGCCTCGGCTTTCGTTGGCAGAACGGAACGATGACGGCGCTGCCGACGCTCGGCGGTTATGACGGTTTTGCCACCGGCATCAACAACCGTGGACAGATCGTCGGCTGGGCCGAAAACGCCAACCACGACCCCACCTGTACCGCGCCGCAGGTGCTGCAGTTCGAAGCAGTGGTGTGGGGCCCGGAAGCGAATCAGTTCGAACAGCTGCCGCCGTACGGAACCGATCCCGATGGTGCGGCGACGGCGATCAACGGCAGCGGCCAGATCGTCGGCATCTCGGGCGAATGCGGCAACGCGGTCGGCGGCGCGAGCGCGCTCCACATGGTGCTGTGGTACAGGAACACGACCACCAGCCTGCCGACGCTTGGCGGCCAATACTGGAATACGCCGATGGACATCAACGACAATGGCAATGTCACCGGATTTTCCGACCTGCCGGGCGACGGCGTTTCGTCGCCCAACTTCCACGCCTTCCTGTGGACGAAGAGCGGCGGCACCAGCGATCTCGGCACGCTCGCCGGCGACAGCATCAGCGAAGGGCTCGGCATCAACAAAAGCGATCAGGTGGTCGGCGTCTCCTATCCGTCGAGCCATGCCTTTCTCTGGCAGAACGGTACAATGACCGACCTGAACAGCCTGATCGGGCAGAACCCGCAATACACGCTGATCGACGCGCAGGACATCAACGATAACGGCGACATTACCGGCGAGGCCCAGGACAACACCACCGGTGCCATCCTCGCCTTCATCGCGACGCCGAATTAACGCCGGGCACCACAGCTTTTCCTCCCCCGCGCATGCATTGCGTGGGGGAGGTGGTGCGAAGCACCGGAGGGGGAAACCGAGCGCGACGCTTTGCGACCCCTCCACCGCTTCGCTGTCCCCCCCCACGCGTTCCGCGCGGGGGGAGGAAATGCTGCGGAACCATCTTCGTCGCAAACGCCACAAGAGACGGCATAAGCGGATCTGTACAATCACGCTGCTAGCGACGAGGCGCGGGAAGAAGAACGCTTACGACGCGATCAGAGCTGTGCCGCCTGCAAAGCGTTTGAAAGCGCAGCTTCATAATACGCAGCGAGTCCCTTCAGCTCCGTTTCGCAGTCACCCTCGAAACAGGTGCCGTGCATCACCGCCAGGCGCTGCGGCCGGAGTTTCGCCAGGTTGCGAATGGTGCGGCCTATATTCGGTGCGAGCGAGGTCGCGTGAAACATGTCCTCCGCCGCAATCGCCGCCGGAACGATACTGTCGCGGGTAATCACCGGACCGTTTCCGGCGTGCGTAAAGAGATCGCCGGTGAAGAGCGTTGCCGTGGTTTCCTCGAACACGAGACCGGATTCCCAGGCATGGGGCACGTGGGGCGTATCGATCCAGCGCACGCGTTTCCCGCCAAGATCGAGGGCTTCGCCGTCGGCAAGCGGACGAGGCGCCCGGTCGGCAATGTCGTTCAACGAAACGAGGCATCCGGTGAAGCCATGCACCACCTGCGCTTCGGGCGCCGCCGCCAGCCACTGGTTCATGGACCCGCATTCGTCGGATTCGACGTGGCCGAAGGAAATCCAGCGAAGCCGGGATACGGGCATTACCGTTTCAACCGCCCGGCAGACGGCGGCGAACATATTTCGCGGCCCGCAGTGAAACAGGAACGGCTCGTCGGCCTCGACAAGATACTGGTTGAAAGCGAAGCCGGCCGGTGCGGCGATTTGCGGGACAAACGTCGAGATGCGGTAAATGCCGCCGGTAATCGGATCGATCCGGGTGATCATGCCGGCTCACTCCTGCGCCTCCATTGCCTGAAGAACAACAGGTATTGCATCGGGTAACAATCGCGGCGCGCGCCAATTGCCCCCTCCGGTGCTGCGCACCACCCCGCAACATGTGAGGGGCAGGCCCTCGCCCACGCAATGCATGCGCTGGGGAGGAAAAAATCGGTTCCCCTCCCCCACGCGTTCTGCGCGGGGGAGGAAAAGCTGCCGGTTCGGGAGACGTTACTCTTTCTCGGCCGAGACGGGGATGCGTTTCACCTGGGATATCTCTTCCGGGCGCTTGCCGACGGTGATCGTCAGCACGCCTTTGCGGAAATTGGCGCTGACCTTGTCGGGATCGGCGTCGGGACCGAGTTCGAACGACCGCTGGAATTTGCCATACCAGCGTTCGCTGTAACGGTTGCCGTTTCCGCCGCCGGTGCTTTCGGCCTTCTTCTCGCCTTTCAGCGTCAAGAGGCCTTCGGACATCGTGACATCAATGTCCTTCTCGTCGATACCCGGGAGTTCCGCGACCAGCTTGTAGTCTTTGTCGGATTCCTCCAGCTCGACATGGGGCCAGCCCCCCTGCCAGCCGCTCTGGCCGCTGAACGGCAGGTCGAAGCCACGGAAGAAATCGTCGAACACCCGGTTCATCTGGTGATGCAGGGTCAGGAGCGAGCCGGGATCGTCACGCCGGCCTTCGGCGCCGCTCGTCCAAGGCATGAGATTTCGCATTTTCATGGGGCACCTCCTTCTTTCGCTTAACTCGCTGCGAAGGCGCGTGATCCCGTCAGAATATTGCTATTTGGGGGAACGCAAGTCAGCGCGTGGGTCGTGCCTCCCGCTCCGCGCGTGGTTTTCGTGCACAACGTTCCACAGCGCTCGAGAATGGCTGTGGCAAAATCCGCGAATCAGTTACCCTGGCGCGCATGCTTGCTCTCAAACTGCGTGCCCCCGAACCGGTCGAAGAGGTCGCTTGCGACGAATACTGGATCGGCGATGTGGAGCCCTGCGGCGATGACTGGGCCTTTTCGGTGATCGGTCCCGACGAAGCGATCGAAACTTTCGTCCACGACTCGCAGACTGCGGCCGAATGCGCCCGAATCCGCATGTTCCGCACGCTGTGCCCGGCGGTCGCGGTGGCGATCGGCGCAATTTAGAAGCCGCGCTTCGCCCGGTCCGGTGATAATTTGCGGCGCCGATTGCGCGCGCAAGGAATCGTGAAACTCGCCACCTACAACGTCAACGGCATCAACGGCCGGCTGCCGGTGCTTCTTCGCTGGTTGGGGGAAGCGCGGCCCGACATCGTCTGCCTTCAGGAGCTGAAGGCGCCGCAGGAGAAGTTCCCGGCCGAAGCCATTCGCAGGCTCGGATACAACGCCCTCTGGCACGGCCAGAAGAGCTGGAATGGCGTCGCCATTCTCGCGCGCCAGTCAATGCCGGTGGAAACGCGGCGCGGGCTGCCCGGCGATCCCGACGACATCCACAGCCGCTATCTTGAAGCCAAAATCGGCGGACTGACGGTCGGATGCCTTTATCTGCCGAACGGCAATCCCGCGCCGGGACCCAAGTTCGATTACAAGCTCAACTGGTTTGCGCGTCTTGTGAAGCACGCAAAGCCGCTGCTCGCCACAGGCGCGCCGGTGGTGCTGGCCGGCGATTACAACGTCATGCCGACCGATCTCGACGTCTACAAGCCGGAACGCTGGCGCGATGACGCGCTCTTTCGGCCGGAAGTGCGCAAGGCCTATGCCAATCTCGTGAAGCAGGGCTGGACGGATGCGCTACGCGCGTTGCATCCGGGCCGGCGCATCTACACGTTTTGGGATTACTTCCGGAACGCCTTTGCCCGCGACGCGGGCTTGCGCATCGACCATCTCCTCTTGAGCCCTGCGGTTGCAAAGCGGCTCACCGCGGCGGATGTCGATCGCCACGTCCGCGGCTGGGAAAAGTCCAGCGACCATGCCCCCGTCTGGATCGAATTGAGGGACTAAGTTCCTGCCGAATGATTCACGCGGAGACGCCCCGGCTTTCGCGGGGTAAACTCCGCTGCGGAGCAACAGTGAACCGCCAAGGCGCCAAGTTCGCCAAGAAAGAATCGCGCGCAAGCGCGTAACGCAACCTGTACCAGCGCAACGAACAAGCCCCTTGGCGGCTTGGCGGTTTTTTTCTTCTTTCCTCCGCGTCTCCGCGCCTCCGCGTTGTCATGGCGCGCAAATGCGGGCCTCCCAAGTGAAAGCGGCGCTCCCGGCAACTGTCTGATTGTGCACTCGGAGCCACAGAGAACACGGAGTAAAGCAATCGGCGCGCCACAGGCGCGCAACAAATCTCCTCTGTGCGCTCCGTGTCTCCGTGTGAAGCCCCTCGATTCCGTCGCACGCACCTAGTGGCCCGCATTTGCGGGCCATGACATTCGGGGGCGCTAGTGGCGGGGACGGAGTTCGGCCGCGATCTGCCTCAGGTACTGGAGCTTCGGATCCTTGCAGGTCTGAAGCTGGATGGACTCGCGGAACTTGATGCCTGCCATGTCGCGGCTGCGCCAGACGAGTTCGCAATCATGGGCGACGTCCTCTTTCGAGGTGAGAAAGAAAAAGCGGCGCGGGATGAGGCGGGCCTCCGGGATGGCGACGCGGGCGCCCGATTCGCTCATGTCGCGCACGGTGCAGGCATAGGAATAGGTACCGTCGCGAAACACGATGCGGCCGCCGAAGAAGGTGCGCACGCGCGCACTGCGGCGAAGCTCGTGCTCGGGTGCTTTGCCTTTCGGGGTTGCGGCAGCCGGCATGGATGTTCCTGTCCTGGTCCCCGGCTGATCCTAGTCCCCGCTGGTTACCCGCACGTTAGCAACCATTCCCGGCGACGCCCGCAGTTTTGGCCGTCACCGCAACGTGAACCGGCTTCGAAAACCGCCGGTGGCGCGAAGGGAAAAGATTTTGCACACTCCGGCCCGATCCCCATCAGACGAAAACCATGAGATTCAAAGATCTTCTGAAAGGCGTGGCGCTGGCCAGCGTGCTGATCGGCTTTGCGGCGGCCCAAGACCTCGCGACCCTCAACCCGAATTCGCCCGATCCCTGGCTGTGGCTGGCCGACATCCACGGTGCAAAGCCGCTCGCCTGGGTCAAGGAGCAGGACGCGCGGACGCTCGCCGCGCTCAAATCCGATCTGCAATACAAGCAGGACCACGACGCGATCCTGAAGGTCCTGAATGCGAACGACCGCATTCCGCTGCCGGTCATCGAGCACGGCATCGTGTACAATTTCTGGCAGGATGCCGATCATGTGCGCGGCCTCTGGCGGCGAACGGCCGCCGCCGATTACGCACAGCACGATCCGCACTGGGACCTGCTGCTCGACATCGATGCGCTCGACAGGCGGGAGGGCAAGAACTGGGTGTGGTCCGGCGCCCAATGCGCGCCCGACAACAGGCATTGCCTGGTCCGCCTGTCACCCGGCGGAAGCGATGCGGTGGCGGTGCGCGAATTCGATCAGCAGAGAAGAGCGTTCATCGCCGGCGGCTTCGCCCTTTCCGTCGCCAAATCGGACATGGCGTATGTCGACAACGACACCATCCTTTTCGGTACGGATTTCGGTCCGGGCTCGATGACCAAATCGAGCTATCCGCGGATCGTAAAGCTCTGGCATCGCGGCGAGCCGATCTCCGCTGCGAAGACCGTCTACGCGGCCAAGACGAGCGACATTGCCGCCCGGCCGATGGTGTTCCGCGGGCCTTACGGGACAATTGCCCTGATCGAGCGCGGCATCACCTTCTTCACCTCGGAATTCTACGCGGTCGACAAGAGCGGCGCGACGCGCAAGCTGCCGCTGCCCGCAGGCGCGAACGTCAAAGGCGTCACCGGGGGCCAGCTAATTTTCATGGCGCGCGACGACTGGACGCCGCCGGACGGCAAGACAATCGCCAAAGGCTCACTCGTCGCCTTCAACGTACAGGATTTTGCCGACAGGAACGCGAAACCCTCCTATGCGGTGCTCTTCACGCCCGATGCACGTGGCGCCATCGAGGACGTGTCGCCGGGACGCGATGCCGTCTATGCGGCGATTTTCGAGAACGTCACGGGCGCCATTCACGCCTTCACGCGCAACCCATCGGGCGCCTGGAACGACACCCCGCTCGAGCTGCCGAAAGGCGGCTCGACCCACGTCGTCGATTCCGACGCCTGGACGCCTGAGGCCTACTTTACCTTCGAGAGCTTTCTGCAACCGGTGACGCTCTATTCCTACGATGGCACGGGCGCGCCGCGCGCGTTAAAATCCGAACCTGCGCGCTTCGATGCAAGCGGCCTCGCTTCAGAGCAGTTCGAAGCGACCTCGGCGGACGGTACAAAGATTCCATACTTCTTCATTCACGCGAAAGACGCGCGTGGCACACAGCCGACAATTCTCTATTCCTACGGCGGCTTCGAACTCTCGCTCGAGCCCTGGTACTGGAACGATGGTCACCGGCCGCTCGACACGGGACAGACCTGGCTCACCAAAGGCGGGGCGATTGCAGTCGCCAACATTCGCGGCGGGGGAGAGTTCGGGCCGAAATGGCACGATGCGGCGCTGAAGATGCATCGCCAGCGTGCCTATGACGATTTCGAAGCCGTCGCGGCGGACATCGAGCGGCGCGGCTTTGCCTCGCCGCAACAGCTGGGCAGCGTCGGCGCCTCGAACGGCGGATTGCTGGTCACCGCAACCATGGTCGAGCGCCCTCGGCTGTTCGGCGCGGTGGTGTGCCAGCGGCCGCTGATCGACATGCTGCGTTACACCCATTACGGCGCAGGCGCGTCATGGGTGGGCGAATACGGCGATCCCGCGGAGCCGAAGATGCGCGCCGCCATTCTCAAATACTCGCCGTACGAGAATCTGAAGCCGGGCGTGAAGTACCCGCCGGTTCTGTTCATCACCGAAACAAGCGACGACCGCGTGACCCCCGTCTTTGCGCGCATGATGGCGGCGAAAATGGAATCCATGCACCAGGACGTGATGTTCTACGAAAGCCTGGAAGGCGGGCACGGACCGGGTGCGACGCACGAGGAACAGGCGGAAATGTGGGCGCTGTCCTTCGCCTATTTTGCACAGAAGCTCGGACTTCACGCGCCCGCGACGCAGTAAGCACGGGTAACGGAATTCTTATTCCGCGGCGCGCTGCGGCATTGAAACGGCGGGACCGTCGGACCAGACGTCGCTGAGCGGAATCCCGTGCTGCTCGATCCTGAGGCGCGCATGCGCGTAGCCTTCCGCGATCGCCTGGTCGAGCGACTTCCAGGCGCGCAGCCCGATATCCGGCATAGGCGGTTCGAACAGGAAATCCGCCTGTTCGCGGACCACGCGGCGCTGCGCTTCCGAGCCGACGGTCCCGGACCGCATCAGGATGGAGACGATCGACGGCGTGCCGCGCATCCGTTGCCAGACCAGCGACCACAGGGAACGCTCGCCGTACAGCGAATCCGCCACCCGCAGGTCGATTTCACCCGTCACGTCCGATGCAATCACCGGCCCCGCTCCTTCCGCGGCCATGACATCGACGGGCAGATTGTTCATGACGCCGCCATCGACGAACAGGTGGCCGTCAAACGTCACGGGCGGCAGGATGCCGGGAACGGCGGCGCTGGCGCGCAACGCACGCCATAACGGGCCGGCGCGATGGACATGGATGCGGCCCAGCGTCAGATCGGACGAGACACAGAAGAACGGCCTCGGCATTTCCTCGATGCGAATGTCGCCGAAATGCTTGCGCAGCAGCGCCGAAACCTGACGCCCGCGGAAGAGCGCGATGAGCGGCAGCGTCATATCGGAAAACGGATTGTTGATGACGAAGGCGTCGCGCATCCGCTCCGTCAGTTCATCGATATCCCATTCGAGCGCAAGGCCGGCCGCCACGATCGCCCCCATGCTGGTCCCGCCCAGGCGGTCGAATGGTACACCCGCTTCGATAAGCGCCCTGGCAACTCCAATATGCCCATAGCCGCGCGCTGCCCCGCCCGCGAGCACCAGCCCGATCGCGCGACCTGCGACGAAGCGGGCGAGCCGGCGCAAGTCTTCGCCGACGCCGGCGCGAAGATGATGATGCGCTTCGAAGTAGCCGCGCTCGGTACAGAAATCGGCGGACGACCAGCCGGCAACGCCGCCCTGATGTCTCAGCAGAAGCTGCGGTCCGCCGCTGCCGCGCGCTTTGTACGGCGGCACCTCGGGAAAGCTCCGGGGCAGAGGTTGTCCGCCGTCGGCAAGAAGAAACACGCGATCCGATTGCCGCAGGCACAAATGGGACCACGCCGAGTCGGCGGTATCGCCGACATAAAAGACAATGTTGTGCGCCGCTTCAAACCTGTTGAACCATTCTGCTGCGCGATCGGCGGCGCTCGCATCGAGCATGGCCACGCTTGCGCCCATTTGCTGCAATACGCCGACGAGTTCCCTGGCGAGCGACTCCTCGCGCAAGCCCGGCTGCAGCGGCACGATCGCAATGGTCTTCGGTCGCGTGCGTTCTGCCGGCGGGCGCGTGCTCACCTGCAGGCGTTTGACCAGAATGCGCATCAGATTGAGGACGACATGGGGATGGCGCGTCATCAGCAACTGGAAACCTTCGCGGCTGATGCGCAGGAGCTCCGTGTCGCGCAACGCAACCAGCTGCGCCGAATGCGCTTCGCCGGAAATCAGGGACATTTCGCCGACGGTTTCGCCGGCCGAAACTTCGGCAATCATCGTCCGCTGGGATTTCTCGTCTTCCAGAAAGACGCCCAACGCGCCGGTGACCACAAGAAAGAGCGCCCGGTCGTTTTCGCCGTCGCGCGGCAGCAGCGCTCCGCCGGGAAGGCCAAACCAGTTGGCTTGCGCCAGGAGCCGTTTGAGCGCCGGTTCGCCAAGGTCTTCAAGCAGCGGAAAACTGCGAAGCCGCGCACGAAGGGACTCCGGATAAACCGTCTCGCTGCCGTTGCGGAACGAGGATAAAAACGCCATCCAGAAGCCCGGGATTGCCCTTTCGACTCGGGTTTAAAGCTTAACGCGTGATTCGGACAAAGTACCGGACGGATTGGAATATCCGCCCGCTCGCAGTATGGTGAATCCCGCTAATGTCCCGATCCTGAAATTCGCCTGCGACACTCGTGCGTCCGCATCCCCTTCCCTTCCCCGCCCAACGAGGAACCACCATGAACAGCCCAGCCAGCCGAACCGCTCTTTCCGTGTTTGTGCTCTGCACGGCCACGGGACTGCTTGCCGCCACCCCCTGTGCGGCGCAAACATATGGTGGTTCGAACTCCACGTCCTCCTCCACGTCCGCGGCGCCGTCGAGGCCGGCACATTCCAGCAGCAGCAGCAGCAAGGACCATCTCAGCAAGTCTGTCGGTCCGTCGATCATGGACGCGCAGAAGGCGCTGCAGGCCAACGACTACCAGGGCGCGATGGCGAAGCTCAAGGAAGCGCAGGCGATATCCGACCGGACGGATTTCGACAACTTCATCATCGCGCGCCTGATGATGAGTGCCGCGATCGGACTGAAAGACATGGCAACGGCAACCACGGCTGTCGAAGCGGCGGCTGACTCTCCCGCCATGGCCGATGCGTCCGACGACGATCGGAAAGCCATTCTGCACAATGCCGTTCTCTTGAGCCGCAACGCCAGCCAATGGAACAAGACCATTGCCTATGGCCAACAACTCGCCGCCCTCAACGGGCTGGACAGCCAAACCGCGGCGTGTGTTGCCCTCGCCTATTACGAAGGCAATGATTTTGCGCACGCGCAACAGTTTGCGCAGCAGTCGATGGCCTATGCCAAGGCCGCCGGGCAGCCTTCGGATCCGCAAGCGCTGCAGATCGTCATGAGCAGCCAGGTGAAGCAGAACAACCAGGCCGGCGCCGAACAGACGCTTGAGCAGCTGGTGCTGCAGAGCAATGCTTCGGAAACTTGGGCCCAGATCATTGGCGTCGCCTTCGGAGCGAAGGGCATGGACGACGAAATCGCGATTTATCTCTACCGGTTGCTGGTCCTTACAGGCGCGGCCAAGGGGAGCGACTACAAAGAGATGGCGAATGCGCTGAGCGTTCACGGATATCCGACGGAAGCGGCGAACGTGCTTCAGCAGGGCATTGCAGCCGGAAAGCTTTCGTCCGGAGAAGCCGGGGCCACGCTCGCAAAAGCACGCCGCGACGCCGCGCAAGACCAACGTATGCTGCCGCAGATCGCCGCCGCCGCGGCCAAAAGCCGGACCGGCGAACAGGACATCAAGCTCGCGGAAGACTATTGGGGTTACGGCCGCTATGCCGATGCGGAAGCGGCCGCCCGCCGAGCCGTTGCCAAGGGCGGTTTGAAAAGGCCGGCCGAGGGACCGCTGATGATCGGTGCGGCCGACGCGGCGCAAGGCAAATACGCCGATGCCATTCAGGTTCTTTCGCAGGTTTCCGGCAACGAGGCGGCGACACGCACCGCCCATCTGTGGTCCCTTTACGCCCAAGCCAGGCAGGGCGGGCGCACCGCGGCAGCGCCCGCCGCACCGGCACACTGAGCGGGCTCACCATCATGTTCGGGTGTGTGCGTTTCGCGGTGCCGTTGGTTCAGGTAGCGTAACGGTCCCATGCGTTCGACGGTTCATCGCCGCGGCCATCGCGGTGCGGGGGTACGGTCGCCGCTGGCGATGATCCTGGGCTTTGTTCCGGCCGCGGTGTTCACGCTGCTCGCGAATATCTCGCAGGATTTGGCACTGTGGGCCGGGCTCTCGGCGGCTTTCGTGGTGAGTATCCGCGACTTCGCACAGGAGCCGGTGCTGCGCCTTCTCGACATGGGCTCGCTCGTGCTGTTTGGACTGACCGCGGTCTATGCGGGCTTCATTCACCCCACCATCACCATCCAGCTCACGCGCTTCGTCGTGGATGTCGGATTCTTTGCGCTCGCGCTTCTATCGATCCTGCTGCGCAATCCGCTGACGCTGCAATATGCGCGCGAGCAGGTCACCAATGACGTGTGGAAGAGCCGGCCCTTTCTGCTGACGAACTACGGCTTGACGGGTTTATGGATGCTCGGCTTTGCCGCCATGGCAGCGGGCGACGCCTTCGCCGACATGCACAAGAACCTGCCGGTTTCGCTCGACGCGGCGCTGTGCCTGATCGTGGTGGCCGCCGCGCTCATCGTGACCGCGCGGTACCCGAACTGGCTGCGCGGCCACGCCGCGCGTTTCAAGGCGAATTCCGCCTGACGCAGTCGGTGCTGATCAGTCTGAACGCCCTCATCCTTCGACCGGCTCAGGATGAGGGTAGAAAAAGAGCCTCACCCTGAGCTTGTCGAAGGGTGAGGCTGATTCGGTTTGAGCGAATTGTGCCCTGATGCCTTTGCGCCTTCCGTGGGTGGCGCTAGGCTTGTCGGCAAACGCAAAGGCGGAGATTTCCATGGCTGAAGCGGTGATCGTTTCGACGGCGCGTACCGGGATGGCGAAGTCGGCCCGCGGCGGCTTCAACAACACGCACGGCGCGGTGCTCGGCGGCCATGTCATCAAGCACGCGATCGCGCGCGCCGGCATCGATCCGAAAGAGGTCGAGGATGTGTACCTCGGCTGCGCGCAACCAGAAGGCGCGACAGGCCACAACATCGCGCGGCTCTCCGCGATCCGTGCCGGCTGCCCGGTCTTCACGGCGGGAACGACCATCAATCGTTTTTGCTCCTCGGGCCTGCAGGCGATTGCTTCAGCCGCGCAACTGGTGATGACGCAAGGGACGCCCATCGCCGTCGGCGGCGGCCTCGAATCCATTTCGCTTGTGCAGATGGGAGGCCTCAATACGCGCAACATCACCGAAGAAGGGCTCCTCCAGACCAAACCCGAGCTCTGGATGTCGATGATCGAGACGGCGGAAATCGTGGCGGAGCGCTACGGCATCGATCGCGAAAGCCAGGACCAGTACGCGCTCGAGAGCCAGCGCCGCACCGCATCGGCCCAGCAGGCCCTCAAGTTTAAGGACGAGATCGTTCCGCTCGCGACGAAGATGAAAACGACCGACAGGGCAACCGGTACAGAATCGATCGTCGACACCACGGTGGAGCGCGACGAGTGCAACCGGCCCGACACCACGATCGAAGGATTGCGGGCGCTGAAGCCCGTGCTCGCGGGGGGCATGAAGGTGAAGGAAGGCAAGTTCATCACCGCCGGAAATGCCTCGCAGTTCTCCGATGGCGCGTCGGCCTGCGTGGTGATGGACGCAAAGCTGGCCGAACGGAAGAATTTGCGCCCGCTCGGTATTTTTCGCGGGTTCGCCGTGTGCGGCTGCGAGCCCGATGAAATGGGGATCGGTCCGGTGTTCGCGGTTCCGCGCCTGCTCGAACGCCACGGCTTGCGGGTCGACGATATCGATCTTTGGGAGCTGAACGAAGCCTTTGCCAGCCAGGTCCTGTACTGCATGCGCCGCCTCGACATTCCCCACGAGAAGCTGAACGTGGACGGCGGCGCGATCTCGATCGGTCATCCGTATGGCATGTCGGGCGCGCGGATGACCGGGCACATTCTTCTCGAAGGCCGCCGCAGGAAAGCAAAACTGGGCGTCGTCACCATGTGCGTCGGCGGCGGCATGGGTGCGGCCGGCCTGTTCGAATTCGTCCATTGAGACCGGCGGCGCTCGCGCAAACCCTGGCCGTTGCGGCGTCGTTCGCCTGTGCGGCCTGCACACAGCTGGGGCTCGATTCGCTTGTCGCGCCGCCACAACCGCCACCGCTCGTCGATCCGAAAACGCAGATGACGGCCCTCGAAGCGCGGATCTTCGAAATCGTCCAGGACGCGCGCCGCAAGATCAATCCCGACGCGCGGCCCCTCGCGCTCGATTCCGAACTCGTCGGCGTTGCCCGCGAACGCAGTGCCGACATGGCGCAGAACAACTACATCGCCCATGCGAGTCCGGAAGGCGTAACCTCGGCAAGCCTGATCATGGACGAGGATCAGGATTTTCAGGGTCTGCTGGGAGAAAATCTGGCGGCGCAGACATTCTCGCGGGCGCGCGGGATGGATGTCGAGATTTTCGCGCACCGCTTCGTCGATACCTGGCTCGCCAGCCCCGCGCACAAGGACAATCTCTCGTACATCGCCTACGACCGCACCGGCGTCGGCGCCGCGGTGAGCGAAGACACCGTCTACGTCACGCTGTTGCTTGCGACGGATCTCGGCCTCGCGCATGTGAAGGACCCGAAGAAGCGGCAGGTGAGCGCGTGGAAGAATCCGCAGGCCGCGACGGCGCCGTCCGAGACCTCGAGCGCACCCTTGCGCGGTACGACGCCGGGCGGCGGACCGTGAGCGAGCGCTTCGCCTCTTACCGGGAGTTCTGGCCGCACTACCTGCGCGAACATGCCAAACCCAGAACGCGTGCGCTGCATTTTGTTGGGACCGGAGCTGCGAGCGCGGGCTTGCTCGCGCTGCTTGTCACGCGCCGGCTTTGGCTGTTGCCGCTTGTTCTTGCCGCCGGCTACGGACCGGCCTGGATCGCCCATTTTTTCGTCGAGAAGAACCGGCCCGCCACATTTTCGCACCCGCTGTGGTCGCTCGTTTCCGACTACCGCATGGCTTTTGTCTGGCTGACCGGCCGGCTCAACGCCGAGCTTGCCAGGGCGCGCGTTTCCCACCGCTAACCGGACGTTAACGCAGTTCGTAAACTATTTCGGGTCTCCCGGGCCCGCGTTGGCGGGGGCGGGAGGCGCGCGAACGCGCCAGCCACTCTCATGCGAGCCGGTTCCGGCCTATGGCGATCACCATGCAGCAGCCCAACCTTCCCTGGAACGTCGCCGGTATCACGCCGGAGGCGCGCGAAGCGGCGCGTGCTTCGGCCCGCCGCGAAGGCGTTTCCGTCGGCGAATGGCTGACGCGCCGCATCCTGCGCGCGCTTCCGGAAGCCTCGACCGACGCCTGGCCGTTCGCCGAAACCGGGCGCCTCTCCGCTGTCGGCGAAAGCAGTCCTTTTTCCCGCGAGCCACCCGGCACGTCCTTGCGCGATCCGTACAACGGTCAGAACGGCCATGGCCGGAGCGCGGAGCGATCGCCGGCACTTGCTCAGCAGTTCGGTGCAACCGAAACGGAGCGGAGCGCGAGCAGGCGCGCGTTTGGCGACACGACATGGCAGACGCCCAAAGCTGCCGACAATTTCGACCGGCTCACCGCGCGCATCGCCCAGCTGGACGCGCGCGTTGCAAAAATCGAATCCACCACCGCAACGCAAAGCACGAAGCAGGCGGATGCGGTAAAGAGCCTGCAAAAGAAAGTTGCAGAGCTGTCGGCGCGGCTGTCGGCTGCCGCTTCACAAAGCGCATCGCAGAGCACCGAGCTTGCGAAAACGATTCAGGCGCTGGCGGGAAAATTCTCGCAAACGCGCGTTGAAACGGACCAGCAAAACAGCGCAATGGACGAACGACTTTCGGCGCTGGCCGAGGACTTCACCGCTGTTTCGGAACGGGTCGAGGAAACGCGTACGCGAGGCGAACGAGAGGCCGATGGTGTCGGGCGACGCGTCGCCTCGCTCGAGATGGCAGTCGAGGACATCGGCCGCGACCGCGAGACGGTCGCGCAGTTGGACGGATCGCTCCACACGCTCACCCGGCGCGTTGAGACGACCGAGACGGAGTATCTGAACAACATCGAGCACCTCGAAACCCGCCTGACGCGCATCGAGGCAAGTTCCGGCGATACCATGATCGACCGGCGCCTGCAGGGCATTGAGCAGACGCTCGCCGACATGGCCACACTCATTACGAAGAATACGCCGGAGAAGGCGGTGGCCGCCCAAGCCGTCGAACAACCCGAACCGGCAGGCTCACAATCAACGCCGGAATTGCGCGACTCGGCGCTCCACACGCCGCCCGTCAACACAGAGGCGCGTCCGCCCATTCTGGATCTCCCGCCCTTCCCGCAAAAGTCCGGGAACAGGTTTGCGGCGGCGGCTGACCCCGTTGCACCCTCGCCGCCGCACGATGTTCGCACGTCCGCTGGCGGCGCGAGCGCACCGGCCGAACCCGCAAAACGGTCCCGCGCCTCCGAGGTGGAATCGTTCCTGAGCGCAGCGCGGTGGAACGCAGGCGCTGCCGGTGTTTCGCAGCCGCAGCGAACCGGCGCGTTTTCCTGGGTCGATGCCGCTCCACAAAAAGAGACGAATGACGGCACGCATACGCGGCTCCTTCTGCTCGGTGGCCTGGGTCTCATCGTTCTCGCGGCGATCGGAACGGGGTGGTACCTGAACAACAATTTCTCCCGCTCGGCCCCTGTCGGGCTGACAGCCGCCACGCCGCACCAGTCGGTCATCATTGCACCGAAGACCAGACCACAGCCGGTACAGCCGCAGCCTTCGCTCACGCCATCTGCCACCCCCGCAGCGTCCAGCGCGAAACCCGCGCCTGCAGCAACCGCATCGATCGTGACTCCGCAAGCCACGGTGACGGCGCCGCGCGGGCATGCAACCGCCGTGCAGAAGCGGCTCGTTCCTTCGGCGATTCCGATCCGGACGGCTTCGACGCCTGTACAAACGAAGCCGCTCACGCCGTTGCAGCGGTTGGCGGGCCTCGCCGGCGCCGGCGATCCGAAGGCGCAGGAAGTGCTTGGCCTCCAGTACCTGGATGGCGACGGTGTTGCCGTGAACGAAGCCGAAGGCGCCAAATGGCTCGAGCGCGCTGCCGCGCGCGGCGAAGCGGTCGCCGCCTATCGCCTGGGCACGCTTTACGAGCGCGGGCACGGCGTCGCCGCCGATCAGGCCAAGGCGACAGAGTGGTACGCCGTTGCCGCCAAGGCCGGCAATCGCAAGGCGATGCACAATCTTGCCGTAGCCTACGCACAGGGTACTGGTGTACAGAAAGACCTTGCCTTCGCGGCGAAGTGGTTCCTGCGCGCGGCCAATCTGGGCCTCCCGGATTCGCAATTCAATCTTGCGGTGCTTTACGAGCGCGGCATGGGTGTACCGCAAAGCCTGACCGAAGCGTACAAGTGGTACGCGATCGCGGCCGCGCAGGGCGACACCGGGTCGAAGACGCGGCTGGATGCCCTCGCCTCGCAGCTCGGCGACAAGGACAAGACCGCGGCCGAAAAGGCGGCCGCCGCCTTCCAGCCCGCGCCGCTCGACCGCGCCGCCAATGCGCCGCCGATCGCGGCCTCTCTTGTCGGCGGCTGACGCCGCCTGCCGCCAGCGCGAGGTTCGCCGCGGCGTTGCGCGAATGATTCACGCGGAGACGCGGAGGAAAACAAGACAAAACCGCAAAGACGCCAATGCGCCAAGGCGCCGTGTTCTTCGTTCCCCCGTAGTGAGGCGGCATGGCCCTCATCCTTCGACAAGCTCAGGATGAGGACGAAAAAACAGCCTCACCCTGAGCCAGTCGAAGGGTGAGGCAGATTCTAGCTGAGCGCATCCCGCTCTAACTGTTAAGCGCCCGCTGGATGGGCGGCTCTGGGCCGCCCATGGAGAGTACAGTTGTTCACCAGAGCCGTACCGGACGGATTGGACATTAGGGATTTCTCGGGTGCGAGTGCCCCTCCTCGTCGACCCAGTCGGAAAAATCCGGTTTTGTCGAGAAACTGACGTGCAGGCCGGAGTCCATGATTATCCCGAATATCCGAAGCTGAGCCTCGGTCGGTTCGGAGGTGGGAGCCTCGCGGTAATACCAAATCTCGCCCTTGTCCTTCTTTTCCCTTGCCAGCGTTTGGTCGAGTTGCTGCAGCGAAGCGGCGCGCCCATCGATGACGATGTCGCCGGATGGAGAGATCCGAATTTTCGCGACCGGCGTGGCGTTGCTGCTTCCGCCCAGGGCGATGACCATGGCCGAAGTACACAGTATGGCTCGTGGTCTCATTCGTGCACTCTTTCCTGTCGCGAGAACGAGACTCCGTCACCGACTTGTACGGTCAGGCCGCGATGGCATAGACGCGGGCGCGGCCGAGGACATAGCTGATAAAGTTTGTACCAAACAGCATGCGCACCGCGCGCTCGCGCACGTCGAGACCGCCGGCATAGGCGCCGAAAGCGGGCATCACCAGGCGCGATCCATCGGAGGCGAAACAGCGGCGCCGGATCGTTCGTCCGCGGCGTACCACGTGTTTGCAAGGGTGCAGGTGGCCGGCAATTTCGCCCGCCGCAGGCGCGGGCGAAGGTTCGTGACGGAAGAGGAGCCCGCCGATGGCCACTTCCTCGCAAATCCGGCCACCGAGCCACGCGGGCGGCGTCGGATCGTGATTGCCGGCGATCCAGATCCATTCGGCCGCCTGTCCAAAGCGGATCAGCGAGTCGCGTTCGCTTTCGTCCAGCCGCTCCGGGCCGTTGCGATCATGAAAGCTGTCGCCCAGCGCGATCACGCGGCCAGGCGAATAACGCGCGATCAGTGAACCCATGCGCCTGAGCGTCGTGCGCGTATCGTAAGGCGGCAACATCTGGCCGCTCCTCGCGAAGGCGGATCCTTTCTCGAAATGCAGATCGGCGAAGACGAGCGTGCGCGCCTCGGGCCACCATAGCGCGCCGGCCGTATCGAGAACGAGATGCTCGCCATTCACCGTCACGGAACATTCAATCGACACGCATCGCCTCGTTTACCAGTTTCTCTTCCGCTTCGTGGAGCAGATCCTCATGTGCTTCGCCGGCGACCATCTCCTTGCTGATCTCGAGCAGCGCCGGCACCGCAAGCGGCGACACGCGATCGAGCCGTTTCCTGACGATGCGCCCTTTGACACGGGCGAGCATCTGCGCGAGCCGGTGGATGTCGAGCAGCCCCGTTGCGGCATCCCGGTACGTCGCGCGCAGCAACACGTGATCGGGCTCGTGCTCGCGCAGGACTTCGTAGATAAGGTCGGACGAGAATGTCACCTGCCGTCCGGTTTTCTCCGTGCCGGGCTGACGCCGCTGAATCAGTCCCGCAATGATCGCGCAGTTGCGGAAGGTGCGTTTGTAAAGCGCGGAATCGGCGAGCCAGGCGTCGAGATCGTCGCCCAGCATGTCTTCGTCGAACAGACTGTCCATGTCGGTGTTGCCCATGTCGCGCAATCCCCAGATGGCGAGCGCATATTCGTTGGCGCAAAAGCCGAGCGGCCTCAGGCGCAAGCGTTCGAGCCGGCGCGTCAGGAGCATGCCGAGCGTCTGGTGCGCCAGCCGCCCTTCGAATGGATAGCAGACGAGGAATTCGCGCGAGCCGCGCGGAAATGTCTCGACCAGAAGCTGGCCGGGTTCCGGGATGACGGACCGCCATTCCTGGATGCGCAGCCACTCGCCGACCGGCATTGGAAGATTCCCCCAGCTGCGCGGCTCGGCAAGCATCTCGCGCACCCGGCGGGCGAGAAAGGTCGAGAGCGGAAACTTGCCGCCCATATAGGACGGGACATGCGCCTCCCTGTCGCTGCTCGGGCTGACGAATGCCGCCGTCTCGCGAATGCCGCGGAATTCGAGCACCTTTCCTCCGAACACAAAGGTGTCGCCCGGCACAAGCTGCTCAAGGAAATATTCTTCGAGCTGGCCCAGGACACGTCCGCCCGCGCCGGCCGGCCGGCCCTTCGATTGCAACCGCACGTCCAGCATCGGTTCTTCGATGATGACGCCGATGTTCAACCGGTAGGTCTGGGCAAGGCGTGGATGCGCGAGGCGCCACAGGCCTTCGGGCGTGCGGCGCAGTTTTGCGAAACGATCGTAGCGCTTCAGTGCGTAGCCGCCGGTGGCGACGAAATCGACGACGTCGGCGAAATCCTTCCGCGACAGCGTCCGGTAAGGCGCGGCAGTGACCGTCTCCGTGTACAATATGTCAGCGTCGAAGGGCGCGGCGCACGCCACCCCCATCACATGCTGCGCCAGCACATCGAGAGAACCTCTGCGTTGTTCGTCGCCGTCGAGTTCGCCCGCGAGCACCGCATCGCGGGCCGCCTCGCATTCGAGCACTTCGAAACGGTTCGCCGGCACGAGGAGTGCCCGCGAGGGCTCGTCGAGACGGTGATTGGCGCGGCCGATGCGCTGAACGAGGCGCGCCGCACCTTTGGGCGCGCCGATGCAGATCACCCGGTCGACCGCGCCCCAGTCGATGCCCAAATCGAGCGTGGACGTGCACACCACGGCGCGCAGCTCGCCGCGTGCCATGGCCGCTTCGACCTTCCGCCGCTGCGGGGGCGCAAGTGACCCGTGATGCAGCGCAATGGGGAGATTCTCCTCGTTCAACTGCCACAAATGCTGAAATGTCCGTTCGGCCTGGCTGCGCGTGTTCACAAAGACGAGCGCCGTCCCGGAGGCGCGGATTGCGTTCATCACATCCGCCATTGCGTGGATTGCCAGATGCCCTGCCCAGGGCACGTAGGCGTCGGAGGCACTGATGGCGATTTCCGGAACCGCGCCGCCCGCGCCGCGCACAAGCGCCGAACGCGAGTCGTCGCGGCGATGCGGCACGAGATAGCGCTGCAGCGGCTCCGGATCGGCGACCGTCGCCGACAGGCCGACACGACGATGATCCGGTGCAAAGACGGCAAGACGCGCCAGGCCAAGCGCCAGAAGATCGCCGCGCTTGGTGTTGTGAAAGGCGTGCAGTTCGTCGAGCACCACCGCGCTGAGGCTCGCGAAAAACCGCGGCGCATCGCTCGTGGCGAGGAGGAGCGCAAGCTGCTCCGGCGTGGTCAGAAGAATGTCCGGCGGCACGTGGCGCTGACGCAGCCGCCGCGACGGCGGCGTATCGCCGGTGCGCGTCTCGATGCGCACCTCGAGGCCCATCTCGGCAACGGGGATTTCCAGGTTGCGCGACACGTCGACGGCGAGCGCCTTGAGCGGCGAAATGTAGAGCGTGTGCAGCCGCGGTTTGCGCCGCGGAGGCGCTCCCGCAAGCTCGATCAGGCTCGGCAGAAACCCGGCAAGCGTCTTGCCGCCGCCGGTGGGCGCGACCAAGAGAACCGATTCGCCGTGGGCTGCATGCTCGACGAGCGCCTGCTGGTGTTCCCGCGGCTGCCAGCCGCGCGCGGCAAACCAGCGCGCGAAACGCGCGGGCAACGGCGGCGCCGGTGAATCGACAAAGGCGAGCATGGCGCCGCAACTATCGCCGCCAAGCCATTGCGACGGCAAGCGTGCCGAAAGGGCCGGTGGGGCGCTGGCGAATGATTCACGCGAAGACGCGGAAGGCGCGGAGACGGCAAGAAAAAAGGGTGTCATTCCCACGCTGATCCCCGCGTACGCGGGGAGAACCCAGATGCGTAGAGCTGGAAGAGTGCAACGAACAGAGCCACCCGTTTGTGAGAACGCGTGCTCGCCATTCGCGCTTCTCTTTCTCCTTCAAACATCTGGGTTCCCGCTTTCGCGGGAATGACACTCAATTAAGGGCAGCGATGGCACGGGCGAATGATTCACGCGGAGGAGCGATTCGTTGCTCCGCGCGCGAAAAACCCGCACCGCGCGTGCGCGGTGCGGGTGCAATCCGCTCAGAGCGGCTCAGGTTCGAACCTCATTTCGCCAGCGACAGATCCTTTGCGCCTGAAGGCGTGACCCATTTTGCACCCTCGGCGTCCGTGCAAGTTGTGCTGTTGCTCGCATAATTATCCAGCGAGATGTTGCCATAGGTGCCCAGGCCGCCACCGGTGCCGACACTTGTGCCGTAATCGTATTTGTATTTTTGCGTGCCGGCGCTGCTGGTGATCTTCATTACCGCCGTCGTGCCGCACATCGTTACCACCAGCCTGGCAGGACTCGGTACCGTAGAACTGAGGGCGAAAAAGTTTCCACCGCCGTTGTCGCCGATGTAGAACGCTCCATACTCGAAAACGCCGTCGGCGTTCTGCTCCTGAATTTTCACAAAGGCGTTGGTGCCGCTCGCGACATCGCCCACCGCAACGGCGCCATACTCGGTATCCGTGCCGTTCAGATAGACAGTGGCGCTGACCTTGTTGTCGTTGCTGGACTTTTGGTCGTAGCCAAGCGCCAGGGCAGTTCCCACCAGTTGATCGTTCGCGATCGACAGCGTCGGATCCGTTTGCACCCAATTGTTGCCCAGTCGGCTTCGGTTGAACCCATCCCTCGCCGCCATGGCAGACGTGGCACACAACAACGCCGCGCCCAACAGAAGTATTTTCTTCATTTGCGTCATTTGCGTCCCCCTTTTTTGCCGGGGCACCCGATGTGCCCAAGCAAAGACTAGAGAACAGCACCGTTCCGGCCAAGGCATTTCTTCCGGGTGGTCATGCGTTGACGGCCAGCGAAACGGCCCCTTTGGTATCCCAGACGGCCGCCGTTATGATGCATTTCGGTGACCGGGGCCGGGCGACGAATGTTTCTTTTTGTCAAAGGCGTGCTGAACACGGCGGAGATCGAACAGATCCGCCAGATTGCGCGCAGCTTGCGCTTCGTGGACGGCCGCCAGTCGAATCCCCACAATCTCGCAAAGAAGAACCTGCAGGCGGACCCTGCCCAGCCCGAGTCGCAACGGGCGGGGCAGATTGCCGGCGCCGCGATCATGCGCAACGAGGAGATCAAAAACTTCGCTTTTCCGAAGCGCCTCGCGACGCCCCTGCTCTCCCGCTATGAGCCCGGCATGAATTACGGTGCGCACGCCGACGCGCCGTTCCTGCAACTGCCGAGCGGGCCGATGCGCTCCGACGTTTCGGCGACCCTGTTCATCGGCGACCCGTCCGCTTACGAAGGCGGCGAGCTCATCATTCATCTCGGCAACCAGCGCCACAGCTTCAAGGGCGAAGCGGGGGCGATGATCGTCTATCCGTCGACGACGCTGCACGAAGTGGCATCCGTTACGTCGGGCCAGCGGCTCTCGATGTTCACTTTCATGGAGAGCGCCATTCCCGACCAGATGCATCGGGAGCTGCTGTACACGCTGAATGAGGTCAGCGCGCTCGAAGGATTCAACATCAGCTGGGAGAACCGCACGCGCCTGCAATTCGTGATTGCAAATCTTCACCGTATGTGGGGGAGCTGACCGATGTTTTGCGAAAATCTCTTCGCCAGAAAACGCATTCTGGTTACGGGCGGCGGCACGGGACTTGGCGAAGTGATGACGGAAGCCTATGCGCGGCTCGGAGCGGCCGTGTACATCTGCGGCCGCCGCGCGGGCGTCGCTGAGGAAACGGCGGAACGGATTGCCTGGAAAACCAGCGCAGCGGTGAAAGGTTTCGGCTGCGATATCCGTCTGCCGGAATCGGTGGACGAACTTCTTCAGCGCATCTGGGAGGATGGCGGCGCCCTCACCGGGCTCGTCAACAACGCGGCCGGGAATTTCATCAGCCGCACGGAAGATTTGAGCCCGCGCGGCTTCAACGCGATCTCCGATATCGTCTTCCGAGGGACGTTCTATGTGACGCTCGCCTGCGGCAAGCGCTGGATCGAGCAACGCGCCCCGGCGAGCGTGATCTCGATCCTCGCCACCTGGATCTGGAATGGCGGACCGTACACCGTGCCGTCGGCGATGTCGAAGGCCGGCATCAACGTCATGACGAAATCGCTCGCCGTCGAATGGGCGCGGCACGGCATTCGCCTGAACGCCATTGCGCCGGGCCCGTTTCCGACCAAAGGCGCATGGGAGCGGCTCAACCCGGAAGCGCTGTCGCGCGGCGATGCGGGCGGCGCCAATCCGATGGGCCGCGTCGGAGAAATGTCCGAACTGGCGAACCTCGCGACGTTCCTGATGGCGGACGGCTGCGACTATCTCACGGGCCAGACCATCGCCATCGATGGCGGACTGCACCTTGCGACAGGCGGAAATTTTTCGTCGCTTGCCCGCCTTGGCGATTCCGAATGGGAGCAAATCCGCGCTGCCATTCGCGCCGCCAACGAACGCGACAAAGCCCAGCGCGGAAGTTGAACTATCGTACCCCTCAGCCGACGTCCTATTCGGCAAGGCTATGAGACGGCTCGTCCGAGTCTTTCCTCCCCCGCGCGTAAGCGTGGGGGAGGTGGTGCGAAGCACCGGAGGGGGCACCTGGTGCAAGACGCGTTCACTGCCCCCTCCACCGCTTCGCGGTCCCTCACCCCCACGCTCGCATTCTCTCGCGCAGGGGAGAAAAACTAAGGCCGCGCAAGGGGAGAGGGGGAAACGTCTTGTTGTACAGTACCATATTATAGGTTAACGGCAGACACTTCAGAGCGGCGCCGATGTCGCGCACCAAAATAGCCCTATGCCCTTGTGGGAGAGGGCTGCAGCGCAAATTGATTCGACCCGCATCAGAGCAGGTGAGGGATTCTTACCTGGTTCCTTCTTCTCCCAGAAAGGCAAGCACCGCTTCTTTCGTCATCTTGTCGCCGACGGCGCTCATGTGATCGCGGCCGGGCACGACGACGCTGCGCGCGTCGGCAAAGGCGGCGGCGAGCGGGCCGGGAGCGCCACTCGTCTCGTCCTTCTCGCCGCATAGGACGAGCACCGGCCGGGCGGCGCGCGCGAGGTCCGCGGCGGACCAGGCGCGCCGGTTGCCGCGCATGCAGGCGGCGAGCGCAACGCGGTCTTTGCCGGGCTGGCCCGCGAAGACACGGAAACCCCTGGCGACCGGATTGACGATGCGATCGACATCGTCTTCCAGAATCGCCTCGGCGATTTCGAACCGCGCATCGAACTGGCCCTTGAGATATCGCTCTCCGACGCCGGCAATCGCGAGTTTGCGGATCGCCTGCGGGTCCGTCATCAGGATTTCGATCCCGATATGTCCGCCCATCGAATAGCCGACTGTGTATGCTCGCTCGCAGCCGGCGGCTTTCAGCACCGCAAGGGCATCGGCGGCCATTTTCTCGTAGGTGTAGAATGACGGATTATGCGGCTTGTCGCTCTCGCCGTGGCCGCGGCAGTCGAGCGCGATCGTGCGATAACCCGAGTCGTTCAGCGTTTTGTACCACCCGTTGGCGCGCCAGTTCTGGACCCGGCTCGACGCAAAGCCGTGGATGAGCAGGACGGGATCGCCGTCTCCGCTCGTCTCATAGGCGATGCGCAAGCCGTCGGGGCTTTCAGCAAATTCCGTCATGGCGAGATGTTGGATCGGCCGGGTTCGTTGCGCAACAATTTGGCCTCACCCTTCGACAGGCTCAGGGTGAGGATTTTGGGTGGCTCCCAGAGAGGCTTGTGGGTTTATTTCCCTCATCCTGAGCCTGTCGAAGGATGAGGGTGTGCGTCGTGGGTCAGAAACGGAAAATAATCATTGCCGAAGATTACTCACTTTGGGCAGCACCGAGGCGCCGTAGAAATCGATCACCCGCTTCTGGTCGTCCTGACCGGAATGGATGTTGACGATCGTGGCGCCACTTTCGAACAGTTTTTCGATTTCCGCGATGTGCTTCCCGGGGTCGGTGCCGACGACCCAGTCGCCATAGACCTTTTCAAGCGGCAGCTCGGCTTCCGCTTGTCGCTGGATCGCGACGGGATCGGGATTGCGCACGTATGTCTTGAAGGCCTTCGGGATGAAGCGCCAGAGTTCGGCCGGGCGTTTCGCTTCGTTTTCGTCACCGACGACCACAAACTGCTCGACCAGCACCGGCATGTCGCGCGGATTCTTGCCCGCTTCGCGCGCACCCTTTTCCCACTCCGCCTTGTGCTCCTTCCATGTTTTCGGATCGGTGATCAGCCCGTCGCCATGAAGCCCCGCAAGCCGCATGGCCTTCGGGCCATTGGCGGCGGTGAGCAGCGGAATGGGCCTGACCGGCTTGTCGTACAGTTTTGCTTCAACGGTGTAATGCTTGCCGTGATGCGACACAGGTTCGCCGCTCCACAAGGCGTGGATGATTTCGATCGCTTCGGCGAGACGTTCCCAACGTTCTTGCCACGCTGGCCATTCGCCCGTCGCGGCCTGCTCGTTCAGCGCCTCGCCCGAACCGACACCCAGGAACACCCGTCCGGGATAAAGCTGACTGAGCGTCGCAAACGCTTCGGCGACGATGGCCGGATGGTAGCGCAGCGTCGGACAGGTCACGGTCGTGCCGATCCACGCCGATTGCGTGCGCGCGCCGAGCGCGCCCATCGTCACCCAGGCAAGACCCGAATGCGCCTCGTTCGCCTGCCACGGCTGAAAATGATCACTGGTCGCGAGCAGGCCAAAGCCGGCTTCCGCCGCGCGACGGCCGAACTCGGTGAGTTCGGTCACCCGGAACTGCTCATGCGCCAGCATGTAGCCGATGGTTCTTTCGCGAAGGGAAGAGGCCGCGCCGGCGAAACTCATGGTCTGGATCCTCCGTGGTTCGCGCTTGGCGAACGCGCCGCGTTCACGCCGGTTCCGGATCGGCGGGAAAAGCAGGAGTCATTCCGGTTCTTCGCAGCAGTCATCGACGGCGAAGGCGTATTGATCCGGTGCCGCATCGCGGCCTAAGACGGCGTGACGGCGTTCCGTGTCGGAGGTTCCAATGCACAAGATGGTTGCCGCGGCAACGTTTCTTGTCTGTCTTGCCGCCGCTCATGGGGTGGCAGCGCGCCATGCGCCGCAAGATCCCCGACCGGCGTTGATGGCGGGCACCTTCACGATGGCGCAAGTGCTTGATTATCCGTACACGGACAATCTTGCCGCGGCCGAGAAGGCGGATCGCATCGCCTGGGTGCGCAACCTCGGCGGTGTGCGCAATGTCTGGATCGCCGACGGTCCGTCGTTCAAGGCCGGGAAAATCACCCACTACAGCGAAGACGATGGACAGGAAATCACCGAGCTCAGCTTCTCACCCGACGGCCAGCATCTCGTTTACGTCCGCGGCGGCGATCACGATGCAAACTGGCCGGCGGAAGGAAATCTGGCGCCGGATCCGACATCCTCGCCGCAGCAGCCGATGGTGACAATCTGGGCAGCCTCTCCCGACGGCGCCGCACCGGTGAAGATCGCCGACGGCGATGCGCCCGCCGTCTCTTTGCGGGGCGTGCTTGCCTATATCGCCAACGATCAGGTGTGGACGGCGCCGCTCGGCGGCAAAGGAAAGCCTGCGCGGCTGTTTTTCGATCGCGGCAAAGACAGCAATTTGCAGTGGTCGCCGAACGGCAGCCAACTTGCGTTTGTTTCCAATCGCGGCGACCACGCCTTCATCGGGGTGTACACGACAAAGGACAAGCCGCTCGTTTTTCTCGCTGCATCAACGGGGCGCGATCTGTCACCGCGCTGGTCGCCGGACGGCAGGCGAATCGCCTTTGTCCGGGTCCCCGGCGAAGGCGGTCCACCGGAAGAATTGTGGGGAATACCGCTCGGCAAAAAAGTTCCGCTGCCATGGGCAATCTGGGTGGCCGATGCGAGTGACGGCAAAGGTCAGGCCGTGTGGACGAGTCCCGACACGCTCTCGGGCTCCTATCCCGAGGTGGAAGGCGAAACCAATCTCCATTGGGCGGCAGGAAACCGCCTGGTTTTTCTCGCCTATCTCGACGACTGGCCGCATCTTTATTCTGTCCCCGTTTCCGGTGGCGCGCCGCTCCTTCTCACACCGGGCGCCTTCATGGTCGAACATGTTGCCGAAAGCCGCGACCGGCGCTTCATGATCTACGACGCCAACACCGGGTCGACAAAGGACGATGACGACCGGCGGCATCTCTTCCGTGTACCGGTGGATCGTGCGAGGCCAGTGGAAATCACCGCCGGAGCCTCGCTCGAATGGGTGCCTGTTGCGGCCGCCAACAACCGGGTGGCCTATGTGTCGGCGACGGCGCAACAGCCGCCTGAAGCGGCAATCGCCGGTCTCGACGGAACGCACGCCCATGGGCTCGAGACGGAGCCGTTGCCGAAGGATTTCCCCGTCGCCGCACTGATCGCGCCGAAATCGGTCAGCTTCACCGCCGCGGACGGGACGCTGGTGCATGGACAGCTGTTTCAGAAGGGCGCCCCCGGCAACCCCGAGCCCGGCATCATCTTTGTACATGGCGGGCCGCCCCGGCAAATGCTGCTCGGCTGGCATTACATGGACTATTACAGCAATGCCTATGCGGTGAATCAGTATCTCGCCGCGCACGGTTTCACCGTGCTGTCGGTCAACTATCGACTCGGCATCGGCTACGGCCGCAAGTTTCATCAGCCCGAACACGCCGGCCCCGGCGGCGCCAGCGAATATCAGGATGTTGTCGCCGGCGCCCATTTCCTCCAGCACGTTGCCAGTGTCGATGCGAAGCGAATCGGCATGTGGGGCGGTTCCTATGGCGGCTATCTCACCGCGCTCGCCCTCGCCCGCAACTCCGACATCTTCAAGGCGGGCGCCGACCTGCACGGTGTACACGACTGGTCGAGTCTGCCGGACATGCCGTTCGCGCAATATCACGGCAGCTACGAGAGCCGCGCGCTCGACGACGCGAAGAAAGTCGCGTTTCTCTCCTCGCCCGATGCAAGCGTGGACAGCTGGAAATCGCCGGTGATCCTCATCCAGGGCGACGACGACCGTAATGTACCCTTCCATCAGACCGTCGATCTGGCGCGACGGCTCGACCTTCATCACGTACCCTATGAGGAGGTCGTCCTTCCCGACGAAATCCACGGCTTCCTGCGCCACGCCTCATGGCTCGCGGCGGACAGTGCGACCGCGGATTTCCTCGCGCGCAAACTGGCTGTACGCAATTCTCAGGCGGCATCCGCCATGCCTACCCGATGATCGGTTCAGGGCGCCGAATTCTGTCGCGCACACCTCATCCTTCCCCCGGTTTAGTCGGGGGCCAAACTCAGGATGGGGCAAAAAGAAAATTCTCACGCTAAAGACAAAATAAAGCCTCACCCTGAGCCTGCCGAAGGGTGAGACTGTCGAAGGGTGAGGCTGATTGCGCGGGCGAATTCAGTGCAATGAGGATTGCTGACCGCCGGACGCCGGGGGATTCCGGGTACGGCTCCCCGAGGGCGCGGGGCTGCCGTTGCTTCCGGCAACGACCACGGTCAGCCGCGAAGGATCGAACAGGCGTTTTGCCGCCTGCTTCAACTGATCCAGCGTCACCGCATTGATCAGGGCGTTGCGGTTCTGTACGTAAGCGACATCGAGCCCGACGCGCTGAAACGTACTCAGCTGGTCGCTGGTGCCGCCATTGGAACTGAATGCCAGCGGATAGGAGCCGGTTAGATAGGTCTTGGCATCGGCCAGCTCCCTGTCGGTGGGCCCGTTCTGCGCAAAATCCTTCAGCGCCGCGCGGATCACCGCGACCGTCTCCTTCATGCTGCCGCGCTTTGTCGCGACCTGGCCGAGAACAAATCCCGATTTGCGAAACGACTCCAGCGACGTGCTCACATCGTAGGTCAGTCCGCGCTTTTCGCGGACTTCGTTCGTCAGGCGTGAGGCGAAGCCGCCGCCGCCGAGGATGTAATTGGCGACAAAACCGGCAAGATATTGCGGATCGCTGCGCAGCACGCCCGGCAAACCGAACACGGCGTTCGGTTGCGGCACCGCCATGGCTATGACCGAAACGCCCGGCTTTCCGGTGTGCGAAACAGGCGGCAGCGAACGCGGGCCGCCGGCAGGAAGACTTCCGAACGCGCTCTTCAGCAGTGCCGTGAGCGTCGCCCGGTCGACGTCGCCCGAGACCGCGACTTTCAACCCGCGCGACACCCAATGACCGGCGGCAAAGCGATGCAAATCCGCAGCATTGATCGAGGAAATGCCTGCGGTCGTGCCGATAATGGGATGGCCATAAGGGTGATCCCCGAAAAACGCGCGATAAAACCCTTTCTCGGCGACCGCTGCGGGGTCGTCATCCTGATCTGCGAGATCGGCCTGGATTTGCGCGCGCACCCGCGCGATGGCATCGGCGTCGAATCGCGGATGCGAAAGCGCCATGCCCAGAAGCTGGAACGCTTCCTTGGCATTGGCCGACAGCGTCACCAGGGTCACGACGAGATCATCGCGTTCGGGCGCGATGGTGAGGCGAACGGCGCGGTTGGCGAGCGTCATCTGGAACGCGTCCGCGCGCAGGTTGCCGGCACCTTCGTCGAGCAGCTGCGCCGCGAAATTCGCGAGACCTGGTTTGCCCGGCGGATCATAGGCAGACCCGGCGGGCAGCGCGACCGTCATGACGATCATGGGGAGCGTGTGGTCGGACACGTACCACACCTCCTGGTTCTTCGGCGCCGCCAACGATTGTACGTCGAGCGCCAGCGCCGGACATGAGAGGGCGAAGAGGAAAAACAACGACGACCCCAGCGATCTTCCCAACGTCCGTTTTCGCCTGACGCATCGCGCGGCCTGCGACAGGCTCAGGCTGAGGAAGGAAGAAAGAGGTTTGGTTTTCACGGAGATTTGCCCGGGAGAAGAAAACCCGTCACCGATTCGCGCCGGATCACGTCCTTCGCAGCGACGTCGCGGATCTGACCAGGCGTCACCGCATGAATGCGGCCGGGCCAGTCGCGCACATCGTCGACGGTGAGGCCGATGGCCAGCGCCTGCCCGTAGGCAGAAGCGAGGTCGAGCTGGTTGTCGCGCTGGTACGTCGCACCCGCCACGAGCTGTGTCTTGGCGCGGTCAATGTCGGCGGCTTTGGCCTCCGCCGTCGCGTGGGCCTTGAGGACGGAATCGATCGCCTGCTCGAGCACCTGCATCTTCACGCCCGGACGCGGCGACGCATAGATTTCGAACTCGCCCGCGTCGCGCGCGTATCCCGAATATGACGCGCCGGCATCGGAGGCGAGCCGCCGCGTCATCACCAGCTCACGGTACAACGCCGAGGTTGCATCGCCGCCCATAAGCTGCGCCAAAACATCGAGCGACTCCGCCTCTCCCGGCTTCGCCTCCGTGTAGCTCGGCACGCGATAAATCCGCATGAACTGCGGCTGCTTGACGTTTTCGCTGTAGATCGTCAGCCGTGTTTCGCCGAGCCGCGGAGGCTGCGCGTAATCGGTCCGCGGCACCAACTGGCGCGCCGGCACCTTTCCGTACGTCGCTTCGGCATCGAGGCGCACCTCGTCCGGCGAGACATCGCCGGCAACGACCAGGATGGCGTTGTTGGGCGCATAGTGGCGGGAATAATAGGTTTGCGCCTCGATGCGCCCGATACGGTGCACCTCCTCCGGCCATCCGATCACCGGCCGACCGTAGGGATGGGAGAGATGCAGCGCGGCATCCATCTGCTCGCGCAGGAGCGCCTGCGGATCGTTGTCGATGCGCGTCCGCCGTTCCTCGAGCACCACATCGCGCTCGGTTCGTACGTTGTCGTCGGAGAGATCGAGATTGACCATGCGGTCCGCATCGAGACCCATGACCAGGCGCAGACGGTCCTTGGCGATCTGCTCGTAAAACGCGGTGTAATCCTCGGTGGTGAAGGCGTTGTCCTCGCCGCCATTGCGCGCCACCGTGCGGGCGAACTGGTCTCCGGGAAGTGTGGGCGTGCCGCGGAACATCATGTGCTCGAAGAAATGGGCGAGGCCGGAGGTGCCGGGCGGATCGTCGCTCGCGCCGACGCGGTAGAAGAGGATTTGCGTCACGATAGGGGCGCGGTGATCGGGAATGACGAGCACCGACAGCCCGTTCTGCAAGGCAAACTGAAAGGTTTTCGGTTCCTCGGCTGACGCAGGGGCGCAAAGCACCGCCGCAACAACAAGTGCGGCGAAGCCCGGCCTAGAAAATCCCATCAAACCAGCCGCCGCCGTCGCCGTCCTTGTTGATGGTCGCGGAGTCCTGCGGCTTCGCGGGGGCGGGATGGCTGGCCGTCGGGCTGCTCGCCACCTGCTGCCCGCCGGCATTGGCGGTTTGCAGGCGCTGTGCTTCCGCATCGGCATTCAACGGCGCGCCCTTGTCCGGCTCCGGCGAGCCGAAGAGCAGATGATCGGTGAAGCTGTCGTCCGTGGCTTCCATGGATTTTAGATCCGACGCGAGCTGCTTGCGGATCGCGGGGTCGGCGTTGGCTCCCCCGGAATTGGCGAGAACGATACGTTCTTCCGGACTGAAATTTCCCGGCAGCTGGGCCGCCGCGGTGGCGGGATCTTCTCCGAACAAAGCGGCCTGAGCCGACTCCGTCGGCGAGATCTGGTTGGTGGGCTGCGCGCCCGGTTTCGGCGGACGGAGATTGAAGTCCGGGGGAATAACCAGCGGAGACTTCGTGACCACCGCGAATTCGTCCGGCGGCTCTTTGACGACGCCGGCCGCTTCGCGGACGGTGTCGCAGCCGATCAGCGACACGGCAACTCCGGCAAGCGCAAACATGCGCAGGGTGGCGCGCGCAACACTCATTCCGCTCTCCCGCTTTGGCGACTGGCGGCTTCCGGTTCGGGCCGCAGCAGCGCGTCGTATAGCAGCGCGGCCACGCCCAGCGTGATCGCGCAGTCTGCTACGTTGAAGACATACCAATCATAGCCGCGGACGTAAAAGTGAAAAAAATCTGCCACACGGCCATAGATCAGCCGATCGATCAGGTTGCCCATGGCGCCACCGATGACAAGGCCCAAGGCCGCCGCGAGCAGACCCCGGCCCGCGTGCCATAGCCACCAGCCGAGGCCGGCTACGGCCGCCAAGGAAAAAATCGCCAGAATGGCCGTTCCGCCGATCCCATGAGCGGGCAGGAGGCCGTAGCTGATCCCCGGATTCCACACCATGACAAGATCAAAAAACGGCGCGACCGGGATGTGGTCGCCCGGGCCCATTTCGATGAAATGAAGGCCGTAGAGCAGGAAAAGCTTCGAGCCCTGGTCGAGGGCAAGCGCCCCCGCCGCACAGGCGAGCCCAAGGTCGCGTGGATTCACGCCGGCACTCCTTCCAGGGCATCGACCGCCGCGCTGCAGCGCCGGCAGAGATCGTCGTGGCCGGCAACGGTGCCCACTTCGGGCAGGATCATCCAGCAGCGCGCGCATTTTCGCCCTGCAGCACGGCGAAATTGCGCCGCGGCGCCGGGAACATCGGCGAGACGAAACGCGTCCTCAGGCGGTGCATCGAGCGAGATTGTCGCCGCCGAAATGATGGCGATCTCGGCAAGATCGATCGTTTCGAAGAGTGCCGCATCGCCGGGCTCGCTGAGATAAAGGACTGGCGCGGCTTCGAGACTGGCGCCGATGACCTTGTCGCGCCGCGCGATTTCCAGGGCGCCGGTGACCACACGCCGAAGCGACCGAATCCTGTCCCATTGCGCGATCGCCGCTTCGTCGCTCCATGAAGCCGGCGTCGGCGGAAAATCCTCCAGATGCACGCTGTCGCCGCTCGAACCGTAACGTGAGTGCCAGGCCTCTTCCATGGTGAAACACAGCATCGGCGCGAACCAAGTGACCACGCGCCGGAACGTTTCCTCGAGCGCCGTCCGCGCCGCCCGGCGCCGCAGCGAACCCGCAGCATCGCAGTAAAGGACATCTTTTCGGATATCGAAGTAGAACGCGGAAAGCTCGTTCGTGCAGAAATTGAACAGCTCGGTGTGTACGCGATTGAAATCGAATGCGGCATAGCCAGCGCGGACGACTTCATCCAGTTCCGCGAGCCGGGCGAGGATGTACCGTTCGAGCGGCGGCATGGATTCGAAACCGCACCGCTCGCGATCCCCGAATCCCGCAAGGTTCGAGAGCATGAAGCGGACGGTGTTCCGCAAGCGGCGGTAGGCGTCGACATTGGCCTTGATGATGTCGGGTCCAATGCGCAGGTCTTCGGTGAAATCCGAACTCGCCGCCCACAGCCTCAAAATGTCGGCGCCGTTCCTGTCGGCAATGGTCTGCGGCAGCACCGTGTTGCCGAGCGACTTGGACATTTTGTGTCCTTGCTCATCGAGCACGAAGCCGTGCGTCAAGACTGCCGCATAGGGTGCGCGGCCGCGCGTGCCGCAGCTCTCGAGCAGCGACGACTGAAACCAGCCGCGATGCTGATCGGAGCCTTCGAGATAGAGGTCGGCGCGTTCGGCTTTCGGCCATGACGGCTCGATGGGCTGCTCGACCGTGAAGACGTAGGTCGAGCCGGAGTCGAACCAGACATCAAGGATGTCCTTCACCTGTTCGAATTGCGACGGGTCGTGGTCATTGCCGAGAAAGCGCTGCGGGGGCGATTCGAACCACGCATCGGCGCCTTCGCGCTCGAACGCCTCGACAATCCGCGCATTGACACGCTCGTCATCCAGAACGTCGCCACTCGCACGGTTGACAAAAATCGCGATGGGAACGCCCCAGGCGCGCTGGCGCGACAGCACCCAGTCGGGGCGACTGTCCACCATCGAGGCGATGCGGTTCTCGGATTGCGCCGGATACCAGCGCGTCTGACGGATCGCTTCCTTCGCGCGGCCGCGAAGCGTGTCGCCAGCGAAGGCGGCAATCGGCTTATCGATAGCGGCGAACCATTGCGGGGTCGCGCGGAAGATGACCGGCGCTTTCGAGCGCCAGCTGTGCGGATATTGGTGACGGAGCGTGCCCTTGGCGAGGAGCGCATTTGCCGCAATCAGCTCCCGGATGACCGCGCCATTCGCATCGCCGTCCTTGCCGTCCGGCGTCAACACCCGCTTGCCGGCGAAAAGCGGTACATCGGCGTAGAATTTTCCCTCCTCATCGATGGTGCGCGGCACTTTGAGCCCGTGGGCGCGGCCGAGTTCGAAATCCTCTTCGCCGTGACCAGGCGCGGTGTGCACAAACCCTGTACCGGTTTCCGCCGTGACATGCGTGGCGGCGAGGAGGGGAACAGCGAAATCGAATCCCTTGCCGCGAAACGGGTGCGCACCGACGAGCCCCTCGGGATCGATGGTTTCTTTGCGGGAAAGGTCAATCTTGGCGTTGGCGGCGACCTGCCCCGCCATCACATCCCCGAGAAGAATCAATTCGCCGGCGCGCGCCAGTCCTCCGTCCTTGACACCGGTCACTTCGTAGAGGCCGTAGGTCATGTCCGGCGAGTAAGCGATCGCGCGGTTTCCGGGAACGGTCCATGGCGTCGTCGTCCAGATCACGACGCTTGCGCCGCGCAGCGCCGCCGGGCCATCGACCAGCGGAAATTTCACGTAGATCGTCGGCGAGCTCTTCTCGCGATATTCCACTTCGGCTTCGGCGAGCGCCGTTTTCTCGACCGGCGACCACATCACCGGCCGGAAACCCCGATACAGAAGTTTGTTGCGCACGAATTTGTGCAGCTCGGCGGCGATCACCGCCTCGGCACGGAAGTCCATTGTCAGGTAGGGCTTGTCCCATTCGCCGATACAGCCGAGCCGCTTGAACTGGGTCCGCTGGATGTCGATCCAGTGTGCCGCGAATTGGCGGCAGTCGCGTCGCAGCTCTTCGATGGGAACATCGTCCTTGGATTTTCCCTCTTCGCGATACCGCTCCTCGATCTTCCATTCGATCGGCAGACCGTGACAGTCCCAACCGGGGACGTAAGGCGCGTCGCGGCCGAGCATGCCCTGGCTGCGCACGACGAAGTCCTTGAGAACCTTGTTGAGGCCGGTCCCGGAATGGATCTCGCCATTCGCATAAGGAGGACCATCGTGCAGCACGAACAGCGGACGGCCCTTCGCCTTGGCCCGGATACGGCTGTACAGATCCATCGAATCCCAGCGCGCCAGCCATTGCGGCTCGGTTTGCGGCAATCCCGCCTTCATCGGAAAAGTGGTGGTGGGGAGAAAAACCGTCGCGCGATAGTCGCGCGCTGCAGAATCGGATTTGGAAACGGTCATTCTGGTCGGGCTTTCGGGGAATTCGCGAAACACAACAGCTTCGCGCGGAGCGTCATCCGCTCCGGCGCGCCGTTTTGGCGCGAATTCGGGGTATTCCGTTGCAAACCGGGCCAATCACGACAGAACCTGTTTCCCAGCGTGGCCGGTTCTAACAGCCTCGTTTCAGCGCGTCCAGCACGGCGCTCGCTCGCTTCGCGTCCGCTTCGATCTGCACCTTCAGCGCTTCCATGTTGTCAAATCTTGCTTCGGGCCTCAGATACTCCACGAGTTCGACAGCCAAATGTTTTCCGTAGAGATCGCCGCTGAAGTCGAACAGCCAGGTTTCGAGGAGCGGCACCGGCGATTCGAACATGGGGCGGATGCCGAGGTTTGCCACGCCGTCAAAGCAGCCCGCCGGCCGGTCTTCTTCCATAATCGTTGCGCGCACGGCGTAGACGCCGAAGGCGGGCACGAGATAACCGTCGATGCGCATATTGGCCGTAGGGATTCCGATCGCGCGGCCGCGGCCGTCGCCGTGCTCCACACGCGATTCGATTGTCCAGAAATGTCCAAGCAGGTCGGCCGCTTCGCGCGGACGGGCTTCCTTCAGCGCCTTGCGAATCCGCGACGAGGAGATTTTGCCGTGCCGTTCGTCTTCGACGGGCGAAAAAATCGTGACACCAAAGCCCTCCATCTCACCCATGTAAGCGAGCACCGCCGTGTTCCCGGCCCGGCCTTTTCCAAACTGGAAATCCGCTCCCACCACAACGGCGCCTGCGCTCAAGCCGCCGACCAGCACATCGACAATGAAATCCTGCGCCAATGTCCCGGCCATCGCCCGGTCAAAAGCGAGAGCGAACAAGGCGTCCGCACCCTGTGCCGCAATCAGCCGCGTTTTGGTGCGAAAGGGCGTGAGGCGGAAACAGTCGGCGTTCGGACGGAAATACTCCTGCGGATGCGGCTCAAAGGCGAGCACCCCGAAAATGGCATTGCGCTCCGCCGCCAGGCGGCGTGTTTCGGCAAGCAGCGCCTGATGACCGCGATGCACACCATCAAAATTGCCGATGGCCAGAACACCGCCTTTGAACCCTTCGGGGATGTCTTGGTAATGGCGAAAAATTCGCATGCCGACGGATTCAGACCTTTTTCTGCGGCGGCATGACGGTTGCCTCGCCTTCGAGCACCACGGTTTCGCCGACGCGGCACGCGCAATCGAAAACAACGCGCCGCCGCTCGCGCAGAATCTCACGTACAGTGCATGTCGCCCTTACCGTATCGCCGATTCGCACCGGCGCCTTGAATCGAATATTGACCCCAAGAAAGATCGTACCGGGCCCGGGCATCTCCATCCCAAGGACGGTGGAAATATAGCTCGCCGTCAGCACGCCGTGGGCAATGCGCCCCTTGAACGGCGTCGTGCGTGCAAAAGTCTCGTCGAAATGCACAGGATTGGTATCGCCGCTGATCGCGCCGAACGCCGCAACATCGGCCTCGCTCACGGTCTTCGCGAAGCTCGCGGACATGCCCGGTGCAAGGTCTTCGATCGCATAGCTCATTATGGCTTTCCCGGATAAAGACCCTTGCTGCTTAGCTTCCGCGCGCTCACCAAACAAGCGTGCGGATCGCGGCCAGCGCGAACACGCCCAATTCGCCGCACAGTTTTTCGACGGAGGCCTCCGTCAATTCGCGTATGTTCTCGCCGTGAATTCCGCCCGCAATGAAAACGGCATCGAGCCCGGCGGCATTGGCGCCGCGGACGTCCGTCTCCAAGCCGTCGCCCAGCACCAACACCCGCAGATCGGCGCGATTTGCCCGTGCGACGGCGAGTTTCAGCGCTGCATCGTAAATCGGGCGATGCGGCTTTCCATAATACAGCGTCCTGCCGCCAAGCTGCTCGTAAAGACGCGCCAGGGCCCCTGCGCAATAGACAAGTTGCCCTCCCCGCTGAACCACGATGTCCGGATTGACGCAAAGAAACGGAAACCGCCTCGTGCATAAATCCGTGAGCATCTGCCGATAGTCCTCCGGCGATTCCGTGTCGTCGTCGAAAAGCCCGGTACAGAGCACAAGATCGGCCCGGTCGGCCGGAACGCAGTCAATCGGCAGTCCGGCAAACACGCCGCGGTCACGCTCCGGCCCGATGTGCAGCAATCTGAGCCGCTGCCCGTGGCTGCGCCGCGCCAGATCGTCATGCGCAAGCACCCCGGAGGTGAGTATCGCATCATAACAGTCGTGCGAAATACCCAGCCGCGCAAACTGCTTCTCGACGTCGCTCACCGGCCGCGGAGCATTCGACAGCAGGATAACCGGTCCCCGCCGCTCGCGGAATTTGCGCAACGCTTCGACGGCGGGCGTTCGCACACTTCGGCCGTCATGCAGGACTCCCCAGACATCGCAGAACGCGGCGTCGTAATCTTGTGCAATTTCGCGCAAGCCCGCGAGAATGGCGGGCGCGCGGCGAGAAACCGGTTTGGCGGGATGCAAGCTGATCCTCTGGTGTCGCGAATCTGAAATTCGCACGATTTCTATATCGGATTCGGGCGAAATTCAGAATGGCAAGGACATCAGCCAGCTTATTGGATTCCCGGTTCGTTTTTGGTTTCGAAGTTCGCCATGAGACCGATATCAAGATGAAGCGAACTTCGAAACCACGACAGTGGGGCACTATTGCGGCCGGACGCAGAGCGCGCCTAGTGTCGTGGTTTCGCCGGACGAAGCCATAACGAGGTTGTGCCGTGACTGCAAAGAACGCCCACGCTTTCTCCTTTCGCGCGATTGACGGCGGCGATCTGCCGGTCTCCCGCTTCAGCGGAAAAGTCCTTCTCGTCGTCAATGTGGCGAGCCAGTGCGGCCTGACACCGCAATACGCCGGCCTTGAACAGCTGTGGGAGACGCGGCGCGAGGACGGACTGGTCGTGCTGGGCGTGCCGGCGAACGACTTCGGCGCGCAGGAGCCCGGGACGGAAAGCGAGATCAGGAATTTCTGCGAAACGCGCTACGCAGTCGACTTTCCGATGACCGCGAAAGAGCATGTCATCGGAGCCGAGGCGCATCCGCTCTACAAATGGGTGGCGGCGGAACTTGGCGAAGGTGCAGCGCCCAAGTGGAATTTCCACAAATATCTGTTCGGCCGGGATGGTTCGATCGCGGGAACCTTCGGTTCGCGCACGCCACCCGATGCGCCGGAGCTCGCCGCCGCGATCGATGCCGCGCTCGCTGGGTGACGCTTCTCCGCGGATCCAGAGAGGTTTTGAATGAGCCTGTTTGATCTCACCGGAAAAGTCGCGCTGGTCACCGGATCAACCCGCGGGATCGGCGAAGCAATCGTACAGCGGCTCGCCGAACACGGCGCGAACGTGGTCGTCTCGAGCCGGAAAGCCGATGCCTGCGAGCGCGTGGCCGGCGCGATCAACGCAAAGCGCGGCGCGGAGGTCGCCCTGCCGGTCGCCTGCAACATCAATTACAAGGCGCAGCTCGAGGCGCTCGTCGGCGCGGCCCGCGGCAAATGGGGACAGATCGACATCCTCGTCTGCAACGCCGCGATCAATCCCTGGTTCGGGCCGCAACTCGACATGCCCGACGACGCCTTCGACAAGATCATGGCGGCGAATGTGCGTTCCAATCACTGGCTCTGCCAGCTCGTCATTCCCGAAATGGCCGAACGCCGCGACGGGAGCGTGATCATCGTCTCGTCGATCGGCGGCCTCCGAGGTTCGCCGGTCATAGGGGCGTACTGCCTTTCCAAAGCCGCGGATTTTCAGCTGGCGCGCAATCTCGCGGTGGAATACGGGCCGATGAACGTGCGCGTGAACTGTATTGCGCCGGGTCTGATCAAAACGGACTTCGCGCGGGCGCTGTGGGAGAATCCGGAGATTCTGAAACGGTCGACCGCAAACACGCCGTTGCGGCGCATCGGCGAGCCCGACGAAATTGCCGGCGCCGCCGTGTTCCTTGCCTCGAAAGCCGGCACCTTCATGACCGGGCAAGCCATCGTCATCGACGGCGGCGTTACGATCGCCTGATTTGAATTAAAAGGCTAAGTGGCCTCACCCTTCCCCTGCATACGCGAGGACCAGGCTTAGGGTGAGGCGTTTTGTTCATCGCCTCATCTGAGCTTGTCGAAGCATGAGGACGGAGTTTAAACGCCCAAAACCTCTTCCGCCGATTTGTACGGCAGGTGCTGGGCTTCGGCGACCGCCTTGTACGTCAGCTGGTGCTTATAGACGTTGAGCCCCTCGCGCAGATGCGGATTGCGCCGCATCGCTTCTTCGGGCCCCTGATCGGCAAGCGCGATCGTGAACGGCAGTGTCGCGTTGGTGAGCGCGAAGGTTGACGTACGCGCAACACCGCCGGGCATATTGGCGACCGCGTAATGCACAACGCCGTCCACCATGTAGGTTGGGGCGTCGTGGGTCGTCGCATGCGATGTCTCCGCGCAGCCGCCCTGATCGATGGCGACATCCACGATCACCGAGCCCTTTTTCATCTGCTCGACCATTTTCTTGGTGATCAGTTTGGGTGCGGCGGCGCCGGGGAGAAGCACGCCGCCGATTACGAGATCGGCCTCGGTGACCTGCTCTTCAATCGAATCGATCGTCGAATAGACGGTGCTGAGGCGCGACCCGAACTGCAGATCGAGCTCGTTCAGCCGGCGCAGCGAGACGTCAAGAATCGTCACATGCGCTTCGAGTCCCATCGCCATGCGGCCCGCGTTGGTACCAACAACCCCGCCGCCGAGGATCACGACTTTGGCGGCGGCGACGCCGGGGACGCCGCCGAGCAGCATGCCGCGACCGCCCTGCGCGATTTCGAGGCTGTGCGCGCCGGCCTGTATCGACATGCGGCCGGCGACTTCGCTCATCGGGGCGAGAAGGGGCAGCCCCCCGCGTGAATCGGTGACGGTCTCGTAAGCGATCGCGATCGCGCCCGATTCGATCAGCCCTTTCGTCTGGGGTGCATCGGGGGCGAGATGCAGATAGGTGAAGAGCGTCTGGCCGGGCCTGAGGCGCTTGATCTCGACCGGTTGCGGCTCCTTCACCTTCACGATCATGTCGGCCGAGGCGAAGGTTTCCCCGGCGTCGCTGAGGATTTTTGCGCCGGCGCGCTCGTACATATCGTCGGTGAGGCCGATCGCGTCGCCGGCAAGCCTTTCGACGAACACCTCGTGGCCGCGCGACGCGAGTTCACGCACCGCGGCGGGCGTGAGCCCGACACGGTATTCTCGGTTCTTGATTTCCTTGGGGACGCCGATGCGCATGGAGCCTCTCTCGATAAACGTTCGTTACCAGCGGTTCTTCGCTTCCAGAACCGCGAAAAAGAAAAATACGGCAAGTTCGATCGCCGCCGCGTACCACAAAATCTGAGGGTCGATCACCCGCTGCGTCGCGTGCAAGAGCGAAACGCTCGCCAGGTAAAGCACCGCCGTCATCAGGGGCGGCAGCGCCAGAACGAAACCCACCAGCGACAATTTTCGCAGCATGTACAGGCTCCAGTTAATCCAGCCGCTCAAGCGTGGTGCGAACGCCTGCCACCATCCGCGCGATCTCCGCTTCGGAGACGATCAGCGCCGGCGCAAGCGCAATGGTATCGCCCGAAACCCGCAACACCAGATTTTCATCGCGGAACGCGCGGGTGAGCACCTCATAGCCTTTGCGACCGGGACTGCTCAAGTCCGGCGCCAGATCGATTCCGGCAGCGAGGCCGACGTTGCGGATGTCGACCACGTGCGGAGCGTCGCGGAGAGAGTGCACCGCCTCCTGAAACAGCGGCGCCATCTTCTGCGCACGCTGAAACAGCCCGGCGTCGCAATAGACATCGAGCGAGGCGCGCGCTGCCGCACAGGCGAGCGGGTGCGCCGAATAGGTGTGCCCGTGGAACAGCTCGATGCCGCTCTCCGGCCCCTGCATGAAAGCATCGTAGAGTTTGCCCGAGACGACCACCCCGCCCATGGGTACGGCGCCGTTGGTCACGCCTTTCGCGAACACGATCATATCGGGGGTCACGGCATAGCGCTCCGCCGCAAAAGCCTGTCCGAGCCTCCCGAACGCGGTGATCACCTCGTCGAAGATGAGAAGTATGCCATGCGCATCACAGATGGCGCGCAGCCGCTGCAAATAATTCGAAGGCGCCGCGAATACACCCGCGGATCCCGCCATGGGCTCGACGATCACCGCCGCGAGCGTCTCGGCGCCGTGGGTAACGATCTTTTGTACCAGTGCCTCCGCGAACTCGGCGCCTCCCTCCGGCTCGCCGCGCGTGAATGCCATGCGATCGCGTGCATAGGGGAGCGGCAGATGATCGTCCGTACCCGGAAGAAGCGGTCCGAAGCTTCGCCGGTTGTTGCCGATTCCGCCGACCGAAATCCCGGCAAAGGTCGCGCCATGGTAGCCGCGCTCGCGGCCGATCAGGCGAAAGCGCGTCCCCTGCCCGATGCTGTGAAAATAGCCGCGCGCAATCTTCAGTGCGGCGTCAACGGCTTCCGATCCCGAACTGACGAAGAAGACGTGCCCCAGTCCAGGCGGCGCGAGCGCTGCGAGCCTCGCCGCAACGTCAAAGGCGGCAGGATGTCCAAACTGAAACGTCGGCGCGTAATCCAGCGTACCGGCGGCTTCGCGGATCGCCTCGGTGATTTCTTTGCGCCCATGCCCGGCATTGACGCACCACAGCCCCGAACAGGTATCGAGCAGCGCGCGTCCGCTCTCGTCATAGAAATACATCCCTTCCGCACGCGCGAGCATGCGCGGCGCGCGCCGGAAGGCCCGGTTGGCGGTGAACGGAAGCCAAAGCGCCGAAAGGTCGTTTCGCGGCGGGAGAGCCGATCTTTGCGCCTTTGCCCCGGGGTTCATGGGGGTGTGTTTACGCGGCCCAGGCACCTGCGCCAAGCCGAGCGGGAGCGTCAAAAACGCTTCGGCCCCGGCGGAGTCCCGCCGAGGCCGAAAACACGTGACAAATCGAGGACCGGCTTACCGGTGCCCGTGCCATACCCGGCCGTGGAAACCGCCATGCCAGCCCCGGCCGCGCCAGCCGCCGCCAAAGCCCGCATGCCAACCACCGTGCCACCAAACCCAAGGACGGCCTCCCCACCAGCGATAGTAATGCGGACCGTACCACCACGTCCCGCCGACGAAGACGGGATAATTGTACGAGTAATAGCCGCAGGCGTACAGGTTATAGCTGCAGGGCGGGGCCGCGTAGTAAGGCGCCGGCACGCCGACACCGACGCCGACCACAACGCCCGCATTTGCGGGCGCGGCCGTGGCGATGGCGGTTCCTGCCATCATCAGGGCACCAGCCGCCAGTTTTCCAAGTTGCTTCATTGCTCCCAGTCCTTTCTCGAACACCCTCCGTTCGGCCGCGATTGTTGTTCGCCCGTACTGAACACACGATGAATGATGGCTGGGGGAGAAGCGGACGCGCCAAACGGCAGTTCCGCTATAGGAAGGCTACTGAAAAAAAGGTCCCAGCCCCAGCGGCAATCCGCCGGGGCCGGAATCGATCAGATAAGGCGTGTTGCCTTAGCGGCGCCAGCCGCCGTGCCAGCCGCGCCAGCCCCAACGACCGCGCCAACCCCAACCGGGGTGCCATCCCGCACGCCAGCCCCAGCCAACGCCAACGTACGGTCCATAGTAACCGCCGTAGTAGGCAGGATAGCCATAGTACGGATAGCCGTAGCCATAATAGCCGCAGCACGGATAGGCCGGGTAGTAGCCCGGCACGCCGATACCGACGCCGACGACGACTCGTGCGTCCGCAGGTGTTGTCAGTGCAGCGGTTGTGCCAAGGGTTGTGCCCGCCATTACGAGTGCCCCAGCCACAATTTTTCCAAGTCGTGTCATTGCTCTTTCCTAAGTTCGAACGGACCCCTCCATCCTGTGCATTGGATTCTGGCCTGGGCGTCCTGAACCCACGATGAACACTATTTTCAGACTGTGGATGATTTTCAGGCGGAGCGGCCGCGCGCCTCGATCGGCCAGATCGCTTCGAGCCGATCGCCGCGTACCAAATGATAAGAATCGTACAAATTGACGGTGGGATCGCAGTGAGGGACGGCGCAGGTCACCACATTTCCCGGGGCGAGCCTTTGTTCCGCCGAGGCGTACAAAATGCCGCCCTGCTCGTCTCCGAAAAAGAAATAGCCGGCGCCCGGGGGCGCGCCGCCGACGATCTGGGGCGGTCCCGCATCTGTCGCAAATGCTTTGAATCCTGCGTCGGTTGTGGCGAGTCCGTCGCGATTGGCGCTGATCACCGTGGTCTGCACGAAAAGCGCGGTTTCGAACGGCGGCGACGCTCCGGATTTTGTCCAGACATCGTTGTATTCCCGGTCCATAAATATGTACGAGCCTACCTGCAGTTCGGTCAGAATCTGTGCATCCGGATCGATGTCATGCGTCCCGGTGCCGCCGCCGGTGAGAATCTCGGGCGAGATGCCTTCGCTGCGCAGCCCGCGGCCAAAATCACCCAGCTCTGCCAATGCGGCGAGCGATTTCGCGCGCCGCTCGTTTTTGGATTCGAGGTGCTGGAGATTTCCGGCGTAGCACTGCAGCCCCTTGAATTCGAACGCGCCATGGCACGCGACCATCCGGACAAGCTCTGCGGCCTCCTTGCCGGGCCGAACGCCGGTGCGACCCATTCCAGGATCGATATCGACCAGCAGCTTGAGTTTCTTGCCGGCAGAATTTGCTGCGTCTGCGAGCCGGGCCGCGATCTGCGGATTGTCGCAGACGGCCATCAGGTCGCCGATGCGGGCATTAAGCCGCATCAGCCGCACAATCTGTCGCTCGGTAACGAGGGGTGAGGTGATGAGAATAGAATCGATTCCCGCATCTGCGAGCCCCTCCGCTTCGCCGAGTTTGGCCGTGCAGATGCCAAGCGCACCGGCCGCCATCTGTCGCCGCGCGATTTCGGCGCTCTTGTGGGTCTTGGCATGCGGGCGGAGTGCAACTCCGCGCTCGCGCGCGAATTCCGCCATCCGCGCGAGATTTCGTTCGAAAATCTCGAGATCGATCACGAGAGCGGGCGTAGCCAGTTCGTAACGGCCGCCGGCGCGTCCGACCAGATCGGCATTCACATCTTGCACGCCCAATCGCGGCCTCGTCATCATCGCGGTGTTCATGACCCCTGTTGTTCTTATCCTTGTTTCCGCCGCCGTCCACGCTCTCGTCAATATCCTGACCAAGAGCGCACGCGACAAATACGCCATGCGGCTTCTGATCGGCGTCTTTTCGGCGCTTGTGGTCGCGCCCACGCTCTTCTTCGCAGCCGTGCCGCGCGGGATCGCCGTCTGGCTTCTGTTCGCGACCGCGTTCGTCCACGCTTTTTATGAGCTCTTTCTCGTCAAGTCGTACGAAAGCGCCGCCTTCTCGGCGGTCTATCCGGTGGCGCGCGGAACAGGACCGCTGTTCACGACCGTCGGCGCAATCCTGATTCTTCGTGAACATCCCCCGGCGATCCAGCTTATCGGCATCCTTCTCGTCTGCGGCGGCGTCATCGCAGTCGGCTTTTCGCATCGCGCGAGCGCCGGCATCCGAACCGGTCTGATGTACGCTCTCGGTACCGGTGTCACGATCGGCTGCTACACACTGATCGACGCCTCCGGGGTACGCGCCGTCGCCAATCCGTTTTCGTATGTGCTCTGGTTCTTCGTCGCGCACGGTGCCTGCGTTCTCGTCACCGCGCCCGGCATTCGCGGCCGCCGCGTGATCATGGAAGCACGGCGGCAATGGAAGCTCGGGACCATCGTCAGTCTTCTCTCCGTTGTCAGCTACGGCGCCGCCATGTTCGCCTGGCGATTCGGCGCGACGGCACAGCTTGCGGCGTTGCGCGAAACCAGCGTCCTGTTCGGCACTGCGCTCGCGATGCAGTTCCTCGGCGAAAAAATGTCGCCGCGCCGCTGGGCCGCGGCTTCGGCCATCGCGCTCGGCGCCGTCCTCCTGCAATTTCACTAGGGACGCGGAGGCGCGGGAATCCTCATTGCCGGATCTGTCCCCCTTTTTTCTCCGCGGCTACCGGGTCTTCGCGTGCTAATCCAGTGGCCGCCAAGAATTGATCCCATTACATTGACGCGATGAATGAGCTGAACCGGTATGTTGATCCCCTCGAGGCCGCTTTCGGGGAAGAAGCGCAGCGGCGGGTGCTCTCCGCCGAGCCGCCCTATCTCGAAGGGCTGAACAAAGAGCAGCGCGAAGCAGTGGTGACGCTCGACGGCGCGGTGCTGGTGCTTGCCGGCGCCGGCACCGGCAAGACGCGCGTCCTGACGACGCGGCTCGCGCACATTCTCGCCACCCGCCGCGCCTGGCCCGGGCAGATTCTCGCCGTCACCTTCACCAACAAGGCCGCGCGCGAAATGAAGGAGCGCATCGGCACCTTGATCGGCGGCGTGGTCGAAGGGATGCAATGGCTCGGCACCTTCCACTCGATCGGCGCGCGCATGCTGCGCCGCCATGCCGAACTCGCCGGGCTGAAGTCCAACTTCACCATTCTCGACGCCGACGACCAGCTTCGTCTCATGAAGCAGGTCATGGATGCGGCGAATATCGACGAGAAACGCTGGCCCGCGCGCACCCTCGCCGCCTACATCGACAGTTGGAAGAACCGCGGTCTCGGACCTGCCGACGTCCCGGAAGGCGAATCGCACGGGTTCGCTTTCGGCAAGGGACGCGCGCTGTACACCGCTTATCAGGAACGGCTCAAGTCGCTCAACGCCGCGGATTTCGGCGACCTGCTGCTCGATACACTCAACGTTCTGAAATCCCAACCGGAGATTCTCGCCGACTACCGTTCGCGCTTTCGCTACATGCTGGTCGACGAATACCAGGACACCAATGTCGTCCAGTATTTGTGGCTGAGGCTGCTCGCGGGTTCGAAAGGCAATCTCTGCGTCGTTGGCGATGACGACCAGTCCATCTACGGCTGGCGCGGTGCCGAAATCGAAAACATCCTCCGCTTCGAGCGGGATTTTCCCGGGGCGAAAGTGATCCGGCTGGAACGCAATTATCGCTCGACCTCTGCAATTCTGGGCGCCGCCTCGGGTCTCATCGCGGCGAATAAAGGACGCCTCGGCAAGACCTTGTGGACGGAAGGCGATCCCGGAGATCGCATACGCGTGCAGGGCGTGTGGGATGCCGAAGAGGAAGCACGCGCGATCGCGACCGACGCGGAGCAGCTGCACCGCGACGCCCATCCGTATTCGGAAATGGCGGTGCTCGTGCGCGCGAGCTTTCAGATGCGGGAGTTCGAGGACCGTTTCCTGACGCTCGGAATCCCCTATCGGGTGATCGGTGGTCCGCGTTTTTACGAGCGCGCCGAAATCCGTGACGCCATGGCCTATATCCGGCTGATCGCGCAGGGCGACGACGATCTGGCGTTTGAGCGTATCGTCAACAGGCCGAAACGCGGCATCGGCGAGGCGAGCATCGCAGCCCTTCATGTGCTGGCGCGAAAACGGTCCCTCCCTCTCCTCGCGGCGGCACGCGAAATTGCCGAGACCGACGAGGTGCCACCAAAGGCGCGGCGCGCGCTCGCCGATCTCGCCGCCATGATCGCGCGCTGGACCGATGCCGCGCGCCACATCGGTCATGTCGAACTTGCCGAAGTCGTGCTTGAGGAATCCGGCTACACCGACATGCTGAAAAATGACAAATCGCCGGAAGCGCCGGGCCGGCTCGAAAACCTGAAAGAGCTGGTGCGCTCGATGGAACAATTCGATTCGCTGACCGGCTTCCTCGAGCACGTGGCATTGGTGATGGAGCTCGAGCAGAACGAAAGCGAAGATCGGCTCAACGTGATGACACTGCACGCGGCCAAGGGCCTGGAGTTCGACACGGTGTTTCTCCCCGGCTGGGAAGAAGGCCTGTTTCCGTCACAGCGAACCATGGACGAGAACGGGCTCGCCGGTCTCGAAGAGGAACGCCGCCTCGCCTATGTGGGATTGACGCGCGCGAAGAAACGCGTACGCGTCAGCTTCGCCGCCAACCGGCGCGTGCACGGCAATTGGCAGAGCGCCCTGCCGTCGCGCTTCATTTCCGAACTGCCGGAACAACATGTCGATGCCGTCGTCGACGAAGGGTTTTATGGCGGTTATGTCGGCTTCCGGGACAACGCGACGAACGCCGGCTTCGCAAGCACCTACGAAAGTCCGGGCTGGAAACGCGCGCAGGCCAATCGCGCCGCGAACGCCGAACGCGCCCGCCCCCCGCTCATCGAGGCGCAGGTGCATGTGGTGCAGACGACCGATCCCAATTCCGCCGCTTACGCGCGCGGCGATCGCGTGTTTCACCAGAAATTCGGTTATGGCCGCGTGAGCGTGGTCGAAGGCAACAAGCTCACCATCGATTTCGACAAGGCCGGCGCCAAACGCGTCATCGACAACTTCGTGACCCGGGCGTGAGCGCTTCTCACCGGCGCAGGCGATCCGGGCGTTCGCAAGCCTTGTTGGTTGCGCAGCAAATGAAGAACGATGAAAAACAAGTGACTGGCCGGTGCCTGTGCGGCGCGGTGGAAATCGAAATCGACTATCCCGCCTTCTGGGCGTGGCACGATCACGGGAAGCCGAGCCGCCTCGCGCATGGTGCCGGCTACGCGACGTACGTCGGCTGCTGGCGCAAGCACACGCGATTGAAGAAGGGCATGCGGAAAATTGCACGTTTTGAGGACAAGGCGAACAGAACCACGAGAACGTTCTGTTCGCGCTGCGGGACGCCCATTCTCTACGAAAAAGAGCGTTCGCCGCACACGGTCAACATACCGCGCGCTCTCTTCGACGGCCGTACGGGACGAGAACCGCGTTACCATCTGAATTTCGGCGAGCGGCAGGACTGGATCTGGGTCGGCGAGAAACTTGTCCCGCTCAAAGGCTTTCCTGGTGTCGTTTGGGAGCGGCCGAAAACCAGGAAGCGGGTAAACCCGCGCGAGCTGGACGAAACTTTGACGTGAGCCGCGGGAAAATGCGGCGCCGTCAGTGCTAGGCTCGCGGAGGCTCGGCCGGAGGGTCGCGTCGCTTGGTATGCGAAACGGCGGACATGATGCCGATCCCGACCAAGACCAGCGCGCCCACGATAATCCAGGTTTGCGGGATGTGGATGAGCCAGGCGCCGTAGATCAGGCCACCGAGCAGAACGATAAATCCAATCACGTAAAGCGCGAAGGCGGACATTTCGGCAATCCACAGTAGGACCCGCCGCAATAACCGCCGGCAATGCTCATTTGTTCCAGGTTCCGCGGGCCGCCAAGACTTTGGGCCGCCAGCCCGGCTCCCGTTAATACAGCAGAAACGGCTTTCGTTCTTCGAGCCACGCCTGCTCGTCAGCGGCAGCGAGCGAATCCAGATCGTGGGGCGCAGCGGCAGGATCGTCGATCCATTCGCGCAGCAACGGGCCGCCATTGATCACGTCGATGGCGCGTTTGCCGATCTCGTACTCGTAATCGAAATCCCGCCACAGCGGATAATCCGGCTGAAGCCTCCGGATGGCCTTGAAAGCGAGCGCCACCAGACGCCAGGCGCGAAAGGCGGCGTGATCGTAGGAAGGACCCTCCGTGTGAATCTGTACGGCTTGACACAGCCGGCCGGCATGCTTGTGGAAGGTCGGTTCGCACCAGCAATCGCGAAGGGCACAGCCTTGCAGCCATTGCGGCGCCAGCGCATGCATCCCGGCAAGCACCCGCTTTGCATCGAGATGGGGCGCGCCAAAAAGTTCGAGCGGGCGCGTGGTGCCGCGGCCCTCGGACAGTGTCGTGCCTTCGACCATCACCGTGCCGGCATAGGCGCGAGCCATCCACAGATTGGGCGCGTTCGGACTCGGATTGATCCAGGCGCGCTCGCCAAGCGGCCAGCCGTATCCGGGCGGCGCTTCCGGTCGCCAACCGTCCATTTCGAGAACGCGGTATTCAACATCGAGCTTGTGCCGGACGATGAACCATGCGCCAAGCTCGCCGAGCGTCATTCCATGACGCATCGGCAGCGCGCCGGCGCCGACGAAACTTTCCCAACCGGGGCGGAGCATCAGACCTTCGACCGGCCGCCCTACGGGATTGGGACGATCGAGCACCCACACTGTTTTCTTGTGTTTCGCCGCTGCTTCCAACACGTACAGAAGGGTCGTCACGAAGGTATAGATGCGACAGCCCAGGTCCTGCAGGTCGACGAGCAGAACGTCGAATGTTTCCATCATTCCGTCCGTCGGACGGCGCACAGTTCCGTAAAGGCTGAAAACGGGAATGCGGTGCACCGGATCGACGAAGTCCGGCGATTCGATCATGTTGTCCTGCTTGTCGCCCCTGAGACCGTGCTGCGGCCCGAAAGCGGTGGTGATTTTTAGGCCGCCGTCGACGAGCGCATCGAGAGAGTGCGTGAGATGATGATTGACGGAGGCCGGATGCGCGAGCAGCGCGACGCGCTTGCCGTCGAGCGGCTTTCGCAATTCGGGTTCGGACAGCAGGCGATCAATCCCGAACTTCATTCGTTCCACCTACGCTGCGCTGTGCGGGCTGAGAACCAGCACAAAGCTCTCCAGGTGATGAAAATCCGGTTTTCCAGAGGGATGCGCGAGTGCCCAATAGGACTTATTGCCGTCCCGGTCTTCGACGATCGCCGACAATCCCAGCTGCCAATCCTCGCTCCCACGCAATGCCGCTATCCCGGACAGGTCTAAAGAAGCCGACAGCACAAATTTGCCATCGTCGGATTGTAATCCGATGCGCGGATCGGAAACAGCGGGCTCCGGAGTCATGCCTTCGCGATAGCGTTCGAAGCTGTAGGCTGCCCATTGCCGCGACGGCGAGAAATTGAACTCCCAATACGCGGGCGATCGGGAACTGCGAACGAACGCCTCACAGCACGTGCGCTGCCAAAGGCCGTTCGTTCTTTCGGAGAACCCTTCGCCCGGCAGGCGTACACGCCTGATGTCGCCAGCAACCAGATATCTCAGCGCCAGCATTGCGCCGTGCCGCGCGGCTTCGATGGCAATCCCGCGGACTGGCACCGCGTCCGAATGGGCATGGGGGAGCAACCGCACGGAGCGCGAAGCCACCCGCGGCTGTTCAGGCGCTCTCAGGCGCGAAACCTGCACGAAGGAGCATGACGAAGAACAGGATTGCGCCAATAAGCACGAGGATCGCGCCGATGACCGCGATAAAAACCGTGCCCCCCAGAATGCTGGTGGCGATGCCGGCGACGAACAGTGGTGTTCCAATCACGAATACCCAGAACTGCACGTTGGCGATCATCCCTGTTCTGAGCGCCGGCCATACCCGGTGTACGAGACCGAAGACGCAATTGGAGACAAACCCCACAAGGTTGATGTGCGCGTGCACCGGCGCAAGCTGGAAGTCCTGCCGCGTCCCCATCACGATTCCGAGCACCATGCCGACGATCAGATAGATAATCCCGATCGCCACATACATAAAGTCGATCCGCCTCATTCCATCCCCACCTGGTTCGTTTACGGGCCGCCCAGATAATCCATTTTGCCTATTTCTATGCCTTTGTGCCGCAGGATATCGTACGCCGTGGTCACGTGGAAAAAGAAGTTCGAGAGGACGAAATTGGTCACGAAATCGCGTCCGACAAAGTTTATCTCGCCTTGCGGAAATTTGAGCGTGATCGTCCTGTCTTCGGCGCCCTCGAACTTGTCGCGCGGGACGCTCTTCAGATAATCGATCGTCTTCGCAATGCGCGCCTGAAGCTCCGGAAAGGTGGTCTCTGTGTCTGGGAAGCTCGGCGGCTCCAAACCTGCGAGACGCGCGGCGGCGAGCTTCGCAATATCGCTTGCGATCTGGATTTGTCGCGGAAAGGGAAACATATCCGGCGCGAGCCGCGCCTCGAGGAACTCCGACAGCGGCACGTTGCGTGCGTTCGCCTGGGTTACGGCTTTGTCGAGGATCTTCGACAGGTTCTCGAGAAAGTGCACCATGGAAGGAATGCAAGCCTCGTAGACGGTATAGGACATGGGGCCTCCGGGTTTGGCGTCGGTCAGAACAAACGGCCAAATCGGCGGGCGATCAAGTCCCCGCGATATGGTATTTCAACGGAAACAAGTACTCCTGTAGACAGCGACGGCCCACATGGGTGAAGAACACAAATCAGAAGCGCCAGCGCGGGCTCTCTGGGTGCACATCAGGCGAATCGCGCTGGCGACGCTCGCTGCCATTGCCTTTGAAGCCCAGGGGACGGACGCCCAAGTTGCCTTTCCGGCGAAACCTCCCGAGCCATCATCGCCCTCTCCCGCCTTCAGTACACGGCGATTGCGACCGCTGGTATCCACCCGCTCTAAAGGAAGCGGGAACCGAAGGCATGACCATTCTCAGCGTGCATCAAATGTCTGACGCAAGCGTCAATTATTCCGCCGTAGCGCAATCCAGCGGCAGTGCGGAATTGGACGAGGCCGCCCGGACGTGCGTGAGCGCGACACGGCTGCGCCCGATCACACAGGATGGTGAGCCTATTGAGGTCACTTGGAAACGCGCGGTCGTTTGGCGTGCGCATGGTCTGTCGTCTATCATTATTCCTCAGTTACCCTGGGAACGAGTGCAATGTGTCAGTCCGCAATTTCTCATTCGCGAAACTGTCGTTGCCGAGGTCTCTTTTCAGATCGGTACGGACGGCATTCCGAAAAACGCTAAAATCGTTCAGTCAACCGGCAATTTCAACCTCGACCGTACCACGCTGGAATGTATCGTACCATCATTCAGGTTTTTTGCGGCCACTCAGCAAGGTAATCCCATCGAGATCGATTGGAGAACGGCGGTCACCTGGAAGGGCCGATAGTTTTTGCCTCCGAAGCAATGATTGGGATTACTCATTTGCAAACCGCGCCGCTCTGGAAAGCATTTGTCGCCACGACGAAAGGCCGCGCGGGCGACATCGCTGCACTGTTCGAGATTACGCCGCCGCGACCGCAGGCGGTGCTGATCGGCGAGGAACCCTTCGAAGACAAAGCAACGGTCGAGGCGCTTTACGCGACTGTTCCCGATGGCGAACTTCTGTCGCGGCTCGCCGGCAGCCCCATTCGCGTCGAACTTGTTCCCGATCAGGATTGGGTGAAAATCTCTCAGCAAGGGCTGCCGCCGGTCCGCACCGGCCGTTTCTTTGTCCATGGCGCCCACGACCGCGGCATCATTCCGCCGGGCGTCATTCCTCTCCGCATTGAAGCGGGACTTGCCTTCGGAACCGGGCACCATGAATCCACGGCCTTATGTCTTTCGCTCCTCTCCGATCTCGCCCGAAGCCGGCGCTTCCAAAACGGGCTCGATCTTGGATGCGGCACCGGCGTTCTCGCCATTGCGATGGCAAAACTGTGGAAATCGCGCATTGTCGCGGCCGACATTGATCCCGTGGCGGTTGCGGTTACGCGCGACAATGCATGCCTCAATCGCGCCGGGTCGTTGATCCGCGCCCTCACCGCGGACGGATTCGCGCACCCTGCGCTCAGGGACGCCGCACCCTTCCAACTCATCGTCGCCAATATTCTGGCTGGGCCACTGACGCGCCTCGCACCGCCAATTGCGCGCGCCCTTTCGCCGTCCGGACTTGTCGTTATCTCCGGCCTCTTGCGATGGCAGGAGAAGCTTGTGCTCTCCTATTATTGCGCGCAGCGTCTGAAAATGCGGGCGCGCCGGCGGGACGGAAACTGGTCGGCGCTGCTGCTTGAGAGCCCGACGCGCGCGGGCTAACGTCCGTCCATGGACAAAACCTCGCCCTTCCAAAGCTTCGACGATCAGTCTGACGCGGCGACGTGCGAACCGCGCCTCGCCGCACTGCGCGCCGAGCTCGCGAGACGCGGCCTCGACGGATTTCTGGTGCCGCGCGCCGACGAACATCAAGGCGAATATGTGCCCAAAAGGGCCGAACGGCTCGCCTGGCTGACCGCGTTCACCGGCTCGGCGGGGGCGGCCGTCGTATTGTCCGACAAAGCCGCGGTTTTCGTCGACGGACGCTACACGCTGCAGGTGCGCGAGCAGACCGATACAAGGTTGTTTGAGCCGCGCGATCTGATCGCGGAAGGTCCCGCGGCCTGGATCGCCGCAAACGCCCCGTCCGGCACGCGTATCGGCTACGACCCGTGGCTGCACACTGCCAACGCGGTCGATCTGTTGCGGAATGCGACGACACAGGCCGGCGCCGAACTCGTCGCTTGCGACTCAAATCCGATCGACGCGATCTGGAGCGACCAACCCGCTCCGCCGCTTGTCAAAGCGGTTCCCCATCCGCTGGAGCTTGCCGGCGAGTCGGCGGAGTCCAAACGCATGCGAATCGGGGAGGTACTGAAACGGAATCACGCCGATGCCGGCGTGATCACTCTGCCGGATTCGATCTGCTGGCTTCTGAACATTCGCGGCGGGGATATTCCTCACACGCCTTTCGTTCTTTCATTCGCCCTCATACATGCCGACGGCTCGACCGATCTCTTTATGGATTCGCGCAAGCTTTCGTCCGAACTCACGCAGCATCTCGGCAATGCGGTCCGGTTGCGCGATCCTGAAGAGTTCCCGCGCGCCCTGGAACGCCTCGGCGGCAAGACCGTGATTGCCGATCCGGCAAATTGCGCGGCAGCCGTGTTCGACGGCCTGCAAAAAGCCGGCGCAAAGGTGCAGCGCGAACCCGATCCGTGCCAACTTCCCAAAGCCTGCAAGAATCCGGTTGAGATCGCAGGTGCGCGCAAGGCGCACGTGCGCGACGGCGCAGCGCTGACGCGCTTTCTGGCCTGGATGGCGCGCGAAGCGCCCCGCGGCCATCTGACGGAAATCCAGGCCGCTGAAGTGCTCGAAGGCTATCGCCGGGCGACGGACTCGCTCGTCGATATCAGTTTCGATTCAATTTCCGGAGCGGCGGCACACGCCGCCATTCCCCACTACCGCGTCACGCATTCGAGCGATCGCCCGATCCGGCGCGACGAAATTTATCTCATCGATTCCGGCGGGCAATATCCGGACGGCACTACCGATGTCACGCGTACAATTATCGTCGGCACAGCGACGGAGGAGATGCGCGACCGCTTCACCCGCGTGCTCAAAGGCCACATCGCCCTTGCGACCATGCGCTTCCCGGAAGGTACGACCGGTGCGGCGCTCGACGCCTTTGCGCGCAAACCGCTTTGGGATGCGGGGATCGACTACGATCATGGGACGGGACACGGCGTCGGCGCGTATCTTTCGGTACACGAAGGACCGCAAAACATTTCCAAGCGTCCCATAACACAGGCGCTGAAGCCCGGAATGATCTGCTCCAATGAACCCGGTTATTACAAGGAAGGCGACTATGGCATCCGGATCGAAAATCTCGTGGTCGTCACGGAACCGGTAAACATTCCAGGCGGAGATCGGCCCATGATGGGCCTGGAAACGATCACGTTGGCGCCCATCGATCTCGAGCTTGTTGAACCTCAGTTGCTGACGAACGAGGAGCGGGATTGGCTCAACCGCTATCATGCGCGCGTGCGTGAGACGCTTTCGCCGGTGGTGGATTCGGAAACGCGCGACTGGCTCGCACGCGTTACGCGGGCGATATGAGGCGCAACGCCACGGCACCGGCCGGCGAGGTGCATCGGCTGACGGTCGACAGCGATGTGCTCGAAGGCAATCTGCTTCGCGATCCGGCAACGCGCATCGTCGACGTCTACGTGCCGGCAGGGCGGAAAGCCGACGGATTGCCGTTGCTTGTCGATCTCGTCGGTTTCACCGCAGGTGGGCCCGCGCACACGAACTGGCGGAATTTCACCGAAAATGTTCCCGAACGGCTCGACCGTCTGATTTTTTCCGGCGCCATGCCACCGGCCGTGGTGGCTTTCCCGGACTGCTTCACCAAACTCGGCGGCAACCAGTACATCAACAGCGCGGGCGTGGGCCGTTGGGCGGATTTTCTGCTGGACGAGGCGGTGCCGTTCGTCGAGCGGAAATTTCATTGCGGTGGCAACGGCCGGCGCGGCGTCTTCGGCAAGAGTTCCGGCGGCTATGGCGCGATGGCGCACGCGCTGCTCTATCCCGATTTCTGGAGTGCGGCAGCCTGCCATTCCGGGGACATGGCCTTCGAGCTTTGTTATTTGCCTGAATTTCCCCGGCTGTTGCGGGCGCTCGCCAAAGCGGGAGGCTCGATCGAAAAATGGATAACCGACTTTTATGCCGCGTCGAAAATCAAGGACAGCGATGTGCACGATCTCATGACACTTGCCATGTGCGCGACCTATGATCCCGATCCCAGGGCCCCCTTCAGCGTCCGTTTGCCCGTCGATCCGTACACCTGCGAACTCAATCCGGAACGCTGGGCGAAATGGACGGCATGGGATCCCCTGGTGATGGCGGAGACGCGCGGGCCTGGTCTGGCAAAGCTGAAAGCCCTGTATATCGACTGCGGCGACGTGGATCAGTACAATCTTGTGTACGGCGCGCGTCGAATGCACCGGCTGCTCGAGCGCCTGGGCGTCACCCACCTGTATGAAGAATTTCCCGACGATCACTCTTCCGTCGATTACCGGATGGACAAGAGTCTCCCGTATCTCGCGAAGGCTCTCTCCTGATGCGCCTTTTTCGTGCCGCCGTTCTCGCCGCCGCGGGTGTTGCCGCCTGTTCGGTGTATCCTGTGGCGCAGGACCCGGACGGCATGGCGCTCCGGCGCAACGCGAATCAGGTGCTAATGGCGCTCCAGGCCTGGCGCCACGATAGAGGCGGCTTTCCGGCTCAGCTGTCCGAACTCGTGCCCGCCTATCTGCCTGCGTTGCCGGACACGCCGGCGATGCATTACCGGCAGGCCGACGGCTCCCTTTCATTTCGTTACATCCCTACCTGGCCGCAGCTTCGGCCGGTCTGGTGCAGCTCCGTCGGCGACACGACCAATTGGAACTGTCAGGAACGTGCCCTCTGAACGTCTATTGTGGCCCGAAACCCGTTTCAGACGTTTGATAGGCGCCTGGGTCGCGAACCCGTCACATCGGAAAAAGCCGTCGCATCGGAAACGGGAGGGAGTGTTTCCATGAGCATCTTGAGGACAGTCGCGGTCGCGCTTGCCGTTGCACTCTTTGTGTCAGTTCCAGCGAGAGCCGCCGATCCGGCGGCGGACCGCATCCAGACTTTCTACAATTCGCTGCTCGATACCATGAAACGCGGGCCGCAGCTCGGGATGCAGGGGCGATTTCGCGCGCTTGAACCGGCGGTGGACGCGACGTTCGATATCCCGGCGATGATTCAGTTCATCGTCGGGCCCGGCTGGAGCGGCACGAAAGAGAGCGACAGGACTGCTCTCATCGCCGCATTTCGCCGCATGACCGTCGCGAACTACGCCGCGAATTTCTCCACGTATGATGGCGAGCAGTTCAACGTCGATCCAAGTGTCCAGCAGAGGGGGCCGGACAAGATCGTACAGACGACGCTGGTGCCAAAGGGTGACAAACCCATACCCTTGATCTATCGCATGCGCGAGTCGTCGGGCGGCTGGAAGGTCATCGACGTGTTCCTGAACGGCTATGTCAGCACGCTTGCAATGCGCCGGTCGGATTTTGCCGCTACGCTCGCGAGCGGCGGCGCACCGGCTCTCGTCGCAAAGATCAATCAGATTTCCGACGGGCTGTTGAGCGGCGCGACGAAACCGTCCCAGTAAGTGGGTCGGCTAGACGACTTCAGGCATTCCTCCGCGGTATGCCGACTGCGCCAGCAGCGCCGGCAACAGGAACAGCACGGTTGCAAGAATCCAGGCGAGTGAGATCGCGAGCAGTTCGCCCATGCTCGCCAAACCCGGATGGCTCGAAAGCCAGAGCGTGCCGAATGCGGAAGCGGTCGTTCCCGCGCTCAATATGACGGCTCGCGTGAGGGGCGACTGCAGAAGCCGACGCATGCCGGAGCGCCACGCCATTACGAAATAAATGTCGAACGCCACGCCGATGCCGAATATCAACGGCAGTGCAATAATGTCGGCAAAATTCATCCGCAAGCCGATCAAGACACAGGTGCCGAGCGTGACGACTCCGGCCAGCACGAGCGGCGCCAGCGCAATCGCAACGTCGGCCCATCGCCGAAGCGCGAGTGCAAGGAGGAGCGTGATCGAGAGGAACGAAAGAACGCCGGCCTGGATGAATGCTCGCACGATCGTGCGGCCCGATTCCTGAATCGAAATCGGGGTACCCACTGCTTCCGGCGCGATAATTCGTACCTGACGCGTGAATTCCTGGATGACGGCGTTGTTGTTCGCATTACCTTTGGGAAACACCTGAATGCGATATTTGCCGTCGGCTGTTATCCAGTCCCGCTTCAGATCGTTCGGCAGTGTCGCGAGTGATACCGGCCGGGGCGTCAAAGCGGCCCGAAGCTCTTCAAGCATCGTCTGGAGACCGGGCACAAAGGCGAGTGCGGCGGCTGCACGCAAATCGGGGGAACCGCGCGCAATGCGATCGAGCAGCGCTGCGAGTCCCTGCGCGTCTGCGGCTCTCGGTCCGTTTTGTCCCGCGGTTGCGGCGCGCAATGCCGCCGACGCGCTTTCCAGACTCGCAATCGTCTGGGCATCCGAAGGCGGCGGTTTGGTCAAGAACGGGTTCAACGTGGGATCGAGAAGATTGTCGGCGTCGCGGATCACCGCAAGCTTGGCCGCCTGATCGGCCGGCACAAAACTGTCAATCGTAAGCACCTGGGACACCGCAGGGAGCGAAGAGACTGCGTTCGACAGCCGGATCGCGGCGGCACGCGACGGTGCGAGAATATCGATCGTGTTCGGCGAGGTTGACGGATCCTGCAAAAGGTCGAGTGCGGTGGCAACGGATTCACTCTTCGGATTGCGCAGGTCAAGCGGATTGAAATCGAAATGGAGCCGCGGCAGCACGGCAGCGCAAATCGCGGCGAGCAGCAGGGCGGCCGCCATCACGAGGTGCCGATGCTCGGTCAGAAAGCTGTCGAGCGGCGCAAGCGCGCCGTAGCCGATCCTTTCCGGCTCGCCGGGAGGACGGGCGATTTTCAGCAAAGCTGGCAAGAGCGTGATGCTGAGTCCGAAGGTTACGATCATGCCGGTTCCGGAGATCAGGCCCAGTTCCGCCACACCGGAATAGCTTGTCGGCAGGAACGAATAGAACCCGGCCGCAGTCGCCGCGGCGGCGAGTGTCAGCGCATTTCCAACACCGCCGCCCGCTCGCGCGAGCGCTGTGTCGAGGTGGTCGATAAGATGGCGCTCAGCGCGATAACGAACGCAAAATTGTATGCCGAAATCGACTCCCAAGCCCACGAATAACGGGATGAACGCGACCGAAATGACATTGAATGAGCCGATAACAAGGAGCGCCAGTGCGGCGGTAACCACAAGTCCGATGAACACGGTCAACAGAATTGCGAAGATCAGGCGAAACATGCCCAACGCCAGCCACAGCATGGCCAGCACGCCCGCCATCATCAGCGCCGTCATAAGCGCGGCGCGTTCGCGGACCGTGCCAAATTCCTCGTCCGCCATTGGAACCGGCCCGGTAAGACGAATCCGAACGCCATGATCGGTTGTCAAACGGAGCCTGCGCGCGATTGATCGAATCTTGTCGGTGGCGCGATTGCCTGGCGTAAGCGAATCAAAGTCGAGGTGCGGCTGCGTTTCGACAAACCGCCGCGTCTCGAGCAGCGTCGGCTTTTGTCCGGTGATCAGCGACTGCCAGGCAAGGAACGCCGGCTTGCCGGCGGTGACCGTTTTGAGCGTGCTCCTGAACAGCGTGATGGGCCGCGCGAGTGCTACGAGCTTTGCCTGACCGCGCTTGACGCCTTCGAGTGCCGTGGCGAGGCTGTCCATCACCCCGCGAAGGCTCGGATCCGCGGCAAGGGCGCCAAGAAATGGCTGAGCGGCGATGAGTTGAGCGGTTGTGTTCTTCACCTGCTGCAGCGGCAGAAAGAGCAGACCTTCGTGCGCGAAGAACGCTCCGCCGCCTGGACGACGTACATTGCGAAAAAGCGTCGGCTGCTTTTGCAGTTCCCCGGCGACCTCGCCGGCCGCCCGCTCGGCCAGTTCCGGCGTTGCGCCGTCGATCACGATGTCGATCGTATTGCTAAGCTGCGGAAATTCCGCGTCAAAAGCGATGTTTCTCTTGCGCCAGCTGGTTTGCGAGGAAATCAGCGATTCGGGATCGTTGTTCATAGCGAAATGCGTGGCGCTGTAATACGCCGAAAGAATACCGACGACGAGCGCCAGAACGACGACTATCGCGCCGTTGCGGGCACAGAAGGCGACGATGCGCTCGACGATGGGTGCGGACATGCCGGTCGCCTTTCGGCGTGCTGACGTTCAGATCCGAAACTCTGCGCGAATCCGTGCCGCAATCAAGAACCGAGCAACCGGGGCGGCCCCACTCCCCCGGTCTAGAAATTCGGCAGGTTGCCGATGTCGGCCTTGCCGTGGTTGATTTCCGCTTCGCGATGCTGGCGATAGAGACTCCGCTCCGTCGCGTAGAGATCGACCGAGCTGCGCTCAAGCTCCTTGATGGTATTTATGTTCTGCGCCCGCTTGTCGACGACGTCGAGCACCTGGTCGCCGAGTTTGTAGTAGAAGCTGCTGCGCCAGGTTATCCAGAACCAGGGATCGAGTACGGTGTTGTCAACGGCCAACCCGACAGCGTCGCGTGGGTTGCTGGGGCCGAAGAATGGCAGGACAAGGTAAGGTCCCTCGCCCACACCATAGACGGCGAGCGTCTCGCCGAAATCGGCAGTGTGTTCGGGCACGCCCACTTTCGCTGCAACATCGATCAATCCCCCAACACCGATCGTGGAATTGATGACGAACCGCCCCGCTGAATCCACCGCCCGCTCCGCCTCGCCTTGCAGGACATCATTGGCCAAGGTGACGGGCACATCGAGATTGACCAGGAAATTGTGGATGCCGTCACGCACCGGATGTGGGACGGCATGGACATAGAACGTGGCGACAGGGAGCGCGACGCTCTCGTCCAGTTTTTGGTTAAGCTCGAAAACCTTTCGGTTCTGCGCCTCGTACGGGTCATTCTGGCCAGTCGGATCTGGCGCGGACGCACACCCGGCCGCGGCCAAAGCGACGAGAACTGCGCTCACCTTTCGCAGAAACCGAGCCATGCAGAATCCCCTCAGGTCCCCATCCACAACGAATGAGCATCGTTTCGGTAACGCAGTAACATAGGGTAGGAACATGGGCGGGCAAGATGCAACGGGCGGGCCAGTGACCTGCCCCCGGCGCAAATCACGCACCGGATCGGCGCCGGAACCAATATTCAACCTCTAGCCCGATCCAGACGACCGCACCTCCGGCGGCGCCGGTTGCGATCGCGGGAAAAAGGTCGGAATCGCCGGTGATCGAGTAGATAAGAAAATAGACGGCGATCGCGAGCGCGACCGCGAGAATGTGGGGAATGGACCAATGCCGCCGTTTGGCGATGGCGGGCGCGAGATTGCTCTGCTCTGGCGACATGCGTGGCCGGAATGTGACGATCAGCGAGAAGCGTAACCGCCTTCGGGAGCGCGCGCCAGCCGGCGGGAAACTCTTGCGAAACCAATGCTGTTTACGCTCTTGCAGTCATGCCGCTACCGGGGCGGCGGCCGGAGAGCTTGGTCCCCATGCTCGTCCCGGCTATAAGGCGGGACGCCAGAGGAGAGGCCAGAATGTCTGCGACGGAATCGGACGTCCGCGCGCTGTCGGACGAGTTGAAGCAGCTGCGCGAAGAGTTCACGCGGATAGCGCGGCTCCTGGAATCCGCGGCACGCAATGCCGGGAACGAAGCCGCGGAGGCGGCGCGCGCCACGGGCGAGCGGGCCTGGAACGAAGTGCGGCGCGGGGCGGACGAGCTTCAGAGCCGCATCGAAGCCCGCCCGGTCACTTCCGCGGCAACGGCTTTCGGCGTGGGCATCATTCTGGGCCTGCTGTTCGCCGGCCGACGCGACTGATTCCTTCGTCCGGCCAGGCTCTCCGAATCCCATGAGCGGTTTTTTGTCCCGCGGTATCGTTATTGTCGCGGTGCTTCTTGCCTGCGTCATCGGCCTGACAGCGGCGTTCGGGCTTCTGGTGGCCGCCGATTATTTCGCGTTCGCTACGATCCTTTCGCCGACTTTCGCCGCTCTCGCCGCCGCCGGGACGGCGATCTTCTTCTGCATCCTGGCGGTGATCATTGGAAAGGTGATTCTGTCGGGCATGAAAAAGCGCGCGCGGCGAAACATGCACGCGCGGATCGCCACCGTTATCGGCGAAGTCTTTGGAGCCGATCTCGGCGAATTCACCGAGCGTCATCCGGCGAGATCAATTGCCGCCGCTCTCTTCGCGGGATTCGTGCTCGGCTTCAGCCCAAAGATTCGCAAGGCGCTCACGCTGTTTCTGCGGCGATAAGTCTCCAGTCGCCTACGGTTTCTGCTGTTTTCGCTTGCGGAGCTCTTCGTCGCCCGAGGTGTCGGCCGGGCCCAACACCTCCACCGTGATGATCGATTCCTCCATGCCGTTGGCGTTCGAAGCGCCGGACATTGCCTGCGCAGCCTGGGCAGCGGCCGCGGCGGAAGAGCTTGCGCTGGTCTGCGCCGCGACATTCACCGCAGCCGAGCCAGGAACACCGACCGTTGTACCGCTGACGCTGAAGTTGCTCGCATTGCCGACCGAAAACGCGGCGACGAAGAGGTTGCCCGCCACGCGCACGCCGGCGGCGCCGGCGTCGACCTTGCCGCGCGCCGCGATAAGGAACACATCGGGTGCGGGGATTCCGGGCGCCGGCTGAAAAGCCGCAATGCCTGCGCCGGTGACGCCGCCTGCCGTATCCACGTAGGACACCAGATCCTCGTCCACCTGTACAACGATCGGCGGGAAGTCCGAAGACGTCTTTGGACCCTCGCCCGCATCGAGATTTCCATTGGACGACCACATGGCGATATTGCCGCCGTCTTCGGTGAATAGCCGGCTCTGGTTGAGAAGGAAACTCTGGTCCGTAAAGGTATCGATCGATCCGCCACGGAGCGTAATCACGCCTTCGTAACCCGAGGGAATAGAATCGGTAATCGTCGGGTACGGTACGTACAACTCGCGATCTTCGGTATTCAACATATCTTGATTGGGCAGAATGGGAATCCCGTCAAACAGCTGGCCGCCGGCGTAGCTGCGTAGCGCCGCCTGCGCCGCCGTCGCGACCGTCGACCCGATCAGAGCCTCCCCGCCTGGACCGAGAATGTAAACGTTCCCGCCCCACATCGATTCGATTGCAGCCAGACGCAGGTCGAGATTGCCGGTCTTGACCAACTTGTTGGCGCCGTTGGTTCCGCCACCGAGATTGTTCTGCGTGTAACCCAGAGAGGATGGGAACAGCAAATTGATGGCGATGTAGCCGCGGCTGTAGTTTTGGTAGGACGGGCCGGTTGGAATCGAGGTTTGCGTCAGCTCGTTGAAATACACATCGTCGAGCAGAAAAATCTGCTGTTGCAGTTCCGGCAGCGTCTTGAATGCGTCGTAGGCCTGCTGGAATGTCACCTTGAGCGTTCCATACGCTGCTTCAAGCAGGGCGGGCGCGTTTTTCTGCATCCAGCCGATCAAGAGCGGCCCATACACCGGCGCGTTCCTGTTCGGAACCTGATTGCCCGACGCGGTTGTCTCCTGCTGGAAGAGATATGACGGCCAGGCCCCCTGGTTTGCAGGATCAAGATAGTAATCGCGGAGCGCGTTGAAGTTCTCGCCCTTGCCGACGCCGAACTCCACATAGAGATTTGCACCCACTTGGGGCAGCCAGGGATTCCAGGCGTTCCCGACGGAAACGATGCCGCCTGCATATGAGGATGACCCTGTCGACTGCAGACCGTTCGACGTGTTCTGGAGTCCGTTTGTGACTGCCGAATTGAGGAACGGTCCGGCGTCGCGGCCGGCCTCAAGGAACAACGACCCCGGTCCGCCGATAATGAACGTGTTTCCTTCCAGCGCGGGCTCGGCCGGGCCGTAGAAGAGTCCGTTTAGACCGTTCTCGAGCGGAGCAACAAGCTCGGTCGTCGCTGTAATATCGCGGCCCGCAACGACGCGCGTGACATCTGTCGGCGAGAGATTCTGGCCGAAGAACATCATGTTGATGATGTCCTGCCCTGCCCAGATGCGCGCCTGCTTGGGCACGGAAACGATCATATCCAGAATATCGCCGCCGGCGTCGATCCGTACCGGATAAGAATCGTGCAGATGCGTTGGTATCTGGTTGTGGTAGGTCTGCAGAATCGTCTGAATCGTGTTGGGTTCGACTCCCGGGAATCCGAAACTGCGTCCGGTCAGCAGGTTGCCGTTCGGATCGTACGAGAACAGCGAGAAAATTCCCGGCAGGATGCCCGGGTCGCCGTCTTCCATATCGATCGTCACGGGCAGGATATTGGCCGCCGCGAAGAGGTTCAGCTGTCCGACCGCACTGGGATAAAGAATGATTTCGCTCGCCGTACCCGTCGCGTTGGGGTTGAACTGACCGACGACAACGAGATTGCCGGTCAGCGATGCGACATCAAGCGATCCTGGATAGACGGCAGAAGCCACCTCGTTCGTCGCCTGATCGGCGGTGGTGTTGATGCTGACGTCGAACGGCTGGTTGTTGCCGGCCAACGAAAATACCGGTGACTGATTGTCGATCGTGAGATTGCCGTCCGCGGTCAGTGAAACCCCGGCGATCGGCGTGTAGAAGCCATGCGAGTCCAGATTTTGCTGGTCCTGGCCGGTTCCACCTTCCAAATACGCCCCCAATGCGCTGATGCCCGCCAGTTCAAGTGATCCGAGCGCCGACAACGACACGGTCGCGTCGCTAAGGCGGACGCGCAGCGTGTCGGACACGGGGTATTGAACGCCCGAGTTATCGATGGCCATGAGCGTCCCGTCGCTGGCGATATTGCCTCCAGCGGTGATATCCGCGGTACCCTCGGCGATATCGAAACGCCCTCCGAGAATGTCGTTGCCGGCGTCGATCGTCACGTTCCCGCCGCCGAACTGCCATATCGCAAGCGACGGCTGATGACCCGCGCTCGTGACACTTGCGGTGGTCACGGAGGTGTCGTCGACGACCGTAAGGTCATCGATATTGTGGCCGGCATCGATGGTGATGTTTCCGCCGCCCAACGCGCCCACGCCTTCCGTGAAGAGCTGCGGGTTGATCAGAAGATTGGTGACGTCACCGACCGAGCCGACGCGCCACGGCTGATCGCCGCTTCCGATCCAACCAAAGAAGATGGAATTTGCGTAGTTCTCGGCGATGCGATTTTCATCCCACATGTCGCGCCGCGAAATAATGTCATTGCCGGCGCTAAGCGAAATGTTGCCGCCCCCGGTCAGATAGACCGGAGTCATGATCATGATCCCCGAAAAGCCGATATTGCCGGAATCTGTTTGCTTGCCCGTGGCGAATGCGCCGTACTGATAGCCGCCATCGATCGGCTGCGAAAAGATATCGCTGATATCTTCGTATTGTGACGGGTCGATGGTGAAGGTATCGCCGGTCAGCTCGTCGACGACGGTTTGCTCTTCCGGAATGACCAAATGGCCGGCGGTGTAAACAGGCGAACCGCCCAATTGCACTCCATCCGACGAATTGTTGCTGATCGTCTGGCCGTCGAGAGACACATAGGTTGGGAGAGAACCGTTTTGAAGATTGATGTCCTGTGATGCCGCTATGTCGATCGAACCAGTCCCGGTGCGAATGAGCGTTTCGTAGATTCCGGTAAATGTACCCACGACGATGTTCGTATTTTTCGGTGGCGTGTAATAGCCGAGAATGCCCTGGATGTTCGGCTCCACGACGTCCAGCATGAACTGGACGGCGTCGAACAAAGTCATGCTGATGGCGTCGTAAGCACCGGTGCTTCCGTAAAGCTGATATTGCCCGGAATACTGGGTAAGAAAATCCTGGAAGGCGGTGGAATTGTTGATGAGTTGTTGAACTCCCCCGGGGGACTGCGAGAAGTCGACGTACGTGTACGAATTCTGCGTTGCCTTCGGGTTGGAGGTCAAGAATGCCATGTACCACGAATCTGCGGTCAGATACTCCACGCTGCCGTTCTGCGTCTGGATCTGGAAATCGAGCTGGTTGATCCAGTTCGAGGAGTTGGTTTTGCTGGTGTTGCCGTATTGATACGTGTTGATTCCCTGAACAATGACACTGCCTGTGCTGCCGGGAACCGTCTGCAGCGGATTCGTGCTTGGATTGCCCTGGGCACCCGTCAGATCGGCGCCGGCAACAAGCTGATACGACCAGGACGGCACGTAATAGGTGCGGTTGCCGATCTGCACCAGCGGGAACGGCTGCATGCTGGAGAGGGCACTGCTGCCGTTGTCGCCTTCGGCCCACGGCGTATTGGCGTTTGCATTGTACGGGACGGGATTGGACAGGAAATACTGGCCAGTGGAAGCAAAACTGTTCGGCAGTCCAAGGTTGATGTAGTCGATTCCGCTGAGATTCAGTCCGTACTGCCAATCAACCAGATTGGTGCAGCCGACGTCGACGCACGCTGGCGTTAGGTAGGGAATGTAGTAGCGATTTCCCGCTCCCAGTGCGACCTGCAGGTAGTTCGCGTCCGTCTGATCGCCGAACTGGAAGAAACCGTCGGTGATGCTGACGGCCTGTCCGGGCTCGCCGATTTCGAGATTGCCGCCGGCTCGTAAGGTCAGAATTCCGGGCTCGCCGAGCACCCTGCTGCCCACGCGATAGGTGAGCTTCGTGTATTTGGCGAAGATTTTTCCTTCGTCTCCCGGGATAACGTAATACTGACACTTGGACGTGCAGTTCGGGTCGACGGGCAGCATCAGCCCTGCGGCAACCGCGCCTGCAATGTTGACCGTCCCGGCTCCCAGGTTCCAGTTGGAGGCGAGCACAATGTCTCCGAAATAATCGAGTTCCACGCCCGGCCGTGCATGGAAGTTCGCCATGGACGTGAGATTGCCGAGATTTCCGTAAGAAGCCGAAATGTCGAAGGTCTGAATGAAATTGACGATCGTTCCCGTGCCATCGTCGGCGAGGAAATTCACTTGTCCGGTACCGGCCTGGGCAGAAACGTCAAGCACCGCCTGCCCGTTGGCGTTGATCGTGACACCGACGAAATTCGGATCGTCGGCGATGTCGGCGAGGTTCCAGCGCTGGAAGCCCTGGAGCACGATCGAACTCGCGCCCTCGATAGTGCCCGCATAGTACATGTTGACGGTTTCGCCGTCCTGTCCCTGGATGACGGGCAACCGGAAGTTCACCTGACCGCCGACATCGGCCGGTACAAAGTAGTAATAGACGGTGCCGTTCAGCGTGATCGGGATGAGACGAGCCTGGGTCTGCAGCGCTCTCACATCGATGATGGCGCCGCTCTTTACGTTGACGACGCCGTTATCGTCGGTACCGATGTTTACAATGCCGCCCGAGGCCTGCCGCGGATCCAGTTTTCCATAACCGTCGGCTTGTGCGTCGAGCACGGCGGTGCTTTCGAGCGTCACGCCGGCGAGTCCGTAAAGGCTGATGCCTCCACCATTCGGGCCGGAAACATCGATCGTTCCGGCGATGTCGACAAGGCCGCCGTCCGCAGTGAGCGAAACGTCTTTCGCCTTCAGCGTTTCGCCCGCTGAAAGATCCAGATTGCCCTGTGCAGAGCGAATGTCGATCGTACCGGAGAAATCCTTCCCCCAGCCGTCGGCGAAGGACGCGAGATCGAAAGAGCCGCCGGAATCGAGTTCGAGCGAACCGCCGCCCGACGGCGTGCTCGCGATGATATTTCCTTCCATGTTGAAACTGCCGTTGCCTGCCGACAGCGACAGCGTGCCGGCGGTTCCGGCGTCGCCGCCGATGGAAAGGGTGGTGCCGGCGGCAGCCATGATGCCGCCATCCTCGGCGATGAGCTTCAATGTGCCGCCGGGCGCGGAGACCGTCGTGGGATCCGCGGAATCGCCAAACGTCTTCACATAGGAAGGCGTCTCGAGAATCGCGTTGCCGGTAATATCGATGCCCGTCTGCGAGTCGAGCGTGAGTGTGCCCGCGGTAGCGCGCAGTTCCGTGCCGTCAACGGATATGGAGTGGCCGTCGATCGTCAGGGATGCACCTGGCGCGCCTATTACGTTCGGCGCGCCGCCGCCGGTCGGATTGCTGATCGTCACCGCGCCGGTTGTGATGAGAGAAAGCGAGGGAATGGTCTCGCTCAATCCCGGGGCGGGTACGTAACCGAGGTCGCCAATGTACGGCGTGTTGAGCGCGAGCGCGGCAGGGCCGAAGTTGACACTGCCGTTGCCCACCACGAACATGCCCTTGCTCGTGGCGAGCGTCACGCTGCCGCCGAAGCCATAGGTATTGACCGTCCCCCAGCCGAAATTGATCTGTGTGGCGTCGACGGTCAGCTTGCCATTGCCGCAGGCGGCTACGCTGCTCTGGCCGCAGGCAGCCAAGGCGCCATTGCCGTTCGTGAACGTGAGGGTATTCGCGTTGATGATGACGGCGTTGCCGTTGAGCAGTGAAAGTCCGGGCGAATCGAAGACGATGTTGCCGAAATCGTACGAACCCGCCGCGAACGAAATCGCTTGGGGCGTCAGGATCGTCAGCAGATTCGCTTTCGAGAACAACGCCTGCAATTCGGGCGTGATCACAAGGCCGGAAAGGCCGTTGCCGTTGTTCGTAAAGGTGACCTCGCCAGCGCCAAGCGCCAACGCGTTTGCTTCGATAAACGCGTTCGGCGCGACGGTCAGGTTGCCGCTTGAATCGAGAAGGACGGAATTGCCCTCGAGATTCACGTCACCGACCGTTAATTGGCCCGTCTGGTCGACGTTATCGAGCGTGGCCAATCGCTGGGGTCCCACGGCCACGCGCAGCAGCGCGGCGCCGTTCGACTGTTGGGTCGAGCCGTCGATGATGTAGTTGCCGTTTGCGGCACTCCCCGCGGTACCCTTCGCGATGATCGTCGCTCCGTTCTCAAGGGCAATACCGGCACCTTCGCCATTCACCGCGAGAAGAATTTCCGGCCCCTCAAGAGGATGCGACGAATCATTCGCAACGATGATGGATTGCGCGGTCACGTCGAGCGACGTCGTTCCGTCGGCATTGTCCGTGCGCACGCCGCCAATCAGGAGACTGGAAGCGTCGAGATTTGTCAGGCTGTCGGCGGTAAGCACGATCGTGCCGGGATCGTTGCGTGCCTGATCGAGGCTTGACACGATGTCGAACGCGCTGCCGCTGATGTCGACTTCCGAGCCGCGCCCGCCAGCTCCCGGCGTGGTGATGAGCGTGGTGTTGACGACCAGGCTGTCGGCGGGCGCGAGAATCAAGCGTCCCGCATCAACGGGTAGCCGCGGCGCTGCGTTGCCGTTCTTCGCGGCAAGTTGCGCAAAATACTGGTTCGCGAAGGTGAGCGCGATCTGCGAATATTGCAGGAATGTGCTTTGGTCCTGCACCTCGAAAGCGACCGGCGTCGCCGAACGCGTATCGGTTCCGGCGATTCCGTAATAGCCGGAAATGACCATCGTGCCGTCGTTGAGCTGCTGGCTGGTGCCTGGCGCAATCTGGACGCCATTCATCTCCTGCACCACCCGCATGCCGCCCGGCAGCATTGCGTATTGCGCCGGAAGAAGCGTGTACCAGCCGGCGGCCAGCCCGGACGCGCCAGTCAAATAAATGCTCTGTCCGGCGCTCGAATAGGAATAAAGACCGCCGTAATTTGCCGAATAGATCGGGTCGTACGGAGCAACGAAGCTGGAGGAAAGGCCCGGGACGATCGCGTAGACCTGAGCACCGCCCGGATATTGATAGCCGCCGTTGCCGCTGAACTCGTCGGGGTTGAAGCGGTCCAGCACATCGCGCGAGCCGCCGAGGCCGGGAATGAATTCGTATGCGTACAGATTACCTCCGCCGCTCAGATCGACCGTTGCGCCGGAATCGAGTGATACGGAACTGCCGCCGAAGGTGAGGATCGCCTGCGGGGGCGCCGTGAGTTGGGCCGAACTCGTGGGCGAAAAATACCATTCCGTCTGATCGGTGGTCGTTCCGTACGGGATCGAAAGACCGCCGGCGGAGACCGAGGTGATACTGCCGGCAAGCGCCTCGACGGAAGTCGTTCCAGGCGCAAAGGTAGTATTGTTTCCGTTCGTTGAAATCTCGAGCGGGTTGCCTGAACCGATGGTCAGACTGCCGACGGGGACCCGGATGACGCCGCCGAGCAGAATGTTCGCGGCCTGTATCGTGAGATTGGCGCCCGCCGAATAGGGCGTGGGTGGCGCCGTCTTCGTGGTGCGGCCGAAACAGATCGTGCCATCGGCAGCGGCAGAGGTGATGTAAAACGTCGATCCGGTCGTCGGATAGACCTGCGCCGCGTCAATCGTGAGATTTCCGTTGACGGAAAGTTGGCCCTGCAAGCTGTTGGATGTGTTCGCTCCATTCAGCAGACCGAGCGTGATGTCCGGGGGTTGCACGCCGATCAGACGCACGTCGCCCGTCGCATAAAGCGTCGCGTTCGCGATGGACATATCGAACAGGACCGCGCCCATGATATCGATGTTGTCGCCCCGGAAGGTGACGCTGCTCGTGCCCGGAGTTCCGTAATTGGGCGTGGTTATCGACTGGGCGATGCTGTCGAGGCCGATATAGGGCGCGTCGATTTCGAGGTCGCCACCCGAACTGACGATGATCGCGTAGTAGTCGTTGCTGGTGTCGGGCGTGTGCTGTCCGTCATAAGGGCGCGAGGTCAGGAAAAAACCGCGGCTCAGTGTGATCGTCGCGTCACCGACGGAATCGATGCTGCCCTGTGCGACGAAGGTCGCAAATCCGGAGGCAGATATTTGCTGCTGGGATACGGCGTTCGCCGTCGGTGTCGAAGGATCGTTCTGATAAAACACCGGATCGAGCATCACGAGCGTGCCGCCAAGCGCCTGCGGAGCCCCGCCCTGGGCGAGAATGGTCGCGCCCGTGATCGTGCCGCCATTGCCGAGATCGAGCGTGCCGGCGTTGCTCCATACGCGTGTCGGCGTATAGACGCCGTCCGGCCCGAGTTCGTCGTAGGTGTCGGAGGCACCGGAAATGTTCAGCGTCGCTCCCGGGTCGGCAACAAGGGTTTCCGGCAGGCGCTGCCCGGCGGGATCGTTTCCCCCCTGACTTGCTATCGCCGATGTTCCGTAGACGCCAAACCCGATCGTCTCGGCAAACAACGGCGTGGTGAAGACGTACGCCGACTGCGACTCGAGCGTTCCGCCGGAATAGAGCCTTCCCGTGACATAATTCCTCTGACCCGGCTGCACGGCGCGCGGATCGCGAATGCTCACGCCGGACAGATTGGTGATGCTGCCCGCGCCGAGGTGTAGGCCAACGCCGGGATTGAGCGTACCCAGAAGATAGATGTCGTAGTCGGCTGCGAACGCGCCATTCGTGCAGGTCTGGCCGCCGCATGTCAGATTATGATTGACGGCATACTGGTCGACGGCGTTTTCGTCGATCGTACCATTGGCATTGACGGTAAAGGCATCGTCAATGTTGTACACACCGACCCCGTTCGTCGCGAAGTACTGGGGAAGAATCTCGGACTGGTTTATCGTGCCGCCGGGTATGCGGATGGTACCTTCGTTGTCGAGCTGGGAGACAGTGAGTTGGCCGCCGGCTTCGTCGACAACCGTGCCGCCTTTGGCGACCTGCAATTCGATAAGCCCACCGAGCGTGAGATTGACCGCCTTGCGATCCCAGGCATCCGTCGGAATGTTCGGCTTGATGATCGAGTAAATGTCCCCACCTGTCGCCAGCCCGCGAAGCGCCACCATCTGGGCCGCCGCGCATGCCGGATCGTTCCAGGCGAGCGCGAGATAGGATTGTGTGAGATCCAGCGTCTGTCCGGAACCAATGGTCAGCACATCGGTCGCGAGCACGGCGTTGTAGCCACCATAACCATTGTCAAACTGATTGGGGACCAGATCCGTCTTGTACGCAGTGATGTCGTAATTCGCGAAACCGGCTTTCGAGAAGAAATCCAGCGGCAACTCCGTGCCCGAAGCGGCGATGCCGTCGCCAAAACTGATCGAAGGCGTATCGAGGGTGAACGTGCCACCGCCTCCGAAGCCGTAGCCGATGATCGTTCCGGGTGCGAAATCGACGCGCGCGTTGATCTGGCCCGGGTTGCTTGGGATGTAGTTTTGTCCGTTGACATCGATGCCGTCGACGCGGAATCCCGAGATCGCGCTCTGCTCGAACTGGCTCTGATTGTTGGATGTCTGAAAGTAATTTGTTTCCTCGATCAGACTGACATTGCCGCCGGTCGCGGAAAGATCCAGGTTGCCCGTTGGCGATACATAACCGCCGCCGGAAACATCGATCAGCGCTCCCCGGTTGACGAGGATGCTGCCGCTGATGTCCTGGTTGACCTGCTCGTTGCTGTTCTCTCCGTACAGCAGCATGCTCGCCGCCGCATTCAGGGTTACCGTCCCACCGTTGGTGTACCCCGGCCCCAGCAGCTGGCCGGGAGCCGCGCCATAATCGTTGGTCCACAGACCGCGCGTGGAGAGGTCGCCGTTGATGACGATGTCGTAGGATCCCAGTCCCGCGGTTTCCTGGACAAAAACCGACCCGCCTTGCGTCACATCGGCGCCGCTGCCGTAAACACTCACGGTCTGCAGATTGATATTGCCGGACGGTACGGAAATCCTGCCGTCGATCGTCATCGTCCGCCCGGAGATGGCCTGGAAGGCGCCGCCCGGCGAGAGGTTTACATTCGCGCCGCTTTCGACATTGATCTCCCCGCTTGTCGCGAGGGCGAGATCGCTCAGCCCCATTTGCGACAGTGCGTCGGCATTGAGCACGATTGTGTCGATGCGGTCCGTCGGCAGATAGGAATTCGGATCGCGCGCCGGAATGACGAGCTGCCCGTCCTGAATGGAGATGGACTGGCCGTAGGCGAAATCGGACGAAAGGGCGTGGTAGTCCGCCTGCGTCACGATATTGATGTCGCCGCCACCGTCCACAACCTGGCTGTTTTGGGAATCGTTCGCCAAGGCCTGCACAAACAGAAAGCCGCCGTTCGGAAGCTGTGAGGGCGCCCCCTGCAGCATCCGGCCGTCACCGTACACGCTCGACTTCATCGTGCCACGCTGCGCATTGGCCAACTGTTCCGCGCCGGGAAAAGCGTGGGCATAAACGCTGCCGTCGAGGACTATGACCGAAGATTTGAGCGTCAGCGATCCGGCGTCGCGGCCTTCGCTGTATTGGCCTTCGTACTGCCGGTTGAGGAGGAGCGGATCGACGTAGTTCTGCACGACGCCCCAGCGCGCCTGTACGGCGGTAAAGCCGTCGTAGATGCCGATGTACACATCATTGGGATTGGCGTCGCCGATGTTGACGATATTTCCGTAGGCATCGATCAGCTCGCTCGTCTGGACCCATCCGGCCTCGTAAGTCACCCAGCCGCCATCGAGATCAATGACCGCGCCGGCTTTGATTGTTACGTCGCCCGCCAGGTCCTGGTTTCCGCCCTTCGCGAAGCTGTCGGCGCCGAGCGACACGTTGCCGCCCTTTGTCATCAGCTGCTGAACGGATATTCCAACCTGCTGGGCGTAGGTCCCCGCCGGGATCAGCGGCGATCCGACCCAGGCCACGCCATCGGATCGCACGCCGGAAAGACGCGGGTCGACATACACCGTGGCGCCGTTCAGGAAGCTGTCCTTATAGGCGTTCGGATCATTCTGTAGATCGTTCCCGGTGACGGGATGAATGGCGATGCTGTTGAGCGACGCGGGAATGATGACGTTGGGCAGGCCGGCGACATCGATCACCGCACCCGAATCGATGAAGACGCGAGACAGACCGTCACCGCCCTCGTCCGATCCCGATACCGTATCGGCGCCGGGATCGACGCCCACGGTCACGCTGCCGCTCGGCGCATAGATCAGCGCATTGCGCTGAATCTCGACGCGCGACGTACTACCGCCTATGGCCACTTTCGAGGACTTGAAATCCGTCAGCGAAACGGGATCGCGCGGGATAACCTCGCCGGATGTATCGGGTTCGATTGCAATCGTGCTGCCTGCGCCGAGCTGGATGTCGCCGGCGTAAAGCTGAATGAATCCATTGCGCGAGACACTGGTGGTCGCTTCCAGAACGCCGTCATTGATGACCCCGCCTTGATCGTTGCTCATCAACGATACGTAGCCGGTGGGCGCCAAAATGATTCCGGTGCTGGTGTTCTCGACGTAGGTTCCGTCGGCCCACGCAGCGTTGTCTTGCGACGACAGCGAGAATCCGCGGATGTCCGGCGTCGCCGTGCCGGCGGCGCCCGTCGAGCGTTCCAGCGTGATGAACTGCCCCGCCTCGAGACTGACCTGGCCCTGGGGCGCTGTGAGTTGACCGGCATTGACGATCGCAGGGCCGGTAAGCAGGACATAGCCGCCCGTGTTGGCGGTAATGTTTGCGCCGGTTTCGACATCGACCGGTCCCTGATTGATATTGAAGCAATAAGGATTGACCTGGCAGGTATTGCCGTTTGACAGCGTGCCGCCATTGGGAACGGCGACGGGCGAGAACGTAAACGTTTCCGTCTGTTCTTCCTGGGAAGCCTGATCTGCGTAACCAAGCAAGCCATATTCGAGGAACAGATCGTTGCGATCTTTGGTCGTCAGAAGCGCCTGTGTGAGCGGGTCGACGGGATGGCCGATCTCGAGGGCACTGGCGATCAGCGAATTGACATTGATCTGCGAGGCGCCGCCGAAGAGGATCCCGTTGGTGTCGATGATGAGAACGGTGCCTTGCGCCTTGATCTCTCCGAGAATCTCCGCAGGAGATGTCGAATCGCCCACCACGCGGTTGAGCGCGACCCAGCCTGTCTCGGCGTGCCCTTTGTACGATTGATCGAAGTTCAGGATGGTGTTCTGACCGACGTTGAATGTCTCCCACGACAGGATCGCGCGCTGTTGCGTCTGCTTGATGTTCACGTCGACGGTCTTGCCGTCGTGGGTTTCGGTGGGCTGATCGGCGCCCTGCCACGTGCTCAGGCCGCTGGCATCTTTTGAAGCCGGAAGCGGATTGGGCACCTCCTGCAAACCGCCGATCACCAGACCGTCCGGCACGTTGCCAGGCGTGCCGAGCACTGCCTGCCGAGCTGCTATCTGCGCCTGCTGCGCAAGCGCGAGCGCCTGCGCCACCTGTTCCTGGTAGTGAAGCGCGCGGGCCGCCGCCGCGCTCATTCCGGCCGCCTCAGCGGCCGCCTGATTGATGTTGGGATTCTTGAGGAGCTGCTGGGTGACCTGGTTGTTGGCGGAAACGGCCGCGCGCAACTGGGACATACTCTGGCCCGCAGCTGGCGAAAGGCCGATCGCGGTAACAAGCGCGACGACGCTCGAACCCCGCAAGAGCTTTTCTTTGAGAAATCTTCCGCGCCTTCCAGCCGTCGCGTTCATGACCGCTCTCCTCACCGAAGCCCGTTACTTTGCCTTGTCACCCGAAGGTGACGTTTGTTTTGCATGAGGATCGAACTTGTCCTCGTGCAGGCGATCGTCGAAATCCTGCGCCATATTCTCGAGTTCGACCCGGTGGACCGAAATGAACGGCTCGTTCGCGGCAATGGCCTCGCCGACGTCGAACTGCTCATAGGCGTCGAGAATCTCGTTCCCCAGTTTTAGAAGCTTCAAGTTCCTGTCGGTGCAGGTGCCGAGTTGCTTCTGCGCATCGGCGAGTGTCGCCTGCAGCTTGTCGCGATCGGCCTGCGCCTGTTGCGCGGTCCCGCTCGCCTGCTCCGCGGCCGTCTTGTACTGACTGACCTGGGCTGACAGCGCCTCTGCCTGCGCTTTGACCGCGGCAGTTTCTCCGGCATGGGCAAGTTTCGCCTGCGCCTTGGCGAGCTCGGTCTTCAGTGCATCGCGCTCCTGTTCCGCCGCCGCTTTCTGCGCCTGCAACGACGCCTGCTGATCCTGGAGTTGGTGAAGTTCGTTCAAGGTGGATCGCAACTGGTCGCGCAGCCGATCCTCCAGCGATTGCGCCGAAGCCGAGGACGGCGCGAGGAGCGGCAGGAAAATCGCGAAAACAACCAGCAAGGACGGTTTCACCATCAGAACCTCGCATTCAAATCGAGTTGCATGACGTCGATGGCTAGCGGCGGACCGTACACTTCGTCGGCGCTGAACCAGCGCGCGGTGAGCCAGGTGTTGTTGAAGATACCGAGCGACGCTTTCAGGTAATAACCCTTGGCGTTGGTGCCGCCCATATGGAAGTCGTGATCGTCGAAGGCGTCGAGAACGGCGTCCGGCTGGATATATTTGTAGCCGCCGATGATGTTCCACTCCCAACGGCTGTGGATTTCCGGCTCCCCGAACAGAACCTGACCCATGAAGGCATTGGGTCCGCTTTGGAGCGTCTTCGTAATGGGATTGAAGTTGGTGACCGGAAACACGCCTTCGGCCGCATAGCGGTAGGCGACACTGCCGTCGAAGGCGAGGTTGCGTACGTAGTCTCCAGTGATGATCAGATCATATTTGCGCGATACCTTCAGATCGAACGACGTGGTCGCATCGAGTTCATTGTAGTTGAACATCAGCCCCGCGAATTCCGGCTGGGCATAATCCGTCGGGTGCGATGGATCGGGAATGATGCTTCGGATGAGGAAGAGCGTGTTCCCCTTCTGCATAAAAGGCGGAACGGTATCGTCCGTCGAACACTGCGCGGCACTGGCCACCGGAGCGAGATAGATGGGGCATGGCGCCGACAGTTCGCCTTGCGCGTTCACGTAGCGATAGGCCGAGACCGCGAAGCGCCAATCGAAATCCTGCTGGCGCCAGTCGGCCCCCAATTGCGCGCCGAGGAGAAGTTCGGTGTGGTCGCCGGCCTTGATCGGGCTGTATGTCGGAAAGTTTGAATTTACGTAACCGATCGGGAATACGCCGAGCGTGCCGAACAAACGGGTGTTGTCTACCCAAACGAGCGGTTCCGTTGACGAAATGGCCAATCCGTCGAAATTGAGGTTTTCATCGTACAACAGATCCGTATGGAAGAACGGATCCGGCATTCGTCCGAAGGTGATCGTGTCGTCGTCAAACGGCGTGAGTGCGATGAACGCCTGATCGAGCCAGATGTTCTTCTTGCCGAGTCCACCGCCCAAAAGCTGGGTCGTCGATACCGGGCTGTTGTCGTTGCCCGTCGCCAGGCGAACGCCGACCAGCACGCCGTCGCTCACGTTAGCAGTGAATCCGAAGCGCGCGCGCAGGCTGAGCAGGTTGTAACGATTGACGGTCGTGTTGAGGAAGGGAATCGTGTTCAGGATCGAGTTCGGATTGACGTTGGTCGGTCCGTTGGCATTGAACGCGGCATAGTTGATGTAGCCGTCGATGCCGTCGCTGCCGATATTGTTCTTTCCGTAGAGGTCGAATTCGTCCCGGCCGCGAAAGTCGCCGAACCAGGAGATTCGCCGCACCCAATCCGGGAAGATGTTGGGCTGCGCCCAGTTCTCTGCCTTGGCCTCCTTCAGGACCTCCGCCTTCACCTCGTCGCGGATTTGGTTTCTGACGATCTGCGGCACATACGGCACGCGAACTACGCCTGGTGCCGGCGGCGGCGGTTCGGGTCGCGCGGCGGGAATCGGAACCGGTGCGGCCGGCACCGCTGCCTTTGCCGCGCGCGCCCGCACCGCTTCCTGTTCGGCTTCTTTCAGCAGCGCGTCCGCGCTCTCCTGCGTGATGACCTTGTTCTTCACGAGCAGGCGGATGAGATTGGTCATCGCGCTCTGCGATGGACCGCTTTCGGTCTGCGCCGATGCGGAAATTGTGCTGATTCCGAGGCTCAGCGCGAACACGCACGCGCCAAGCTTCATCCCCGCCGACGAACCCAACATTCCGTAACCCCTTCTGACACCCTTCTGTCGCCCGACTTACCCGCGGCGTCTTCCTTCGATGCGGACCCTTTGCGGAAATTCCAGTGTCGCCGGCGGCGGCTCATCGAGCGCCGGCATGCTCTCGAGGACCGCCACGAGGTCCTGGTCGATATTATGATCGCCGGTCGTCTTGAGCACCGCAGCGCGCGTAATGCGGCCGTTCGGATCCACCCACACCGCCATGTCGGCGCTGAACACCAGGTGATTTACCCGATCGTCATTCTGTATCGATTGCTGCAGCGCCGAGCCCAGGTAACGCGTGTAGCTTGCCTCGCCCAGGCCGCTCCCCGATCCAACATCGCCGCCGCCACTGCCGGCGCCGACATTGAATGCGTCACTACCCGCCTGCGCAGGACCATTGATCGTCACCGGTTTCGGCGAATTGTCGGCTGCCTTGGGTTGCTCCACCGGCTTCTGCTGCTCAAGCACCTTTTTCTCGGGTTCCGGTTGCTGTTTCGGCGGCGGAGGCGGCGGAGGAGGGGGAACGGTGGCGATGAGCGTGGGCAGCGGCGGCGCTTCGCGCCGAATACTGGCGGTATCGTGCAAAAAGTACAAAACGACGCCGGCGATGACGAGAAGAATGCCGCCGGGGACCGACAGGCTTCGCAGGCGGGACGGCCAGCCCTCGACCTCTTCGTCAAATTGGGAAGCGGACATGGCGCTCAGCCCTGCTGTTGCCTGCCGGTCACAAGGCCGACATGGGGGAGATCAATGCGCCGGAGCAGATCCAGCACGTCCATCACCTTTTGATATTGAACGCTGGAGTCACCTTTCACGATAACGGGGAAATCAGGCGTGAGTGCCTTCTGCGTCCGCAAGCGGGATTCGAGTTCCGGCAGCGTGACGGGATAGGCATCGAGGAAAACCTGTCCGTTGTTGTTGATCGTGATCGCCTTTGTCTGCGGCTTGGCGAGACTGACCGTTGCGCTCGCCTTGGGCAGATCGACCTTGATGCCCTGGACCGAAGCGGTGGTGAGGATGATGAAGATGATGAGCAGCACGTAGGCGAGATCGAGCATCGGCGTGATGTTGATGTCGTCGTACGGTTTTTCTTCGTCTTTGACCTGCATTTTTCTATTCCGCCGCGCGCGCGAGTTCGCGTCCGCTGTAGATTTCAGACAGGCGGGTGATGAATTCGTCGACAAACACCTGCATGTTTGCCGAGACATTCTTGTTGCGGATGACAAGATAGTTGTAGCCGAAGAGCGCAGGTATCGCGACGGTGAGCCCGGCGACCGTTGCGAGCAGCGCCGCCGATATGCCCGGCGCGATCGCGTTCACATTGACGTCGCCGCTCGCCGCAATCGCGGCGAAGGTGATCATCACGCCCACCACCGTTCCCAAGAGGCCGAGAAACGGTCCGCCGGATATCGAAATCGTCAGCAGCACCATCGACCGTGCGAGCCGCTGATTCTCGCGCACCATATGGGCATCCATGATCGCCCGGATCACCTCGATGGCTTCGGCGTTCAGCACGAGCGCGCCACCGCGGCCGAGTCTGCGGCGGATTTCCTCTGCCGCGGCGTTGTAAATGCGCCAGATGGAGGATCGCGCGAGCCGCTTCCGCTGTGCCGGTGTCATGCGCGTTTCGTCGATGGCAAGCGGATCGCCGCCCTGCTTGCGGAAAATTTGCACGAAGGCGTCGTTGGCCCTGTCCACGGTCCCGACATAGCTCGCTTTGTTCCACATCACGAACCACGACATCACCGCCATGCAGCCAAGAATGCCGATGACCACCCAGGCGTCGATGGTCACCGATTTCACGATGATGCCGAAGTAACCGAAACCAAAGCCGGCTTGCTTTTCGTCCACGCCGAATTGCACCAGCTTTGCGTCAGGCCCCTGGCTGAGCACGTCGGCCCGTATGAGCGCTGCGCTTCGTGCAATTTTGGAAAACCGGATCTCGTCCATCTCACCGGTGAAAGCGGTGGCTGGAGAAGCAAACGTGGCTCCCGGCGGGACGCCGCCGATGCCGATGATGCTGTTGAGCGCCGGAAGCGCGCCTGCCGCGTTGGCGACGGGTTTGCCGTTTACGTACAGCGTAATCGTCTTGCCGTCGGCCGTGGCGGCAATGTGTGTCCACTGCCCCTTGGCAACGGGCTGCGGCGCCGCGACGCGAACCGCTCCCGCTTCCGCGAAGACTGTCCCCGAATCGATTCCGATCAGCAGTCCGGAACCATTCTGCGCGCGCGCGAACAGAGCCTGGCGCGGCTGGAAGACATCGCTCTTGATCCAGGCGCTGAAGGTGAACGCGCCGCCTGCAGAGACGGCGAGCGACGGGCTCGCCGGAACCGTGATTGGACCCGCGGCAGTGAAGCGCGCGCCTTTGCCGATGATCGAGCCGTCGTCCAGTCCTGCCGGCGCGTTTTGCGCGTTGTTGCCGTACGCCGTCTTGTCTTTCGGCGGCGCGCCGGCAGCTTCGTCGAAGTGATAGACGAGCGCATAATCGGCATCGAACGTGCCCGCCGTATCACCGGCCGGCGGCGCTTTCTTGTTCCCATAATACATCCAGATCTGTTTGACCGAGCCCGCCGGCATGTCGGGGACATCCACCCAGATCGCCGCAACACCGAGCAGCGGATCGAAGGACTCGATGTGAAAGGGCAACGGCGTCTTGTCGTCCGAGTTGACGAAGCGGACGTCGTTGCCGTTTTCCTGCGCGTCGGTGAAACTGAAATTCCCGGTGTGCAGCCGGATAAGCACGGGCATGCGGCCGACCGACTGCGCGATATCGGCGCTTTTCGGCGTGGTATCGACCGTGATCTGTTTGCGATAGGACCAGTCGTTCTGCCACCAGGCGGAGGCCTGTGTGGGCGCTAGCGCGGCGAGCGTCAGCAGAACCCAGCCGCAACAGCGAAACACGCGCCGCATTCTCGTGATGATCGCCGGTCCGCTCACGTTAAAACTCCGATTTGACGCTGAAGGACACGCGCGGCTTCTTTGCCGGCGTCGATGGACCGCTGCGCAGCGGCAAGGCGACGTCGACGAGACCGCTCACCCGCCCGAGCGCGGCGATGCGCGTCCCGGCACCGATGCTCTCGAGCGTGAATGCGTTCGTTTGCCCGGGGAGCGCACCGAGGACCCAGACGCGCGCAAGATCGGCGAACCCGTAGATCCGCCAGTCGTCGATCATGGGATCGACATCGAACCAGTCGTGCGCCTCGGAATCGACGAACTTCGCAAACGAGGGGCTGCGCAATTCACTGCTTTCCAGAATGCCGTCGTCGCCGACGACTTCGGATTGCAGATAGCCGCGCACCGAGGTGAGGCCGCCCGCCGCGAATTGTTCGCTCGATAGGAGCGGCTCGGAGGCGATCTGCGCAGCCGCGCGGATAACGCCCAGCGATTCAAAGGGCAGCTGCTGCTTGTAGGTGATGTCCGTGCCCAAGTGTACGAAATTGGCGCGGGCGAACGCGCGGTTGTTCTCGAACTCGGCCGGCGGGCTCCCGAGGCCGCGCGTTCCCAGGACGAGCGTCGTGGAAGATGTCACCTCCACGTCGGTGGTGAGCCATTCGAGATTGTAGGCGGCGGTAAGAGGCCAGTAATCGACATTGACCATGGTGCCGCTCGTGCCGAGCGTCACGCCTTCCAGGAAATGCTTGAAATCCAGACCGAAGTTGAGGCTGTGGGCGAAGTTGCCAAACGACGGCAGCTGCAGCACGCCACGAAGGCCGATGGTGTAGCCATTGCCGAGCACATTGGTGCCCCCGAGCGTGTTGACGTCGCTGTTCGACTGATAGCCATAAGTGAGAATGTTCCAGGGCGAATCCCAGATGGGCGCGAGATAGGAAGCGGAAAATACCTGTC
>DATAQZ010000037.1:0-15506 GCA_036264415.1 Rhizomicrobium sp. | reverse complement strand
TCATGTAGAAATGCTTGGGCGCGGCGGCACCCGTGTTCACACCAATCAACGAGATGAGTACACCATAGACCAGCGCAATATTCCACCGCCTAGACATTTCGTTGTATCCCCCTGATCTGTCTTTCTCGAAGGCAAGAGTTTAGCTGACTGGTGGTGCAGAATCAACTTTAGAGGTGCCGCTGCCAATACTCGGAAACGACTGATGACCCTTTCTACGTCGCGAGCGCAGCAAACAGTTGACCGTCAATGCTTCCAGGTTTCCTTGGGTCTAAAGGCCCTTCTACCCCGCCGTGGCCGCTTATTGGGGACACTTTGCGACAATCGATTGCTTGCGTAAGGCATCGCCCTACGGTCAACTAGGCGACCGGACTGACACGGGGTCACGGGGCGATGCAGCAGCGGATTGAGTACGCGCACCGGCAGGCGCTTGACGCATGGGAAAAGGCGCGGGAGTGCAGCGACAATCGCATACGGGCGGAATGGGAGAAAGCGGCCCAGATGTGGGAGGCAATAATCGAACAATACAAATTGCTCACTAAGCTCAGCGAAGCGAGCCCCCCGCCCGCCTAAACGGGGTGGGGAGTGAGCGGGAGGCTCACGGCTTTGCCGGAAAACCGCGCCCCACAACGAGCGGCGGGGCCTTTTTCATTTGGAACGTCTGCCGTTGATGAGAAACAGTTGTCCCTTGTGGTCTACAAGGAAGCCTGTCGCAGAACCAAGCTCAGCGTCGCGCGCGAACGCACGCAATTTGATAGCCACGAGCGAGCCGGGATCAATTCGCGTGCCCATGCCACCCTCCGTGCCCATATCGGGATCTTATATGGCGACTCTGCCAAATGGCTTAGCCAGCCCGACGCTCAAAGTCTGCTAGGTCCGCTTCTCTGATCCCGCGGCATCTACGGTCCTAGATACAGCGGAAAAGCCGCGCTTGTAAGAGGATAAAGGCAGTGTCAATCTTGGTTTGGCTTGGTAGTTCCTAGGGGGGAAAAATGAAAGCTGCATCCATAGCCCTGTTTTTTGTGCTCACAGCGACTCAGGTGATGGCCAAAGACGTGCGGGCAAATGAAGATGAAAGTCTGCATCAAAAAATATTGGAGGCAGTCCAACAGTTAGATGTCGACGTAAAAGCGCATGCGCCAGTTGCCTCTTTCCCTGAAGCAAATCTGAATGCGACGGAGGGGGCCGCAATTTGCCAACAAGCCGGCGGTAGGTTTGTCGGGATAATCACAGGGCTCTCAATTGCACCGAACATTGGCGTACAAGGGAATTTTCTTATCTGCCGTTTCTGATCGTCGCAAATTCTGTCCTGTCTGCCTCCCCGATCCGCTCTCGCGCGACGAGCGCCGCTTCGAGCGTGTCGCACACAATCTCCAACGCCGGCGCGTCCGGATCGCCATAGACCGGCAGCACGAAGCGATGCAGCAGGGGCCGGATCGCGCCAAAGGTCCGGAAGGCAACCGGCTTCGGGGCGGGAGTGGAGCGGCCTTTGTAGCGGCGGGACATTCCGCCAGCGGACACCCGGAAGCATTGATGGTCAACCGCTGCTGCGCGCTCGCCACGCGGCGCGGCCTGCCAGTCGACTCAGCGATATTGGCAGCGGGCGTGTCTCGCGTGTGGCGGGTTGATCGTCCCGGGAAAGCCCGTAAGCTCCCGGAGGGGGAAGGGCGGTTCGCCGATGTTCGGGAAAAATTTGCCGTTCACAGCACGGCGCCGGAATTTGCTCAGCGCCAACCTGATCATTGCCATATTAATAGGAGTCATCCTTCTGATGACTTCTTACGCTTATTTCCCGAAGGAGGGGTTTTGGCACAGCCTCACCCATGAACTTGGCTTTGCCCTCGTGGTGGCCTCCACTATCTGGATCGCGTTTGAGTTCTTTTCCCACGCCGAAACAGAAGAACATTGGAATGAACGCATCGAAAAAATCTCGAAGAACGTGTTTTTTGGCGTGTACAAACGCAATCTTCCGGAGCTGTTCGTTCGGGAAGCGAACGTACTTGTCATTGATCAGCAATTCATCCGTAGCGGGCTTGCTGTAACATACACTATTTCCGACTCAAGCTATGTATCCCGCACCGGCGAGACAGTGTCGTTCGTGAAGATGACGGCAATTGCGCGGTATAAAATTAAAAATGTGTCGGATGGCCCAGCTAAATATCCAGTTGGGGTTTCGCTACCGAACCCGATGATCGACGAAATAAAATCGCACTGCAGAGTGAACCGGATTGCGGTAAAAATTGCGGGTAAGTACGTGCCATATGATTTGGAAGAGGCCGAAAAGAGTTTTCGGGAATCCCTGAGGGATGATTCTCAATTTCAGTGTACGTTCAAAGTCGGTGAGATTGATTTGGAACCGGGGCAGGAGATTGAGATCATCATCGATTACGTGATGGCGAAGGAGGACGAGGACACGGAGATATTCCAAACGCGGTATCCAACTGACTCGCTGATTCTGACGATCATGGACAGGGGGCCGACGCGCCGGGTTATTCGGGCCCGGGCCATCCACTTGGCCGACTTAGAAAACGACACGGCGGCCGAGGCCGAGGGGACATATAATTTCAAGCTGGACCGATACTTGTTGCCACATCAAGGGTTTGCTATATGGTGGAAGAAGGTCCCGACAGGGCCTTCGCCGGCGGCGGCACCGCCGGAACCTTCCTCGTCGTCAGCCGGTTTACCAAGTGGACAATAACGGTGGAGTCCCGTTCATAATTCGTTTAAGGTGCGAGTCCTACGTTTGGGGCCGCGCCGTAAGGAGCCAGCCATGATCTTCCAAGGAGATGGCGGTACGGTTCTCTGAACCGCCAGAATTTGCGAGGCAAAGCCGCGGGTTCGCACTCGCGGCTTTTGTCTTTGTTGGGGCAGTGACCACCTCGCGTCTCACATCGTTCCCGGCCCGCAAAACGGCTTTGTCCGCCCACGGAGATGAAAAGTAGCGTCGATAGGCGGCCGTCCAGTTTCTTCGAAACGCGTCCTGCGCCGCCTGCAGTGAAATCGAGCCGTCGCACACGCGACAGTGCGTCGCGTCCTCGAGCTGGTCTTTCTACTCGGCGTTCCAGAGGCCGAACCGCGGCTCAGGCCAGAGGTTGCGCACGTCGCGCGGGTTGCCACCGATCGAGATCGGGATCAGGTGATCCTCCTCGTAGTCGCGCATGCGGCCGTAAATGCCCTCTGCCGCGAGCTGGCGATGCTTCAGCTTCGACGTGTACCAGCTCGGCGGCCGGACCGATTTGCTGTAGCCGGGAACGCAGATCGTCTGGTGAATGTTCGCCTGGGTGACCGCCGGAGCGATAGCGCCGGAAGTGGAGGCGTCGGGAAGCGCACCAGCCAGAGCAGCGGACGAGGTTATTACCGCTGCAGCCAGCAGAATCGCCGGACGTCTCCGCGTGGGCTTCCTTTTTGTGAGGAATCGCGCGTTCATTGGCACATGAGCGACACGTTTTTTGGGACTGCCAACCCCTTGTTGCCTCCCCCAAGGCATTTGAGCCAGATCGGCAAGATTGCAGCGACTTGGTCTCAAATTGAGTCCACCATGGAGGTGATGATCCTCGGGCTGTACGAAATCGACCTCGGTCGAGGACTCGTGTTCACGGCTAACCTGTCGTTCCAGTCGCGCATAACGATGCTCCACATGCTCGCCGATGGCGCTATCCCGGACAAGGCGCTTGCAAAAGAATTGCGCGAGATGTTGCCGCGACTTGAAAAAGCGTCGGGTGAGCGCAACGATATAGTTCCCGCGGTCTGGACCAAGTCCGAGAAGTCGGGCCACGCGAAGCGATTGCAAGTGCGCGTAAAGGGTCACAAACTCAAACCTACCGAGATCGACTACTCAGCCGAAGACCTGATCGCCATCGCCGAGCGCCAGTATGATTTGTCAGTAGCTTTGGCCGATCTAAGCCGTCGGCTGGGCGCTCTCGACAAGCTCCTATCCGCGCCGAGGCACAGCAGCCAACGGAAATAGGAATCCCAAGAAATTTCCCTGTGCCGAAGTCGCCACATTGCCTGGACCAGCCGTCTTTATTTGCCCGAATTACACGCTGGAGGACGGCTGAGAAGGCGCTGATGGGACTGACGGTTGGGTCGGAGCATCGGGCTGAATTCCAAATAGAGCAGGATCGATACCCACATCACGGGCCCGCTTAACCAGATCGCGTTTGCGCAGCGCGCGCTCAATCATTTGAAGCTGAATTTCCTCGATCGTAAACTGCGGCGCGTACACGCGCATAAGATCTGCTGTGGTTATCTTTTGAGTCCAGCCGAGCGCTCTCACCATCGCGAGCAGCAAATCTCGGCGTTTGGCGTCGCGCACGGCCCACCCGGCCGGATTGTTCACGTTGGGGTCGTTCATGAAGGCAATTAATTGGCTCCATGCCTCACGCACACTGGGCTCGTCGACGAAGACGGCATCGATGGAATTGAGCGCCTCGACGGTTTCGGGTTTGAAAAGGTTGTGACGTAGGCCGATCAGCGTGTTGAACAGCCGTACTTTTGCTGCCCTGGAGTCCGCGCGCCTTTGCAGTCGACTGTTCACCCAAAGGGCGATTATCGGCGCGGCTACTACGGCCGCGACCGTCGCGATGATGTTCAAAAGCGCTAACGGATCAGCCGTGTTCAAGGCATTTTCCCTTTGGGTTGGCGCGGGAAGGCGCAGGCGGCACCAGAAGGGGAGGTTGATGTAGCGAAACCGCGCCGGCTGCTTACCTCCTGCTTACCCCAAATCGCAGCGACCGCCGCCCGAAGACATCGATACTACTAAGCCACTGAAGCTACTGATTTATTTGGAGCGGGCGACGCGATTCGAACGCGCGACCCTAACCTTGGCAAGGTTATGCTCTACCCCTGAGCTACGCCCGCGTCCAAGTGGGCCGTTTATCGCAAGCGGGGCTCCTCTTTTCAAGGCTGGCGGACGAAGGGGCGCCCTTTCCCCCCACCTTCGCGGGCCTTGGGCTCCGGGCGAGGGCACGATCTCGACAGCGTCAGGGCGTGAACTCGTAGACAACCCCACAATCGCAAGCACGCGTGCCGGAAACGGCGCCGCCCTTGGTGGTGGTGCCGTAGAAGTTTCCGTTTGAATCCCGGATGAGCCCCGCAACCGGCTGATAGCCGTCGGCTCCGCTGGGCAGCACCCCGAAATCGTAGACCACGCTTTCGCTCCAGGTGCCGTCCTTTTGCGGAACGAGTTGATAGATTGTCCCGCAGGCGTCGTAGCATTGCGCGACATTGCCGCCGCTATACGTCGTTCCGAAGAGATTGCCGTTCGCATCCATGACCGGATTCTGGAACGGGAGCGCGCCATCCGGCGATCCGCTGAAGATACGGGGCATGCTTTCCGTCCACACGCCGCGGCCCTGCGGCGCGAACGCGTAGATCGATCCATTTCCCTGCGAACCGCCATCCACCGCTGTGCCATAGAGATTGCCATTGGCATCGATCATCAGGCCGCCGTCCGCGACGCCGCCTTCGTCGTAGGTGAAGTCGTGGATTTGCGTGAATGTCCATTGGTGATGCGCGGCGGGACTCAATTCGAAGACGACGCCAAGGCCGCCCGATCCCCCGAAACCGGTGGTGCCGTAGAGATTGCCGCCCGTGTCGAAGACGAGCTGTCCATAGGCAGGCGCGTCTCCGTCATTGCCGCAGAAATCGTGCAGGTCGCGTTCCTTCCAGCCGGTCCTGGTGCGGCGCAATTCGAAGACGGTGCCGTAATACCCGCCGCAGGTATCGTCGCCTACGGTCGTGCCGTACAGATTTCCCTTGCTGTCGAAGGTGAGCGCACCCATGGGGCCGCCTTCGGTGTCCTGGTTTCCGGAGAAGGTGTAGAGAATTGTCTCCGTCCATTTGCCACGCCGGCCCGGGCTCAGTTCATAAACCACGCCACAATCGCAGGAGCCGCCGCCAAATCGGGTGCCGCCGTACACATTGCCGGCGCTATCGACCACCACGCCGCCATACGGCGTCTCGCCGTCGGTGCCGCCGGCAAAACTGTGCAGCACGTGTTCCGTCCAGCCGGTTTTGGAATGAATCAGCTCGTAAGCAATGCCGTAGCCGGCCACGCCGCCAGCCAGGGTCGTGCCATAGAGGTTTCCCTTGGCGTCCATCGTGGGAACGGCGTACGGCGCGGCGCCGTCGGCTCCGCCCTGGAAGGCGTAAAGAACCGTTTCGGTGCCGGCGAAGGCGAGTGGCGGAACGAAACCGGCTGCGGCTGCAAACGAGAGCAGAACCGTCGCGCGAATCGTGAATCTGTCGGGCATCAGCCAATCCTCCTCCATGTTGGCGCGCCCAGCCCGTAAGACAGGGAGACGTTTGTTAACAGGGTTTATTCCCCGGCGCGAGGCGGCGCGTTTTTTTCGGAAGCTGAAATTTAGAGCATGATCCGGCTGAATTGATCGCCCTCTTCGCCGAGGCTTCGGCGGACACGATTCAGCGTACTGACCCGGCGAAGCTTTAGCGTAGACGGGCGGGCTCAGGATGAGGGCAGAATAAAGAGCCTCACCCTGAGCTTGTCGAAGGGCGAGGCTGATTCAGTTCGAGCGAATCATGCTCTACCCGGACATCTCCAATGCCCACCTGAAACCGGCGAAACACCAAAGGCGCGGGTTACTCCGCCGGTTGGGCGTGCGGCGCAGGGGCACGCACGCCGCCGCCGAAGCGCCGGCGGAGCGCGCGATACGGTGCGCGGACAATCTCCGCCAGGAACCAGAAGAAACCGTGATGCGTCTCGCGCACGCGGTGCGGCAGCGCGAGCAGCGCCGGCACGAGGCCGAGCGTGATGCCTTTCGAGAACGCAAGGCCGAACACGATGGCCGTCGAAAGCTGCATCCACATCATCGCGAACGGATCACCGATGGTAACGTGGCGCGTGGCGAAATCGATCTCGATCGCCACCATCATCGGCAGGAGACCGAAGATTGCCGTAATGGTCGTGAGGAACACCGGGCGCAGGCGTTGCGCGCTCGAACGGATCACCGCCTCGATCGGGTTCATGCCGGAATCGAGCAGTTTGTGATAGGTGTCGATCAATACGATATTGTGGTTGACCACGATGCCGGCGAGCGCCAGCAGGCCCGTCCCCGTCATGATGATCGAGAACGCCTGTCCCATCACCACCATGCCCAAGAGCGACCCGATCATCGCCAGGATCACGGCAACAAGAATCAGGCTCGCGTGGTAGAAGCTGTTGAACATCGCCAGGAGCACGACGGCGATGATGAAGAGGGCCATGAAGGCAGCCTTGATGAGGAAGACGCCCGATTCCTGCTGCTCCTCGTCGGCGCCTTTGAAGGACACGCGCACATTGCGCGGCAGTGGCTGCGTGGCAAGCCAGCTTTTGACCTTCTGTACCTCGGCATTGACGTTGATGCCCGGCTTCACGTTGGCGCGCACGTGATAGACGCGGTGCGCGTTGATGCGTTCGATCGAGCTGACCTGCGGTGCGGCCTTTACTGCGACGAAGGTGCTGATCGGTACCATCCCCTGGTTTGTTGCCACGCGGACATCGTCAAGCGCGTGAATGCCCCGCTCCTCACTCGGATAGCGCACGCGGATGTCGACCAGGCGGGTCGAATCCGCGGGGCGATAGCGGCCGACGAAAATGCCGTCGGTGACAAGTTCGACGGCGGCGCCGATCGACTGGGTGCTCACGCCGAAGCGCTGCGCCACGTCGCGCTTGACCTGCAGATCCCACTCGATGCCGGGTAGCGGCCGCGTGTCCTCGACGTCGCGCAGGCTCGTCATGCCATCGAAATGGCGGCGGATTTTGGCGGTCGTCTGCAGCAGCGCCGGGTAGTCGTCGGAACTGACATCGATCATGATGTCCTTGCCGGTCGCCGGACCGCTGTCCGGCTTTCGCACCTCGACCTTGATGCCGGCCATCTTTTCCGTTTTTTGGCGAATCTCTTCGAGAATGAGCTCGCCGCGGCGGCGCTGGCCGTACGGCTTCAGGATCACCGTAATTCGGCCGATATTGTCGACCGGCACATTCAGGCTGGAAGGATTGCCGCCGGAGGTCGCGTAGATGTAGTCGACGCCCTTTACGTTTTCGATGCGCCGCTCGACGCTCATCACGAGGTTGCGTTTTTCGTTGGCGGCAAGATTGCCGCGCGCCGAAACCAGCACGGTGGCTTCGGTCGGATCGGTCTTCACGAAGAATTCCGTGCCGTGATTGTTGAAAATGAACAGCCCGAGCACGGTGAGCGTCGCGACGGCGGCCACGCCGATCATCTTGCCGGGATTGTGCGTGATCCAGTCGGCGAGATGCGCGTACCAGCCGGTGATCCCCGGGATTTCGCGCCAGTCGCCGGTTTCGGAAGCTTCGATCGCCTTCTCGTGCTTCGCGTCCGGCGGTGGTTTCTTTCCGAAAAAGCCGCCAAGCACCGGCAGGAAGATGAGCGCCACCACCATCGAGCAGGACAGCACGACGATCAGCGTCAGCGGGAAATAGCGCATGTACTCGCCGGGGATTCCCGGCCACAGAAGCATCGGCAGAAAGGCGCCGACCATGGTCGCGGTCGAGCTGACCACGGGCCAGAACATGCGTTGTGCGGCTTCCGCGAAGGCCTGCTTCGGCGGATGACCCTCGGTCATCTTCCGGTCGGCATACTCGACCACGATGATCGCGCCGTCGACGAGAATGCCGACGGACAGCAGCATCGCAAACATGATCATGAAGTTCAGCGTGAAGCCTTCCGCCTGGATGATGAGAAAGCTCATCAGGAACGAGGTCGGAATCGCCACGCCGACGAGAAGACCGGAACGCAGGCCGAGCGCCGCCACGACGATGATCATCACCAGAAGGATCGCGAGAACGATGGCGTCGGAAAGCGAACTCAGCTGGTCGCGGATATCGGTCGACTGGTCCCCGACGAAAGAGACATGCACGCCGGCCGGAATGTATTTCTGCGCCGCCGCCACCATCTGGCGCACCGCGAGATTGTTGCCGATGACGTTGGCGCCGACGCGTTTGGTAACGTCGATGGCGATGGCCCGCTTGCCGTTGATGGTGGTGTAGGTTGTCGCGTCGTAAAAGGTGGGATGGACCTGCGCCACGTCTTTCAGCGTGACGGTGGCGTCGGCGCTGGCGCGGATCGGCAGGTTCAGCACGTCGACGGGATTGTCGATGACGCCGGGCACCTTGACCGCGAAACTTCCGTGACCGGTGTCGATGGCGCCGGCCGCGATCAGCGTGTTGTTGTTGGTGATCGCATCGAACATCTCCTGCTGGGTGATGCCGTAGCTCTCGAGCTTTGCGGGGTCGGGCGTGATCTCCAGCATCTCGTCGCGCGTGCCCGTGAGCTGCGCGTCGAGAACCGTGGGGATCGTCTTCAGCTGGTCGCTCAGGTCGCGCGCCAGGTGGAACAGCGTGCGCTCCGGCACATCGCCGGAAAGGGCGACCGAGATCACGGGAAACAGATTCGTGCTGATCTCCTCCACGATCGGCTGCTGCACATCGGGAGGCAATTCCGCGCGTGCGGTGTCGATCTGCGCGCGTACATCCGCGAGCGCGCGGTCCTTGTTGAAGGAGACGTCGAATTCCATGATGACGACCGCGGCGCCTTCATAGGCGCGCGCCGTCATCTCCTTCAGCCCCTGAATCGAACGGAGATAGTTCTCCATCGGCTTGACGAGGAGCCGTTCGCTGTCTTCGGGGCTGATGCCGGGGTAGTAGACCTGCACGACAATGTACGGAATCGGAATGTCGGGATCCGACTCCTTCGGGATCTGGATGAAAGCGATGACGCCGGCGATGATCGTGACCAGCAGCGCCGCGATGACGAGGCGCGTGTTCCTGACCGCCCAGCTGATGATATTGTTCATGCGCGTGCTCCGGTGACCACCGGCTTCACGCGCGCGCCTTCGCTGACAAATTCCTGGCCAACCGTGATGACCGTCGTGCCATCCGGCACGCCCGTTACCCACATGCCGTCCGGCCCGTCGGAAATGATCTGCACCTGCCTGAATCGCACAATTCCGTTCTGAACGATCCGCACGCCGACGACGCCATTGTCGTTGAGCACGAGAATCCCGGGTGAAATCTTTGCAGCCCTGACGTTCTTCACCGGGATGCGAATATCGGCGCTGACGCCGTCGCGAAGCTTTGCGTTCGGGTTCGGCAATTCCACCTCGATACGGAAGGTGCGCGTGCCCGCGTCGGCATGATCAGCCACGAAGCGCACGCGGCCCTGCACCGTTTCACCCGTCACGAGCGTCGCCGTGGCGGTATCGCCCAGCCTGATGCTGCCCACGTCGTTTTCGGAGACCGAGCCAACCGCGAGGAACGGTTCGGGTGCGATAAGCATCGCGCATTTGTCGCCGTCGTGCATGAGATCGCCGACATTCACGTAGCGATCGTCGACCAGCCCGTTGAACGGCGCGCGAATTTGCGTGCGTGCGAGATCCATTTCGCCGGTGCGCTCGGCGGCGCGCGCCGCCTCGAGCGCCGTTGCCGATTCGGCCAGCAGCGTTTTCGCCAGATAACCCTGGTTCGCAAGCGCGATATTGGCCTTGTACTTCTGCTCCGTTTCCGCCACCTGGGCCTTTGCCTGATCGAGCTTGGCCGCGCGATCGTTGGTTTTCAGTTCGCACAGCAGCTGTCCGGCCTTGACGAAATCGCCCTTCTCGAAATGCAGCGCCTGCACGACCCCGTCGATTTCCGCTTTCACATCGACGGAATGAAGCGCCTGCGTGCGGCCGCGCACCGTGATCGAGGCGTCTCGTGGGACGGCGGTAAGCCGCTGCACCTGAACGCTGGCCAGTTCATTCGTTTTTGTCTGGGAATCGTCGGCGTGCTTTGCAGCGCCTCCGGAAAGAATGCCCGAGCCGAGCCAGAGCGAGACCAGGACCGTGATGGCGGCCGCGGCGCGATAGCTCGGTTTCATGCGGCGCCAAAAACCCGGCTGCGCCCGTTCCCAGAAACGGCGCAGGTTGGCGATCACGTTGCGGAGCATTTCCGTCCTTCCTATTCCGCGGCTTCGGCGCAGGCGGGCAATCCGCTGCGCTGGGTCCGCAGATAATCGAGCATGGCGGCGTAGATCGTCCGGCCCAGTCCGTTGACAAAGACTTCGCCGGGCGTCTGCACCTCGGCCGTGGGCGTGTTCAGCCGCGCAAGGCGCGCTTCCTTGTCGGCGATGTAGGATTCAAGAAGCGCCTGTACCCGTTCGCGCGGCAGGAGATGGGAGAACAGCATCGCAAAGGCGAAGGCCGAGCGATGCTTGTCCTCCTGCACCGGCTGGTTCAGCGCCTCGAGAAACCGGGTCCGGCCAGCGTCGGTTATGGTATAGACCTTGCGGTCGGGGCGCTTCTCCTGCGATTCCTCCCGCACCGAAACCAGGCCTTCCTCGGTCAGGCGGCCCAGGGCCGGATAAATCGAGCCGAAGCTCGCCTCGGCGAAATGGCCGAAACCCTCGCCTTCGAACTGCTTCTTGATTTCATAGCCGGTGGCGTCGCCGCGCGTGAGCAGCCCCAGGCAAATGGTGCGAACGTCCATGGTTGGCGCCCCGACGCGGTATGTTGGACCGATATAGCCCGGGCGGTATATGATTTTTGCGGCATCTGATTGCAAGGCCGGGCTGCCGGAAATCCGTCTGCGCGGCGCGCAGACCCCAACTGCCGGGAATTCGGTACCGAAAACTAGCGCGCGAAATAAAAGTGTCATCCCCGCGAAAGCGGGGACCCAGATGGTTGAAGGCGAAGGAGAAGCACGAATGGCGAGCACACGTTTTCACAAACGGGTGACGCTGTTCGTTGCGTCCTTTCCCGCTCTATGCATCTGGGTCCCCGCTTGCGCGGGGATGACACGGTTTTTTAGCCGCGAGGCTCTTTTTCTGCCCTCATCCTGAGCCTGTCGAAGGATGAGAGCGATCAGCTCAGACGGAGCACGCTCTAATGCCCCCGCGCCTTCGGGCAGTTTGCCTTGGCGCCCTTGGCGGTTAACCGTCGGCGGCAAGGGTGCGCAGAGCGGCAAGAAATAAAAGTGTCATCCCCGCGAAAGCGGGGACCCAGATGGTTGAAAGCGAAGGAGAAGCACGAATGGCGAGCTCACGTTTTCACAAACGGGTGACGCTGTTCGTTGCGTCCTTTCCCGCTCTATGCATCTGGGTCCCCGCTTTCGCGGGGATGACACGGTTTTTTATCGGCGAGGCTCTTTTTTCTGCCCTCATCCTGAGCCTGTCGTGGTTCGACAAGCTCACCATGAGAAACAGAAGCCCTCATCCTGAGCCTGTCGAAGGATGAGGGCGATGGCTCTGTGGTGTCAGACAGTCGACGCAAGTGCCGGTTTCACCTGGGTGGCCCGCACTCCGGCGGGCCATGACAATTTATATTGGGCGAGTGAAGACGCTCTCGCCCCCTCAGGCACCACCGCCGATGGATTCGATCGGCGCGTCTGCGAAGACAGGGACGCAAAGCCGACCAAACGGAACAGGAATCAGAGCGCCTCGATCCGGTCGACCTCGACGCCTTTCATCCCTTGGCGAGTCGAAAAGCGAATGCGCTGCTCCGGCGTGAGCGCGGTGAGACCCGAACGCCGCAAGGCGCTGGCATGGACATAGACATCGGCGCCGCCATTCTCCGGCATGACAAAGCCGAACCCCTTCTGATCGTTGAAGAATTTCACCCTTCCTTCCACCATCGCCCCCGGTGGTCCGGCATCGCGTTCCCGATGCGAGGAACCGCGATCGCCGCCCTGGAAGCGGTCGCCGCCGCCGCCGCCATAACGGTCGCTGAAGCGATCGCCACCACCGAACCGATCGCCGCCACCGAAACGATCGCCGCCACCGAACCGGTCGCCCCCGCCGAAGCGGTCACCGCCACCAAAGCGGTCCCCGCCACCGAAGCGGCCGCCGTGCCGTTGCGGACGGGCGGGCTGCTCTTCGGCCGTGCTGGTGTCGATGCTGTGCACCGCAACGACCTGCAAGCCCCGCGGCGACTCCTGAAGATCGCAGATCACCGTCGCGCCGGGCGGCACATTGGTCGCGCCGGTCGCAGCCAGCGCGGACGCGTGGCAGAACGCATCGTTGCCGTTCTCAAGCGTGACGAAGCCGTAGCCTTTTGTCGTGTTGAACCATTTGATCGTGCCTTTGGTTGAAGCCATCGCCAAAGGACGGGAACTGTCGTTTTCGAGATTTGCCATGAGACCGATATCGAACCCTGCCGGATCACCAACAAATGCGCCGCGCAAGACCGGCCGCACGGGCGGCGCCATGATGACCATATTGCCCGCATTTTGGACCCGACCGCAACCGGGAGAATGCCAAATCCATGCCCTTCCGGCCGAGGCTTCAGCGGCTCCAGGTCGTGGCAATGAACTCCGGATCCTCCTGCCTGTTCCGCTCTGAACAAAGAAAATCGTAATAGCCGCAGCGCCCGCCCGGATAGCCGCGGCAGATCGAAGGTCTGGCCGCATAAACCGTGCAACGCCGCTTGTCGGTATCGAAGAAGCGACAGACCATGCCGAAGATTTCGTCCTGCTTGCGGCGCATCGCATATTTCTCGTCGTCGCGCGCCACCGTGAATTTCTTCTTTGCTTCGCGGAATCCGATGCCGAAATGCGCCGCCAGGCGTTCGACGTCGCGTTTGGTGAGCGGAATGAGCTCGTAAGAACAACAGTAACCTGGACACTTCGCGCAATTATACATGGCCGCTCCGCTCGTCATCTATTCCGCTTACCACAATGCGATGGCGATTACTGCAGCGTTTTCGTCTCTGTCTGCACGGGTGAGGAAACGGCAACGACGTGAAAGACCAGCTGGCCGATCAGGCGGCCGTCCGCGCTGTCGATGTTCACACGCCAGTCGCCGCCGCGCAGGTTGGTCTTGAGCGAATAACCGCGGTAACCGTGCGCGCGTCCGCCGGAGATGGGGAACGAAATCGTGGAGAGGGTCTGCCACTGTTTCGCGCGTGAATTCCACCATTGCCAAAGATGGGTGATGCGCGTGGTCATCCGTATCGGAGCAAAGACCGCGCTGTAGAGCGCAAGCTTCTCGCCGGCAGCGACATGCACCACGGGACGCGCGAGCCCGAACCGCACGGTCAAAGGTTGGGGTTCCTCCTGCACCTGATACACGGCGCCCGTGTGGCGGATGCCGTGATAAATGCCGACATCGGAAAGAGCGAGCGGCAAGGGCGGAAGAACGCCCGTGAAGTAGAAGGCATTCATCGCCGCGGTGATGACAACGGCACCGCCGATCAGCAGCCAACGCGATTGCCTGTAGCGGTCGCGATCAAGGACCCAGAGCAGGCGAAGGAAGAAGTAATAGGCAACGATCGCGCAGGCGCCGCTCGCAAGAAACGTCATCTGTCCGATCGAGCGCGTGAGCACCGGAACGGAGAACACCGCATACGAATAGAGCGCGAAAAAGAGCAGCAGCGAGACGAATACGAGCCGCGAATGATAGCGGCGGAACACTTCGTTGCCGATCAGAAACGCCAGAAGGAGCAGCAGGAAGGGCCAGGAGGCGGCGAGAACGGCACTGCGCGAATAGAAGACGAGAAAGCCGCTCCACAAACCGCCCAGTGCGAATTGCGTGGCGGCCGGCAACCACACACTGAGCCGGAAGCGTCGTTCCGGCTCGGGTTCAACGGGGCGCGTCGCGTCACCCTTGGCAGGCGCTCTCTGAGCGGCGCGGTCCTTTCGCCCCTGAAGCCAGTGGGCAAGCGCAATCGAAAACACCGCGACTGCCAGATACCCGGAAAAAACGAGGTGCGCCCCCGGATGGTCGACCCGCCCGAAGGTAAAGTTGTCGACGGCATAACCGACGATCATGGCCGCGGCCGACAGGTGCCGCTCGTAACGGCGGTAGCGCTCCTTCCACGGGCTGGTTGAGGCGTGCAACGTCATGGGCTGCTCTTGCACGGCGGCTCGGGAGAGGGCGCCGGGCGCGGAAATCCGTTGTGACGAAATCGATTAAGCGTTTGATCAAGGTTGTCAAGCAGGAAAATGCAACGGCGTACAATAATTATTTTTTGTACACTGAACGTCTGTTCACCACCCGCGCCAGAATCCAAACAAAATCAAGCCTCCTCCGGGATGACGGGAGAGGGCCGGAGGCTGTTTGTACACTCGCTGCGCTGGCCGTCGGGGCTTGGCGAAGCTGCGATACGGGCGTATGTGCTTCGCCTTGAGCTTTCCATAGCCGGCAAAAAGCAAGGGATGACAAATTTGGGTACGACTCCTCCGCACATCCGGCGGCCAATCCTCCCTGGTGCAGGGAGAAAAGCAGGGAAGAATCAAAATTTGGGGGCAGTCGCGTCCCGCACCTCTCCATGGCCGGGCAAGCCCCGGCCATCCAGACAATTTTCGCCGTCTGACTGGATGGGCGGCTCTTGGCCGCCCATGGAGAGAGACAAAGACCAATCCTCCCTGGTGCATGGAGAAAAGCAGGGAGGAATCAAAGACAGCGCACGTCCGGAGACGGGCGCTCGTGGAGGTGTTCAAACGTACAGCAAAATTCCCTGCTTCAGGGAATTTCTCAGGGAATTTTGTAAAAAGTTATGGCCAATACACGCGTTCG
>DATAQZ010000035.1:0-2154 GCA_036264415.1 Rhizomicrobium sp. | reverse complement strand
CCGACGCGTATGAGAGCGCCGAACAGGCCGCTTTGCGCATTGAAAAGCGCCTGCGCCGCTACAAGCGCCGCCGCAAGGATCAGGGGGCCCGGCGGGGTGCCTGACCTTAAGGCATGCGAGAAAAATTAGCAGGCGTTGCCCGGGGGCGGCCATTGACGCAAGCACCCACCGCTCCTATGGTCCGCCGCCTTCAACACCCCTTGCAATTCGGCGCCGTCAGTTCCGATCTTGGACACGTCCATGACGCTCACCGATCTCGTCGCACCGAACGCAATCCTTCCGGCGCTCAAGGTCAACAATAAGAAGCAGGCGATCCAGGAGTTGGCTGCGCGCGCGGCGGAGCTCACGGGACAGAACGAACGCGCGATATTGGAAATTCTTTTGCAGCGCGAGAAGCTCGGTTCGACCGCTGTCGGCAACGGCGTTGCCATTCCGCACGGCAAACTACCCAAGCTCGGGCGGCTGTTCGGATTGTTCGCGCGGCTCGAGCGTCCGATCGATTTCGAGGCGCTGGATTCGCAGCCGGTCGATCTCGTATTTCTGCTGCTGGCCCCCGAGGCGGCGGGCGCCGATCACTTAAAGGCGCTGGCGCGCGTCGCGCGTCTCCTGCGCGATCAGGAAATCGCCCGCCGTTTGCGTGAATCGCACGACGCCGATGCGCTCTATGCGGTGCTTTCGATGCCGCCGGCGAGCAGCGCGGCGTAAGCCTATCCGAACTCGTATTTGTCACCGGCCGGGCTTGTCCCGGCCATCTCGCTTAGGCGGGCACTGTATTGCCTCCTTAAACGAGATCACCGGGTCACGGCGCTCCGCGCCGGCCCGGTGATGACAGCAGAATATGAAAGCGCTGCGTCCGCAGGACAAAACGCTCAATCCAGCGCGCGCCTTAATGCACGCTCACGGCCTCGAGCTCCTGGCTCCAGGCATTGGCAAGCGCGGCTTCGCGCGTATCGGTGAGCATGATCGGCGTGCCATCGGCCGCGTGCAGCGCGAACAGCGTGACACCGGGCTCGATCTTTGGCGCCTGCGGAAACATCGTTGCGACGTCTTCCGATCGGACTTCCTTCACATAGGCAATGTGGCCGTCACCGAGGTGCGCCAACGCTTCCTGTGTGATCGCCGGATGAGTGGTATCCGTTTCGAAGCTTTTATCGTTCGTCATGGCCCTCGACTCCTCTTTCTAATGAACGCTTGACGCGGTCGAGTCCTACTTCACGAGTTCGTCATTCCAGCTCGTTGATCGCGATCGTCTTTACGATCCGCTCCGGCTGCGGCCGGACGAGATCGATCGACAGCAGACCGTTTTTCAGGTCGGCGCCAAGGACTTCCATGCCGTCCGCCAGCACGAAGGTGCGCTGGAATTGGCGCGCGGCGATACCGCGGTGGATATATTGGCGCGTTTTGTCGTCCTGCTGGCGCCCTCGGATCACCAACTGGCTTTCCTCGATCGATACGTCAAGCTGATCGCGGGTGAAGCCGGCGACGGCGAGCGTGATGCGCAACCGTTCCGGACTCTGTCCGTCACGCGCGACCCGTTCGATGTTGTAAGGCGGGTAGCCGTCGGCGCCCTTGGCGACGCGGTCGAGGATTCGCTCGATCTCGTCGAAACCCAACAGGAACGGGCTGGATAGGGTCGGAACTCGTGACATGGTCTCAAAGCCCTCGCTTGAAGCGACTTTGACTTGGAGGGGCCCTCTGAGGCGCCCCAACCGGACGGCACCCTGCCGCCCGGTCACCGCCTAATATGGGCGGACCCGGTTAATGGTTCAAGAAGCGGTGAATTCGGCTCCACAAGCGCGAAAACCGAGGATTTGAGCCGACTCCGCCCCGCATCGGGCCATCCCGGCCGGCGGCGGACACGGTGGAGGTTCGGCCCGAACTCGGGCCGCGGCCGGGAGGGCATACTGGCGCAGTGCCGTTGCCGCGACCCTGCAATGGCTTGTTATCGGACGATGATGCCGTTTGAGCCTTGTTTGCAGCGATTGAGCCAATCGAAATCGTAAAACGCCGTGTTTTAATTGGTTAAATTAAGCATGCACGTTTGCCTTGTTTGGTCAAAAATTTCTTAAAATCCGAGCATGCGCGTTTAGCGTCGCTAGTATCCCCGCGCGACTGACGAACAGACGATTTCGTTCGGCAACGCGGGGGAGCGGA
>DATAQZ010000031.1:0-261275 GCA_036264415.1 Rhizomicrobium sp. | reverse complement strand
TGGGACGATGATCGCCTATTCCGCTGGTCCGACCGTGCACAATCGTCACATTTTTCTGCGGTTGGTGAAGGGCGGCGATCCGATCCAGCTCACACACGACGCGAACGACGCGAGTTCGCCAGCGTGGTCGCCTGACGGTGGGACGATCGCATACACGCTCTCCCAGGACGGTCATCCCTGCCGGATCATGGAAATCCCCGTTCCGACCGGGCAATCGCGTCAGATCGGGCAATGCCGGAGCAGCGAGCGCTCCAGCATCTCTTTCGATCACTGGGGGCACGCGCTGTTTTTCGCCGACGCTCCCGCTCGTGGCGCGGCAGTGCGTATCCTCAAGCTTGATCTCGACAATGGGCGGATTTCAATTTTGACGCGTCCGGGCAACGCTGCCTTTTCCGATGGTTCGCCGGCGATTTCGCCGGACGGAGCCGCATTGCTGTACAACCGCGATCTCGGCACAGCGGGAATGCAGATTCGTCTTCGGTCTCTTTCGGAAGGTGACGAGCGCATAGTCGCCGCCGCCTCCGACGGCGATGCAAATGCAACATTTTCGGCCGATGGTCGCACCATTTTCCTGTCGCGCTCGCGCGAAAACGATAACTCACTGTGGGCGTACCCCATGCGAGGCGGCGAGCCTTGGCGGATTCTTTCGACCGGCGAATACATCGGTAGACTCTCAACGGGTCCGAACGGTCTTCTGGCGGTGGAAATGCAATATCCCGGCGGAGAACTCGTCGCGGTGACGCCGCATTCCAAAGGGCCACCGAGGTCGATCGACAGTAGCGGGCTGAGAACCTGGTGCGTGGACTACGCGCCGGACGGCACGTTTCTAGCGACCGGGTGGCGTCGTGCCGAATCGTTCGGAATCTGGATTGCGAGTGCAAACAGTCCGATACGAAAACTGATCAGCTTGCCGACGCCGGCCTGCGCCATTCGCTGGTCACCAGACGGAAGCCGCTTTGCATTTGTTGAGCCACACGGCGATGGATTCGACGTGCCGGTCATGACGCGCGGCGGCGAGCCGGTTGCGCGGCTCCATTTTGTTGCCAGGGACAGCGGACTTCTCGACTGGACGGCCGATGACAAAAGCATCCTCACCAGCCATCCGGACAAGCTGGGTTGGCGCATCTGGCGAACCGACCTCGCAACGCCGGACAAATCCGTTCCGATTTCATCCCTTGGCTGGCGCGACCCGCACGTGCACGGGACCATGCTGTTTGCGGAAAGAGACGGTGTGGCAGGCATCTGGCGCATTGATGGGACGCCGCACCGGATAACGGATGAACCCGCGCCCGAAGGCTCGGACGTGTACACCATCGCCGGAGACCGCCTCGTCTATTCCGACACCAGCGATACGGGCCATCCGATGTTTTCCGCCCAGAACATCAACGGTGGTCCGAAGGATCGGCTGGCGCCCTTGCCCTATGGCCAGGTAAACTTCACTTTCGGCGTCGATCCGAAAACCGGCGACATTGTCTACACCCAGAGAACTGACGATGCCGATATCGGCCTGCTGCGTCTGGTGGAACGTTGAACCGGCGAGCGTGGCCTGGTCATGTCGCGTGCAGCAGCGCCATGCCGCCGAGCCAGATCATGCGGCAGGCGACGTAGAAAACGATGATCACGCCCGCATAGCCGATCCACGGATAGCGGTGCAGGAGCCGCGCGATCAGCGACGCCGCCGCGCCCATCAGCGCGATCGACAGCAGGAGCCCGACGGCGAGCACCCAGACATGGTTCATCGCAGCACCCGCAACCGCGAGCACATTGTCCAGCGACATGGAGAGATCGGCGATCGCAATCTGCATAATGGCGCGGCGGAAGGCGCGTGGCTCGGCCGGCAGCTCGGGAACCGCTTCGCGGTTTCCGACGCTCGCGATCGCCTGTGCGCCCAAGGCTTCCTCGTTGCTGCGGCGCACGTCGCGATAAAGACGCCACGTCACCCACAGAAGAAGAAATCCGCCGGCGATGACGAGAAAGAACGACGTCTCCAAGAGGACAAAGACGATGATGTAGGCCACGATAAGCCGGAGGATCACCGCAGCAACAAGGCCCCACAGCATGACGCGGCGGCGCTCGGCGAGCGGCATGCGCGCGGCGGCGGCGCCGATCACGATCGCGTTGTCCCCGGCAAGGGTGATGTCGATGAGGATGACCTGGAGCAGCGCCGCCAAGGCGGGCGGAATGAGATGGAAGGTGTGCACTGTGCCTTACGCGCGCGCCCGATCAGGGCCAGCGCGCCTCCGGCGGCAGCGACATCAGAATCGCGTCCACATTTCCCCCGGTCTTGAGCCCGAACCGCGTGCCGCGGTCGTAGAGCAGATTGAACTCGGCGTAGCGGCCGCGCCGAACGAGCTGGCGCCGACGCTCATCGTCCGTCCACGGCGTATTCGCGCGCCGCCGCACAATTTGCGGATAAATTTCGAGGAAAGCGAGACCCACGTCGCGCACGAAAGCGAAATCGGCATCCCAGTCGCCGCTTGCAAGTCCATCAAAGAAAATTCCACCGGCACCGCGCGCCTCGCCACGATGCGGCAGGAAGAAGTATTCATCGCACCACTTCTTGAACCGGGAATAGTAATCGCTGTTATGCCGCTCGCAGGCGCGTTGCAGCGCGGCGTGAAAATCGTGTGCATCGTCTTCCGCGGGCAGCATCGGCGTCAAATCGCTGCCGCCGCCGAACCAGGCGTGCGTCGTCACAATGAAGCGGGTGTTCATGTGCACGGTCGGTACGTGCGGATTGACGGGGTGCGCCACAACCGAAATGCCCGAAGCCCAGAAGCGCGGATCCTCTTCCGCGCCCGGAATCTCGCGCGCGAATTCCGACGCGAAGCGTCCGTACACCGTCGACACGTTCACGCCCATCTTCTCGAACACGCGGCCGCGCAGGACCGACATCATGCCGCCGCCGCCGTCCGAGGCATCGCCCGTCGGCCGCGACCATTCGCTCTGCGCAAACGTGCCCGGCACGCGGTCTGACAGCGGGCCCGTGAGTTCGCGTTCCAGACGTTCGCATTCCTTGCAGATGTCGTCACGCAAGGCTTCGAACCAGATCCGCGCGGTTTCCTTACGGTCCTCGAGCGTCTTGTTGTCCTTCTCCGAAGCTGGAATCACGGAAATCCTTTTGTCTGCCGGAGCGCCTCGCCCAGTACCATCGCTCCGGCTTGGGCGATATTGAGCGAACGCAAACCCGGTTTCATCGGAATGCGCAAGCGCGCCGCCGCTGCCTGGTGCACAGCCGCCGGCACGCCCGCCGTTTCGCGGCCGAGGAGAAGAACGTCCTCCGGCGCAAAGCGGAAGTCGGTGTAGGTTTGCGTGGCCCTGGTGGTCAGCAGGATCATCCGCCCTGTGGTCGCGCGCGCGAACGTCTCCCACGATGTGTGCCGGACCACTTCGGCGAATTCGAGGTAATCCATCCCGGCGCGTTTCAGCCGCGCATCGTCGAACAGGAAGCCGCAGGGTTCGATGATGTCGATGGCAACACCGAGGCATGCGCCGAGGCGGATCAGCGCGCCCGCATTCTGCGGAATGTCCGGTTCAAAAAGAGCGAGGCGCATTGACGATTTTTTTCTGGATGGAATGGCTTGACCTTAGGAGCATTTCTACCTAGAAATAGTTAGAACGTTGCATAGGAGCACTCCATAGGAAAATACGACAGTTTGGGTCGATTCCTAAGGGATCAGGCCGCTGCGGAGGTGCCGCTTTCCTTCGGCGAAATTGAAGGGGTCATCGGGGGGAAACTACCCCCTTCTGCGTACGTTCATCGGCCCTGGTGGAGCAATAACCCATCCAACAGTGCGATGACCAAGGTCTGGCTTGAGGCGGGCTTTCGCACCGAGCGAGTCGACATGGCAGGAAAGAAACTGGTGTTTCGCCGTATTCGCGACAGCAGCTTTAGGGAGAATTCAATGCCGGCTTATTCAGCATCTGCTGGAAGCAGTGGGGATAATTTTTCGGTCGAGAAAGAACCGCGTCGGCATCCGCTGTTCGGCAGACTGAAAGGTACATTCATAATCGATCCGTCGTGGAACCTGACACAGCCGGCGATGCCCGAATGGGCGGATCTGATCGATGAGAAATACGGACCGGAACCGAAGAAATGAGGCACGCTCTCCTTCTCGACACCTGCGCCCTGATCTGGATCATGAACAATGACGACCTCAGTGCGACAGCGGTTCAGTACATCGATGAAGCTTATGACCAAGGCGAAGCAATCTACGCCTCTCCCATTACGGCGTGGGAAATTGGCTTGCAGGCGCTGAGGGGACGCTTCAGGTCCAATCTCACCCCGCAGCGGTGGTTAGAGGAGCTTCTCCGCACCCCGAATGTAAAGGTCGCCGAATTGACTCCGCGGGTGCTGCTTGAATCATCCTTTTTGCCCGGATCGCCGCCACGCGATCCGGCCGATCGGATCGTCATAGCCACGGCACGCGAATTCGCGCTGACTGTGGTGACGCGCGACCGTGCCCTGCTCGACTACGCGAACGAAGGCTATCTGAACGCGATTGCTTGTTAAGCGCAGCCGACTTCCTCGAAGGGTGAGGCATCGTGCCGCAAGACCCTTGCAACCCGAGTCACTATTTTACGCCCCTGTTTGTAGGGAACGCGCCGGATATCTCCGGTGGCGGCGCGTTTTTTGTGTGTCCCGGAACGCCTCGCCTCCCCCAGAAGAAGGTGATCCCCGTGGCCGATGCGACAGTGCCCGAACCGACCCGGCGCGACTTTATCTATGTCGCGACAACCGCGGCGGGGGTGGTGGGCGTCGGCCTCGCCGCCTGGCCCTTCATCGACCAGATGAATCCCACAGGCGCGGTGCTTGCCGCGTCGTCGATCGAGGTCGACCTCACGCCCATCAAGCCCGGTCAGCAGATCGTCGTCACGTGGCGCAGCCACCCGCTGTTCGTGCGCCGCCGAACGCCCAAGGAGATCGCCGAAGCCCGCGCGGTTCCGGTGTCGGAGCTGATCGATCCCCTGGCGCGCAACGACAATCTTCCCGAAGACGCGCCCGCGACCGACCACAACCGCGAAACGAAGTCCGAGTGGCTAATCCTTGTCGGCGTTTGCACACATCTCGGCTGTACGCCGACCGCCTTCGAAGGCAATTACGGCGGCTATCTCTGCCATTGCCACGGCTCGCAATACGACACCGCCGGCCGCGTGCGCCATGGGCCTGCGCCGCAGAACCTCCTCGTGCCGAAATATGCGTTTCTCTCCGACACGCGCGTGAAGGTGGGATAGGAGAAGAGGCGATGACGGGCCCGTCAACCTACACGCCGACAACGAAGTTCACGCGCTGGCTCGACACGCGCCTGCCGATCCTGCGCTTCGCCAACGACACGATGACGACGTTTCCGACGCCAAGGAACCTGAACGTCTGGTACTCGTTTGGCGGCATCCTGACCTTTTGCCTCGCAGTGCAGATCGTCACCGGTATTGTGCTTGCGATGCATTATGTGCCCAATTCCGATCTTGCCTTCGACAGCGTCGAAGATATCACGCGCGACGTGAATTACGGCTGGCTGCTGCGCTACGTCCATGCCAACGGCGCCTCGATGTTCTTCATCGCCGTTTATCTGCATATTTTCCGCGGCCTCTATTATGGCTCGTACAAGGCGCCGCGGGAGATTCTGTGGATTCTCGGCGTCATCATCTTCGTCGTGATGATCGCGACCGCATTCCTCGGTTACGTGCTTCCCTGGGGGCAGATGTCGTTCTGGGCGGCAACCGTGATCACCAGCCTGTTCAGCTCGCTGGACCAGCTGATTCCGGGTCTCGGGACGCACATTGTGCAATGGCTGTGGGGCGGCTTCGGCGTCTCGAACGCGACTCTCAACCGCTTCTACAGCCTGCATTACCTTCTGCCTTTCGTGCTCGTCGGTCTGGTCGCGCTCCACGTCTGGGCGCTGCACGTGCCGGGCAACAACAATCCGCTCGGGATCGAGGTGAAGGAGCCGCAGGACACGCTGCCGTTCCATCCCTACTACACCGTGAAGGACATTTTCTATCTGGCGCTGTTCGTGATCTTCTTCGCGATCATCGTGTTTTATGCACCGGACGTTCTGGGCAATCCCGACAATTACACGCCCGCCAATCCGCTGGTGACGCCGCCCGATATCGTTCCCGATTGGTACCTGATGCCGTTCTACGCGATGCTGCGCTCGGTGCCGCAGAAGCTGGTCGGCGTGCTGGTTCTCTTCGGCGCCCTCGCAACGCTCCTCTTCGTGCCATGGCTCGACACCTCGCGCGTGCGCTCGGGTCGCTTCCGGCCGCTGTTCAAGCCGTTCTTCTGGGTATTCGCGATCGATTGCATCCTGCTCGGCTATTGCGGTTCCCAGTCGGTGGAGGCGGCCTGGAATCTCGGCGCCTTTTCCATTCCGCTCATCTGGGTCGCGCGATTCGGCACCATCTATTATTACGCCTATTTTTGGCTGGCGCTGCCGATCATCGGACTCGTCGAAACGCCACTGCCGCTCCCTGACAGCATCGCACGCTCGGTGTTGGGCAACCGCGCGGCCGCACCCGCGCCGGCACCGGCACCGGCGGAATAAGGATGCGGTCCATGCGAAAAGGTCTTCTCGCGTTCGGCATCGCGCTCGCAGCCACCGCAGCGTCCGCACAGCCCTCGACCGCTCCACTGCCGCCGAAACACGTCTCATTCTCCTTCGAAGGGCCGTTCGGCACTTACGACCGCGGCGCGCTTCAGCGCGGCTTTCAGGTGTACAAGGAGGTCTGTTCGGCCTGTCACAGCCTGAACCACGTCGCGTTTCACAATCTCTCCGAGCCGGGCGGCCCCGGTTTCACGGACGCGCAGGCGAAAGCGATCGCCGCATCGTACAAACTGCCTGCCGGCCCGAACGACAAGGGCGAGACGGCGGATTCGAGCGGAAACCCGCTGACGCGACCCGGCACCATTGCCGATCATTTTCCGCCGCCCTTCCCCAATGAACAGGCAGCGCGCACGGCGAATGGCGGCGCGCTGCCGCCCGATCTGTCGCTGATCGTGAAGGCGCGCGCGGGCGGGCCGCAATATGTCTATTCCATCATCACCGGTTTCCACCAGAAGCCGCCAAGCTGGTTCAAGGTGCTGCCGAACAAATATTACAATCCCTATTTCGACGGCTGGAACATCTCCATGCCGCCGCCGCTCGCCAACGGCTCGGTGACGTTTGCCGACGGCACGCCGAACAATCTCGACCAGGAAGCCCATGACGTCGTGACCTTCCTCTCCTGGGCCTCGGAGCCCCGGATGGAGGAGCGCAAGCGCCTCGGCCTCGGCGTGTTGCTGTTCTTGATCGTCTTTTCGGGCCTTCTCTTCCTCACCTATCGCCGCGTCTGGCGCGACGCGCACTGAGCGCACTAACGTGCTACAGCAATCCACCTCGCCTTGCGGCGAGGTGTTTTCGTTATCATCGTTGCGAAAAACATGACCACCACCGTTCTCGGTATTATCGGCGGCAGCGGCATCTATGAGATCGCGGCGCTGGAACACGCGCGCTGGGAGGACGTGAAAAGCCCGTGGGGCGAGCCGTCCGACGCTCTCTTGATGGGCCGGCTCAGAGGCGTTGACATGGTGTTCCTGCCCCGTCATGGGCGCGGCCACATTCATTCGCCGACGTCCATCAACTACCGCGCCAATATCGATGCGTTGAAGCGCGTGGGCGCAACGGATGTGATTTCCGTTTCGGCCTGTGGGTCTTTGCGCGAAGATCTGCCGCCCGGCACCTTCGTCATCGCCGACCAGTTCATCGACCGCACGCACGCGCGCGAGAAAAGCTTCTTCGGCCGCGGCTTCGTCGCGCACGTGTCGCTCGCACATCCCGTGTGCCCGAAGCTCGCCGACGCGCTCGACGAGGCTTGCGCCGAGGAAGGCATTTCCCATGCCAAGGGCGGCACGTATCTCGCGATGGAGGGACCGCAATTTTCAACCCTCGCGGAATCCGAGCTGTACCGTTCCTGGGGCTGCGCGGTGATCGGTATGACCGCGATGCCCGAGGCGAAGCTCGCGCGCGAGGCGGAGCTCCCGTATGCGATCGCCGCGATGGTGACCGACTACGATTGCTGGCATCCCGATCACGATCATGTCACGGTCGACCACGTCATTGCGGTGTTGAACGCGAACGCCGAGAAGGCGCGGCGTCTCATTGCCCGGGTGGCGCCGAAGCTCGGGCCGGAGCGTGTACCCTCGCCACTTGGCGTCGAGCACGTCCTCGACACCGCTTTCATCACCGCGCCCGGGAAGCGCGACCCCGAGTTGTTCGCCAAACTCGACGCGGTCGCCGGCCGCGTGCTGAAGGAGTAACACCATAGCCCTCGTCCGGCGCGCGCGCGCGCGGGATTGAATGCATCCGACAAGCACCTTCGCCGAAGATTAGGGCAAAGTTTCGTTGCGGGATTGTGCCGTACGTGAAGATGGAAGTTCTCTCGCGGAATTGCGGGTATTGGCAGCGGCATGTGGACAGACCGGGACTGTAAACTGCGTCCTGCCCGCATTCACATTTGTGGTAGGTCTTTTTGGCATTGAGCCACGTACGCAACGACAGTACTGCCGAGCGCATTTCGCTGATCTAAAAGCTGCAATGTTGATCGATCAATACTCCAGAAATCATCGGAGTTGCTGAAGGAAATATTTGTTTTGCTCTCGGTAAATTTCATTGTGGGATGGCCTTCCGTCCATATCGTGCCCCGCGTCATATTGAACGCAAATCGATACGCATCTCCGCCCGGAGTCGCGCAAACCAGCTTGATCAAAGTATCGGCATATGCGTGATTGAACGTCATTGTCGCAATTGCCAAGGCGAAGAGACGCCCTTTCCGCATGATATCACCCTCATCGATTCGGCGCAGACTGGCGTGATCTGCCATATCGTCAGCGCTACTAGATGATACCCCACCCCGCGTCCCGTGTCCTGCCGGTCTTCGTGACTGCCGTCCCGTGCGAAGGCGGCCAGCCTCACCAAGACCATCTTCGTAACCGCCGCGTAGTGCGTCTCCGGGAAGCCTTTGGCGGCCGTGATCGTGGCTGCTATCTCGCTAGCCGACAGAGGCGGGTTCGCATCCCGTAGCGCCTCCCGAACAAGGCGCGCGTGTTCGTTGTGGCCGAAGTAGCGTTTCTTCGGCCGGTGCGATGTAGTCGGGATGGTCGGGGGAGAGAACCCCGATGGCCGCGTCCAGGTTCGCGAGCGGGCCCCCGAAGCTTCGCCAGCGGGCGCTTATGCGAAATTTATATAATCGCAGGTTCTGTAAGGGATCGAATCTATATTTCGTGCCGGTCCCGTTTACCCGCCGATTCCGCGGGAGCCCACTCAGCCCGCGTTGTGAGACACGAAATGCGGGACGGACACTTCCAGGGTATTGGGCGGACGGCGGGCGATGTTGCGAGAGACGCTCGTGTAGTAAAGGAACATTCTCCCGGAATCGTGTTTGGACAGATTGCGCGCGTACTCGCAACCACTTTGGCAGGCGTATTTATTATGGGCGGCCCAAGAGGTCCTATGCAATATCTATATCTTCGCATCAAACGAGCGGTCTCGAATTTATATGCGTTGATGAGCAAGTATGGCTCCGCAACAGTCGATGCGGTTAAACGATGCGCAGCGAATCACCACGTTTTCGGCGCCATGAACCTAACGAATTCGGGTTTCCGTCTTCGCGATACGATTTTCAGTCGGCCGACGAGAAGAATGCCAACTCTGCCCACGAGGTTATCGGCGAAATGGCGCTCGTGCTCGTTGTCATTCTCGGGATCATCGTGGCCATCACCGTGGTGCTGGCCTCATTGCACATAAGCTAGCGATCTGCCTACGGAATGCATATTTGTGCCCGTTCTGTACGACCGAGCGGCAATGCAATGCGATCATGGATTCTGAGTACCACGACGATTAGCGTTTTGGCGCTGGCGGTCGGAAACGCAAACGCTTCTGCACTCAGCACACCTGCGATGAGCGGCCCGTTGGCCGCCAATCCCAATCCGATCTCGCTGGATGCCGGACTGCTTGGTAAAATCTATGTTGGTGGCATTTTGAGCGGTGTCGGGTTTTGGCAAAGCAACCATGTCCCCGGCGATCACGAATGGAGCGCCGACGCCAGCAACGGTCAGCTGTTCGTCCAGAAGACGGATGGCTGGCTCCAATTTTATGTGCAGGCGGGTGCATACTCGCTGCCGTCGCTTGGGACGACCTACGTAACTGCGGGCAATATCATAAACGACACCTACAGCGCGGTTCCCGTGGCGTACGCCAAAATTGTTCCGAACGACAGCTTCTCGATAGAAGCAGGAAAACTGCCGACACTCACCGGTGCAGAATACACCTTCACTTTCGAGAATATGAACATCGAACGCGGCCTTCTGTGGAACCAGGAGCAGGCGATCAGCCGCGGCGTACAGGCCAATTACAGTTCGGGACCGTTCAGCCTCGCGCTGTCATGGACCGACGGTTTTTATTCCGACAGGCTTAACTGGATCGAGGGCTCCGGTACCTATGCGATCGACAGCTCCAACAGCCTCACAGTCGTTGGTGGCGGCAGTCTCGGCCATACGGGTTATTCGAGTTTCGCGACGCCGCTGGCGCAGAACAACGGTGATATCTTCAACCTGATCTACGCATGGACGACCGGTCCGTGGACGGTAAGCCCGGACGCTCAGTACGCCAATGTTCCCGCCGACGCCGCAATCGGAATCGCCCACAGCGCGTCAACGGCCGGGGGGGCCCTTCTCGTCAGCTACGCCCTGAACGATGACTGGAAGGTCGCCGGCCGCGCCGAGTACATCAGCTCGTCCGGTAGTCCTGCGGCGGGAACGCCCAACCTGCTATACGGGGCGGGCAGCGACGCATGGTCCTTCACCATTACGCCGACGTATCAGCACGGGATTTTCTTTGCACGCGGAGAGGCTTCTTACGTCGGCGCAGGCAGTACCACAGCCGGCGACGTGTTCGGCCCGAATCTCGACAAAACCTCGCAGGCGCGGCTTCTCATTGAAGCCGGCGTTCTGTTCTGAGGCGCACAGGAGAATACGATGCTCGACCTGATGATGCTGGCGCTTGGGATCGGCATGTTTATCGCCTTCCTGGGCTACACCGCGCTCTGCGACGTGATGTGAGGTTCGCCATGCTCTTCGACTACATCCTTGGGGCAATCTTCTCCCTCAGCATTCTCGGCTATCTCGTGTACGCCCTTGTACGACCCGAAAAATTATGAGGTATGGCCATGACTGGAAACGGCATTGCCCAAATACTGATTTTCACGGCCATTTTCACATCGGCCGCGGTGCCACTCGGCATCTACATGGCCCGTGTGTTCAACGGCGAACGCACATTCCTCTCGCCCGTGCTGTGCTCGCTGGAAAGGGCGATCTATGCGATTTGTGGGGTCAACGAAAAACAAGAGCAGAACTGGATCACCTACACAGTCGCCATGCTGCTGTTCAATCTGTTCGGCTTTGTCCCGCTCTATGCAATGATGAGGTTGCAGGGCTGGCTACCGTTCAATCCGCAAGGGATGACCGCCGTTCCCGGCGATCTCGCATTTAATACCGCAATAAGCTTCACGACCAATACGAACTGGCAGAACTACGGCGGCGAAACGACGCTTTCATACTTGGTGCAAATGGCTGGGTTGACGTTTCACAACTTCGTCTCCGCAGCCACCGGTATTGCCATTCTGATTGCCCTGATCCGCGGCTTCGTACGCCAGTCGGCAACGACGATCGGCAATTTCTGGGTCGATCTGACCCGTTGTAATCTTTACGTGCTTCTGCCGATCTCGATTATTGTTGCGCTCATCTTTGTCTGGCAGGGAATGCCGCAAAATCTGCACTCCTATGTAACTGCGCACACGTTGGAAGGTGCGAAACAGGTATTGGCGCAGGGGCCGGTCGCATCCCAGATTCCGATCAAAACGGTCGGCACGAACGGCGGTGGCTTCTTCAACGTCAACGCGGCGCATCCGTACGAAAATCCAAACGCGATGACGAACATCATCACGACGATACTTGAATTTCTCATCGGGGCGGCGCTGACCTTCACTTTCGGCCGCATGGTGGGCAACATGAAGCAGGGCTGGGCGCTGTTCGGCGCGATGGCGATTTTGTTCCTGGTCGGTGCGTTCATCTGCTATGGCGCGGAAAGCGCCGGCAATCCTGCCTTTACGCCGCTCGGCATCGATCAGCACGCGAGTGCGTTGCAGGCCGGCGGCAACATGGAAGGCAAGGAAGTTCGCTTCGGCGTAACAGACTCGGCACTTTTCGCCACCACCACGACGGACACGTCCGACGGCGCCGTCAATTCCATGCACGACAGCTACACGCCGATCGGCGGCTTGGTGCCGATCGTCAACATTCAGCTGGGCGAGATCATCTTCGGCGGCGTCGGCTGTGGACTCTACGGCATGCTGCTGTTTGCGATTCTGGCGGTGTTCATCGCCGGGCTGATGGTGGGCCGGACGCCGGAATACCTCGGCAAGAAGATCGAATCGCGCGAAGTAAAGATGGCGATGCTCGCCATCCTCTCGGTGCCGCTCTCGGCGCTCGGTTTCACGGCAATCGCGACCGTAATAGCCCCTGGACTTGCCGGCATTTCGAACAACGGCCCGCACGGATTCAGTGAAATCCTTTACGCCTTTACCTCGCAGACGGGGAACAACGGCAGCGCCTTCGCGGGTCTGTCCGGGAACACGATGTTCTACAACACGACCGGTGGCATCGCGATGATGATTGGCCGTTTCGCGATCGCGGTGCCGGTGCTTGCGATCGCGGGCTCGCTCGTCGCCAAAAAACTCGTGCCCGCATCCGCCGGAACGTTTCCCACCGACAACGCGCTGTTCGTCGCAATGCTTCTCGGAGTGATCATTATTACCGGCGGACTCATCTATTTCCCGGCAGACGTTCTCGGCCCGCTTATCGAGCACCTGCAGATGCAGGCCGGCAAACTTTATTAAGAGGACACGTCGATGAACGAGCGTCCCTCAACCACAACTTTCAGCACGGAGTTGATCCACCGCAAACGCGGCGTCGCCGGCATTTCGTCGGACATCCTGATCACGGCGGCCGGCGAAGCGTTCAAGAAACTTGATCCGCGAACGTTGATTCGAAATCCAGTGATGTTCGTCGTCGAGCTGGTCTCTGTGCTGACTACCATTCTCGTCATCAAGGGTCTGCTCACCGGTGGCCCAAATCTCGGCTTTGCGGCGCATATCGCCTTTTGGCTTTGGTTCACAGTGATATTCGCGAACTTCGCGGAGGCCGTTGCCGAGGGACGCGGCAAGGCACAGGCAGAAAATCTTCGTCGCACGCGAACGCAGACGATGGCGAAGCGTCTGGTGAACACCACGTCCAACGATTACACGCCAATTCCGGCACCCGAGCTGAAGACGAACGACATTGTGCTGGTGGAAGCCGGCGATTTCATCCCGAGCGACGGTGATGTCATCGAAGGCCTTGCTTCGGTCGACGAATCGGCGATCACCGGCGAGAGCGCGCCCGTGATCCGTGAGTCGGGCGGCGATCGCTCCGCTGTTACCGGCGGTACACGCGTACTGTCGGACTGGATCAAGGTCCGCATCACCGCGCCGCAGGGTTCGACCTTCCTCGATCGGATGATCGCGCTGGTCGAGGGCGCCGAACGCCAGAAGACGCCGAACGAGGTTGCGCTGAACATCCTGCTCGCCGGCCTGACGATCATATTTGTATTCGCAACAGTCACGATTCCGAGCTTCGCGAAATATGCCGGGGGGGTCGTTCCGGTCGTCATTCTGGTGGCGCTTTTCGTTACGCTCATTCCCACCACGATCGGTGCCCTGCTGTCGGCGATTGGCATTGCCGGAATGGACAGGCTGGTGAAGTTCAACGTTCTTGCCATGTCGGGACGCGCCGTCGAAGCCGCAGGCGACGTCGACACACTTTTGCTCGACAAGACAGGAACGATCACACTCGGCAATCGCCAGGCTACCGAATTCCTGCCCATGCCGGGCGTCTCAGCGGCCGATCTTGCCGACGCGGCGCAGCTCTCATCGTTCGCCGACGAGACGCCGGAAGGCCGGTCAATCGTCGTGCTGGCCAAAGACAAGTACGGTCTGCGCGCGCGCGAAATGGCCTCGTTGAACGCGCGCTTCGTTCCTTTCAGCGCACAGACGCGGATGAGCGGCGTGGATATCGAGGGATCGTCCGTTCGCAAGGGCGCGGTCGATTCCATTATTGCCTATGTCCGCCAATCCGGCGGAATCCCCAACACGCAAACGCCACCGGCGCTGGAGGAGATCACGGATCGAATCTCGCGCGCCGGCGGCACGCCGCTCGCGGTAGCAAGAGACGGGCGAATACTCGGCGTCATTCACCTCAAGGACATTGTCAAAGGCGGAATCCGCGAGCGCTTCGCCGAGCTTCGCCGCATGGGCATCCGCACAGTGATGATCACCGGCGACAATCCGCTGACCGCGGCTGCCATTGCTGCGGAATCGGGTGTCGATGATTTCCTCGCGCAGGCAACCCCCGAGGACAAGCTCAAGCTCATCCGCGCCGAACAGGCCAAGGGGAAACTCGTCGCCATGTGCGGCGACGGCACAAACGACGCGCCGGCGCTCGCACAGGCTGACGTGGGCGTTGCCATGCAGACCGGCACGCAGGCCGCGCGTGAGGCCGGCAACATGGTGGACCTCGATTCCGATCCGACGAAATTGATAGAAGTTGTGCTGATCGGAAAACAGCTTCTGATCACGCGCGGCGCATTAACGACCTTTTCGATTGCGAACGACGTGGCGAAGTACTTCGCCATCATTCCGGCGATGTTCGCCGCATTCTACCCCGCCCTAAACGTCGTCAACGTGATGCGTCTCCATTCGCCGCAGAGCGCGATTCTGTCTGCGGTTATCTTCAATGCCTTAATCATCATCGCGCTCATCCCGCTTGCCTTGCGAGGCGTCAAATATCGGCCGCAGAGCGCCGGACGTCTGCTGGCGCGCAATCTCGTTATCTATGGAGCCGGCGGTGTCATCGTGCCCTTCGTCGGAATCAAGGGAATCGATCTGCTCTTGACGGCTGTCGGTGTGATCTGAAGGAACGGCAACAATGTTGAAAGAACTTCGTCCCGCGATTCTCATGGTGGTTGTTTTCACCGTGCTGCTCGGGCTTGCCTATCCGCTGGGCATGACCGGAATTTCGCAACTCCTGTTCCCATGGCAGGCGAATGGTAGTCTGATCACCAGAAACGGACAGGTGATCGGCTCGGCGCTCATCGGCCAGAACTTCACCTCGGCAAAGTACTTTCACGGCCGTCCTTCGGTGACCACGGATACCGACGCGCACGGGAAGACGATCAGCGCACCTTATAACGCCGCCAATTCACTCGCGTCGAACTTGGGACCTACGAGCAAGGCGCTTCTCGACCGCATCAAGGGAGACGTGAAGACGCTGAAAGCAGGGAACAGCGCGCCGGTCCCTGTCGATCTCGTGACGTCCTCCGCGAGCGGTCTTGATCCAGATATTACTCCGGCGGGCGCCTATTTTCAGATTCCGCGGGTCGCGAAGGCCCGACGCCTGCCGGAAAACCGTTTAAGGGACTTGGTTGACCAACACGTCGAAGGCCGCTTCCTTGGACTTTTCGGCGAGCCGCACGTGAATGTGCTCAAGCTCAATCTTGCGCTCGATGACCTGAAGGTCAGCGGCCCGTCCTGACCCCACTGCAGAATGCGAGACATCTTGTCCGCGCGTGCTACGGCACGCGAAACACTGTAAGCTTTCCTACATGACTGACGAGGCGCGGCCATCACCGGATGCACTGCTCCTGCAGACGAAGCAGGAGGGGCGCGGCCGCCTCAAGATATTTCTCGGCGCTGCCCCCGGCGTAGGGAAGACGTACGAGATGCTAAGCCAGGCGCGGCAACGCAAGCTCGAAGGCGCCGATGTCGTAATCGGTGTCGTCGAAACGCATGGCCGCGTCGAAACCGACCTGCTGACCAAGAGCATCGAGAAAATTCCGAAGAAGCGCATCCCATACAAGGGACGCGTGCTTGCCGAGATGGACCTCGACGCGATTCTGCAGCGCAGGCCAAAGCTCGTACTGGTTGATGAACTCGCGCACACCAACGTCGAAGGCAGCCGCCACCCCAAGCGTTACATGGACGTCGAGGAGCTTCTCGCCGCCGGGATCGATGTTAATAGCACATTAAACGTACAGCATCTCGAAAGTCTCAACGATGTCGTGGCGAAGATCACGCGCGTACGGGTAAGCGAAACCGTTCCAGATTCCATTTTGGACCGCGCCGATGATGTCGAACTCGTCGATCTCACACCCGACGATCTCCTGCAGCGGCTGAAGGAAGGAAAGGTTTACTTTGCCGAGGCGGCGGAGCGCGCGGCGCAGAATTATTTCGTTCCCGGCAACCTGACGGCGCTTCGCGAACTCGCGTTGCGCCGTACCGCGCAACGTGTGGACGACCAGATGGTCAGCTACATGCGGGCGCATGCCATTCAAGGTCCGTGGGAAGCAAGCGAACGCGTCCTTGTCTGCGTCAACGAACGACCGGGCGTCGCCGCGCTCGTGCGTTACACGCGCAGGCTGGCTGACAGGCTTCACGCATCCTGGGCGGCCATTCACGTTGACACGCCTGCCGCGAAGCGATTCAGCGAAGCCGAACGCGACCGCGTCGCCGACGCCCTTCGAGTGGCCGAGCGACTCGGAGGACAGGCGGTGAGCATCCCGGCCGCAAGTGTGGCGGGTGGTGTCATCGATTACGCGCGCGCAAACAATTTCACGCACATCGTCACGTCCACGGCCCAGCGCGGCTTCTGGAGGGAAATCATTCGCGGATCGGCCGCCCACGAAATCATTCGGCGCGCCGGCGACATCAGCGTGCATGTGGTTCCCGAACAGTTGACGCGGGCGATGAAGGGAACAGCGGCCAGACGCACGCCACAAACGGCCGTGACCCAAAGATTCGCCTGGGACGGCAAAGGGTACACAGCGAGCCTAGGCATGGTCGTCGCGGCGCTACTGATAGGGCTGCTGCTTCAGAGATACGGGATCACGAATGTTGCACTCGTATTTCTTACCGCCGTCCTGACGGTCGCGATCACCTACGGCTTATGGCCTTCTCTGTTTGCCTGCATTGTCGCAACACTAGCCTACAATTTTTTCTTCCTTCCGCCGCTCTATACGTTCACAATCGCCGATCCGGAAAATGTGGTCGCGCTGTTTTTCTTCACTGTCGTTGCGATCATCGCGAGCTATCTCTCCGCGCGTGTAAGAACCCAGGCGATTTCGGCACGCGAGCGCGCTGCCACGACGGAAAGTCTGTATCTCTTCAGCCGCAAACTCGCCGGCGTTTTCACGCTCGACGACCTGCTGTGGGCCGCCTCATTTCAGTTCGCACAGATGTTGAAGGTCAGGGTCGTTATTCTCCTGCCCGAGGACAAAACCATCGCGGTGCGGGCTGGCTATCCGCCGGAAGACACGCTCGTGGAAGCCGATATCGCCGCCGCCAAATGGGTGTGGGAACATGCGTCGGCGGCGGGTCGCGGCGCCGATACCCTGCCCGGCGCCAAACGCCTCTTTCTCCCCATGCGGACCGGACGCGGCATGATTGGCGTGGTCGGATTGGACAGCGACCGTCCCGGCCCGCTGCTCACGCCCGAGCAGCGGCGATTGTTCGATGCCTTGTCGGATCAGGTGGCGCTCGCGGTCGAGCGCATCAGGCTTTCCGAAGATATCGAGCGCACGCGCATGTCTGCCGAGACGGAACGTTTGAGGGCTGCCCTTCTCACGTCAATCTCACATGATTTGCGCACGCCTCTGGCAAGCATCCTCGGATCGATTACCAGCCTTAGAACCAATCGCCACAGTCTGGGTGAAACGGCACAGGAGGAATTGTCCGCCACGATCCAGGAAGAGGCAGAGAGACTCAATCGGTTCATTGCGAATCTGCTGGACATGACGCGACTGGAATCCGGCGCCATCGAGCCCCGGCTCGAGGATGTCGATGTGGGCGACGTCGTAGGCAGTGCGCTCCGTCGGGCGGGATCGGTCCTGTCGAAGCATCACGTTGAGGTCAATGTCGCGGCCGAGATGCCGTCAATCAAAGTCGATCCCGTTCTTTTTGAACAGGTCCTCTTCAATCTTCTCGACAACGCCGCGAAGTATTCCGCGGCAGGAACCGGGATTCACATTGCTGCTCTCCGGGACGGACATCGCGTCCGGCTCGAAGTCCGCGACGAAGGCGATGGTATTCCCGACGCCGACGTTGAACGCATCTTCGACAAGTTTTACCGCGTGCAGGCAGCGGATCGAAAACGCGCCGGCACAGGCTTGGGACTTCCCATCTGCCGGGGCTTTGTCGAGGCCCTGGGCGGAATGATTGTCGCGGGAAATCGCGCCGATCGGCGCGGAGCAGTATTCACGATCATGCTGCCGGCGAATATCGACCAGCCCTACGACCGTGCGGCATGACACCTCCATCCTCACGCATCCTGGTTGTTGATGACGAGCCGCCGATTCGTCGCCTCCTGCACACGAGCTTGACCGCGCACGGCTTTCAGGTGCTTGAAGCCGAGGACGGAGCTTCCGCTTTGGCCATGCTTCGGCGCAACGCCCTCGACATCATGGTCCTCGATCTTGGTCTGCCCGGTGTCGACGGTTATGGGGTCATCCGACAGTTGCGAGAGAGCGGCTCCGCCGTTCCGATTATCATTCTTTCGGCGCGATCCGACGAAGCCGGTAAGGTCAAGGCTTTGAACATGGGCGCCGACGACTTCGTTACGAAACCGTTCGGAATGGATGAATTGCTCGCGCGCATTCGAACCGCTCTCCGTCATCGCCTGCAGCAGGAAGGCGAGCGCCCCGTTTTCAAGAGTGGCGATCTCACTGTCGATCTGGTTGCACGTGTCGTGACCGTTCGCCAGCGAGACGTAAAGCTTACGCCGCGCGAATACGACCTCCTGCGTCTTTTGATTACCAATGCCGGTAAAGTTCTTACGCACAAATACATCATGCATCACGTGTGGGGCAGTGAGGCAGACGTGAAATACCTGCGAATCTACATCCGGACGCTGCGCCAGAAAATCGAACCCAATCCTGGACAGCCGAGCTTGATTTTGACGGAGCAGGGCGTGGGATATCGACTCAAAGCAGCGGAGTAGGCGTTTTCGGTGGCTCAAATCTCAACTTGCGAGCCCAGTTCCACGGCACGATTGGGCGGCAAACAGAAATAGCGAGCCGGCGAAAGCGCGTTGGAGGCGAGCCAAGTGTAAAGCGCGATCTGCCACGCTCGCGCGTCATGGGCGGCAAATCGGCCACTTCATTTGCGAGTTTGCGCCATAGCGGCATGATTGAGCATGTCCCCGCCGGTCAGGACGGGCTTTTCCGGTTGGTCGCAGGCATTTCCCCCAAGACGGCTATCTGCCGCTCTTCACTGCCAAAAAATTCGCTTGCGTGCCTAAATATTCGGCGCACTTTTGCCTTTTCTAGGCAAAGCTCCCCTTGCGCGAGAGGGGGCGCCAAAACTGCCCGGCGCGGGTGAGGGTGACCAGTATGGATTTTCGGTCCATCATCCGTTCGATTCCGGATTATCCGAAACCCGGGATCATCTTCCGCGACATCACCACCCTCTTGGGGCACCCACGCGCGTTCCGCCGCGCCGTCGACGAGCTGGTACAGCCGTATGCGGGCGTCCGCATCGACAAGGTGGCGGGAATCGAGGCGCGCGGATTCATCCTGGGTGGCGCAGTCGCGCACCAGCTCTCCGTCGGTTTCATTCCGGTCCGCAAGAAGGGCAAGCTGCCCTGGCAGGTACTGGGCGAGGATTATGCGCTCGAGTACGGACTCGATCGCGTCGAGATCCATATCGACGCGGTAAGCCAAGGCGACCATATCCTTCTCATTGACGACCTGATCGCGACTGGCGGCACCTGCTTTGCCGCCATCCGGCTTCTGGAGCGCGCGGGCGGAAAAGTCGTGGGCTGTTCGTTCGTGATCGACCTTCCCGATTTGGGCGGCGCCGAAAAGATCCGCGCGCTGGGCAAGGAGGTCATCGCCCTCGTCGCCTTCGAAGGCCATTAATTCAGTCGCCGCGGCGCCCGCGTGCGTTTTCTTTCTGTTTGTGGTGAAACCCCGGCATGAAAATCGCGGGTCGCGCTTATCGGACGATCTGGACCGTTGGCGATGATACGGTGGAGGTCATCGATCAGACACGGCTGCCGTTCCAATTCGCAACCGTTCCGTTGAAGATGGCGGAGGACGCGGCCGAGGCCATCCGCAACATGGTCGTGCGCGGCGCGCCGCTGATTGGGGCGACCGCCGCCTACGGCATTGCGCTTGCGATGCGCGACGATGCGTCGGACGAAAATCTCGACCGCGCCTGCGATCTGCTGATCGCGACGCGACCGACGGCGGTGAATCTCCGTTGGGCGCTCGAGCGGATGCGCGCCGCGCTCCGCAATCGCGCGCGGCCCGAACGCCCGAGCCTTGCCTGGAAGGAGGCCGCCGCGATTGCCGACCAGGACGTCGAAACCTGCCGGCGCATCGGCGAACGCGGTCTCGGAATCCTGCGCGAGCTCGCGGCGAAAAAGCACGGCGCGCCGCTGAACGTCCTCACGCATTGCAACGCGGGCTGGCTCGCCTGCGTCGATTGGGGCACGGCGCTCGCGCCGATCTACATGGCGCATGACGCGGGCGTCCCCGTTCACGTGTGGGTCGACGAGACGCGGCCGCGCAACCAGGGTGCTTCGCTAACCGCGTTCGAGCTGGGCAGCCACGGCGTCCCGCATACCATCATCGCCGACAACGCGGGCGGCCATTACATGCAGGGAGGGACGGTCGATTGCTGCATCGTCGGCACCGACCGCGTGGCAGCAAACGGCGATGTCGCCAACAAGATCGGCACCTATCTGAAAGCGCTCGCCGCGCGCGATAACAACGTGCCGTTCTACGTCGCGCTGCCCGGCTCGACCATCGACTGGAGCACCGGGCGCGGCGAACACATTCCCATCGAGGAGCGCGCCGCCGACGAACTGACACACATCGCGGGAAGACTCGCGAGCGGTGCCATGGCGCGCGTCGAAATAGCCGCGCCAGGCAGTTCCGCCGCCAATCCCGCCTTCGATGTGACGCCGGCGCGGCTCGTTACAAGCCTCATCACCGAACGGGGAACTTGCGCCGCCAGCCGCGATGGCCTTCTGTCGCTCTATCCCGAGCACAGACTACCGGAGACTCCATGAAAAGCCGCTGGTCGGATTCCGAGGCGAAAGAATTCGTCGACCGCTACGCCACGCAGGAGATTGGCGACGATCTCGCGCTGCGCGTGTACACGACGCGGCTTCTGGGTAGCGATCCGAGACTCGTGCTGCATGGGGGCGGCAACACCTCGGTCAAGACGCGGATGAAGGACCTGCTCGGCGACACCGTCGAGGTGATCTGCGTCAAGGGCTCAGGATGGGACATGGGCAATATCGAGCCTGCCGGATTGCCTGCGGTGAGACTTGCGCCGCTCCGGCGCCTTAGAGCACTCGACCGCCTCTCCGACGAAGCAATGGTAAATTACCAGCGGATCAACCTTCTCGATTCCTCCGCGCCCAATCCGTCCGTCGAGACGCTGCTCCACGCCTTTCTGCCGCACAAATATATCGATCACACCCATTCGACGGCGGTGCTTGCGCTCACCGACCAGCCGCACGGCGAGAGCCTCGCGCGCGACCTGTTCGGTAGCCGCGTCGCTTACGTGCCATACACGATTCCCGGTTTCGCGCTCGCGAAGAGTGTCGCAGATGTTTTCGACTGGAATCGCGACGTGGAAGGACTCGTTCTGCTGCAGCACGGAATCTTCAGCGTCGGCGAAAGCGCGCGCGAAGCTTATGAGCGGATGATCGCGTTCGTGAGCCTCGCGGAAGAGCGGCTCGCCAGGGACCGCAAGACCTTTGCCGTCGCGCCTTTGCCGGCTGAGCTCGCGCGCACGACGGAAATCGCGCCGATCATCCGCGGCGCCTGCGCGATTGCGCGTGACGAAAGGGCCGGCACGGTCAAGCGTCAGATTCTCGCGTTCCGCAGTTCGCCCAGCATTCTCGAATACGTGAACGGCGCCGAGCGCGCGCGCTACTCGCAGGCGGGCGTGGTCACGCCCGATCACACCATTCGCACCAAGAATTGGCCGCTCGTCGTGCCTGCACCGGAAGCGGGCACGCTCGAGGCGTGGAAAACTGCGGTCGAAACAGCGGTTGCAGAATTCGTCGCGCGCTATCACGATTACTTTGCGCGCAACAATGCGCGCGCCGAGCCGAAAAAGACCGAACTCGACCCCTATCCGCGCGTGGTGCTGGTGCCCGGCAAGGGCCTCTTTGGCCTCGGTGCTTCGGCGAAGGACGCCGCGATCGCCGCCGATATCGCGGAGAACACCATCGAGGTGATCACCGACGCAGAAGCCATTGGCCGCTATCAGCCGATTTCCGAAGCCGACATGTTCGACGTGGAATACTGGTCGCTCGAACAGGCGAAGCTCGGCAAGGCGATCGAGAAGCCGCTCGCCCGCCAGGTCGCGGTGATCACCGGCGGCGGCTCAGGCATTGGTGCGGCGACGGCGAAAGCGATGGCACGCGCGGGCGCAGAAGTCGCGGTTCTCGATCGCGACCGCGCCGCCGCAAGCGCCGTCGCCCGCGAATGCGGCAAGACGGCTATGGCGCTCGCCTGCGACGTGACGAAGTTGAAGGACGTACAATCCGCCTTCCGCCATGTGGTGAAGGGGTTCGGTGGCGTCGACATCGTCGTTTCGAATGCCGGCGCGGCGTGGCAGGGCACGATCGGCAGCGTCGACGACGAGACGCTGAGACGGTCTTTCGAGCTCAATTTCTTCGCGCATCAGAGCGTGGCACAGACGGCAGTCGCGATCATGAAGGCGCAAGGGACGGGCGGGTGCCTTCTGTTCAACGTCTCGAAACAGGCGGTCAATCCGGGGCGCGATTTCGGGCCCTATGGGCTGCCGAAGGCCTCGACACTGTTCCTGATGAAGCAATATGCGCTCGATCACGGCCGCGACAACATCCGCGCCAATGCGGTCAATGCCGACCGCGTTCGCACAGGACTTTTAACGGATTCGATGATCGCCTCGCGCAGCGAGGCGCGCGGTCTTTCCGAAAAGGACTATATGAGCGCCAATCTCCTCGGCCGCGAAGTGACGGCGGACGATGTGGCGGACGCGTTAGTTTTTCTGGCCACCGCCAACAAAACCACCGCCGCCATCCTCACCGTCGATGGCGGCAACATCGAAGCCAGCCTGCGATAAGCCGGCTCACGTCTCCGTCTCGCAACGCCGGCGCACTGCTCGCCACCACTTCGCGGGGGAGGTATCCCGTTGGCGTGGAATAAGGGCGAGCCCGCGTTCACGGAGCAAACTCTCCCGCCGCTTCGGCCCTGTTGATCGGCCGGTAATCGGCGCGGCGATAGAGACGGCCCCGCTTCACCGTCATGACAATGCTCTCGATGTTGTCGATATCCGCAAGCGGGTCTTTCGAAACGAACATGATATCGGCGAGCTTGCCGGCTTCTATGGTTCCCATTTGGGAAGATTTGCCCATCGTCATGGCACCGATGCGGGATGAGGCGACGAGCGCTTCCTCGGGCGAAAGACCGGCATGATGCACGAGGAGCGACAGCTCCGAAAAAAGCGACGGCCATGGATTGTTCCAGTCGCCTGGCGCGTCGGTTCCTGCCGAAATCGGAATCCCCGCGCGATGCGCTTCGGCAGCGATCTTTTCGGCGAGCGCGAGCGAACAATAGGGAGGCGGCTGCGCATTCGGCACCTGCCACATCACGTCATACACATAGAGCGTCGCATCGAGGATTGTGCCGTGCTGTTTCATCTCATCGAACAAAGCGTCGAGCGCGGGATTGTCATCGCCGGCGAACAGTTTCTCCTCGACGGGCGGGCGGTTGTGATAGGCGCGCGGCATTTCGCGCGACGCCTGATAGGCCAGCAGGCAGGAATGCGACACCACATCGACGCCGGCATCGATGACCTCGCGTGGGCTCGCCGGAAATACCGCTGCATGCGCCCACACCAGAAGATGCTGCCGGTGCGCTTCCCCGGTGATGGCCTTGACGAGCTCGCCCGGGAGATCGGCATAAATTTTGATGGCGGTCGCCCCGGTGCCTTTGGCTTCGGCGATGGCGAGCATCAGATCCGTTGCCGGCGTCACCGCGCGCATCCACGGCGCCTCGCCCGCGACCGCGCCCCGTGTTGACTCGAGGGTGCGCGGGTCCTTGAAGAATTTCGGGCCGGCCATCAGCGCCGCATAGGCGATATCCGGCGCCGGTATTTCGCCCACAAGCGACGCGCGAGCGAGGTCGGCGAGCTGTCGCGCATCGCCCGCCATGTCGCGGACGGCGGTGACGCCGCTGTACACTTCGCGGCGGAGCAGCGCTTCGGCGTAGCGTCGGTCGGGCGGCGTGGCGAGATGCACATGGCTGTCGATCAGGCCGGGAAGCGCATAGAGCCCCCGCGCGTCGATTGCCGTCGCGCCTTTTGCGTAATCCGCCGCCTCCGGCACCGGGACGACGGCCTCAATGCGTTCGCCGCGCGTGACGATCGCCATGTCCGGTTTCGCCGCAGCGCCGGTGCCTTCGATCACCGTTGCACCACGATAGACGGTGACGTTCTCCGCCCTGGCCTGCGCTGCTGCGGTGAAGATAAGGGCACACCCAAACATGCAAAGGAACTTGCGCAGTGCTCTTTCCAACAACGGTTTCATGCTGAGCTTGCCCGCCTGCGCCAAAGCTTCGCCGGGTCAGTACGTATCATCCTGTCCACCGAAGCCTCGGCGAAGGCGGATCGAAGCATGACGCCTCACCCTTCCCCGCCTGCGCGGGGATCGAGCTCGGTCTAAGGCCGATTTACAAATACCAGTCATATTCCGTCGGCGGAATCATGCGGCGGAGACGCTCCGTCTCGATGCGCTTGGTCTCGCGATAGAGCGTCAGCGTCTCCTCACCGAAATAGGCCGGCAGCACGTCGGCTCTGGCGAGTTTCGCAAGCGCATCGTCGATGGTGAAAGGAAGCGCGGGATCGGGATCGCGCGACACATTGCCTTTTGCCGGCGGACCGGGGTCGATCTTTTTGATGAGCCCGTGATGTACACCCGCGAGCACGGCGGCGAGGGCGAGATAGGGATTGGCGTCGGCACCTGAGGCGCGATGCTCGATGCGCCGCGCCTCATTCGCGCCTGCAGGGATTCGCATGCCGGCCGAGCGGTTGTTGTAACCCCAGCTGCGGTTCACCGGCGCGAACATGTCAGGCTGGAAACGCCGATACGAATTCTGGCTCGGCGCGAAAAACGCCATCGACTCCGGCATCAGCGCCTGCAATCCGCCGATGGCGTAGCGCAGCATCTCGGAGCCGGCTTCATCGGCCCCGGCGAAGATGTTGCGGCCGTCGCGGTCCAGCAGGCTCAAATGAATGTGCAGACCACTGCCGACGCGCTCGAGATAGGGCTTCGGCATGAAGGTCGCATCGCAGCTGTTCGCGCGCGCCGCTTCCCTGACGATCTGCTTCAGAAACACGGCGTGATCGGCAGCGAGGAGCGCACTGCTCTGGTGCTTCAGGTTGGCCTCGAACTGTCCCGCCGCATACTCCTTGCTCGCCGCGCTCAATGGGACATTCTGCACGCGCGCTGCCGCGGAGAGCGAAGCGAGGAACACCGCGTAGCGATCGAGATCGTCGAGGCCGAACACGGAGACGGCACTCTCGCGCTCGCCGCTGCGCGGATCCATCGGCGGTTGCGGCGCCCGGTGCTCCAGGCGCACGCGATCGACCAAATAGAATTCAAGTTCGAGCGCTGAAACGGGAACCAGCTCGAGATCGGCGAAGCGGTCGAGCACGCGCGCGAGCACCGCTCTGGGTTCAGCGGGGTCGGTAACGCCGTTCGCGTCGCGGAGCGACATCAACATCTGCGCGCGCACTGGCCCTGGTCCCCAGACCCGCGAAAGCGTCCCCGGAACCGGCCAGGCGCTGCCGTCTGGATCGCCGTCGGAGAAGCCTCGGCCGAGCGCGTTGGTCATCTCGCCATGTGCGTCCATCAGATAGACGGAATGGGGAAGCGGCATGCCGTGCGCGAAGAGCTTCGGCACTTCCGCCACGGGAAAACGCTTTCCGCGAAGCGTGCCGCAGATGTCTACGACGACGGCATCGACGAACTCGATGTCGGGTTCCCCGGCCATGAACGGCGCGTACTCGGCCTCCGCCTCGGCGGCGAATGCCGGCCGTGCAAAGGCCGATCGCGATTCCGGCTTGTTCATGCCGAGCCCCTGAGCGCTGCCGGCTACAATGGGAGCAGCAATAGACGGCAAGGGCAAGGTTCAAGCGAACATTCAAACCAACCTGGCCTTACCCTGACCCTGTCGAAAGGCGAGGCCTCATCCTTCGATCCGCCTTCACCGAGGCTTCTGCGGACAGAATCAAGCGTATTGAGGCGGCGAAGCTTTAGCGTAGACGGGCAGGCAGGATGAGACGTCTTGTCCTAAAGCACGCCGCGCTTGTGTTCGCCGATGACTGTCCGCTTCGGACTGAATGCCTTCTTCAGGACCGATAGCGCACGCCTAGGCTCTGCGCCGCCGCACATGAAGATGTCGAACGCCGCGTAGCCGCGCTCGGGCCATGTGTGCACGCTAATGTGACTTTCCGCGAGCACCGCCACGCCCGAAACGCCGCCGCCTTCGCCGAACCTGTGCAGATGAATGTGCAACAGCGTCGCGCCGGCGGCGTGCACCGCCTCGATCAGCGTCTGCTCGATCAGATCCTGGTCGTCGAGATTCTCGGCGTCCCACAGATCGATGATCAGGTGACTGCCTGCGTAGGTCAGCCCGTTCTTCGTGATGAAGTGATCCTTGCGGTCCAGATCCCCAGGGGGAATAGGAACCGGGACGGTCCTCGCCGAAACGCGCGCTCTCGCCGATCGCGCTTCATTGATCGCCGCCACACCGAGTCCGAGTCGAGCCATCCTGGCACCTACCCTCTCAAGAGTGTTGACACCTTGGCGCTTTCGCCTTTCCGGGCTCCAGTCACCGCTAAGACGAAAGCGGCGGGTCGGAATCAAAGTTCCGCCGCGCCGCTTTGCCGGCGAAATATAGGCCCCCCTCCCCCCTATGCAAGAAATTTTCGCGCTCAAATCTGAATTTTTCCTGAGCAGCTTCGCGACGACTGTCACAATTGGCGCGCGAGCAGCCGCGCGCAATGGACAGAGAGGAGCGCGCGACCTATATCGGCGCGCTTTTCCGGAGCGAAGAAAATGGCGAGCACCTTCAGGGAGCAGCTGCACAAAGGTTATGCCCAGATGATGGAGATTTCCAGCGCGCCGCTTGCTGAAGAGAAGAGCCAGTTTCAGCGCATCCGCATCTTCGACACGGTGGCGAACGGGCGCGTTCTCGTGCTCGACGACATCGTACAGCTGACGAGCCGCGACGAATCCGCCTATGCAGAGATGCTGACCCACCTGCCGCTTCTCGAGCACGGCCGGGCGGCGCGCGTGATGATCGTGGGCGGCGGCGATCTCTCGATAGCCGACGAAGCCCTGAAGCACAAAGGCGTCCGGGAAGTCGTGCTGGTCGATATCGACGGCCGCGTGGTCGAGCTCTGCCGCGAACACTTCGCTGCGATCAACGCCAAGGCCTTCGCCGACCGCCGTCTCCGAATCGAGATCGCCGACGCCTTCGAGTATCTGGGGCGCGCGGAGTCGCGCGGCCGCTTCGACCTTATCGTGGCGGACCGGCCCGACCCCGTCGGGCCCGGCAAGGCGCTGTTCGGCGAAACGTTCTACAGCCGTGTGAAAAACGCGCTCGCGCCCGGCGGCTTCGCCACCTTTCAAACGGGCGTGCCGTTCTATCAGCCGCTCGAGATTGCCGACGCGCTCGCGGAGCTGCGTGTCTCGTTCGCGCAATCGGGTCTCTATCTGACGGTGGTGCCGACATATATCGGCGGCTATATGGCGCTGTCATGGGCCGGCAAAGGGAAGCGCCTCGGTACGCCCGCGGGGATCAAGCGCGCACGTGCCGCCTTCGCCCGAGCGAAGCTCAAGACCGACTATTACAACCCGGAGATTCACGCCGCCGCCTTCGCGCTGCCCGAATGGATCCGGCGCCTGTGCCGTTAAGGAAGGGCAAGCGAAGACGCGGAGGTGCTGAGATGCGGAGGTGCAAGTGGCTCCGCGTCTGCATGTGACAATCAAAGTGCGACAGTGGCTTCGATCTCAACCAGCGCCTTGGCTTCGACAAGGCCTTTCACCTCGACCACGCTCATCGCCGGAAAGTGCCGGCCGATGATTTCGCGATAGGCCCCGCCGATTTCCTTCTCGCGCGCTTTGTACACTTCGCGGTCTGTGATGTACCAGGTGAGCCGCACGATTCGTTCGCGCTGGGCGCCCGCTGCTTCGATCACGGCACAGATGTTGATCAAGGCCTGGCGCAGCTGGGCGACGAAGTCGGGGGGAAACTCGCCCGCCTCGTTCCAGCCGACCTGGCCAGAAACGAACAGAAAACCGTTCTCGACCACGCCGTTCGAATAGCCGCTCGGCCGCTTCCATGCGGGCGGATTGACGATCGTCATGACGCGATGCTCGCGCGGTCGCGCAGGAGGTAGCGCTGCACCTTGCCGGACGCGTTGCGGGGAAGCGCGTCGAGGAATTCGATCGCGCGCGGATACTTGAACGGAGCGATGTCGCGTTTCACGAAATCCTGGATCTCGCGCTTCAGCGCCTCCGAGCGCTGGTGCCCCGCTTTCGCCACCACAAACGCCTTCACCACCTGTCCCCGCGCCTCATCGGCGGCGCCGACCACCGCGCATTCCGCAATCGCGGGATGGCGCAGCATCGCCTCTTCCACTTCGAAGCCGGAGATGTTGTAGCCCGCGGACACGATCATGTCGTCCGTGCGGCTCTGAAACCAGAAACAGCCGTCCTCGTCCATCGTGCAGGCATCGCCGGTGACATTCCAGCCGCGGCGCACATAATTCGCCTGCCTCTCATCGTCGAGATAGCGGCATCCTGTCGGGCCTTTTACCGCAAGCCGGCCGACTTCGCCCGGCGTGGCAGGCGCATCATCCTCGTTGAGCACGCAGGCGGTATAGCCGCGGATGGCCGTGCCCGTGGCGCCAGGTTTTGCCTCGCCGACAGGACTGGAGAGGAAAATGTGCAGCATCTCGGTCGAGCCGAGGCCATTGATGATTCCGTGGTCCGTCGCGCGCCGCCATGCCTCGAGCGTCGCTGCGGGCAAATGTTCGCCGGCCGAAACGCAATGGCGCACGTGGCTGAGATCGCGCCTCTCTGCGCCCTCCGTCATTGCACGATAGGCGGTGGGCGCCGTCATCAGGATGCTCGGGCGGTACTCCGAGACGGCGTCGAGCAGCTGGTCGGGCGTACAGGCCGGAAGCAGCACCGAGCTCCCGCCGTAGCGGAGCGGAAAAACCAGTTGGCCGCCAAGACCAAAGGTGAACGCCATCGGCGCACTGCAAAGAAACCGATCGCCCATTTGCACGCCAAGGATCGAACGCGGAAAGGCGTCGGCGATGGCAAGCACATCGCGATGGAAATGCACGGTTGCCTTGGGATGCCCGGTCGTGCCGGAGGTAAAGGCAAGGAGCGCCGGATCGCTCGCGCGGGTCTCAACGGCCGCAAACGACTCCGGCTTGTCGCGCATGCGGCGCTCGATCTCCGTTTCCTGCGAGCGGCCGTCGCGCGAATACGCGGCAATGCGTGCCTGCCCGGTCGCAGCAACGGCTTGCGCCAATTCATCGACCAAAGCACCTTCGCAAAGCGCAAGATCGATGCGCGATTTCTCAAGCACGAAGGAAAGTTCGCGCGCGCGCAACAGCGGCATGGTCACGACCACGACGCATCCGGCTTTCAGCACTGCAAGCCAGAGTGCCGAGAGCATCGGGCCATTCATGCCCCGCAGGAGCACGCGCGCGCCTGGTTCGAGCGCAAAGTCCTCGCGCAATACGGACGCGAGCTGGTTGGCGGCTTTCGCAAGCTCCGCGTATGTCCAGACGCCGTCAGGAAAGACGATAGCGGTGCGGGCGCGCCATCCCGCCGCAACGGCGCGGTCGATCAGCTCGGCGCCGGCATTCAGACGTTCGGGATAATGAAATTCCGGCCGGTCAAAGCGAAACTCCGGCAACAGCTCGGGCGGCGGCAGCCGGTCCAACACGAAGCGATCCACGTGCGCCGTCGGCATCAGAGCACATCCGCTCGACGCTGTACCGGTTTTGCCGCCCCCTCACCCGTTCGCGGCTTCGCCGCTCGCAACCCTCTCCCCCTTGAAGGGGGAGAGGGAGATGAGCAGCGCGTCAGCGCTGCGAATGGGTGAGGGGGCAATTTCATCTGGTCGAACTTTGCCCTAGCTCCCCTCGAACTTCGGCTTGGTTTTGGCGACGAAGGCGCGGTACGCGCGGCGGAAATCCTCCGTCTGCATGCAAAGCGCCTGCGCCTGCGCCTCCGCCTCGAGCGCATCATCGATACTCATCGACCATTCGCGGTTCAGCATGTCCTTGGTCATCGCGTGCGCAAAACCCGGACCGTCGGCAAGTTCGCGCGCCACTCGCGCGGCTTCCCCGGGCAATGCGTCCGCGGCAACAATGCGGCTGTAGAATCCCCAGCGTTCGCCTTCGTCGGCCGTCATCGCGCGGCCGGTGAACAGGAGTTCCGCGGCACGGCCGTGGCCGACCAGACGCGGCAGGACCGCGCAGGCGCCCATATCGCAACCGGCAAGGCCCACGCGCACGAACAGGAATGACGTCTTCGCACTCGACGTCGCGAGCCGGATATCGGACACCATGGCGAGGATCGCGCCCGCGCCGGCGCAGGTGCCGTCCACTGCGGCAATGATGGGCTGCGGACAAGCGCGCATCGCGCGGACGAGATCGCCTGTCATCCGGGTGAAGCCGAGGAGCCCGTCGACATTCATCTGCGTCAGCGGGCCGATGATGTCGTGCACGTCGCCGCCGGAGCAGAAATTTCCCCCAGCACCCGTCAGCACGACCGCTTTTACCGCCGGTGCGTGCTTAAGCGCACGAAAGGTGTCTCGCAGTTCTGCGTATGAATCGAAGGTCAGCGGATTTTTCCGCTCCGGCCGCGCGAGCGTGATCGTCGCCACCTTGTCGACAAGCGACCAGCGGAAATGTTTGGGAGAAAAATTCTCGTCGACCATTGGTCCGCTCACATAATTTCCCCCCCGGCGATAGCAATTGCCTGTCCGGTGATCGAGCCGGTTTCGGGTCCGCAGAGCCAGGCTACGGTTTCGGCAATTTCTTCTGGTCTAATCATGCGTCCTAGCGGATTTGTCCGGATCATTTCCCGCACCACCTCGCCCGGGCTGCGGCCGGTTTTTTCCACGATTGCGGAAACCGCGCCGCGTACCAGATCGGTATCGGCATAGCCGGGACAGACTGCGTTGACGGTAATGCCCTTCTGCACAACTTCCATCGCCAGCGCGCGGGTGAAACCGACAAGCGCGTGCTTCGCCGCGACGTAGGCCGTCACATAGGGGTAACCCCGCAAACCTGCGATGCTCGCGACATTGACGACGCGGCCAAAGCCGCCCGCGAGCATCGACGGCAACACCGCGCGCGTGCAACGGAAGGCGGAGCGCAGGTTAATCGACAGCATGCGTTCGAGCACGGCGTCGCTCGTCTTGATGAACGGCGCGCTCTCCGCCGCACCGGCATTGTTGACGAGGATGTCCACGGCGCTACGTGCAAGCGTTTCGGCAAAGACCTTCTCCACCTGCGCCGCGTCGGTCACGTCGCAGATCGCGCTCGTTGCATTGGGAATGCGCGCCGTCTGCCCTGCGAGGGCCTCCGCATCGCGGCCGATCAATATGGTCTCGGCGCCGGCTTCCGCCAGCCGCAGCGCTATCGCGGCGCCGATGCCGCGCGAAGCGCCCGTGATCACGGCACGGCGGCCGGCAAGCGGATCAGCGCGCACGGGCGAGGTTCCTGATAAGCTGGTCGCGGCCGGGCCAATACTGCTCTGGCCACATGACGCCATCATAGCCCTGCTGCGCGGCGGCGTGCAGCGTCCAGTAGGGATCGATGAGATGCGGCCGCGCGAGGCAGCAAAGATCGGCGCGACCTGCGGCCAGAATGCTGTTCACATGATCGATCTCATAAATGTTGCCGACGGCCATGGTGGCGACGCCCGCCTCGTTGCGGATGAGATCCGAAAACGGCGTCTGGAACATGCGTCCATAGACCGGCTGCGCCTTGATCGAGGTCTGTCCGGCCGAGACATCGACGACATCGGCGCCGGCATCCGCAAAGGCACGGGCGATCACCAGCGCTTCGGCCTCGCTGTTGCCGGCGTCGCCCAGCCAATCCGTCGCGGAAATCCTGACCGACATCGGCTTTTCATCCGGCCACGCGACGCGCATGGCGGCGAACACTGCGAGCGGAAAGCGCAGGCGATTTTCGATGCCGCCGCCATAGCGATCGGTTCGCCGGTTCATCGCCGGCGTGAGGTACGCCGAAAGCAGATAACCGTGCGCCGCATGCAACTCGATCATGTCGAAGCCGCAGGCCTGCGCGCGTCTCGTGGCTGCGACGAAATCGGCGATCACGCGTTCGAAGTCGTCTTCGTTCATGGCGCGCGGGACCTGGTTTCTCGGCGACCACGGCACCGGCGACGGTGCAATGAGCGGCCAATTGCCGTCGTCGAGCGGCTCGTCCTCGCCCTCCCACGGCACTTTCGTGGAACCTTTTGGCCCGGCATGCCCGAGCTGGAGCGAAATCTTGGTGTCCGTGTGACCGTGCACGAACCCGACGATTCGCGTCCAGGCGCGCTGGTGCTCGTCATTGTACAGCCCTGCGCAACCTGGCGTAATGCGAGCATCGGCGGATACATCCGTCATCTCGGTAATGAGAAGCGCCGCGCCGCCTTGCGCGCGGGCACCGTAATGCACGAGATGGAAATCGTCCGGCGTACCGTCCATCGCCGAATACATTGACATGGGCGAGACGACGATGCGGTTCTGAAGCGCAAGCCCGCGCAAGTTGATAGGCGCGAACATCGGCGGCCTCGGCTTCGCCGCGTTTACGCCGGCCTTCTGCGCATACCAGGTCTCGACACCCTCGAGCCATTCGCGGTCGCGCAGGCGCAAATTCTCGTGGCTGATACGCTGGCTTCGCGTCAGAAGAGAATAGGCGAACTGCATCGGCTCCAATTTCGCGTAGCGCGGCACGTGTTCGAACCATTCCGTCGAATTGCGCGCCGCGTTCTGCAGCTTCAGCACTTCGAGCTGGCGTTCCGCCTGAAACGCTTCCAAAGCTTCCGCCGTAACGCCGCTTTTGTGCACCGCCGACGCAAGCGCGATGGCATCTTCAAACGCGAGTTTGGTGCCCGAGCCGACCGAGAAATGCGCCGAATGCGCCGCATCGCCGATCAGCACGATTTTGCCGGCGTGCCAGCGCTCGCAAGTCAGCACCGGAAAATTGAGCCAGGCCGAGCCGCGCAGATGGCGCGCATTGCTCATCAGCAGGGCGCCATCGAGGAACCGCGCGAACAGCCGCTCGCAAATTCCGATCGTCTCTTCCGTGGTCACCTGGTCGAAGCCGAAGCCGCGCCATGTCGGCTCGCTGCATTCGACAATGAAAGTCGAAGTCTCCGGCTCGAAACGGTAGGCATGTGCCCATATCCAGCCGTGCTCCGTCTCCTCGAAAATGAAGGTAAAGGCGCCGAACTGCCTTTCAGTACCGAGCCAGACGAACTTATTGGCGCGGCGCTGGATGGACGGGTGGAAGATCTCGGCGTGCGCCGCGCGCGTTGCGCTATTGATGCCGTCGCTCGCGACAATGACATCCGCGTCGGCAAAGGCGCCGGCGTCCGCTTCGCATTGAAACCGCATTGCGACGCCGAGCGCGCACGCACGCTCCTGAAGAATGTTGAGCAGGCGCTTGCGGCCGATGCCGGAAAAGCCGTGCCCGCCCGAGCGGATCGTCTCGCCCCGGAAATGCACATCGATGTCGTCCCAATGGGCGAGAGCTTGTGTAACCGCCGCGGCGCTTTCGGGATCGGCGCGCTCCAGCTGCTCCATCGTCTGGTCGGAAAAGACGACGCCCCAGCCGAACGTGTCGTCGGGCCGGTTTCGCTCGACGACGAGCACGTCGTGGCGCGGATCGAGCCGTTTCAGCGCAATCGCGAAATAGAGTCCGGCGGGTCCGCCGCCCAGGCACACGGCTCTCAAGCGAGAATCACACTCCCTGCCGCGCCGTATCTAAGGTCCAAACGTCGGGCGGGTAAAGCTTGACGCTGCGCGAGCGCATTGCTTTCGTCCGTTGTGTGGCCGCCCCCTCATGCTTCGACAGGCTCAGCATGAGGGCGAAAGAGCTTCACCCTGAGCAGGTCGAAGGGCGAAGTTGGCGCGGTGCAACGTAGGCCGCGAGGAGATATCCATGAAGCCGCTGTTCGTGCAGATCAAATGTGAGCTGGGGCAGACCTACAAGGTCGCCGAGGCTCTCATCGATACCGTTGAGGAGACGGCCGAAATCTATTCCGTGACCGGCGCCTACGATCTCCTCGCCAAGTTTCATCTCGCCAACGACCAGAGTTTCGGCGAATTCGTCAATTTCAAGCTGCACACGGTACGCGGCATCCGCGACACCTTCTCGCTCGTTGCCTATCGCATGTTCTGCGTGCCCAATCCCGACCGCGATGACATGGACGAGTCGGATTTCAGGAAGCTCGCGCAACATACGCAAAAAAATCCCTGAGCACGCGATTGAAAGCGGGCGGGTCTTCCAGATTGGCGAGGTGACCCACGCCCGGGATCACATCGAACCGCGCGCCCGAAATCTGTCTCGCCATCGCTTGAACGACAGTCGGCGGCATGGTGCGGTCCTCCCCGCCCGCAATCACCAGCGTCGGCAATCGGATATCGGGTAAGACTCGCGTGCCATCGAATGAGAGAAAGCAGCGCATCGCATCGCGATAGACATCCGGCGGAACCGCGCTCACCGACTCGATCGCCGCGAGGCGCGCCAGCTCCGGCGCGTTCGGCGCCAGCAGCTGATCGAGAAGCGTGACCGCCATTTCGCGCATCGTCTTGCCGGCATCGATGGGCCCGAGGCGCCGCCGCATGAAATCGTCGGCGCGGGCGCACGCAGCTTCTTGCGCTTCCGGTGTTTCGGGACGCGCGATGCCCGGATTCGTTGCATAGAGACAGACGCTCGCGAGCCGTGGCGCGCGATCGCGCAGGAACTCCTGCGCAACCATGCCGCCCATGGAATGGCCGACGAGATGAATGCGCCTTGCGTCCAGCGTATCGAGCAGCGTTGCGAGCGCGTCCGCGAGCGCCGCGAAGGTCATCTGCGGCAAAGGGGTCGAGCCGCCATAGCCCGGCATGTTCCAGGCAATGACATTGTACCGGTCCGCAAAAGCCGCCAGCTGCGGCTCCCACACCTCCGCCCGCCCGCCGATGCCGTGCAGGAGCACCAGAGCCTCTTCCCCTCCCCCGCGCTGCAGATAGGACGGTACATTCATCACCAGCTCCTTTTTGTTTTGTTGTCATTCCCGCGCAAGTGACGCCCGAGCGGGACCAGTATCTTTGACTATAAGGAGGGCGCCAGCAGCGGACACAGTTCTTGAAATGCCGGGCCGTTCGTAGCCTTACTTCCCGCTCTACGCATCTGGGTCCCCGCTTCCGCGGGGATGGCAATCTTGTTGTGCGGGCAACAGCTTCTCGAATACGGCGCGGGCGCGGGACTGGGCGTCGCTCAAGCAAATCTCAAGCGCGACGAAATTTTCCGTGTTGCCCGCGCGCGCGAGCAGCGCCTTCATGCCCTCGCTTGCGCTCGCCGCATCGAATGCTCCGGCAGCGGCAATGCGCAATATCTGGAGCAGCGCCAGTTGAAGGCGCGCAGCGGCGACAAGATGGGCCGCACCGGACGAATCGAGAAAACCCCGCGCGGAGAGCTGTTCTATAGCCGCGACCGTGTTTTGTCGCAGGATGTCGGGCGCCTTCGAGCCGTGCAGGAGTTCGAGATATTGCGCGCAAAATTCAATGTCGACGAGCCCGCCCGGCGCGAATTTCAGATCCCACTTGTCGTTCGCCGGAAATTGCCGGGCAAGCTTGTCGCGCATGGCGCGCGATTCGCACAACAGCACTGGTTGGTCCGGCTCCTTCGCAAGCGTGCGCCTGATCGCCGCCTCGACTTTCTGCTTGAGCTTTTCTTCCCCCGCAATAACGCGCGCGCGGGTGAGCGCGAGCCGCTCCCATGTCCAAGCCTCGCCTGCGTGATAGCGGGCGAAGGATTCGAGGCTGACGGCCGCCGGGCCCTTGTTGCCGGAAGGACGCAGGCGCATGTCGACGTCGTACAGCGTGCCCTCGGCCGTGGGTACGGTCAGCGCATCGATCAGCCGTTTGGCCATCCGCGCGTAATAGAGAGGCGCCGGCAGTGGTTTCGGACCAGTCGAGGTTTCAACGTCCGGCGGCACATCGTACACGAAAATCAGATCGAGATCGGACGACGCCGTCATTTCCCCGCCGCCTAGCTTCCCCATTGCGACGACGCAGAATGCTCCGCCCGGAATGATCCCGGCGCTCGCGGCCAGATCCAGATCGAGCCGCGCGAGCAGCCCGGCAACCACGCATTCGGCGATGCCGGTGAAGCTTGTCCCGGCCATTTCGGGTTCGACGCGCCCTTCGATGATCTGCACACCCACGCGAAACGTCTGATCGCGCGCGAAGCGGCGCACCGCGTCCAACACGCCTTCGTAATCCGGAGCGCGATCAAGCTCTGCTGTCAGCAATTGCGACAGCTGAGCGGGCGATGGCAGCTCGCTGAGAAACCCGGGATCGAGCACTGCGTCGAGCATCGATGGCGTACGCGCCAGATGATCGGCAAGCCGTGGCGTCGAGCCCATGACATTCGCAACAAGGTGCAGGAGGTCAGGCCTGGCGAACAGCAACGCAAACAGCTGCACGCCGCCAGGCAGGCGCGACAGAAAACGGTCGAACTGGGCAAATGCGCTGTCCGGATGCGCGGTTCTGCCAAGCGCCTCGAGAAGTGCCGGCATGAGTTTGGTCAGAAGCTCGCGCGCGCGGGCGCTGCGTGTCGCCCGGATGCGGCCGTGGTGCCAGCCGCGCACCGCATGCGCAACATGCTTTGCACCGCGAAATCCCATAGCCCGTATGGTGCTGAGCGTCTCCGGATCGTCTTCCACGCCTGTGAACACGAGACTGCCTGCTGCCGCAGCGAGCGGCGGCTGCTTCTCGAACAACGCGGCGTAGTGGCTTTGCACGCGGGACAGATGCGCAAGCAGCGCTTGCGAGAAACTTTGCACGTCGTCGAAACCGGCAAAGCAGGCGATGTGCGCGAGCCCGTCAGTACCCGGCAGCGTGTGGGTCTGGTCGTCGTCGATCATCTGGAGGCGATGTTCGAGGCGGCGGAGAAAGCGGTAGGCCTCGATCAGCTCAGCACCCGTCCGATCGGACACGAGCCCGCGTGCGCAGAGCGCGGCAATGCCGTCGACCGTCCGCCGCTCTCTTAGCGAGCGGTCGCGTCCGCCGAGAATCAATTGCTGCGTCTGCGCGAAGAATTCGATCTCGCGTATGCCGCCGCGACCGAGCTTGATGTTGTGGCCGGCGACGGCGATCGTGCCGTGGCCGCCCTGGGCGTGAATTTGTCGCTTGATGGAATGAATGTCTTCGATCGCGGCGTAATCGAGGCTGCGCCGCCACACAAACGGTTCAAGATCTTTCAGAAAACCTGCGCCGGCGCTGCGGTCGCCGGCGCACGGCCGCGCCTTGATGAAGGCAGCGCGCTCCCAGTTCTGTCCCATCTCTTCGTAGTAGCGCAGCGCCGCCTCGGTCGAGATGGCGATCTGCGTTGCGCCGGCATCGGGTCTTAGCCGTAGATCGACGCGAAAAACATAGCCTTCGGAGGTGATTTCGCCGAGCAATCTCACGAGACCGCGCACCAGATCGACCGCGGCGCCCCGGGCATCGCCGCGCCTGCGGAACGGAAAGCGTTCGCTGTCATAGAAGGCGACGAGATCGAGATCGCTGGAATAGTTCAACTCGAAGGCACCGGCCTTGCCCATGGCAAGGAGAACGAGGCCGGTCTCCTGCTCGAGATTGTACGGATCGCGGTATGGCATCTCCGCTCTCCCGTTCGCCTCCCGCAGGAGGAAGCGTAGCGCACCGCCGACGCTCGCGTCGGCAACCCGCGTGAGCGCGCGCGTCACGCCATCCACGTCCCAAAGGCCTGCCAGATCGGCGAGCGCGATGGCGAGCGCCGCGCGCCGCTTCGCCTGCCGCAACGCGATCATGGCTTGCGCTTCGCCCCCGACGTCGTGCGCGCGCGACGCATTTTCTATTGCCTGTTCGAGGACATGCTCCGGACCAATCTCCCACAGTGTACGGAGCGATTCGCGATCACGCAGCGCGAGACGGCAGAGATACGGGCTGTTGCCGAAGGCGCACGCGAAGACGTCGCGCGCCTGGGCGGGAATGTCCGCAAAGGCGTCGCCCAGGGCCTCGAAGGTGCGCTCCGCACGCGCCGCATCAAACATCCGCGGTAGCGGCCGCACACTCTTGGCGAACGCATCGTCCATCATCTCGAGCAATCAAACAGATCAATAAATCCAAGTCACGCGCAGACACGCAGGCGCGGAAAAAAGAACGAGGCACTGGGACAGTGAGGAAGCGGGAGGAAAGAGATCGCGCCGCGCTTTGCGCGCGCAACAAGCATCTCACTGCCTCACTATAAAATTGATCCGCGGTTTTGCGGCATTGGGACAAAAGAAAGAGCCCGCGGGGTGAGCGCGGGCTCTTTGCGAAACTCATGCATCAGCAAGAACTCAACAGCCGGCAGCATCCTTCAGTTGCGCGGCGGGTCTGAAGCGCAAACTCTTGGAAGCCTTTATTTTGATGGATTCACCGGTCTTCGGATTGCGGCCCATGCGCGCACCGCGTTTCGAAATGCGAAACGTCCCGAACGTACCGATCTGATAGCTGCCGCCGTTGCTCTTTGCCGACTTCAATCCGGTCTCGATGGTATCGAACACCAGTTCGACGTGACGCTTGGCTTCGGCCACAGTGATGTTGCCCTTCTTGGCAACGTTCTTGATGAAATCCGCTTTGCTCATCTTTCGCCATCCCTTCGTCGGCTGAAACGACTCAAGGCCTATAGCGCAATCACCCCCTGACTGCCACGCGCGGCGGCGCCAATTGCGCAACAGGTTGTGGACGCTTTCCGCCGCTCGAGAAGAGCAGCGTCGCCTTCAGGCCGGGATGATTGTCGCCGAGCTCGAGTCTTGCATCGTGCAGCCGCGCCACCGCAGCGACGAGACTAAGACCCAAGCCCGTTCCCGGCGAATGGCGGCTCGCTTCCAACCGCACGAAGCGTTCGAGCACGCGCGGGCGGTCCTGGGGTGCAATACCCGGCCCGCTGTCTGCCACGGTAAGCGCGATTCCGGACGGCGTGTCGGCGATCGAAATCGTTACCTTGCCGGCCGACGGCGTATATTTGATCGCGTTATCGATCAAATTGGCGAGCGCCTGGCTGACAAGGCTCGGGTTGCAGGAAAGGATGGCCGTGTTGCTCGGCAGAAGCGTCAGCGACACATCCTTCTCGTCGGCAAGCGGCGCGTAAAGTTCGACCACGCCTTCGACAATCCGGCGCAGATCGACCGGCTGAATCTTTTCGCGCGCAACGCCCGCTTCCGCTTCCGCGATCAGGAGCAGCGCGTTGAAGGTTCCGATCAGGCGATCGGTTTCTTCCACGGCCGCCTCGATCTCGCTGCGCACGGCGCCCTGGAGGCCGGCGGAATGCAAAATACCTTCGAGCCGGTTGCGCAAACGGTTCAGCGGCGTCCTCAGGTCGTGCGCAATCGAGTCGGTGACTTCCCGCATCCCGCGCATCAGCCATTCGGTGCGCTCGAGCATGCGGTTAAGGTTCGCGACCAGGGTGTCGAATTCGTCGCCGCCCTGCCCAAGGGGCAGCCGGCGCGACAGATCGCCCGCCATGATTTCCCGGCTGGTGCGGTTGATAACGTCGAGACGGACAAGAAAATTGCGGCTGATCAGGATGCCTCCGATGAGTCCGAGAAGCACCATCAGAAGCACTGTCCACGGCAAAGTGGTGCTGAATAGACGCTCGGTTTCGTAACGCTCCGCAATATCGCGCGCCACGAGCAGCTCGAAACCGCCGGTCAGGGTGAATTCGCGGCCTCGCGCGCGGTGCTGCTCGGAATGGCTGCCGACGCGGCGCTCGTAATCGAACTCGACGAGATTGCCGCCAGCCGAGCTGAGATTGGGCCAGGAATCGAGATTGCCGACAATCGGCCGATGCTCCGAATCGGAAAGCAGATAAAGCGCAGCGCCCCCATGCGCCGAGCGATTGACGATCGCATCCGTCAGTCCGGCTAGGCCGAACCGTTGATAGCGTTCGGCAAGACCTGAAATGTCGGTGTCGACGATCTGGTCGGTCTGCGCGTTCAGCGCGCGCGCCGTGCTCCAATAAGTGAAAGCGACGATGGCGGCGGCGGAAAGAGCGAATACGGCAAGATAGACGGCGACGATTCGAAACGCGAGGGTGCGGAATATCCTAGGCGCGCGCACGGATCATATAGCCCGCACCGCGCACCGTGTGCAGCAGCGGGGCATCGAAGCCCTTGTCGATCTTTGCCCTGAGACGGGAGATGTGCACATCGATGACATTGGTCTGCGGATCGAAATGATACTCCCAAACACTCTCCAGAAGCATCGTCCGCGTCACCACCTGCCCGGCATGGCGCATCAGATATTCGAGCAGGCGGAATTCGCGGGGCTGGAGATCGATTGCCGAGCCATTGCGTTTGGCGGTGCGGGTCAGGAGGTCGAGCTCGAGATCGCCGACCTGAAGCTGCGTCTTGACGGAAGCAGGCTGGCGCCGACGCATTAGCGCCTCGATGCGAGCAAGCAATTCCGCAAAAGCGTAAGGCTTTGTCAGGTAATCGTCGCCACCGGCCTTCAGTCCCTTGACCCGGTCGTCGATCTCGGAGAGCGCGCTTAAGATCAGCACCGGCATGGTGTTGCCGTGCTCGCGGATTTGCGCGACGAGCTTCAATCCGTCAAGGCTGGGCAGCATGCGGTCGATAATCGCCACGTCATACTGGCGCGACAGCGCAAGCGTGAGGCCGACCTCGCCGTCCGAGGCGTCGTCAACCACGTGACCGGACTCGCGCAGTCCGTTCACCAGATAGCGCTGGGCTTCCAAATCGTCCTCAACAACGAGAATGCGCATCAAACCAACTCCTGCGACCTCGCGGTCGGGGTCCGCGCCGGCAGCGGCAACGGGGGGGATGGGGCCGCCACCACCGGCGCGGGGGCCGGACTCAACCGTCGGCTGAGTCCGGAACGCGGGCCTCGGCTACGCGATTTTCAGCGCCACGAAACGCTGTCCGGTGTTCCCGTCCACGAGCACAAGCACGCTCTTCCGGCCGCTCTTCTGCGCGCCGTTGATTTGCGACTTGATGTCCTGCGGCGTGCGCACGGGTTTGTTTCCGATCGAAATGACGACGTCGCCCGGCTGGATGCCTTTGTCGGCCGCATCACTCTCGGGATCGACGCGTGTGACGAGCACACCGTTCACGTGATCGTCGAGATTGTAATTGCGGCGGATCTCCGGCGTGACGGAGCTGAGGCCCAGTCCCATGGCTTCGCCGGTGCTTGCCATCGCGCTGCTGTTCTTTGTCGGGCCATCCTCGAGCGAAGCCACCTTCTCTTCTTTGCGCGCGCCAATGGTCGCGGTGATGGTCTTCTGGTTGCCGGCGCGGGAAACGGTGAACGACGCCTTGATGCCCGAGGGCAGCGCCGCCACGCGCCGCGTCAGGTCGCGCGCGTCTTCGACCGATTTGCCGTTGAGCGCGAGGACCACGTCGCCTGGCTGGAAGCCGGCCTTGGCGGCGGGACCGCCGCCCATTACCGAGGCGACGATAGCGCCCTTCTCGTCATGCGAACCGAGCGAAGATGCGATTTCCGGCGTCATGTTCTGGATCTGCACGCCGAGATAGCCGCGCGCCACGCGTCCATGCGATTCGAGCTGCGCCACCACGTCATGGATCGTCGAAGACGGAATCGCAAAGCCGATGCCCACGCTTCCGCCGGAGGGCGAATAGATCATCGAATTCATGCCGATGACCTTGCCTTGGAGATCGAAGGTTGGCCCGCCGGAATTGCCGCGGTTGATAGGCGCGTCGATCTGGAGGTAGTCCGTGTACGGACCATTGCCCACATCGCGGCCGATCGAGGAAATGATCCCGGCGGTGACCGTGTTGCTGAGGCCGAACGGGTTGCCCACCGCTATAACCCAGTCGCCGACGCGCACCGCGTGATCATCGCCAAACTCGACCGATGGCAGAGCCTTGTCGCTCTTGATTTTCAAGAGCGCGATATCGGTGGCATCGTCGGAGCCCAGGAGCTTCGCGGTGAACTCGCGGCCATCCGGAAACTTGACCGTGATCTTCTTGCCGTCCTCAACCACATGGTTGTTGGTGACGATGAGTCCGGAACGATCGATGACAAATCCCGAACCCATCGCCACGGCTTTGCGCGGCATGGAAAAACCGCGACGGCCGCCGCCGAACTGATTGAAGAAATCGCGGAACGGCTCGGGCAGATCCTCAGGATTGAAATTCTGCGCCTTCATCTGCTGCTCGACCGTGACGGTCACCACGGCCGGGCTCACGCGTTCCACGAGATCCGCGAAACTGAATGGCGCACCGTTTTCCAGCATGCGGGGCGTGGCGGCCGCCTTGTACACGGGGCGCGCTGGAGCCGGACGCGCCTGAGGCGCCGGATGCTGGGCGGGTATGGGGTGTGCCGGTGCGGCGGAATGGGCCGGCGCGCCGTGTGGCGTTTGGGAGTTTGGAGCCGCGGCAAAACCGCCAAGCCCCATGAGCAGCAGTGCTCCTGCCGAGACGGCGCTCAGGAACCGCTCTCCCTTGCTGTTCCACCCGTAACCCTGGTTGAGACTCTTCATCACAGTTCCGTTCTCCTTCCGACCGAGAGCGCCCGGCCGCCGACTCACATGAGCAGCAGGCGTACGCTTATCTCGTTACGTATTCCTGACCAAAATATTAAACGTCCGACACCTAGGCCCCTATGGCGCTTGTTCAGCGCCGCTCATCCCCACCGACTTGGTTGTTTCATTCGGGCATCTCGCCCGCCTGTTCGGCGGGCGCCTTTGCCGCGACCGCGCCGGTCAAGGCCCCGATCGCCAGCACGATCAAGAGGCCGCACCAGAACAAAACTCGTGTTCCGGCGGCCGCTTGCATAGTACGAAACCCCCTATTTGCGCAACGGTAGTTTGCAGGAAGAAAACTGAACAAATGAGAAGCCGTGACCGTCCCTTCGCAGTCACGATCCCTTCTCTTTCCAGCGGCCGGCGCGCTTCAGCGCATCGACCACTTCGGGCGGCATATAGCGCTCGTCGTGTTTGGCGAGCACTTCACTGGCAGCAAACACGCCCGCCGAATCGAGCGCACCCGCGGCGACGACGCCCTGCCCCTCGCGAAACAGATCCGGCAGCGCGCCGGTGTAGGTGACGCGCACCTGCGCCCGACCATCGGTAACAACGAATTGAATGCGGCCGCCCGGTTCGCGTCTGACGCTGCCGCGCGCGACAAGCCCGCCGATGTGAAACGCGATGCCGGGGCGAACGCCTTTCGCCGCCACATCGCTCGGGCTGTAGAAATACAGGACATTGTCTCTGAGCGCGGCGATGACGAGAGCAGCCCCTCCCGTGCCCGCGATGACAAGCGCAATCGCAAACGCAAGCCGTCGCCGTTTTCGGGGAGACATGACGCTTTTCTGCACGGAATTGCCGGGGGTTGGCAACCGTCAGGCATATCGAAATTCGAACACACTCCAGCTGATTGGTTTTCTTTCGCTCTTCGGCAATCGCGCAGCTCGCGCCGGAAATGGCGTACGCTCGAAAAATTCAGAAGCATCGGCCGGCCTCGTCGGCCACGGCCCGATAGGCCAGCATCATGCGCTTTTGCCGATGCCCCTCAGTGCGGCGATGCTTGCAGCAGCTCGCCTGCGAGTCCGGTTTCGTAGGCGAGACCCGATGACGTGAGCGTGATGCGGTGCGGCCAGTCCGTGCGCGCGAGACCCTTGCGCTCGAGCGCGTGCCAGACTTTTTGGTTGAAGAGACCGCTCGCGTCTCTGCCTGCGACGACGCGATCGCCAAAATGCAGATGGGCGCCGTGCGCGCTCGGGAATCGCTCGATCGTCATTTCACCGTCACCTGGTCCGGTGCCCGCCGATTGCGGATCGCGGGCGAGGACCTGCAGCAGGGTGAGCGTTCGCAGCTGCAACGGGTTGAGCTTCAGCGGATTGAGCTTCGGCGGCATATGCGTTTTCCGGCGCGTTGCCCGCGTCATTTGCCACGAACTGCATCAGTCGTCGAGATGCGAACAGGCCGTCGAACCTGCTCTATTCCCGCCGCGGAATCTCGAGGCCGCGCTGCACGGCAGGGCGCGCGAGTCCCCGTTCGAGCCATGAAGGCACGTAGTGCAAGTCATCGAACCGCACGAGATCGCGCGCGCCGTAATAGCCGATCAGATTGCGTACCCAGCCGAACGTCGCGATGTCGGCGATGGTGTATTCGTCCATGATCCATTGCCGGCCCGTCAGCCGCCTCTCGAGAACGCCGAGGATGCGCTTTGCTTCGTCGCGATACCGTTCGAGGGGCCGTTTGTCCTCAATCTCGCGACCGGCGAATTTGTAAAAATATCCCACTTGGCCGAACATCGGCCCGACATACGACATCTGAAAGAATACCCACTGAATTGTTTGATAACGCCGCACCCCATCGGGCGGTAAGCACGCGCCGGTTTTTTCCGCGAGGTACAGAAGAATCGCGCCCGATTCGAAAAGACCGAGTGGCGCGCCACCCGGACCGTCAGGATCGATGATCGCCGGAATTTTTCCGTTCGGATTGAGTGACAGAAACTCCGGTGTGAGCTGCTCGTTTGCGCCGATGTCGATCCGGTGCGCCTCGTACGCCAGCCCGATTTCCTCGAGCATGATCGAGACCTTGACGCCATTTGGCGTGTTCAACGAATAAAGCTGCAGCAGGTCGGGATATTTTGCCGGCCAGCGCGCGGTGATCGGAAACGCCGAAAGATCAGTCACAACGCATGAAATCCTTCAGTAAAGGATCGTGGAAATGACAAACCACAAAGCTGCAAAAATCACAAACAACAGCGGTCCGCGATGGTGCGGCTGCCTATTTAAGAGTCCGTACAAGTTCACCGGTTCGACGGCGTGTCTCTGCGGTGATCTTGGTGGCCAATTAAAGTGACACCGGCGGCGTCATTTTTGGGGCCGCTAACTTTTTTGCGATTTGCGGAACCCCGGCGCGGAACGCAATGCAAGCTGGATGGTTCCCTCGGTTAACAAAGGGCAACCGGGCGGCAATTGTCGTGCGGCACGGCTCCGCAGAGGGAGAATTCCATGACGTTCGTAACTTTGACCACCAGCGCTTCGGCGCTGGCCTTGGCCGCAGCAACCGCGTTTGTCGCCCCCGCTTCGGCGCATGCGATTTACTATCCCCACAAGAAGGGGGTTGCCGTGCGGATCGACCCCGACAAGCCGCTCACCCATGTGGGCCGCTATGAGCCGCCTTTTGCCGCCAAAAAACCCACGATCTCCGGGACCTGGGCGGACGTGGCCGCGACCCTTCCGTTCACCCACGGGCCGTGGGCACCCCAGCAGCTCACCGACGGCACGGTGGTGGTTCAGGACTTCTGCACGTCCCACTGGTACAAGCTTACGCCCGACAACAAGGGCAATTATGTGAATGGGACGTGGAGCACGATCGCGTCGATGCCGAACGGATACCAGCCCCTGTTTTTCGCTACGCAGATCCTCCCGAATGGCCAGATGATCGTGAACGGCGGCGAATACAACGGCGAAGGTGCCGGGAAGTGCGAAGAAGGCTGGTACAATCTCGGTGCCATTTATGATCCGGTGGCGAATAGCTGGACAGCGGTCGCGCCGCCGGCCGGCTGGGCCATGATCGGCGATGCCGAAAGCATCGTCTTGCCCAACGGGAGCTACATGCTTGCCAATTGCTGCGACTACCCGGCTCAGCAAGCGATCGCGTCGATCGGCGTCGGCGACCTCGTAACCTGGACGACCGGAAGCAGTTACGCGTGTGCAACCGGCGACTTCTGCAATGACGAACAGGGCTACACCGCGCTGCCGGGCGGAAACGTGTTCATGGTCGACGTCTGGGATTATGGCACGAATTATGACGACTATGAGATCTACGACACGGCGACCGGCGTCTGGAGTCTGGCCGGACAAACGCCGGACCGCGTAAGCGATTCCACCTATTTCGAGCTCGGCCCCTCGCCCCTCACACCGAAGTATGGCTCCCAAGGAACCATCATTCAAATGAGCGGTGCTGCCGCCACCGGTACAACGCCTGTCAACGACATCTACGATGTCGCAAGCGGCACCTGGAAGAGCGGACCGGTGCTATCGTATGAGGGCGTGAATTACACCGAAGCGGATGCCCCGGCGGCAACGCTGCCGGACGGAAATATCCTGATGTCCGCCAGTCCCGGCTACGGCGCAACGCCGTCGCACTTCTGGGAATGGAGCATCACCAGCAAGGGCGCGATTATCACCACACAGGTGAACGAACCGGCGCAGGCGCCGAACACCTCGGACTTCGAAGGGAACCTGCTCGTTCTTCCGACGGGTCAGGTCCTCTGGGACAACAGCCAGACCACGCCGAACGAGGTGGCGATCTACACACCACAGGGTCATGCGCAAACTGCCTGGCGACCGGTGGTCTCAAGCGTGGCACCCTCGCTTGGGCTCGGCAGCACCGGTAACGCCATTTCGGGATCGAACTTCAACGGCTTCGACCTTGGCGGGGTGTACGGCGACGATGCGCAGGCGGCAACCAACTTCCCGCTGGTGCGGTTCACCAATAGCACGACGGGCGATGTCTGCTATGCGCGAAGCTACAATTTCTCGACCATGGGCGTGTGGACGAGCGGTACCAGCAATGCCGTCTTCGACATCCCCGCTAGCTGCGAGACCGGCGCGAGCAAACTGCAGGTGATCGTGAACGGTATCGCCTCGTACCCTGTCCGGGTGAGGCTGCACCGCTAAAAATCGCAGTGTCGCATGCAAAGCGCAGCAGGGGCGGGAGCGATCCCGCCCTGTTGTTGAAGGAAATGAAGCGGGCGGGCGGGTCAGACCCGATGTTCTTTATGAGCGGCGAAGCGCAATGTTTACGTCCTGGCTGAAATTCGTCCTCACATCGACCAGGTCGAAGAATGGCCGCCAGTGCTGTCTGGTCCAGCCGTCCGGGACGAATGCGAGGCCGTAATCCGGCAGGCCAAGCAGGGGCAGGCGCGACAACGGAGCGAAAACAAGTTCGCCCGCCGCGAGCCGGCGCTCGGGCGATTTGATCCTTCGCGCCATGGCTCCCAGCCATCCGGTATTGCTGTACATCGCCTGCAACCGGGCGGGCCCGAGGGTGGTGACGATCAACAGGCCTCCCGGCCTCGTGCAGCGCGCGATTTCCGCCATGCAAAAGTGGTGGGCTTTTTCGTTCAGGTGCGAGAACACCGAGTTGCTGAAAACAAAATCGAATGTGCGGTCGGCGAACGGCAGCGGCTTGCGTGGCCTGCTCACCGAAAAATTCATCCTCGGAAGATAGCGGCGGCAGGCCGCGATAAGCCGCTCGTCGGGATCGACGCCGCAAATATTCGACTCCGCGGTCAGCTGCGGGAAAAACCGCGCGAAACGACCCCAGCCGCATCCGAAATCCAGCAGCCGCAACGGCCCCGCGCAGGGCAATCGCGCACGCACTTCGCCGGCGACGAACGCATAGAGCTTCGCTGCACCTTGAAGCGTCTTTAGACCTTCAAGGTTGTTGGTGATCTTTTGAATCTTCGGGGGCGGCAACGCCGGGAGGCGTGGATCGCGGCGGGATTCGTCCGCCGAGTTCAAAACGAGCGCGCTCCACGCCTCAACGCTCATGGCCGTGGCGAGATCGTGCAGCTCCAAGCTCAGGCTTTCCATCCGGTGGCGAAGAGAATCATCCACTGCCCGACTCAGACCAACCGCTGTGCATAATCCGGCGGCGTCGGGACGAGCAGCGGCGTTTTCCCCCTCACACCCGTGCCGTTGTAGAACAGCAATCGTTCGTGCGCAAAACGACCGCCGTCGTCAGTTGGCACGTCAGCGCGCCGGCTGCGCGTCCACCCGCTCGCACGCGAAGGTGCGAGCCGGGCATGAGAGATTCTCTTTCGATAGCCGGAATGCGATGGGGATGAGGGCGAGGAGAGTCCGTGCCAACCGAACGCGGACACGGTCAGCAACAGGCGTTATTCAGGCCTTGGTCCCGACCGATCAATGGCGACAGCACCCGGACGGCCGTGACAAACATAGGTATCGGGTATGCCAAAGGGGGGATCCTGCTCCGCCTCGCGGTACGAATGGCGGGACGCCATATCCCGCTTGCCGCGCGGCAGTGGATACCGCATAGGCGGGCGAAAGGACGTTCGAAATGGCGACAAACGACGAGCAATCTGGCCTGACCCCGTACGAGAGCGGCATCTCCGGGCGCCGCGATCAGGCCTTTCCGGTGCTCAGCGAGGCAGACCTCGCGCGCATCGGCCGCTTTGGCGAGACCCGACACTACACAAGCGGTGCCCGGCTGTTTTCGGCGGGAGAGCCCATTCCGGGCATGTTCGTGCTGCTGAAAGGCGGCCTGACATTGACCCAGCGCGACGGCCTGGGCCGCGTGCTACCCGTTGTACGTTTTCGCCGTCGCGGAGAGTTCACCGGTGAGGTCGCCCTGTTATCCGGCGGTCACGCCATCGTCGACGCGAATGCCGACGAAGACGTCGAAACGCTGGTGATTCTGCCCGAACAGGTCCGGGCATTGATCATCGCCGAGGCAGAACTCGGCGAACGCATTGTCCGCGCCTTGATCCTGCGCCGCATCGCCCATCTGCAATCCGGCGTCAGCGGCGCGGTTCTGATCGGCCGGCCGGACTCGCCGGACATGCTTCGTCTGGAAACTTTCCTTCGTCGCAACGGCCAGCCGCATCATACGGTGGATCCGGCGCAGGACAGTGCCGCCGCCATACTCTTCGCGCAATATGGCGGCGCGCCCAACGACGTGCTCGTCGCCTGCCCGAATGGCGCGATGCAGCTTTCCCCTTCGGAAAATTCGCTGGCCCGCTGTATCGGGATGCTCGACGCGCTGGAACACGATGAGTTGTCCGACGTCGTTGTGGTCGGTGCGGGTCCCGCCGGTCTTGCCACCGCGGTGTACGCTGCGTCGGAGGGACTGCGGGTTATCGTTGTCGAATGCCGTTCGTTCGGTGGCCAGGCGGGGGCCAGCGCGCGCATTGAAAACTATCTCGGATTTCCAACCGGCATCTCGGGCCAGGCGCTCGCCGGTCGCGCTTTCGTCCAGGCACAGAAGTTCGGCGCAAAAATGCTGATACCAGCCCAGGCCGTGGCGCTCGATTGCCGGAACGCCAAGAGCAGCGGCGAGCTGGTGCTGACACTGGAAGACGGCCGCAAGTTGCGATCCCGCACCGTCGTGATCGCCAGCGGGGCGCGTTACCGCCGTCCTGCCGTTCGCGGCCTGCCGGCCTACGAAGGCCGCGGCATCTGGTATTGGGCTTCGGCACTGGAAGCGCAAATGTGTACCGGTGAGGAGGTGGCGCTTGTTGGCGGCGGCAACTCCGCGGGACAGGCGGCGGTCTTTCTCGCCGAGCACGCTTCCAGAGTTCACATGCTGATACGTGGCGACGGCCTCGCCGCAACCATGTCACGTTACCTGATCGACCGGATCACGCAGACGCGCACCATCGAGCTTCACCCGAATACGGAGCTGACCGAAGTCTTCGGCGACTCCGACGGAAGGCTTGAATCACTCTCCTGGATCGATCGCCGCTCGGGAGCGGTCACACATCGCCCGATCCGGAACGTTTTTGTCTTCGTCGGCGCCGATCCGGAAAGTGCCTGGCTAAAGGGGTGTGGCGTCATGCTCGACGGCCACGGGTTCGTGGCCACGGGAAAAAGCGCGATCAATACCGAAGGCCAGCTGCCAACGAGTCTGGATTCAAGTGTGCCCGGGATTTTTGCGATCGGCGACGTGCGGTCGGGATCGGTCAAGCGCGTCGGCGCCGCGATCGGCGAGGGCGCTGCCGTGGTGGCGCTGATCCATCAGCATCTGGCGACGGAACGCAGGAGCGCACGCCCGTGAAGATATATAACGGCCCGGGAGAGCCGTGCCGCTAGCGCCTCTCAGTTCCACGTTGCGCGCAATCCGCAGAGAAAAACGCGCGGCGCTGCAGGACTGTACGTTCGTGGATTGGTCAGGTTGAAATTCGGGGGCAGATGGTCGAGCTGCGCGAAGGTGCCGTAGGTGTAATAGCGGGTATCCACAACGTTTTCGATCTCCCCGAACAGGTCGAATTGCGACGTGAGCTGATAGTCCGTTCGCAGATTGATGGTCGTGAAGCCTGGCAGCTTCGGTTCCTGGTTCGACTCGTCACCGACGAGATATTCCCCACTTTGCAGGCGCCAATCGGCGCCGACACTCCATGATGGCGAGAGGTTATAATCGCCGGAGAGCGTGAGCCGGTGCGCGGGATTCATCGGAATTTGGTCGCCCGGATGCACAAAAATGTCGCCGCTGGCGTCTGCGGCGGGACTGTTCGACGACAGAACTTCATCATTGCGGAATGTGGCGTTCAAATACGAGTAGCTCGCACTCAACTTCCAGCGGTCGTCGCGATAGTCGAGGTGAAAATCGGCGCCTTCTCGCCGCGTGACGCCGGCGTTCTCAAAATATCCGAAGCCGTTGACCTGCGTCGCCAAGAGGAGAATGTCGTTCTGGGCATCCACGCGCCAGGCTTCGGCCTTCCAGCTGAATGTGCCCGGCAGCTGCGCGAGCCTAACCTTGCCGCGCAGACCCGCCTCGAAGTCCTGCGAAACGACCTGTCTGAGCGGGGGATCCGCGACAAGGAACGCATCCAAGAGACACGGCGCCGCCGGATCTGCGCAGGACATCTCACCGGGCGTGGGGGCGCGGTTCGATTCCGAATAACCGGCATAAGCCGTAAGCGAATCGGAGATCTTGTACGTAAACCCGGTCCCCGGATTGAGATGCGTGAAGCTCTGTTCTCCGTTCAGCGAACTGCCGAGAAGATCGTTCAGGGATATGTCGGCGATATTGAGCCGTGCGCTGACCGTCCAGGACAGACGCTGTGTCACGTCGAGCACATCGGCGGCATAGGCGCCGAGATAAGTGTTGCCGGCATTCACGTCGACGGGCGCTTCGATCGGCGGTTGCGCCGTCGGGCTCTTCGCCTGGTCGATAATGACGCCTACGTCGCGAACTTCCAGAGTTTCCAGCAGATTGCCGAGCTCGCCATACGCCTGATAGTTTGTCATGCCGTGGTCGACGGACGCGCCGGCGACGAAACGGTTGCCGTGTCCGAGAACCGGCGCAGAAACCGATGCCTGCATTGCGGATCCAACGCTATTCGTGTCGGTTTGGGTAAAATCCGTCTCTCCAGGCGTGGCGCCGGACGCGAGCACACTTGCCGGAACCGTATCGCCCTGAACGTCGTACAGCGCATCACCAGGATAATCGTAGTTGCCTTCCAGACAGAGCTGCGCCGGATCATTGCCGCAATACGCGACGTTGGTCGTGTTGCCGTCGACCAGATGCTGCAGGAAATGGCGGTAATAGGCGGTAAAGCTGATCGAAAGCCGTCTTCCCGAACGCCACGTTCCGTGCAGCTCCGTCAGTTCCATCTCGTTTCGCGTCATTTGCGGATGGGTGAAAACGGAACGGATATCCTGAGCCAGCATCTGCACGGGAGTTGGGCCTGCGGCGGCGATATCGTTGAACGCCGCCGATTGCGACAGGTGCAGTTCGAATCTGCCGCTCTGCCAGGCAAGGTCGCCATAAAGCTGGCGCAGGGTGGCGGGCGAATGATAGCGATAGCCGTCGTCGTGCAAGCCGCCGAGGCCCAGATAAATGCCGAAATTGCCGAATTGTACGCCGTATTCGGCGTTGCCGGAGACGTTGCCGAACGATCCGCCGGACAACTCCGCCTCGCCGCCGTGATAGTCCAGCCCGCTCTTCATCGTCAGGCTGACGGCGCCGCCGATTGCGTTCAGTCCGAATGCGGGATCATTGCTTTCCAGTGTGAAGGTCTGCACCGCGAATTCCGGAACGAGATCCCAGTTCACATTGTCGCCAAAGGACTCGTTCAGTCGTACACCGTCCTGATAGACGGCCACGCCCCCGGCGATGCCCGAGAGCGGCGAAGCTTCGAAACCGCGATATACGAAATCCGGTTGGAATTGGCTACCCTGCTCGTCATTGATGCTTACATTGGAAAGCTGCGTGGCGACGGCGTTCGGAATCACATCCCCGCCGCGGTTACCGGTCAGAGCGGGCATCGAAAGCACTTCCACGTCGCCGGCGATCTTGTCGGGATCTATTTTGGATCCGGGAAGTGGCGCGCCGATGACGATGACCGTCTCCGGTTCGGCCGTTTGCGCCAGCGCCGTCTCAAGGCTGAAGGAGAAGACCAAGGCGGCGCCAGCGACGCCAATCGCGCTTGTTTTCCCGGCACACCCATGAATCCGGCCGCCTGCCGATGCCGGGAGAACTCCAACACCGCTCGACACGCGCAACAATTCAAATGACTCAGGATCGGGACACTAGAGACCGTACACGCCGCGGAAAGCCTGTACCATGTCTTCCCTGGAAGGGGGCGCCGGCAAAGCGCCGCCCAACCGGTCCCAGAGCCCGTCTTCGCTGGCCGCGCGCCTGATGGTCTCGGCGAGCGATCTGGCATCGCCCATCTCGAAGAGGAGCCCGTTCACGTCATCGCGGACTCTTTCCGCCATGGCGCCGACATTCGAACAGATCACCGGCTTTCCAAACATCCAGGCTTCGGAAATCACGAGGACGAAGGCCTCCCACCACAGCGAGGGCACGACGCACCAGTCAATGCGCTCCATGCGCGCGCCGAGACCGGCGACGTCGTATTCGCCATTGAAGACCACAAGTCTTTCCGTAGCGGGTCGCTTGCTCTCCGCTTCCATAAACGCGCGGATCTCGGCGCGCACAGGTTCGGTCGCATAGCGGTCGTTGCTGCCGTTGATATCGATCCTGAAATCGGTGAAGCCATCCGCCCGCAGGAGCTCGGCGGCCTTCAGGAGCACCTGTACACCCTTGATATCGACCAGCTGGCCGAAGAAGCCGAAGCGGTTTCGCCTGGCCGTTCGCCCAGGATGGGAAACGCGCGCGATCCTTTGGTTGTCGGCGTAGTTGCGCTGGCCGTTGGTCACGATCCGGATTTTGGATTCGGGGATTCCCCAGGCGACATAACGGTCCAGCATGTATCCCGACGGACAGGTGAAAATGTCGACATTTTCGAGGTGTTTCTGAAACCACATTTTTCGGGAAAAGAAGTCTTCCGGCGCCCGTTCGGGAAAGCACTGGTGGCACCGAACCTGGCTCGCGTGATCGCAAAGCGCGCCGTCGGCAGTGCGCACCATGTGACCGTTGGCCATGCAGATCGCGAGAAATTCATGGAACGTGAAAACGATTTTCGCCTCGGGCAGAACGCGCCGCGTCAGGGTGATGAAATCGACCCCGTAGGTCAGGAAATGGTGGAAATGTACGGCCTCTGGCCGGATATCCTCCAGAAATTCGGCGTAGCTGTCCACCAGAAGCGGCTCCTGGACGCGGTGCCACATGTAATCGTAACTGCGCGAAAGAAACAGGAATTCATCCTCTTTGCCGTCAAAGCCCGTGATCCGCGCACCGCTCTTGAACAGCGCAGGAAAATTCGAATCGACCGAGGCGAGCAGAACGGGGCGAACTTCGCCGCCATCACGGAGCCCCTGGAAAAGCTCGTAACAGATCTGCTGCGCCCCGCCCCGCACGAGTTCGGGATGAAACAGACTGACCAGCAGCACCGTGCCATTTACTGGCTCGTGCCGCGGCGAGCCATTGATCGCTTGTACAGCGAGAGACCCGTTATCGGACATCAGCGCGCCTAACCGGGCGGCTGACAGCCTGCGGTCGAATGGGAAACCCGCGCATCACTTTGTCATGCCACTTTCGCGTGAAGTGCCAGCGGTTGATGATGGAAGCCGCATCATGGTACGCCAGCCTCGTCGAACCCTTTCCTTCAAGATGCCAGAACTCGATATCATGGACATAGGGGACAATACCCTTTTCCAGGCTGCGAAGACAGAAGTCCGCGTCCTCATAATGTCCGAAGACATAATCGTCGGCGAATCCGTTGAGCGATTCGAACCATTTTTTGTCGATCGACATGAGGGCCCCGCTGACCGCGGGAACGGGCCTGGTGCCGAGATATCTGGCCAGATTCGGAGGCGATCCCTTTCCGAAATGTTCGACGCGAAGGAGGGGACGACGCTCGATATTCTCGTCGCGGATCGAAATACCCGTGTCGGCATCGAGATGCATGCCGGCATGCATCAGCGAGCCGTCGGAATAGAAGAGTCGCCCACCGAAGAGTGTCGTCTGATGTCCCGGCATTGCGTCCAATATCGCCTGATGCGCATTCCCCCAGGAATCGCTGCGCGGAAACACGTCGGGATTGACGAACAGCAAACGGTTGCTGCTGGCGTAAACGGCCGCGACGTTGTTTGCGATTCCAAAACCGGCGTTGGCGGGCAGCGCGACTATCGATTGTGAGAGCCCATAAATTCGATGTGACATCGTTGCCGTTTTGTGAAGGCCGTCGATCAGTTCGGGGCTGTTGCATACATAAATGAACTCGTAATCCGCGGCGGAAGGACCCAACCCGAACAGCGCATTTTGCAGAAACTGGTATTCGGCCCGGCCATAGAGGCAAACGATGATCGTGGCTTTCGGGACCTTGACCGCCGTTCCGAAACGCTCGCACGCATGCGCGCGCGCGAGGCGATTCACATGGGCGGACTGAATTTCGATGAAACGGTCGCCCAGCCCGCTATCAAGGACGGCAAAAGATTCGACGATTCTGTTTCCGTGGTATTCGAGCGTGGAGAAGGCGTTGAGCGCAGTTTCGACGAACGCCGCATCTTCCAGGTATCTGGTCTCGAGCTGCTGCGAACGGGAGACACCATTCTCGAACTCGATCGTAGCGGTACAGAGATTTCCCGCATCCGACTTCGTGCCGGGCGCACGGGCATGGCCCACAGCAAAGATGCCGAAATGTTTGTGGCGTGGGGCGCCGCTGACCGCTTTTTCGACGTCGGTGCGCCGCGAACGCCCGAGTTGCGAGCCGGCAAAGACACTCTCACCCGCAGGCGTCACCACAGAAAGACTCTTGATGGCGGCGGAGTGGGCTATGGCCCAACCAATGACGAGAATCGCGCCCGAGGACGACTGGATGACGGCTTCAATGTTGCTGTGGCCGACGATCAGCCTTGCCGGATGATCGGCCTCAATCGGGATTGCAGGACGACGACTGGTTTCGACCTGGACATCCACGGCCCCCAAAGCTTTTTGCGCAGAATTGCCGTTCGTAGTCGCATCGGAGGTTGTGGTTTCCCCGGATGGAAGGCCTTTGGGTGAAGAAACGGTGCAGGTGAATGGGCTGTTCTTGAGCTCGAAACCTGACTCTTTGGTTCGCGCGGAGACAGTGTACGTGCCCGGCGGCAGCGGCAACGTCGCGGAAAATCCGCAGTTCGGCGGAAACCCTTTTTCGAGAAGGGCAAGGCGTTGAACGGCCGCGATCTCGGATTCGATTACCTTGCCGTCAACACTGAACTCAACGATGGTCTGCGAACCGTCGGCTGGAGGATCGTGCGCCCATCCGTGCACACGCGCGCCTTCAACTTTGTTGATCAGCCCGTGAGCGCCCTTGCGCAATCCTGCCCGTGAAGCCTTCTTCTTGCCCGCCGGCTCGGCAGGGGACGGGACAAATCCGATAACCTGCCCTTTGATGACACTCCTCCCGCGATCACCGGTCTGTGGAACGGCACCCAAGGTGCGCCGCCACGATTCTCGTTCCAAATGCTCGGCGACCTTTCTTCCGCCGTAACTTTTCGGCGACGCGCCAAGCCCCAATCCCACTCTAGATCGGGGATTGCGGGGAATCAACGGTCCCCCGAAATGGTTAAGCCGGGGGAAACTCACCTTGTACGTCACGCCAAAGTCGCATACCAAACACCATTGAAGCAGATTCCCGGTTATTGGCAGGCCATTTGGCGCGAGCGTCGGAAGGGTTCGAGCCTGAATGAAATTAATCCTTCACATCGGGACGGAAAAAACCGGAACCACCAGCACACAGCGTTGGGCTGCACGCAACAGGGAGGCGCTCGCGCGGCAGGGCGTCGGGTATAGCCGGGTTCTCGGATCCACGAGTCACGTCAAGCTTTACCTCTGGTGTCTGGCTCCCGGCCGAAAGGACGGGGGGTTCGCTGATATCGACGCCTGCTCGGAGTCGGAGCAGCGTGATTTCCGCGCGCGGCTGCCGGACGAATTCGCTGCCGAAGTCAATGAAGCAAGAACGTCCGGTTGCCACACATTCCTGATTTCGAATGAGCATTGTCATTCGCGGCTGGTGACCCTGGAAGACGTGCAAAGGGCGCGAGAATTCCTCGAACCGCATTTCGACGAGATCGAAATACTCTGCAGCCTGCGACCGCAGATCGATCTCGCAGTATCTGTGGCCTCCAATATCGCCAAAGGAGGAGATGGGATCACAAGGGCACATTTTGACGAAGTGAGACCGAAATCGCCCTACTATAACCATAGGACTTTTGTGGAACGGTGGTCCGCCTCCTTTGGTGCGGAAAGGCTAAGCCTCGTCCCATTTCGCCGTACGCCGGATTTCACCGATGTGGTTGCCGCGCGTGCGCGCATCGACGCGACAAAGTTGCAGCCGCCCGTCCGTTCCAACGAAGCGCTCGACGTGCGGGTCATGGCTATGACAAATGCGATTAAAGCCCTGCCCATCGAGGGCCGCTGGATCGAACCATTTGCCTATATCCCGCGCGACGTTCTGCACCTTCTGCCGTGCGAACACCGACTGCAGCCGGGGCTGAAACTTGCCAGGTCCGTTCAGGGGCGATTTGACGAGAGCAACCGCAAACTGACAAACGGCCGTACAGACATTGGAATGGCGGATCTCGAGCCGGATTGGAGCCGCTACGACGCGCCGGGCAATTTGGGCATTCTCGAACGTCCTTGCGCATTTTCGCGTCAACTCGCGGCTCTGGTCCAATTTTTCAACCAGAACATCGCGCTCGCGCGGGCACATAACGAAATTTTGGAAAGTGAGCGGCACCTGGAATGGAGCCATGCATCCGTTGCACAGGGACGGCTGAAGGAGGCGATGCGTCTTCTTGCGCTGCTGAAACAGGCCGAAAATTCCAGTCTCCGGTTCCGGCTTGGCAGGCTCGAGGCCCGCGCCGCCAAGCTTGCAAGAGAACTCGAACCCGGTCGCGAACGTCCTTCGAAGGAGCATCGCCGCCCCGGACAACGGCGCCGCGGAAGAAAGCAGGCCCGGGCGAACGGCAAAACTCCCGCGCCTGAAGCATCGGCCGGCGAGCAGGATCGGACATAAGCCGGCTGGCGTACCGCGTGACAACAGAGCGGCAAGAAGAGTTTAAGCGATGGCGTGCGGTCTAAGCACCCGATGCGGTGTAGTCGGCTCCGAACGCGTACCCGAAAGCATCCATCTCTTCTTTGCAGCAGCGCAGAAATATGGATTTTTGGGCATCGTTCCAACCGGTAGCATGGAGCGAAGTCACACGGCCGGCAGTACCACCGGCAGTTTCTTGCGGGCGATGCGTTCGAAATACGCGTAGTATTTTGTCGCCGTCCTGAGACGGCAGCTCCAAAAAACGTGAAAGAGCGGTCGCCGTGTGCTCCGGGCGACGGATCATGTCCTGCTGATCGATTTCCATGAACGCGTCGGGAGGCAACTGCGTACGGATTTTTCGCCACGTGCTCATGTTTCTCGCCCAATCCGCACAGTGGTGTTCGAAGCTGTGAGACGGAAATTTTACAATGCGGGACAGCACGTTCTCGATGCCGCGCCGCTTGGCGAAAATGAACACGCTGTCAGGCCAAAGCACTCGCAATATGGGAATTGCAGCGATCATTTCCGGGTTTCCGGTCTTGTCGAACCACGGAGCGTCGGGATTATGTTTGTTCATAATGCGCTGCAAAACATCGAACAGGCGTGCTTTCAGACGGTCTTTTTGCACCACGTTCACAAGCACCTTCGGGTTGCCGTCGGCGAACGCGTTGAAATGCTTTTCGATCAGCGACTCGGTTCCGGAAATTAACGAGAGAAAATTGCCCTCGCGGAAGCCGTGGTAGCCGGCCTTGAGGAGCACATCCACAAGGATGCTCGTCCCGGATCTGGGGGAGCCGACAATGAATGCAGGATAACGACCGTTCATGAATACCAAATACGAGTGATGGGAGCAGGGGAAAGCGCGTTTAGCGCATTGTGACTTGCGGTGGCATCGCGCGCAAATTTACCGGCGTGTTGACCTCTGGCGATGCGGGCCGCCGATTTCGATTGGGGGCTTGCGGCGGCGGCTCCGCTTCGGCTGCTCATCCCGTTGCTCGATGCGCTCAGCGGTTCTCAATAGGGTCTTGCCCAACAGCCGAAGGTAACCGACAGCGGACTCGGCGCTCGCATCGGCCGGCGGGCTCGCAGTCGGACGACTGCGGAGCAAATCCCGAAACGGGACCAGCTTCGGGTGCGAGAGATCGACATCTGCCACCCATTTGTCGGCCGTTCCGAGAAGATGATCCTCCATCCTTGGGAGGGCTAGCCTGCCACGGACGTTTTCGAAGTACGACCTGTAAAAGAAATGATGCGAGACCTGGAATTCGTAGGCCAAGTGGCTAAGCAGCGCGGACGCGATGGGATCTGCCGACCGGTTCCTCTCGATCATGCGAAATTCGGCCGGCAGCTTTATGCCGGCCAAATCGGCAAAATGGCTCACGATATTGGTTTCTGCCGGCAACGCTTCGAGGCAGGCCGCGATCACATTCTCCTTGCCAAAGACGTCCTCCCAGTGAGAAAGAATGGATGACGGGTTGACCCTCCTCCGATCGATGACCCGCGAGGGATAGGCAACGAACTTTCCGGTTTTGCTGTGTTCCGCGATTGCGGATATCGCAATCCGGTACAGGTTGCGAACGTAGAGTACGACGCGGAACTGCCGTCCCGTTTCCGCAAGATCCCTGTGCAGCGCCTCAATCTGAGCCGGAAGCAGAGACGAAAATTCCTCGCCCGAAAGCAGGAGGTTGGCGCCTTCGAGGTTTCTAAAATCGCGCAGGATGGCGTCCATCGCGGTTCTGTATTTTTCCTCGCCTGCCTCGTGCAGGAACAAGGCGAGATCGGAATGCTGCTTTGGGTGCGGAAGATCATCCCCGGGATAAAAAAAACCCTGCGCCGCGAGATCAGGCCTCAGCGCGTGCAGTGAATGCTGGAGGGTCGTGCTGGCGACCTTGTGGAGACCGATATGGATGACAGAGTTGCCAGCGTGCACCGATAAATCATGATTCGCCGGCTCAGTCCCGTCGAGCACGCCGGCAGACGTCTTGAGTTCGTTCGATGCGATCATTCCGAGTAACCAGGCTGGACGGATCAAGGTAAACGCGTACAGGCCATTGTGACTCCGTCGTAGGTCGTGCGCAACGACTTTGCTGTTGGCCAACCGTTTGCCGGCGTGCACAGATCCATGTGACCTCGAGATTGGGTATTCGCATCCAGAACAATTGACGCAAAACTCAAAGTCCCATATTTCGTGCGTTCAATCGTTCCGGAGATGGAATCATGAACCTGGTCAAGCTGACGGGCAAAGACGGTGCACGCATTGAGGTGAATCCCGAATGCATTGCTTTCCTTCAGAAACCCTCGCTGGAGGACAGCGGCGTGGAGATCACCTTTCTCCACGGGGAGAAAATTCACGTGAGACAAAGCATAACCCAGCTTGTGCAGCTTCTGGGCGTACAAAGAGAGAGGCCGAAAAAAAGGGCGGCCGAGAGTGGCGCCGAGTAATTCAAGCGAACTGTTGCTCGCCAAACCGCTGCCCCTTGTTGACAAGGAGCGGCGGATCATTGTGCTTTGGTCGCCGAAATCCGCATGTACCACTGTTTATAGCTGGTTCAGCAACATATGCGGATTTCTTGACGACGTGCGAAATCATGACCAATTTCCGCACGCGCACCGGACGGAGGTGTTTCGGTACTCGCGCCGGTATCTCGACAGCCTCGCTTGCGACACTTCCGACTTTAGCGTGATCAGGATCATCCGGGACCCATATGCGAGGGCGGTCAGTATTTTTCGGCACGCATTGATGTGGAAGTTTGCCGACAAAGAGGCAGCTTCTATGGGGTTGAATTTCAAAACCGGCATTTCCTTCCGGCAATTTCTCTTGATGCTAGACCGTCTCGACATGGAGAACGTGAATGTCCATTACCGACCGCAATGGCACCCGTTTGAAAGCACACACGTTCCCGATACGATCATCAACATCTCCAAGACTGATCTGTTTGCTGAGTTAAACGCGGTCGAAAGAGAGCGGGGTTGGCCGTTAACCGACTTTGCCGCGATGAAATGGCTGCACGAACTCGAATCTTCCCGTCGCCAGCCAACACTGCCGTCAACCGCACCGATGTTCGATGTTCCGATCGTGCGGAAAAGACCGACGAGAACATCCCCGTTCCCGCTTTACGCCGACCTCTTAACGCCGGAAGCAAAGACGCTGATCCAGGCAGTTTTTGAGGTCGATTTCGCCGCCTATCGGGATCATCTGTAGCCGCTGTCGGCCCGGCGTTTTAGCGACTTTTTGATTCGCGCGCGGGCGATGGGGCGACTGCAGGCTTGGCTGGCAGTTCCGGATTGCGCACCGTGCGCAGACATCTGGCGTATGTGCTGAGAATCCACGCCGCGTTCAGAGTCACGGGTGGTTTCGGAGCGTCTTTCTCCAAGATCAATTCGAATAGACGAAATGCGATGTGTTCGGCTGAATCACCGACGTTGGAAACGTGCTCGGACACGATGTTTGACCCCCTCACAGCAGATTCATCGGGCATCGCTAGCGCCGTCCCGCTTGCGCGTCAACAGAGGAGCCCGGGACGTCCTCGGGAGGAAGGGCCGAGGCTCAGGCCCCACGCCTTGATACGGCGCATGAACCGCAAATTTCATGGTTGTACCTCGTTCCCCGGGACGACGATCGACAGTGTCAGCCTGTACCGAACAGAAGCCCGGGGCCTGAACCGATCTTCCAAGACCATCGCCGCAGGCCACTCTCCTGTAGGACGAGCGACTACACGACTGCACGTGGGGGCTCCCCGTCCATGGCGCGTCAACGATTCCGCCGAGTACGTATAGGAGCGCCGGAGCCTGGACATAGCAGTGAGGCCGTGTTCCGCACCGGCACAATTGTCTCACTATTCCCGGCGCACCCTTCCGGCTGGCCGGAGGCGGACGTTGCGGACTGGCTGCTCTCATGTCTTCATGGAGACGGGACGTACCGTCGCCCCATGAAGATACGAGCAGGGGGAAACAATGCCGCACATCGATACAGGCAATACGGGGTTTATGCTGCTTTGCAGCAGCCTCGTGATGCTCATGACGCCGGGGCTCGCCTTTTTCTATGGCGGGCTGGTCAGCCGGCGCAATGTGCTCGCCATCATGATGCAATCCTTCGTGTCCATGGGTTGGACGACCGTGATCTGGTACGTGGTCGGGTATTCGCTCTGTTTCTCCGGCGGCCGCGGCGGCATCATTGGCAATCTCGACCTGGCGTTTTTGCGCGGTGTGACGCTCGCGACTCCCTCGCCCACGCCGGGAATCCCGCTCTTTGTTCACATTGCCTACCAGATGATGTTCGCCATCATCACCCCGGCGCTCATCACGGGCGCATTCGCCAATCGCGTGTCCTTCAAAGCCTATATGATATTCCTGACGCTGTGGCTGCTGTTCGTCTATTTCCCCTTCGTGCACATGCTGTGGGGCGGCGGACTTTTGCAGCAATGGGGTGTGCTCGATTTCGCAGGTGGTATCGTCGTTCACAACACGGCGGGTCTGGCCGCACTTGCGTCAGTTCTCTATGTGGGACGGCGCCATGTGATCGATACGGGCGCGCACAGCGTACCTCTCGTCGCACTCGGCACCGGGCTTCTGTGGTTCGGCTGGTATGGCTTTAATGCCGGCAGTGAATTTCAGGTCGATTCGGTGACGACGGTCGCGTTCCTGAACACCGACGTCGCGGCGTCCTTTGCGGCCATTGCCTGGATGATAGTCGGCTGGTGGCAGGAGAAACGGCCGACCTTCGTCGGGTTGCTGACTGGCGCGGTTGCGGGCCTTGCGACAATCACGCCGGCGGCGGGGTACGTCTCCCCTCTCGCGGCGGTGATCATCGGGATCGCGTCCGGCTCCGTTTGCTATTTCGCGGTCGCCCTGAAGAACAGGCTTAAATGGGATGATGCGCTGGACGTATGGGGCGTACACGGCGTGGGCGGCGCGCTCGGGATCGTGCTTCTGGGCGTGTTTGCGACAACCGTTTTCAACCCGCATGGTGCGGACGGACTTCTTGCCGGAAATTCTGCCTTCTTCGGAAAGCAGATCGCCGCGGTCGCCGTCTCCTCCGCCTGGGCATTCTGCTTTACCTACGCAATGCTTTGGCTGATCGACCGGGTGACGCCTGTTAAGGTGGACCACGCCGCGGAAGTCAGCGGCCTCGACCTCGCGCTCCACGGCGAAAGCGCCTATCTCGGCGAAGCCTGATGCTTACTTCGGATGGACGAGAATGTTTTCGCGCAGGCGGAGCGCGTTGGCCTTTGTGGCGTTTGCAGCGACAGACACACGTTGCGCTACGTCCGCGATGATTCGGAGTTCAGCGAAAACCAACGCTCTTCATCCGGCGCTGCCTCAACGTGTGCATTGGGGTCGGCGCGGCGAATCAAATATTCGGTGACGCCGAGTATTCCGTCGCCAGTGACGCCGTCGGCGGAAAGCGGAAGCAAGACGCGCGTTCCAATGCCAACCCGGTTCAATTGATTGAAGACGATGCCTTTGAACTCTTGCAAGGCGGGCTCACTGACGACTCGCTTGAAAAGACGGAATATCCTGGGAACCGCCTCGGGGGGATGTATTTCGGCGAGAGAAAGCCCCCTGAAGTTTTTTCCAAATATCTCCACTATGCGATCGCCCGACAACCGGCCGATGAATTCGTCTTTCTCGCGGTCGTATTTGTAGGACCAAACAATGGAAAGCTGCCCCGCGATTGCCGAGGGTTTGATGTCGGTCCACGCAGGCATCGTGCGTTTTCCTCTGACATCGCGCCAATATATGGCAACGCGCTTCAATGCAGGAGAGCCAATCGCATCCGTGAAGTCGACGAGGCTCATGCTGGTGCCCGCTATTCATTTATGGCGACAGTCAGCTCCGCGCGTTGCCGAGTCGTCCAGAATTGGAAAGCGTAGCCATTTCGTATTGCCGCCCGATTAACGAGAATTCGCAACCGTAATTTGATGTCGGGTTGGTGAGAACGCGCGCACCGGGCAGGATTCGAACCCGCGGCCCCCAGAGTCGAAGTCTGGTGCTCTATCCAGCTGAGCTACCGGTGCGTGGACGCGGACATTAGAAGCCGCACCCGAAAAAGCAACGGAGGCGCGCGTCGGCAAAACGAGCACGCCGAAACGGCTCAGCCGCGTTCCAACATCCGCTCGAGGGTCGCAAGCTCGTCGGCTTCGCGCGAAGGCTTGTCCCACCGGATGCGATTGATGCGCGGAAAGCGCATAGCGACGCCGGATTTGTGCCGCGTCGAGCGCTGCAGTCCTTCGAAGGCAACTTCCAGCACGAGCCCGAAATCCCGGTCGGCGCGCACCGCCCGCACCGGACCGAAGCGCTCGACCGTGTTGTTGCGCACGAAGCGATCGAGCTCGCGCAGCTCCTCGTCAGTGAAGCCGAAATAGGCCTTGCCCACCGGTGTCAGCACCCGCGTACCGCTCTCGTCTTCGCGCCAGACGCCGAAGGTGTAATCGGAATAGAAGCTCGAGCGTTTGCCGTGACCGCGTTGTGCGTACATGAGCACGGCGTCGATCAGATGCGGATCGCGTTTCCATTTGAACCACGGCCCCTTCGGCCGTCCCGCCTCGTAAATCGAATCCCAGCGTTTCAGCATCAGCCCTTCGGCGCGATCGGGATCGCCGGGCGGCGGATTGGCGCGAATGGCGGCAAGCTCCGGCCAGTGCGCGAATTCCACCAGCGGCGAAAGATCGAGACGCGGTGATTTCGCCCGAGCGACGAGCGCCACAAGCCGACTGCGCCGTTCGCGGAACGGCAGCGTACGCGTATCTGTCTCATTCTCCAGCAGCAGATCGTAGGCACGGACGCCGGCGGGATAGGTCGTGATGGTTTTTGCGTCGGGAGATTTGCGGTTCAGCCGTTGCTGTAGCTCGGAGAACGAGGCGACGGTACCGTCGTGCATGACCAGCAATTCGCCGTCGATGATTCCCTCGAAACAAAAGCCCGCGATCACGTCGGGGAAGGAATGGCTGATGTCGTCGCCGGTCCGGCTGAACAGCCGCTTCACCCCGTGCTCGCTGACCGCCTGCACCCGAATGCCGTCCCATTTCCATTCCGCGGCATAATCCCCGGCATTGAGTTTCTCGAAGTCGACCGCTTCGTCGAGCGCCTGGGCGAGCATGACCGGGCGGAAGCGACCCGGCGCGGTCCGCGATGGTTTTTCGCTGCGGTGCTCGAGCCAGGCGAACAGATCCTCATAAGGCGGGTGCTGTCCGTGCCACAGCTCTTCGACTTCGGCCACATCGATCGGCCGAAGCGAGGCGAGCGCCTGTTTTGCGAGCCGCGCCGACACGCCGACGCGCAGACCGCCGGTCAGGAGCTTCAACAGCGCCCAGCGTCCGTCGGCATCGAGCGCATCAAGCCAGTCTTCGAGAAGACGCTGTACATCGTGCCGCAACGCGCTTTGCAGCGTATCGACAACCTCTGACAATTCGGGCTCCTGTGTTCCCGCGTTGCCCTTCGCCGGCCAGACGAGCGCCACGGTTTCGGCCAGATCGCCCACGTAATCGTGCGACAGCGCGAACAACTCCGCATCCATCCGCGACTCGATGGCCCTGCGGATCACGGACGGCTTTGCGACCTCGAAACCGAGCGCGCCCGTCAGCGCCGCAAGAGCCCAGCCGCGCTCGGGATCGGGTGTGTCGCGGAAGTAGTCGCGCATCAGCGTCAACTTCGCATTGCGCGACGGCGTAAAGGCGAGACGATCGAGGAGCCGCGAGAAGGCGCGCATCAGGCCTCTTCCTCGTCGCCATACCCGGTGAGAGACAGAGCGCGCGCGCAGAACCCGTTCAGTGTCGCCCAGCGCAACAGCGCCTGCTCTTCGCCATGGGTGAGCCAGACTTCTTCGGGATGCAGTTCTTCGAAGGTTTGTATCAACTCGTCCCAGTCCGCGTGATCGGAAATCACCAACGGCAGTTCGACGCGGCGCTGGCGTGCCCGCGCCTTGACCCGCATCCACCCCGAAGCGAACACCGGCAGGGGATCGGCGAAGCGCCGCGACCAGCGCTCGCCAAGCGTATCGGGCGGCGCAAGCACGATGGCGCCTTCGAATCTTTCCGTGGTTTCGAGCGTGGCGGGCAGGAGTGGCCCGAGCTTTACGCCATGTGCTTCGTAAAGCGCGTTCAGCTTGCCAAGCGCGCCGTGCGCGTAAATCGGCTTTTCGTATCCTGCTTCGCGCAAGAGGCAGATGAGCCGTTGCGCCTTGCCGAGCGCATAGACGCCGATAAGGTGCGTACGCTCAGGAAATTGCGCCACCGATTTGAGCAGCTTTGCGATCTCGCCGGCGTCGTCGGGATGGCGAAACACGGGCAGGCCGAAGGTCGCTTCGGACACGAACACGTCGCACGGGACTGGCTCGAACGGCGCGCAGGTCGGATCACGGCGTCGCTTGTAATCGCCGGAAACGACGGCAGTGATGCCGCTTGCGCGCATGACGATCTGCGCCGAACCGAGTACATGCCCGGCCGGCACGAGCGTGACCTCAACCCCGTTGTGCAGCGTTGTTTCGCCATAGCGCGCCGGCTGTACCGACCCGGCGAAGTCTTCGCCGTAACAGCATGCCATGATGGCAAGCGTTTCTCTCGTCGCAAGCACGGCGCCGTGGCCTGGGCGCGCATGATCACCGTGACCGTGCGTGATCACTGCGCGAGACACCGAGCGTACCGGATCAATGACGAAATCTCCGGGAACGCAGCACAAGCCGGCGGGCGTGGGGCGAAGAAGATCGGATGGTTTCATAGATTTCATTTAACGCTCGACCGCGCCTCGGTGTCATTCCTGCGAGCGAGAATGACAGAGGGCGCCGCAAGGAAATCTTCTTTGACTCGCGGAAAAATCGTGTAGAAGAACCGGCCTATTCTCCCCCTCCCCGATTTTCCGGAGCCCCCGCCCATGAACCGCATGCTCGCCCGCATTTCGGCCGTTTCACTCGTCCTCGCCGGAGGGGCTGCGCTCGCCGCGACGATCCCGCCGCCGCCACAGACCCCGGCGGGAAATACGGTCGACACGATTCAGGGCGTGCAAGTCGGGGATCCGTATCGCTGGCTGGAAAACGCCGCGAATCCGAAGGTGCAGGCGTGGAGCGACGCAGAGAATGCACGCACCCGAGTCTATCTCGACGCGCTTCCCAGCGAAGAAACCATCAAGGCGCAATTGACGAAACTCATCACCGCGACCTCGCCTTCCTATTCCGAGCTGACCGCGCGCGGCAACGTGGTATTTGCGATCTACAGCGACCCGGCGAAGCAGCAGCCGATGCTGGTTACGCTCAATGCCAAAGCCGATCTCAAGAGCCGGAAAGCCGTGCTCGATCCCAATAGGCTTGATGCCAAAGGACTGACCGCAATCGACTGGTTCGTGCCATCGCCGGACGGAAAGCTGGTCGCGATGTCGCTGTCGAAGAATGGCAGCGAAGACGGCACGCTGCACGTCTATGAGGTGGCGAGCGGCAGGGAAATTGGGGCGCCGATTGCGCGCGTGCAGTATCCGACAGCCGGCGGCGATCTCGCCTGGGCCGCGGACGGAGAGTCCTTCTGGTACACGCGCTATCCGGGGGCGGAGGCGCCCCCCGCGGATCAGCATTTCAACATGCAAGTCTATTACCACCGCCTCGGCGCCAATCCCGCCAAAGACACTCTGGCCCTCGGACAGAAGGACGGGCTCGAGCGGGTCTCGGAAGTGTTCCTCAGCAACCGGTATGATCGGTCCGCGATTCTTGCATCTGTACAGCGCGGCGATGGTGGCGAATGGGCGTTTTACGTGCTGCGTGATGGACAGCCGCCGGTGCAGGTGGCGAATTATCCGGACCGTATCGTCTACGCCGCTATCGGCCCGGACGATGCGATCTACGGCATCAGCCGCGCCGGCGCGCCGAACGGCAAAGTCGTCAAGGCGCCCGCGCCCTATGCGAATGGCGAGCTCGCGCACGCCGGCGTAATCGTGCCGGAATCGAATGTCGCCATCCTCTCGGGTGGCGCCGAACAGCACGTAGAGGACCTGTCGCTTTCGAAGGACCGGCTGTTCGTGCGCGACATCGTGGGCGGTCCCAATGACGTGCGCGTCTTCGATCTGAACGGCAAGTCGCAAGGCACGCTGCCGCTTCCGACCGTTGCCGCCAATGCAGAGATCGAGCCGCTCGCGGGCGGCGACGTCCTGTTCGACGTTTCGACCTATCTGCGCCCGCGCTACTATGCGCGCTGGAATCCAGCGACGGGCAAAGCAAGCGAAACGGCGCTGAAAATCACCTCGCCAATTTCCTTTGCGGATGCGGAGGTAAAGCGAGAATTCGCAACCTCGAAAGACGGAACGAAAATCCCGATCAGCATCATCGAACGCAAGGGCACGCGGCACGACGGCTCCAATCCGACACTCCTCTACGGTTATGGTGGCTACGGCATCAGCATGACGCCGTCGTTCATCGGCGCCATGCGGCGGCTATGGCTCGACAGAGGCGGCGTCTACGCGATCGCCAACATCCGGGGCGGCGCCGAATACGGCGAGCGCTGGCACCAAGAGGGCATGCTGACGAAAAAGCAGAACGTGTTCGATGATTTTGCCGCGGCGGGACAGTACCTTGTTTCCGCCCGATACACGTCGTACGGCAAGCTCGCGTTGATGGGTGGATCGAACGGCGGCCTCCTGATGGGGGCGGAAATCACGCAACACCCCGACCTCGCACACGCTGTCGTTTCGGCGGTCGGAATCTACGATATGGTGCGCGTCGAACTCGATCCCAATGGCTCCTTCAACACCACCGAATTCGGCACGGTAAGAAAACCCGACGAGTTCGAGGCGCTCTATGCCTATTCGCCGTATCATCATGTACAGAAAGGCACGGCCTATCCCGCAGTGCTGATGCTGACCGGCGCGACCGACGGGCGGGTGAATCCGATGCATTCGCGCAAATTCACCGCGGCGCTCCAGGCGGCGACAAACTCGGGCCGCCCCGTACTTCTCCGCACGAGCAAGAACTCCGGGCACGGGATAGGCAGTTCGCTATCTGAGCGCATCGCCGAGCAGACCGACGAACTGGCCTTTCTGTTCGACCAGCTCGGCATGACGAGCAAGGTCGCAATGCATTGAGAGGTCGCTGGCGCGGCGTGGGTAGGCATCGTGTCCCACGCCGCGCACCGCAGCTGTCGTCGTCCGTAGCCAAGTCTTTCCGTTGCATGAGCATCGGCCGCAGCCGCGGAACCGGCGCCGTCGGCTGCTCATTATCGTGGGTGAATGCGCGCTATGCGAAGGCGAAAACGCGCCGTCACATCAAATGGCAACGCGAGTCCAGCGGAGGGTGGACTGGCTTCGAGCAGGAGAGCAAACATGTTGGCGAACACGTTGAAGACCGCTGCAATCGCGGCATTGCTAGGATTGGGCGTCGCGGGCGCAAGCGGCACGGCCGCGTCGGCCTACACGCTCCGGACAAGCTGCTACGGCGACGATTGCGTGCGGTTGCAATGCAATAATTACGGTTATGACTGCTTCCGCATCGGCAATTCCGAACGCTACGACTATGATCGGCCGTACAGTTACACGACGCGGACCTACACCTACGATTACGGGGCGCCCAGCGTCGACTACGCAACCCCGACCTACCGCTACAATCCTTACGACTACGATACGTACGGCGACTACGACGTCGACCGGTACCGCAACACCTATGACTACGACAACGACTACGACGAAGACGATTACCCCGGCTGAGGTCTTGCCGGTCGGCTCGAAGGCCGCGGAGAATTTCCGCGGCCTTTTTTTGTGCGCCGCCGCTGTAGGACCAGGTACGACAGAGACGTTCATTTCGGGTTCATCCACGTTCAAATATCTGATTGTCGACAGTTTCGCCGTGCCATTTCCAAGGGGAGAAAACAACCGACCAGCGCCTTTCGAACAATTCGGTACGCTTCCATGCGGTGCGATTTCCTCCAGCCTACGGGCAACGGAATCGCGGAGGGGAATTGTAAACCGGGCTATTTACGCCCCTGCGAAAGGAGTTCCGACCGTGAGTCTTCGAGTCTTCGTTGTTGCCGCTGTATTCGCCTCTCTGCCCGTCGCCGCATTCGCGCAAGTCATCGATCTCACCCCTTATTCCGGCCGCATTCTTTCCGATCCGGAATTCCTGCCGATGGCGGGCCAGCTTTATGGCACCACCGCTTACAGCCATGGCTGGGTCGATGGGAATTCCGTCAACGGCGCGGGAACCCAATTCTCCACGTTTCACATCAACACCAACACGCTGGACCAGCTGCTTGCCTACGGCATTACCGACGACATCTCCCTGAATGCGAGAATCCAATATGCACCGCAGGATTATCGCGAGATCGACTATACGAACGGAAAGACAGGTTATCTCGACAGCTCCGGCTTCAGCGATCCGACGTTCGGCGCGACCTGGCGCGTGCTCGACCAGAACACGTATCCCGCGAATTTCGATCTGTTCGGTTCCTACACGCCTGACTGGATAAGCGCCCACACCGGGACGGCCGTTCAGGACGCTACCGTGGCGCGCGGTGGCAGTTCCGGCATCATCGGCGCCGCACTTGGCGTGGTGACGCAGGGCTTCACGATCAGGGGAGCGTTCAACGCGAATTTTCTCGGCCAGAGCAGCATCCTCAACTTGAGCAACGGCGAGGTGCTCCAAACGGGTTCGCACACGAATTTCGATCTCTCGCTCGACACCCAGACGCGGCTCTCGGATCTCTTTTCGGTCAATGCCGGGGTCTCCCATACGTTTGCCTCCAACACGAGCGGGATCAGCCTGACAAACGGCGCTTCGCGGAACGACCAGCCCGGCGACACGACGGAACTGGCGGTAGCACTCAACTACAATTTCATCCCGAACGCATTCGTGATCTCGGCGACCTACGCGCACGATTTTTACGGCAACAGCGAGACGCTTTATGCCAATCCGGCGTTCGATAGCGGAACGCGCGACAAGAGCGGCAACATTCTCGGAGTGAAACTCTACTACGCGACCCCGTAACAGAGGCACCGCCTACCCGATTGCCGGGCGACGGACCGCATCTGCGCGCACGCTTCCTTCCGGCGCCGCCGGAAGCCGTTGCCCTTGCCGACGCGCTGTCTGCACGGCGCTGATCCGATAAGCGGCTCCTATTCGCGGTCGCGCGTGATCATGAAGGACGCCATGTCCCAAGCGTTGCGCATACCGACGATCAGAATTGCCACGAGCGCGACCGCAAGCGTGTCGAAGGTCCAGTCAACGGCCCAGCTTTCGACGAAGGCGGCCGCAGCAATGGCCACATAGGCGGCGATCGGCAACACGACATAACAGGCGCGGTCCGCCAAATCGAGATTGAGTTTCCAGACCCGTCTCGCGACCACAAATCCGTACACCGCCCCGCCGGTGCCGCCGGCACCCAGGAGGACCGCGAGGGCGAACGGTGTCAGAGTGGGCGCGGTGAGGATCGCCGAGCCGACAAGCACGCTGCCAAGATACACCGCCGTGGGCGTGATGAATCCGCGCAGGCCCAAGGTCCGCTCCTTCAGCTCCGAAGCGAGAGTCGCCACGATGAACGAGGCTCCGACGATCGCCCCGGATGCGGTACCGATCGTCACGTAGAAGTCGCGCCAGTCGGCGAGCGGCAGAGCAGCCATGAGATGTTCCCCGTCAAGCGGCCCAGTCTGCATCCGGAGGGCGGCGCGAACAATCGTGGCGCTAGAGCAGGTTAGCGATTCTCAACCAAAGGTTTTGATGACGAAAATTTTAGCCGTACAGAGGAATTGGGAGGTCATCTTGCCGCAATTCCGGGGGCTTGTTGTCACTTCCCGTCGGCAGTGGCGCGACTATATTGTACGCTGTCTTCGAATATCAGGGAGAGCGATCATGCAGACTTTTCGAACTGTTCTCCTGGCTGGCGCGGCCGTCGTTCTGCTCTGTGCCGCAGGCGACATCGCGGCGGCAAAGAGCCCGGAGAGCCATGTGATGACCATCCGCCTTCCCGGGGGTGGTGTCGAAGAAATCCGCTACACCGGGAATGTTCCCCCGCGAGTGATCGTGTCGCCGGCGGGCACGCCGGTCGATTTCGGCTGGCCCGTAGCATTCTTCGGTCCCGATTCGGCCTTCGCCGAACTGAACCGCATTTCAACGGAAATGAACCAGCAGATGGACCTGATGCTGCGCAATGCACGCACCCTCGCCGCCGAGCCGGGGCTGGTGACGGAAATCAACGCCGGCAAGCTGCCGCCTGGCTCTGAAAGCTATTCGTTCGTTTCGACGATGTCGGGCAACGGGGCTTGTGCAAAGAGCGTGGAGATCACGTCGCGCGGCGGCGGCCAGAAGCCCCAGGTGGTTTCGAAAACCTGGGGCGACTGCGGGAAGGGCTCTGACGGTGACGGCGTGAACAGCCTCGCGCCTTCGGCGGACCAATCATCCGATATCCGCGCAATCCGATATAATTCTCAGGGATCCGCACCGCAGAACCGCGAAGCCGGCGCGTTCTGACCAACAAACCCTCATCCGTCGATTATCGAGGAGGGGTGGGGGATCGTTGCGCCCTTTGTAGCGGCGGAGCACCTAACCATGGCTGCGGATTTCTCAAAAAAACTTCATCGGGACAAGGTTGCGGGAAGCGGCGATTGATCCCAAATTTTGTTCCGAAGGCGCTCCTTTCGGGCGCGAAATCATCCCGATTTGAAAACGAGGTATAGCCATGAGCAACAGTCTCGATCGAACCGTCCTCCGGCGGCTCGGCGCAGCGCTCTTGGGGACCAGCCTTCTCGCCGCAGGCGTCGCGGCTGGGCTGAGCGCAACCGCAGCAACGAATCCCCCGCCGATCGCCGTGCCGGAAACCCAGAAACTTCCAGGCTTCGCCAACCTGGTGACCGCGGTGAAGCCGGCAGTGGTCAACATCTCCACCACGCAGGTGGTCAAGAAATCGCAGCTGAATCTGCCGCAAAACGGGCCACTCGGCGACATGCTTCAGCAGTTCCTCGGCCCGGACGCGCAACGCCTCCTTCAACAGCAGAGCCAGCGGCCGACGCACGCGCTCGGCTCGGGCTTCGTCATCGACCCAAACGGCTACATCGTGACCAACAATCACGTTATCGACGACGCCTCCGATATCCAGGTGACATTGTCGGACGGTTCCACGGTTGCCGCACATGTGGTCGGACGCGATTCCAAGACCGACATTGCGCTTCTCAAGATTCCCACCTCGAAGCCGCTGCCTTATCTCGCCTTCGGTGATTCCAAAAAAGCGCGGGTGGGCGACTGGGTGATCGCTGTCGGCAATCCATTCGGCCTTGGCGGCAGCGTCAGTGCCGGCATTATCTCGGGCGACAACCGCGAGATAAACGCCGGTCCCTACGATGACTTTCTCCAGATCGATGCGCCGATCAATCCCGGCAATTCCGGCGGACCGCTGTTCGACCAATCGGGTCAGGTGATCGGCATCGACACTGCGATCTTTTCACCGACTGGCGGCAGTATCGGGATCGGCTTCGCCATTCCCTCCGATGTCGTGCGCAATGTTGTCGCGCAGCTGCGAGAGCACGGGCGCGTGGCGCGGGGCTGGCTCGGCGTACAGATGCAGGAGATTACGCCGACCCTCGCCAAGGCCGTCGGCGTTCCGACGGGCAAGGGCGTTCTGGTCGATGTGGTGACGAAGGACTCGCCCGCGGCGCGCGGTGACATCAAACAGGGCGACGTGATCCTTTCGTTCAACGGCACGAAAATCGAGACGCCCCGCGACCTCGCCTTCGCCGTCGCCGAGGCGCCGGCCGGAAAGACCGTTCCGGTGCGGGTGTTGCGCGAAGGCCAGGAGCGCACGCTGGAGGTAACCGTCGGCAGCGAACACGTGCAGCAGAAATTGGCGGAAGCGGGTTCGGAGACGCAGGGCGGACCTCTGGGTCTCGAACTGGCGCCGCTTTCGTCAGACCAGCGCGGGAGCCTCGGCGGAGCAAAGAGCGGCGTGCTGGTCGCCGGCGTCGCGCCGGGAAGCCGCGCCGACAACAGCGGATTGCAAGCGGGTGACGTGATCCTCAGCATTGCCGGACGGCCGGTCAGTTCGCCCGATGACGCGGTTGCGCGCATTCATGCCGCGCAAAAGGAAAAGCGGGATGCGCTGCCGCTGCTTGTGATGCGCGACGGCACCACGGCGTTCCTCGCGCTCGAGCTGAAAGAAGGCGAGAACGGCGCAGGCTGACGACGCGCTCTCCGGCATTAGATCAGGGACAGCAAACCATTTCCCCTTCTTCCGGGGCGGCCTCTGCAAGGCGCGGCTCGAAGGGAAATGCTATTCCGTCCCTAAGTTGCGTGGGGCGTGTTCACATCCCCCTTTAATCGTCGTCGGGTGCCTCAATTTTGTTACCGCCTGGCCCGTTAAATATTCCCGAGGGCAGCGTCCTAAATTTTCGCGGCGTGGCCGACAGATCGTAAAATCTCGCCAGATTGCGCGTCGACCGTGCGTCCGCGAAAGTCAGCTCGCCCATGGGAATGCCAAAATTGTACTCGACGAAGCGGATGATGCTGCCGAAATCCAGCCGCTCATTGTTGATGTAACCAGCCGGGGTGTACGCGGAAACGAACAGCATCGGTACGCGGAACCCGTACTGATAGCCGCCTTCCGGGTAGGCCATAAACGTCGGCGGCTCGTGATCGTAGAAGCCGCCCCAGTCGTCCCAGGTCACGACAATGGCGGTGCTATCCCAATACGGCGTTCCGTCGCCGTTGCGGCAACCGCTGTTCCCGATCGCATTGATGACGGTCGCCACCCATGCAGGGCCGCTGCCCGTATCGCTGCCCGCATGATCGGAATATTGCGCCGAGGGAATGACCCAGCTGACGCCTGGAAGCGCGCACCTGCTTATGTCCCAGAGGACTTCTGGGGGATAGAGCGCAAGGTGCTTTCGCCAGATGGAACCGGCGCAAACGCCGTTGCTCGGCCTGCAGATGTGGCGAATGGCGTCGGGCGCGCTCCACACATGGCCGGCGCCTGGCGTGTAGTAGCGCCAGCTCACTTTTGCCTGGTCGAGCAGATCGCCCAGCGTCTCATGTTCGAAACACGGATAGATGTTCTTGAACTCGATTCCCTTCGCGTTGATCAGCGCCACTGTGCTTCCAACCGGCGCGATGCAGCCGTTCATCCGGTTGTTGTTCTCCGCGTTCTCCGCCGCAAACGTGCCTTCGTGATCGGCCGCCCGGCTCGGCGCCGAGGTGGCGCCGAATAGAAACTGATGAGCTGGAAAACTCGGCCCCTGATTTGTCTGAAACATGTAATTCGCCCAGCCGTAACTCTTGGCGATCACGAGATAAGGCCGGATCGCGTGGGCCACGTAGGTGAACGGCGTGTTGGGCGGACAGTGCTTGCACAGAATGTCGCCGGCACCGTCCATCCTGCAGGTGCCGTTGGCGAGATCGAAATCGCACATGGAAACGAATGCCATATGCGTATGCGCCGGACCGTATCGCGTTGCCAGCGGCAGTGGCGAAGGATTGATGACACCGCCTTTTGCGTTCTTATCCAGCCAATTGGCGGTCTCAATGTCATAAGTGCTGCTGTCTGGATGGGTGCTGCAAAGTCTGGTGGCGCAAAGCGTATAGAACAGATTGTCCGGCGTACGGTTCTCCTGAACCATGATGACGATGTGATCGAAACGGGAGAGATTGGCTGAGGCGGGCACAACGACAAAGAGCGCAAACAGAATTGCCGCAACAAATTTCATCCCTATCTCCACTTCGTAGCGCCGCTCACAGCATGAGCGGTACAGCGGCGCGCGGAACCGTCAGCCGCACGGGCGCCGTTTCCTCCATCATCGCCGTTGCGACGGCGCCGCAAACGCCGCTCGCCACCAGATACCAGGTGAAGGCGAGCGGATTGCCGGTGATGTGGATGAGCCACGTCGCAATCAGCTGTGCCGTGCCGCCAAAGAGCGCAATGGATGAGGAGTAAATCGTCCCGAAGCCACTGCCGCGGATGCGTTTTGGTAGGCTCTCGGTGAGCGCCGCGGCGAACGGCCCGAAGCTCACCGTTCCGAGGAAAGTAAGCACGGCCGTGGCGCCAAGCATCACGCCCGTGCTGCGCGCCGAAACGATCCACCAGTAGAGCGGCCACGCCACAACCACATAGGCGAGGCGGGGCCACACCATGACGGGCCAGCGTCCCATGCGATCCGAAAGCCAGCCACCGAAAAGACATCCGCCGATTGCGAAAACACCGATGACGGTCGTCGCTGCAAAGGCTATTTGTGTGTTCATGTGTAAAACGGACTCGGCGAACGTGGTCATGTAGTTGGTGAGATAGGTGAAAATCGTCGCACTCGCGAGCGTGACAAGGCCGAGAACGATCACGCGGCGGTTGGCGAGCCAGAGCTGCCACTCGCTTTCCTCGTGTTGCGTTATCGAGCCGGCTTCCGGCGCATGTAAAGTCTCGGGCACACCGTGCAGCAGCCATAAGCCAAAGGGCATCGCCACCACGCCCACGCCGAAGGCAATCCGCCAGCCGTAATTCTGCAGCTCAAGCGGCGTGAGCAGGGTTGCGAGCAGAAACCCCACCGCACCGCCGAGCAGTATGGCGCAGTACTGGCTGGCCCCCTGCCAGGCGGTGTACACCCCGCGTTGCGACGGCGGGGCTGCCTCGAGAAGAAAAGCGGTGGCCGAACCCACCTGCCCACCCAGCGCAAATCCCTGCGCCATGCGCGCGAGCACGACGAGCGCCGGCGCCGCAAGTCCGATCGAGGCATAGGACGGAATTACCGTGACGACCAGCATGCCGGTTCCCATCAGCAGGAGCGAAAAAATCATCGCCGGCCGCCTGCCCACGCGATCCGCCATGCGGCCGATGACAATGCCTCCGATCGGACGCATGGCAAAGCCCGCGCCGAACGTGGCAAGCGACAGCATCAGGCTCGTATAGGCGCTCTGCGCCGGGAAAAATACGTGGCCGATCTGAACCGCGAAAAACGTGTAGGTGACGAAATCGTAAAATTCGAGTGCATTGCCCGCCACCCCCGCGGCGATGCTGCGCGTAGGGAGCGGTGCAACTGTTGCGCTCACAACCGGCCTCTCATGTCTCGCGACGGCGCTGCATCGACGTTTATTCATGGCGCCAGCAGCCCGTATCATCGCGGCGGCCTCTGGGCATGGCAAGCGCAGAAATCCCTGCCAAGAGCGGCCGCGTGGCAGTCCTAGGGCTGAGGGATGCAACGGCCGGAAGCGTGCTGGCGTTTCCCTCAGCGCAATCGAGAGATCCGTGGCAGTGCTCAAGAGCCTAACGCAGTCCGACATTGACGCGATCATCGAAGCTTGCGGCCCCCCCGAATCCGCCCCGGCCGTGGAAACGGGCCTGGACGCATCCTCGCCTGAGCGGGAGCGCGTATATGCCATCGTCGAACATCTTTCCCGGGAAGCGCAAGAAGAGCTTCTGGCTCTGATGTGGACGGGCGGCCCCAAAAACCAGAACAACTTCAAAGAGAATCTGGAAATCGCCCACAAGACTGGCGACGAAAACCACGCAACCCATATCGCCGAACAGCACGCGAGGCTTCCCATTTATCTCAGGGACGGTTTAAACAGGATCTCGGCGGAACAGGGCTGATGCGCTTGGCGCGATCGGCTGCGAGGCGGAAGCGAAATTCCTTGCACGCAAAGCTGCCAAAGCCGGCGGACACACCCGCGGACGGGTGGTGGCTTTGGCATTGGCGGCTGGTCTGCGGTTATGCCTCGCGGGTCTGGAGCGAGTTCTGGGAGGACCGCATCCTCACTGTCGCCGCCGGCATCACGTTTTTTATCCTGCTGGCACTATTTCCGGCGATCGCTTCGATCGTCTCGCTGTACGGCATCCTCGCCGATCGCGCCTCGATCGCGCAGGTTCTCCATACACTTTCACCCTATCTGCCCGGCGGCGCCGTCACTGTTCTGAGCCAGGAACTTCATCGCCTGGTTACCGAAAAGCCGATCAAGCTCAACGTGGCCTTCTTCAGCGGCTCGGCGATTGCGCTATGGAGCGCAAGCGGCGGCATTTCCGCGCTCATTGACGGACTGGACGTTGCTTTCGAGACCAGAGAGACGCGCAACTTTCTGGTCCTGACGCGCGACGCGCTTTTATTCACCGTGGCCGGTATCATCGCAGGCACCCTCGCTGCCTATTTCGTTGCCGTGGTCCCAGTAGCGATCGGAAAATCTCCCTACGTGCGCTCCTTTCATCTCGCGTTTGAATTCCTCCGCTGGCCCGCGGCTTTCGGGCTGACTTCTTTCTTTTTCGCGCTGATCTACCACATCGGTCCCGATCGAAAGACGACCATGCCGCACTGGATCACCTGGGGAAGCACGATCGGCGCGGTGCTGTGGATTTTAGGCACGCTGCTCTTCAGCTGGTACGTCCAGGCCTTCGGTACCTACGACCGCACCTACGGCAGTCTCGGCGCAGCTGTCGGTTTTCTCACCTGGATCTGGATTTCTCTTGTGATTCTGCTTCTGGGCGCCGAGATCGATTGCGAGATCGAACGCCGTCTTCGCCCGCAGGAACACGCCGCGCAGCTTCGACGAGCCTAACAATAGGAAGCGGGTGTGCTTTAGTGCGCCATGCGTCCGCCGATTCTATTTCCGCTTTTTGCCGATGTGCGCACGCTGGACGGCGTGGGACCCAAGCTCGGGCAGCTGATCGGCAAGGCCGCCGGGACCCGCGTCATCGATCTGATCTTTCATTTGCCGGCAGGCCTGATCGATCGCTCGTACGCACCAAAACTCGCCGAAGCCGCCGAAGGACGCATCGCAACCGTGCTGGTGAACGTGCTTGATCACGTGCCGCGGCGAGATTCAAGGCATCCGTACAGGGTGCGCTGCTCCGACGAAACGTCCGTGCTCGAACTCGTGTTTTTTCATGGCCGTCATGAATACCTCGCGCGCATGCTGCCGGCGGGAACGAAACGGCTCGTCAGCGGGCGCATCGACCGGTTCGGCACCAGGCTGCAAATGGTGCATCCGGATTACATCCTGTCCCCCGAAGAGGCCGATCGTCTCCCGCTGTTCGAGCCTGTGTACAGGTTAACAGAGGGCTTGTCGGCGAAGACGATGCTCAACGCCATAGAGGCCGCGCGTAGGCGCCTGCCGGAACTGCCGGAATGGCAGAACACCGGATTTTTTGCGGCGCGGCGCTGGCAGGCGTTCGGGGATGCCGTGAGGCTCGCGCACGCGCCGAAAAGTACGGAGGGTCTGGAGCCGTCCGCAGCGCCGCGCGCGCGCCTCGCCTATGACGAGCTCCTGGCGAACCAGCTCGCGCTCGCGCTCATTCGCAAGCGGCAGCGCAGCCGGAAGGGCCGCGCACTCGCAGGTACGGGCGAACTGGGCGCACGCGCGCGCAAGGCGTTGCCGTTTGAGTTGACGCCGGCACAGGAACAGGCGCTTGCCGAGATTCTCCGGGACATGGGCGCACCGAACCGCATGTCGCGGTTGCTTCAGGGCGATGTGGGCGCCGGGAAGACCATCGTCGCGATGCTGGCGATGCTGAATGGGGTGGAAGCGGGCGCGCAGGCAGCGCTCATGGCGCCAACCGAGATTCTCGCGCGCCAGCACTTCGCGGCGCTTGCGCCGCTTGCGGACGCCGCCGGAGTACGCATGCATATTTTAACGGGACGCGAGCGCGGGAGCGCCCGCGAGCAAATCCTTGCAGAGCTCGTTAAAGGTAGGATCGACATTATCGTCGGTACGCACGCGCTTTTTTCGGAGGGCGTCGAGTTTCGCGATCTCGGCCTTGCGGTGGTGGACGAGCAGCACCGTTTTGGCGTGCATCAGCGCCTTAAGCTGCAGGGCAAGGGCGATGCGCGGGTCGATGTTCTGGTCATGACCGCGACGCCCATTCCACGCACGCTTGCGCTTACCGCTTATGGCGACATGGACGTCTCGCGCATCACCGGATTGCCGCCGGGCCGTAAACCCGTCGAAACCCGGCTTGTCTCAGCCGAGAGAGTTGACGAAGTAATTGAGCGGTTGCGCCGGGCGCTCGCGCGCGGGCAACGCGCTTTCTGGGTTTGTCCACTGGTGGAGGAATCGGAAAAGCTCGACCTTTCCGCGGCGGAGGAGCGCGCGCGAACGCTTGGTGAAGGGCTTGGCCTGGAAGTCGGGTTGGCGCATGGACGCATGAAGCCGGCCGAACGCGACCGGGCGATGGAACGGTTCCGTTCCGGCGAGACCAGGGTGTTGGTGGCGACCACCGTCATCGAGGTGGGGGTCGATGTGCCGGAAGCCACGATCATGGTGATCGAACACGCCGAACGGTTTGGCCTTGCGCAGTTGCATCAATTGCGGGGGCGTGTTGGACGCGGGACCGGACGCTCAACCTGTATCCTGCTGTATCAACCGCCATTGGGCGAAGTCGCCACGGCGCGGCTCTCGACCATTCGCGATACCAATGACGGCTTTGTCATCGCGGAAGAGGATTTGCGGCTCCGAGGCGCGGGCGAACTGCTCGGCACGACGCAGAGCGGCGTGCCGCTATTCCGGGTAGCCGATCTTGCGGCACACGCCGACCTCCTCTCCGCTGCGCGCGACGATGCGCGCATGATCGTAGAAAACGATCCGGAACTCGCAAGCCCGCGCGGCGAGGCGCTACGCGTGCTTTTGTATCTGTTTGAACGCGAAGAAGCGGTGCGTTACCTGCTCGCCGGATGATAACTGGAACCGCGGCCGTCTCGGCCGCCTTTTTTCGCCTTCGGCGATGCGGGACGCCTACGGTCCCAGGGGTCAAGCGCCGAGCGCGCCAATAATGGCCACGGAGCAGACGTTCATCGCGGGCGCACCGCCCAGATTGTGCGTGAGCCCGATCTTGGGCGACGCAAGCTGCCGCGCGCCGGCGCGCCCGAGCAGTTGCAGGTACATTTCGTACAGCATGCGCAGCCCGCTCGCACCGATGGGGTGACCGAAGCACTTGAGCCCACCGTCGATCTGGCACGGAACCTGACCATCCGCGTCGTAGACGCCGTTCATCACATCGCGCCAGCCCTCGCCTTCGCGGCTGATGTGCAAATCCTCCATCGTCACCAGCTCGGTGATGGAGAAACAGTCATGGACTTCCATCATCGATATCTGCGCTCGAGGATCGCCGATGCCGGCCTCGTCATAGGCGCGCTTCGACGCAATGCGCGCAGTGTGGAAGTAACTTCCGTCCCACGCATTGTACTGATTTTCGAGACCGTTCGAGAGCGCCAGCTGCAGGGCCTTGACGGCTACAATATCTTTCTTGCCGAGACTCCTCGCAATTTCCGGTGTCGTGACGATCGCGCAGGCCGCACCATCGGAAACCCCGCAGCAATCGAAAAGCCCGAGCGGCTCGGCGATGATCGGCGCCTTCAGGCACATCTCTTCGGTAATCGGTTTTTGCAGGTGCGCCTTAGGGTTCTTGGCGCCGTTTGCATGACTTTTCACCGAGACATGCGCAATCGCGCGCTTCAGATCGTCCTTGGACACATCGTGCTTTGCGCGATAGGCCGAGGCGAGCTGTGCAAAATTTCCCGGCGCTGAACCGTTGGCGTGCCACAACGGATTGAGCGTGCCCTGCTCACGCGCCGGCAAACCTCCATAGCCGGTGTCTTTGAGCTTCTCGGCTCCGAGCGCGAGCGCAATATCGCAGGCGCCGGCCGCCACGGCATAAACTGCGCCGCGGAAAGCTTCCGAGCCGCTGGCGCAGAAATTCTCGACTTTGGTGACCGGAATGTTCGGCAACCTGAGCGCTACCGATAACGGCGTGCCCCCTTTTCCCACGTTGACGTCGTCGAAAGCGGTCGAGAACCAGGCCGCCTGAATTTCGCTTGTTCCGATGCCGGCATCCGCCAGCGCCTCCGCATAGGCCTCGACCATCAGCTCCTCGGCGCCGGAATCCCAGCGTTCGCCGAATTTCGAGCACCCCATCCCCAGAATGGCAACTTTGTCGCGGATGCCCGAAGCCATGCGATATCTCCCTTTTTTCCGGGTCTACCCCTTGATCGCGGCAGAAGTAAATGCATCAAAAAGCAATCTCAGCGGGAACCCTCCCACCGCAAGGGCGTTCCTTTCGGGGTGCGGAGATAACCACCGTCCTAAAGCAACCCGCGCGCCCGGGTCCCTCGGACCGCCGTGGCGTCGTCGCAGCAACGAAGGAGTTTGCGAGAATGTCCAGGAAACTATACGCGGCGGGCGGAGCAGCTGCCGTAGCCGCGCTTTTGGCCCTTGCCAACCCGGCGGCGGCCGCGGGCGTGAAAATCGGCGTGCTCACCTGCCATGTCAGCAGCGGCTGGGGATTCATTTTCGGATCCTCGAAAGACCTCTACTGCAATTTCTCGCCCAGCGGGCGCGGGTACGGTGAACGTTACCGCGGTACCGTCTCCAAGTTTGGGGTTGATGTCGGCTACACCTCCGGCGGCATCCTGGTATGGGACGTGATTGCACCGACCACGACGGTCAAGCGCGGCGCATTGGCTGGCTCTTATGCTGGCGTGACGGGCAGCGCGACCGTGGGTGTAGGCGCCGGCGCGAACGTGCTGGTCGGCGGCTTCAACCGCTCGATCACGCTCCAGCCGGTCAGCATCGAAGGCAATACGGGCCTCAACGTTGCAGCCGGTATCGGAGAAATCACACTTCACTTCGAAGCGCCTGAGATGATGATGGGGCCTCCGGGAAGCGAACCGCCTCCGCCGCCTCCGGGCTAATCGAATCAACGCTTGATTCGCAAAGACCCGCCGCTCGCCGGCGGGTCTTTTTTGTACAGCGCCCTAAACGGGCGCCGCCTTCCAGAAATATCGGCGGAAACCCCGCTTCTCGTCGAAATCCTTGATACGGAATACCATCCGCACATTTCTGCCGGATTCGACATCCCCCTGGTCGACATCGGTGATGTCGGCCATCAGCCGCCCGCCGTCCGCGAAAGTGATCATCCCGTAATGGTTGGGCGGCGCCGGCGAATAGGTGAGAAAATCCGCCGACCAGGAAAGCACGGTGCCTTCGCGTTCGGCGAAGCTGTACGGATCCTGACTGTCCGTGGCGCCGCAGTTTGGATTCACGCAGACGCGGCTCCTCGGAAATTGCGCGGTGCCGCAGACACGGCACTCCCCCCCCACCAGCCCCATCAGCATGTCGTTCTTGCGATAAAGCACCGACAGCGCGGTCTTGCGGTCGACTTCCGCGCGCATGCCTTTCTCCATATCGACAAGGCCGTTGAAAGCGAGATACTTCAGATAATTCGTTTCGGGTTTGCCGCACGCGAGCGTTCGGGCAACGGTCCTTCTTTCCCGCGAACGCGCAATATTGTCGGTGGTCTGCAACAGAACCGCGTCGCAGCCCTGGCCGAATTGCACCAGGAGGATCTTTTCACTCGGGTTCGCTTCTTCCAGCACGTGGGCGAGCATCAACAACGCGTGCGCCGCGCCGGTATCGCCGACCACGCCCGCGAGATCGTCGCGGACCTTCGCGGCATCGATGCCGCATCGCGACGCGAGCTGCCGATCAAGACCGGCGAATGGACATGGCAGGATGACGTGGGCGATGTCCGCCGCGCTCGTGCCTGTTTTTTCCAGTAGAGCGCGCACCGTGTCGGGCACGAGCTTCCCGTAGCCTTCGTCCCGGACCCATCGTTCTTCCCAGCCGTAGTCGAAGTCCTCGCCTGAAGCTCGGAAATGATCGACGAAATCAACCGTGAGCGAGTGAGCGGCGACAAATTCGGCAATTGTGTCGCGCGCACAAAGCAGGATCGCGGCCGCACCGTCGCCATAGGAAAGCTCCTGAGTCGAGCCAGCGCGTGCCTTGCGCTTTTCGGCGGCTACGATAAGAGGAGCCCTCGCCCGATCCGATCGCACGGCGTCCATCCCAGCCATCAATGCGCCGAGGCCGGCGCGCCGGGATGCGGCAATTTCCAGCGATGCGATATGCTCCGGAAGGTTCAAGGCGCGCGCGACAATGGCGGCGTTCGAACGATCGGCAAAGGGCGCGGTTGTCGAGGCAAAATAAAGCGCGTCGACATGGCCGCGCTGGTGCAGGGGATCGAGCGCGGGCAGACAACTACGACCGGCCTCTACGGCCATCGTCAGCGCATCTTCGTCCCAATTCACCATCGTGCGCTCGCCACGCGCCGCGCCGCGCAACCCGGGTGCGAACCAGGCATTTGCCGCAAAGATTGCTGTGCGTTGCAGTCGGAGGCGCGGCAGATAAGCGCCGCACGCGGCAATTCCGGCCATGAGAAACTCCACGGAACGGATTGGAGAAAATCAGCTTTCCTCGTGCGTGACAACGCGATCCGCCGAGCATGGACCGCGCAAACCTCATCATGCGATGGTACGCCGCCGAGCGATGCAGACTGATAGTGAGGGCTCATGTCCAAACCACCGCCTATCCGCAAAGCCGTTTTGCCCGTTGCGGGCATGGGGACGCGATTCCTCCCCGCCACGAAGGCTGTACCCAAAGAGATGCTGCCCGTGGTTGACAAGCCGGTCGTCCAATACGCGGTCGAGGAGGCGCGGGAAGCCGGAATTGAGCAATTCATCTTCGTCACTGGCCGGGGCAAGTACATCATCGAGGACCACTTCGATCATGCCTACGAGCTCGAGCGCCTGCTGAGTTCGCGCGACAAGACAGCCGAGCTGAACAGCCTGCTCGAGGATCTGCCGATAACCGGGTCGGTGAGTTTTACCCGGCAGCAAAAACCGCTCGGATTGGGTCACGCCGTGTGGTCCGCAAGACATTTTGTAGGCAACGAGCCGTTCGCAGTGCTTTTGCCCGACGATCTGCTGGTCGGGCACCCGGGCGGAATGTCCCGTATGATCGAGGCATATAACAGCGTGGGGGGCGGCATGATCGTCGCGGCCGAAGAAAAGCCGCTCGAAGAGACGCAGCGCTATGGGGTGATCGATCCGGGCAACACGCACGATAATGTGGTGGAAGTCAGGGCCGTCGTGGAAAAGCCCAGCCCTGAAAAAGCGCCGTCGCGACTCTGTATCATCGGCCGCTATATTCTGGTCCCCGAGATTTTCGCCGAGCTTGAACGCCAGGAACGCGGCACAGGCGATGAAATCCAGTTAACCGATTCCCTGGCAAGGCTGATCGGACGGGTGCCCTTTCACGCGGTCCTTACCGGCTGCACCCGCTACGATTGCGGCGACAAGGTCGGGTTCCTGCAGGCCAACATTGCCGTTGGCCTGGCTCGTCCCGACATCGCGCCAGCGCTCAGGGCCATCCTCAAGCAGGTGAAAATCTGAGCGCCCATCCGTTGGCGCGCGGAACTCGCAACGGGGAGCCAACCTGCGGATTGTAAGTTATCTTTGGGATCGTAGGGGAACTTCTTGGATAACCTTATGAATTCCATCCGTTACTCCGGCGCCTTCGTGCTGGTTCTCGGGCTTTTCGGCGCCGCTTTTGCCGGTGCCATGCCGACCGCGGCGCAGACCGCATCGGGCGCGACCTACGTCATTCGCTTCGACCACTGGACGGATGCCGACGAGCGCGATTTCGGAGAATTCCTCGCCGGAATCGGCCGGTCGGGCTGCACTACCGTAAACGCCTGTCTGCACGATCCGAGCAACCCGTTTCAGGCCTCTGATCCGCCAAACGTTTACTTCCGCTCCGACTGCGCCAATCTTCCTTATGTGCTGAGAGCCTATTTCGCCTGGAAGCGCGGATTGCCGTTCTCCTACGAAAGCGGCGTGGCACCTCTCGGCGGAGCTGCCGACGACCGTTACTCGCCCAACGGCAACAGGGTCACGGCACGCACGGATGTACTGACCGGCAGTACAACCGGCTACGCGCTACTCAACAAGCTGCTGGCCGTCACCTCGTCGGCATCGTATCGGATTGGGCCACATGCCGACACCCCGCCGCTGCCGGATTTTTACTCTGCGGCGATCGACGCCAAAGCCATTCACCCCGGTACGGTGATCTACGATCCCAACGGGCATCTCGCACTCGTCTTCAACGTGGAACGCGATGGGCGCATTGAGTACATCGATTCCCATCCCGACAACACGCTGACGCGCGGCTACTACGATCTCAGGTTTGTGCGCTCCAATCCCGGCGCCGGCGCCGGTTTCAAGAACTGGCGCCCGCTCCATCTCGTCGGATATTCGCGCGGACCCGACGGTGCTCTCGTCGGCGGCCATATCGAACTCGCGCGCAACGAAGAAATCCCAGACTATTCCGACGAGCAATATTACGGCAACGGTACCCGCGTCGCCGATGCAGATTGGGCAAACGGCACTTTTCTCCTGAACGGCGAAACGCTCGACTACTACGATTATGTACGTGCGAAAGTCGGCGGCGGAAAACTGCAGTTTGATCCGGTCAAGGAAATTGCCGAACAGCTCGATTCCAATTGCGCGGACCTGCACTATCGCGCACAGGCCGTCGATATTGCGATTGCAGCGGGGATCCAGAACCGGCCGGAACCCGGTCGCCTGCCGCGCAACATCTACGGCACGAATGGCGATTGGGAGACCTATTCGACGCCGTCGCGCGATGCGCGGTTGAAGACGGCGTTCAAGGAATTGCGGGACAAGGCGCAGCGCTTCGTCGGAATGTACGAAAACGGCGACACCAAGCACCTGCTCTATACGGGGCGCGATCTCGTCGACGACATGCTCGCCGCCTACGACCAGGAAGCCGGCAAATGTTCGGTGACGTACAGGCGCAGCAACGGCGCGCCGGTCACGCTTTCTTACGAGGACGCGCGCAAGCGCCTCTTCCTGATTTCCTTCGATCCCTATCACTGCGTCGAGCGGCGGTGGGGCGCGACCGACGCCGAAGAGCTGTCGAGCTGCCGCGACGGCGAGGTGAAGCGTGCGTGGTACGAGGCCGAACAGAATCTGCGCAACCAGATCGACCGCACCTACGACGCGAGAATGGATTTCACGCTCGCGGATCTGCAGACGCCTGGGCCCGGCAAAGGCGTCCCACAGCCGCCGGACACCGATGCGCGCGGCTATCTTCTATCGCTGCGGGGCCAAGTGACGCCCCGCGCCCCGACGGTGGCCGCCGCCGAGCCGCCGCCCAGTCCGGCAGAACTCGTGGGAGTCGCGAGCAGCAAACCGGATTTCGACTTGCGCTCGTGGCAGCGCCAGCGCGACGACCAATATGCCGCCTGGGAGCGAAGCCGCGGCGGCTTGCGCTCGGCGGGACCGTATTACGGCGACCCGCCCCATTCGGATGGCGCGAATGCGGCAATCTGGGACGCGCCTGATGCGCCGGAGATGATGGTCATTCCGGCAGGAACGTTCGTGATGGGCTCCCCGCCGGACGAGCGCGGCAGAAAAGCCGCCGAAGGGCCGCAGCATCGCGTGCGAATTGGCCGCAGCTTCGCGATCAGCCGCGACCTGATCACGTTCGACGAGTGGAACGCCTGCGCTGCTGAAGGCGGATGCCAGAATTACTTCCCCCGCGACGAACGCTGGGGCCGCGGCACGCGACCTGTCATCAATGTGAGCTGGAACGACGCGCACGATTACATCGCCTGGCTCAATGCCAAGACAGGTCGCCATTACCGGCTGCCAACGGAAGCCGAATGGGAATACGCCGCCCGCGCTGGCACGACGACGCCATATTATACCGGCTATACGCTCAGCACTGCCCAAGCAAATTATGATGGTGCGGATTATCCGCGCGACGGCTCGCCGGGTGTTTACCGGCAAATGACCACGCCCGTCGGTACCTTCTCCCCCAATGGTTTCGGCTTGACCGACATGGGCGGGAACGTCTGGGAGTGGACCGAGGACTGCTGGAACGCCGATTACCGCGGGGCGCCGAGCGACGGTTCCGCCTGGCTCAGAGGCGATTGCAATCGCCGGGTTGTTCGCGCCGGTGCCTTCAACAACACGCCGGCGTTCGCGCGCAGCGCGTTCCGCTTCTGGGAAGTGGGCCAGCTGCGCTCCGCGTTTATCGGGTTCCGCGTCGCCCGCGATCTCTGAACTGCCGCCAACACGAGGCGCAAAAGAAGGACAGCGCGACAGCGCGCCTCCCAATCTCGTTCCCGGGAATCAGTGAGTCGTCGTTGTGGTGTGTCTGCTGCTCTGCGTCACCGCGATCAGTATACCGGCCAGCACAGCCGCGGCGCCGATTTCAATTAGACTAGTGCCGCGTCGGAGAAAACAGGCGCCACAGCCGGAGGCGCAAGTGGCCCGGCGGCCAGAGGCGCGGGCGCTTCGATGGACGCCGGTGCTCCCGACGTTGCGCCCGAAGCCGCCGCCCGATGCGGCTGCGCCGCCGGATGTTCCAGCGCCGCCGCTGCGTTGCGCGAAAGCACTTCCCACTGCCGTGAAGAGCATCACCCCACTGGCCAGAACTGCTACCCACCTCCGGTTGATGAGGCTCTCCCGCTCCAGGATTTGAGGCCAACGCAGCCGGCATTCTCCTGGCCAGTCAAAATTGCTTCACAGTGTCGCTTGACGCGGCGTGGCACGTGCAAGGCTTATCGCGCGGCGCATTTCTCAGGCGAGCGCCAGTCACTTCCGTCTGCCAATCGGCTCGGTTGCGCGCCATAACGGCCGAATCGGCAAAAAAGAAAGGCGCGGAATAAACCGCGCCTCTCTTACGCAATGCGGAAGGTTCAGTGAGTCGTGGTGGTGGTGCTCGAGTGGCCGCCGCAGACAATGGCGCAAACGATGATACCGGCTACCGCGGCTCCGCCAAGGACGAGCAACGGACTAACGGCAAAACCTGCAGCCACCGGCACGGGCGCCGCCGGACCAGCCGGAAGCGCTTCGGGAGCAGGAGGAGCTGCTGCCTCAGGTGCGGGTGCGACAGAAGTCGCGCCGCCAGAAGCTGCACCACCCGATGATGCTGCGCCGCCGGATGTCCCGGCGCCGCCGCTCTCTTGCGCAAAAGCGCTACCTGTGACCGTGAAGAGCAGTGCTCCACCGGTCAGTACTGATACCCACTTTCGCTGCATCGGCGTTCTCCCCGCTTGGTAATTGCGCGTTACGGCAGTCTGTATCCTAGCTGCCGTTAATGGCTCCTGTCAACGGCGGAAAGTGGCAACTGGTTCCACATTCCGAGCGGTTCCGACCTAGGGAACGAACCCCGCCTGCTTGAGGTAGCGGACGATCTGTTCGGCACAGACTTCGGCCTCCGAACCTACCGTATTAACACTGATTTCCGCGGTTTCCGGCGTCTCGTAAGGGCTGTCGATGCCGGTGAAATTCTTGATTTCACCGTGGGTCGCCTTGAGATAGAGGCCCTTCGGATCGCGCGCCATGCAGACCTCGATAGGCGTGTCCACGAAAATTTCGATGAATTCTTCCGGCCCAACCATATCGCGCGCCATGCGGCGTTCCGAGCGGAACGGCGAGATGAAAGACACCAGCACGATCAGCCCTGCATCGACGAACAGCCGTGCAGCCTCCGCAACGCGCCGGATGTTCTCCACGCGATCCACGTCGGTGAATCCGAGGTCGCGGTTCAGGCCATGGCGCACATTGTCGCCGTCGAGCAGGTAGGTGTGCCGGCCCTCCGCGAACAACGTTCGTTCAACGATGTTGGCGATGGTTGACTTGCCAGAGCCGGAGAGACCGGTGAACCAAAGCACAACCGGCTTCTGGTGTTTCGAATCGGCGCGCGACATCTTGTTCACGTCCAGCGCCTGCCAATGTACATTGGTTGCGCGCCGGAGACCGAAGTCGATCATCCCGGCGGCGACGGTCGCATTGGTGAACCGGTCGATCAGGATGAAGCCCCCGGTGTCGCGGTTCTCGACATAGGGATCGAATGCAACTGGCTGGGCGGCGGAAATGTTGCAGTAGCCCACTTCGTTCAGCGCGAGCGTTTTGGCCGCCAGCTCTTCGAGTGTATTCACATCGACTTTGTGCTTCAGTTCCGTAATGGAAACCGGAACCATTCGCGCTCCGAGCTTGACCAGATACTGGCGCCCGGGCAGCAGCTCATCCTCAGACATCCACAGCACATGCGCGGCGAACTGGTCGGTGACCTCCGGGCGCGCCGAGGGATCGCAAAGCAGATCGCCACGCGAGATGTCGATCTCGCGATCGATCGAGAGCGTAACTGCCTCGCCCGGGCGCGCCTCGTCGCTGTCACCATCCATTGTGACGATGCGCTCGACACGCGCCGTCCGCCCCGATTGCGCAACGACCAGACTGTCCCCAGGCTTGATCCGGCCGCTCGCGACGGTGCCGGAAAACCCGCGGAAATTCTGGTTGGGCCGGTTCACCCATTGCACCGGCATGCGAAAAGGCTTGTTCGCCAGCTCGCTCTCGACATCTACCGTTTCAAGGTGTTCGAGAAGCGAACTGCCGGTGTACCACGGCGTATTCGGGCTGTTTTCAATGACATTGTCGCCGAAGCGAGCCGAAATGGGAATTGAGACGAGCGTCGCAAAATTGAGCTTGCCGGCGAACGCCGAAAATTCCGCGACAATGGCGTCGAAAACATCCTCCGCGAAAGCCACAAGATCGATCTTGTTTACCGCGAGCACGACGTGGCGTATGCCGAGCAACGAGGCGATGTAGGCATGCCGCCGTGTTTGCGTCAGCACACCCTTGCGCGCGTCGACCAGGATGACGGCGAGCTCCGAATTGGAAGCGCCGGTTGCCATGTTTCGCGTGTATTGCTCGTGCCCCGGCGTGTCAGCGACAATGAACTTGCGGCGATCCGTCGAAAAGAATCGATAGGCCACATCGATCGTGATCCCCTGTTCCCGCTCGGCCTCCAGCCCGTCGACGAGAAGAGCGAAATCGATGTCGCCGCCGGTCGTCCCGTGTTTTTTGGAATCTTTGCGAAGCGCGGCAAGATGATCTTCGAAGAGAAGTTTGGAGTCGTACAGAAGGCGCCCGATCAGCGTCGATTTGCCGTCATCGACGCTTCCGCAAGTCAGAAAACGCAGAAACGTCTTTCGTTCCTGCTCCGCCAGATACTGGGTGAGCGCGCCTGTCGGGCCGGTCATCAGAAATAGCCTTCCCGTTTCTTCTTTTCCATAGATGCCGCCTCGTCATGATCGATGACGCGTCCCTGACGTTCCGAGGTGCGGGCGGTCAGCATTTCCGTGACAATGGCTTCGATGGTGTCAGCCGAAGATTCGATCGCACCGGTGAGCGGATAGCAGCCGAGCGTACGGAAACGCACGAGGCGCATCTGCGGCTTCTCCCCGGGCAACAGTTTCATCCGTTCGTCGTCCACCATGATCAGGGCGCCGTCGCGCTCGACCACCGGCCGCCGCTTCGCGAAGTACAGCGGCACGATCGGTATGCTCTCGGTCATTATGTATTGCCAGATGTCGAGTTCCGTCCAGTTCGAAAGCGGGAAAACGCGAATGGATTCCTTCGGGCGCACGCGGGTATTGTACACCCGCCAAAGCTCAGGGCGCTGGTTTTTCGGATCCCAGGCGTGCTGCGCATTGCGGAAGGAGAAAATGCGCTCCTTGGCGCGGGACTTTTCTTCATCCCGCCGGGCTCCGCCGAACGCGGCATCGAATCCATATCTTTCAAGCGCCTGCTTGAGCGCCTCTGTCTTCATCACCTGGGTGTGCAGCGCCGAACCGGAATCGAAGGGATTGATGTTGCGGCGGACGCCGTCCTCGTTGACGTGAACGAGCAGGTTGAGCTGGAGGCGCTTCGCGGTCTCGTCACGAAAGGCGATCATTTCCCGGAATTTCCAGGTGGTATCCACGTGCAGAAATGGAAATGGAGGCCGTGCCGGATAGAATGCCTTCAGTGCGAGATGGAGCATCACCGAAGAGTCCTTCCCGACGGAATAAAGCATCACCGGGTTGCGGAACTCGGCCGCGACCTCCCGCATAATGTGGATGCTCTCCGCCTCCAGACGCTTGAGGTGGTTTACCCGGTTCGGCAATTCGAGGGTTTCTACCGATTCCACGCTCGCCCCATGCCCCGAAAACGAGCGGTGTTATCGCCCCGCCCTTGGCGGCAGCCTACATAACGGCGGCCGGCGCCCGCTGCAAGCAAGTCCAGAGGCCTCAAATGATTAACGCTTCAGCCGGCGAACCCCCGCAGCGTGGCTGTTGGCGTACGGCGACTACGGCAGCAACTCCTTTTCGAAGGCCGCCGCCGTGGCGGCTTCCTCCTCCGCGGCTTTGCGATACTTCCTGGAGCGCACGGCCGCGTTCTTTTGGATCCTGCGCCGCAGCCGCGGAAACTTTCGCAACAGCACGACAAGGTCATGACTGGCAAGCGCGAGCAATCGCATCGGCGTGTGTGCGAAGATAGTGCATTCGTGAGGCGTGCCGTTCAGGGCGGCGTCGGCCGCGATCACGTCGCCCGGACCCAGCGTGTTGCCCTGTTTTCCTCTCCCGCGGCCGGAACCGGCCTCCTTTGCGAGTCCGGAGACGATGAAATAGATGGCGGTCGGGCTTTCGCCGCCCACGACGATGGGAACATGTGGCGCCACCATGTGAGAGCGCAGGGTCGCCATGAGTTCGCTCAACACTTCTATGTCCAGCCCGGCAAGCATCGGAACCTTGGCCAGCATGCTTGAAGTAACCACGAAATCGCGGCGATGAATCTCGGTGACGAAAGCCGAAGCGATGATGCCCACCGGCAGCGCGAACAGCCCCAATCCCATGACAGCGGTTACCCCCGCAAGGAACCTGCCTGCCCCCGTGATCGGCGTCACGTCACCGTAACCCACCGTGGTGAGTGTAATGATTGCCCAGTACATGCAGCTCGGCAGATCGCCGAACGTTCGCGGCTGCACCTGGCCCTCTATAACGTACATCGCTTCGGCGCATAAACAGGTGATGCACAGGAGCAGCAGCAGAGTACCGAAAAGGGCGCGCCGCTCGAGCGAGAGGACATGGATGAGCGTGCTTACCGCGGGCGAATACCGCGCAATCTTAAGCAGCCGGAAAAGCCTAAAGAGTCTCAGTATGCGCAGATCGGCGAAGGGTACGAACAAAGCAATGTACGCGGGCGCGATCGCCACCAGATCGATGACCATGTATGGATGCGCCATGTAGCGCAGGCGGTCGGCAACAGGACGTTCCACGTATCGAGGATCTTCCGGCGCGGTCCAGACGCGCAGCGCATACTCAACAGTGAAAATGCCTACCGAAACCAGTTCGAACCATTGGAACCACCGCCCGTACGCGGCGGCGTAACGGGGGATACTGTCCAGACTTACCGCGACGGCATTGGCGACAATCAGGACGATGAGGAAAATTTCGAACAGCAACCCCAGCCGGCCCGAACTTCGTCCAGCCTCCAGAACGAGATGTACTCTGTGTCGAAGTCTCGATGCCGGGGTGGCAGGCCGTTGCGGCTGGCGCCTAAGCTTCTTCTCGCGATCCCCCCAGGAAGGAATCGACGATTCCGCGGCGTCCGCCGTGCTGTTCAATCTTCCGATCTCTGCAAGTGGTAGTAGAGCGCGCCGGAATAGAAGGCGACAATGAACACGAGTGCCGCGAAATCCAGCGGATTGTTGACAAACCGCTGATAGAAAAAGCCGATTGCGTAGACCAGCACGCTGATTGCGGCGACAGCGAGTCCCACTATCAAATAGCGATTCCAGATGCCTTTTATCATTTCCGGATCTCCCGGCAGCGCTCAGAAGCGCGCCCGCCGTCCTTTAACAAGCTTTTCGTCGAGTGCAACAACATTTCCCTTCAGGTTAGCTGCCTCTCCCTTTCCGCTCGCGCGCGCCAGAGTGTCGGCCAAAAGAAATCCGAAATAGACGACCGACGCGAGCGCCAGCGCAACACCGGCGAGCTGAGGCGCGAGCGTGGTCACAAACGATGTTACTCCGACTGTCCCGGCATAGATCGCGATCGCCCAATTGTCGCCGACGCGCGCGCTGAGCCGATAATGGAAGTGTTCCCGATCGGGTCTGAATGGCGAGCGATGTCTGCGCAATCGCAGTGGAATGAGACGCAGGCAGTCAAGCACGGGAATATAGAACCAAACCAGAGCCGTTTCGAGCGGAAGCCGACCGAGGTTGTGGCAACGAATCGCAAGAAGCCCGATGGCGAAGGCTACCGCGAAGGCGCCGCAGTCTCCGAGAAAAAGTCGGCCGCGCAGGTTGTATAGCAGCGTAATGACAGAGGCCGCGGCAATGACTGCGGCGGCAGATGAAACCTCCGTCGTGCCGAGAATTACCAGACACAAACTCCAGATGCAGATCAGGGCCAAAACAAGGCCATCCAGACCATCGGTCATGTTTACCGCGCTCGAAAATCCGGCAAGAGCGGTCACGCTCAGTGCCGGCAGGAGCAACGGAGGCAGCGGGAACCATCCCCAGGCGGCAAAATGAACCTGATTCGAAGCGAGCACAGGATCCAAGCGCAAAGCGACGACAGAAAATATGGCGAGCAGCAAAAGCCGGCCTCCGGCCGACGTCGTGTGCTGGTCGTCCATGAAACCCACGATCGCCACCCCGCTGCCGCACAGGAGAATCGCAAAATAAAATCCGGAATCCGCGCCCGAACCCCATAACAATCCGGAGATGGCCCAAATGGCGATGGGCGCTATGACTGCGATTCCGCCGACCTGCGGTGTTGGTCCCGAATGGATTTTTCGATCGCTGTCGGGGTGGTCGATAACGGCAAGCCACTCACCTAGAGGCCGCGCAAAAAGACAGATCGCGACCGTTGCGAGGATGGGCAGATACTCTACAAACACATTTGCCCCTTGCGTCTTGCGGGCGGACCGTTCGGGGAAACCCTAATCTCGCGGTCGGAGAAAAGCTACACTTCACTCCAAACCCAAAACCGGTTAACCAAACCCCGGTAATGCGGGGGAAATTTGCGCGACGTGCGGAAAAGTGACCACGGCAGATGGACGAAAACACTGCGGATATCCGCCGACTGACCGCAAAATCTCCTTTGAGATTCGCTGCACCCAGGCGTCTCATTCACAGGTTGGGAGAGGACTGGCGTAGGCTGGGGCAACTCGCGAACAAGGCGAAACAGCGCGTCCGATCGGCGCGCGGCTTCACCAACAAGGTTAACGAAATACGCTGGATTGCGGGCAAGGCGCAGGAGCGCGTTGCGAGGCGTCTGGGACTCGCGAGTCCGGCTCCGGCCTTGCTGCAAACCGACGAGAACCGGCGTTTGGTGCTGACCGCACAGCGCACAACCATTTTGGCGCTTCTGCCAGACGCTACTCCAAGACCCGCTTGTGTGCCGATCGGCGGCGGAGCCTTTCTCGTGGCGCTCGATAAACAGCAGGCGGACAACGCCTGGCTTCGCGACTCGTATTCGAATCTCCACGAAGCAAAGATTACCGTCTGGGAGGGGGACAGCGGCCTCGACCGAGCCGGAGCCGCTCAACTCCTGGTGCAGGCACCCTCGGACTTGATGTACGAAAACCCGAGCGCGCTGGACCTCGTGGTGCGATCCGGCGAGGAACAGCTTGTTTTCGAAAACGTTCCGATCGAAAACCTGTCATCGCTCACCATCACAAGCTTTGAATTCGTGAATGCCTGCGTCAGCTTCTCGGGCACCTGCACAGGCAGCCCCGAGAACGAATATTCGGTCGGATTGTTTGTCGATGGCGATCTCAGCGCGACCGGCACAATTGCGGCGAAAGGCAGCTCGTTCTCGGGAACGATCCTTCTCGACCGTTGTCATCTCGATGGGCGGCCGCATCAACTAGAGCTGCGCCAGCTGCCATATCTGTCGCTGCTCGCGTCTTCCTGCCAGGTCACTCCCCTGCACACGACCCCGTGGAACGCGCTGCAGACCTACGCGCGGCCGCCACTGGATGGAACGCTGTCGCAGCAGGCCCGCCATCATTTTCGCTCGTATCAACTCTGGTTCGAACGCTTGCGCGATGGTGGACAGGCGCCGCCTCTGGAAACATTGTACGCTGAACTGCAGCAGGGCTTCAAGAAACGGCGCGAATACCCAAGGATCGCTTTCCCGCTGCCGGACCAGCCGACGGTCTCGGTTGTCATTCCCGTCCACAACAAATTCGAGGTCACCTATTTCTGCCTCTGTTCCCTTCTGTTTGCTTTCAACGAAACTCCGTTCGAAGTCATCGTCGTCGACGACGGTTCCACGGACGAGACGCGCCGCATCGAAGAATTCGTCAGCGGCGTTCGCATTCTCAAACAGAACCACAATCAGGGATTTGTCGGCTCGTGCAACGCCGGCGCCGAACTGGCTCGCGGAGACTTCGTGGCGTTCCTCAACAACGATACGGAAGTTACGGCCCGGTGGCTTGACGAGCTCGTATCGGTTTTCGGCAATTTTGACGGCGTGGGGCTCGCGGGCGCAAAGCTCGTCTATCCCGACGGTCGTCTGCAGGAAGCCGGTGGCGTTATCTGGGGTTCGGGAAATCCGTGGAATCTCGGGCGCAACGCGAGCGCCGAAGATCCGCGGTACAATTACGTACGTAAGGCGGATTATGTTTCGGGTGCTGCGCTCATGATCCGCCGCGAGCTATGGCGGCGGGTGGGCGGCTTCAGCGAGGAATTTGCGCCAGGGTATTTCGAAGATACGGATCTCGCGATGAAAGTTCGCGAGGCAGGCTATTGCGTGCTCTATGTACCGCATTCCGTTGTCTACCACTTCGAAGGTCAAACAGGTGGAACAAGCATAACAACAGGTCCCAAAGCCTATCAGGAGGTGAACCGGCCCAAGTTCCAGAAAAAATGGGCGCGTGCCTACCGCGGTCATGGCAGGGAGGGCGAAAACGTAGATCGCGAAAAGGACCGCGACGCGGCCTTTCGCGTGTTGTTCATCGATCACCAGTTTCCTTCCGTCGATCTGGACGCCGGGAGCTACGCGGCTTTCCAGGAAATCCGGCTGCTCCAACGCCTTGGCGCGAAAGTCACGTTCCTTCCCCGCAACATTGCCTGGATGGACCGCCATACGACCGCCTTGCAGCGGATCGGCGTCGAATGCCTATACGCACCGTTTATCAGGAATTTTCTCGAATTCGTGCGAGCCCACGCCGCCGACTACGATCTCGTCTTCGTGTGCCGCTACAACGTTGCCGCGGAGGTGGTTCCAATTGTGCGTTCGGTCGCACCTCTTGCGACGATCGCCTTCAATCTGGCGGATCTTCACTTCATGCGTGAGTTCCGGGAGGCTGCTGCCAAGACTCCCGGATACTCCTTCGGCAAAGCGGACGAAACCCGTCGCGCCGAGCTCGCCACCATCATGCGAAGCGATCTGACGTTCAGCTACTCGGACGTGGAGATCGATGCGATCCGCGCGCTGGTGCACGCGAATACCAAGCTGGCGAGAATGCCATGGGTGGTCGATTGCCGCGAACGCGACGTGCCGTATGCCGACACGCGCGATATCCTTTTTCTGGGCGGCTTCAATCACCCCCCGAATGTACAGGCTGCCAAATTCTTCGCCGCAACAGTAATGCCGCTGCTCCGTGACACGCTGCCCGACGTCCGTTTCAACATCATCGGCAGCGGCGCCCGCACGGTCGTTCCGGAACTCGTATCCGACCGTGTGCGCGTTCTGGGTTACGTGCCGAGTCTCGACGAGCATTTCGGCAGGGCACGAATTTTCGTCGCGCCGCTGGTTACCGGGGCCGGACTGAAAGGCAAGGTGGCTGAGGCCATTTCGCATGGGACTCCCTGCATCCTTTCGCCCGTTGCTGCGGAAGGGACTGGCTTGACCGACGGTGTGGACTGCCTGATCGCGAATTCGCCGGAGGAATGGGCCGATCGCGTCGTGCGCCTCTACAGCGATGAGGCGCTGTGGAACCGGATTGCGGCGAACGCCCTGGAACTGGCGCGGACGCGATATTCATTCGACCAGGGAGTAACCGTCCTTCAGGCTGGACTCGCAACTGCCAGCATTCCGATCGTGACAGGCGAAGGGCTAGCCTACAAGCACGCGCGCCCCGACCGATACGGATGCTGACCGGGATTGGGCACTGCGAGCAGGACTCCTGCCAAGATCTCTAAGTTTAGGGGGCGTCCATGATATCCAACGCGTTGGAAAGATCGTCCAAATTGACAGCGTAGTCTGCTTCGTTTCTTAGGTGCCGCGCGATCTGGTCCCGCTCAACGGCCAGAAACGGAAATCCGTCAGACGTGTCGCGCCCGGCGAGGAGATAATGCCGCCCCCCAACCGCGGCGGTCATGAGCCAGCCTTCGGCCACAATGTGCGCGCCGAACATTTCCAACACCCGGACGCCGGAGCGAGCGAACACAACATTGGTTATACCCGCTCCGTGGGGGGCGACTATATGAGCGGAACGGCGCACGACTTGAGCGAATTCGGCTACTTGCATGGTCTCCGGAAATACCGTGTGAAAGCAACGGCTCTCCAGAAGTGCCCGAACCTCCTGCTCGTTCGTGATACGACGCCGCCTCGCCCCCGCACGGGATACATAGATGCGGTCGCCGACACTCGGCAGCGCATCACTAAGGCGATCAGGCAGAAATGTTGCAAGCACGAACTCCCGAGCCCAATCGGGAGTGCGCCAGCGGTGCCGCACTGCCGAGGGCACAACAAGTCTGTCGCCAGAAATCAGGCATCCGGAGCCCTGAATGATTTTTTGCCGTGGAATTCCAAGCCGCGAAAGACTCTCCCAGCAGAATCTTGCGTTGGTCGAGTTTACAACATAATAATCTATATCTCGCGGAGTCAGACCTGCTCGCGACAATACGTAAAATTTCGGAAGTAGGTCGAACATCCAGTGGCTGAACAGGCTCGCACCGCCGGCAAACATCACGGCGACGGTGCCCTTGAGCGAAAAATCTACCGGTGCTCGAGCCAGCGCCGGAGCAATCCACTTGCTCGCAGGCGATGAAACATCGTGATAGTAGTGCTGCTCATCCAGCATCAGCGTCGATTGCCGGTATCCGACGAAAATTTTTCCCTCTTGAACATGATAAAGGGCTATCGGGTAACCGGAAATGCGTTGAAGCTCAAACTCCGTCGGGAGAGTGCCAGGGTAGGTGAGTATCGGGGGCTCGGGCGGTTCGAAGCTGTCCACCTCTATCACCCGCTGCGAGGAGACCTTGTGCGTACTGTCGACCGGCACGGCAGCTTCGAAACGGGCAAAGACCCGATCCGCAAAATCCGGTGGAAATCGACGTTTGATTTTGAATTCCGAAGCTTCATTGTCTGTTAGAAGTTTGCTGCTGCGGAGCCATTCGGCTGGACCGAGTGCCTCTCGTCTTGTCATGAGGCGGACACCGGCTCCGCAAAATATGCGTTGACGCTTGAATTAAATCGGGAAGCGATCACACGCGCCCCAGGCTTCCATATTTCGATCACACGTTCCTTCAGATCGGGGTCAGCTTCGGCCGAGGCACTTCTGCTTTCCAGGAATTCCGTTTGGCAGGCGCGGTCCAGAAACGCGGAGACATTTTTTAATTCAGTTTCGATGACCGTGCGGTCGCCGTTTAGGTCGGTCGGAATCATCTCCATGGCCCTCCGCCTCTGTGCTCCTCCGAGCGTGGCCATGAGCGGGCGCAGTTCGTCCATGTATTCCAAATAGCGTCCCTGAATTACAAGCTTGTATTTTTCAAAAAACATCTTTTGCTTTTCCGTAACCCGCAATTTGCGGAAAGGGGCGCCTCCTTCAGCATAAAACAATGCGAGCGCAATCTGCGGGTCCACCCCCAGAAGCTCCGAAAGTGAAATTATGAATTGTCGCCCATCCGAAACGAGATCTTCATACCGAAGGACAGTGATCTTCTCGGCAGAAAAACAATCGACGTAATAATCAAGCAACGTTCCGATTTGTATTTGTCCTATGTCTGTCCGGACGAACCGACGCTCCAGTCCATTCTTCAGCCAGGCATTGAAACCGTCTAGAGTTTCCGGAAAACGAAGCGAGAGCCGAAAAAAATACATTGACTGCAGCCACTCCATGGGTTCGCGGATCACGAGAAGTATCCGGGCATCTGGAAACATTCTTCTCAACCGACTGGCGCAAAACCCCGGATCAATGAACCGAAACGTCGTCAAGTCTTCTTCCGATAACAGCAAAATCCGCTTCTGCGACTCCATTCGCTCGTGTTGCTGTATAAGTTCATAAAATACTGATCGCGTGTCTTCGAAATCAAATTTTGACTCGGGAGTTCGCGTGAAACGAATGAGAGCTTCCCTGGCTCTTTCATTGGGAACCCGATTCTTCCCCAAATACCCGATTTCTGGATGGCGAGAGAACAGCATTCCCTGCAGCGTTGTGGTCGCCGTTTTCGCCAAACCGATGTGTACCCAGAGTGATTTCATGTCCATTTTGTTTCAGAACGCAAGGCGCATCGAAGCCATCGGTCCCTTCTGCGGCTCGTCAGGTACTAAAAGGTACGGACATGCACGGCGTTCCGCAAGCCAGCGGCAGGAGCGAGCTTCGGGCACGTTTGCGTAAGATCGGAATTGCAGTCGAAATTGGTGTTTGGCGAAAGCATGTTCTCGCAGTTGATGCGCCGCCACTCCGCGCATGCTTCCATCGGGTTGACCCAGGGGAAGTTGGACGCGAATCGGCAACCGCGGTCAGGTGTCGCAAAGTTAGAGATCAGCGCGAAGGACGCAATTTACGCGACCAAAGTCGACAAACATGCGACGCCATGCTTGTGAGCACAACCCCTGAACCGTCCTCTGGCTCTCCGCTAGCGTGATTTCAGGCGCTCATTAATGAGTGGACATTTTCGAAGATCTATTTTGCGCGCGAAAAACTCGCCGCGTGCGAACAAATCCTCAATCATTCCGTCATGGATCTTTCCCGAGGCGCCATTTCGGAACCAGTGATTTTGACGGCTGATTTCCTCTGCTTTGAAGCGGTTTGTGAAGCCGAGATAGGTGTGAAGGAACAATTCGTCCGGGCAGAAAAAATGCTCCAGGAGCGTGTACACCTCCGCCAACACAGGGTCGGACAGCATCCTTTCGACGGCGCCTCGCTCCAGCGAAAACCAGGCACGCCCTCCCCACAGCAGTCGATTGTCGAATGCCGCTTTGCGATGCGCTGCTTCAATGGCCAGAAGCGGCCGAATGATCAACTGTTTTTCCGGAAACAGATCCACGACGTGTATTGAACCGCGCGATTTCCAATGGAAAAGCGGGCTTGATGCTCGGGATTGAAGCAGCCGTTCGATCTCGGGACTGACGAGAGCTGGAACCCGGTGGTAGAGATCGAAGGGCTTCAATTCAAATTCGAAAGTGTCGCCATCATCGGGCACAATGGAGAACTCGGTAACCCCGGTGCTCCTGCCGAAATATGCCAAATGGATATACTGCCCGTTTCGTTTGGCGACCGAATAGAAATCGCGGATTTCCCCCTGTGCCGCGAGTGCAATGCTGTCTCCGGAGAGATTGATGAAATATTCCCACTGCGCATCGATTTTGAGGGCAAATGCCATGGCGTCCAGCAAGGCGTACACTTGGGAAATGCCCCCCCAATTGATCGGCGCGCCGATCCTGACGACACTGCGGTCGCAGCTTTGTGACGCCAATTGACGTTCGATTAGGAGTTTCTCCGGCCGCAACCGCGGATCGAGGTTGACGACGCAGAAATTTTTGCCGTCCGACAGCTGATGGACTAGCGCAACTATCTGCTCGACGTCGCGATGCGCCTGAATGAGGTAGAGAATCACCCCGCAAACCACCTGGGAAATGGCGTGCTCCCGATAGAGATTGGTGCGCCTCTGTGCAAATGGTTCTCCGTGAGCCTGGTGCAACGCGTGGCCAGCAACCGTTCACATTGCGGCAATTTTCACGAAATTGCTCAATTCCTCTTCGAGCACTTCCAGTCCAACTGGCACTAGCCCTATCGGTTGAAGGATTCTCAGGCAATACCTGGAATCTCGGCACCCCGCCAAAGATCCTGACATTCGATACGTGGCATGATACGACGGCATTCATTCTCGAATTCGCTGATCTGTTGTGCAGTCATTTCGGAGCCGCTTACGTTTCTGGAGGAAAGCTGCGTACCCGCCTGAGAGTCGCGGCTCAAGACATCGGCAACCATTTCGGGCCTGATCTGCCGCAGAGGCAATCCCTCGCAGGCGAGCCGCTCCAGCGTCTGCAATGGCGCTCCGACAATGTCGTCATACCAGAGCAAAATCGGCCGACAATTCGCAGCACCGAGGCGCCGATAGCAAGTGACCGCGCCCCAATAAATCCGCGCCAGGTGTTTCGGATCGCTGCGGAAGGCGCGATAACGGGAGCGCGCCCACGCGATGGGCTCGCGTAGGATAAACACGAATTTCGCCGAGGGAAATGCCTGTGCAATCTCAATCGCGATGCTGTTGCACTGGCTTCTGAACTTCACGGCGAGATCGGTCCCGCAATGGCCCGCAAGCGAACTTATGCAGGCCCGCTGAAGGCCATCCGCCAAGCCGCGATGCGTCTTGAACAGGCTCCCATTGGCGAGCTGTGTCATCAGGTCTGGTTCTGACGCGGTCGGCAGTCCGGCCCCCCTAAGCAGGGCAGCAAGAAGAGTTGAGCCGCATCTACCGGCTGAGAACACAAAGACTGGATCGCAGCGCTCAGCCGCCAGATACCCCAGCAGATCGAACGGTACGCACGCGACTTGCGTCGCGGTGCGATACTGGCTTGCGTAAAGAAAGGGTTCCTGTAACAGCGCGTATGGGTCGCCGCAGAGAACATAAAGGACCTGCTCTCGCTCGAAATCCGCGCAGTAGATAATCCCATGCTCGAATACCAGACGGAGGGGCATTGTACCGGAATGTTTGAGGTCGAAATCCTTTGAAGATGCGACCCCCGCCTTCGACGCTTTTCGGCGAGATGCAATATCAAAGACTTCGACGGTATGGCATTCTGAGGACATGCTGTCATCATTATGGGGAAGTCAGTTTCTAGCAGTTCATAGAGATAGCGCTGCAAATCGGGATTGCCAATACGAAGAATTGTCTTCCTCAATTCATCTCCCGGTGACGCGGGCCCCAATTTTTATACGGCCTGGGTGTCCCAGCTCACACATAAAACCGGGAATAGATCTGCCCGATGCGGTACAACATCGCGTTCTGAGCACGAGACCCGATAAGGAATGCTGCCCCAAGTCTGGCGGCAGTACTCAAGTGCACGCCGCCGGCTCAGCTGTTTTTTTGATGATAAACTGGGTGCCTCCCACGAGTTCAACCTCGGTCTTCATGCCTTGCACAAATTCGACTACCGCGTGCTGCACCGAACGAAAGCCGTTCTCATCTTTCCATCGGTAGTCGTCGCCGACCAGCTGCCCGCCGAATTTTATTTTTGGCCACCAGGTCCGCAGATCAGCCATGACTGCCGAACGGGAGTGATCGCCGTCGACATATACCCAGTCGAAAAATTCGTCGTCAAAAAGTCTCGCCGCGTCAGCGGACGCCATGCGATGGATCACGACCTCTGGAATGTTCTTGAATCTGCCGACAACGCTCATGTAGATGCCGTCCATATCCACCTGCGACTTTGCCAGCCTGCCGCCGTACCATCGCTTCGGCAATTCCGGCCTGAAACGCCACGGATCGATGAGGTGAAGGCGGTTCGGGGCGGTTGATAAGAGCAATTCATTCGAAAAATCTCCCTTCCATACCCCGATCTCGGCGCAAACCGCCGCTCGCGGCAGGCGATTCAAGATCTCAACGCGACTTCTTTGGGATTTCATTGCTCTAATCTCACGAAGCAAGCCATCCATGGCGTGGCCATGCTTTCAGCAAATTGTGGCACACCTCGTCCGGAAAGGACGATATCCGTTCTCGAAGAGAAGCGTGTTTGGAGGCGGACTCAATTGAGCAGCGACTGGCGCTGAAGCTCGTCCCAGGTCCTCCTGACATGGAGCGGCGCCGCATGGATAATCCCGGCCAGGTTGTGTCTCAGTGAAACATTTATAAACTCATTGCAGAACGTTTCGACGGCGAGGCGCTGCGGCGGAACAAGATTCAAAGCGCTGGCAATCCGGTGCAATTGTTCTTCCGGCTGCTCCAGCAGTCGATCGTATTCGACAGTTATTTTTCTCCAGCCGGCATGGATCGGTCCGACGAGCGGTTTCATGTGGAGGTGCCAGAGTTCGACACCGTGCTCTAGGCTGAAGTTGTTGCGCCGGGTAAGCGAGTGGGCGACGGCCATCGGATTGCGTGCCACAACTACGCACCCAACGTCGCCGGTGATTCGGTCGACGATGGCGCGCCAGAATGGCAGCAGCCGGCAGAGGCGCGGATCTTTGAAGCCGAACGATGAGTACAGGCTCATCCGCCGTTGGAGCAAATTCCGTGCTCTCTCTCCGAACTCTCCCGAGGCCGCGTCGGTGAGGGGTTCTGGAGAAATCTCCTCGAGAGAATGCCACTTCAGACCCAATGAATTGAGGAGTGCGATATGAATCCTGACGAAAGCCATGTCCTCAAAAAAACCTTTCGGATTTCCGGGCATTGGCGGCGCCAAATTCTTGCCGAGATCGATGCCCAGAGCGGCGAGCGAGCGCGCCGCCACGCTGGTCCCGCTGCGGTGCATTCCAAGAACCAACACGATGCGCGGTGCAGTCACTCTGGCATCGCCTGTCCAGATTCACTGGCCGCTGGAGATAGCGGTGGCGATCGATCTTTTCCTTCGATCAATTGCCGTCTCTTCCGAATCAACTTTCTCTTTCGGTTCGTGAGTGTAACATGAAGGAAAACAGACTTGGGCCTACAGTCAATAATCGTTATAATCCAATCGCAACCTGCCGAATCCGGACGGCCGGCCCGGTCAAGTTTCGAGCAACTCGGTGAGATAGCGGCGGAGGTCGGCATTGGCGATTGCGGCAACGGAGTCTCTAAACCCTTCTTCCGACAGAAATCCCTGCTGCCATGCGATTTCCTCAAGGCAGGCGATTTTCTGCTTCTGCCGCTCTTCGACAAGGCGGATGAAAAAGGCTGCGTCCAGCAGGGCATCATGTGTTCCGGTATCAAACCAGGTCATGCCGCGCCCCAGTTTCTCGACAAATGCGTCAGCGCTTTCGAGGTACAGGCGGATGAGATCGGTAATCTCGTATTCACCGCGTGCCGATTTCTTGAGGTGCGCGGCACGCTCGCAGACCCGCTCGTCAAAAAAGTACAGGCCGGTAATCGCCCAGTCGGAGCGAGGCTGAGCAGGCTTTTCTTCGACCGAGCGCACCTGGCCGCCTTCGTCGAACTCGACGATGCCGAAGCGCTCGGGATCCCGGACACGGTAGGCAAAAACAGTGGCTCCACTTTCCCGTTCCACCGCATTCCGCAGCAACGCGGTCAGCCCCGCTCCGTGGAAAATGTTGTCGCCCAGGACCATCGCCACGCGCTCGCCGGCTGCGAAGCTTCGGCCAATCACGAAGGCTTGCGCGAGCCCTTGCGGACTCTCCTGGACGGCATAGGAAAGGTTCAGTCCCCAGCGGCTCCCGTCGCCCAGAAGTCTTACGAAATGCGGCTGATCGTGCGGCGTGGTAATGATGAGAATCTCGCGAATTCCGGCGAGCATCAGGGTGGACAAGGGATAAAAAACCATCGGCTTGTCATAGACCGGCAGGAGCTGTTTGCTGATGGCCAGTGTGATCGGATGCAGCCGCGTGCCCGAACCGCCGGCGAGAACGATGCCCTTCACGACGCCACCACTTCCGTCAGCCCGCCGAGCCCCAATCTGTCGCCACCATAAGAATCACTTGCCCTTTGCCACCAGTCCGCATGTTCCATGTACCACTTCACCGTCTTCGCAAGGCCGGAGGCGAAGCTCTCGCGGGGCTGCCAACCCAGTTGCGTGCGAATCTTGCTCGCGTCGATGGCGTAGCGCAGGTCGTGTCCGGGCCGATCCGCGACAAAGGTGATCAACTCGCGCCTGCAGCTTCCATCCTCGAGCGGGGCCTCATCATCCACAAGGTCGCAAATCGATTGCACCACCTCAAGGTTTCGTCGCTCGCAATCCGCTCCGACGTTATAGCTTTCTCCCAATTCGCCGCGCGTCAGTATGGTGTGCAATGCCGCGGCATGATCGTCCACATGGATCCAGTCGCGAATCTGCCCGCCTCGCCCATAAACGGGAAGCGTTTCGCCCTTGAGCGCCTTGATTGTCATCAGCGGTATGAGTTTTTCGGGAAATTGCCACGGACCATAATTGTTGCAGCAATTGGACAAAACGACGGGAAGGCCGTACGTCTCGCGCCAGGCGCGCACGAGATGGTCAGAACCGGCTTTGGACGCGGCATAGGGTGAACGCGGGGCATACGAGGTTGTCTCGCTAAACCGCTCTCCGCCGCCCTCGTCAAGCGATCCGAACACCTCGTCCGTCGAAATGTGGTGGAAACGGAAGTCCTGTTTTTTTCGCCGCGATGTCGAGGAAAGATAGGCACGCACGGTTTCCAGCAGAATCGCCGTCCCTATGACGTTCGTGGAAACAAAGTTCATCGGCTCATCGATGGAGCGGTCGACGTGGGTCTCCGCAGCCAGATGCATCACCGCTCCCGGGCAATGTGAGGCAAACACGCTTCGCAGGGCTTCGCGATCCGTGATGCAGGCCCGGACGAAGCGGTAACGCAGATGGCTCGCAAATTCCTGAAGCGCCGCAGGGTTCGCCGCATAGGTTAGCTTGTCGAGATTGATGACAACGGCACCGGTGTTGTTAAGCAGGTAGCGAATGACGGCGGAGCCGATAAACCCCGCACCACCTGTAACCAAAATGCACTCAGGTTGGACTTCCACGACAAACCCCTGACACGCTTCGCCGCCCCTATAATCGAAAATATTCCGGGAGCACAGCCAGCGTGGGGAGATCCCTGTCCCTGTCGAGAATCACCGCCTGTTCTTCCGGGATGGGCCACGCGATGGCGAGCGCCGGATCGTTCCATTTCAGCCCGCCTTCGTGCTCACGCGAAAAGGGAGCATTAACCTTGTAAAGAACTTCGGTGTCGGGCTCCAGCGTGCAGAAACCGTGCGCATACCCTGCGGGAACCATGAGCTGGCGACCGTTCTCCGCGCTTAACGTGGCGCCGAAGCTTCGCCCGCAGGTCGGTGAGCCGCGGCGGATGTCCACTGCCACGTCGAAGATGGCGCCTCGCAACACCCTGATCAGTTTGGCCTGGGCGAATGGCGGGATCTGAAAATGCAATCCCCTGACCGTGTTCTGCTGGCGCGAAAAGGACTGGTTGTCCTGGATGAAATTGCAAACCACGCCAATGCGCTCGAACGCGGCGCGATTGTAAGTCTCGCAGAAATGACCCCGATTGTCGGAAAACCGGCGTGGAGCGATCAGCAGCACACCCTCGAGCGGCGTGTTCTCGACAGTTGGAAGATTCATTCGGCTGAACCGGTTTTCGGGCTTGCTTCCGCGTAAACTTCGCCCAGCACATCGCCCAAAGCCAAGCGCCAGGATGGCTGGGCGATTCCGTACGCCGCCGCCAGACGGCCACAGTCGAGCACGGAATAAAGCGGCCGACGAGCCGGCGTTTTGTACTCCTCGGTCGCGATCGGCAAGAGTTTGGGACCACCGCCGCGCAAGGCAAAGATCGTTTCGGCAAAACCGAACCAGGAGATCGGCTGGTCGGAGGCAAAGTGGAAGGTCCCCCACACGCCGCGGCCGCTCGCAATCGCGTGGGCAATGGCGGCGATCGCGCGCGCAATGTCGCGCGCCGCGGTCGGCGCCCCCCGCTGGTCGGCAACGATGCGCAATTCCGGACGCTCCCGCGCCAGACGCAGCATTGTACGGACAAAGTTCGATCCATGCGCCGCAAAGACCCAGGACGTTCGCAGGATCACGTGTTCCGGGAGACGGCTTCTGATTGCCGTTTCGCCTTCCTCTTTGCTGCGCCCATAAACCGAGAGCGGCGCCACGGGATCAGATTCGACATAAGGCGTGCGCTTGGAACCGTCGAAAACGTAATCTGTCGAGAGGTGAACGAGTTTCGCGCCAATGCTTCGGCACGCCTCGGCCATCGCTCGAGGAGCGTCGCGGTTGATGGTACCGGCGAGCTCCGGCTCCGATTCGGCGAGATCGACCGCGGTGTAAGCGGCTGCATTGATGACGATATCAGGTCTCATCTCCAACACACACTCCGCCACACGCGATGGTAGTGCAAGGTCGCATTGCGAGCGGTCCCATTGAAGGATCGAAGCATCCGCAGCCCAAACCGCCCGCTCGAGTTCGCGCCCAACCTGACCGGTCTTCCCAAAAATCAGTATTCGCATTGCTGCTGCCGCGCCCCGTCTCGTGCATATTGCAACACCACGAAACCCGCGTGGGACGCAAGTCGCCCACGAATGCGTTCGGCTTCGAGCAGCCAAAGCCAAGGCTTTTTCAGGGCCTGCGCGTTGACCAAAGGGTAGATGGGGAGCCGCAGCGCAAGGAGGATTGTCTTCGGAATCGGCGCAAAGGCCTCACCCACGGGCGCCGCCCTTTCGCACTTCACGCCGACATTGCCAAGCCTGTACCACCGCCGCCGCAACCAGGCGAACGTCGCGCGTTCACCAGAAATTTTCTCGAACACGATCGCCTCATCAGACCATGCCATCTTGATCCCCGCAGCGTGAAGCTGCCGGAAAAACACCACGTCCTCGCCGCCGGTGAAGCCAAACGCGTTAGAAAAGGGCCCATCGTCGTGAAGCGGCACGACGGCGAGATCGACCAGGCAATTGCAGGTGCAATAGACATGGGTGGCGCCGCGAAGCCGGCCTTTCTGTACGGACCAAAGCCATCGATATTTTGCAGGCGGCTCCTTCCCCGGTTCGAACACCGGATACACCGGGCCACCAATGACCGCGGCTCCGGTGCTGCGCCGCGCGTCGATCAACTTCGTCAGCCATTGCCCGGAAGGCCACTCATCATCATCCAGCAGCGCCACCACGGTCGCTCCCGCCGTCCGCGCTGCCTTGAATGCCGCATTTCGTGCCGCCGACAGCCCGGGGACGGTTTCGACAACATATGTCACCGGCACGCCGCACGCGTTCTGAAAATCGCGCACCAGATCTCGCGTCCGCAGATCGGTGCCGTCGTTATCCACGATCACAAATTTCGTGCGTGATGGACGCTCCATTTCAGCCAGAGCGTTCAACAGGCGCGACAATGACAACGGGCGCCGATAAGTGCACACGCAGACGGCGATCTGCCCGATTGCTTCCGAATCGAACATGAGCGCCCCGCAAGTTTCACTACCCATCATGCAAATCGGCCGGACAGCCAGTTGCTGCGCTTCGCCCACACGGCGCGCCAGAAGGGCCGAAGTTCGCGCTTCGCAAAGTGGCTCCCCAGAAGCGGCCGAAGAACCAGAAGTGCCTGTCCGATTCGTCGCGCCGGCCGCGCGAAGGTGCTGCGAACAATCAGCGATCGGGCGGCAAGGATCTGGCACAGTTTTCGGATCTGGTCCGTTTCCGTGCCGCTGCCGTGGTGAACAATTGCGGCATCGAGAGCGAGTGTCGGGGTGTAGCCGATCCGTCTTGCCCGCAGGCTCAGATCATCGTCCTCGCCATACATGAAAAAAGCGGGCGAAAAGCCGCCGAGCCGGTCCCAAAGAGATCGTTGTACCAGGAGGCACACGCCAGAGAGAATGTCTGCTGCAAATGCGCCGGTATTCGGCAGCCGGACGTATCCCATTCCCCCCAATACCCGCGAATGCGGGAAGCGGGTTTCCAATCCCAAACCTGAGCACAGCAATCTCCACACGGTAGGTTTGCGCCGGCAGCAGGTGGGGTTTGGCTCCCCATTGGCGAAAACCGTGCGCGCGCCCACGGGCCCGGCATTCGGGTTGCGCCCCGCAAATTCGACAAGACGGACGACAATATCTCTACCAACAACGGTGTCGGGATTGAGGAAGAGCAAATATCGCCCGCGTGCGCTGTCGGCGCCGAGATTTGCAGCGGCTGCAAACCCAAGATTCGCGACTTGGGGGAGCACGCGGAAATCCGGATAAGCCGATGCAATTTCGGCCGCAAGCGCGCCGCGAGATGCATTGTCGACCACGATCACTTCGTTGCGGATTTCGTCGGCTGCGGCCGCGAGGGATGTCAGGCACCCCAGAGTCATCTCCCGGGCGCCGTGCGTGACGACGATCACCGAGACCTCGATGTCGCCTGCGTTTTCCCGATCGCGCGCCTCGTCGCTCACGCGGCGTTCAAGTCCAGGTAGCTTCGGGTTCTGAAGCCAAGCCAATGGTCAAAAATACTGCCGAGATCGAGCGCTATTCCTCCGCGTGCGCGCGCCTCCCCCACAAGCAATTTTCCCAACAGGCCGGCACCGACCAGGACCAGACGGTTGCGCGGCAGATCGGCGAGTTCGCCGATTGCCTCGTCGAGCATCGCAGGGAGTGCCAGATCGCCGGTTTTGGAAGAAACAAACGGGCCGGTGACCCGGTCCGGAGGAAGCAGAATCTGGCCCGCGATCTTCAAACCGAAGCGATCGTGAATCCATTCGCCAAGTTCCTCGTGGCACGACACCAGGACGATCTCGGCTACGCCGTCGAACAGTTCACCATAGCAATTCCACAGTTCCAGATCCTGATGGACATGGCACGAGGTGAAAACGGGCGGCGGCATGCCAGGGGAACGCAGTTTTTCCCAATTTTCCGCGCAGTTGAGAACTGCGCGAAGACCGCGGCCGGTCAGAGTGGTCTGTAGCGTATCATCGCGCTGGAGCCTGAGTTCCCTCACGAATCGCGAAACAGCAGGGATTCCGATGCAATCCGCATCAAACATGGCCCGCGCAAGCCGAGGATAAATTTGCGATCTCAGTTGGCCCTCCAGCGGCCTGCCCCACCAGATGCGCTCCCGATCGCGAGCGTCGGGAATGGCAAACGACGAAAGTAGCGGCTCGTAAGGCAGGCAGGCTGCTTCTCCATCGCCAAGACGTACAAAGGAAAAAGCGCGGCCATCGCGCAGTCTCTTTCGCACAAGAGCCACAAAGGCGCGGCGCTGCGCGGAAGAAATATCGGTGTCGAACACAGAGTTGGGATACAATCGCGCCAGGTGCTCTTCGCATGTTGCGACCCGACGAAGAAGTCGCTTCGCTTCGCGCGAAACCGCGGAGCGATCCAGCATGCGCAGAAATCGGCTGCGCGCGTCACTGCCGGAGCACCGTTCTGTCCGGGGAAAATGCGCAAATACGAGCCGGTTCAGCCTCACGGCGGCGACTCTGTAACCGAGGGATCCGCGAAGGCTGCCCATGAAGGATCTGATCCTGAAGCGGATGCTTGCCTGCCGGCCGGCATGCACATCGATGTTGGTCAATCCCACGACAAAGCGGGCATCGTCGGCCTTAGCCCTTCGCAAGGCAATCAACTGTCCCAAAGCGGCATCTGCGCTCGCGCCGTCACCCGCGCGAAGTGCGGAATGGATCCGCATGCGCAGAACGGACGGATCATCGGGATACTTATCTGCTGCTGTCTCCCAGAACCGGGCATGATCATCGTTGCGGTGACGAAGCTGGGAGAGAATACCCCCCAGCAGAATCCCGCGCCTGCGACTGACTGGCGAAAGTGCGGTTGCAGCAAAGGAAGCCATCCGCGAACGCGCTGCCCAAACCACCGCTTTCCGCGCTGCCCAAATCGCTCTGAGACTGAGTTTGCGCAGGATTTCAGGCACGAGCGACTGGCCGGACTGCCGCGACGTGCTTTCGGCTGCGAAGATATTGCGCGGCCGCGCCGGCAGGTCGACGCAGGAACCACGGTTGACGATCTTCGAAACCCTTCCCAAAGCACGCCCGAAACGTTAAGCGGCCTTGCGATGTGACGGGATCCGAGAGATCAGAACAATAGGAAACAGTAGTTGTCACAACTCCAGGCCCCTTCGGCAAAGTCCAAATCGCCCGTGCGGATCGTCACTGTCGTGGGCGCGCGACCCCAATTCGTCAAGGCCTTCGCGCTTTCCACCGCTCTGCGCCGCTATCGCGATGTTGAAGAGATACTTGTTCACACCGGTCAGCATTTTAACTGGAACATGTCGGACGTGTTCTTTGCGGAACTTGGAATTCAGAGTCCGAAATACAATCTCGGCATCCACGGTGGCGGTCACGCTGCCATGACGGGGCAGATGCTCGGCAGCCTCGAGCGAATTATTCTGGAGGAGAACCCGGCCGCGATCCTGGTGTACGGCGATACAAATTCCACGCTCGCAGGAGCGCTCGCCGGAGCGAAATGCCGGGTGCCGGTGGTGCATGTCGAGGCAGGCCTTCGGTCGTACAACCGACGGATGCCCGAGGAGGTCAACCGCGTCGTCGTCGATCATTTGAGCACGCTCATGCTTTGCCCGACAAAGCGGGCCGCCGATAATCTCGGGCGCGAAGGCATCGCTGCCGGAGTCCGTATCGTGGGCGACCTGATGTTCGATTCGGTTAGCCGCGCGCGGTCTCTCGCCGCCGCGCATTCGCGCGTACTCGAACGCCTGGGGCTCGCGAAGCAAGCTTACGGCGTGGCTACATTTCACAGGGAGGAGAATCTGGAGGATCCCGGCCGCCTTGACCGGATCGTGTCGTACCTGCGCGAACAATCGCGATCTACACCGCTCATTCTTCCACTGCATCCGCGTACGCGAAATGCCATGCAGGTCGCCGGGATTGCCGCCGAGTCGGAAGGGATTCGCGCCATTGAACCGTTGGGCTATCTGGATATGCATCAACTGATCAGCTCCGCGGCGATCGTCCTCACCGATTCCGGTGGTCTGCAACGGGAGGCGTATTTTCACCGCGTGCCCTGTGTCACGCTCCGCGAAGAGACCGAGTGGGTCGAGACGGTTGAAAACGGCTGGAACCGACTTTGGACAATGCCGGATTACGCGCCGCGCCGGCCGATCGTCGAATACGAAATGCCCGACGTCGGCGATCGCATTGCGCAGTTGCTCGTTGACGAATTCAGCCCGAGCCGTGCGAACTAGGCGCGGCGATGGTCGCGTACATTTGCGAGCAGCAAATGGCCGATCATGTAAAGCACAGACGCTATGAGCAGAATCATCGCTTCATCCACCAGCCGGTCGGGTACGGTTTCATCGGTGGGCAGGTTGGGCACGTCGACAGTAATCAAAAACGACTGCTGCTGGTTGGCAAGACTCTGCGCCGATACCAAGCCCTGCTGAGCCGCGGTGAGCTCCATTTCCGCCACGGAGCGCTCATAAGGCTGCGCCGTCTCGACCGCCTTGGTCGCGATCTGCAGCTGATTCCTTGCATATTTCAGCGTGGCGTTGCTCATGACCGCGGACATGCTGTTCACGAACTGCTGCGATGCTGCGATTATGGCGCTGCAAATCTGTTGCGCCCGAGGGGCATTGTAATCGAGGACATTGACCGTGATCAGCAGCGTGGTCGAATCCTGGCTGACTGTTACCATCTGCTGATAAAACGTTAGAAAATCTTCATTGGAAGCGTTGGCATCGAGACGCCAGAAGGGGCTGTGCTGCGGTGACGAATAAAGCTGGCGAAGATGAAATTTCTTGTCGAGTATCTTAAGGAGATCCAGCGACTGTATGTATGCCACCACGGCACCGCTTTGTGTGCTGCTCCCCGTACTTCCAAACAGACTGCTGCCCATCACCGTGCTCAGGCTGGTCGTCGTACTGCTGGAATTCTGCAGGTCAACAACGGCTGAAGACTGGTAAAGCGAGTCGCTGTACGCATAGAGATAAACAAACCCGACAAAGCCAACGATGGGAACCACTGTCCAGAATGTCAGCTTGCGCGAAAGCCAGTTGAAAAGCTGCCGGACGCCTTCGGACAGCTGCCCGACCGTGTCGCTCGCAGGTACCGGCGTTCCAGCGGCGGCTGCTGCGGCGTCCGTCGGAAAAATCGCCTTTGCTGAATCTGTAGTGCTGGCCAAAATCATGACCTCCAAGACATTCGAACTCTCAATCTTCCACTATAGACACTGCTGCCAGGCCAATCATTCCCACATCTTCTTCCAGCGGCTCACCGTCGTCCTCCACGCCGGGTTTTTCGCCCTGGCGTTGTTGTTTCTTTTTTTCCATCGCAAGCAGCTGCGTGAAATGTTCAATCCCCTCGCTCGCCCTGGGGTAATATGTGGCACGTCCATTCTCCAACACATAGACCGACTCGCAGTTCTGCTCAACCTCGGCCGGCATATTGGTCGCTATAAGGAAGCCGCGCCCCGCGGTTCTCGCGGCGGTAATCTGGGCCGCCTTCTCTTTAAATGGCTTGTCGACCGGCGTAAACGAGCCATCGAAAAGATACATGTCGAAGTCGAGTCCGACGCCAAGGGCAAAGGCGAGCCGCCCCTTTGCGGTCCTTGGGCATGCGCTCAGCGGTTTGTTCAGAAATTCGCCCAATTCGACAGAGTCCACAACCCGGCGTGGAAAATCTTCGTCGCTGATCCCGTAAAGCCTGGCGATGAACCGTACGTTGCGGGCCAGTGTGTGTCCGCCGACCAGAAATGCCGACAGCGGAATTGGCCAGGAGACGCGCACATCGCTTCTGACGATCCCCTCGTCCGGCTGTTTCGTCCGGCAAATCAGGCGCAACAGCGTGGCGTTTGCGGGCTTGCTTGTGCCCAATATCCCCATGCGGCTCTTGTCCGCGATCTGCAGCGAAAGCCCTTCAAACAGCGGTTTGTCACCGGCTTCTCCGCCGACTCGTACATTGTCCAACACGATGCTCACGGCGGCAGCCTCCGCCTCATATATCGCTCGAGCAGCAGCCCGAAGAAGGCTATGCCGAGCGCGCACTCCGTGAGATACAGCACGGAAACCTGAGGGGTTTGATAGTTGGTGAGCCAATAGGCGCGCAGAAGCTCCTCCTCGTGCAGAAGCGGATTCCACAGGAGATAGGGCCATACGGTCGGCGGAAACATACTGAGGGAAAAGATCACGCCCGAGATGATCATCGCAAATCTAAGGAAAAACCCGGTGAACTTGGCGGCCGGCGCATAAAGCCTGCTGAGTGCCAAAAGAATAAACCCAAATCCAACCCCCATCAGCGACATATTGAAGAACAGAAGCACGACGCCCAGCGGAAAACGCGGCGCGACGTCCTCGTAGAATCCCGCCAATGTCGCCAGCGCGACAAAGAGAATGGTGTACACCACCAAAACGCGCAACGCCGAGCCCAGCACGAGGTCCAACTCGGTAATTATGGGGAGCTGGAGCAGATTCTTGCCCCTTCCTATCGTGCCCGCATGCAGGCCATAGGTCGACTGAAACAACATCCAGGGAATTAAGCCGGAGACAAGGAACGTCACGGGGGGCACCCCGGGACGATTGAAGCCGCGGATGGCGAACTTCATGATCATCAGCGAGGCAAAGCCGAGGAAGGCATCGAAGAAAACCCAGCCAAACCCGTAGGCAAGGTTTGCCTGCTGTGACGACATCTCCCTCAGCGCAAGGGCATGGATCACCCGAAGTTGCGTATTGATAAGCTTAAGCAAAGTCGCGTCCCGTTCGACAGCGGGCGCAAATTACCGCCTGCGAGGCGCCCCGCCAACCGGAATCGGAGACCAACCGTGGCCCGTTCTCCGCGCGGTAACAGCTCACGCCATCACGATTCGCGCACGTTCGCAAGCGACGTTTCTGGTCGCATTCCGCGTGTCGATGACGAGATCGATCGCTGATACCAGTTCTCGGTAATCGACAGCATCGTGGTCGGTCACGATCAGAGCCGCGTCGAACCGCGAGGCGAATTCTGATGGCTCCCAGGCGATACTCTTGCGCCCGGCCAGTGACGGATGCGCCCTGGTCGATGGAATGGCCTCAATCCAAGGATCGAAATACGACACCTTTGAACCCCGGTCGAGCAGATCCTGCATAATCACCAACGCCGGGCTTTCGCGCAGATCATCGACATTTTTTTTGTAAGCGAGACCGAGCAGCAAAATGCGCGCGCCGTTCAGACTCAACTGCTTGCGCGCCGACAAAACCCCGGCGAGCGCATCGACGACAGCGCGCGGTTCGGCTGCATTGATTTCGCCGGCGAGTTCGATGAAACGCGTGGGCACGTCGAACTCGCGCGCTTTCCACGTTAGATAAAAAGGGTCGATCGGAATGCAGTGCCCGCCAAGGCCCGGGCCTGGATAAAAGGGCATGAAGCCGAACGGTTTGGTGGACGCCGCATCGATCACGTCCCAGATGTTGATCCCCATGCGGCCGTAGATGTGCTTGAGCTCGTTCACGAGCGCGATATTGACGCACCGGAAGATGTTCTCGGTGAGCTTAACCGCTTCCGCGGTCGCGGCCGCATTCAATGCAATTACCCGCTCGACAATTGCGCCATAATAGGCGACTGCCAGTTCCAGACTGGTTTCGTCATCGGCTCCCACGACTTTCGGGATGTTCGCGGTGCGGTAGTTCGGGTTGCCGGGATCCTCGCGTTCCGGTGAGAATGCAAGGAAGACGTCGCTCCCGACAAGCAGACCGCTTTCCTCGAGAATCGGCTTCACGATCTCGGTGGTGGTGCCTGGATAAGTCGTGGATTCGAGGCAGACCAGCTGACCTGGTCGCAGCACCGACGCGATTGCACGTGACGTGGCCTCAACAAACGACAGGTCCGGTTCGCGATAGCGCGTCAGCGGCGTGGGCACGCAAATAAGCAGAATATCGGGCTTACGCAGGTCTGCGACATTGGAGGTCGCCTGAAAGCGATTGCTGCTGCGCATCGCCCCGATTTTTTCGTCGGGAATTGTCAGGATGCCCGATCTTCCCTCATTTAGCTCCGATACCTTGGTGACGTCGGTGTCGAAGCCGAGCACGCGAAAGCCGTTTTGGTGAGCGACAATTGCCAGCGGCTGGCCGACATAGCCCATGCCGATAATACCGACGAGCGACTCGCGACGCTCAATTCGTTGTTTGAGCGTTGCAGCATCGTACGCACCACTCCGCGCCACCGCGGTCAAGTTCATGTTCATGCCTCGTCTGATTCCCCTGGCTGCCGCATCCATTCTCTCAATGGAGGGGATATCAACCGGTTAAGGATTGTCACCTTCGGACTCCAGCTGTCCATCAACAATGGCATAGCGTTCCCCCGTCCGGGGGCAAACCAGACCGTCGTTCAGCCGTTCTCCGCTTCTCCCGACCCAAGCCCGAAAGCGGGCCGGCGTGCCCACAACGAGAGAGAACGGCCGCACATCCCTCGTTACAACCGCCCCGGCAGCAACCATTGCATAGCTGCCGATCGTCGTTCCGCAAACGATTGTCGCATTCGCGCCGATCGTAGCGCCTTGCTTCACAAGGGTCGGCCGGAATTCGTTTTTGCGCTCGATAAACGCACGCGGCGCGATCACATTGGTAAAGACGGCGCTGGGCCCGCAGAATACGTCGTCCTCCAATGTCACCCCCTCGTACAGCGAAACATTGTTCTGGATTTTGCAGCCGTTGCCGATGCGGACGTTGGGACCGATCATCACGTTCTGGCCGATGACGCAGTTTCCGCCGATCGCACTGCCGCTCAGCACATGCGAAAAATGCCAGATGCGCGTGCCGGAGCCGATTTCGACGCCCGCTTCAACGACGGCACTGGGATGAACGAAGATTTCCCCGGGCATGGCCATTCCTTATCACGGAAAACTGCCGGCGCGGGAAATCGCTGTGCGAACGAATGCTTAAAGCACGAACGGCCTAATCGACCGTGATAAGCGCAGGTTCGATGTTATTGGGCTGGTGGCCGTTGTAACGTTTGCCTGCGCGCCTGGCGCGCCCCTGGCGCGGCGCCGTGTGTCTGCCCGTTTCCAGAGACCGCGTTGCCGCGTCCAGAATCGAAAGCACAGCCACAGCCTCCTTCGAATCGGTTCTTGGCGGCGTACCGGTATGAACGGAGTGCAGAAAGTGCGCGCACTCCTCGTGAAGCGGCTCGCACTGCTCCAGACGGAATCGCACTGGATCGGTGCTGACCTTCCAGGGCCTGCCGTCACGAAACACGATGTCGTGCCGGTAAACGAGAAGTTTGTCCGACCAATCCGCCCGGTCATCGAATATGGCAGTGGCGTTCGAACCTACGACCGTCACCTTCTGTTCTTTGTAGGGATTGAGCCATGACACGTGGACGCGCGCGGCCACGCCCGAGCCAAACTTCATGTGGACGGTCGCCATGTCGAGCACCGAAGGGGCGAGAATCGCCGTTCCCTCCGCCCAAACCTTTTTCGGCATTTCACCGAGAATGGCGAGGATCAGCGAGATGTCGTGCGGCGCGAAAGACCACAACACGTCTTCCTCCGTCCGAAGGCGCCCCGGCCCCTGGCGACGGGCGAAGATGCGCCGCACCTGCCCCAGATGACCTTCCTTCACCAGATCAATGAGCTTCAAAACGTGGGGGTGATATCGCAACAGATGCCCGACCATCAGAACGCGAGAGTTTTTGCGGGCGAGGCCGGCGAGATCGCGCCCTTCGTTGACGTCTAGGGCCAAGGGCTTTTCGACGAACACATGTTTGCCGGCCTTCAGCGAAAACCGGACATGCTCGCTGTGCAGCGACGCGGGCGATGCAAGCGCTATCGCATCGCAATTGGGATCGTTCAGAATGGCATCAAAAGAGAGGGCGGGAACGCCGAAATCCGTGGAGACGCGCAGAGCGGCGGTGGGATTGGAGTCGCACACCGCGTGAAGCGCCCCGAGCCGGGCTAGGTTTCGAGCAATATGCTTTCCCCAGTGCCCGCAGCCAATGGCTGCAACCTTAGGCGTGTTCCCGTTGAGGTAATGGCGCCCTGTCATCCCCACGCTCTTTTTTTGGCACTGCCAGCCGAAGGAGAGCACCTTATCACGTGCTCCGCAAACGGTTCAACCGCTTGGTCTGCTTAACCTTATTCTGCGGCTGGCCGCAGAACCTCTAGTTCCAGGGGATCCAGTTTCGGGTGGACAAATTGCCGGCTTTTCCACACAAAACCGGCCGTATCGACCCAGAATTCGTTGCGAAAGCTCCAGTCCAGCCCGGATGCGTTGCAGTCCTCCGCCAGATGATTGGCGTCATGCGGGACGCCGATGATCACGATCCTTTCGGACCCAAGGTTCTGCCTTACGCATCGGACCGGAATGCCGTAACGGGATTCCTCTGCGAAATCGTAAAGGTAGTCGACGGACCGTTGCGTGAAATCCTGTCTTACGCCTTCGGCGGCGTGCACCCCGGAAATGTTGTGCGGAAAACCGACTGTCCGCACGACGCGTCCATGACGCGTGCTGAGGGCAACGCTTTTTCCGCCAAGCCACAAGAGATCGGTGCCGCTCCCGCTGGCAAGGACGAACATGGATTGGTCGCTTCCTCCAAGACGGACGCCAAGGGTCGCATAAGGAATTGCCGCGGCACGTTCCCGCGGCACGCTCGCGGACGAGCCGACGATCCGATTGTAGAGAAGCACGCCGAGTTTTCCGATATCGGTGTCGGTGATGGACAAAGTTGCCGTATCGCAACCGAAAAGACAGAGCGCCAGCGCAGCAAAAAGCAGGGTGGGACGCGCTTTCCGAGTCATGGGAACAGATGCGACCATTGGCGCTCGAGGTCTCCATAGCTTGAGGACTGCGTCATGTCGTACAGGATCGCGTCGTTGTTCAAAGGCTGCCCACCGTCGCGCTGAATCGGCCGCAGATCCTCTTCAAATCTCGAAGTGGTTCCGAACGGCAACGCCCACTCCATGGGAATGACGATGCGAATCCCCTTGTCGAAGCTGCCCTCGCCAAATTTGCTGAACGGAACGTTCGTCAACGTCGCCCAGGCGCCAATAATGATGCCGGTATCAAAACGGCGATAGAGCTCGAGCGTGCCGCCGTAATCCCCCGCGAGGTAGCGGCCCGCCCGCACGACCGCGGTTACGTTTTCCCATGGCATTTCTACGTAGAGCGAAGCGTGACCCGTCACGACATGATAGCTCATCAGCCCGAAAAGATCGTCAAAGTTCCGCTGATAGACATCGAAGATGTCCGCGCCGATCGCCCAGCGCTGCCCGAATGGGCGGTACAGAACTTCTCCTCCCACGCCCGCAAACATCTGCTCGATATATCCCGCGGTGACACGCGCATAAAAGTCGCTCGCCGGCTTGATGTAGTCGGTCAGAGTCAAATCGTTGATGCCCGTTGAGCCCTTTTGCAGATAAGAGACGACGTCGGTGCGTACGTGCGGAAGGAGGCTGTCGCTCGGCCGAGTGATGCTTCCGAAATTGTCCCAGACTTCATAGGTGGCCTGGTCGTCTAGTACGAGACCGGGAAGCAGTTCCGTTCGTGTGCTTGCAGAAATTCCAAAGCCGACATAGGCCGGATTGTTGGGATCGAAGAGCTGCGTTTGCACCGAGGGGAAAATGCTCCAGAGAAACTGCGGATCGCTCCGGCCGTCCGGAAATTCCGGGAACGGCAATGCATCGGACAGAATCGACGACGACCACAGCTCGGCGGCGGTGGCATCGCCACGCGCGAGCGCATCCACCTCATCACGCGAAACGGTGACCGTGGTCAGCGCCATATGCGCCATCGTCGTGGTTATCTCGAACGCTCCGATCTCCGGCGGCGCGCTTGCCGAGAGCGCACGGACGGTGCGGCTGATTGCTTCGGTGTCGCGAAGGTATTTGTCGTTCTCAATTTCGACTTTGACCACGCCCCGGGTGATCGAAATTCCCTCGACGACAAGTTGTTGGTCCTCGATTGAGTGCCGCATCTTGGCCAGTACGTCAGTCGGCCAGCTCGCATTGTCACCAGGCGTGGCGGCCGGCTGGGCAACCGCCGCTACGCCCGAAACGGTGGATGCCGCAATCACCGGACATGTTTCCAATGGAGTCCAGTCGTCTCCCACCAGCACGATATTGGCCGCGGCCAAGCCGGTGGCATCGCGCAATGTCGAGCAGGCCGGGGGCGCAGTTCCGGCAAGATTGACCTGCGCAACGAGCGCGTCGCCAGTCATCCAGCCATCGGTCAGTTGAACGCCGTTGCGTCGGAGCGCGTCGGCGATGCGATAATCATCGGCGCCAAAAAGCGACGGGTCCGGCGGACGATTGCCCCCGGCATTGAGCGCCAAAAGATCAATGAAATGAACCGGCCAGATTGCGGGCGCGGGTTGGGCATTCCTATTCAGCTGAAGCTGCGTGATTGTACCCGACCCCGCAGGCCGCGCCACGAAAGGAGGTGGAGGGTCAAGCCGATAGGGCCAGTTCGGTTGTGTGGGATCGATCGAAATATTGGCATCGAATGAAATCTCGCGACCTCCGATGACGGCGATACCCAGGTCCAGGTCATCCCAAAGTCTATAATCGAAACCGGCATTCACCGGCACCGGCGCATAATTCTTCGGATGGATGGAAGGATTGTGGTGGTACGAAGATTCGAAACCGTAATCATCGCTCGAATATTCTACCTTGAACGTCAGATCGGGAATCGGTGTGTTGTACTCGATGCCGCCAAAGATGCCGACCTCAGGGCCGTGAAAAAAACTTCCAAAATTGAAAGTGCCACCAGTACCCGAAGAGATCGTCCGCGTGCAGAATGACGAAACGATCTTGCAAAATGGATTTGTGAATGCAGACCGCGACGACAGTCGCCCCCAGCCCATGCCTGCCGTCAGATCGACGGGGCCGTAGCGCTTCGACGCGACGATGTACTCGGAGGAATAAACGCCCGTGCCGATGAAGTCCTGCAGGCCAATGGCGATCTGGGGCATGTACAGCCCCTCCTCGACCAGTCGCGCCTTGGCATCGAAGCTGCGGTCGTAGAGTGCGCGCTGGCCGATTGGCGCCAGCGCGTAGTTGATCGCGTACCGAAACGAAGTTTCCAGCCACGGCAGCGCCTGAAAGGTCATCGTAATTCGATTGTCGGGCTTTTTTATATCGACATTGAGCGCAAGATAGCCGTCCGGCATGAACCGCGCGTTGCGCATGTCGAGCAGCCCGATTCCGCCGTAGAGCGAAGCGGTTGGCAGATTGATGTTGGAAATATACTCGGTGTCCTGGCCAAGAACCGGAGACGCGAGGAAAATTAACATCCCCGCGCCGACCAGCAGCCGACTCACCGCCCCCTCAACTCGCCATCGGACGTGCAACAACCGCCGCCCCCGAACTAAACTGCAAAGCCACCCCGCCAAAGCAGGGATCGACACCATTGCGTCTCGCGACACCAAGGTTAACAGCATTGACACGCCCGCGCGGGCAAGTCCACGCCAGAAAATCAAGTGCCTCCGGTGTTTAGCTTGCGCTGCACGATCCGCTAGGGGTAGAAATTAAGGTTAAGGGTGGATGTCCAAGGGGCCCTCCGCGTCAAGCGGGCGGGTATTGGTGGCATGCAGCAGAAGGTAATCTCACGCGTTGCGCTGTTGCTTGTTGCCGTGGCCGTGGCGCTCGTGAGTTGGGATTTGGCGCAGGTCAGTGCACAAACCGTCAGCTCCCCGACAACGTCTTCGAGTTCCACCGTCCAATCGGCGCTGCAAAGTCTCGGGGTCACATCGTCGCAGAGCACTGCGGGGATTCCGCCGCCCGCAGCCCCGGTGATCGTGCAGCCTTCCGTTACGCCCTATTCGCAGAACATCGCCCCCGCCGTGCCGCCTACCGCCGCACAGTTGCCGACATCCACATTGGAACTGCTTTACTCGCAACGCGCCGGGCAGCCATTGCAGCAATTCGGCTACGACATTTTTGGCATGGGTTCGCCGGTTACCGTCTCTCAGATCGGCAACGTTCAGGATCAGTACATTCTCGGCCCCGGCGACCAACTGACGATTGTCTGCCGCGGGCATGACAACAACACCTATGTAGTCCCGGTGGACCGCGACGGTCGCGTGATCGTTCCCGGTTACGAACCGGTCCAGGCGGCGGGCCGCACGTTCGGTCAGGTTCGCCATGACCTGCAGGCGGTCATTGCCAAGGATGCGCTGTCGACCCAGGCTTTTGTCTCCTTGGCACAAACCCGGCAGATTTCCGTTCTGGTGAGCGGCGAAGTAAATGCTCCAGGCGTTCGCACGCTCAGCGGTTTGAATACACCCATTGATGCGCTTCTGCTTTCCGGCGGCGTCCGCAAAACCGGCAGCCTTCGCAACATCGTGCTGGTACGCGGCGGCAGACACATTCGCATCGATCTTTATTCCGTCCTTGCTGACGGCCGCATAACGGAAGTCGGCAACCTGACCGATGGCGATCGCATCGAGGTGCCGGCGATCGGATCGACCGTTGCCGCCGTTGGCCTCGTCAACCGGCCGGCAATTTACGAATTGCCCTCAAACACCCGCGGCATCACGACGGAGGCGCTCGTTCGTCTCGCGGGAGGTTCTCTCGCCGGCGCCAATCATCTTTCTAAGTTGGTGCTCGAATCGGACGGCAGCACGCGACTCGTGGCGCTGGCCCGAAGTGGTATCGTCCAGAGCGGCGAAATCCTGTCTGTCGATCAGGAGGCCGGAAACACTTTCGGACGTGTCACGCTTGCCGGCGCAGTAGCTCTCCCCGGTACAAGACCGCTGGACGAGGTGCCTACGATGTCGAAGCTGCTTCGGCAGCCGGGCGATCTGGCGCAAGGCGCCTATACGCCGCTCGGCATTCTGGTTCACGTCGAACCGCACACCAATTTCCATCGCGCCGTCGCGTTCTCGGTGGCGCGCGTGCTCGCGGGCCAGGAAGATCTGAAACTGAGTGACGGCGATCTTGTCTTCGTGATGTCAAGGCCGCAGGCACAGGCACTCGCGGTGGCGGCGGCTGGGCAATTACAGGCGCAGGCGCAGGCGGCCAGCGTGCCGCCTTCGGAGGTGACCATGGCGCTGTCGGCGAGCGCGGCGCAGGCGACGGCACAGCCGGCAGTATCGACGGTTCCCGGTACGACCAGCGCACCGCCGGTCAACAATGCGGCGAGCATTTATATGGCTTCGAACGGAGCTGCACCGGTCAGCGCGACGACATCGGCGGCGCCGGCGGCCAGCACCGGTACCGCACCCGGAGCGCCAGCCGCGCCCACCACCGTGGGAGGAGCGGTCGCCACGGGCCTTGGACAGGCGGTTACCGGCACCTTCCCTGTTGGTTCGGCGCCCATCGGGGCCACGACGGTTTCGCCCGTCGCGCCGTCGGCGCCGGCGGGACTGATGACATCTGCACCGCTGCCGCCCGTTCCACCCTATCAGGCAAGTGTTGCGGCGGCTGCGAGTCAGCAATCACCGGCCGCGATTGCCATGCTGCAGGCGGAAAATGCGCAGAGCGCCGCCGCCGGCATGCCGCTTTCGGGTGGCGGATTAACGAAGCCGCCCGCCCTTGGGGTCCCGGCACCGGACACTTCGCCGACCGATCTCGCAGCGGAACTCGGACTTACCACGAATGCCTTCATCAATTTCGCCGTCGATTATCTCGTTTTCGTTGAAGGAAACGTTCATGACCCCGGCCCGTATCTTGCGGAAGGCGGATCCTCGCTCGCCACAGCCCTCGATGCGGCTGGCGGACTTAATTTGACCGCGGATCTTTCGGCAATCACCGTCACCTCGAGCGTCATCGACACAGCGTCGGGCGCATCGCGTACGGTCCGAAATCAGTACCGCGGAAACAGCATGGCCGATTTCGAAAAAGTGGCCTTGCAGCCGCAGGACACGATCATCGTGCGGCAAGTCTATTCGGACCGCGAAAGCGGGACCGTCATGGTCGTCGGCGCCGTTCGATATCCCGGTACGTTCGACATTCTGCGCGATGAGCACCTGTCGTCGCTGCTCGGGCGCGCCGGCGGGTTGACCGACGAGGCCTATCCGCTTGGCGCGGTATTCACGCGCCTTAGCGCCCAGCAGGCGGAGGCGCAGGGGAACTATCGCGAGGCCATCGAATTGCAGACGGGCGCTCTCACGGCTGCAACGACGCCGAACGTCAACCCCTCTCTCCTCACCTACCTTCAAACGCTTGAACAGCAGTTGTTGAAACAGCCGGCGCTCGGCCGGATCACCGTAACCGCCGATCCGACCATCCTCGCGGTGAAGCCGGAGCTCGATACGCTGCTGCAGCCCGGTGATTTCATTTACGTTCCGAAACGCCCGTCGACGGTTGCTGTAAGCGGCGAGGTGCTGAACCCGGGTTCGTTCCAATACCGCCCGGGCATGTCGGTTGATGATTACGTCGACCAGGCGGGCGGCTACTCGAAAGTGGCGGAGGACGACGAGACGTTTATCATTCTGCCCGATGGGAGCGCCCGTACGCCCTCGTCAAATATCCTGAGTTTCTTCGGAAGCGATCCCATTCCGCCAGGCTCGACCATCGTCGTGCCGCCCAACCCGGCGCCGTTCAACACAATGGTGTTCCTGACGCAGGTTTCCCAGATCTTCGGTCAGGTCGCCATCGCCGCCGCCGGCCTTTCAGCGGTCAGTCACAACAACAGCTGATCGGCGTTACGAAGCGGCAGCCATTGCCGCGGCGAAACGGATTTCGTCGAGCATGCGGTTGGCGAGCGCTTCGCGATTGTACTGAGCAGCGAGCGCCCGGCACCCGCTGCGGAAGCTGTCGCGCAATGCCCTGTCCTCGTACAGCCGCAGCACGGCCGAGGCGAGCGCCTGCGGGTTTTCCGGCTGTACGACGATACCTGCGTTGTATTCCCGTACCACGTCAGCTGAAAGCCCGTTGGCGCTGAGCAGCAGCGGCTTCTCCATCGCCGCGGCTTCGAAAATTTTTGACGGCAACGCGCCATCGAACAGCGCGGAATTCTTCAGAGGCACGACAATCGCATCGGCCAAAGCGAGATATTCAACTGCGGTATCGGACGGCACACCGCGCATAAACGATGTGTTCTGCAAGTTTAATCGCGCCGCCATTTCAACAAGGTATTCGCGCCTCGCACCCTCGCCCACAAAGAGGAAATGGATGTTTCTGTCGGCAACCAGGCTTGCCGCTTTGACGACGACCTCCAGCCCCTGCGCGAAACCATGGGTACCGACATAGCCGACGACGAATTTGCCTTCGAGCCTCAGCCGGGCCGCGAGACCGGCACTCGCGAGCCGCGGCAGAAGACGCGTCAGATCCGCGCCATTAGGAACCACACCCACTTTTTCTTCGGGAACACCGCGCTCCACCAGACGCGCGCGCATCGGCTCCGTCACGGTCACAATGCGCTCGGCGCTCCGATAGAGGTCGCGTTCCAGTCTTCGAAGCAGCCGCATTACGACGCCCTCTTTCATGGCGCCCACCGCGGTGATGGATTCCGGCCAGAGATCGCGCACCTCGAACACCCATGGCCGGGCTTTTACGCGCCCGAGCAAAGCTCCGCACACGGCGGTCAACAGCTGCGGCGATGTCGCGACGATGACATCTGCTTTTTGGGCGAGACCGGCGAAAAAACCGGTGACGGCAAAGCTTGCGAAATCGAGCGCACGCAGGACGACACCGCTGTTTGGCGCGAGGAAACTCCATACGCGGACAACCTCAATTCCGTCGATGCGTTCGCGCGCGTAAATGCGATTGCGGTATGGTGGCTGCGGTTTTCCAAGGGGAAAGTTGGGTACCGTGGTAACGACGGTCACCTGCACGTCCTGTCTTACCCAATTCCTGCAATGCTCGTAAGATCGGCGCGCGGACGCATTCTGTTCCGGTACAAAATTGTCGGTTAGAAACAGGACCTTCATGGCTTGCGCTGGTTCAGTATGACGGAACGTGTGACCTATCAAAGCATGTCCCACACGGCGATGAAATTAACATTGATGATTTGCTGAATCGCCGGAGGTGCAAAACGTCCTTCCAGCGTTTTGAGACACTTTCGACAAAATTTGCCCGCAACCTCTTGCTAATAAGCGAGCGGCGGGCGGGATTTGAAACGTTCGGTTTCCGTTCCAATCGCAGGCCGGCTATGCTGTATCAGGCAACAATTCCATGAATGCACCCGACAAAAACGCTCAATTCGTGAGCGGCGACTCTGTCTATCCCGAGGCCCCACCCGCGCGCAGAACGCTTCTCCAACGACCCGCACTCGTTTTCGCAGTTCTCGGCCTCATCGTGCTCTTGGTCTGGGTTCTATGGCCAGGGGGGAAGACGCACGCGCCGGCGGGCCGTGATGCCTCCATGCAACCTGTGCCCGTGGGTGTTGCGACCGCGAGGCGCTCCGACATCCGCGTAACGCTCGACGAGCTGGGCGCCGTGACGCCCCTGGCTACAGTCGTTGTCAAGCCGGAGGTCAGCGGTATTCTGCAGCAGATCAATTTCAAGGAAGGCCAAATGGTGCGTGCCGGCGATGTCCTCGCCGAAATCGACCGGCGCCCGTACCAGGCGGCTCTCGACCAGGCAAAGGGCGCCCTCGCACGAGACGAGGCGCAATACGCCAATGCCAAAATCGACCTGGGCCGGTACCAGGCATTATGGGCCCAGAAGGCGATCTCGCAGCAGATCCTTGCCACGCAAGAAGCGCTCGTCCGCACCGATGCGGGCGCGGTCGAAGCGGACCGGGGCACGGTGGAAGCGGCCGCCGTGAATCTCGGCTTTTGCAAAATTACTTCGCCCGTCGCGGGCCGGGTGGGGCTGCGCCAGCTCGACCTCGGCAACTACGTCCAGGTCGGTGCCACGGCGGAAATCGTCGCAGTGACCGAGCTTCAGCCGATTTCGGTGCTGTTCACGGTTCCTGAAGACAATCTGCCGACGCTCATGCAGCGTGTACAATCGGGCGCGAATGTTCCGGTTGACGCTTACGACCGGGCGCTACAGGCCAAGCTTGCAGCCGGTCGGTTGTCGAACATGGACAACGAAGTCGACCCTACGACCGGCACGGTGAAGATGCGCGCGCTGTTCGACAACAGCGATGGACATCTTTTTCCGCAGCAGTTCGTCAATGTCAGAATCCTCGTGAACACATTGCGTAATCAAACGGCCATTCCCGTCGCCGCTATCCAGCACGGAGCATCGGGCGATTTCGTGTTTCTCGTTCGCCGGGACAAGACGGTATCGATGCGCAGTATCGTTCTCGGTACCATCGACGGCGATCTGGTGGATGTAAAACAGGGTCTTTCGCCGGGAGACGTTGTCGTTGTCGACGGCGCCGACCGGCTGCGCGACGGTTCGCGCGTGCAGATCGGCAGTTCTCGTAGGTTGGGCGGACACACCGGGACAGCTCGCGGCGGCAGGCGGCGCCGGCACCATCGCTCGCAATCAGCAGGAGACGCAGGCGGCGGCTGATGAGACGTCGCGGCTTCTGCCCATGAATCCGTCCCGAACGTTTATCCTAAGGCCGGTAGCGACATCGCTCTTGATGATCGCGATCATGCTCGTCGGCTTCGCGGGACTTCGATATCTCCCGCTCTCCGCGTTGCCTGAGGTGGATTACCCCACGATCCAAGTCACCACTTTCCTTCCCGGCGCCAGCCCGGAAGTGATGACGACCACCGTCACGGCTCCGCTCGAGCGCCAATTCGGTCAGATGCCCGGGCTAAACCAGATGACATCGGCGAGCTCGGGCGGAGCATCGGTCATTACGCTGCAATTCGGTCTCGATCTCGACCTCGACATCGCGGAACAGGAGGTACAGGCGGCGATCAATGCGGCGAGCAATCTGTTGCCCCAGAGTCTCCCTGCACCCCCCGTGTACGCCAAGGTGAATCCGGCAGATGCGCCGATCCTCACGCTAGCGGTTATGTCGAAGGCTATGCCGCTGACGCAGGTAGAGGACCTCGCCGACACGCGCATCGCGCAAAAAATCTCGCAGCTGCCCGGCGTCGGACTGGTCAGCATCAACGGCGGCCAACGTCCCGCCATACGCGTACAGGCCAACGCCCAGGCTCTCGCCGCCTATGGTCTCAATATCGACGACCTGCGCACTACAATCGCAAACGCGAACTCAAACGCGCCCAAAGGGAGCTTCGACGGGCCTTCGCGCGCATGGTCGATCGACGACAACGGACAGATCCAGTCGGCCGACGACTACAGGCGAATCGTCGTTGCGTACAGAAACGGTGCCCCCGTCAAGCTTTCCGATGTCGCAACCGTGGTTCAGAGCGCGGAAAACGACCAGCTGACCAGCTGGAGCAACACGACACCCGCGATTTTGTTGAATGTACAGCGTCAACCCGGCGCGAACGTCATCGCAGTGGCCGATCGCATCAAGGCGCTGCTGCCCCAGATCGAAGCGGGACTGCCGCAATCGCTGAACGTTTCTATCCTCACGGACCGCACAACCACGATCCGCGCCTCCGTCGCCGACGTGGAGCTTGAACTTGGCCTGGCCATCGTCCTCGTCGTGCTGGTCATCTTTGTATTTCTGACAAATGTTCGGGCGACGCTCATCCCCAGTCTGTCGGTGCCACTCTCGATCGTGGGCACCTTCGCGGTGATGTATCTTCTGGGCTTCAGCCTCAACAATCTGTCGTTGATGGCGCTTACAATTGCGGCAGGTTTCGTCGTCGACGACGCGATCGTGATGATCGAGAACATCAACCGTTATCTCGAGCAGGGTGAAAGCCCGTTATGGGCGGCCATGAAAGGCGCGGGCGAAATCGGTTTTACCATCGTTTCGCTGACAGTGTCGCTCATTGCGGTCCTTATTCCGCTTCTTTTCATGAGTGAGGTGGTGGGCCGGCTGTTTCGGGAATTCGCCATTACGCTCGCGATCACGATTCTGATCTCGGCCGTCGTCTCCCTGACGCTGGTACCGATGCTTTGCGCGAAGCTGCTGGTACGCGAAGGACAAAGGGCGGAAGGGCGATTTGCACGCTTTTCGCGGCATTATTTCGGGCGATTGATCGGAGGCTACGGACGCACGCTCTCCTGGGTGCTGGAAAATCAGCCACTGACGCTCGCGATTACCATTGGCACTCTCGTGCTTACCGTTCTGCTTTACATCATCATTCCCAAGGGATTCTTCCCCGTGCAGGACACCGGCCTCCTGCAGGGAATCACCAAGGCAAGCCCCGCGATTTCGTTTTCGGCCATGGCCGAGCGCCAGGAGGCGCTCGCGCGAGAGATCCTGAAGAGTGGCGATGTGCAGAGCCTGTCGTCATTCATCGGCGTGGACGGCACCAACAACACGCTCAATACCGGCCGGATGCTGATCAACCTGGTGGCGAAGAACCGGCGCGCAAGAAACCTGGATGCCGTGATGGCAGACCTCCAGGCCGCGGCTGCGCGCGTCCCGGGCATTTCGCTTTATCTGCAGCCAGTTCAAGATCTGACAGTCGATTCCACCGTCAGTCGGGCGCAGTACCAGTTCGTGCTCGGAGCGGCGACGACACACCAACTCGATGGTTGGGTGCCGCGGCTCCTGCACGGTCTGGCGTCCGCACCGGAGCTCACCAACGTTTCGACGAACTACCTAGATGACGGACGCTCGGCGAACATCGTCGTTGACCGCGATACCGCCGCGCGTTTCGGCATCACAGCCGCGACCATCGATAACGCGCTCTACGACGCGTTCGGCCAGCGGATCATCTCGACGATATTTACCCAATCGAACCAATACCGTGTGATTCTCGAAGCAAGTCCCACACTCCAGAATTCCATTGCTTCGCTCAACAACATCCATCTGCCATCTGCAACCGGCGGACAGGTGCCGCTTGCCGCAATCGCCAAGGTCGTCGATCAGGCTGCGCCTCTCGAGCGCGATCACCTGGGCCAGTTCCCGGCTGCCTTTGTCGCCTTCGATGTGGCGCCGGGATACTCGCTCGGAGCGGCAGTCAACGCGATCGGACGGGTAGAACATTCGGTCGGCGTGGCGCCGGACATTACCACGACTTTCCAGGGAGCTGCCCTCGCGTTCGAAAAATCGCTTGGCAACGAGCTGCTCCTGATACTGGCCGCAATCGTGATCGTGTACATTGTTCTCGGTGTTCTGTACGAGAGCTACGTTCATCCAGTCACGATTCTATCGACGCTGCCCTCCGCGGGAATCGGAGCCCTTGTCGCGCTGATGATCGGCGGATTCGAGCTTAACATCGTTTCGATCATCGGCATCGTTCTCCTCATCGGTATCGTGAAGAAGAACGCGATCATGATGATCGACTTTGCGCTCGAAGCCGAACGCCGCCAGTCGAAATCGCCCCGCGATGCCATCTATCAAGCGGCGCTCCTGCGGTTCCGGCCGATCCTGATGACGACGGTGGCGGCGCTGTTCGCGGCGCTCCCACTGATGATCGGAAGCGGTACGGGCTCGGAACTGCGGCAGCCGCTTGGCGTCGCCATCGTGGGCGGACTCCTGGTGAGCCAACTTCTGACCCTGTTCACGACGCCCGTCGTGTATCTGTACTTTGACAGGCTCGGCAGACGGTTGCAGCATCGCCGGCTCCCCGGTGAGGCGGCGCCGGATCCCATAGTACCATGAACATTTCGTCGGTTTTTGTGGCGCGGCCGGTTGCCACCATGCTGTTGACGATCGGTCTTGCGCTTGCCGGGCTTCTTGCGCTGTTCCGGCTTCCAGTTGCGCCGCTGCCAAATGTCGATATCCCGACGATTTTCGTCTCGGCACAGATGCCGGGCGCGAACCCGGAAACCATGGCGACCAACGTCGCCACACCGCTTGAACGTCATCTGGGAACGATTGCCGACGTCAGTGAAATGACATCGTCAAGTTCGGTCGGTTCATCGCGCATCGTGCTGCAGTTCGGGATCGATCGCGACATCAACGGTGCCGCACGAGACGTGGAGGCAGCAATCAACGCCGCCCGCGTCGATCTCCCGGTCTCGCTCAAGAGCAATCCGACATATCGCAAGCTCAATCCGGCAGATGCGCCGATACTGATCCTCGCGCTGACCTCCGAAACACTCACGACCGGGCAGATCTACGACTCTGCATCGACCATTCTTCAGCAGAAGCTCAGCCAGATCGAAGGAGTGGGTCAGGTGCAGATCGGCGGGAGCTCGCTCCCCGCCGTTCGCGTGGACCTCAACCCCCGGGCGCTTTTTAGATACGGCATCGGTCTCGAAGATGTTCGCGCGGCGCTGTCCGCGGCCAACGCCAATGCACCAAAAGGATCGATCAACGACGGGCCACTCAAATACCAGATTTACACCAATGACCAGTCAACGGTTGCCTCGCAGTATCGCTCGCTTGTTGTCGCTTATCGCAACGGCGCGCCCGTGCGACTCACTGACGTGGCTGACGTACATCCAGGCGTTGAAGACGTTCGGAACATTGGTCTCACCAACGGCAAGCCCGCCATTCTGGTAATTCTGTATCGTCAGCCCGGCGCCAATATGGTTGAAACAGTGGATCGAATCCGGGCCGCCCTGCCCGGATTGCGAACCGCGCTCCCGCCCTCGATTCAGCTCATTATCGCCAACGACCGCACCACATCGATCCGCACCTCGCTCCACGACATGGAGCGCACGATGATGCTGTCAATCGGGCTCGTGATCCTCGTCGTGTTTCTTTTTCTGCGAAACGCTCGTGCTGCGCTGATCCCCAGCATTGCAGTCCCGCTCTCGCTCGTCGGCACGTTCGGAGTCATGTACCTGCTCGGGTTCTCGCTCGACAATCTCTCGTTGATGGCCCTCACCGTCGCTACCGGTTTTGTGGTGGACGACGCGATCGTGGTGCTTGAAAATGTCTCGCGGCATATCGAATCGGGAATGTCCCGCACACACGCAATTCTCAAGGGTGCGGGTGAGGTCGGTTTTACGGTTCTTTCGATGAGTCTCTCGCTCGTCGCGGTGTTTCTTCCCATCCTGCTCATGCCCGGTCTCGTCGGCCGCTTCTTCTTCGAATTCGCGATGACGCTCTCGATCGCGATCATGATCTCGCTCGTCGTGTCGCTCACCACCACGCCCATGCTGTGCCGGTGGTTGCCGCGGCACGATGAAGCCGAGCGCCAGCAAGGTCCAATTCTGTGGATGGCCGAACATCTTTTCGAGCGAAGCCGGCGCGCTTACGAGCGCGCGCTCACGCCCTCGCTGCGGCATCCGGCGCTCGTGCTTCTTATGCTTGGCGCGGTTGTCGTCCTGAACGTTTACCTTTTCATCCACATCTCAAAGGGTTTTCTGCCAACGGAAGATACGGGCGAGATGTTCGGCAGGATTACCGCCGACCAGAGCATTTCGTTCCAATTCATGAAAAGGAAGTTCACGCAATTTGTTTCGATTATCGCCAATGATCCTGCGGTTCAGAACGTCACTGGATTTACCGGCGGGGGAGGCGGTGGTCCCGGCAGCAGCGCGGTCAATACGGGCAGCGTTTTTGTACAATTAAAGCCAACCGACCAGAGGGACGTCTCCACCGACGAGGAGGTCATACGGCTGACGCGCAAGCTGCGGAAATTGTCCGGCGCGGAGCTGCATCTCCAAAATTCCGGAAATTTCCGCATCGGTGGACGACAGGGCGAATATGAGTACTCGATCAAGGCGGATACCGTTCAAGAACTGGGCCAATGGGTACCGAAAATCACCGCCGCGCTTCAGAAGTTGCCGCAACTCTGGGACGTGAATTCCGACCGCAACGCCGCCGCGCTCGACGCCGATCTCGTCGTTGACCGCAACACGGCGGCGAGACTCGGCCTCTCGATTTCGCAGATCGAAAACACGCTTTATGACGCGTTCGGGCAGCGTCAGGTTTCGACCATCTACAAGGACTTGAACCAATACCATGTCGTGATGGGCGTGACGCCGGAGTTCTGGCAAAGCCCGACTTCGCTGAATGATATCTATATCAGCACCGCGGGGGGTACTGCGAGCGGAACCCAATCGACAGGCGCTGTCGCGGGCACGTTTGCCGTGAACACGGCGTCGGCGCCCACAGCAGCCGCGGTCGCTGCCGACGTCGTCCGCAACCAGGCGGTGAACGCGCTCGCCAATTCGGGCCGCGGCAACGCCTCGACGGGCGCGGCTGTCAGCACGATGCAGGAAACAATGGTGCCCCTGGCCGCTGTCAGCCATTTCGCAACCGGCAACACGCCGCTCTCGGTCAACCACGAGGGGCCGTTCGTGGCGACGACGTTCTCGTTCAATCTGCCGCCGGGAGGAACGCTGCAGAGCGCGGTGGCGGCAATCGACCGCACCATGTTGGAACTGCACGTGCCTGCCGCGGTCCACGGCGGGTTTGCCGGCAACGCGCGCGCCTATCAGAATTCGATGAGCGACGAGCCGCTGCTCATTCTCGCTGCAATCGCCGCGGTTTATATCGTGCTCGGCGTACTATACGAAAGCTATGTTCATCCCTTGACGATTCTTTCGACGCTTCCGTCTGCCGGTGTCGGCGCGCTGCTTGCGCTCATGATTACGGGAACGGAATTCACGCTGCTGGCTCTTATCGGCGTGCTTCTCCTGATCGGCATCGTCAAGAAAAACGCCATAATGATGGTGGACTTCGCGCTCGCCGCTGAACGGAGCGAAAATCTCACGCCTGAGGAAGCGATTCACAAGGCCTGCCTGATGCGTTTTCGTCCCATCATGATGACGACCTTTGCCGCCATACTTGGATCGCTGCCACTGGCCGTGGGCCTTGGCACCGGATTCAGCAAATCGCTCGGCATCTCCGTCGTTGGCGGCCTGGTGGTCAGCCAGTTGCTCACGCTTTTCACCACGCCGGTCGTTTATCTCTGTCTCGACCGCGTGCGGTCGCGCCGTACGCCCGTCGCGCAGCGTTATCTGTCAGGCGAGGCGCCGCAAACCGCTTGAAAGCGTGAAACATTGGCAATGCTTCGTTAGCAAACGCCTAAAGCTTTAATTGCTTCGGCGCACGCAACGTCGAAAACTCGCTTCCGGCTGAGAATTGGACGGGTGTGCCATGCGTTCGGGGTTAAATACGTTCTTTTGCGCGGCTGCGTCGGTCTGCCTGCTTGGGATACCGAATTTTGTTTTTGCCGCAACGATGGGCTCGCTCGCGCCACATGACGCATCTCCGTCCCGGAACGGACTGCCGAGCGAGCAGTGGATCGGAGATCCCGGCACGAAATGCATCGCCGCCGACCCGACCTACGATCCCGGCGACAGCATTTCCTGGTTGGGGCGCTGCAAACAGAACGGCACGATTTACGGGCCCGGCACGCTCTCTTTTCTGTACAGGGGTGAGGCCGTCGAGACCGTCACCGGCAACTTCATGGATGGTCTGCTGCAACCCGGGCACGTTCTGGCTGCTTGGTCCGATGGCGCGAAATACGAGGGCGACCAGCTGGGAGGGCTCTTCAACGGCGAGGGGAAGTTCGTTTCGGCAAAGGGGGACACGCTCGAGGGTCAGTGGAAAATGGGCGTGTTGAACGGCACGGCCAGCGTGGTTTGGGCGAATGGCGATCGCTACGACGGCGCATGGAAGAACGGAAAGTCAGACGGGCACGGCATCGAGACGTGGGCCGATGGCCGCCGCTTCGAGGGCGAATGGCGGGACGGCATGCCGGTTTCCAACCCGCAGGCGAATGCAATGCACGCCAGCTCTGCCGCGGGTCCCGAGAGTACAAATCCACCAATTGGAAAGGCGGTGGCAGACAGCGCCGCGCTCGCCCAAACCGCGCGTCAGCCTGCCTTCCGACTCGCAAGTATGACGCCGGCGGTGCCGCGGCCCCTCGTCACGCCTGGTGGCTCGACAAAGGCAGAAGGCGCTGAGGCGGCGGGGAACGACGCCCCCAATCCCGCCCTTCCGTTGCGCACGCATCTCGGAACGCAACTTGTCGCGGTCGATAGCGCCACGCTGGAGCTTGCCCTCAGCGAGGGTGGCTTCGAGCGAACGGTCGTTTTGCCCAGCGGAAATTCGCAGGAGACCGAATTTGTCTTTGCCAAAGGACCGGTTGGCACCGTGTCCGACGGCGAGGCGGCGATCGGCGTTTTCCGCGCCAAGGCGGACGGGCTCGATATCGATTATGCCGACGGCACCACCGAATCGATCGGCGAAGCGGCCAACGACGGCGTTCTCGATCGGGCCCACAGCCCCGATGGCCGGGTGATGTGCACGGCTTGGTACCCGCAGGGCCATGTGTTCAGCCGAGGCGAAAAGCAAGCGGCGGTGCAGGAGTACGCTACGAGACTCGGCGTGTCGGTTGCCGCGTCCGCCGGAAAGCATAAATCGCATGACCCTGGCCCGGCCTGCGGCGGAGCCTTTATCGCCAGCGGCAGTCACCAGAAGTCTGCCGCGGCTGCGGACAGGGATAAAGCAACGGCAGCGCCGGATACTGAACCTGGCGGCTCCGGCCAGCCCGCGGAATCGGCCGATGGCGGCCCGGCAAAACGTACAGGGTCGGCCGCCGGGGGCATTGCGGTGGGGACCTCTCCCGTCCACACGATCGATGCTCCGGGTGTGGGGCCCGCGCATCTCGAACAGGCGAGTTTCGCACCCGGAGTGCCGTTCCAGGCGACCGGCGACATACATGCCGGATCGAACATGCCGGTTGCGCAGCCGGGCGCTTCTGATTGCCTGATGATCACGAGCAACGGGGAATACTGGGGTTTCCAGAACCGCTGCGGCAAGTCAGTACAATTCGCCTATTGCGAGATGAGCGATGCCAATCCGCTCACCGCCTGCAAGCGCACCAGTGTCTCCGGCAGTGTCGCCTCAAATGGCTTCAGCGCTCTGGTGAGCGACCGCAGCCTTGCGGAAAAGGATACCGAGCACGAGTTTCGCTGGATGGCCTGCGACGGAGGCGCGGGCGAAGTCGTGCCCCACCTCGACAAGGTCGACCCGCCCTCCGGCCGCTGCGAGCGGGCCGTAGCGCCGGCGGACTGAGCACAACGAAACGCGAATAGCGCCGACCGCGTGTCTGCTAAGCCGCCGGCAAAGTGGAAAATTTTTGGGCGCTCTCGGCGGCCGTTTCCTGTTCGGGATGCACGGTTCCGGTTACCAGCCGGAGCGTGCTCATGCTCGCTGCAAAGAGCAGCTCCGCATTCACCAGTTCGCTTTCGATCTGCGTCAGCTGGTCTTCGGTCGAAAGCAGATCCTTCCTGCCCAAGACGCCAAAACGCGCCTGTTTCGCCTCATTCGCCACGGCGGCTTCGGTCTGGCGCGTCGCCGCCTTCGCGGTCTGCCATTCGAGAACGGCGCCTTTCAGATTCCTGAGCGCGCCGGTGATATCGATCTGAATCTGCGTCTCCAGCTGGTGCAGCGCGATCTCCGCTTGTCGCTCTGTCGAAAGCGCTTCAGCGGCGTGGCCTTCGGCGGTGTTGTTCTCCAGACTTTGTGAATAGAGGATCATCGCATGCGTCGGATCGACCTGCAGTGTCAGGTTGGGCGAGGTGGTGTCCTCGGCGCCCTTCCGGCTCGCGAGGGCCGCTGAAATGTACTCGCGTGCCGCCTTCAGGTCGGAACGGTTGTTGAGCGCGATCTCATCAAGCGCCTTGTCGCTTAACCCGGCGAGGATCGGTTCGGCGCCTTCCACGTCAGGTAGACTGCCCGCCGGCGCGGGCACCACACCCAACGCCTCGCCCGTCGTCGCAATTGCGAGGTCCCGGTCACAGGACAGACCCGCGTCCACATTCAGTTGCAGCGTGACCTTGCGCGTGGCGTCGGCGGCGTCCGCCGCTTCGGCAACCGATTTTTCCACGAGGCCGCGTCCCGCCTGCTCTTTCATGGACGCGGCATATTCTTCGCCATTATGCAGCGCGTCAGCAGATATTCTGGCCACCCGGTCAGCCGCAAGACAGCGCCAATAGATCTGCACTACGTCATGGGCCATATGGGCGATGGCGAAGTCACGATCGAAACGGGTGCCCGTGAGGGTGGCTTTGGCGGCAAGTTCGGCCGAATCAGCCGCTTCCTCGCCCAGGCCCTGAATCAACGGAATGCGGAGGCCAAGGCTGGGACGGAGCGCCGTCAGCCCGAATGTCTGTGCCGTGCTGGCGCCGCTGGTTTCCGGATACGCGGTCACGCCGGGCGCGATCTGGATGCCGTTCCGGAATTCGCGGCCGATGTTCAGGCTGTAATAATAGGCATTCAACAGATCTGTATTGTTGCTTAGTATGCCTTTGCCCGGCACGACGCCGTTCAGCACACGCGGAACGTACAGCAACTGCCATCCGGTTTGCGCCTGCACGCCCCAATCGAATTGACCAGCCGCTTGCTGTACGTGGGATGCCGCCGTCTTGATCTTCTCGTCCTGAAGGCGAATGGAATCATTGTCGCGCCGGAGCACGGCCTGAATCGAGTCCTGGAGCGTAACCGTCGGCGCACTCTGGGCTGAGCCGGCTGTGGGAGCCAGCACGATGATCGGCAGCAGAAAGGCTGCGAGATAGACATTTGCGGCGGCGATGTTCCTCATCGCTAAGAAACGACGCGTCCGTCAACCATGGTGACGATGCGGTTCGCGGCGCGGAAGATGCGCGAATCGTGCGTGACCATGAGGATTGAGGCGCCACCGACATCCACAAGGCTGCGCAGGAGATTGATCACGAGAGCCGCGGTGTCGGCGTCGAGCGATGCAGTCGGTTCGTCGGCGATGATGATGGGCGGCTCATTGATCAGCGCGCGCGCGATCGCCACACGCTGCTTCTGCCCGGTCGACATCTGCCGTGGCTTTGAATCGATCAGCTTTTCCATGCCGAGCATGGACAGGAGGGCCGCCGCGCGGCGGCGCGCCTCCGGCTTCCGGGGCCGCGAACCGGACACCTCCATGGCCAGCGACAGCGTCTGGAAGACGGTCAGCGCATCAAACAGATTATGGTCCTGGAAAATGAACCCGATTTTGCGCCGTGTCTCCCGCTGCCCGGCGGCGTCGAGCCCCGCCAATTCCGCGTCGAGAACGCTCAAGCTCCCCGATTGCAACGAGCGTAGCGCGCCGATCAACGTCATCAGCGTCGTCTTCCCGGCTCCCGAGGGGCCGGTCAGGATGACGAACTCTCCGCGATGGAGCCGGAAATCGACGTCAAACAGCACCTGCTTTCGCGTCGAACCTCCGCCGAACGCATAGTTGATTTTGCTGGCAATCACGACGGCGTCGGCGGGTGCCGATTTGCGCACCGGCGCAATTTCGAGTGCGGCGACATCGCTCATCCACCGACCTCAGTACAAGGCCGCGGGATCGGCGACCGCCGCGCGCTTGACCGCAATCCAACCCGCAACGATGCACATGATGAATGTCAGAATCCCGACCACGAGCGAGGACGGCAGCGAGATGTGCACAGGCAGCATCGAATGAGCGGCAATATAGCGGTCGGCGAAAACGGAAATTGCCGCACCGCTGGCGAAACCGGTGACTGCGAGCACGACCGCCTGTCCGAGAATTACCCTGTGCAGGAAATCATTGGCAAAGCCCATGGCTTTGAGAGTAGCATATTGCGGCAGACGATCGCTCACTTCGTTGTACAACACCTGGTAACAGTTTATGATTCCAATCACCAGCCCCGCGAGCATGCCGATTGCAAACAGGAGTCCGACGGGAGCGGATCGCAACGTGTACATGCTCTCCCGCCACGCCGTTTCCGCCGGCGTCAGCACGGTGATGTCGGAAGGAAGGCTGGCAAGGATCGCCTGCCGTTCTTTTTCGAGCGGTACGCCCGGCTTCAGGTGAATGACCCCCATTATGGGCTTGGCGCCCGGATCGTGGGCACGCCAATCGCCCTCGCTCATCAGGATGTTTCCGTCGTTCACAATGTCAGCCCCGATGTTGACGTAACCACCGACGCGCAAAGGCACGGTGTCGATCTGAATGTCATCTCCCGCCTGGAATTTGCCGAAAATGGGGCGGGACAGACGGTCGTATAGAAAGCCATGGGAGAGTTTGAGCGCATGCGAAACTGCGGCGGGATCGTTCAACGCAAAAGGAATGTCTTCGGGCGGGAAAGCATAGACGATGATCCGTCGTACGCGTTTGTCGTCGGGATCGCGCAAGCCCACGTGGTCCTCATAAATGGGCGTCACCCTTGCGACGCCCGGCACCGCCGCCGCCTCATCAAGACGGACGAGATTGACCTTGTCCCAACGGTGCAGACTCACGCGCGCCACGTTCATGATCAAAAGGTCCCCGCGGACCATGTTCGCAATAAGCGACTGTGCCTCGAGCATGCCGAGGAGGAGACCGAGCTCGACAAAGATGATAACGACGCCCATGGCGACGCTTGCCGAAGCGATCAACAGTCTCAGCCGGTTGTGCGCGAGCAGCCGGATGGCAAGATCGAAGCGTGGCAGCATCAGTAGAGCGCCGCCGGATCGGCGCGCTGCACGCGTATCAGCACCGTGGAGGCGGCGCAGAGTGCCGCAACACAGGTAATCGCGAACATTTTTTCCAACAGCACCATTCCCAGCGCCGTTTCAAGATGGGTCCGGAATTCGATGTACCACAATACGGCACCGCCGAGCACAAGCGCCGGCAGGAGGCCACCCAGGCCCAGCAAGAGCGCCTGGGCCCCGCCAATGCCGTGCACAAACCATGGCGTCGCCCCGATCGCTTTCAGGACGGCATACTCTTTCGTGCGGTTGGCGACTTCCGTTGACAGCACCTGCACCATAATGACCGTTCCCACCAGACAGGCGATAAGCATGCTGATGTAAATCATGATGCCAACCGGGCGGACTGTCAGGAAATAGTCGCGTTCCTGTTGCAGAAGCTCCTGGCGTGTGAAAATGAGCGTGTGTTCGGGCACGACGGCTTCCAGATCCCGCTTGGCTTTCTGCGGATCGACACCCGGGCGCAGTTGGAAAAGGCCGATGCTCACCTTGCTCGAATCGCGATCGGCGAGCCGCGGGAAATCGGTATTCCGGACAATGGCGCTTCCCTCACCGTAGAAGAAAAGCCCCAGTTTGAAATTTCCGGCAATCGTTTCCCGTTGTTCGCCGATTTTGCCGGTAGCCCCGGTAGTCAATGGTCCGATGTCGGGCTCCGACCAGCCATCCATCAGGAGCGAATGCGACGACACGAGCGATTTCATGCCCTGCCGGATGACAGGTTCGCGTATGAAAGTGCCGGGATTGTCGAGCCCGATCAAAAACAGATAGGCGATCTTTTTCGATGGCCACTGCATCCAGTGCACGACATCGACATTCAGTCCGAAAGATTGCGCAACATCGCCGGTCGCTCGCGCCTGGTCCAGCACGACGCGATCGATGGTTTCGAAGTTGAGCATGAATTGGTAGGTGTCCGGGACCGCCGCCAGGTCGAAATTGAAATCATTGTACAGCATCGTGACCTTGGCCTTCGCCGCGTCCAGGACAGAGATCTGCAGCAGCAGCAGGAACAGCGCGACGGCGATACCGGCAAGCGCCGCAATAAGACGCAGCCGGTGCTGCAGCAGATTGGCGCCGGCAACCAGGACGCAGGAAATACCCGGCATTCTTGCCACGAGCTCGAGAAATCGGCCAATGCCAAGCCTCCACCTGCCGCGCGACGGCGCTGCCACACCGCTCTCGCGCCTTCGCACTATCGCAAGCCGGTCACTTCCCTTCAGCACTAGCGCGCGATCTCCACTTCCACTTCCATCCCGACCACCCGGCTTGCGACATGCGGGTCGTCAAGCCGGATGCGGACGTCGCCCAACTGCGCCTTGGTATCGACCAGCCGGCCGACATTCTCCACGACGCCTTTGAGCGGCGTTGCGAAGGCACTGCTCTTGATCGTCGCCCGCAGGCCGGGCCGGAGTTTCAGGAGATCGCCCTGGAACGCCTGGCAAATCACGTACATCTTTCGGATGTCGCCCATTTCTATGACGGGACCACCGGCAAGATTTTCGCCCACATGCTGGTCAATTTTCAAAATCATGCCGGCGACGGGCGCGGTCATCTTGTATAGCGCAAGTTTTTGAGTTTCGATGTCGAGCTTCTTCGCCGCGCTCGAGATTGCGGCGGCGTTGTCGAAACGCACCTGGCTTTCGTGCTTCCTGTCCTCGTCGAGCTGCATTTGCGATTCTTTGGCGGCCTCCTCGGTATCGGCAATCTGCTTCTCCGACGTGGCATCCGGCCCCAGTGCACGATAGTCGGCGGCGTTCTTCTGCGCATGTTGCAGGCGTTCGATGTCGATCTGCACGGCAAGCTGCGCAGCCGCCAGACTCTGAACGGCATCTTTGCGCGCCTGGGCGAGCGCGACCTCGGCGATTTGCGTGTTCATCCGTTGCTCGCGGTCATCGAGCGTCATCAACAGATCGCCTTTTTTGACCATCTGGCCAGGTTTGACGGCGATCGAAAGAATCCTTGCGCCCTGAACCCCGCTGAGGACGACGACCCCGCCATCCGGCTCGATGCGGCCGGTCCCCCCAATATCCTCCGCCCACGAGGCCGCCGAGAACAGCGCGACATGCGCGCCAACGACAGCCGCCAGCAAAGCGTTTCCGTTCAATGCATGCTCCGCATCGGATACGACGGTTTCGGGGGGCGAAGTCCCAGCCCGGTTCTCGAAACCGGGTGGGATTAAAGCCCACACTGGGCCGCTTGCGCCAGTCCGGAATTGCCCTCCGGGCCCGTATCGAATAAGCAATCATTTGAGCGGACGGAAGATTTCCGCGTGTGCCAGTTAGAGCGGGAACAAGGCATGCCGTGCAACGAAACGCAGGACACCAGCGCCCACCTCGCCGCGTCGCCACGGCTGTTTCGCAATCCGCTGCTCGACAAATTCTCGCGCGTGCATGCGAGCCTGCCGTTCCTGATCTACGTTCCGACTGCCGCGCTTCTCCTCTGGGCCGCGCGCGGATTACCTGTACGTAACATGATCGTCACGTTCGCGATCGGTTACCTGCTTTGGACGCTTCTTGAATATTTCGGACATCGATTCATTTTCCACATTCGCCCCAAATCGTCCGCCGGCGCATGGATCCAGTTTCTGATCCATGGAGTACACCACCAGCACCCGAGCGATCCTCTCCGTCTGGTCATGCCGCCCATCATGAGCCTGCCGATCATGGCCGGTACCTTTGCGCTGCTGCGACTCGCCGCCGGCCCCGTGATCGACCTCTCGATGATGTCCGGCTTTCTCGCCGGGTATTTGATCTACGACGGCGTGCATTTCTATGTTCATCACCGGCATCCGGCGAATGCCCTTGGCCGATATCTGCGCCGGCGGCACATGCATCACCATTTCCGCGAGGACACATCCTGGTTCGGCGTCAGCGCACCGTGGTGGGACGCGATCTTTGCCACGCGGCCGGGCGAGAAGGCGGCGCACAGCTGAACGTTTGATGATGTTATTTTCCGCCGCAGCCGCGCTCACGATCTGGCTCCCCGTCTCGGTGCTGGTCTGGACGGGTCATATGATCGTCTTCCACGGCATCGGTTTCGGATTTGAATTGTGCGACCGCGCCGGCGCATTGCAGCAATTCAAGGTCCGCAGATACGACCGGCTGACCTACGCAGCGGCTCTTCCGCGAGTTCTGTTCAATCAGGTGTTCGTGCTCCTTCCCGCGATGTGTATGTGCGAAAAAGCGGGTTTGGCGTTCACGGGAAGCCACAAAATCTCCTTTGCTTTCGCCGTCGTCGCGCTCCTCCTCATAACGATCGGGCATGACATTGTACAGTACGTCGCGCACCGGTGGCTGTTGCACAATATGCGCTTTCGCTGGCTCAGGCACGATCTCCACCATTCGACGGGGGCTTCGCGGGCGATTACCGCGTGCTACATGTCGGCGCCGGATTTTTTCCTGACGATCGTCGCGCCCTATCTCGTGCCGCTCATCCTGATCGGCGGCGGGACGGCGAACGTGCCCTTTCAACTGCTCGTTGCCTGTCTTGGCGCCGTAGGTGGCCTTTACGAACATTCCGGCTATGATTTCGCTTCGGCCCTGAAAGCGGCACCCGGACGCCTGGTTTCCGCCGTTTCCGCTTCGCTCATCTCGAGCCACGCCCACGGCGAGCATCATCGCCGTTCGCGCGTCAGCTTCAGCGACGGTTTCGGCAGTCCGGGCCTCTGCGACCTGATCTTCCGCACCCGCTGGGACCTGCGGTGAATCCAGAGTAAGTACGGTGACGACCCGAGACAGCGTGCGCGACGCGCATGCCGGTTCCGGCGGGCCGAACGCACCCGCTGATCCGTGGCTGTATTGGTGGGTGGCAACGATCCTGGGCGTGCTTAACACCTGGTTGCTGATCGGTTGGCGCGAAATAAACCCTCTAAATCTCTCCTGGTTGGCCGGTGATCCTGCGCAGGCGGAAGTTGGTTGGGAATTCTTGCGTCATGAACACGTGTGGCGCTTTCCTCCAACCATGCTCACCCGTCTCGACTATCCGTCAGGCGTTTCGGCATCCAATCTGGACATCATTCCTCTCATCGGAGTCCTTCTTCGCCCTGTATCTTCGTTTCTTCCGGAAAATTTTCAGTACCTCGGGCTCTACGCGGTGTTGTGCTACGTGCTTCAGGCTTATTATGGGTTTCGGCTTACGTCTATTTTCTCCTCAGACCGAATTGTTACGCTTCTTGGAGGTCTATTCTTCCTCCTTTCGCCGATACTGACCATTCGTCTGTACGGACATTTTCCGCATTCCTCACATTGGATTCTTCTTGCCTGCATCTATCACTATTTCAGGCCACCTTCTGCAGGCCGCGGAGTCGCGCGTTACATGGCGCCGTTTCTGGCGCTTTGCGCTATAGCGGCCGCAATCACGCCCTACATAGCCTTTATGGCTAACCTGCTGGCCTTCTCGGCACTGTTCCGTGCGCATCTCGAAGAGCGGCGCCGCGGAAAAACGATCGTCGATAAGCCCGACTCGGCGCAAGCCACCGAACCCCGTTCATCATCGCCATATCCAAGAGCGCCGCGTTCGTATGCGTTCTGGATAGTAACGGTACCGGCCATAACTCTAGCGTCGCTTACTGTTTTCGGCTTCGTCACGATCGGGAGTTTCGCCGGCGGCGGATATACCGACTATTCCATGAATATCCTGTCACCTGTCGATGCTCACGAGGGTGCGCTGATATTGAAGCACATTCCATTGATCGACAGCCGGCAAGCCTATGAGGGCTACAATTATCTGGGTATCGGCGTCTTATTGCTCTTGATCATTGTACTTGCCCGCAAACCCGAACTCTTACGCGAATTGTGGTCACCATCTCTTCGCCCCCTGGTGATCGTATCGGCCGTGTTTACGGTGCTTGCTTTGTCGCTGAAGGTCACGTTCGCAGATCACGTTCTCTTCACGGTGCCGGCGCCAGAATTCGTGTTTAAGGCACTAGCCGCCCTTCGTTCATCGGGTCGCCTTTTCTGGCCCGTACACTATTTGATTGTTGTTGCTGCAATAGCAGGTATTGTCATTTCGATTCGATCCGCAACATGGCAGCGGGTTGTACTTAGCGCTGCGCTGCTGCTCCAATATAGCGATGTTTTCGCCGTCCGAAACGGTGTCGCAATTGCGGCGCAGGAGCCGCACTCCAATCCGCTGGTTGCTGCCGACTGGAAGCTGCTGGTGAAACGCCATCGCCACCTTGTTATTCTTCCACCCTTGCAATGTAACCAACCCTCACCCGGAGGGCTGACTGCGTGGCCCTATTTCGCCCGTTTGGTGGCACGCTCCGACCTGACGCTCAACAGCGCATATCTTGGTCGCATCGGACCGAAGACCGTCAAAATGGATTGCACGGTTCTTCCCAGGATGGTGCTGCAAAATGGATTGCGGCCGGATACGGCGTACGTGTTGAGCGATGCCTTCGCGTTGAAGGTCCTTCAGAAAGCGGTTCTTTCGCACTATTGCCGCCGAGTCGATGGTTTCGTCCTTTGCACCTACGATCCAGGAAGGGCACGCGAGTCCGCCAGGCTCGCGGACGTTATATCTCCGTACGAGCTGGGGACAGAGTTCCGTTCGCAGGAACCCACTCCACAATGGCTACGCCTTGAAAATTTTGACGAGGCGCCCGGATGGGGCCGATGGGCAATGGGGAGCACCGCTGCCGCCTATTTTCGCCTAGCAAATCTCTTGCCGGGGGACCTTCAACTGGACATTGACGTGATCAACGCCAACCTCTCAAAGGTCCATCAACGGCAGCGGGCGATTCTGTCTCTGAACGGCCACGCCATCGGCATGCTCATGTTCCGGTTTCCCAATGGCACTGGCCATAGAACACTGGAAATCGCTGCCAGGTACGTCCAGCCGGGCCTGAATGTGCTGCGGTTCGAACTGCCGGATGCAATCTCGCCCCGTGAGCTTGGAATTAATAGTGACCCACGGCCTTTGTCGTTGTATCTGCACGCTCTCAAGCTCAGTGCTCCGTCGGCACCCTCGAAGGCCTCCCATTGATCACGCCGGGTTTATGATCGGCGCTGCGATGCCAGATCGGATACTCGGTGGTACAAGAGCAACAGGACCCAGATGACTCAATACAAAAGCACTGCGTAGTCGCCGACCGCCGCTCTGCCATTTGGCTGGCCGAATGTGGAGACCACCTCGCTCTCCCTGAACGCGGCGGCAGGCGCATTCTTCTCCACAACTATGAATGCAGGTTTTCGGCTGTTGATCGGCGTCGGATACCAGGCCGCGCTCGTAAGCCAGCGCATCATGTCAACGCCCCCACGCCCGTCACGCCCAATAGCCCGCATGTTTACCTCGCCCTTGCTTAGCGTTGTCACGAGTGCCGCCGTCCCGAAGGGTCCATAGCCTGCTGCCAGCTTGTGCTCCTCCAACCAGGATGCCAATTGTCGGATTCCGGGCGGGGCAAGGACCATCTGCTGCGGCCCGTTTCGGTACGTCTGCACTACTGCGAACACGGAACTTACGAGTGCCGCTGCCGCCACCATCCTGACCCACGGCCATGATCCAGCCTCTCTGGCTACGAGAATCGCTCCAAACACAAGGGTCGGGAAAAGGTAGCGTGCGGCGGAATAATCATCGAAAACGACGCGACTAACCAAAACAGCGAGAACGTCCAACACTATGCCGAGCATCAGCATTGCATTCAACGGTGTGATCCGTACACAGCTCGGAATTCGGGCCAGACCGGTCAGTCCGAATTCCGCAAGGCTTCGTTTGACTGCGCGCGAGACGATAACCACGGCCAGCAACAGCAATACCAGCCGAAGCAGTTCCGGCGACGCGTACACCACATGCGCGTCAAAGAACCAGGCGCCGAAAATGCGAAGAAGGTTCTGCGCGATGTAGCTGATATTCGCGACGAATTGAGGGTAGGACGCAAACACGAAACCCAGAGTCAGCGTATGCATGACCGCGAACCCCCCGGAATATTCATTTGCTTTCAGCGCGATGTTGGCCGTGATGCTCGCGATGAGTACGGTGCCGACCACGGCGAGCCGGGATGCCAGCGGCCGGTAAAGACAGATGGCAGTTGCGCCCGCTATCGGTAAAACGCCGACCACCACGACGAGCGGGTCTCCAGCCACAGCAAGAAAGGTTGTGCCTCCCAAACAGCCGAGAGTGGTCTTCGAAGGAAAAACGCCGCGCTCGATTGCCCCTGCCGCCATCACAAACGTCGCCAGAATCAGAAGCAGTGAGGCCATATGCATGGGCGCGTGCGCGACCTGCACCATTACCATGCTGCTTCTCAGCAGCGGCAGACCCAGCAATGTCAGAATGACTGGTAACGCCCAGAGCCGGCCACGTTTCTCGCCCCTCGCGACGGCGACAGCGCAGGCAGCGACAGTTACTGCTGACCAGAGTAACGCCGGCACATAGACCAGAACCTTCGGGTCTAAGCCGAAAATCAGACCGGCCAATCCGTAAATCGGAATATCGGTTGTCCAAAAAGGATCCGGCGGGAGCCACCAACCCTTGAGGCGCCAATTTCCCGCCAACATGTCGCGACCCGCCAAGAATATGCTGGCAAAATCGGATTGTTGTACGATTGGGCCAAAGATACGGATGTAAAATAGCGTCAGCACCACAAGTGCCATGGCTGCAATAAGCACTTGCATTCGGACATCTCGGAATATGGCATTCACGTTGTGCTGGACCTCATTGCCGGGAGATGGGTCGGAAACTGGAGCTTGCAGAGACGTATTGCTCATGCCTCATCCCCCGCGAGAAACGACAGACAATCAATTTCCGAAGACCAAGAAAACACGGTATCTTTGAGCATATTTAAGGCTCCAAACCCAATAAGCGTCGTTTGACGCCACTCCGCGCCCAACCGAAGCCAAAATATGGCGTTTTGATCATCGCCCTTTGCCAAGTCAGATTCGGGCGGAGCGGAAGCGCGGGGCGCATCGCGCTGCCGTGTCGCTGCCCGGCAACGAAGCCCTTGCGAAATTCCTCTTGGTCAATGAAACGTTAATGGAAGCCTGCGAGGTTTCCGGGCGGGCAAGAAAAGCATGATTCGTCCCGTATGGGATTCGCTGGCCTTGCGGAGCGGCGCATGGATGTAAAGGAAGAACAGTTGCTCGGCGGGGCCGCGGGCGAACACTGGTACTACCGCTCGAAACAGCTCGCGCTGGACTCGCTGCTTCGCCGGGTTCCCTACACGCGCGTGCTCGATATCGGCGCGGGCTCCGCCGTCTTCTCCAAACACCTGCTGGAGAACGGCGCCCAGTCGGCCGTTTGCGTCGATCCGGCCTACTCGTCGGAAGCGGCAGAATCCTACTTCGGCAAGCCCATTCATTATGTTCGTGATGTCGAGCCTTGCGGTGCTGATTTGGTGCTGTTGATGGATGTGCTGGAACATGTGGACGACGATGTCGGTCTTATACGGGCGAGCATGAAAGGCGCGGTCCCGGGTGCCTTTGCCGTCATCAGCGTGCCGGCTTTTCCGTCGCTGTTTTCTGCTCACGACCGGTTTCTGGACCACAAGCGCCGTTACCGGATTCGCACGCTCGAAAACGTCGCGCGCGCCGCCGGGTTGAATATTGTCTCTGCGCAATATTTCTTCGCCATGATCCTTCCGCTCGTCGCAACGCTTCGTTTGCTGGAAAAACACGGTCCGCCTAAAAGCAGCCTCGTGCCACATCCACGTCCGATAAACGCTCTCTTGACCTTCGTCCATCGCATGGAACTACCATTCTTTCGATTTAACCGGATGGGAGGCTTGTCGGTGTTTTGCCTGGCGCGCGCCGCATGACTGAAACGATCCGGCTTCTTTCCGTCATCGTACCTGTGTTCGACGAAGAGGCGGTCCTCGCGGAGTTCAACCGCCGCACGACCGACACGCTACGCGAGCTGCCTTTCGGCTGGGAACTGCTCTACGTCAATGATGGCAGTCGCGATGGCACGCCACAGCTGATCCGCGGATTTCTGGAGGATTGTCCCAACACCGCGCTTATCGATCTCAGCCGGAACTTCGGCAAGGAAGCGGCGATGACGGCAGGAATCGATCACGCGGCGGGCGACGCTCTTGTCATCATCGATGCGGACCTGCAGGACCCGCCAGAACTCATTCCCGAAATGCTTCGTGTCCTGCAATCCGGCGACTACGACGTTGTCTATGCGCAACGCGCGAGCCGAAGCGGCGAGACTCTTATGAAGCAAGCAAGCGCGCAACTGTTCTATCGCGTGATCGGGCGATTGACCGGGATTGATATCCCCCGCGACACCGGCGATTTTCGTCTGATGAACAGCCGCGCCATCGCGGCACTGCGCCGACTGCGCGAGCATCATCGCTTCATGAAAGGCCTTTTCGCCTGGATCGGCTTTCGCCAGGTCGCGCTCCTGTACGATCGCGATGCCCGTTTCGCCGGAAAATCCAAATTCAATTATTGGCGGCTTTGGAACTTCTCGCTCGAGGGCATCACGTCCTTCACCACCGCGCCGTTGAAAGTTGCCGCCTATGTGGGGCTCGCAACCTCGGTGGGTGCCGTGATCTACGGCATCGGTATTGTCATCAGCACACTGATTTTCGGCAACCCCGTTGCGGGTTATCCTTCGCTGCTCGTCGTCGTGCTGTTTCTCGGCGGACTGCAGCTTCTGACGCTCGGAATAATCGGCGAATATCTGGGCCGCATTTTCACCGAATCCAAGCAACGGCCGCTCTATTTCGTGCGCGAACACCTGCGCGGCGCGACCGGCGGCGTGCACCGTCAATCCGACGAGCGCACGGCCCTGCCCGCACCGGCGCTGCACGGATGAGTGTTTCGGAAACGGCTTCCGTCACCCATGCACCGATAATGCAATGCGGCGTGGCGATCGTTGCCAACGACAAGGTGCTCGATTGGCTGCTGGCATTTCTCGAGAGTTATCGGGAGACGAACGCGCTGATCCCGCTTCACCTGATCCCTTTTGACGACAATGTCTCCCAAACACGGCGCGCGGCGGATGCCTACGGAGCGCATTTCGTCGAGGGTGACCTGGCACGGGTCGATCGACTTGCAAAACGGCTTTATCCTCTTTTTTCGCATCATCGGCGTCGACTGCGGAAGCTGCAGGCACTGATGCTCCCATGCGACCGGGTCATCTACATGGATGTGGACACCATACTCTTCCGCAGTCTCGAAACTGTATTCGAGGCGCTTGCTCCCGGGAAAGCGGATTTCGTGGTCGCCTCGCCGAGCGATCAATATGTTTTCAATAAAAGGCACGCCGAATACCCGTTCCTCGACGGGGTGATGCGATTTAATGACGGGTTCTTTCTCACTTCGCGCCACATCCTTTCTCTTGCGGATTTCGAGCGGGTCATTAGTGCCGACGAGGTCATTTTCCACCGCGTGCGAAAGCGCGGGATGCTGTTCGCCCAACCGCTGGTCAATTTTGTCGTGCGCCGGTTGGGACTGAACGTGCGGACGCTCGCCGATTGTGTGGAAAACGCTTCAAATGAAAGTTATTACAAAGCCGTGGGCGTCACGATGGCAGAAGGCGGTCCGCTTGATTGGCAGGGCCGCGACATTTACTTTGCGCACTGGGCAGGGGCCACCGGCAAACCCAGGGACCGCATATTCGACTCGCGATGGCACGAATACGCAAAACGCGCGCGCGAGCGCACGCGAATCTGACGCAATTGCACCGCCGGTCAAAGCTTCCGCTGTGACTGCGGCGCTGATTTGTTCGCTCGCCGCCGCGGTGTGGTGGCTGTGTTCGGCGATGGTGTTGTCGTTCTCGTTTGTCGCGGCGCTGCTTCATCCCATTCGCCGCGCGGCAAGGACTACAAATGGCCTTCCGCCACTCACCGCCATCGTTCCAATCAAAACTGTTCACGACGGCTTTGCCGAAGCCCAGAGCTCGCTGTTTTCGCAAAATTACGATTCACTCGAGATTCTAGTCGCTGCAGCGGAGCCGGTTTCGCCGGCTTTTGCCGCTTTGCGTGACCTGCACGGCGGGGTGACGCCGCGGATTGTGATTTCCGATTGCAAAGCCGCGGCGAGCCCGAAACTCAACAATCTGTGGCCGGCGATCTGTCAGGCGGAAAACGATGTCGTACTGACGAAAGACTCGAACATCCTCCTTCATCAGGGCGACGCCGCCGCTCTGGTCCAACGTCTCGGCTCCGGAATCGGACTCGTCAGCGCAATTCCTATCGCAAGACAGCTTCTTTCGTTTCCCGCCTGGATCGAAGCCTCGATCATCAACTGTTATCATGCCCGCGTCCTGATGTTGGGCGACGCCGTCGGAGTGGGCTTTGGTCTTGGAAAGATCATGCTCTTCCGCCGCAGCGATCTTTTGCGCGCCGGCGGTTTTGACGCGATCAAATGGGCAGTCGGCGAAGACATGGCGCTCGCGCGCGCGATGCGGCGGTTGGGCCTTCGCATCGTGCTCGCGGATCGCAGTTGCGATCAGATCCTCGGTCACCGATTGTTCGGCGAAGTCTGGCGGCGCCAGCTCCGCTGGATGACGATCTGGCGCGTTCAGCTGCCCGCGGCTTTTTACGCTGACCTGCTCGGCTCGGCGCTTCCGACCGCGCTCGCCGGCGCAGTGGCCGCGCATCTCATCGGCCTGTCACCCGCTTTCGTTTTTGCCACAACGTTCGCCGGCTGGTGCGCAATCGAATGCCTGCTATGCGTTTTCAAAGACTGGCCGATTTCCTTCTGGTCACCGCTCGCATTCCTTGCGCGCGAACTGTTCACTCCGGCGCTGTGGCTTCACGCGTTGATAACGAACGAAGTGCAGTGGGCAGGCGCGACGTATCGGGTGTGCCGCCACATAACGCCTTTTGTCGCACAGTTCGAGGCGGAAAGCGGCACCTGCGCACGCGGGGGAGCGGAATGACGGCGTACGCGGTGCTGGTCAAAATTGTCGACGCGATCGCGGTGGCCGCTCTCCTCGGTGTTATCCTGGTCGGCGTTGGATTTCTCCTGTTGCCGGTGCTCTATTTGATTGAATGGGCGGGCGGCAAACTAAGATCGGCGCCATCGTCCGCCATCGACGGAAGCGATGAAACTCTTCCCGGCGTGCTGGTACAGCTGCCGATCTACAACGAACCGCCGAGCGTCATTGGCGGTCTGCTGCAATCCGTTGCGGCGCTCGACTGGCCGCGCGCCAAGCTTCGCGTTCAGATCCTTGACGACAGCGATTTCGCGAACAGGGCGTTAACCGAACGCGCGGTGGCCGTCCTTCGTGAGGGCGGTTTCCGTGCTGAGCATCTCGTGCGCAACGAGCGCCACGGTTATAAGGCAGGGGCGCTTGCCGCAGGACTTGCGGCGAGCGACGAACCATATGTCGCCATTCTCGACGCGGATTTCCGCCCTACGGCGGACTGGCTGAAATCGACCGTACCCGCGCTGGCGGCGCACCCCGGCGCCGGATTTGTACAGTCACGTTGCGAGTTCTCGAATTCGGGAACGAATTGGCTTACTCGCGCGCAGAGCCTGCTTTTCGATTCGCATTTCCTGATGGAACAGGGCGTGCGTGCCCGCGCAGGGATGCTGTTCCAGTTCAACGGCACCGGTGGAGTCTGGCGGCGGAAAGCCATTGAGGATGCCGGCGGCTGGACTGCGGATTCTCTTTGCGAGGATCTTGATTTGACCATTCGGGCCGCGTTGGCGGGATGGAGGGGGCTGTTTCTGATGAATCCGCCGGTAGCCGGTCTCGTGCCGGACCAGGTGCGGCATTGGCGTGTACAGCAGCGGCGCTGGGCCAGCGGCTTCGCGCAGATTGCGCGCAAGCTGAGCGCGCGGTTGTGGCGCTCCGGCTGGTCGGTGAACCGGAAATTGCAGGCGGGGTTTCTGATTCTTTACCAGGGCGCTCTGCCGGTGATTGCGCTCGCGACCGCAGCACTGCTGGTCGACATTGTGTTGCGGGGAGGCGGCATGCCCCCGGTAGGTCCGATCTTCGCGACGATTTTTGTTCTTTTTTTTCCGGTCGTCGTCGGAATGACGCTGCCGCCCTATCTCGAGTTGAGACGCGGCAGTCTTGTGCAATACGTCCTGACCGTCTGCTCGCTACCCCCACTGATTCTTTACCTGAGCGTTGCCAATGCTCGGCCCATCGTCGCCGCGTTCCTGGGTCGCGGCGAAGCCTTCAAAAGGACCCCGAAATCCTTGGGTGACACCTAGCCGCGCTCCACGTTCATCCGGCGTTCGGGTTTGAGGATAGGGGTTCGGCCCGGTAGCGGAGCGTCGAGTGTCCGTGTTAAGCCCTCTCCGTGAAGCGGCCGTTTGCGCCCGCGGAACCGCCCGAAGCGCCAGTTGTGCCGAGCTCTATGCCGTATTCGATTCTGCTGACCGCCGACCATGCGCTCTTCGTGACGTGCCTTGGGATCCATTCCGTTCTCGGCACCTCCAACTTCTGGCTCGCCTCGCGTTATCTGCGCCACCGTCCCGCTGCGCTCGGTCGCGAGGCGCGGCTTCTTTCGCGGACACTTCCCGCGGATGTCGATTTGCCGGACATCCTGCTCCAATTGCCGACGTTCAACGAACGGGGACTGATCCTGCGCGCGGCCGAGGCCGCGGAGAAGCTCGACTGGCCACGGAACCGGCTGCACGTCCAGATTCTGGACGACAGCACGGATGCCCAGAGCCGTAATGCTGCGCAATCCGCCGTTGCTCTGCTGCGGCGGGCAGGCATCAACGCCGCGGTGATGACGCGCGAAAATCGCTCGGGTTTCAAGGCGGGCGCACTCGCCGGGGGTTTGACCAGTTCCTCCGCCGAATTCGTTGCCATTCTCGATGCCGACTACACACCGGCACCGGATTTTCTTCGCCTCTGCATGAAGGCCCTGCTGAGCGATCCGCGCGTGGGATTCGTGCAGGGCCGTTGCGACTACATCAATGCCGCCGAGAACAGGATAACCTGGGCACAGCAACGAATTCTCGACGCGCACTTCGCCATTGAGCAGGCGGCGCGAAACTGGTCTGGCCATCTCATGCCGTTTAACGGCACCTGTGGCATCTGGCGGCGCGCAGCCATCGAGAGCGCTGGCGGATGGAGCAGCGATACGCTTGCCGAAGATCTCGACCTGAGCTACCGCGCACAATTGAAGGGCTGGGCCGCGCTGTTTCTGTCAACGGTCGCAGTCAAAGGCGAATTGCCGGCGAGTTTGTCGGTATGGCGGCAACAGCAATTCCGCTGGACGAAGGGCTTTGCCGAAGGGGCGCGCAAGCTTCTGCCCCGCGTCTGGCGCTCGCATCTTTCGCTCTCGCAAAAGATTGTTTCGAGCTGGCATCTCGCCAGCGGAATGCTCGGTCCGCTGGCAGCGTTGACGGTCGCCGCCGGTGCCGTCGACCTGCTGTTGGGTTATGGACCAACCTGGGCGAGCACGCTGCTTCTTTTGTGGTCGCTTGTGGGAGGCGCGCTCATCGGACCAGCGCTTTTGATGGTGATCGCGCAAATCTTTGTCCGCGGCTCGCGCCTGTCATTTGAACTGCCGCGCCTGCCACGCGTGCTCTTTCTTCAGATTGCAACGGCGCTGGGCAATATTGGAGGGGCGATCGAGGCGCTTGTCGGTCGTGCGAGCGCTTTTGAACGTACGCCAAAAGGCGGAGCCGCGCTTCCTGCGGCAACCGGAGTCTATGCGTCCCGAACCCGATCATAGCGCGCGCCGCGCCGCGCTGCTCAGCGCGCGGCCCGGACTCAAGGCCCTTGCCGGGCCCACGGCGGCGACGGCATGGCTCGCCATCGGTGCCTGCGTTCTGCAGTTCGGCCTTGCGGCGCTTATCGCCCATCAACCGTGGTGGGAGATCGCGCTGTGCGCACTGTTCTTCGGTGCCTTCGCGATCCATTTTCTGAACTGTGTCGTCCACGAATGTACGCACGGCCTCGTCTTCGCGAATGCATCCGGCAACCGCCTGGTCGCAATCGTTGCCAACATGCCGTCGCTTGTTCCGTCGGCGATGGCGTTCTGGCACTATCATCTGCTGCATCACTATCATTTCGGTGTCCGCGGCATGGATTCCGATGTGCCGGCGCAGTGGGAAGCGCGTACGGTCAAGACCAGCGCATTGCGAAAGCTCCTGTGGCTGTTGCTTCTGCCGGTGAGTTACGGCCTGTTGCACCCGTTGAACGTGCGCGCGCGCCTGCCCTTCGACCGCTGGCTCGCACTCAACATCGCGCTCTGCGGGCTTGCGTGGGCCGGCGTGCTTGCATTCATCGGCTGGCACGGCGTCGTCTATTTGCTCCTGTCCACCTATTTCGCGACCGGGCCGCATCCCGCGGGCGCACACATTTTGCAGGAACATCTGGCGTTCGACGGCGGCAACGGCATGGCGTCCTACTACGGTCCCATCAATCTCGTTTCGGTGAATTTGGGCTATCACCTCGAACACCATGATATGCCCGGCGTTTCCGGCTGGCGCTTGCCCAAACTGCGGCGCGCCGCTCCCGAATTCTACAATTCACATTATGAACATCGCTCGCGTCTTCTCGGATTGTGGAAATTCGTCTTCGATAGAAAAATCGCGCTCGATAGCCGGTCTATTCGCGATTTCATACCGTCGGGCGCGACCGGCCATTCGGCGTGACGTCAACACCGAAGAATTCCATGAATAGCAAGACGGAATTTAGATCAGCCTCGCCTGCACTCGATCTCGATGCATTGATGGAGAAAATCCGCGCCGAAGTCGCAGAGCGAAAGCAACTCGCCGGAGCGACCGCTCCGTCCGAGCCTGCGCCGATTGCGACGACGGATTTCGCCGCGCGCAAATGGAACGCACGCGAACTTCTGGCGCTTCCGGCGACGGATTTCGCGCGTGCGACGCACCTCGCCTTTTTCGGGCGCGAACCTTCGCCCGACGAATTCGTCCGTTTGCGCGATCGTCTCCTGGTCGAGGGCGTCGGCCGCATGCGCATCTTGCGCGAGTTTCACCGGTCCGCCGAGGCTCGTACGCAACGGCTGCCCATCGAAGGCCTGACGCAGCAGTTCGTCTGGGATCGCTTCTATTGGAGCCCGCCCGCGAAATTTGCCCGCTTCATAAGTCGAGGCGCGCGCAATCTCTGGCTTTTGCGCAGGCACATCCGCGAATTCATCGATCGTGTCGAGATACTGGAACGACGGTCGGCCGAAATGACGGCGGCAGTGCGGAATTTGCAATCGGCGCAGATGCACGACCGGCAGAGTACGAACAAACACCTCCGCCGCCTTCAGGAAGTGATCGAGGCGGACAAGAAGCATGCCGCAAGTCACCTCGAGCTGGCGGAGAACCGGTGGGACGAGTCCTTGAACGAAGCCAAATCCCGCCTGGAGCAGGCGGAAACGACGCTGATCGATCATTGGCGCGGCATTGCTGAGCATAAGCGCGGATTGGAAAGCCTTGCCGCGGCCCTTCAGTCGGATTCGGGTTCGCGTGTTGAAGATAGCATATCGCACAAAGTGGCACGTGAATCGGCGCACCTCCTCGACCCGCTGTACCTGTCGTTCGAGGATCGCTATCGGGGAACACGCACCGACATCAAGGAGCGCCAGCGGGTTTATCTCACGCGCGTCGAAGCGGCTTACGCCATCGCGGGTCAGGCGCCAGTCGTCGATGTCGGTTGCGGCCGCGGCGAATGGCTGGAGCTGCTGTCGGAAGCCGGCATTGTGGCGCATGGCTACGACCTGAACCGCGTCGCGGTCGAGGAATGCCGGGAACGCGGCATCCAGGTGGAACTCGCAGAAGGACTGGACGCTCTTGCAGCCCTGCCCGCGGAAAGCTGCGCCGCCGTCACGGCATTCCACATCATCGAGCATTTGCCGTTCGAGTCCGTCGTCAAGCTTCTGGATGAGTCCTTGCGCGTTCTGCGTCCGGGTGGCGTGCTGATACTCGAGACACCAAATCCCGCGAACCTCCTGGTCGCGGCGGAACGCTTCTATTTCGACCCGACACACCGCAATCCCCTGCCTTCCGAATTGACCCAATACCTCCTTCAATCGCGGGGATTCAGCGAGGTGGAGATTCTGCCGCTGCATCCCGTGCCAGGGAATTGTCAGGAGGAATACGCCGACCCGATGTTGCGGCTGTTGCAGGAAAAACTGTACGGACCGCAGGACTACGGCGCCATCGGGCGCAAGCGAGCTTGATACCCCGCGTTGCGATTCTGGCCTGCCTCTCGGCGAACGGCGAGCAGGGCGGCGCCGAGCGATTCTTCACCGGATTGCGTGACGCGCTCTCCGGCGCCGGGATAGCGGCGCAACTTCTCGAAATCTACAACGACGAGCGCGATTTCGAGCATATCAAGAAATCCTATCTGCGTTTCTATGATCTGAAGCTCGACGGCTACGACGGCATCATCTCGGCCAAAGCGCCGTCCTTCGTAGCGCGGCACGGGAACCACGTCTGCTATCTCATGCACACGATGCGGGTCTTCTACGACATGTTCGATTCCACCTTTCGGCACCCGACGCGGCAGAATCTCGAACAGCGCCGCCTCGTTCACGCGCTCGATACCGCGGCCCTTCAGAGACCGCGCCGGCTGTTTGCTATCGGCGACGAGGTCGCTGAACGATTAATTCGATTTAACGGATTGCGCGCCGAGGTCATGCGGCATCCGACCTCGATGGTCGGACTGCACGAAGGGGGGTACGAATATTTCCTGCTTCCCGGCCGGCTCCATCGCTGGAAACGCACTGCGCTCGCAATTGAAGGGATGCAGTTTGTCACTGCACCTGTCGAACTGATCGTGGTGGGAGAGGGAGAAGACGAGGCCGAATTCCGCCGCGCTGCGTGCGGGAATCCGCGGATTCATTTTCTCGGCCGCGTATCGGACGCGCGCCTCGCGGATCTGTACGCCGATGCGCTCGCCGTATTGTTCACACCGAAATCCGAGGATCTTGGCCTCATCACACTTGAGGCTTTTCAAAGTGCAAAGCCGGTCATCACCTGCACCGACAGCGGTGAACCTGCGCGCATCGTCACCGACGGCGTCAGCGGCTTTGTGTGCCGGCCGGAAGCTGCCCATATCGGCGCTTGCATGGAGCATCTCGCACACAATCCGGATCACGCGCGCGCAATGGGCCGCGCCGGACAAAGTTCCATCGCTGAGATTACCTGGGAGCGGGTGGCTGATACGCTGCGAACGGCTTTGGGTTTCGACGAGTGGTCCATAGCGCAATGAGAGCAGAAAGAAATTGCGCGTAACCGTGCTCGACATGCAGCCGATCGAACCGGCGACCGGAGGCGGACGGGTGCGACTCCTCGGCCTCTATCACGCGCTCGGCGACAACATCGAAACAAAATACGTCGGCACCTATGACTGGCCGGGACCGGGATACCGGCGCCAGATGCTGTCGGCAAGCCTGGAAGAGCTGCTTGTGCCCTTGAGCGCCGAGCATTTTGCCGCTGCGCAGAGGCGCAAGGACGAGACCGGCGGACGGACCGTCATCGACAGTACCTTCCCGGAATTTGCGCACCTCTCGCCCGACTATGTGGCCACGGCGCGAGCGGCAGTGGCGGAAGCCGACGTCGTCGTCTTTTCCCATCCCTGGATATTTCCACTGGTGCGCGGTGATATCGATCCGGCGCGCCAGCTCGTCGTGTATGACTCCCACAATGTCGAAGGGCTTCTGCGCATGGAGCTGCTCGACGACGGCGGCGGCCCGGGAACCGCGATCGTGCGCAGCGTCGTGACGCTCGAACACGAACTCTGCGCGAATTGTCACCTTGTCCTCGCCTGTTCGCACGAAGACCGCGCCTCGTTCCATCGTCTGTACGACGTTCCCTTCGAACGCATGCGCGTGTTCCCGAACGGAACGTTCACCCGAGGAATAATGCCGCCGACGGCCGGGCAGCGAGCGGCAGCGCGCGCCAAGCTCGACCTTGGAAAAGCGCGGGTCGTCTTCTTCATCGGGAGCAACTACGCGCCGAATGCCGAAGCCGCGCGCTTCATTGCGCGGCGGCTTGCGCCGGCTTTACCGAACCTGCTTTTCGTCGTGGCGGGCGGTGTCGCGGAAGGCCTTGGCGATACGCCGAAAGCGTTCAATCTGCGATTACCGGGCACTGTCTACGAAGACGCGCGCCGTTCCTGGCTATGGGCGTCCGACATTGCGATCAACCCCATGTTCGGCGGTTCGGGCACCAACATCAAAATGCTGGACTACATGGCCGCCGGTCTTCCCATCGTCACCACCGGAATCGGTGCGCGCGGGCTCGAGACGGCCGAACAGGCCTTTGTCGAATCCTCGAAAGAGCGGTTCGCCGGGGAAATCGCGTCGCTAATCGCTGATCCCTTGCGCGCCCGCGACCTTGGCGCTGCGGCGCGCAGACAGGCGACGATGTTCTATTCCTGGGAACGCATTTCGCCGGAACTGGGTACGCTCTTGAGCCGCTGGCATGCAAAGCTCGGCACCCGCCGTCCATACTTCTCCGTGGTCGTTCCCACGTTCGAGCGCCACGCTCTGTTGTCGCGGCTTGCGCAGAATCTCGCGGGCCAATCGTTCCGCGATTTTGAAACCATCATTGTCGATCAGAGCGCCAACCCATGGCCGGATCGCCCCGCAAGCTCCGACCGGGATCTGTTCTACTATCGCACGGACGTTCGCGGACCTGGTTTCGCGCGCAACACCGGCGCCAGGTTCGCGCGCGGCGAGGTGATTGCATTCGTCGACGACGATTGCGAGCCTTTCCCCGACTGGCTGGAGAATGCCGCAAGACAATTTCGTGCGGGCGATATCGTTGGAATTGAAGGCTTTGTGTCGTCGGACCGCAAAGGCGATGCGGACTGGCGGGCCGTAACCAACGAGGGATTCGAAGGCCTGGGTTTCATGACCGCGAACCTGTTTCTGCTTGCGGAAATCTTTCATGCCGTGAATGGGTTCGACGTTGCCTTTGGCGATATGCCATTCCGCGAAGACACCGATCTTGGCTGGCGGGTGCAGAAACTCGGAGCCATACCGTTCTGCCGTGATGTCCGTGTCAATCACCCGCCCCAGCCGCGTTCGCTGGCGCGCGAGTCCCTGGCGGCACGTTCAAAGCTCTTCGAGCGCGATGCGCTGCTTCTGCGCAAACATCCCGAGAGGTACTCCGAGCTGATGCGCCGCGAAGCCCAGTGGATGCATAACCCACAGTTCTGGACGCATTTCATGCAGGGGCTTGCGCGCTACCGTGTTGGGGTGCCTGACGAAGTCCGACTCATGCTGCCGCGCAATCTGCGCCACAAATTGCCGAAAGATTGACAGCCAGCACCACCGGCTTTGCGAGCCGCCCGATTTGCGGCGCACCGATTATGTCCTGCAACTCCAAACAATTCTCTTCGAACAAATTGGGCGTCGCGTAGTATCGGGGCTCACGTGCTTCGGAACGCGATCTACTCAGCCGGAATAGATGCGACATTCGCATTCAACTGCGATTCATGCCATTCGATTTCCGGTTCGAGACGGCAATAACCGACAAAATCCGGTTCTCCAAGCTGAACCACGTCGAATTCCGCCACATGATCCTGCCAATGAAAACAATGATCCGTGTGATCTGCTCCTGTATGAAGCGCCGCGCCGACGGAATATCGACCCCGGTTCAGGTTGGCGTTGAAGCGGAACGCGACGTCATAATCACAGCCGGCGCGGACGGATTTGATCGCGCCATGCAGGTACGTATTCGTGCCGAACACCACCTCGCCGAACCCATCGCTGATGTCGAAACCAACCGTAAGATTTTCAACGTCGGCGTGCGCGCTGATGGAAATCCAAAGCGCAACCTGTTCGCCCGGGGCGACTTCACGGCTACCCGATTCCGCCCCGATCACCTGCGCCGCAACGATTTCGACTTCCTTCGTGCCAAACGACTCGTGCTTGCGGAGAACGCGCGGATTCTCCGCGAAAGCGAACGCGTTTCCACCAGCGGGTTCACCGGCCGACTGCTCGGGCGCGCGAGGCATGGTCGGTACCTGTGATTGAGGCTCCTTCGCGCGGCTGCGTGCCGCCACCATCTCGCGGAACATGTCGCGTTTTTTCGCCTCGAACATGTGCAACGCGCACTCGTAGAGCTGCATGTCGAGATCGTTCATGGCAATCAGCTGGTCCAGCGTAAGGCTGTCGAGATCGGCAACGCGGATGCGCGATGAGGTGACGTTGATGCGCGGTACATCGTCGACCGGCGGCAGCCGGAATTGCCAACAGAACATATCGACGGAATCGCGCAGGTGTTCGTAGATGCCTATGAAGTCGTAACTCTTCAGGGATTTCATGGCGAGTGCCAGAGTTCGCTCTTTTTCGCCGAGATTTCGCGAGACTCTGCTCGCAAAATGCTTGGCATAAAAGTTCACTGCCCCGGCCTCTCCGCTGTCCGTGCGCGCCCTGAAATACTCTGCGATGTCGAAGCGCTGCGCCCACTCCGCGAGTTTGTCGGCGACGCCACCCTCACGCGCATGCTGCCGCCAATAAAAATATTCGGAGATCGCCCTGTCCACGGGATGGCGCATCAGCGTCAGCCGAACGCGCCCGAACCACCGCTCCTCTCCAGGCAGAAGTGACAGAAAATGGCCCGAGATCAATTGTGCACCCGAAAACCGCTGAACGGCCCATATTTCCGAACGTCCCTCCAGGTGCGCCGTGACGTTCTCCCGGCCGAAAATCTGCTCGAGCACGGTCCGAAACGCCGTACCTCCAGTCTTTGGAAGATGGTCGAACAGGAATTTTCTTTTGTAAAATGACATCCTAACCGTTCGGTCCGGGCGCTTGTTCCTTGGTACGGAGAACTCAGGCTGGTAATTCTGTAGCAAATCCGGAGGGAATTCGCTCAGGCATGTCAGTCGCATCCCGCATGCGTCGGACGATACCCTACAATCGGATGAATGGATAATTCAACTTCGCGGTGGCATGAGACAGGTCTTCGAACGAATTTACGTACGCAATGATTGGGGTCACGGCTCGGGCGAGGGCTCCCTTCCCGTTCACACGCGGCCCTACGTAAAGTTTTTGCAGCAGTTTCTGCACCGGCAGCGCATTAAGAGCGTCGTCGATTTTGGCTGCGGCGACTGGCAATTTTCGAAATCGATCCGCTGGGACGACATCGAGTACCGCGGTTACGATATTGTGCCGGCGATCGTTTCCGCCAACCGTCAACGATATCAGGAAAAAAAAATCTCGTTTCACGAGATAGGCGGGGACTTTGCGGATTTGCCGGCTGCCGACCTTCTGATCGTGAAGGATGTGCTGCAGCACTGGTCAGACGAAACCATACGAGATTTTCTACCGGTGCTCTCGCGTTATCCTCTCGCCTTGATAACGAATTGCGTCAATCCCGCAGGCGTTACGGAAAATCTTGCAATCGCCGACGGCGGCTTCCGTTATCTCGACGTGCGCCTTCCGCCGTTCCTCGTCAAAGCTAAGGACGTGTTGTCATTCTCGAACTACCGGCCGAGTGTGAAACGGCTGATCGAGAAACCTCGCTGGGTCAAGAAGGTTTTGCTCGTCAACAGTTAGAATGCCACAAGTTACGCGGTGGCGGTGGTCTTTTCGATTTCTACGGCAATGGCCGGAATGCCGACAATGCCACGCGCAACCGGACTCTCGCGCGCGTTAAGCATCACCGCTTCCTCAACCCAATGCACGTGGGTGTGGTCGGCCTGTGTCCCTTGGGTGATGGCGGCCGTCAGACCGTAATCGCCCGCCGCGAGGAACGGAAGTTGAAAGATGAAGTCGGCGACAAATTCCTGATCCGCAGCCATGCGGCGCTGCGTGTCCCGCAGGGCCAGATATGTACTGTCGCCAAACACATTCTGTCCCAGGCGGTCGCGCAGCATGAAACCCACGATGGGTTCCGCAATCTCGCGTTCTGCGTGGCAGCGGATGCTAAGCTTCACCTCGGTCCCGCCTTCGATTTCGCACAACCTTGTGCCGGCGTTATCTCGGAACGACACATCGGTGATGCGTGCGCCGCCGTGACCGTGCCAAGGCGCATCGTCGCTGAATGGCGAAATGGCAATGGCGTTGCGCTGCCGCTGGCGGGGATCATTCACCAAAGGCGGCGGTTCAAGCGGCTTCCATCGTCTCGCAGGTTGGGAGCGCGCCTTCGAGTCCTCGGCCTCGGCGCGCTCCGCAAGACTTGCCAGGTAATTCGCACAGACGTCGGCGGCGGGGCCGAGTTCGCGGACTTCACCGTGCTCGAGCCATAGCGCGCGGTCGCACAGCCGGGCCACCGTGCCGGTGTTGTGCGAGACAAAGAGGAGCGTCCCGGATTTGCGAAACTTCTCGAGCCGGGCCGAACATTTCTGGGCGAACGCGGCATCGCCAACGGACAGGATTTCATCCACAATCAGGATGTCCGCGTCGACATGCGCGCTCACCGCGAATGCGAGCCGTGCCTGCATGCCGCTCGAATAAAGCCGGACCGGCAGATCGATAAATTCGCCGATGCCGGCGAACGTCGCGATGGCATCGAAGCGTTCGGCAATTTCCGCCTTGCTGAGCCCGAGCACGGCCGCGTTGAGCCACACATTTTCACGGCCCGTGAAGTTGGGATTGAAGCCTGCGCCGAGCTCGAGCAGCGCCGCAATGCGTCCCTCGGCGTGCACCATTCCCGTTGTCGGCCGAAGCGTGCCGCAGAGGAGCCTGAGCAACGTGGATTTGCCGGCGCCGTTCTCGCCGATGACGCCGAGCGCTTCGCCGCGCGCCAATGTCAGGTCCACATTCCTGAGCGCCCAGAATTCTTCCGTGGCGGCGCCGATGATGGGATGCGCGCCCCGCATCTTCAACCGATAGGATTTGCCCAAAGCCCGGGCTTCGACGACGATCTCGCGCGCGCTCATGAGCCGGCCATCTCCAGCCGCGCGTCAGCCGGCGGAACACTCTGCTCGCCCCGCGCCGCGACGGCGCGTAACGCCACCGCGCGCATGGCGATATTTGCCAGTCCGTTCGAGGGATGGGGCGACTGCACGTACAGGAATTGTTTTTCGGCGCGATGGTGCAAGAGCACTGTGGCTCCCGCGGCCCGCTCGAAAACGAAGCTTTCGAGCGCATAGGCGCCGTTGGCAAGATATGGCAGAAGAAAGCGGAATTTCGCGACAGCGGACTCTCCCGCCGCCAGCCGGTGCGAAGCGCATAACGACGTGTCGTCCGAAAAAATGATCTGTCCCAGCCGGTCTCGCACCACGAAGGCGAACACCACATCGGCAATGTCGCGATGCGCCTGCACATCGATACGGATCTCCACCACCTCGCCGCCGCCCGCGACCTGGAGCTTTTCACCGTCCGCGGCGCAAAAGGCCGCCGTTTGAATTTGTGCGCCGCCGATCTCGCGCGGCGGATCTTCCGCCTCAAAAACAAGCTGTGCGGGACCGTCGATTGGTTCGTTGCTCGCCACCGGCGCCGGAGTATCTGCCGGAGACAGCGCAGCCGCGCTGCGGCTTCGTCCGCCAATCTCGAACCGCGCCTGATCCTCTGCGCGCTCCTCGGCCTGTGCGGCGAGATAGAGCCGGTTGATCTCCTTGGCGCTTCCAAGCCCCCGGACCTCGCCCCGCTCCAGCCATAGCGCCCGGTCGCACAGTTTGGCCACCGCGCCGCTGTCATGCGACACGAACAACAATGTTCCCTTGAGCCGAAAACGATTGAGGAAACGCATGCATTTCTGCTGAAAGGCGGCATCTCCCACCGAAAGAATTTCGTCGATCACGAGCACATCGGCATCGACGTTGGCGCAGAGCGCAAAGGCGAGGCGTGCGTGCATACCGCTCGAATAGCGCTTCAGCGGCTGGTCCATGAAGGCGCCGATGTCCGCGAAGGCGGCGATGGCCTCGAAGCGTGCCGCTGTCTCTTCCGCGCCCAGCCCGAGCACCGAGGCGCCGACATGTACGTTTTCGCGGCCGGTGAATTCCGGATTGAAGCCCGATCCGAGCGCGAGCATGGCCGCCACGCGCCCGCGCAATCTCACCTCGCCCTCCGTGGGCCGGAGCGTGCCGCAGATCATCTGCAGCAGAGTCGATTTTCCAGACCCGTTGGCGCCGACGATGGCAACCGATTCGCCGCGGCGGACGCCGATGTCGACATTCCGCACTGCCCAGAATTCCTCGTAATGGCGGCGCCATCGGCCCCATAAGAGCTGTTTCAGCCGGTCCCCGGGACGGCGATAGATCGCATAGGCTTTGCCGAGCCCGCGCGCTTCGACGACAGGTTCAGAGGACATCGGCGAAACCGGGTTTCGTGCGCAGAAACCAGCGATAGCCGAAGGCAGCGAACAGCCAGGTTACGGCGGCGTAGGCGGCAAGCGCCCACCATATCGGCCATTCGCCTGTGAACAGCGCGGCACGTGTGGTTTCGATGGGAAAGGCGAGCGGATTGACGTAAAAGAATGGACGCGCACGTTCTGGTACCATCGCCAGCGGAAAGAAGATCGGGCTCAGATACATCATGACCAGCGCGAGCACGCCGGTGAGTTGGCGCAGATCCCGCACATAGGCGCCGAGCGCGGAGAGAAACCACACCGCACCGAGGACAATAAGCGCAAACGGCGCAATGACGAGCGGAATGGAAATGGCGGCGAGCGGCGGGAAGCCCCTGATGAGCAGGAAGAAGAGGAGCAGGATTGCGCCCGTCACGCCGAGCCGGACCAGGGCCGCCCCGATGCTTGCGCAGGGCAGGATCTCGAGTGGGAACACCACCTTCTTCACGAAATTCACGTTGTCTGCCATCAGGCTCGGCGCCGAGGAAATTGCTTCCATGAAAAAATCATAGAAGGTGAGCCCCACGAAATAGAGCAGCCCTGTTTCGAGCGAGGTGTTGTGGTGCCCGGGCCAGCGCACCCTGAGAATGAGCCCGAGCACGGTGGTGTAAATCGCAAGCCTGAGCAGCGGAACGAGCGCGGTCCACAATTTGCCAAGCACTGACCCGCGGAAACTCGCCTCGACGTTGCGCACCGTCAACAGCGAAGCCAGATGGCGGTGCCGCCAAATCGCGCGGAACATGCCGAACAGGAATTCGCCGCGAGGTTCACCCGGTTTGCGCGAGCGCGCTGCGACGCTCGCGCCCGTACTGTGACCTGAAACCTCTGAAGGCAGAATCTCTGTCAAGAACCCAGCGGCAACCCGCCTGCAGTTTCCGGATGAATGCTTTCGTCGCGCTGCATTTCGCGCGTCACGGCCGCCGCGAGCACGTCGAGAGCGCCCGTAATGTCCGCCTGGGTGTGAAGCGCGGATATGAAGAAACGGATGCGCGGCTTGTTTTTGGGCACGGCCATGATCGGGATCGGCGGGGCGTAGTAGCCCGCCTGCAACAGCTTCTCGGCCGCCTCCATGCAGACATCATAGCTGGGGAACTGGATTGATACGACGCCGGCGCCGACGGCCGGCCCGACGTTCAGGTCGCGCAACCGCGCCTCTTCGACAAAGAAACGCGAATTGTCCTGCACTCGCGCGGTGCGCCACGGCTCGTTTTGCAGGACCGAAAGCCCTTCACGGACCGCCGCCGCGATCACCGGCGACAGGCCGACGCTGAACATGCTGGCCGGCAATGTAAAGCGCAGCCATTCGATCACCGTCTTGCGGCCGGCTACGAAGCCGCCACTCGCCGCAAAAGTCTTGGAGAGCGTCCCGATGATGAAATCGATTTCCGCCGGATCAATGCCAAAATGCTCGGCAATGCCGCGTCCGGTTGCGCCGAGCACGCCGATGGAATGGGCTTCGTCCACCATCAGCCAGACATCGTGCTTGTGCTTTAGCTCGACCACGCGCTTCAGGTCGGGCATGTCGCCGTCCATGCTGTACAGACCTTCGACGACGATGAGCGCGCGTTTGGCGCGCGGCCGGTTCTCCGTCAGCACCGCGTCGAGGTCGTCAAGGTTGCCGTGACGGAAGGTCAGCACCTTCGCGTGCGATACATCGGCGCCGACGACGATGCTGTTGTGCGCGAGTTCGTCCACAACGATGAGATCGCTGCGCGTCAAAAGATAACCGAGCAGCGAGGCGTTGGTCATCCAACCGCTGACGAGCGTGACGGCGTCTTCGACGCCCAAAAATTGCGCGATGTCGCGTTCGAGAAGATCATGCACCGTCCGGCTGCCCCCGACGAGACGCGACGCTTCCGCGCCGACACCGTAGGCAAGCGCGGCCTCCGCCGCGGCCTTGCGCACGCGGGGCTCTTCGCCGAGTCCGAGATAATCGTAATTGGCAAAGCTCACGAACCGGCCGGCGCGTGCCTTCACCTTCGCAGCGAGCGCGTCGAGGGGCTGAAAATAGACCTGCTTCAGAGCCGCGAGATTTTCCTCAACGGAATCGCGCGTCAGAAGCGTGCCGCCGGCAATTCGAATGCGGCGCCAGATATACTCGTCCAGGCTACGCGAGCCGCTCATCGCCTCTGTCCCTGTCGCCGGCACACGCCCAAACCATGATCCGCGTGAAAGTCGCGCCCGCACACCGGCCTTGCGACCGGTTCCGCGAAAGGCGCCCCTTCAATGCCCAAAGGTATCCGTTGCGTTCGCACCAGGAAAATCCCTGCCGTGAACTGATTGCCCTTCAGGCGCACTCGCCTGCCGCCGATCCTCCGCCTCCCGGGAACCCCTCCCTTGCTGCTGCCCAGCCTTGGAATCGGCGACGCCACGCACCCAGCCCGTGCCGGACGGGAGTTCCAGCCGGGGCCCTCGGCGAGTAAACCGCCAAAACAGTTCGGAGGCAAGCAACCATCATCTGCCAAGGATCTTTTGCCCGTTGCGCCCGTGCTTCGCCGCGGCCGCGGCAAAACGCAATAGGACGGCGCCCTACGCGGGCTGACATCCAATAATCGACTCGATCGCTAGAGATTAGCCGGTTCGGCGGGATTGCCAAAGGCCAATCAGCGGGCCGCCAAGCCCATACACCGGATCTTCCTTCGGGGGCGGGACGGCGGCGATATTTCTGAGCGCCTTTTGATGTTCCGCACTTGACGGTTTCGGCTGGTCGTAGGCACCGGAATTTTGTGGGTAAGCGCCGACGACCAAAAGATTGCCGCTCGCTTCAATCCGCTTGTGGCCGGTACCCGCCGGCAGGATTGCCACGTCGCCGGCTTTCAACAACAAGCGCTTTCCTTTCGCGCCGCCAAACGCGACCTCGACGCGCCCGCGCGCGAAGCCCAGCACTTCATGGCGATGCGTGTGGAAGTGGAGAAAATCGTACACGCCATCGCGCCACGAATCCTTCCAGCCGTGCAAGGCAAAAAGCTCTTCGAAAATCGCCGCTGGATCGTAATCCTCTGCAAGCCTTACGGGCGAGCGGTAGATTACGAGTGGCCATTCGTTGTTCGGTGTCTCGCCGTCGTCTATGAAACGGAAAATGGTCGGTTTGCGCGCGCGCACCAGGCCCGAAAGTGCTTCCCGATCCGGCCTGCGGTAGCCGGTCAGCTTCTCCACGACGCGCTTTGCTTCCCGCAGGACGGGCATCCGGTTTCTCCTTGGATGGGAACCGCGGGGCTGCATGAAATGTTCCCTTACGGTTGTACCGCGCCCTCCGCTCGCCTCTATGAGTGGAGGCGCGAAGCCACAGGAGATCGTGAGATGGCCAGATATTCGCGCAGCGCCGGCAAGGACGTCGAGCGCGCTATGCACAAACGCAAAAAGGGAACGCTCAAGCGCGGCAAGAAGGGACATGGCGGCAACGTAAAGAGCCGCAAGCAGGCGATCGCGATTGGGCTCTCGGAAGCGCGCAAAAAAGGCAAGAAGGTGCCGCGCAAATCGAAGAGCAAGTCGGGACGGAAGCGGAAGAGCAAACGCAAAAGCAAGTCCTAGAACGCTCGAGCGAGATCCGACCAGACAGAAACGACCCGCTGCTCTCCCTGTGATAACGCGGGCGCGCAGCAGGAATAATCTACTTTCTGAACCACGCTGAGCGCCGCACGGCGCGTGCGCGCCAAATGGCCTACCAAGGGTGGATTTCGCCGTTCCATTTGTAAAATTTTCCGCTGTCCGCCTTCGACACCGCAGCGATGACTTTGCGAATTCCCGCGGCACTTTCCTCCGGCGTAATGTCGGCGCCCGGGCCGCCCATGTCCGTTCTTACCCAACCCGGGTGAACGAGATTGACGATGACCTGGTCTTTCAGATCGCGAGCCAAAGAGAGCATGACTTTGTTCACGCCGGCTTTTGCGCTCGCGTACGCGTAAAAGCCGCCCGTCGGCCATGTTGTAGCAGCGATCTGGCTGGTGATCGTCATGACCTTCGGATTTTTCGCCGCCCTGAGATTTTTGAGAAACATCTGAACGACGCGAAAAGGGCCGATCGTCATTACCTTAAAGGCTTCGATCCAATCCGAAGTGTCAGTTTTTTCGAGGGTCTGATTCTTGCCGCCCCTGATTCCGGCGTTGTTGATCAGGATATCGATGGGCAGATCTTCGACGGCGTTGGCGGCAGTCTTGATCGAGTTCTCGTCACCCACATCCATGGCAAACACGCGCACGCCGCCGTCGGCACGGCCCGCCAGTTCATTCAGCTTTTCGGCAGATTGTGGCGTGCGACAAAAAGCGAGAACCGTGTCGCCGCCTTCGGCGTAGAGCCTCGTCAATGCCAGACCGATGCCGCGATTTGCGCCGGTGATCAAAACATTGGCCATGGGTCTTCTCCCGAAACGCGACAGCGCCATGATGCATCGTCAGGCCTGCACCCGTCTACCGCGCTCCGGAAATCTGCGACGCTGCCGGGCCGTGCCATCTCGCACGATCCACCAGACGGGAATACACTTCGAACAATCCGAACAGCGAGCGCGAAACATGACGACAAAAGAGCAGGCCCCGGATCTGAGTACCCTTTGGGACACGCATTGTCTGTACGAATTTCGCGACCGCGACGTGGATGCGACCATGGACACCATGGTTGCGGAACCTTACGTCAACCACATCCCGACCATGACGGGCGGTGTCGGACACGACGAATTGAAGCGCTTCTATACACATCACTTCGTGAATTCCAATCCGGCAGACACCAAGCTCATTCCGATTTCGCGCACCATCGGCAAGGACCGGGTCGTGGACGAAATGCTGTTCTGTTTTACCCACACCCGCGAAATCGACTGGATGTTGCCCGGCATCGCACCAACGGGAAAGTATGTGGAAGTGCCGCTAGTCGCCATCGTCTGCTTCCACGGCGACAAGCTGTACAACGAGCACATTTACTGGGACCAGGCCTCCGTGCTGGTGCAGATCGGAAAGCTCGCCGCGGCGTCTCTGCCTGTTGCCGGTATCGAAAGCGCCCGCAAACTGGTCGACAAGACGTTGCCCTCCAATACGCTCATGGCCACGTGGGCGAAGAGCGAAGACAAGCCGGTCTAGCCGGCCGGCCAAACGCGAATTGAGTCTGTCTGGGAGTTCCAACGGGAGGAGCGCGCTGCTGTGGATCGTGATCGCGCTGGCTCTCGTCTTGTTGGTGAGCCCGGATGGGATCGAACCATCGACCCTCTGATTAAAAGTCAGATGCTCTACCCCTGAGCTACGGGCTCAGCCAAAGGGCGGCGGACCATAGGGGCGGTCCGGCCACGGGTCAACGTCGCGCTCGGCTAACGCCAGCCGCTCTGTTCGACGAGGTATATCGGCATGCCCGCAGGACCGGCGAAATGCGCAATCCGCACCGGCGGATCTTCGACGATGGCCGCCGGAAATTCGATGCCGCGCGCCTTCAGTTCCTCCATTGCGGCTTCGAGCGACTCGACCCCCAGGCCAATCGATATGGGATGCGATTGCGCGGACGGCTTCGGCGGTTGCGGATGCAATCCGATGGTCAGGCCGGGCGCTTCGACAACGGCGAATTCATTGCCGTAACGCGCCTTCAGGTGCAGGCCGAGCTTCTCGGTATAGAAGCGCACAGCTTCGTCCATGTCGGGAACCATGAGGGTGATCTGGCTCTCGCTGTACGTCGTGTGGTCGCTCATGCAGGGACTCCTTTGGCGGATTTGCGCGCCTTCACGGCGCATTCCCAATTCGCGACCTGAGTTTTCCTGCCCCGCACTGCGCCGGCGGAGGATAGCTAAAGGGGCGTTTCGCTGTGATCGAAATCCTCTTTCGGACAGGACAGGCCAGAGACAAAGTTGTCAAGCGTGCCGTCAGCGATCGCGCGTCGGAGGTCGGCCATCAGCCGCTGGTAATGCGCAAGGTTGTGCCAAGTAACGAGCATGCTGGCGATGATCTCGTTGGCTTTCACCACGTGATGCAGGTAGGCCCGGCTAAAGCCTGTGCAGGCCGGGCAGGGGCAGTCCATTTCGAGCGGGCTCTCGTCGTCGGCAAATCGGGCATTGCGCAGGTTCAACGCGCCGTCGCGCGTAAAGGCCTGGCCGTTGCGGCCCGAGCGCGTCGGCAGCACACAATCGAACATGTCGACTCCGCGCGACACCGCGCCCGCAATATCGGCCGGTTTGCCGACGCCCATCAGATAACGCGGCTTAACCAGCGGCAGATGCGGCACGGTACCTTCCAGCGTCTCGAACATCGCGCTCTGCCGTTCGCCGACGGCAAGGCCGCCGATCGCGTAGCCGTCGAACCCGATCTCGATCAGCGCTTCCGCCGCGCGGCGGCGCAGGTGCGAATACGTGCCGCCCTGTACAATCCCGAAACAGGCACGGCTTTCCTGTTCGCCGAATGCCGCCTTGCTTCGCTTCGCCCAGCCGAACGTCAGCGCGAGCGAGCGTTCCATCTCGGCTTCGCTCGCGGGCCACGCGGGGCATTCGTCGAGCACCATCTGGATGTCCGAACCGAGCCGGCGCTGGATTTCCATCGCACGTTCCGGCGACAGGAATTCCTCCGCGCCGTCGATATGCGAGCGGAACGCGACGCCCGCCTCCGAAATCCTGCGCAGCCGGGCGAGCGACATCACCTGATAACCACCGGAATCGGTGAGGATCGGCCGCTCCCAGCCCATGAATTTGTGCAATCCGCCGAGGCGCGCGACGCGCTCGGCGCCCGGGCGCAGCATCAGATGATAGGTGTTGGCGAGCACGATGTCGGCGCCGGTCGCGCGCACGGATGCCGGCAGCATCGCCTTTACCGTTGCCGATGTGCCAACCGGCATGAAGGCCGGGGTGGCGATGTTGCCGCGCGGCGTCCGTATCGTGCCGGTGCGCGCGGCGCCGCAGCGCGCGTGAACATCGAAAGAAAAGGGCATCATCCGCGCCGACGGAATAGCAGGCAAGCGTCGCCATAGGAATAGAAGCGATAGTTTTCGGCGATCGCCGCCGCATAGGCGCGCTTCATGGTTTGAAGCCCGCAAAACGCACAGACGAGCATGAAAAGAGTCGAGCGCGGCAGATGAAAATTGGTGAGCAGCACGTCGACGGTCTTGAAACGATACCCGGGCGTAATGAAAAGGGCGGATTCTCCTTCATAGGAATGCACAGTCCCGTTCGCCTCGGCAGCGGTTTCGATTGTGCGCAGGGCGGTCGTGCCGACAGCGACGATCCGTCCTCCCCGCGCGCGGTCCGCATTGATCCGCTTCGCGGTCTCGGCCCCGATCTGAACCCATTCGCTGTGCATGCGGTGCTCCGCCGTTTCGGTCGCAGTCACCGGCAGGAACGTTCCAGGCCCGACATGGAGCGTCACCTGTTCCCGCGCAACGCCGGATTGTTCGAGCGTTGCGAGCAGTTCCGGGGTGAAATGCAAACCAGCGGTCGGCGCGGCCGACGAGCCCTCGCGAGCCGCGAACACGGTCTGATAGTCCTGTACGTCGCGCGCATCGGCCGGCCGGCGCCGCGCAATGTAAGGCGGCAGCGGCATCTCGCCGGTTCGCGCGATCGCAGCATCGAGCGCGGCACCTTTGATGTCGAACGCGATTTCGAGTTCACTGCGTTGCCGCGCGCAAACCTCCGCCGCGAAACCCTCCAACTGCAGCCGGTCACCCGGGTGAAGCTTGCGCGCGGGCCGCGCGAGCGCCAGGAAACGATTCGGCGCGGTTCGCCTGTACAGAAGAAGTTCGATGGCCGGACCGTCGGCGTCCGCCACGACTTTGCGCCCGTGCAGCCGCGCCGGGATTACCTTGCTATCGTTGATGACGATGAGGTCGCCTTGCCGCAGGAATTCCGGCAAATTGCGAACCCGCGCATGCGTGAGCGATCCGTCTTCGCGAACCACCAGCATGCGCGCCGAATCGCGGGGACTGGCCGGCCTGAGCGCAATGCGCTCCTCCGGCAAATCGAAATCGAACAGCGACACGTCCATGGTGCCCGGAAAATAGCAAAAAAAGCTCCAGCGCGGAGAACGCAGAGGTTTCGCGCCCTGTGCGCTGAGCTTTGGGCAGTTCCCTTCAGTATCCAAGCGGAGGAGCTGTTAAGCGCTGGAGACGCTTTCGAGAACCGCGTCGACGATTCTGTCCTGCGTCGCCTCGTCGAGATAGGGGTGCATGGGAAGACTGAGCACCGTCCGTCCCAGGATTTCGGCCACCGGCAGCGGCACCGACGGATAGTGCCGGTATCCCTCCTGCGCCGACAGAGGCGTCAAGTAATAGATCTGCGCCGGAATACCCTGCCTCGCGAGCTCGTCTTTCACCCGGTCGCGATCCGGAACCTGAATCGTATATTGCGCCCAGGTGGAACACGCGCCATCGATGACGTGCGGCACACGGATGCGATTCGAGCGTCCGAGTTTCTCCGAATAGCGCCGCGCGATGCGTTCGCGGGTCTCCAGTTCTTCGGGAAGGATCTTCAATTTTTCGATCAGGATTGCCGCTTGAATGGTGTCCAGCCGCGAGTTCACGCCGACACGGACGTTCTCGTATTTGTCGCGGCCCTGGCCGTGAATGCGGATGGAGCGCAGAAGCTCGGCAAGCGTGTCGTCATTCGTGAAGCTGCAGCCGCCGTCGCCGTAGCAGCCGAGCGGCTTTGCCGGAAAGAAGCTGGTCGCCGCGGCATCCCCGATGGCACCGGTGCGGCGGCCGTCGAGCGTGGCCCCGAACGCCTGTGCCGTATCGCAAAGCATGAGGAGGTCTTCGCGCGCCACGATCTGTTCCAGCGCGCGGTAGTCCGCCGGCTGGCCAAAAAGATCGACCGGCATGACGATGCGCGGACGGAATTTTCTTTCCCGCTTTACCATGGCAATGGCGGCAGAAAGGCTCTCGGGAGCCATGTTGTACGTATCTTCCAGCACGTCCACGAACACCGGCGTCGCACCGGCAAGCGCGACCACTTCCGCCGACGCGGCAAAGGTGAAGGCCGGAACGAACACGGCGTCGCCCGGTCCGATTTCCCACGCACGCAAAATGATCAGCAGCGCATCGGTACCGTTCGCGCAGGCGATCGCGTGTTTGACGCCGGCATATTCCGCGAGCTGTTCTTCGAGCGCGCGCACCTGGGGGCCCATGATCCATTGGCCGCCTTCTACGGCTTCGGCAATTGCGCGTTCGAGCGAGACACCAAGCCGCTTTCGCTGTGCCTGAAGATCAATGAAGGGAATGGATTGCATCAGCGACAGTCCGTTTCGGTCGGGTGTGGTTCTATTCATCGCGCCACGCGATAACAATCGCTGCCGCCACACGTAATATTTCGATCTGCATCAGGAAGGACCCAACGCGCCGCCCCTGTGTGCTCTGCGTTAAGCCTTTCTGGTTTCCTTGAAGCCGGTCGCGACGAGGTACAACTCGACGGATTCGGCGCGGCTCGCCGGCGGCTTCACGTGCTTCACATCGCGAAAGCGCTGTTTGATGCGCGCAAGAAGAGCACCCGTTGCGCCGCCCTGAAAGACCTTGCCAACGAATGTGCCTCCCGGTTTCAGCACGCGTTCAGCGACATCCAGCGCCGCTTCGAAGAGCGCAATCGTGCGCAAATGATCCGTCGCGCGGTGGCCGGTGGTCGGTGCGGCCATGTCGGAAAGAACGGTATCGGCCTTTCCGCCAAGCACTGGTTCGAGGCGTTCCGTTGTTTCGGCTTCGCGCAGGTCGCCCTGCAAAATCTCCACGCCTGCCACCGGCGTGATCTCGAGGATGTCGATGGCAAAGACACGTCCCCCTGGCGCGACACGCTCCGCTGCGACCTGGCTCCAGCCGCCCGGCGCCGCACCGAGATCGAGCACCGTCGCGCCGCTTTTCAGAAAACGGAATTTGCGATCGAGTTCGAGAAGCTTGAACGCGGCGCGGCTGCGATAGCCTTTTGCCTTCGCCGCGCGCACATAGGGATCGTTCAGCTGCCGCGCGAGCCAACGCGTGGACGAGGCGCCACGGCCCTTCGCGGACTTTACCCGCGCGCGCTTTTCCCCCCGGCCCGACGACCTGCTCGAACGCTGTTTCACGCCAGGAATCAGATATCAGAAACCAGGGATCAGAGTCTCCCTGATTCCTGATTCCCGATAGCCGATCCCTGTTTAAAGTGGTGCGCTGACGATCGTTGCCCCCGGCATATCCCATAGCGCTTCCCGAGTCAGATCCGTGTACAGAATGCGCTCGTCCGGATCGAAGCGGAGATCGCCCGGCCGCACCCAGACCGAGACACGGCGATTGAGCGCGATTTCAACCCGGGACGGCCGTCCGTCCGGCGCGATCTCCACGTTGCGCACGCGGCCGACCCAATGGCCGCCCGGGCCTTCCACCGGCGCCCGCCAAAGCTGGGTGCTCGGTTCGGCGATCAGATAGAGCGGCCGTAGCCCGTAGCCTTCTCCGTAATGGTAAGCCAGCGGCGCGGGGTAGCTCCATTCGTATTGCGCCAGGTCGTAAGCGGCCAGACGCGCGTTGTACCGTTCACGTTCGTACTGATATCGCTGCTGCTGGGCCTGATAACGCTGCATCTGGTCGTTGTACTGCCGCTGCTGGTCCTGATACTGGCCCTGGTATTGTGCCTGCTCGGTGTTGCCCGAAGCGGCGTTGTTCATTTCCTGCTGGTTCAGTTGGTCGGTTTGCTGCATTTCCCCCGGTGTGGACTCCGGTGGGCCATTGCCATAGCGGTTGTCATAACCGGACTGCGCAAGTGCTGTCGTCCCGATCATCGCTGCGGCCGCCACGCCGCAAAGAATGGCTGTTTTCTTGCTCATTGCATTTTCTCCTGTTGTTTGGCGTTCTGCCGCCTCCCGCGCGAATTCACGATCCCGGCTGGCCGTTGCCCGCCGGCGGCTTCACCGGATAGGCGGTCGAAGGCTGAGGATTCATTCCGTTCGGCGGCGGTGAGGTACCGGGCACGCAACCTGCGGCCGCCGGCGCGCAATTCATCGTGCCGATCGGTGCGGGAGTCGCAGCGGGTGTCGTGGCATTCGCCGGCGTCGTCGTAAGCGCGCCAGGTGTTGCCGCGGGCGTGGTGGTGCTCGGCGTCACAACGCCAGGGGTCGGCGTCGCACCAGGAGCCGGCGGCGGCGCTGCACCGGGAGCGGTACCTATTCCGCCGCTCGTTGTCTGGGCGCCCGCGGCGACGGCGGAAAGCATCGTACACGCAACGGCAAAGACGGCGATGGCGAGGAAAGCGCCGCCATGACGGTGAATCGATTGTGTCTTTTTCATGTGCGTTTGTCCGCGTTGAATGACCGGGCTCGGATTGCCTCCGTGCCCAATCGGAAAACGTGGACGGAGCGGCGCGGGTTTCTTTTCGTTCCGTTAATTAAAGCGACACGAAAACGCCCGCAGCACGGTGGCTGCGGGCGCTCAATTTTGCGTTTAACGCGGGATTAGCTGCTCGGTCCCGGCTGACTGGGCGGGGGCGGCGGCGGTGTGTTCTGGTCTGTCGGCGTCGTTGGATTTCCCTGCGAGCCGGCCGGACCGTTTGCGCCAGGCGAAGTGGCATAACCCGGCGTGGGTTCGCCGGTGCTGTTCTGCGGTTGCTCGTATCCGGCATTTCCGGGCTGCGCGCCTTGCGCACCCGGGGGTTGGGTGTACGTCGCATTGCTCGGCGGGTTGTTCTCGCTGCCGGGCTGCGCGCCGGGCTGGGCGTAAGTCCCATTGCTCGGCTGATTTTCGGTGCCGGGCTGAGCGCCGGTTGCAGGCTGGGTACCGTTTGCGGGCATGCCCGTTGTCTGCATCGTGCCACCCTGGAGCTGCTGGTCATTGAGTTGGCGCGTCGCCTGTTTCTCCGCGGGTGTGGACGCAGCATGCGTGCCCGACGCCAACTTTCCGTGGTGCAAGCGCGACGCGGTCTTGCTGTGGTGCACGTGATGATGGTGGTGCGTCACATGGTGTCGGTGGTGGGTGGAAGACTTGGTGGTGGTCGCAGTCTCATTGCCCATTGTGCCCTGGGTTCCCGCCGAGCTACCGGCGTTGATCTGATCCGTGCCGGGCTGGGCTTGCGGGGCGGTCTGCTGTGCTTGTGCGTAAGCACCCCCGGACAGCGCCAAGGCCAGCGCGCCGCCGAGCAACATCGTTTTGCATCTCATGATGCATCTCCTTTTCAGATGATCCGTTCGCGAGGGCGCGTCGCCTCCGCGTCAAATGACAACGCGGCGCTTTTCAGGGCGGTTCCGTTAGCTTTTGTGCGCCGGCACCGAATCTTGGGCCTGGAAGTCTCTCATGCCGTCGCCCCCTGGGCACCCCTGCCGAAGGTTTGCTCCCCCGGCAACGGCCCGGGCGGGGTAAGACCCGTTTCGACCGTCGCCGGACTATCCAAGGGGAACCCATACCGCCTTTTGCTGCGGCGGCAGCGCCCGTAAAGGCATTCCTGTGACCTCGCCGTCAGCCGGCCGCGATGTACTCGCGCAATGACCGGGCTTCGCGCGTCGTCTCCTCGATGCAGGTTTTGACCACATCGCCGATCGAAACAATTCCGCAAAGGCGATCGTCTTCCACCACCGGCATATGGCGGAAACGGCCGTGCGTCATCGTCTCCATCAAATCGTCGACTGTATCGGATTCCGAGCAGGTCGATACCGCTCGCGTCATGTGGTGCGCGACGCTTTGTGCAAGTGCCGAAACGCTGTGCTCGGCTACAGCGCGTACAATGTCGCGCTCGGAAAGAATGCCTGAGACGGCGCCTTTCCTGTCCATCACCACAATTGCACCGATGCGGCGGCGCGCGAGCAGGCGTGCGGCTTCAGAGAGGGTGGCGTCACCGTCTGTGGTGACCACGTCCCGTCCCTTGTTGCGCAGGATGTGTTTGACTTGCATGGCGCTGCTCCTTTTCTCCCCACGCTGTACCGGGGTCGCCACCGCGCCTCGTCGATCACCCGGGACGCGGCCTGCCGCCTCGTCCGCTCCACCAGCCTCGAGGGTTGCCGGGAGGGCGACCCCTTGGCCGAAAGGCTGCTCCTCTCGCCGCTGCTTTGCAAGAGCAGGCGAAGCCCATCCGTATAAATGAAACAAAATTGCCGAACGTCGAATCGTGGGGTTCAGAACCATGGCGGCGCAGGAACAATTTAGGACGTGTCAGGTTCAAGTTCGGTAACCGTAAAAGGGACTCCCGATGTCCGGCAAAAGGATCGTTCTGTGGGCGGCCATGTGCACAGCCCTTGTGTGCGCACAGAGTTTGGCCCAACCCGCCCCGCCGTCGCCACCGGCCGCGGGATTCCCCGCCTCGAACGTCAATACCACGGCCCAGGATTTCGTCACGCGCGCGGCCATCAGCGACAAATATGAAATCCGCGCCGCGCAGATCGCGCAAAGGCGAAGCAACGATCCGCGAATCGACCAATTCGCCGCGAGAATGATCGCCGATCACGGAAAATCGAGCGCCGAATTGAGCGACATCATCGCCCGTCGCGGACGGCTTGCATTACCTGCGGAACTTGATGCGCAACACCGCGGAATGATCGAACAGCTGCAAACAGTCGGTCAGCGGCACTTTCCCGCCCTGTACATGCAGCAGCAGGTGCAGGCCCATGAAGAAGCGGTCGCGCTCTTTTCCTCTTACGCCGCCAACGGCGACCATCCGCGCCTGCGCCGTTTCGCAGCGATGACACTTCCCGTGATCCGCCAGCATCTTGATATGGCACGCTCGCTGTCGTTCGAGGTCCAGCACGCACGCAGACCGTGAACCAAGGCGAAATTCGGACAACCAACAAGGAGAAAAAAATGACCGGACGCTTACAAGGAAAGAAAGTTGCGATTCTCGCAACGGACGGTTTTGAGGAATCGGAGCTCTTGAAACCGTTGGAAGCCCTGAAAAAGGAAGGCGCCATCGTCGAGGTCGTTTCGCCGAAAGCGGGCGAGATCCAGGGCTTTGATCACATGAAACCCGACAAGAAAGTGCGGGTGGACAGGGAGCTCGACCGTGCCAACCCCGAGGATTACGACGCGATCGTGCTTCCGGGCGGCGCGCAGAATCCCGATCAGTTGCGCATCAAGCCGCAGGTGCAGAAATTCGTGCGCGCTTTCGCCGACGCCGGCAAGCCGCTCGCTGCCATCTGCCACGCTCCGTGGATCCTGATCGATTCCGGCCTCGCGAAAAATCGCAAGCTGACGAGCTGGCCGACCATAAGGCTCGATCTGAAGAATGCGGGTGCGCAGGTGGTGGATCAGGAGGTCGTCGTCGACCAGGGACTGATTACGAGCCGCGGACCGGACGACCTGCCGGCGTTCTGCAACAAGCTGGTGGAAGAAATCGCCGAAGGATCGCACGCCGGCCAGCGCATGAAAGCGCGGCAATCCGAAGAGGCCATGCGCCACTAACAAGCCACCTTGTCATGGCCCGCGAATGCGGGCCATGACCTCAAACTCCGCAAAACCACATTGTCATTCCCGCGCAAGCGACGCGGGGCATAGAACGCAAAGAAGAGGTACAGCCGAGTCACACGTTTTTCGAAATGTGCGCTCACTACGGTGCCCCTATTTCTGATTCAAGCATCTGGGTGCTCACCCGCGCCAGGATGCAATTCTTCTTTGGCTTCTTAGCGCGTCCGCGCATCAACCGGGTGGCCCGCACTCGCGGGCCATGACAGACTTCATGCGAAATCGCGTGGCGTAAGGAGGGAGCAATGCTGACGTTGTTGGGCGTGGCGGTGATGGTCCTCGGCTTTCTCATCCGCATCAATCCGCTGCTCGCCATCGCTGTTGCCGCGCTCGTCAGCGGACTTGCCGCGGGGCTATCTCCCGAAGCCGTGCTCGCCGCGTTCGGAAAAGCATTCCGCGAAAGCCGTTACGTCAGCCTGGTGCTGCTTGTGCTGCCGGTGATCGGTCTGCTGGAACGCTATGGGTTGCAGGAGCAGGCGCGCCAGTTAATTTCCCGGCTGCGCACCGCAACGCCCGGCCGACTGCTGCTCGCCTACCTCTTCATTCGTCAGGCGTTTGCGAGCATTGGACTGACCGCCATTGGCGGACAGGCGCCGATGGTCAGGCCGTTGATCGCGCCGATGGCGGAGGCAGCTTTGGGCGAGAGCGCCACCGCGAAGGCCCGCGCGCGCATCCGCGCCTTCGCGGCATCAGCGGATAATGTCGGCGCGTTTTTCGGCGAAGACATTTTCGTGGCGGTCAGTTCGATTCTCCTGATCAAGGCGTTTCTCGAGCAGAGCGGCATTGTCGTACAGCCACTCGAACTCTCCCTCTGGGCAATCCCGACCGCGGTGCTCGCCTTCTTCATCCATGGTACGCGGCTCCTCCTTCTCGACCGCCGGCGCTCCACGCTGTACCCGCAGAAATAAGCGCCATGCTTACGCTCGAACACGCCTATGTCTTTGCCGGCCTTGTGTTCGCCGCTTACGCTGCGCTGGGCATCGGCGATGCGGACAATCCGCGCCGCTTCCGGAGTGCGGGTGTCTGGGCCGTTTTCGCGCTGGTGTTTCTTCTCGGCTCGCATGTCAGCGACACGACAAATGGCGTCTTTGCGCTCGCGCTCGCGCTCATCGGCGGAACGGGCGCCTTGAGCGATGGTCAGAAGCAGGACAGCGAAACTGCCGAGCGCGTCACCCGCGCAATCCGGTTCGGAAATGCCCTGTTTGTACCGGCACTCATCATTCCGGTGACGGCCGTGATCGGTACGCTGCTGGCAAAACACGTTTCTATCGCCGGCCAGCCGGTCGTCGACCCCAAACAGGCCACCCTTATTTCGCTCATGATTGGTGTCATTTTGGCGTGGATCGTTGCCGTCATTTGGCTCCGCCCCTCTCTTCTCGCGCCCATTCGAGAGGGCCGGCGCCTGATGGATACGATCGGCTGGGCAGCACTCCTGCCGCAGATGCTTGCCGCACTTGGCGCCGTATTTGCGCTCGCCGGAGTGGGTCACGCCGTCGGAATCCTCGCGACGCACGCAATTCCCTTGACCGAGCCCTTCGCAGCCGTGGCAGCCTATTGCGTGGGAATGGCGTTGTTCACGATCGTCACGGGCAACGCGTTCGCGGCTTTTCCGGTCATGACGGCGGCCATCGGATTGCCTATCGTCGTACAAAAATTCGGCGGCAATCCCGCGATCATGAGCGCCATCGGCATGCTCTCCGGCTTCTGCGGCACTCTCGTCACGCCGATGGCCGCCAATTTCAACATCGTGCCTGCCGCGCTTCTCGATCTCGACCGCAACGCCGTCATCCGGGCGCAGATGCCGACGGCGTTTTTGCTTTTGTTCGCCAACACGCTTCTGATGTATTTTCTGGCCTTCCGCTTCGGCCCTCATCACCCATGACGATCAGGCTCACGGACGAAATCGCTTCGCGTTTTGCGAAAGCCGCGCTCGGCCATGTCGGCCGTGAATGGCCGAACAAGCTTGATCATGTGATGGCGGGACCTGAGGATGTGCGCGGGCCCCGCGCGCTTCATCCGATTTTTTTCGGCAGTTTCGACTGGCACTCCTGCGTCCACGGCTACTGGCTTCTCGCGCGCCTCTATCGCCGGTTTCCGGAATTGCCCGAGCGCAAAGCAATCGCCACGCTCTTTGACGACCGCCTGACGGCGGAAAATGTCCGCGCCGAGATCGCCTATATCGCCCGGCCCGAAAGTCGCGGCTTCGAGCGGCCTTATGGCTGGGCGTGGGCGCTGATGCTTGCGGGGGAGCTCGCCCGGCACCAGACGAGCGAAGGCAAGGCATGGAGTGGCGAATGTGCGCCGCTGGGACGAGCATTTGTACAAAAGTTCGAATCCTGGCTTCCGATCGCGACCTATCCCGTGCGTGCAGGCGTGCATGCGAATACGGCGTTTTCGCTCCTGCTGGCGCGGGACTACGCCGAGGCTACCGGCAATGGGCGGTTCGGCGCCTTGCTCAACGAAAAGGCACGCGCCTGGTATGCCAATGACATGGATTGTCAGGCCTGGGAGCCCTCCGGCGACGATTTTCTTTCTTCCGCGCTCATCGAAGCCGCGTGCATGCGGTCAATGCTGGGCGCCGAAGCGTTCACGCCATGGCTTGCCGGGTTTTTGCCGAGACTTCCCGCCGCCGAGCCGGCGACGCTGTTCTCGCCGGCAACCGTCAGCGACCGCAGCGACGGCAAGATCGCTCATCTGGATGGCCTCAATCTGTCACGCGCCTGGTGCTGGCGATTGATTCTGGATGGCGTCACCGATCCCGGCGCACGCCGTCAAATCGAACAGGCGATTTCCCGTCATCTCGAAAGCGCGCTGCGGCACGTCACAGGCGACTATATGGGCGAGCATTGGCTCGCGACCTTCGCCCTCCTCGCCCTGGACCACAGCGTGGAGGAACGCTGAACGTCGTCAGGTGGACTTCGCCGGAACGCCGAGGCCGCGCGCGGTGAGAATTCCGTAGATCAGGATCCAGACGTAGCAGATTGCAGGAACGGCGAGCGCAGCCGCAAGGGAAGCGTGATCGGCGACGGCGCCCGTTACTTCCGGCATGATTGCGCCGCCGACGATCGCCATCACGAGCAGCGCCGAGGCATTCGGCGTTTCCTCACCCATGTTTTCGCTCGCCAGCGTGAAAATGGTCGGGAACATGATCGAATTGAAGAGACCAACGGCAATCAGCGACCACGCCGCGACGGGTCCGGTCGACAGGGCGGAAAGGATCGCCAGTGCGCCGGCGCACACTGCATGAACGGCAAGGAGCGCCCCCGGCCGAACCCGCTGCAGTACAAACGCGCCGACGAAGCGGCCAATCATTGCTCCGCCCCAATAGAGACTGACCAGTTTGCCCGCACGCTCGGGCGAAAAGCCCAGGACCGAAGACTGCATGAGATAATTCGTCATCATGCTGCCGATCGACACCTCGGCCCCGACGTAGAGGAAGATCGCAAGCGCGCCCAGCAGCAGCCGCGGTTTGTTGCGCAACGCCCACACGGCAGAGAACGATGCCATCTGCGCGCTGACCGGCGGCGCGGCGCTCCTGCGCATGAACCAGAAGAGAACGGCCACAATTGCGAGGCACGCCGCGATCACCAGGAACGGCAATTGCACCGCGTGCGCCTGCACGATACGCGCGGCCGCAAGCGCCTGGGGCGACAGATGCGCCGCGTCGATGGTCACGCCGGTGCGCAGGATCAGGACGGCGCCGACATAAGGACCGATGGCAGTCGCCAGCGAATTGAACGCCTGCGCGAGAGTCAGGCGGCTGTGCGATGATTCCACCGGTCCCAGTTCCGCGATGAAGGGGTTAGCGACGACCTGAAGCACCGTAATGCCCGCCGCCATCACGAAGAGCGCGAACAAAAACGCGGCGAACACCCCCGATGCCGCGGCCGGCGAAAACAGAAGACAGCCGCAGATCATGACCGCCAGGCCAAGGATCGCGCTGCGGATATAGCCGATGCGGGAAAGAATGAACCCCGCCGGAATGGAGAAGAAGAAATAACCGATAAAAAAACTGAATTGAATCAGCATCACTTCCGTATAGGAGAGCGCGAATACGCCCTTAAGCTTGGGCACCAGCGTATCGAGCAGAACGGTCGCAAATCCCCACGCGAAGAACAGCAGAACAACAAGCCCGATGAGCAGCCGCTGCTGCGCACGTGGCGCTGTTCCATTGGCTGTAAGCGATTCGGACGGTTCCATGGTGTGCTTCGCCCCTCGAAACTGCTTCACCTTCGCCGCCTACGCCTACGCCGGCGGCCTGGTTCGGCGGTAATTAGGGACGGGATACCATTTTCTCGCTCCACGGGCGCGGTGCAGGTACGCTGACGGGAAATGGTTTCCCGTCCCTAACTACCGGCGTCGGATTAACTTCGTAGCGTGCCGCCGGTGGCTTTGCCCACGGCCGCAACGATCTTCTGCGCCACGCTATCGATTTCCGCCTCTGTAAGCGTTCGGTCTTTCGGCTGCAGGCGCAGGGTTATGGCAAGCGATTTTCTGCCCTCCGGCACGCCCGCGCCCTCATACACATCAAAGACCTCCATGCGCTCGATGAGATTGCGTTCGGCGTTCCGCGCGCTGCGCAGGATTTCCTCGGCCGTGACCTTCGCGTCCACCACGAAGGCGAAGTCGCGCTCGACCGCCGGGAATGGCGATGGCTGAAACAGCGGCCGGGCGCGCGCCTTCGCTTTCGATTCCGGAATTGCGTCGAGAAAGACTTCGAATGCCGAGGCAGGTCCCTTGATATCGCAGGCGGCGAGGACGCCCGGATGCAATTCGCCGAAATACGCGAGCACTTTCGGTCCGAGTGCGAGCGTTCCGGAGCGTCCGGGATGATACCATTGCGGCGCGCCGCTTTTCACCGGCGCCGTCATCGGCGCTCCCGTGGCGGATTCCAGCACGGCCTGCATGTCGGCTTTCGCGTTGAACGCATCGGCTCCGTGCATGTCTTTCGTCCAGCTGCGCACGGCGCCACCGACGCGAATGCCGGCGGCAACCGTCGTCTGCGCGCCCGGTATTCCACTCTCGAATTGTGCACCGATCTCGAACAGCAACTGCTCCGGGACGCCGCGCGCGCTGTTGCGCTGTGCGGCGGCGAGCAAGGACGGCAGAACGCTCGGCCTGAGCGCATCCATGTCGGCGGAAATCGGGTTTTCAAGCTGGCGCCGTTCGTCGCCGCCGCCGAACAGCGCCGCATGCGGGCGCGGAATGAACACGTAGGAGATTGTCTCGTTGAAACCACGTGTCGCGAGCATCCGGCGCGCGGCGCGCATGCGCTTCTGGGCGGGCGTGAGCACGGGCCGCGCAACGGCATACGGCCGCGGCATCGGTTGCGCAGCGACATTGTCAATGCCGTGAATTCGTACGACTTCCTCCACGAGATCGGCAGGCGCTTCGATGTCGCTCCGCCAAGAGGGTGGCGTGACGCGGAGCGCGTGATCGCCTTCAATCGTAAAGCCAAGCGAAAGCAGAATTCCGCGGATGAGCTCTTCCGGCAGCTTGAGACCAGCGAGCCGCCGCACATCCTTCGGCGAAAACGTGATTTTGCTTCCCAGCCGGGGAACGGCGCCCGCCACAACGATCTCGGCGGCTTCCCCGCCGCACAACTCAAGAATGAGTTTCGTCGCGAGCTCGAGTCCTGGCACCACGAATGCCGGATCGGCGCCGCGCTCGAAGCGGTAGCGCGCATCGGACTGGATGCCGAGCCGGCGTCCTGAAGCCGCGATTCGTTGCGGATCGAACCAGGCGGATTCGATGAACACGTTGCGCGTATCTTCGGTACAGCCGCTCTCTTCGCCGCCCATGATTCCGGCGATGCTGAGCGCGTGTTCGTCATCGGCAATAACGACGGTCTTCGGATCGAGATCGTATGTGCGCCCATCGAGTGCCTTCACCAACTCGCCCTCGCGCGCGAAACGCGCCTGCGTGTTGCCTTTAAGCCTGTTGGCGTCGAACACATGCAGCGGTCGCCCGCGATCATTGGCAATGAAATTGGTAATATCGACCAGCGCGGAAATCGGCCTGAGACCAACCGCACGAAGCCGCGCTTGCAGCCATGCGGGGCTCGGGCGATTGCGGACGTTTCGGATCACGCGCCCGGCAAAAATCGGGCAGGCGCTTTCGGCCCCCTTGGGGAAATTGAGGGAAATAGCGAGCGGCGAGGGAAACCGCCCGCGAACGGGTGCAACGGCCGCCGTCTTCAATTTGCCGAGGCCCGCCGCGGCGAGATCGCGCGCGATACCGGCGACGCTTGTGCAATCGCCGCGGTTCGGCGTGATTGCCACATCGAACAGCGGATCGTCCAACCCGAGCGCGTGCGCCGCCGGTGCGCCCGCGGCGAGATCGGTTGTCAGCTCAATGATGCCTTGGTGTTCGTCGGAGAGAAGCAGCTCGCGTTCGGAGCAGAGCATGCCGCGCGACTCCAAGCCGCGGATGCTGGAGACTTTCAGCGTCTCGCCGGAAGCGGGAATGACGGTACCGGGCGGCGCGAACACGCCTTTCATGCCGGTGTGCGCGTTGGACGCGCCGCAAACGACCTGCACGATGCCGCTGCCGGTCTCGACCATGCAGAGCTTGAGTTTGTCGGCGTTCGGATGCTTCTCGGCCGACACAACGTAACCGACGATGAAATCCTTGAGCGCGGCACCCCTGTCTTCCAGCGACTCCACTTCGAGTCCGATCAGAGTCAGCGTTTCCGCGATCGTGCGCGCATCCGCATCCGTATCGAGATGCTCCTTCAGCCATGACAGCGTGAACTTCATCGGCTCAATCCGCCGTCGAGCGTGGGAAGATCGAGCGCAGCAAAGCCGTAGTGCCGCAGCCACCGCAGATCGGATTCGAAAAAGGCACGAAGGTCCGGCGCGCCATATTTGAGCATCGCCATGCGATCGAGACCGAATCCGAACGCAAAGCCCTGGTAGCGCGCGGGATCGATGCCGCACATGGCGAGCACGCGCGGATGCACCATTCCCGAGCCGCCGAGCTCGAGCCAGTCATTGCCGGTGCCGAATTTGATTTGGCCACCCGAGCGGTCGCAGCGCATGTCCCATTCGACGCTGGGTTCGGTGAACGGAAAAAATGATGGCCGTGCGCGCAATTCGATTCTGTCGACTTCGAAAAACGCGCTGCAGAACTGTTCCACCACCCAGCGCAGATGTCCGAGATTTGTTTCCTCGTCGATCACCAGCGCTTCGAGCTGGTGGAACATCGGCGTGTGGGTCGCGTCGGAGTCGCGGCGATAGGCACGCCCGGGCACGATCACGCGGATCGGGGGTTTCTGCTGAAGCATGACGCGCGCCTGTACAGGGCTCGTATGCGTGCGCAACACATGCCGCTCTCCGTCGCTCTGCCGCGCGACATAGAACGTGTCGTGCATCTGCCGCGCCGGATGGTCCGGCGGAATATTCAGCTTGGTGAAATTGTAATCGTCGAACTCGACGTCCGGCCCTTCGGCGACGGCGAAGCCAAGATCGGCGAAGATGGCGGTGATCTCGTCGTGGACCTGGCTGACCGGATGGATCGTGCCGCGCGGTTCGGGACGGGGCGGCAGCGTCACGTCGAGGCGTTCGAAGGCGAGCCGTGCGTCGAGCGCTTCGCGCGCGAGGGCCGCTTTGCGACCGGCTATGGCTTCGGCGGTGCGGTCGCGCAGTCCATTGAAGAGCGGACCCTTCTCGCGGCGCTCCTCCGGGCTCATGCCGCCCAAGGATTTCAGGAGTTCGCTGACCGCGCCCTTTTTTCCCAGTGCTGCCACGCGCACCGCCTCGAGCGCCGTTTCGTCGCTCGCGGCGGCGATATCCGCGAGCAGCCTTTGCTCAAGTGCCTCGATATCGCTCATTGGAGGACGTGCGCCGTCATCGAATTAAATTGTCATTCCCGCGCAATCCCACGGTTAGACCGGGGAGAACCCAGATGCTTAGAGCGTGAAGAAAGAGCGCCATCAATGGGCGCTCTCAAGCAAGTGCGGGCGCTGGGTCCCCGCTTTCGCCGGGATGACGCCTACGTCCGTGCCTGTTCGGCCAGCGCTTTGAAGGCGTCGGGCTCGCGCACCGCCAGATCGGCCAGGACCTTGCGGTCCAGTTCGACGCCGGCGCGGGCGAGTCCGCTGATAAATCGGCTGTAGGTCAGGCCGTGCAACCGGCAGGCCGCGTTGATGCGCTGAATCCAGAGGGCGCGGAAATTCCGCTTCTTCAGCTTGCGGCCGATATAGGCGTACTGGAGCGAGCGATCGACGGCGGCGTTGGCCGTGGTGATGTTGTTCTTCCGCCGGCCGCGGAAGCCCTTGGCCTGCTTCAGCACGCGCTTGCGCCGAAGGTGGGAAGGAACGGAACGGGGGGCGCGGGACATGGGCTGTCTCCCTCAGGACGCGTACGGCATCCAGCGGCGGACCCGCTGGGTTTCCGAAGCCGACATGACCGTTGTGCCGCGCAATTCGCGGATCTGCTCGTTCGAGCGCTTGATCATGCCATGGCGCTTGCCGGCCTGACCGTGCTTGAGTTTGCCGCGCGCGGTGAACTTGAAGCGCTTCTTGGCGCCCGATTTCGTCTTCAATTTGGGCATTTTGCGGTCTCCTGTGTGAAGGAGGGCCGGTGACTCTCGACTTGATCGGGGGTCCGGCCCGCATTTGGGGTCGCCACGGCATGCCCTGTGCGCCGGGCGGCCCGAAAGAGGCGGCGTCTTATACGGAAAGCCGGCCCGCTGGCAAGCCGAGCCTGTCTTGTTGCGATCTGGCCCGCTCCCTAGACTTCGATTCGTCGAAGGGATGCGCTTTCCATGAAGGTTATCGACGAATTCCGCAAATTCGCCATGCGCGGCAGCGTGATCGATCTCGCGGTCGGCGTGGTCGTCGGCGCGGCGTTTACCGGCATCGTCAACTCGCTGGTGAAAGACATCGTCACGCCGCCGATCGGATTGTTGCTCGGCGGCATCGATCTCTCCAACTTCTTCTTTGTCCTCAAGGGCCACGGCGCCGCGACGCTGAAGGCGGCGCAGGACGCGGGCGCAGTGACAATCAATTACGGCGCCTTCATCAATTCGATTTTGAACTTCCTGATCGTGGCCTTCGTGCTGTTCCTGGTGGTTCGGCAGATCAACCGATTCTCAGCGCCGAAGGAGGACACGCCGCCGCCGGTCACGCCCGAGGACGTGTTGCTCCTGCGCGAAATCCGCGATCTTCTGAAAGGCCGCGCGTGAGAAGACTGAGCATCGCCGCCGCACTCCTTGGCGTCGCCATGGCCGGCGCGGCGCCGTTGTCCGACGATCCGGCCACGGCGGCCAGCGGGTTCTACGGCGTGTACGCGACCTTCCATCCCTCGGACGGCATTCCGGATGCAAAAGAGCGCGCGAAACTCGAGCCGTTCATTTCGCCGGCACTCAACAAACTGCTGATCGACGGCGAGGCTGCGCAAGCGCATTTTGCAAGCGTCACCAAAAACATGTCGCCGCCGCTTGTCGAAGGCGATCTTTTCACCTCGAACTTCGAAGGCGCGACAGCCTTTCATGTCGGCGCCTGCGCAAAGTCGGGCGACACGGCGCAGTGTAGCGTCAATTTCGGTTATCGCGACAACCGCAAGGAAGATGCGAAGCCCCTTCATTGGAGCGATACGGTCTATCTCGTACACGCGGCGAGCGGCTGGCGCGTCGACGACATCGCTTACGGCGCCGCCTGGGCCTTCGGCAACAAAGGCAGGCTGAAAGATATCCTTGCGAGCGCCATCCGCGACGGCAACAGCGCCACGCCGTGAGCGCATTGAAGGCAGGATGATCGGTGGCCGATCCGGCAAACACGGTTGAGGAGATCGCACTCGTTGCGATCCCGGTGATCGTCGCCATAACGCTGCACGAAGCGGCCCATGGTTATGTGGCGCGGCATTTCGGCGATGACACGGCCGAGCGCGCCGGCCGCATTTCTCTCAATCCGCTACGCCACATCGACCCGTTCGGGACGATTCTCCTGCCCGCTTTGCTGCTTCTCTCGCATGCGGGATTCCTGTTCGGCTATGCGAAGCCGGTGCCGGTGAATTTTGCGGCGCTTCGCCATCCCAAGCGCGACATGATCTGGGTCGCGGCCGCGGGACCGGGGATGAACATTCTCCTTGCGCTCATCTCGGCGGTTCTTCTGTACGCCGCGATTCATCTGGGAATAAATGAGCGTTTTGTGCTCGCGGCCTTGTGGACGTCGATCAACATCAATCTTGTCCTCGCCGTGTTCAATCTGCTGCCGATACCGCCGCTCGACGGCGGGCGCGTCGCCGTGGGCCTCCTGCCGCAGCCCCTGTCCATGGCGGTCGCGCAGGCAGGCCGCTTCGGCATGCTGCTGGTCGTCGCGCTGTTTATTCTGCTGCCGCTCGCAGGGATCAACCTCTTTCATTATGTGGTCCAGATTCCGGTCGATTTCCTCGAACGTCCGCTGCTGCGGGTCATGGGGATAGAGGCCGGGTAGCGTCATATGCGTGCGGGCGATTCGGCATGCGCGCAAACTAGTGCGGTGGTGCTAGCTCTGGTGAGCAACTTTGCCCCGCGGGATCGATGATGAAAGCCGTTTGTTCGCTGCCGTTCTCTGCCGCCTTGGTGTCAGCTTTTCTTGCTGTTGCGCCTGCCTCAGCGCAGCAGCTGGTCCGCGTCAGTCCGTTTGACAGCCTCGAACTGGAAGGCGGCGGTCATGTCATCGTGAAATCCGGCGACGTACAGACGGTCCGGCTCATCCAGGGCAGTCTTGCCTATACGCGGTTCGTCCAGGACGAACCGGGAAAGCTGCGTATCGAGGCCTGCAAGAACGACTGCCCGAACCATTACGATCTCGAAGTCGAGATCACGACCCCGCACATCGAGGGACTGGGCGTCTCCGGCGGCGGCGCCATCGACAGCAAGGGCGACTTTCCGCGCCTGCGCCATCTTGCGCTGGGGATCGAGGGCGGCGGCACGATCGACGCGCGCACGATCGGCGCAACAAAGGTGGAGGCGGCCGTCAATGGCGGCGGCGTCATCAAGGTGCGGGCGGACGATGCGTTGACGGCGGCGGTGAACGGCGGCGGCGAAATCCGCTACTGGGGCAATCCCCGCATCACGCAGGCGATAGAGGGTGGCGGGCAAATCGAACGCGGCGAGTGAGGATTGTAAGAGAGACTCACCCGAGCTTGTCGAAGAGAACCAATAGTAAGCCGCTTTCAATGAAAATCTCTTGAACGGGGGATGACGCGGACGTTGCGCGGGTGGCGGTGGAGGCCGTCGTCAGCGCGATGCGGCGGGGTACCCTCATCCTCTTCCGCGATGCGGTCGAGTTCCTCAGTGCGGTCGAAGATTTTTTGCGCCACCAAATGCACCACGTCTTCGGGGCTGCGCTGGATCTTGCCTTCGACCAGAAGCAGGCGTCCGCCCATCACCGCGCGGCGGAATGTTTCCACGAGCTTCGGCCACACCACCACGTTGCAAACGTCCGTCTCGTCGCTCAGCGTGACGAAGACGACGCCCGCATCGCCCGGCATCTGGCGCGTCAGCACGATGCCGGCGCAACGCGCGCGCACGCCGTCTTTGGCGGCGGAAATTTCCGCGCAGCTCAGCACCCCTTCGAGAGAAAAGAGTGGGCGCAGAAACTGCATCAGATGGGCACGGAGCGAGAGCCGCAGCATGCGGTAATCGGCGAGCACATGTTCACCGAGCGGCATCTTTGGCAAAGGCGCGATCGCTTCCTCCGGCTGCTCCTCCACGAATTGCGTGCGGAAGAGCGGCAGCGCCTCGTCGTCGGGGAGGCGCCGCACGGCCCAGAGAATTTCGCGCCGGTCTTCGCCGAGCGACTGGAAACTGTCCGCTTCGGCCAGGATGATGAGCGCGCGTTTGGGAAGGCGCGCGCGCCGCGCAAGACTGTCCACGTCGCGGTAGCCATTGCCGCGTTGGGCGATCAGCACGTTCGACCATTCTTCGTGAAAGCCGTCGATCTGCCGCAAACCCAGGCGCAGCGCGAGCGTGCCGTCGGGCTTGTGCTCGAGCGTGTTGTCCCAAAGGCTGAAATTCACGTCGACGTGGTGCACCGCGACATCGTGGTCGCGGGCATCGCGCACGATCTCGGCCGGCGCGTAGAATCCCATCGGTTGCGAATTCAGAAGCGCGCAGGCGAAGGCGGCGGGATGATGTCTCTTGATCCAGGCTGAGACATAGACGAGATGCGCGAAACTCGCGGCATGGCTTTCCGGAAAACCGTAGCTGCCGAAGCCTTCGATCTGCTTGAAGCAGCGTTCGGCGAAATCTTTGGCATAGCCCCGCGCCGTCATGCCGGCGATCATCTTCTCCCGGAACTGATCGATGGTGCCGACATTGCGGAATGTCGCCATGGCGCGGCGCAAACCGTTCGCTTCGCCCGGCGAAAATCCCGCCGCCACGATGGCAAGCTTCATCGCCTGTTCCTGGAAGAGCGGCACGCCAAGGGTCTTCCCGAGGACGCTGCGCAGTTCGTCGGGCGCCCCATGTTCGAGCGACGGCGAGGGAAACTCCACCGGCTCGCTACCGTTCCGCCGCCGCAGATACGGATGCACCATGTCGCCCTGAATGGGACCGGGGCGAACGATCGCCACTTCGATGACGAGATCGTAGAACTCCCGCGGTTTCAACCGCGGCAGCATGTTCATCTGCGCGCGACTTTCCACCTGGAAGACGCCGATCGCATCGGCCTTGCACAGCATGTCGTACACCGCCGGGTCTTCGCGCGGCACGGTGGGAAGCGAAAGATGTCTGTATTCATGCGCGGCGATCAGTTCGAAAGCCTTGCGGACACAGCTGAGCATCCCGAGCCCCAAGACATCGACCTTCATCATCCTGAGCGTATCAATGTCGTCCTTGTCCCATTCGATGAACCAGCGGTTCTCCATGGTTGCAGGCCCCACGGGCACGATTTCATCGAGCCGGTCGCGCGTCAGCACGAAACCGCCGACATGCTGCGAAAGATGGCGCGGGAATCCGATCAGCTCGTTCGCGGCCGCGACGGCGCGCGCGATCAGCGAATTCTCCGGATCGAGCCGGCCCTCGCGCACCTCGCTCTCCTTGAGACTCGCGCCCCAGCTGCCCCACACGCCGCTCGCCAGCGCCGCGGTAACGTCTTCGGTCAGGCCGAACACCTTGCCCACTTCGCGGATGGCGCTTCGCGGGCGATAGCAGATGACGGTTGCGGTCAGCGCCGCGCGATGCCTGCCGTAGCGCGCGTAAATGTCCTGGATCACATCTTCGCGGCGTTCGTGTTCGAAATCGACGTCGATGTCGGGCGGTTCACGGCGTTCCTGCGAAACGAACCGCTCGAACAGAAGATCGATCGCCATGGGATCGACGGCGGTGATGCCGAGCACGTAGCAGACGGCGGAGTTCGCGGCCGAGCCGCGGCCCTGGCAGAGGATGTCGCGGCTCTTGGCAAATCCGACGATGTCGTGGACGGTCAGAAAATACGGGGCGATTGCGAGCTCGGCGATCAGCGCCAGTTCTTTTTCGAGCGTCGCGCGCAGCTTCGTGGGAATGCCTTGCGGATATTTCCGCGCCGCCCCCGCCCAGGTCAGATCTTCGAGATGCTGCTGCGCCGTCTTGCCTTTCGGCACCGGCTCGTCGGGATAGTTGTAGCGAATCTGGTCGAGCGAGAATTCGATCGTGTCGGCAAAGCGGATCGTCTCCGCAATCGCCTCCGGCGCGTCACGGAACAGCGCCGCCATTTCCTGTGGCGTCTTCAGATGCCGTTCGGCATTGGGTTCGAGGAGGCGGCCGGCTTCGTCGAGCGTCTTGTGCTCGCGGATGCAGGTGACGATATCCTGCAGCGCTCGCCGTTCGGCCGCATGATAGAGCACGTCGTTGGTGGCGATGAGTTTGACGTTTGCGTCGCGCGCGATTCTTTCGAGCTTCTTCAGGCGCCGCCGGTCGTCGCCCTGATAAGGCATCGACGCCCCGAGCCACACGCGATCGGGCGCAGCGGCGGAGAGTTGCCGAAGCACGGTGATAGTTTCGTTTTCTTCCCCCGCTCTTCGGTTTTCCTCCCCCGCGCGAAGCGTGGGGGAGGTGGTGCGAAGCACCGGAGGGGGCCGTTGAATACGCCTCGCGTTGCGTGCCCCCTCCACCGCTTCGCGGTCCCCCTCCCCCACGCTTCGCGCGGGGGAGGAAACGGTCGCGTCATTGTTCCACGCGCGTTTGAAGGGAGCGCCCACACTTTCGGCGCGCGAAGGATTCGGCGGCAGGACGACAAAGAGCATGCCGTCCTGCCAGGCGAAGAGATCTTCGAAGCGGAAAATGCATTCGCCTTTGGCCGCGCGGAGCTTGCCCTGGCTGAGGAGGCGGCAGAGCCGTCCGTAGGCCGCGCGGTTTGTCGGATAGGCGAGGATGTCGGGCGTCCCATCGGCGAAGACGAGCCGCGTACCGACGAGCAGCTTCGGCGCCGTGCCGCATTTCTCCAGGACCTCCTGTACCGCTTCATAGGCGCGCACGACGCCCGCGAGCGTGTTCCTGTCAGCGATGCCGATCGCGGCATGGCCATAGAGGGTCGCCGCCAGCACCAGTTCTCTCGGATGCGAAGCGCCGCGCAGAAACGAAAAATTCGTGGTGATGGCGATCTCGGCATAGGGAAGCGCTGCACTCATGCGAAGAGTCCGTGCATGAACCAGCGGGGTGCCGCGGTTTCGCTTCCGTACAATCCGTCACGGTAAAGCCAGAAGCGGCGGCCGAGCGAATCCTCTACGCGGAAATAATCCCGCGTCGGCTGCGGCACCTGCTCGCGCCACCATTCCATGGCGATGCGTTCCGGGCCTTCGGCGAGCACCACGTCGTGCCATGCCCGCCGCCAGCGGAAGCGTACCGGCGGTGCTTCCGGCACCTCAAACATCGCCGTGATCGGTTCGGGTCTGGCGAAAAGGCGGAGCGGCCGGCGCGGCGCCTCGTCTGTTCCGCGGATCGCCTTCCACCCGAGTTTCGATTGTTCTGCACGTTGCGCCGGAAGCGCGACCGCGGCGGCTTCGGGGATATGCGTGTCGTTTGGCCGGAACACCAACACGCGATGCGAACCGAAGCGCGCGGCGAGGCGGTCGACAAGAAACGCGATCTCCTTTTCTTCATTGGTGTCGGCGGTGAACGCCGCCGTTCCCGTATCGCAGCGTTCGGCACGGTCGGCCGAGAGCCGGATAAGATCGAAGCCAAATCCAGGATCGAGCGGATCGGCGAGCGCATTGAGCCTTTCGCGGAACAGCCGCGCGATCACCTCCGCGTCGCGCATGGGCGTGCCGGTCTCGACCGCAATCCGGCGCACCTTGCCGTCGGCGCGAAAGAACACCGCTTCCAGGCGGCGCGCACCTTCCCCGCGTTCACTGAGGAGCGTCCCCAGCGATTGCGCGAGCCCGCGCAAGCTTTCGAGAATCACGTCCTGCGCGACAAGCGGCTCGGCAAAAATCCGCTCGGCCATGTAGTCGGGGAGCGGCAGGCGCGGCGAGATCGGCTTCTCCGCACGCCCGAGCGCCTGATCAAGCGCGAACACCATTGTCGCACCGAAACGGGCGGTCAGCTCGCCGCGCCGGCGCATCGCGACATGTCCGATGGTTTTGAGTCCCGCGTGGCGAAAAGCGTGCGTCACCTGGACATCGAGGTCCAGCGCTTCGACGGGAAGCGGCGCCATCGCGCGCGCCTCTTCCCCCGGCGGCACGATCATGCCATCGCGATAACGGGCGAGCGCGCGCGAAGCGGCGGCGGATCCGGCAATCGCGCCTGTGACCGCGAAACCCTGTCTGCGCAAATTTGTCCGTGCGCGATCGAGCAGCCTGCGTTCGCCGCCGAAGAGATGCGTTGCACCGGTCACATCGAGAAGAAGTCCGTTCGGCGAATCGAGCGCGACCAACGGTGTGTAATGCAGTGACCAATCGGCGATCGATTCGAGAAGCCTCTCGTCCGCGGCCTCGTCGCCAGGCGCAACATCGAGCTTTGGCGCCATCGCACGCGCATCGGCGAGCGGCATGCCGATGCGCAGCCCGAGCGACGCGGCTTTCGCATCGCATGCGGTGATGCGCAGCGCATTGCCGGCTTTTGCGGCAATGACGAGCGGGCACTCGTCAGGCGACGCGCGAAAGTGTTTCGGCTCGCGCGCCGGCCGCTGCAAACGGTCGGTCGGAAGGCGCGGAAACCACAGCGCCAGAATCCGCCGCGCGGAAGAAGCCATCGTCACTGTTCCACTCCATCAGCCATTGTCCGGTCGGCCCGTGCCGGTTGCGCACGAGTTCGGCAGCGAACAGAGGATGCCCCCAATTTTCGTTGTTTCTTTCGGACCCCTCGGCGCGCACGCGCCAGCGCGTTTCGGCGGCGCTCGGCTCCGGTTCCGCCGAACAGCGCAGCAGAAAAGCCGTGACGCCGCTTTCGACCGCGAGAAGCACGAGCCGGCGGCTCGCTGCGAGATCGAGCGCCTTCATTGTCCCCGGAATTTCCATCACCAGCGCACCAAGCGCACGGCAGGAAAGCGCATCGGCGGCGGCGCGCAGCACCGCGAGGGAATCGGGCGCGCGCAACAGCAGAAACCGCGCGGGGTCCCGGCCCATCTCGAGCAAACCTAGTGCGGAAATTTCGCCATGCTCGAGGGCGGCAAAATCCGGCACGATCCACAGCACCCGTTTGTTGGCCGCCACACGGGCGGCGAGTGCCGTTGCAAAGCCGCTTGCGGCCGCCTCATCCCCGGCACCGGCCGGGAAAATCTCGTGCAGCGCGCTGCGGCCGATACCGCCTTTCAGGCAGGCATCCGCATAACCGTGGCCGAGTGCCACGCGGCCATGGTTGTCCACCTTCTCAAGCCCCGCCTGGGCAAGAGAAGCCTTGAGAAAACCGACCTTTTCCGCTGCCGCACCCATGGACCGGCCATGTTAGAACATATAGGGAACGAAAGCAAAGGCCGCCCGATCCCACCTGCCGGAGCCGTGCCGCTTCGTCGGGCACCTCGCCCGACGTTCTTCACCGCTTCGCGGTTGCTCTTCCCCATCTCGCATCGCTCGGCGGGTAGAAAAACGAAAAGGCTGTTCTCGACGCGCGAATCCATCACTTGAAGTGCTGAAGAACACATCAAAAGACGGCCCGATTGTTTCAGGCTTGACAGGCACGTCGCTAACAATTTCAAACGTCGGACGGGCTTACAAAGGGAGGGGCATCCGCTTCACGAAGGGAGCGACGGATGTCGTCTTTGCAAATCCTGGAAGGCTTGATCGGGACGGCTTGCGCTGTCGCCTGTCTTTATTATGCGCGGCAAGGCCATCTCGCTACAGAACCGGCGGGTTCGGTACAAATGGCGCAGCCATGGCATAGCACGCTCGGCGAGTACGCGCGCAAAAATCCTTTCGCGGCGGCGTTTGGCGCACTCGCGCTCGGGTTTTTGATCAGCTCATGGAGCATGTACGTTTCGCCACGCGCTGTTGTGCTCGCGTCGCCCCGTTCGGTCGAAAAGTGGCACACGGTGACCCGGAATGTTCCGACCTCCGACCCGGCGCAGGCGGCGAAGATCGCGGCCCTCCAGAACTCGGTCAATGCGGACGCGGTGACGATCGCGGAGCTGAGAACCGACATTGACCGGCTGAACCGGCTGCTCTCGAAACGCGCGGCGGCACGCAGAGCCTATGGCGAGACTGCGAGAAACGCGCCGCCGGCCGTGGGCGTCGACACGCATCCCGCAGCTCAGGATGCAGCCAAGCCGGCGGGAGGCGCCGCGCCCGTACCCGCGCCGTCCAATATCGCACCCGGCAACGGATCACCTGTTGGAGCGGCCAATTCCGCGCCGCCGCCCAACGCTGGCGAGTCGAATCCTCCGAGCGCCGTTCCGCATTAGCCTGGATTGTCATGCTGCGCGAATGCGCAGCATCCAGTTGGCAGCGACGGACGCCCGATTGCATGATCCGGTGCGTTCCAATCGTCCTGCGAGGTTTCGTCTGGATGCTGCGCATTCGCGCAGCATGACAACCCCGGTTTACGCGGCGCGGCGGATCCGCTCGGGAAGCGGATTGGAAAACTCCAGCACGCCGTCGTCGAGGCGGCCGAACCGCAGGTTCAAAATGTCGAGCGCGTAGTTCTGGTAGAGCCGCCACGGCCATTTTGTCCCCTGGTTCGGGAAGCGATCGATCGAGCGCTGGATATAACCGGAAGAGAAATCGACCCAGGGCTGACGACCTACCGACGGATCGCGATTGCGCGGCGTGGCCTGGCGGACGCCGAGCCTGTCCATCTGATTGAGCAGCCGGCAGACGAATTCGCAGGTGAGATCGCATTTGAGCGTCCACGAGGCGTTGGTGTAGCCGAAGGCGGAGGCGAGATTGGGAACGTCGCTGTACATCGCGCCGCGGTAGTTGAGGGTTTTTGAGAAATCCACGCGTTCGCCGTCGACCCGCACTTCCATCCCGCCCAGCAGTTCGAGCACGAGACCGGTCGCGGTGATGACGATGTCCGCCTCGAGGGCGCGGCCGGATTGGAGCTGCAAGCCGTTTTCGGTGAACGTCTCGATCAGGTCGGTGGCGATCGAAGCGCGACCGCTTCTCATCGCCTGGAAGAGGTCGGCATCCGGCACAAGGCAAAGCCGCTGGTCCCACGGGTTGTAGCGCGGCGTGAAATGCGTCGCGATATCGAAATCCTCGCCGAGCTCGGCGCGCACGCCCTTGGCGATCAGCGCCTTCACATGCTCGGGCTTTTTCTTGCACAGCCGGTAAAACCACATGCCGAGAAGCACGAGCCGCCAGCGCGTCAGCAGATAGGCAAATTTCGCCGGCAGATGCCGCCTGGCCCAATTGGCGACCGCATCTTCGGCGGGGCGCGACACGATATAGGTCGGCGAGCGCTGCAGCATGGTGACATGGGCCGCCTCCTTCGCAAGCTCCGGCACGAGCGTCACCGCCGTTGCGCCGCTCCCGATCACCACGATGCGTTTGCCCGCATAATCGAGACCGGCGGGCCATTGCTGCGGATGGACGATGGCGCCCCTGAAGCGCTCCGTGCCCTTGAATTCCGGGACATAGCCGGCGCTGTAGCGGTAATAGCCCGAGCACATGAACAGGAAATTGCAGGTGTATCGTACGATCTCTTCGCCGCCGCCATTGTCCGGCGGTTTGCGCCTGACCTCGACGCTCCATGTTGCGTCGTTGGTCGACCATTCCGCGCGCGTGACCCAGCTGTTGAAGCGAATGTGCCTGTCGATGCCGGCTTCGCGCGCAGTGTCGCGGACGTAGTCGAGGATGGAGGTGCCGTCGGCGATCGCTTTCGGATTGGTCCAGGGCCGGAAGGAATAGCCCATGGTGTACATGTCGGAGTCGGAGCGGATGCCCGGATAACGGAACAGATCCCAGGTGCCGCCGATGGCATTGCGGCCTTCAAGAATGGCGTAGCTCTTCTTTGGGCAGCGATGCTGGAGATGATGGGCCGCGCCAATGCCCGAAAGCCCGGCGCCCACGATCAGCACATCGAAATGTTCGGTCATCGCCACCTGCCCGGTGCCCCGCACACTCAAGCAAATTTACCCACCCAAAGGAAGGCTTAGCGCAGTGACCGCAGAGGAGAACGCAGACGGGACGTGTCTCCCAAAAAGTGTCATTCCCTCGCGAAGCGCGGCCCAAGCGTAAACTCCAGCGGGAACCCAGATGCATCGAGCGTGAAAAAATGCGCACCAATACCATCACGCGTTTCTGGAACGTGTGCTCGCTATCGGTGCTCCTCCGTCACCTTCAAACATCTGGGTCCCCGCCCCCCGGTCCGCGCGAAGCGCGGCCGGAGGACAAGCTTCACGCGCCGGAATGACACCCTTATTTTAGGAGTGTCCGTTTGTGCGGCCCGCATTCGCGGGCCATGACAGGTATTTGGTTCTCTGCACTTTGGCTTCAATACGGGACGTCGAGCGAGGCGCAGAGAAATTTCATCAGCGGCGACAGTGCGGAAAACCCGGCGGCGACTTCATCGACCAGCGCGGGCGATGCGGCGAGCCTCTGGTCGGCTTCGCGCATCGCGTAGAAGCTCTTGCGCTTGATGTCTTCGATGTACGGATGGGCGGGATCGAACCCGCGCGGCGGGCGCACCAGCCCCTCGCCTTTCACGCCATCAAAATGCTTCCGGAAATTCCGGTCGTCCAGAATCTTCTTCCACGCCGCCGTTTTGGACGCGATCGCCTCGCGCACTTTTTCAAGCGACTCCGGCGGCGGCATCCACAAGCCGCCGCCGAAGAACACCTCGCCCGGGGCGAAATGCATGTAGAAGCCCGGCGCGTGCACATCCTTTCCCAAGGCGTGGCGGAAATGACAGGCGGCATGCTCCTTGTACGGACGCTTGTCCTTCGAGAACCGCACGTCGCGATAGATGCGGAACATCGAACCCCCATTGGGCCTCGGGTCGGCGGTAAAGCGTTTCGAAATTTTTGCGAGCCTCGGCGCCATCGCGGCGATGAATTCGCTCATCGGCGCCTGCACGCTTTCACGGAAGCGCTCCTTGTTCGCTTCGAACCAGGGACGCTCGTTGTGCGCCTTCAACTCGCGGAAGAAGGCGAAGAAATCTTTGGGAAACCCTTTGAAGCCGTCTGTCATCTCAGCCCCTACACGCAATCGCCGCCTTTATAGCTATAGTCGCGCCAATCCGTCACGATCTGGAGCCGGATATGAAGGTGTCCCGTACCGCGCTTGTCGCCGCACTTGCCGCATGTTTGTGGTCGTGGCCGGTTACCGCCTCCACTTCGCTCCTGGCGCTCGATCCGTTTCTGGTTGCGCCGGCACATCTGGACAATATGGAGCTCGCGTCCTTTCTCGCGGGCAATCCCAATCTTTCGAACTATGCCGCCACGGCGCTCTCCGCCGAAGCCACGTCCGCCGCGATTGTTCTCTTCGAGACGGACTCCAGCGCCGCCGTGACGTTTCAGGTGAACGATGCCGCTTCCCTCATCTCCTATGCCGACAATTTCCTGACGACGCCGCCCGCGACCGGACAATCGAGCCTCACCGTTTCCGGTCTGATCCAGGTCGGGTCGACCTGGTTCGCCCCGGTGCTGGTGCAGGGGCCGCTCGGCGGCTATTCGTCAAACAACACGATCAGCGTCACCGCGAAACAGGGAAGTGCAAGCGGAAACCTGAGCGTGGCGCTCACGATACCGCCGCTCGTGCTGGTGCACGGACTGTGGGGCGACAAACATAGTCTGTCCGAGGCCGAGGGTTATCTGCGCGCGCACGCACCGTGGGACAGCGCGCCGCAATTCGTCCAGCCGATCTGCTATTCCAAATATCTGCGCTTCGACGCGAAGACGGACCCGCTTTCCGGCCAGCAGAATCCTTGCGAGGTCACATCCAAAGCGGCGCTGCAGACGGAAATCGATTCGCTCCTCGCCACGCTCGATTCCCAAGGGATCGTCGGCGCGCGTGTCGATCTCCTGGTTCACAGCATGGGCGGTCTCGTGGCGCGGAACTACGCCTCGCAGCCGAAATATGAATCGGTTCGCAACCGCATGCAGGGCCAGCTCCACGCAATCGTAACACTGAACACGCCCGAGATCGGTTCCGAGCTTGCGCCGTACCTGGTTGCCCATCGCGACGCGAAGCGCAAGGCGCCGCTCTGGACGGCGCAGGGACTGTTCTGGGAGGAAGTCTGCGGCGATACGACGGTCGCCAAATGTTTCGCGGCGAACGGCTATCCGATCAACGCGCCGACGCTGCCGGTGAAAACGGGCGCGGTCTATTCGCTCTATCCCGACGGAAAGAGCCTGAACAATCCCGATCTCTCGGGTCCCAATATCGCAAATGCGACGTGGCGCGCGGTCAGCTCGACGAGGCCCGGCGACAGCGCGCTTGCCACCGCGCTCGACGCGCTGATAGCAGCGCTCTATCGCAATCCGAACGGCAGAAATGTCGCGACAGTGGACTCCATCCTGGGCAACCAGCCCGACGACGCAATCGTGACGGTCGCGAGCCAGACGGAAGGGGCGTCGGGCAATCAGTTCCATACATTTGCGAAACTCTCCCACACGTCGCTTGTTGGCAGCATTTTGACGTGGCTGACCGGCGTCAACGACAACAGCGTGGTCAGCGATCCGTCGCTTGAGGTGGAAAAACTCGCCGGTTGCTGGATTGAAACGAGCGGCGCCGACACCTGTCTGCCTTCGCACAAGGAAACCGTCGCCGAAAACGTGGAAGCGCCAGCGCCCGCGCGCCTGCCGAAAATTCTTCCGGGCATGCTCGTACAGGCACCGGCGCACGCCACACTCGGCGCGCCCTTTGCGGTCACCTTGCGCGTTCCGGTAGCGGCACTGCCGGCACATGTCATGGTGTATCAGAGTGGCGAAATGGGCGACGCGCCGCTCCAAGCCGTGGCCGCCTCGCCGGCCGCGACTGGCGCAATGCATCTGCGCGTGACGCCGACGCTTCTCGGTCCCGTCCGCTTCGGCTTTCGTGCGGAATTCCCGGATGGCTCAATTTCCGTGCGGACGATGCAGATCTTCGTCGCGCCGCCGGCAACATCACCGCTGGCATTCGCAGCGGACGACCTCCCCGTTCTGGTGCTGACGCGCGATTCCGATACGGCAAGCGCGATACCGCATCCCTCCGCCATCTATCCGGCGCCGGTGGGTGCTGTGGACCTGAATGCGCGACTCGTGCACTGGCAGGTCGTACCAGAGGCAGGCGCGCCCGTTATCGAGATTGAACACGGCGGCCTCATTCACGCGCTTCGTCCGGGCGAAGCGCGTGTCGAGGCCCGCTTCGGTTCTGCCACGGCAACCTTGCGCGTACGCGTTCGCGCAACGCAGCAATAACCCCACTCTCCCCTTCGCAGCGCGAATGGCCGGGTTAAACCCGGCCATGTACGCGCTCCTCATTCCTCTCCCCGACGGGAGAGGGGCGGGAGGAAAATTGATCTTGTCGCGCTGCAAGTGTCATACACGCGAGGCGATTCCTGAGCGGAGCTGATGCTGGCTACTGAACAGACATACGACATTGTCGTCATTGGCGGCGGCCATAACGGCCTCGTCTGCGCCTTCTATTGCGCGCGCGCCGGGCTCAAGGTGCTGGTGCTCGAGCGGCGGGGCCTCGTTGGCGGCGCCGCCATCACCGAGGAGTTCGCGCCGGGTTTCAAGAATTCGACCGCGAGCTACACCGTCTCGCTCCTGCATCCGAAGGTGATCGCCGAGATGGGATTGGCCGGGCACGGCCTCACCATCGTGCCCCGAAAAATGCAGAACTTCCTGCCGCTGAACGAACGCGAATATCTGGCCGTCGGCCGGGGCCGCACCAAGGGCGAGGTCGCGAAATATTCGCAGGCCGATGCCGCGCGCCTCGATGCCTTCTCCGCCCGCCTCGCCGTCCTTGCCGATCTCGTGCGCGAACTCCTGCTCACCACGCCGCCCAATCTCGGCGAAGGGAACTGGTGGGATGCAATTGGCGAGATGATCAAGGCGGGCGGCCTCGCGCGCCGGCTGACGCGGCTCGACACCGTTGCGCGTCGCGATCTCCTGGCGCTGTTCGGCCAATCGGCGGGCGAGTGGCTCGACGGCTGGTTTGAGTCCGATCCCATCAAGGCGGCGCTCGGCTTCGATGCCATCGTCGGCAACTACGCGAGCCCGTATGGGCCCGGCACCGGTTATGTGCTGCTCCATCACGGGATCGGCGAGGTGAACGGCGTCAAAGGGGCCTGGGGCCACGCGATGGGGGGCATGGGGACGGTAACACAAGCGATGGCCGCGGCGGCGCGCGAAGCCGGTGTCGAGATCCGTACAAATTCGGAAGTCCGCGAGGTGATTGTCGAACAGGGCCGCGCCCAGGGCGTCATCACCGCCGCGGGCGAGGCATTCCGCGCCCGCGCCGTTGCCTCCAATCTCAATCCGAAGCTCCTGTTCCTCTCGCTGGTCGATACGAGTCTGTTGCCCGCGGATTTTGTCGGCCGCATGCGGAGCTATCGCTGCGCCTCCGGCACCTTCCGCATGAACGTCGCGCTGTCAGAGCTTCCGCGCTTCGCCTGCCTGCCGGAACCGGGCGATCATCTGACCGCCGGCATCATCATCGCGCCGAGCCTCGCCTACATGGACCGGGCGTACAGCGATGCCCGCGCGCAGGGCTGGTCGAAGGTGCCGATTGTCGAGATCCTGGTGCCCTCGGTCACCGACCCGGGGCTTGCGCCGGAAGGCAAGCATGTGGCGAGCCTCTTCTGCCAGCACGTGGCGCCGGAACTGCCGGACGGCGCCTCCTGGGACGCGAAGAAAGACGAAGTCGCGGATTTGATGATCGACACGGTCGACCGCTATGCGCCGGGTTTCAAGGCGAGCGTGATGGCGCGGAGCGTGCTTAGTCCGCTCGACCTCGAACGCACCTTCGGTCTCGTCGGCGGCGACATCATGCATGGCAGCCTGGCGCTGGACCAGCTTTTCTCCGCGCGGCCGGTGCTGGGGAATGGGAATTACCGCAGCCCCATACCAGGCCTGTACATGTGCGGCGCGGGCACGCACCCCGGCGGCGGCGTCAGCGGCATTCCGGGCCACAATGCGGCACGCGAGATCGTCAAGGACGTGCCGCGCCGCAGCAGCAGCGACACCATTGCCAACGTATTCCCGCGATAGGGTTTTCCTTCCCCGTGCACGCGAAATTCCGACCCCGCGTTTTTTGATTCCTCCCTGCTTTTCTCCCTGCACCAGGGAGGATAAGTCGCTCGCCGATTCGTACGCCGATAAAAGATTCACGCAGAGACGCGGAGGCACGGAGGGTTCGTACCCAAAATTTGTCATCCCCGCGCAAGCGGGGACCCAGATGTTTGAAGGTGACGGAGGAGCACCATTGGTGAGACCACGTTCCAGAAACCAGTGACGGTACTTCGTATCTCCTTTCCCGCTCTATGCATCTGGGTTCCCGCTTTCGCGGGAATGACAATTCTTTGTGCGTTCGTCCGCGTCTCCGCGCGGCCATTTTCGCGAGGCCCCAAATTTTGATTCCTCCCTGCTTTTCTCCCTGCACCAGGGAGGATAGGTCGCTGGAAGCGTGGAGATTTCCTACTCAAAATTTGTCATCCCCGCGCAAGCGGGGACCCAGATGCGTCGAGGACTACGGAAGGAATTCGATCGCCAGAAACTTCGTTCTTCACCCTCCACTCTCTGGGTTCCCGCTTGCGCGGGAATGACTCTATTTTTGTGCATTCCTCCGCGCCTCCGCGTGCCCATTTTCGCGGGCCCCAAATTTTGATTCTTCCCTGCTTTTCTCCCTGCACCAGGGAGGATTGTCTCCGGGTCCACGTCATTTGCCGTGGGTCTTGACCCACAGCGCGTAGTCCTCGAGCGGCGCCGCGGCCGCGCCCTGCTCGTCGCTTTCTTCTTCCTCTTCGTCCGCTTTTGTTGCGTCGACCTTTGCTTCCACGTTCTCCGCTTCGCTGTCGTCGCCCCGCGCGACCTCCTTGTCGAGCTGCCTCAGGATGAGTTGGATGGCTGTCATGCGCCCGCCCAAGGCATCCAGCGCGAGCCGCCGCACCATGCTGTCGAGAACTCCGTGCGGCCGGGCGTCCTTAACGGCCGCCATTTCCGAGTCGAGCATCGCACAGAGCGCCCGGTCGAAGCGCTGCCTGGTGAGTTTCGCCGGCCCGGGCTTGCCGCTCGGATTGCCGGACTGGCCCTTCCGGAATCGGGTATGCAGCGGCGGTTTCCCGGGGCCGACCTTGTAGTTGGAATCGGATGAACTCATGAGGCGTAATCTCCGTTTGCAATCCGTTACGGTTCTTTATATAACCATAACGGTATCGGATATCAAGTGGGATCTCGCGCGCCTGAAGAGCGTACTCGTTTTTCTGAGATTGACGGCGCGGGCGCCCGGACCCCGCGCGCGATCATAGGTCAGCCGAGGGTTCTGCGCTCCCGCTCGCGCGTGGAAGCGGGCGCGCCGACGACTATCGCATCTTCCAGACCGTTCCGTAGCCGATCGTGCCGCCGTTCCAGGCTGTGCCGAAGAGCGTGCCCTTGCGGTTCTGGATGAGGCCGCCGTACGGATACTTGCCGTCGGTCCCGGAAAAGCTGTGCACGAGGGTGAAAGTCCCAGTCGGGCCGACCTTGTACACCGTTCCAAAATCTGAGGCGCCCGCCGTCTCCGTACTCCCGTACATGTTGCCGCTTGCATCCACGATCACGCCGGCCAGCGGGTACTCCCCATCGGCCGTTCCACCGGCAAAGCTGTGCAGCACCGTCTCGCTCCCGTTCGCACTCACCTTCCAGACCGTGCCCAGGCTCGCGGTGCCGCAAGACGATGTCGTGCCGTAAAAGTTTCCGTTCCCGTCGAGGAACGGCGTTCCCAGAACGTTGCAGCCGTCGGTCGTTCCTCCCATAAAGCTGTGGAGGATGGTCAGTGTTCCCGTCTTGTCCAACTTGTACAGGATCCCGCCGTTGGCCGCGCCGCCTTCTTCCGTTACGCCATAGAGAGCTCCGGTCGAATCCGTCAGGAGGCTGGTGTAGGTAGGATACTTCCCGTCATCGGCCGCACCCGTGAAGGTGTGGAGAATGCTGTATTTCCCGTTCGCGCCTATCTTGAACAGCACCCCGGCGTTCGATGTTCCACCTTGCGAGGTGGTGCCATAGAAATCGCCCCTCCTGTCCTTCAGCAAACCTCCCGTCGGCGTGGTACCGTCGGTTCCTCCGGTGAAATTGTGCAATACGGTTTCTGTGCCAAGGGAATCGACCTTGAACACCACGCCCGCATTTGCACTGCCTCCCATCGTCGTCGTACCGTAGAGATTGCCGGCTTTGTCGCGCACCAGTGCGGAAAAAGGTTGTGCTCCATCGGCGCCGCCGCTGAAACTGTACAGCGGCGTTTCCGTTCCATCGGGCGCAACTTTGAAAACAACGCCGGCAAACGCGGTCCCGCCGTAATCCGCGGTGCCATAGAGATTGCCCGCAGAGTCGCGGATCAGAGTCGCGTCTGGATCGCCCCCGTCGGACGATCCCGCGAAGTTATAAAGCACCGTCAGACCGTGCGTCTGCTCCGACTGTGCCCGGTCCAAGCCCGCCACCAGGACGACGATCAACGCCAGAACGACACGCGCCGCTCCAATACCGGTCTTGGAAATCCATTGCTCTCTCATGTTCATTGTCGCGATCTCCATCCCTCGTTTCCTCCACCAACTGTCATAAAACGCAGCCCGGGAATGTCCTTGAGGACGGTGGTACCATCGGTGCAGTACGGGTCCGGTGGCATCGTATTTTGCCGTCGAGGCTATTTCATCCACCAGCCCTTACCATCCGCAAATCGTAGGCCCATTTCCCTGAGGGCCGTGGCGGTAGGCCCGTCGGACATGGGATGCACGACCCAAAGTGCACCTTTCTTAGTTCGGTTGTCGACTAATCGCAGATTTTGATCACGGCAGTACGCGATGATCGACTCTAGGTCTTGCGAATGTTGGGGGCGCAACTGGAGATCGTGCTCAATACGCTGCTCGTCCTCCTGACTTCGCGCAGGCCCTACAAATATAGCCAATCCATCTGAAATCGCACTGGACGAGTGGATGGCGCTACTCACGCCAGCCCGGTCGAATAAGGTTTCACCTATGTCAAACTCTTCGACTTCGCTCTCGGCCCTCTCGATAGTTTCCGACGAGACGACCCGCTGTTCAGTGTGAACACTTCTGGCCCTATTTTCGATTCCTAACGGCTCAATACCTCGCTCGGAAAGCGCCCCCATCAGATCGGCCACGACGTCGTCCTTCCGTCGCAAGAAGGTCGAGGCAAAGCTTCGCCAAAACGACCATCCGGCACGTTCTAAGTCGCTCTGGCGATGCATGTCATCTGCCCACCTGTCTACCCCGTGGTATTTGTCACCATCGCATTCGACAGCAAGCCGAGCATCGTTATCGCCTTCCACAACTAGATCGATTCTATATTGTCCAACTCTAACCTGTGGCGTTACACGGTAGCCTCTGTTGACAAGCAGGTCGTAAACATCGCGTTCAAAAGGTGACTCGCAGAGTTTGCGCAAGTGTTCCACACGCGTTTCATCTTGGGCGAATGGGCAAGCAAAATGGGCTATTAGCGATCGTCTTAGGCGATCCGCCTCGCTCAAATTTTCCAGAGCAACTGACCTCACCAAGTACATCCGGTCGCGCGCACGAGAGGCGGCGACGTTAAATCTTTGCGCGAATGTATCGCGCGAAAGTGGCGCACCCACTTCGTTCGGCGCGGATACCATTGATAGAAACATGATATCGCGCTCTTTGCCTTGGAACGTACGTGCATCACCGCACGCTATCAGGTGTCGCTGCATAACATCTGGCCCGATCTCGTCGGTTAGGCGCCCCCAAATACGTAGTGCTTGCTCCCCACCGAGCAGGGAAACCACACCGATCGAGCGCGAGACGAGGCGCGGATCGGCGACAATTCTCTTTATCTCCTCTATAATGAATCTAATCTCAGGAAGATTCACATGTCCCTTCCGGTATCCATCTTCCACGAAGACATCAATAAGTGGGGGATCAAGACGTTCAGAGGTTTTGGGCAGCCGCAATGGTCGGAGTTCGTGATTATAAAATTCTCTTTTTGAGTACTCGATAATGGGTGGAACGCACCGAAAATGCTCTCTGAGCATCACCGAGTTCGCTGCAAAGACCACCTTGAACAGGTCGTAGATCGAGCGACTTGGGTCCATCTGTGGTCTGTAGGTTTCTACTTGACCTCCCAGAAAACGGCTTATCAAATTGCGTACTTTTTCCTCTTCTAGTCCCACCCCTTCCGGCGAGACTTGCTTGTCGTCCCCCACTACCAACACCTTCTCAGCTCTCAGCAAAGCGGGCAGCGCGGTTAAATCAGATTGCGATGCCTCATCGATTATCACGAGGTGGAAACAGCCCAATTCTGGCGGCAGCGATTCCGAAACTCGATAGTGTGGCATTATCCAACATGGCACTGCAGGATTGGCTTTTGAGGCCGCGTTTCTGGCATCCTGACGGAAGCGAACCGCACGTTTGCCCGTTCCTTTCCCTATTTTCTGAATCGCGGCGAGGTAGCTTTGCAGAGCGGCTCTGATGCTCGGAGACGCATTTTCTGCGAGCTTAAGCCACGTTCGTCTCACGACAACGTCGCGATAGGCATTCGCGAGGAGGCCTTCAGTTTCACGTCTCGCTTTGGCGAGGCGCTTGAGGTCATCTCTGGGATCAATTGAATCCAGATACGTCGCCAGTCGCCGCAGCCGCCATGCCCTTCGCCAGTTGTCCGGCAGCAATGGATCAGTTGTACCCTTCATCTTTTCGCGAAGCCCTGCCGCCCAGTTTTCGGCGCCTGACATTTCAATTTTTCGGCAAATCTCGCGAACTGCTTTTAGGTCTCCTTCCAGCGCTAGAGCGTGCGACAATTCAGCCATCAGCGCAGACCATTCAGCCTGCATGGTAACCTCGTCTACGGCAGGATTGCCCAAGCGGTGATCGAGGAAATTCCATATTCCATCCACAATTCTACCGCTCTTGCCTTCCAGCACCTTCTGGAAGCGCTCCTTAGCAATCCAGACATTGGCGAGGGTCTGACGATCGATGTGGTGTCGAACTACGCGCTGCAAGTCCTTCCATCTCTCGCTGTCCGGACCTGACCCACGCCACGTGGGAAAGAGTTTCAACGCGCAACTCAAAACATCTTGGGCGAATGTGACCTGCTTCTTTAGCGTTAGGTAAAACTCGTAATGCCGGGCCGCGAGCACTCCGCCATCCGGCCGATCAGTTTCGACGGCCGGTATTCCAAGTTCGCTCGTTAATGCGTTCCAGCGCAGTGAAAGAGTGCGCAGTTGATTCAATAGAGTTATGCAGCCGTGAACGTGCTTCCAATCTTCAGCATTCCCCGGCGCATGTCCCAGAACGCGAATCCTGTCGAGAACACTTTTCTGCTGCGACTTTCCGAAAAAACCTGCGATACCGAACGGCTTTCTATTCTCGCACATGTTGGCGATTGCAGCGTTGATCTCATTATCGAGTTCAATTCCAGAGGGCAGGATCACGGGGCGACGGATAAATTGCGTTCTAGCGCTAACTGCCTGCTCCAGTTCAACGCCTAAGGCATCAAGAAGTGAGAATAGTTCGCGATTGCCTTGCTTCAATTGCTCCCGCAACACTGGTGTCCAATGATTTCCCGCTCGCTCGATTTGGTCTGTCAATTCGAGAAGAACAGCCAACCTGCTTGCAAGTTGATGCATCTCGTCAATTGCACCATCTGGAGATCCAGCTAGTGCTGGGACCTCGCCAGCAGCAATGCCGGCTTTGAGTTTCTCTAATTGCGATAAGTCGCGGTGAACTTGTAGAATTTCGGATGAGTCCGGAAACTGGATCAGTTGCGGTAACGATGCATTTAAGTAGTCAATGTCATCGCCCAGTGTCCGGCGAGCATTCCGCAGCACGCTTAAGTCGCTGTCGGTTATCTGCGGCGAAAACTGCTCCGACAGGCCAAGCGAATCGGGCAGCCACTCAAACTGGCCGCTGCCCTCGACTACTTCATGAGCAGCATCCAGCGGGTTAACCTCTTCAGAATCGAGCCAAAACTTAGCGAGATTTTTTGTTGCCCAGTCGTTGACCTTCCGGTCTATCGCCGCGAGGCGACCGTGCAAGTGGCCAATGGACTCGTCGAGGTGAGCTATGTCACGGGCCATCTCTGCCCGATTTATCGTCTGAACTTCGGATGCTATCTTCTGAATAGCATGCTCAAACTGCTTCATTCCCAATTGCTCGCTGCTGAGCAATGAAATCGCGAGCGGCTGGATTTCATCCGGAAGTTGACCTTGTAGAACTGTTAGCGCAGGCTCTTTCATGGAAGTGACGAGCACTCGCTTTCCTTCGGCCAGGTAATGACAGATAACGTTCGCTATCGTGTGCGTCTTTCCGGTGCCGGGCGGACCTTGGACCACCACCCCATCGGCCACATCAAGTAATTGAATAATCCGAAGCTGTTCATTGTTGAACGCTTTCGGGAAATAGAGATCGCGAACTTTTTTTGAGGGAGTCTCCAAACCAGGCTCATAAGATGCGCAGACGCCGCGAAATGAAGGAAGTTCGACAACTGGGTTCGTGTCGCTCGGGTTAGTCACAATCGCTGCTACTGCGCCAGGAATGAGCTCTGGCTGTTCGACTTTTTCGATTGCGCCTTTCAGTCTTTCCAAGTCTTGCAGGAAGACACTTTGTGTTCGAGGACGTGCAAACAAAACCCACGTGTCTGTGACCCGCAGATTTTCATCCGCCCCTGGAAGGGTTCTATCTTCTGGCTGAGTCTCGTTCGGCCAATATACGCCATTTGCATCGAGATGACTTGCCGCAACTCGAAGCAGGGGCTCAAAGGTACCACGGTCAAACGGGGAGAAGGTCTTGGCATTGGACCGGAAGAAGTCCTTTGCAGCCCTCTCAAGTTCAGCCACGCCGGGATTATCGACTGACGCATACCAGTCTATTTCCAGACGGGCATCGACGTCCCGTGGACGTACTTCGATTTGTGCATTTGTGGGATTCAGAGAGATTTCGACGAGCCGTGTAACAAGTGGATAGCTGATGGTCGTTGCTTTCCACTTCGAAATGCCAAGGCCAACTCCCCATACGACTTCGAGTTGAGCTTCGACAATACCTCCTTCAATCTGTTGTTTCAGCGTGAACAGCTGCGCGTATATGCGAATTGTTCTGCGACGAAGCTGCTCCTCATAAGCCCACGGTTGCCATTTGCTTTTTAAATAGACTTCAAATTGTGATCTTATCTCTCCTTCAGTCGGCAGCTCGGACAAATGTACAGCTGCAGCCGGATCAATGGCGGGTTTGGTTGTCTCGTCTCTACTCCCGGCTTCTCGGTTTGATCGATAAGTACCTGCAGCGATGAGAACATTTCCGCCAGCAGTTTGTAAGAGCTTTGGCTCTTCGGTAGGCGATGACGAGACTTGGACCCAAGGCCGAAGAGCCGGGCTCACAATATCCGGCGGCTTCTGCTCATACAGGCGCTCGACGATAAGCCAGACTTCATCGCCCGAATCCGCATCGCCAAAATTTAGGCGGATGCCCGGCAAGCCTTGGAGTTGATGCTCGTGAAGTGAGAATTGACCGTGTTGGGCGACGGTCGAAAATGGCTTCGTGCGCAATCGTGCCGATTGCTGCACGAATTCAACAAGCGAAAGTAGCCGCCCCTTTTCAATCATTTACGCTTACGTTTCCTTCGTTCGAGGCTCTTTTCTCCGACGCGGCAAGAATGGTGGAAACATCGTGTATATTTCGTTCTCGTTTCTTCTTCGAAGGCTACTCTGGGCGATGAGCTGCCTTAGCCCCATCCCGCCTCACTTTCGGGAACAAGGGTACGCCTGCGTGATCGCCGCGACAGCTGCCAGCCCTGCCGAGTTTCCCATGGCCTCTGGGTGACCCTGCAGAAAGAGTTCGAGGTCCCTCTTCGCTTCGGCAGTTGAAATTGGCATTTCCGCAGGCAGGCAACCGGCACTCCCCTTTGCGTCAAAGGCCTTCATCAGAAAGAGGCCGTCAGTCAGTCCGCGAAGATACATGTTGCACGTTTGCACTGCGAACTCGTGCGTTTTCTCGTCTGTACCGGCCGGTGGATTGCAGCTCTCGTACAGTAATCCTGCATTGAAGGTATCGTAGTCGCTTGTCCAACCTGTCCGTAAGCTACAGATCCAAATAGCGGGACCACAAGGATTGCCGTAGTAAGCTTGTTCATCTGCCCTCTCTGACGATTCCTGTGGCCCTCTGATAGCATTCAACTCGGTACCGATGAAGGTCGGGTTGGAATCCTGAGATCCGATGCGCGCCACTGCGTGAAGTTACGTCGCCAAATCGTTGTCGAAGGCAGCCTGCTTTGCGCCTCAGGTTTGTGCGCTGCTCTCACGAACAAACTTAAGCTGCGGCTCTCCAGGCCACGCCCTGCAGATGCAAGGGTCACAGTAATCCGTGCCGCCGAAGGAAAGCGGCTCATGCAAAGGAGCCGGCGCGAGCTCAGGCTGGCTCTAGGCGGCCGTGTATCCTAAAAAATTGCGCGAGCACGGCCGCAGCGTCTTCTGAAAGAAATTTTGCTAGAACAGTCCCTGCGGCTGAAGGATTTCTTGCGTCCACAGCAATCAAGTAGAGGCCATAGCCATCGACGATGGGATGGTCCCCTTTCACGATTTCCGCCTCTCTTGACGTTATCTCCCCAATACACAGACTCTTGTGATTCGACAGTGTAGCGACGGCCTGCATCGTCATGGTTGGTCCCCGCTTTTAGCCCCGAAAGAGGCGAATCAGGTATGGTATCAAAGCCCAATATTTCTGTGAACAAGCTGGCCGAGTATATTGCCAGCAAGGCGGCCCGTCAGCGCGCGATATTGGCACAGCGCAAGTACCCTGATCCGGACTTCAATGTAGGCATGTATCACAAGGAGGCCGCCGAGGCGGTCGCGAAGTACCTTGCAGATGGCGCGGACGATCCGACGCCTATACTGAACCAAGCGAAAGGTCTGGAGCAGTTGACGCCGACCAAGGTGGGAACAGCACGGAGGATAAACGCGAACCTCGACGCTCTCGACCGCTTTGCCGGCATGCTCGACAAAATCACGCTCTGTGGAGCTACGCCAGAACATGGCACTCATAATCCACCCAAACTCGTCTACCACGGGGTGAACATAAGCGTTCGGCCGGAAATCATCCTTCGTGGCAAAGGCCCGAAGGGAAAGTCGTATGTCGGGGCGCTCAAATGTCACTTTTCGAGTTCGCACCCGCATGGCGCGGAAACTGCGGGTTATGTTTCCGCTGCCGTGCAGGAGTACTGTCGCCAATTCATTGCAACGGACGGAGAAGTAGTGAATGCCGAATATTGTCAGGTGTTGGATATCGCGTCTGGTACTGTCTTTCCCGGCGTCAAAGCCACACTTCAGAGGCTGAAGGACATCGAAGCCGAGTGCATGAACATCGCAGCACTCTGGGCGTCGATCTAAGGCGGAGCAGCAGACGGCTAGTCGCCTGACCTGCATCTTCTTTCCGGTTTACGAACTGCATAGAGGCTGGACAGAAACGTCTTCCGGACCGCTTAGCTTGGCGCCGCGAACTCTTCCTGCGGCTGAAGCTTCGCATTGCATCCGCGTTCTTGTAGAAGGCCGTCATGACCTATGCCGCACCCATCGCCGACATGCGTTTCGCCGCGACAAAGCTCGCGGGTTTCGATGACATCACGCGCCTGCCCGGCGGCGAAGAATTGAGCGAGAGCCTGCTCGATTCCATCCTCGAACAGGGCGGCAAGTTCGCGGCCGGGGTGCTGGCGCCGCTCAACCGCATCGGCGACCGGCAGGGCTCGCGGCTGGAGAACGGCGTCGTGCGCACGCCCGACGGCTGGACCGAGGCCTATCGCGCTTTCGTCGAGGCCGGCTGGAATGCCGTGCCCTTCGACCACGATTATGGCGGCCAGGCGCTGCCCTGGCTTCTCGCCATGGCGCTGCAGGAGATGTGGCACTCGGCCAGCATGGCCTTCGCGCTCTGCCCGATGCTGACGCAGGCTGCGGTCGAAGCGATCAGCCATCACGGCTCGGCGGCGCTGAAACGCCGCTTCCTGCCGAAGATGATTTCCGGCGCGTGGACCGGCACGATGAACCTGACGGAGCCGCAGGCCGGTTCCGATCTCGCCGCCATCCGCACCCGCGCGATTCGCGACGGCGACCACTACCGCATCACCGGCCAGAAGATCTTCATCACGTATGGCGACCACGAACTTGCGGAAAATATTGTCCATCTGGTGCTGGCGCGCCTCCCCGATGCGCCGGCGGGCGTGAAAGGCATCTCGCTCTTCGTGGTGCCGAAATATCTCGTCAACGAGGATGGCTCGGCCGGATCGCGCAACGATCTGCGCTGCGTCTCGCTCGAGGAAAAGATGGGCATCCACGCCAGTCCGACGGCGGTCCTCTCCTACGGCGACAATGGCGGGGCGGTTGGGTTCCTCGTCGGCGAGGAGAACAAGGGCCTTTCGTACATGTTCACGACGATGAACAATGCGCGGCTCTCCGTGGGTCTTGAAGGGATCGGCGTCGCCGAACGGGCGCTGCAGAAGGCCGGAACCTTCGCCCGCGAACGTGTACAGAGCCGCGACATCGCCGGCGACAATCCGAAACCCGTCACCATCATCCATCACCCCGACGTGCGGCGCATGCTCCTGACGATGCGGGCGCTGACCGAGGCCTCGCGCGCGCTGGCCTATTTCGCGGCGGGAAAGCTCGATGTGAGCAAGCGCCATCCCGATCCGGAGGTCCGCCGCGAGGCGCAAGGGATCGTCGACCTGCTCGTTCCGGTGGTCAAAGGTTGGGGCACCGAAACGGGCTCCGAAGCGGCGTCGCTCGGCGTACAGATTCACGGCGGCATGGGCTACATCGAAGAAACCGGTGCCGCCCAGTTCATGCGCGATGCCAAGATTGCCGAAATCTACGAAGGCACCAATGGCATCCAGGCGAACGACCTGATCGGCCGCAAGCTGACGCGCGACGGCGGCGAAACCGCCAAGTCGTTCATCGTCGCCATGCATGCGCTCGACGGCGAGCTGGCCGAGGCCGGCAAGGAGCTCGCGCTGCTCCGGAGCGCCTTGCGCGAAGGCCTGGGTGCGCTCGAGCGAACGACGGACTGGATTCTCGCCCGGCGGGACCCGCGCGATTCGGCGGCGGGCGCGATGTCGTATCTGCGCCTGTGGGGGACGGTTGCGGGCGGCTGGCTGATGGCACGGGCGGCGCTCGCCGCCAAGGCCGATCTGGCCGCGCACCAGGGCGATGCGGATTTCCTGCGCGCCAAGATCCTGACGGCGCGCTTCTACGGCGAGCAGATTTTGCCCCGCGCCGCGAGCCTCGCGGCGGCGGCAACGGCGGGCGCCGCCACGCTCATGGAAATGCCCGACGCCGCGTTTTGAGGCGCGCGACCACCCCCTTGCGCCCTTGCGCGGAGGTCGAAATCGCGTCAGCGATTTCGGGTGGGGTCTGCGCGTTGACGATATCACCCCCACCCGAAATTTGCTTCAGCGATTTCGGGTGGGGTCTACCGCGTTGGCGACATCACCCCCACCCGAAATTTGCTTCGCGTCGCTCGCAAATTTCGGCCTCCCCGCAAGGGGGAGGCAGGCCTGCGCGCGCATGACGGCGAAGTGCCCTTGCCCCCTCCACCGCTTCCCCGCTTTCGCGAGGACGGTCCCCCTCCCCCACGCTCCCGCGCTGGGGAGGAAAATCACGCGGGGGCGATCACCATATATTTGTCATGGCCCGCAAATGCGGGCCACCCAGGTGAAATTTGGAAAGACCTCCTCGTTATGCGAGATTTCTTGCCCTTTTGGAGGAAGCGAAGCGTGTCCCCAACTGGGTGGCCCGCATTTGCGGGCCATGACAGGTTTTTTGTTTGGAGGAAGCACAGCGCGTCCCCAACTGGGTGGCCCGCATTTACGGGCCATGACAGGTTTTTGTTGATGCCAGATACCCTCAATCGTTCGAGGAGCAGAGTGTGAACGACACGGCAACCACGAAACGGAAGACGGCGGTCCAGGCGACGGCGGGCGCGCGCAAGGTCAAGAACAAGGTCCGCTTCGTCACGGCCACCAGCCTGTTCGACGGCCATGACGCCGCCATCAACATCATGCGCCGCATTCTCCAGGCGTCGGGTGCGGAAGTCATTCACCTCGGCCACAACCGCTCGGTGGACGAGGTGGTCACCGCGGCCATCCAGGAAGACGTACAGGGCATCGCCGTCAGCTCGTACCAGGGCGGCCATGTCGAATATTTCAAATATGCGGTCGATCTCCTGCACGAACGCGGCGCCGGCCGGATCAAGATTTTCGGCGGCGGCGGCGGCGTCATCACCAGGGACGAGATCGCCGAGCTGCACGCCTATGGCGTCGAACGCCTGTACGCTCCTGAAGACGGCCAGCGCCTCGGCCTCCAGGGCATGATCGACGACATGATGGCGCGCGCGGATTTCGATCCGACCGACGACGGCGACGTCGACATTCGCTCGCTCGGGACGCCCGGATGGCGGCCGCTGGCACGCTTCATCACCCGCCTCGAGCACGGCCGCGTCGATGCGGCGACGCTTTCGGCGTTGTCGGGCACCCACGACAAACGCCGGATGCCGGTTGTCGGCATCACCGGCACCGGAGGCTCGGGCAAATCCTCGCTCTGCGACGAGCTGATCCGCCGCTTCCGCCTCGACAGCGAAGATTTCCGCATCGCGGTTCTGGCGATCGATCCGTCGAAGCGCAAAAGCGGCGGCGCGCTTCTGGGCGACCGCATCCGCATGAACGCGATCAACGCGCCGCAGATCTACATGCGTTCGATCGGGACGCGCGATTCGGAGAGCGTCGTGCCGCCCTTTATTCCCGCGGCGGTGGAAGCGGCCCGCGCCGCCGGCTTCGATCTCGTCATCGTGGAGACGCCCGGCATCGGCCAGGGCAACACGACCATCGCCGATCTCGCCGATGTTTCGCTGTACGTGATGACGCCGGAATTCGGCGCCGCCTCGCAGCTCGAAAAGATCGACATGCTCGATTTCGCCGATCTCGTCGCCATCAACAAGTTCGACCGGCGGGGCGCCGAAGACGCGCTGCGCGATGTCCGAAAGCAGGTCCAGCGCAACCGCAACGCGTTCGGCAAACCGGCGGAATCCATGCCGGTGTACGGCGCCATTGCCGCGCGCTTTCAGGACGACGGCGTCACCGGGCTTTATCTGGGGCTTCGCGATCTCCTGCTGGAGAAAGGATTCAAGGCGCCGCCGACGCGGTTTGCGAAGAACGACAGCCATGTGCCCTCGCCGCGGCAGGCGATCGTGCCGCCGTTGCGCTCGCGCTATCTTGCGGAGATCGCGGCCGAGGTGCGCAACTACCACACCACCATCGCCGAGCAGGCCCGCATCGCGCGCGAGATTCAGCAGCTGAAGGCGTCACGCGACATGCTCGCGGAGAGCGGCGCCGGCACGGAAGCCTTCGCAGCCCCGCTGGCCGAACGCGAGGAACGCCTCGACCCGCGCGCGCGAAAACTGCTCGAGAACTGGCCGACATTGAAGGCGCGCTATTCCGGCGACGATTTCGTCGTCAAGGTGCGCGACCGCGAAATCCGTACGCGCCAGGTGAGCGTCAGCCTCTCGGGCACGCACGTGCGCAAGGTGGCGCTGCCGCGTTACGAAGATCACGGCGAACTCCTGCGCTGGATCCTGCGCGAAAACGTGCCGGGAAGCTTTCCGTACACGGCGGGCGTGTTTCCCTTCAAGCGCGAGAACGAGGACCCGACGCGCATGTTCGCGGGCGAAGGCGATCCCTTCCGCACCAATGCCCGCTTCAAGTTCCTGTCGAAGGATTCCGAGGCGAAGCGGCTGTCGACGGCGTTCGATTCGGTGACGCTGTACGGCTGGAATCCCGACGAGCGGCCCGACATCTACGGCAAGGTCGGGAATTCCGGCGTCTCCATCGCCACGCTCGACGACATGAAAGCGCTCTATGCCGGCTTCGATCTCACTTCGCCGGAGACTTCGGTGTCGATGACCATCAACGGCCCGGCGCCGATGCTGCTGGCGATGTTCTTCAACACCGCGATCGACCAGCAGCTGGAGAAATTCGCGGGCGAAAACGGCCGCGCGCCCACACCCGAGGAAGCCGCAAAGGTCCGCGCCCGCGCGCTCGAAACGGTGCGCGGCACGGTACAGGCCGACATCCTGAAGGAAGACCAGGGCCAGAACACCTGCATCTTCTCGACCGAGTTCGCGCTCAAGATGATGGGCGACATCCAGGACTATTTCGTCCGCCACAAGGTGCGGAATTTCTACTCGGTTTCAATTTCCGGCTATCACATCGCCGAAGCCGGCGCCAATCCGATCTCGCAGCTCGCGTTTACGCTCGCCAACGGTTTCACCTTCGTCGAATCCTATCTGGCGCGCGGCATGAAGGTCGACGATTTCGCGCAGAACCTGTCGTTCTTCTTCTCGAACGGGATGGATCCGGAATACACGGTGATCGGCCGCGTGGCGCGGCGCATCTGGGCGGTCGCGATGCGGTTCAAATACGGCGCCGGCGAACGCTCGCAGAAACTCAAATACCACGTCCAGACCTCGGGCCGCTCGCTCCACGCGCAGGAGATGGACTTCAACGACATCCGTACAACGCTGCAGGCGCTGATCGCCATCTACGACAACTGCAACAGCCTGCACACCAACGCCTTCGACGAAGCGTACACCACGCCGACCGAGAACTCCGTCCGCCGCGCCATGGCCATCCAGATGATCATCAACCGCGAATGGGGGCTCGCGAAGAACGAAAATCCCAACCAGGGCTCGTTCATCGTCGAGGAGCTGACCGATCTCGTCGAGGAGGCGGTTCTCAAGGAGTTCGAACGGATCGCCGAACGGGGCGGCGTTCTGGGCGCGATGGAGACCGGCTATCAGCGCGGCAAGATCCAGGAAGAGAGCCTTTTCTACGAGCGCAAGAAGAACGACGGCAGCCTGCCGCTCATCGGCGTCAACACCTTCATCAATCCACATCAGGAGGCGATGCCGGCGCCGCCGCTGCAGCGCTCGACCACCGGCGAGAAGGACAGCCAGATCGTGCGGCTCCGCGATTTCGAACGCGCTCACGCCGATGAATCGCCCGCCATGCGGGAGCGGCTCCGCCAGGCCGTCATCAGGAACGAAAATGTCTTCGATGTCTTGATGGACGCGGTGCGCGTCTGCTCGCTCGGCCAGATCACCGACACGCTGTTCGAAGTCGGCGGCCAATACCGCCGAAACATGTGACGCTCCAACGTCCCCTCTCCCCCACGAATGTGGGGGGAGAGGGTTAGGGAGAGGGGGCAGAAAAACCTGCATCGCTTGTACAGGAAGCCCCCCTCTCCCCAACCCACTCCCCCGCTACGCGGGGGCGAGGGAGAGTACGATATTGCGCTCGCGCGGGTTCGTGCCGCGATCGAAGAGCGGGGGTTGGCGTATCGCGGCGCGTTTCATCCGGTAGCGGACGATCTTCCGGACGCGCGCGACGTCGGCACGCTGGTGCTCGCCGGTTTCACCGGCAACACGCATTGGCAGCACTTCAAAAACTCGGCCGAAGCAACCGACGGCAAGTCCGATCCGCTCGACCGCTGGTCGTCGCGTGTGATCGGCGAGATCGCGCGCGCGCTCGGCGCGACGGCACTCTTTCCCTTTACCGGCCCGCCCTGGCTCCCGTTCCTTGCCTGGGCGCGCAAGTGCGAACCGCTCCATCCGTCGCCGCTCGGCATGCTCATCCATCCGGACTTCGGCCTGTGGCACGCCTTTCGCGGCGCGCTTGCCTTTCGCGAGCGGTTCGCGCTGCCGCCCCCCGATATGCGGCCGAGCCCGTGCGAGACCTGCGTCGAGAAGCCGTGCCTCGTCGCCTGTCCGGTCGCTGCATTCACGCCCGGGCGCTACAACGTCGTGGCTTGCGTTGACCATATCTCGAGCCCACGCGGCGCCGACTGCACGGCGGAAGGCTGCCGCGCCCGCCGCGCCTGTCCCGTCGGAACGGCCGACCGCTACGTGCCGGAGGAGGCCGCGTTCCACATGCGCGCCTTTCTCGCCGCGCAGAAATAGTTCGCGCTCCCCCTCTCCCCAACCCTCTCCCCCCAAGGGGGAGAGGGAGATGAGCAGCGCGCCAGCGCTGCGAATGGGAGAGGGGGGCGCGTGCGGTGCTATTTCGCCCAGGCGTGGATGATGGTCTGAAGCGCCTCGAGTCCGTCGGTGAGAGAGGCCGGTCCCGGCTGCAGAATGATCGGGGACTTGATTTCGTACAGATGCCCGTTCCGGACCGCGGGCACCTCGGCAAATCCCGGTCGTGTCCTGACCTTGGCGGGCGAAAATTTCTTGCCGCACCACGAGCCGATGATGATGTCGGGCGCGGCGGCGACCACGTCGGCGGGCAACACGATGCGGTCCTTCGCACGCCCCTCTTTCGCGCGCCCGGGAAAGATATCGAGGCCACCCGCAATCTCCACCAACTCCGACACCCAGCCGATGCCCGAGATCAGGGGATCGTCCCATTCCTCGAAAAACACTTTCGGCCGGCGCTGGAGCGCGCGCGACTGTTGGCGCGCCGCCTCGAGTCGCGCTTCCAACTCCGCCGCCAGGGCCGCGGCCTTGGCATCGGCGCCGGCAAACGCGCCGACCATCCGCATCATGGCGAAAATGCCGGCGAGGTCGCGCTGATTGAAGGCGTGCACCGCGAGCCCGTGACGGATCAGCTCGGCGACGATGTCCGCCTGCAGGTCGGAGAAGGTGAGGACGAGATCGGGTTCGAGCGCGAGGATTTTTTTCGTATCGGCCGAAATGAAGGCGCTCACCCGCGGCTTGTCCCGCCGCGCCTCCTTCGGGCGCACGACGTAACCCGAAACGCCGACGATCCGATCCTGCTCGCCCAGAAGATAAAGCGTTTCGACCGTCTCTTCGGTCAGGCAGACAATGCGTTCGGCCGGAAACATGGGGTAGCCTGTACCCAGATTTCGGATGCTTGTCGCTTTCGTTTTCCTCCCCCGAGCGGCACGCGTGGGGGAGGGGGACCGCGAAGCGGTGGAGGGGGCATGCGGCCGTCAGCCATCAATTGCCCCCTCCGGTGCTTCGCACCACCTCCCCCACGCAATGCATGCGCGGGGGAGGAAAGGCAAAGGCGCGGGGAGGAAAACAGGAGAAGCGCGTGAGCGCATCGCCGGTCATTGTCTCGTGGAGCGGGGGAAAGGACAGCGCGCTGGCGCTTTACGAAGTACAGAAGACGCGGCCGGTGGAAGCGCTATTGACCACCATCACGCGCGACTTCGACCGCATCAGCATGCATGGCGTGCGCCGCGTGCTCCTCGAGCAACAGGCGGCGAGTCTCGGACTGCCGTTGCGCGAAGTGCTGATTTCCAAAGGCGCGGGCAATGACGAATACGAGGCGAGCTTCGGCGCCGCGCTCGCCGATCCTCGGGACCGCGGGATCGATTCGGTCGTGTTCGGCGATCTCTATCTCGCGGACATTCGCGCCTATCGCGACGCGCTCCTGGCGCGCCACGCCATGCGCGGCCTCTATCCGCTATGGGGCCGCAACACGGCCGAGCTCATTCGCGATTTCCTCGCGCTGGGCTTTTGCGCCGCCGTCGTCTGCGTCGATCCGGCGAAACTCGATTCGTCTTTCGCGGGCCGCGTCATCGATGACGCGTTCCTGTCCGACCTTCCGCGAAATGTCGATCCGTGCGGCGAGAACGGCGAGTTTCATACCTTCGTGTACGACGGGCCGAATTTCCGCCGCCCGATTGCGTTCGGCTTCGGCGAGATCGTGCCCCGCGACGGCTTCTGGTTCGCCGACCTCGTGCCGGCGTAAGTGGGGCTGGTGCGTCGACGATGTCGACCGCCGTCAAGGCTCAGAAGTTCGAACCGCCAAGACGCCAAGACGCCAAGCAGCAAGAAATAGATGTACCACGGAGACACGGAGTTCACAGAGACTTTTTTTTGCGCGCTTTGCGCGCCATCGCTTTTTCTCCGTGTCCTCCGTGCCTCTGTGGTGCATTTTCTTCTTGTCATGCTGCGCGAATGCGCAGCATCCAGAAGAAATCTGGTTCAGCGGAGAAAGGCAGGAGAGATTCTTTTCAATCGGCCGAATATCCGTCGATTCCCTCTGGATGCTGCGCATTCGCGCAGCATGACAATTTGGGTATGAGACAGTGAGTCAGGGAATCACGCTCTGCCGCCGAATGACTCCGCGACGGCCCAGGCGGCGCCGGTGATTGCCGCCGAAACGCAAAACTCGGCCCAGTTGCCAAGGGTTGCCGGCGCCGCGATCAACATCGGTATCCAGACGAGGAGCGTGAAGAGGCTCACCATGGTGGCGAGGAGCGTCGCGGCGAGGCGCGCCAGCACACGCGCAAGGATCGCCAAAGCGGCGGCGATCCAGGCGGCGCCGGTGAAATAGGCGAGCGGCACATGAAACGGCAGCCATGACGGAATGAGCGGCGCCGTCAGCTTCAGATAGAAAAAATGCGACAGCCCGATCGCGGGGAGCGCCAGCGCAAAAAGGATTTGGCCCGCATGTACATTCCCCGGCACCGCGCGCGCCCCGCTCTGGCGCGGCAGAAGCGAAACAATCGTCCACCCGCCGGCAACGAAAATGAGGCTCTCGCTCAATTCCTCCCATGTCAGCTCGACAAGCGGGTGCTGGGCGACGGGTTTGGCGTGCAAGGCGATGAGCCGGAGAAGCAGCAGGATCGCGAGCACGAGCGCGGCAGGCCGCGCCAGACGCGGCAGCAGAAGCGCGAGGCCGCCGGCGAGCAGGACGACCTCTGCAAGCATGGCCACCGCCTCGTGGGCCGGCATCCAGCGGGGCACAATCCCCCACTCGGCCACGAACCCCGGGACAAAGAGGCTGAGGCCGCCGAGAGCCGCGAAGCTCACGCCGAAGATGATCCGTCCAAGACCGGTGATGCGCATGGCCAATCCCCCTCGCCTGCCGTCGGGCCATGATCCCGCACCGCGCCGCACCCGACCAATCACGTCCGGTTGATGCGTTGCTCTCCTCCCCCGCGCATGCATTGCGTGGGGGAGGTTGTGCGAAGCACCGGGGGGGCACTTCGAATGCGCCGCGTTCGCGCCCCCTCCACCGCTTCGCGGTCCCCCTCCCCCACGCGTGCGCGCGGGGGAGGAAAAACAATGACGCGCTGCTCATCTCCCTCTCCCCCTTGGGGGAGAGGGTTGGGGAGGGGGCGCAAAGGAGGAATTTACCAGGTCCGGTGCAGTCTTCCGTGGCGGCAGGAGGGAACAGCGCTGTGCAAAACGCCAACAAATTCCAGATCGTCATCGGCCTCGTCACCGCGGCGATCGGTACAACGCCATTTCTGGCCTATCTCGGAATACTTCCCGCGCGTCCGCCGGCGCCGGGCGACGCGCCGATCTGGGTCGCCTTCGCGATCGGGCTCGCTTTCTTCCTTGCCGGGATAATGGTCATCGTGAGGAGTTTCGCGGGCGTGGACGATTCCAGCAGCGAACTCCCGCAAACTTCGCCGCGGAGCCTGCGGGCCTTCTACGACCTGCTGGTGATGCCGATTCCGATTTTGCTCGCGCTTCTCTTCACCTGGGTCGCGTTCGGACCCGGCGAGCGGCACTTCTCGATGTCTTTCGGCTCCGGCGGCACCGGCGTGGCGATGGCCGCGAGCGGAGAAATTCCCGGCCGCGTCATGTTCGGCTGTTGCGCAGTGCTCGGCTGGGTCATCGTCGCCTTCATGATACGGACCCTGGCGCGCCGCTGGTTTCCGCGCAGCTGACACGCGAAGTATTCACCACAGAGACACGGAGAACACGGAGGGAAGGCTTGCGCGCCTTTGGCACGCAGATTTTCCGTTCTCCGTGCTCTCTGTGTCTCCGTGGTGTAATGCCCTGCTATGCGCAGCGTTCAGCAGCGGTGACGCTGCCCCCCTCACCCATTCGCAGCGCTGACGCGCTGCTCATCTCCCTCTCCCCTTGGGGGGAGAGGGTAAGGGAGAGGGGGCGAACAACGCGGCGCGCATCAATGCCCCCTCCCCTGCTTCGCAGGACCTCCCCCGCTAACGCGGGGGAGGCAACAAAAAAATCGGGGGAGGAAAATCAGCGTACAGAAGGATACGCGTGTGCGCTCTTGAGGCCGTGCCAGAGCACGCGGTTGTACAGGGCAGCGTCGATGCGATCTTCGCCGCGCCAGTCGTAGCCGCGCGTTGCTTGCGCCCAATAGTTCGCGTCATGGGCGAAGGCGAAACCGGGCACGAGGCTCGCGTGCTTCGTCCGCTTCCTGGCTATCGGCAGCGCCGTGTGCAGGAGCGCTACCGACGGTGCCGCGTGGAAATTCCACGACGTCTGTTTCAGATCGAAGACATCGCTCATCGGCCGCTGATAGGCGTCGAACATGCTGAGCGGTTCCAGCCCAAGCACCTCCTCGATGGTGCGCAGGATATTGACGGTCGAATAGCGCGTCGAAACCACCGCGCCCTGTTTGACGTACGGTCCGACGATGTAGGCGGTGCTGCGGTGGGCATCGACGTGATCGGGACCGTCCTGCGCGTCATCCTCGATGATAAAGATCAGCGTCGAGTCGCGGTACGGGCTGCGAGCGATGCGCTCGACGAGCTTTCCCACGGCGTAATCGTTGTCGGCGACCTGCGCCTCGGGCGTGTTCACGCCGTCAATCGCCTGCGCGAAATCCCCGGTGTGATCGGTCATGAAGCGCACGAAGGAGAGCGCCGGCATGTTTCCCTGCGCGACAGCCATCGCAAATTCGCGCTCCCATTCGCGCTCGCGCCAGAAATCCGGAAGCTTCAGGTCGAAGCTGCGGAAGTAGGGATCGGTGATGGCGAGGAGCCCCGGATCGGACGCATAGGCGACGGTCGTTTTCGAACGCGCCGGATCGCGCAAGACCGGAATGGGCGACGGCGATTTCTCGTCGTAACGCGCGGGATCGATATAAAAGCCGTAATTGCGCACGCTCACATGGGCCCTGAGCGCCGCATCCCAGAGATGGCCGCGACCCTGTTCGCCGCTGTACGAATCGGGCGCGCCGATATCGGCCGTGCCCGGCAGTTCGTCCGCGTCGCCGGGGGTGGCGCTGTTGGCAGCGCGGCGCTGGGCCAAGCCCGGAAGCGCGACATTGATGTTCCGGTTCGTGCCCTCCACGTCGTAGGCCTGCCCGCGGCCGGCGTACTGCATCGGGATATCCTTGACGCCGATGTCGGTCTCGCGCGCTGCAACGCTCCACGGCCAGCCCGTGCCGCTCACCTCGCCCGTGTCGTCGAAATTGTCGAGATCGACGAACTGCGTGGCGAGCGCATGCTGGTTGGGCGTGATGGCGCGGCCGAACAGCGTGAGCGAGGGATCGCCATTGCCCTTGCCGAGATCGCCCAGCACCTGGTCGTAGGTGCGGTTCTCCTTGACGATGTAGATCACGTGTTTGATGCGCTGGCGCAACGCCGCCATCACCCGCGCATCCGCGTCGCTTTCATGCGCGGCAAAGCCGTTGTTGGCGGCGACGCTCCGGGTGAGCCGCGCCTCATCGGAAGCGGGCGGCACCGGCAGCGAAAGAAAGCCCGCCTTCGACAGCTGCAGGACGTAATGATTGCGCGCGTGGCATTGGGCGGTCTCGGCCTTGTCGAGGCGCGCATGGCTGCAGCCCAGGGGATTGGGGCCGACATTGCTGCGCCCGTTGACGACGTACAGCCTATTGCCCGCCGCGCTGACGGAATTCGGATACCAGCCGGTCGGGATCAGCGCCGCCACGCCGTGCGGTGCGTCGCCCAGTGGGACGACTGCGACCGCGTTCGAGCCGCCGAGCGTTGCGTACAGCGTGCCGCCATCGGGCGACAGCGCAAGGCTGTTGGGCGCGGCACCGCGAAAGGCGCGGGGGTCGGCGAGCGTGCCCGCCGGCGCGCGCGCGTCGATCGCTTCGCGCAAGAGATTGGACGCGGTGTCGATGACTTCAATGCGGTCGCTGTTGTCTTCCGCGACGTACAAGAGGCTCCTGTCGTGATCGAGCAGCATGCGGTTCGGCGTGCCTGCCACTTTAATTCGCGCGATCACGCGCAAGGCGGCAAGATCGACCACGTCGATTTCGCGGTCGCGCTGGCAGGAGACGTACGCCGTGTTGCCTTTGATCTGCACCCAATAGGGGTATTCGCCGCCCGCGACGCCCGTCTTCGCCGGATCGCTCTTGCCGGGCCTGAGGTCGAGCTCGCCTTTCACCGTCGCGCCGGCGACATCGATGACGCTGATGGAATCGTTCATGCGGTTGGCGACGACGAGGCGCTTGCCGTCCTCGCTGACATCGAGACCGGCCGCGCTCGGCTTCACGTCGATGCCGAGCCCGCGATTGTGCCCGAGCGCTAGCGGTGCGCCGGCTTCCGTCCAGCCTTCGCTGCTTCGCACGTAAACGTGCACATTGTCGTCCACGCCACCGCTGACGAAAAAGTGCTGATCGTCCGGCGCGAACACGATGCCGGAATCGGTGTCGGGCACGTGGACGGCCTGAAGCTGTTTCGGCTCGGCGCCCGAAATATCGAACACGAAGACATATTCGCTGGAGGCACGGGGGTCGGGCTTGCCCTCCGGCGTCGACATCCGGTTGAAGCCGCTCGTCAGGATGAGCAGCGTCTTGCCGTCATGGCTCGCGAGCGTGGTGACAGCCTGGCCGGCCAGATGATCCGGATATGCGGGAAGCCCCGGGTTCAGGTTCCGGAAATGCGCACCCGCCGCGGCTTCCGGCGTGATCCGCTGCCCGGTGGGCAGCATCTCCGCCGCGCTGTCTTGCGCGCGCGCGGTGGCGGAAAGGAGAAGCAGAGCGGCGGTTGCCGCACGTCCGGCCGCGGCTGCGCTGCTGATGAATTTCTGCGAACGGCGCATGGGCAAATACTCCTCCCGGGATTCTGGCCAGTGATCATGATGGCGGAATATGTCCTCTCGGTCACGGGCGACGGATCGTGCCTTGCCCGAAGACACGACTCTTAAGTTCAAAGAAAAACTATCGTGATCATTGGCAGTGTGCAGCAATGCATTAACAATCAGGCAACTTCTGACGGTGCATCTTGCCCGCAATTGCCCGACCCCAAAATGCATGCTGCGAGAGAAACCTCATGTCGGTCGTCTTGATCATCGATGATGAACCGCAGATGCGGTCGATGATGCGGCGGGTTCTTGCGGCCGCGGGTCACTCTGTCGTTGAAGCCGGCAATGGACGCGAGGGTCTGGCTGCCTTTCAATCCTATGCACCCGACATCGTCATCACCGACATCATCATGCCCGAGAAAGAGGGCATCGAGACGATCATCGAACTCTGCCAGGCCACCCATCGAGCGAAAATCATCGCCGTGTCGGGCAGCTTCACCCACGAAGGACCGGACTTTCTTACGATGGCCAGCAGGTTTGGCGCCGATGTTGTCCTGCAGAAGCCCTTTCGCGCGGCAGAACTGCAACATGCCGTGGAGCGGCTGACGGCTGCCGCAAGAACAGACTCCGTCGCTGTTCAGTAATGCCGTTCAGCGCAGTCCAGAGCATGATGAATTCATGTGGCATGGCCCTCATCCTTCGACAAGCTCAGGATGAGGACAAAAAAGCGCCTCACCCTGAGCCTGCCCGTCTACGCTAAAGCTTCGCCGGGTCAGTACGCTGAATCGTGTCCGCCGAAGCCTTGGGGGAAGGCGGATCGAAGGGTGAGGCTGATTCCAGCTGAGCGCATCCCGGGCGGGCTCGCTACGCGCCAGCTGTTTCCTCCACGGGCTGGTCGAGCACTTCGCGCAAGGCACGCGCCAATTCGTCCTGACGATACGGCTTGCTGAGCAGCTTGTCTCTTGCGGTAAGCCAGCCGCCGTCATCAAGGCGTCCGCCGGGGAATCCGGAGGTGAAGAGCGTCCGGAGGTGCGGCATGGAGGAGCGCGCTTCCCGCGCCAATTCCGCGCCGTTGATTTCGCCCGGCATGACGATGTCGGTGAACAGGAGATCGACGGGTTTGCTCCGCAGCAAAGCGAGTGCGGCCGCGGCGCCGTTCGCCTGAAGGACTTCATAGCCGAGATCGGAAAGCTGCTTTACTACGACGCGGCGCAGCTTCTCATTGTCTTCCACCACCAGCACGCGTTCGTTTCCGCCTTGCGCCCGCTGCGCTACAACCGGCCGAACCTCGGCTTCGCCGTGGAGGGCGCGCGGCAGATAGAGCCGGAAGCAAGTTCCCTTGTCCGGTTCGCTGTACACGTTGATATGGCCGCCGGACTGTTTCATGAAGCCATACACCATGCTGAGACCAAGTCCGCTGCCCTTGCCGGCTTCCTTGGTCGTGAAGAAGGGATCGAAGATATGCGGCAGAATATCGGCGGCTATCCCGTTGCCGGTATCGCAGACTTCGATGCGGGTGTACTCGCCCGCCTGGACCTCGGCGTGCTGGGCGGCATAGATCTCATCGAGATGGACGTTTGCGGTTGAGACGATCAGCTTGCCTCCATGGACCATTGCATCGCGCGCGTTGGTGGCGAGATTGAGAATCGCCGCCTCGAGCTGGGCCGGATCCACGCGAATTCGCCCGAGCTGGCTCGCGAGCTTGAGATCGATCTGGATGTCTTCCCCGAGGGTACGACGCAGCAGCGTGGTTATTCCGGATACCAGCGCGTTGACATCGGTGCTTTCCGGGCGCAGGGGCTGGCGGCGCGCGAAGGCCAGGAGCCGGCGCGTCAAATCGGAACCGCGCACGGCGCTGTCGAGTGCGTCGGCCAGCAATTCCCGGCGCTCGCCCTCTTTTTCGAGTTGCCCGCTCAAGAGGTCGAGATTGCCGATGATGATGCCAAGAAGATTGTTGAAATCGTGTGCCATGCCACCGGTGAGATTGCCGATTGCCTCCATTTTCTGTGCCTGCAGAAGCTGACGCTCCACCGCGAGTTTTTGGGTGACGTCGTCGAGCACATCAACGATGGCGCGAAGCCGGCCGTCGGAATGGAAAACGGGCGCACAGGAAAAACTGATGTCGAGGAGTTTGCCGCTCGCGTGCCGTCGGCGAACAAGAGAACCGGTCAGGCGTTCTCCGCTGCAGGCGCGTTTGAACAATTCGTCAAACAGCGCGTTGCCGTCTTCCGGAACAAGCTCGGCGTAACTGCGTCCGGTCACCTCGGCAGCGCGATATCCGAAAGTGCTTTCGGCCGCCGCGTTCCACATCAATATCGCCGAATCCGGAGACAGAACCACTATGGGAAAAGGAGCGGCGTCAAATGTGGCCTGAAGCAGGTCCTTCGATTCCCGAAGACTCTCTTCCGTCTGCCTGCGCTGGCTGGTCTCTTCCCGAAGCTCCATGTTGGCACGGGTCAGCGCCGAGGTGCGCGCGGAGACCAGGGCCTCGACGTTCATGCGGCGCGTCCGTTCGCGTTGAACATACGTCGCGAGCAGCGTGGTCAGCAGCAAGCCGGCGCCAAGCAACATCCAGGGATCTCCCGAACGAAGCTCTGCGATCGTCGCCGGCGAAAAACGCGAGACCAGCAGCCAGTGCCGTCCCAGAATTTCGAAGCTGCGATTGAGGGAATCACGGGCCATCGGCGTTGCCGTCGGGCCGCCGACGGAAAATTTTGCAGTGAGAGGATCGTATGCGGCGACATGTTGCGGCGACATGCCCCGTCCGCCGGCATCAACGAAGAAATCGATGTATTCGACGATCGGGGGCGTCCCGCGAACAGCTGCCGCCAATACCGTGTCCAGCCGAAAGCGGCCGACCGCCATGCCCCTGAAGGCGGCACGCCGTTGCTCCTTCGTCCGGGGTACGGTCGTGCCCGCGTAGACGGGCCAATAAACCTGATATCCCGCAGCCGAATCGGCCACCGTAAACAATCGTACAATCGGCGTTGCATAAGGCCGCCCGTCATCGCGCGCGCGCAGGGCGGTCGGACGCCGACCGGCCTGCGAGAGGAAATCAAAGCCGAGCGGCACGGGCTGGCCTTCAAAGGTCTCTTCGAACAGGACCGGAAGGTACTCATTGCGCTCGGCCGCCTTTTGGAAGCGATCGGCGGCCGGAGAGCGCTCCAGCAGGGTATAGTTCGGCAAACCTGTTTTCTTTGCGCCCGCGACGAAGCTATCGCGATCCTTGCCGGCCACGTACGGAGCCCAGTCAAGCGCGGTTATCGCTTCGGCGGGATCGTGGCCCAGTCGCGCGACGCGGTGGAAGGCCACAGAATCGAAATTGTCATCCGCAGCGGCGTGCACCGCGAGAGCCCTGACGGATTCTGCCGAGAGCAGAATCTTTCGCTCAAAATCCCGTGCTCGCCATTCGACGCGCAGGTCGAGGATGCCTTTGATACGTCCGTCGTCGGCGCTGCGCGCGACGGTGAATGCGGCAAGGGAAGCGACGATGCCGACCGCCGCAACCGCCAACGCCGGCCACCAGCGGGAAACGTCCGCTGCTCCCGAACCGTTCGGCTTCCCAACTGAATCCATCGGCATGCCTCGTGGGTCTGTGACCAGGGCGCGAGTCGCAGCCCCACAAGGTCGGGCCAATATGATGAATATTCGCTAAACGTCGGATGATCGCGCGGCGACGGCGCGCACTCGCACCATCCCCGACCACGCCATCAGCCTGGCGTGATCGACGCGTGTACGACCGTCAGGGCTTCACAAACCTCATCGTCATGCGATCGGATTCGCCGATGGCCTGCATCCTCGCGTGCTCTTCTGCGGGACCGGCCAGATCCGGCGGCAAACGATGCACGTTGATGTCTTCGGGGTCCTTGGGGTTGGCGTTGATCTCGGAGACGCCGGCCAGGCGAAACCCCGTCTTGAGCGCCATGGTGATCATGTAATCCTCGGGAATGCGGTGGAGTGCCGGCGCGCTTTCCGTCGCGGTGGCGAACGGCTTGGCGCGGTGCTCTTCGACACCGAAGACGCCGCCGGGCTTGAGCACGTCGAACACGGCCTTGAATACGGCCGCAAGCGTGTCCGGGCTGTCGATGAGCAAGTCGTGCGTGTTGCGGAAGGTGAGCACCATGTCGGCAGAATTCGCGGCGCTCAGTTGCACCTCTTTGGGCGGGTCGAACGGGATGATCTTCCCGATGTGCCCGAACACGGCCGGATTGGCCTTGATCCTGTCCGCGAATTTCGGACCTGAAGCTTCGAGCAAATGGCCGTGCGCATAAAGAACGGGCGCAAGAATTTCGGTGTACCAGCCGACGCCCGGCTGCAATTCAATGACGGTCATGTCCGGTTCGAGGCCGAAGAATTGCAGGGTCTCGACGGGGTGCCGGTATTGATCGCGCGCCTTGTGCGCAGCCGAACGCCAGTCACCGCTTACGGCTTTCTGCAGCAGCGCAAGGGAGCCCTCGGATGGCGCGGCGGTACCGGCGGTGGCGAGGGACCCGATAACCAAGGCGCTCGCCAGCAGGATGAAGGGCCTGCAGATTGGGCGGAACATGGGCTCGACCTCCTGCTGCAGATCCTTACAGCTTGTGCGGCTTCTCGACGTTAGAAACGACGGACCAAGCGATCTTCCACGCGCCATCCGACTGTTTCCTGAGGAAAGCGATGTAATTGACCTTCTGCGTGGCTGGCGCACCGGACAACGTACTGTCCTGCCAGTAGGTGGAGCGATAGACCGCAATATCCTTGGATTGCGGCACTTCAACGGTCTCATCGATCAGGCGAAGGCGCCAAGTGGGCTCATGCTGGAAGGCCATTTTCAGGCCGGCGATGTAATCGTCGCGCCCCACCGAAGCCGGCCTTCCGCTTTCCATGGAAATCGTATCGGTCGCTTCGCAAGCCGTTGCCGTGACCGCATCGTGGGCGTTTATGCCGGCGATCTCGCCCGCGATGCAGGCTTTCACGGCATCGCTTACGTTTGCATCGGAGGCGGCTCCGGCCGATGCCGCGACCAGGCCAAGGACAAAAGCTGAGAGCGTGGCCGGTCGCGCGAACGGCATTGATGTTTGCTCCGGGGAGTCGGCAAAGGGTTAAGCAGACGCCGAACGTGGTGCCGCCTGGGTGACTCGAACACCCGACCCACGCATTACGAATGCGTTGCTCTACCGGCTGAGCTAAGGCGGCTTGCCGGCGATCAGGTATCAGGAATCGGGGATCGGAGGGAAGGGGCACTGCAAATGGCCCGTCGCACGCAGCAAGGGCTGGCCCGCCGATGCAATCGGGTGTCGAGCGCGAAATCCTCCTGGTTCACCTGATTAGCCCTCATCCTTCGACAGGCTCAGGATGAGGACCAAAAAAAGAGCCTCACCCTGAGCCTGTCGAAGGGTGAGGCCGATTCAGTGGTCGCGAGTTCCGCTCAAGGATTCTAATCCTGCTGAGGGAGCGCAATGTGGGGTTGTTCGCGGAGCACCAGATTGAGCAGCGAGGTGTGCACGCGAATGCCGCCGTTGTAATCGATCAAGCCGAGGCGGCGAAACTTGTTCATGAAGAAGCTGACGCGCGAGCGCGTGGTGCCGATCATGTCGGCCAGCGTCTCCTGGCTGATCTTGGCGATCAGCGGTTCGGGCTTTCCCTCCTTACCGAAATTGGCGAGCAGCAGGAGGAGCCGCGCCAGACGCTTCTCGCTCGAATTGAACAACTGGTCCACGAGATCGGCCTCGACGCGGATCGTGCGGGCGAGAAGATGAGCAATGAACATTTCGGAGAATGCCGGCTCGCGCTGAATCACTTCCAGAATCGCTTTACGCTCCAGCCGGACGATCACGGACTCGCCCATTGATGTCGCCGTCGCCATGCGGTGGCGCTGGCCCGCAAGACATCCCTCGCCGAAGAACTCGCCCGCGCCAAGAATGGCAACCACCGCTTCCTTACCCTGGGGCGAGCCGACGGCGATCTTCACCTTGCCTTTCTGGAGATAGAACACCGCGTCGGCGGAGCCGCCCTGCGAAAAGACAATCTGGTCCTTGGCGAATTTTTCGATGCGCCGCCCGTGCCCGACCTTGCCGAGAAATGTCTTCGGATCGAACGTAGTCCTGCGTTTTGCCACCATGCGAAAGTCCTTCCGGGATTTTCCCGCCCCGGCTTCCCGCCCACTTCGTGGCCGATTGTGCGTAGCGGGGAAACGCCATTGCGAGCGGGGTGATTATATCGGAACCGTCACCCGTTTTTCCACGGCGGCTGCGAGTCGCCTCACCCATTCGATCCGCCTTCGCCAAGGCTTCGGCGGACACGATTCAGCGTACTGACCGGGCGAAGCTTTAGCGTAGACGGGCAGGCTCAGGGTGAGGCGTTTTCTTGAATCCTCATGCTGAGCCTGTCGAAGCATGGATGCTGCGCATTCGCGCAGCATGACAGGCAAGTGGGCTGCGCGTTCGCGCGAGCCATGACAGCAAGAGGGCTGCGCGCGGAGAAAGTGGTCAATTTTGCTCAGACCGCGGCTCGCCCTCCGAAGCATAAAACGTCGCCGGCGACGGTGCGCAGCCCGCCAGTGCCCCGCTGCAGGAAAAGGCGAAGCCCTCATTTGATGGATATGGATGTACGCAGGGATCTGAGATCGGCCGTCGCGCCGTTCGAGTCCCCCTTCGCCGTTGCGAGCCTCGTTCAGTTCCTCAGCACGCTTCTCCTCTATGTCGGATGCTGTGCGCTGATGTACCGGTCGCTCTCGATTTCCTATGCGCTGACGCTGGCGCTGGCGTTTCCGGCGGCCGCCTTCCTCACGCGCCTGTTCATCATTCAGCACGATTGCGGCCATGGCTCATTCTTTCGCTCCGAGCGCGCCAACACGCTGGTGGGACGAATTTGCAGCGTGATCACCCTCGCGCCGTACGACAGCTGGCGCCGCCAGCATGCCCTCCACCACGCGAACTGGAACAATCTCGATCGCCGGGAATCCGGTACCGACATCTATTCGGCCTGGCTGACGGTCAGGGAATTTCGCGCGCTCTCTCCCTGGCGGCGTTTCCTGCACCGCGCCGTGCGCCATCCGCTGATCGCCCATGGCCTGCTGCCGCCCGCGATCTTCCTGATCCTCTACCGCGTTCCGTTCGACACACCGAAGCACTGGAGGCGCGAACGCCGTTCCGTCCATGCCACGAATGCAGCGATCGCGGCGGCCGTTATTGCTCTCGGATGGTTCCTGGGCTTCGGCGCCGTTGCCGCGGTTCAGCTTCCCATCGTTGTGGTCTCAACGGTGGCCGGGGTGTGGCTCTTCGGGATCCAGCACCGCTTCGATGCCGCGCAGTATTTCCGCGAGGCCGAGTGGAGCTTCGCGCAGGCGTCGCTGCAGGGCTCGTCCTATCTGAAATTGCCGCGGCTCCTGCAATGGAGCAGCGGCAATATCGGCTTTCACCACATCCATCATCTGGCGCCCCGGGTGCCGAACTACCGACTCGAATCCTGTTATCGGTCGAACCCGCTCCTGCAGGCCGAGCCGCCGCTGACATTGCGCCGTGCGTTGCGGTCGATAGCCCTCGCATTATGGGACGAGCGGCAGCAGAAGTTCGTCGCTTTCGCCGATGCAAAGTGAACACGGCGGGGGTCAATTTTGACCGTTTATCCGGCGCCGCCCCACGTACACTCTGGTGGGCTGGCGGCGCGAGAGAGCGCACGCGCATGACCGGCGATTCCGACAAGCTTCAGAGGCGGCGCGAATTCTATCTCGCCAAGGCCGCCCAGGCCGCGGCGAGCGCCGAACTTGCGCGGGATCCGTCGGCGCGAATCACCTGGTTCCAGCTCGCCCAATCCTGGACAAACCTCGCCGACCACATCGAGCGCAATTTCAAGGCGTAGGCACCCCATCGCGCTTCGCTTGCCTCCCCCGCGGAGCAACAGCGGAGCGGGGGAGGTGCCGCGCAGCGGCGGAGGGGGCGGTTAGATCGTCACGATCAATTGCCCCCTCCGGTGCGGAGTTTATCCTCGGGCCGGCCTTCGGCCGGACCCGGGGGCACCACCTCCCCCGCGCAATGCCTGCGCGGGGGAGGCAAGACAAAAAGCAGCGCATGCGAGGGGAGAAAAAACACCGCGCAGTCTTATCCCGCGCGGGGATGGGCCTGCTTGTACACGGCCATGAGCTTTTTCGTGTCGATCTCGGTGTAGGTCTGCGTCGTCGAGAGCGAGGCGTGGCCCAGAAGCTCCTGCACCGCGCGCAGATCGCCGCCATTGGCGAGCAGGTGCGAAGCGAACGAATGCCTTAGCGCGTGCGGCGTCGCGCGTTCGGCGAGGCCGAGGGCGCCGCGCAACCGCTGCATCAGCGCTTGCGCGTCGCGCGCGCTCATGGGTTTGCCGCGGCGCGACAGGAACAACGGCGAATCGGCTGCGCCGGCAAAGGGGATTTGCGCCACATAGGCGTCGACGGCTTCGCGCATCACCGGCAAGACCGGCGCGGCGCGTTCCTTGTTGCGCTTGCCGAGCACGGTCAGCCATTCGCCGAACGGCGCGTCGCCGCGGCGAAGCGCCAGCGCTTCGGAAATCCTGAGGCCCGCGCCGTACAGAAGCGTCAGGAGCGCCGCGTCGCGCGCCGCGATCCAGGCGACGTCGTGGTTCGCCGCTTCTTTGAGCGTGCGCGCCGCGTCGTTCTCGGAGAGCGGCCGGGGCAGCGTGCGCGCGAGCCTGGGCGTGCGCGTCGCTTTCGCGGCGGGATTCTCGAGAATCTCTTCGCGCGCGAGATACCGGAAGAAGCTCCGGATCGCCGACATCGCGCGCCGCACACCGCGGACGCTCAAGCCCTCGCTTCGCCGCCTGTTGATGAAGGCGCGGAAGTCGGCGGGCGCGAGGCTCGCCAGCGCGCGTTCGTCGAGCGCGGCGCCTTTGTGCTCGCGCGCGAAGTCGAGGAAGCGCGCGACGTCGTCGCCATAGGCCCTGAGCGTATGCGGGCTCATGCGGCGCTCATGAGTGAGCGCGGCCAGCCATTCCTGTTTCAGAGCGTCGGCAGATCGAGCCATGCGCGGATCGGGACCATCGCTGTGTTCGCGGCGTCAGCGGGAATCAGATCATAGCATCTCGTGCTTTGCTCGCCAGGAATGGGCACGCGGAGCCGCGGAGCAAAATCCAGGTGAACCGCCAAGGCGCCAAGAGCGTTTGGTCGCGGGGAATCACTATACTCTCAATTTGTCATCCCCGCGAAAGCGGGGACCCAGATGCGTGGAGTGCAGACAAAGTACGGGCTTCGGTCACTTTTCTTGACGGATACGTTCGCCTCTGCGGAGTTATTCTTCCCTTTCAAACATCTGGGTTCCCGCTTGCGCGGGAATGACAGTTCTGGAGAGCGGGAAAAATAGGCCACGCGGTTCTAAGCGCGTGACACATCAAAGCTTCGGCAGGTCGAGCCAGGCGCGGATCGCGCGCTCGAGGGCGCGCGCGAAGAAGGTGAGATCGGCGAGCTGGTGTCCGCTTTCGAAGCGGCGCGTCTCGCGGGCGCCCAAGACGTACAGCGCGGCGGGATCGCCGATGGTGAGACGGAAGGCGGCGATGCTCCGGCACTCGGCGCCGCCGGCGCCGAGAAGCAGACTGCCGCCGCCGGAGAGCACGGCTTCCTTGCCGTCGCGGCCGAGCACGGCCGCGGCAAGCCCCGGCCCGATCAGGCGCACGCCGGTCGCCCCTTTCGGCCGCGCGCTTTCCTCGCCTTCGACACAGATGGCGGCGCGCTCGACACCGAAAAGCCGCGCGGAGGCTTTGGCGACGGCAATCACCTCTTCGAAGCTTCGCGCCTCGACGAGATCGAGCACCGCCTGGCGCACGCCTTCGCCGAGTTGCGCGGCGCGTTCGCGGGCGCGGGCCAGGCGGTCGCGCTCGGCTCTGAGGCGCGCGTTCTCGGCTCCGATCTTCTCGATCATGTGGCGCTGGAGATCGCGGACGTTCTCGCCGGCAAAGCGTTCGGGGAGGAGCAGCGCGAGCAATTCGCCGTCGCGTGCGAGCCGCACGCGGTTCATGCGGATGTAGGCCTTGACGGCTTCCGCCGCGGCTTCCGCATGCGCACGCTGTGGCGCCCGTTCGCTCAAACGCTGTTCCTCCACTCACTTCGCCCTCATCCTTCGACAAGCTCAGGATGAGGGCTAAATTGTGCGTCTCGCCTTGAGTCCGTCAAGGCGAATAAACTGTAGCGATGAATCACGCCGTGTTGAAGCCCCTCAGCAATACGCCTGTCGAACCATGCATGCGCGTGTTGTTGCCGTACCCGCTCGGAAGCGCGTATGATTACCGGTTCGACGAGCGGTTAACGCGCGGCGCGCTTGTTGTCGCGCCACTGGGTCCGCGCGACTGTATCGGCGTGGTGTGGGGCGAAGCCGACGGTACAATCGCGCGCGAACGCGTAAAACGCGCCGAGCCGCTTCCGGGCGCCCCGTGTCTTCCCCAATCGCTTTGCGACTTCATCGACTGGACGGCGGGGTACACGCTGTCGCCCGCGGGGCTGGTGCTAGCGATGGCGTTGCGCGTGCGCGACGCGTTCGAGGCGGAGCGCCCGCGCATCGGCTACGCGCGCGGCGCGGCAACGCCGGCACGGATGACGCAGGCGCGCGCGCGCGTGCTCGCGCTCGCCGAAGACGGGCTGGCGCGGAGCATCGCGTCCTGGGCGGAAGAGGCAAACGTCACGCCGGCTGTGGTGCGCGGACTGATCGACTGCGCTGCGCTCGAGGAAGTGGCGCTGCCGGAATTCGTCGCCCTCGCCGCTCCCGATCCCGATTGCGCGCCGGCCGAGCTGAACGCGGAGCAGGACCATGCCGCGCGCGAATTGCGCGCCTGCGTGGCGGCCAACGAATTCTCCGTAACGCTGCTCGACGGCGTGACCGGATCGGGAAAAACCGAAACCTATTTCGAAGCGGTAGCGGAAGCGCTGCGGCACGGGAAACAGGTGCTGATCCTGCTGCCGGAGATCGCTCTCACCGTACAGTTTCTCGACCGCTTCGCCCAGCGCTTCGGCTGCCGCCCCGCCGAATGGCATTCCGATCTCTCGCCGAAGGAACGCCGGCGCGTCTGGCGCGCGGTGCTTTCGGGCGAAGCCCGCGTGGTGGTCGGCGCCCGCTCGGCGCTGTTCCTGCCGTTTGCCGCGCTCGGTCTCGTGATCGTCGACGAAGAGCACGAGCAGGCCTACAAGCAGGAGGAAGGCGTCGTCTACCATGCGCGCGACATGGCGGTGGTGCGCGCGCGTCTCGAGAACGCATCGATCGTGCTTGCGAGCGCGACACCGTCGCTCGAAACCACCGTCAACGCGGAAAGCGGCCGCTATCACTGGCTGAAACTGCCGCGACGGCATGGGCGCGCGGTGCTGCCGCAGATCCGGCTGATCGACCTGCGCGCCGCGCGGAGCGAGGCCGGCACGTGGCTCTCCCAGCCGTTGCGCGAAGCGCTCGGCGTGACGCTGGCATCCGGCGAACAGGCGATGCTGTTCCTGAACCGCCGCGGCTATGCGCCGCTCACGCTGTGCGAAGCCTGCGGCCACAAGATGATCTGCAAACAATGTTCGGCCTGGCTCGTCGAACACCGCTATCAGCGAAAGCTCGCCTGCCATCATTGCGGCTTCGAAATGCCGGCGCCGCTTCTGTGCCCCGAATGCAAAGGCGAGAAGACGCTCGTCGCCTGCGGACCGGGCGTCGAGCGCGTAGCGGAGGAATTCGCGGGTGTTTTTCCCGACGCGCGCGTCGCCATCGCCTCCAGCGACACGCTGCATGGACCGCTCGAAACGCAGGCCGCCATCCGCGCCATGGCGAAACGCGAGACGCAGGTGCTGATCGGCACGCAGATCGTCGCCAAAGGCCACCATTTTCCGCAGCTGACGCTCGTCGGCGTCATCGATGCCGATCTCGGCGGCTCCGACGGCGATTTGCGCGCGCGAGAACGTACGTTTCAGCTCTTGCACCAGGTGGCGGGGCGGGCCGGACGCGCCGAGAAGCCGGGCCTCGTGCTCATCCAGACGCGCAATCCCGACGACCCGGTGATGCGGGCGCTGGCCGGCGGCGACCGCGACGCTTTTTACGCGCAGGAGATCGCAGCGCGGAAGCGCGTCTCGGCGCCGCCCTTCGGCCGGCTGGCGGCGATCATTCTTGCCTCGCATGATGGACAGGCGGTGCGCGAAACAGGTCGCGCGCTCGCCCGGGCGGCGCCGAATGCGCATGGCGTGAAGATCTGGGGGCCGACGCCGGCATTCTACCAACTGTTGCGCGGCCGCAGCCGCGAGCGCCTGCTGGTGCAGGCGGAGAAGAGCGTCGACGTACAAGCGTATCTCCGCACCTGGCTGGCGCGCCTGAAAATCCCCGGCGCGGTGCGCGTCACCGTCGACATCGACCCGGTGAGTTTTTTCTAGGACCCGTCACCACAATTGTACACCCCCTCTCCCGCGCTCCGCGCCCACGCGCGTCGCGCTTCCCTCTCCCCCCTCCCGGGGGAGAGGGTGGCGAGCCGCGAAACGGCGAGCGGGAGAGGGGGTGCGCCTCAATGGCCGCGGGTGAAATAAAGGACGGCGAGGACGATGAGGATGGCGACGGCCTGGGCGAGCACGCGGTAGCGCATCAGCCGGTTCGACCAGCGGCGCTGTACGTCGCCGCCGATCCAGAGCGTCGACAGCCCTGCCGCGAGGATGAGCGCCACCGCGGCGAGCGCGATGCCGACCACAATCATGCCGCCGGCGGTCATCGCTGAAGCCTTACCATGAGCCGGTGTTCGGCATCGATGTCCAGGGTTCCGCCGGCGCTTTGGCGTGGCCTTTCTGCAGGAGTTCGATCGAGATGCCGTCGGGCGAACGCACGAAGGCCATGTGCCCGTCGCGCGGCGGACGGTTGATGGTGACGCCGCCTTTCATCAGCTTCTCGCACACGGCGTAGATGTCATAGACGTGATAGGCGAGATGGCCGAAGTTGCGGCCGCCCGTGTACGTCTCCGGCTCCCAATTGTACGTCAGCTCCAGCATCGGCGTCTGCTCGGCGCGGGCGTGTTCGACATCCTCGGTCGCGGCGAGAAAGACCAGCGTGAAACGGCCTTTCTCGTTCTCGATGCGGCGGATTTCGTGCAGGCCCAAAAGATCGCAATAAAAATGGAGCGAGCGGTCGAGATCGCTGACCCGGACCATGGTGTGCAGATAGCGCATGAGATGACTCACTTTCAGCGGCGAAACCGCTTCCCACGAAATGCTTTACCACGGAGACACGGAGAGCACAGAGGAAGTTTTTACGCGGGGCCACGGGTGCAACGGCTGCTCTCCGTGTCCTCTGTGTCTCCGTGGTGAACCTTTACAGAAAAAAGCCCTGCCGGATAACCGGCAGGGCTCTGTCGCGACAAGGAACGCAGGCCTAATCGCTCGGGCCGTTGTTTTCCTCGTCGGGGTTGGTCTGCGTCCGCTGCGAACTGTGCGAATTCACCGGCGGCGGCTTCGCATGCCCGTGCTCTCCGGGCTGCTGCTGGTAATTGGTATGCTGGTAGCCGTTCTCGGTGCCGGAGCGGTCGCGATCGCGGTTTTGGTCGCTGGCGCCCGAACTGCCGTGATCGCGCGTCTGATCATCCGGCCGCATGCGACCCTGATCGTAGTAGCGGGTGTGCTGATAGCCGCCGTTCTCATCGCGATTCGACGGCTGCATCGTGCGATGCGAACTCGAATGCGACGTGTGCGTGTGATGCGCATGCGTCATGTAGCCTGTGCCTGACGCGCCACCGCTCCGCTCGTAATCGGAACGCTGGTACATGCCGCGATCTTTATCGCGATCATTGTAGCCGGAGTGTTCGTACCCGTTGCGTTGCCAGGTATCCCGGCCGCGATCATAGCCGGAGTGCTCGTATCCGTTGTGCTGATCGGTGCCGCGGTCGCGATTGTTGTCCGCACCGTTGTACTCGCCGCGGCCGTAGGACTGGTCACGGTCGTTCTGCGAGCCGTTGTACTCGCCGCGGCCATAGGACTGGTCGCGGTCGTTCTCCGAGCCCTTGTACTCGCCGCGGCCATAGGACTGGTCGCGATCATTGTAGCCGGAGTGTTCGTACGTCCCGCGCTCGCGGTCGTAGTCCGGGCCGCGCTCCTGATCCATGTCGCGGTCCTGATAGCGGTCGCGGCCGTAATCGTAGCGGTCGCGGGTCATGTCGTAATCGCGAGACCGGTCGGAATAGCCCTCTTCGTTCCCGTAGTAACCGCCGCGATCGTAATCGCGATATTGGGTGCGATAGCGGTAATCGCGGTCCTGCCAGGCGCGCCAGTCCTGATCGTTCACGCGGAAGCCGTGCTCGCGGTAGTAGTCAAGCCCGAGCGCTGGACCGTAATGCGTGGTACGGGCCCAGGCTGGGCGCGGGCCTCGCCACTGGTCGCGGTGCCAGGCGCCGCGTACCCAGTACCACCGCTCGCCGTCGACCACGCGGGTGTAGACGGGCCCGCGATACCACGCGTTGTCGTAGTAAACCGGGCCGTAATAAATCGGATAGGACCAGTAGTCGTTCGGACAGCCCCATCGGTCGCAGTAGCCGCCCGAATAGACGTCGAATCCGATCGGGCCCACGCCGACGCCGATATACGCAGCGTTCGCCGGCGCGCAAAACACGGCGGAGCCGGCAAGTGCCGCCGCAGCCGTTGTCACTTTCAAGAAGGCCTTCATTGTCGCTTTCTCCGTGTATGGCCCCTCACGGAATCCCTTTGCTCCGGGCATCCCGGAGCGCGCCCGCTGCGATGCCGCAATCGGACCCTCTGTTAACGACGACGCCGCGCGAATCGCTGCTTGCTTTTCGCAAGTGTGATCAAGCTTTGTTTAGCGGCGCCCGACAGTTGCGGCGCGCCGCTCGCGTGAATTTTGTGTGAACCCCTCAGGAGCCACGCAGCAGCTGCTTCAATTCATAAAGCAATTCGAGCGCGGCTTTGGGGGTGAGCGAATCGGGCGAAATCGCGGCAAGCTTCTCTTCGACAGCGCTGACTGTCTTCTGCTGCGCCGGCTGCGTCTGCGCGGCCGAGAACAGCGGCAGGTCGTCGATCTTCGCCAGCGGCTTGTGTCCCTCGCGCCCTTCTTCCAGCGCGCGCAATACCTCCGCGGCCCGGGCGACGACGGCAGGCGGCAATCCGGCAAGCTTTGCCACATGAATGCCATAGGAGCGGTCGGCGGCGCCGCGCGCGACCTCGTGCAGAAACACGATGGTATCTTTCCATTCGCTGACGCGCATGGTGACGCAGGCGATGGATTCCAGACGCCCCGCGAGCGCCGTCAACTCGTGATAATGCGTCGCGAACAACGCGCGCGACCGGTTGGCCCCGTGAAGATGCTCGACCGCCGCCCAGGCGATGGCGAGGCCATCGAACGTCGCCGTGCCGCGGCCGATCTCGTCGAGAATGACAAGGCTCTTCTCTGTCGCGCGGTTCAGGATCGCCGCCGTCTCGACCATTTCGACCATGAAGGTCGAGCGGCCGCGCGCGAGATCGTCAGCCGCGCCGACCCGGCTGAACAGGCGGTCGACGATGCCGATACGCGCCGATTCCGCCGGCACGAAGGCGCCCATCTGGGCGAGAATGGTGATGAGCGCGTTCTGGCGCAGGAAGGTCGACTTCCCCGCCATGTTGGGACCGGTCACGAGCCAGATTCGGCCGCCGCCTTCGGGCGAAAGATTGCAGTCGTTCGGAACAAAGGTGCCGCTGCGCGCCTCCTGAAGCGCGGCTTCGACGACGGGATGGCGGCCACGGCGAATGTCGAAAGCGAGGCTCTCGTCGACGGCGGGGCGCACATGGCGCTCGCGCTCGGCGAGATCGGCAAGCGCCGCCGCGACATCGACGACGGCCATCGCACCGGCAAGCGCAAGCAGGATTTCGCTGTTGCGCGCGGCTTCCGCGGCAAGGGAATCGAACAGTTCGCGCTCGAGCGCGAGCGCGCGTTCGCCGGCTTCGGCGATGCGCGTCGCCAGCGACGCGAGTTCGTCGGTCGTATAGCGCACCGCACCGCCGATGGTCTGGCGATGGCGGAAGAGATCGCGCGCTGCGCCCGCCGCCAGTCTGTCGGCATTCGCCGGCGTCAACTCGATGAAGTAGCCGAGAATGCCGTTGTGACGGATACGGAGCGCGGGAATACCGCTCTCGTTTTTGTAGCGCGCTTCGAGACCGGCGATGACACGCCGGCTTTCGTCGCGCAGCGCGCGCGCTTCATCGAGCGGCGCATGTGCGCCCGCCGCAATGTATCCGCCGTCGCGGCCGTGCGCCGGCAACTCGGCCGTGAGAAGCTGCTCCAGCCGTTCGCCGAAACCGGTCAATTGTACAAGCGAGCGCGCGAGCGTCTCTCGCGCAACACCCGCTTCGCCCGCCGCGGGTTTCAGCGGATCGTCGAGAACGGCGAGCGTCTGGCGCAATTCCCGCGCTGCACGGATGCCGTCGCGCAGGCTGCCGAGATCGCGCGGGGCTCCGCGCTCGAGCGAAAGCCGCGCCAGCGCACGGGCAATATCGGGCGCGCGGCGCAGATGCGCGCGCAAAGTTTCGCGCAGATCGCGTTCTGCCATGAACAGCGCCATCGCGTCGTGGCGTGACGCGATTTCCTTCGCGTCGGTGAGCGGCGACGACAGCCGGTTTGCCAGCTCGCGTGCCCCGGATGAGGTGACGGTGCGATCGATCACGGATAGCAGACTTCCCGTGCGCTCGCCGGAGAGCGTTTCGATGAGTTCGAGGTTGCGCCGCGTCGCGGCGTCGATGCTCATGCGCGAGCCTTCCGCGGAGCGCGCGAGGATCTTGAGGGCCGGCAGCTTGCCTTTCTGAGTGAGTTCGAGATAGCCGACGAGCGCGCCGGCTGCGGACAATTCGGCGCGGGTAAAGGCGCCGAAGCCGTCGAGCGCCGCGACTTTGTACAGGGCCTTCAGGACGCGCTCGCCTTGCGCCGAGTCGAAATTGCGCGCGGACAGCGGCGTCAGCGCGGGCCCGAGCGCGCGCAGCGGTTCGGCAAATTCGCTTTCGGCGAGCAGGATATCCGGCGCCAGAACCTCGCGGGGCGCAAGACGCGAAATCTCCGCGGAAAATTCAGCCGGCGATATCGCCGCGACCTGGAAATCGCCGGTCGACATGTCGGCGACGGCGAGCGCGCAGTCGGCGCCGGCGCGGCCGAGCGCTACGAGCCGATTGGGCGCGCGCGCTTCGAGAAGCGAGTCTTCTGTCAGCGTTCCCGGGGTCACGAGGCGAACGACCGCGCGGCCGACCACCGCCTTGTAGCCGCGGCGCTTCGCCTCTGCCGGATCTTCGATCTGTTCGCAGATGGCGACGCGGAAGCCTGTGCGGATCAGCTTTTCGAGATAATGCTCCGCCGCATGAACCGGCACGCCGCACATGGGGATGTCGCGACCCAAGTGCCGACCGCGTTTGGTCAAGGCGATGTCGAGCGCAGCCGACGCCTTCACCGCATCATCGAAGAACAGCTCATAAAAATCCCCCATTCGGTAGAACAGGAGATAATCGGCGTGTCCCGCCTTGATCTCGAGATACTGCGCCATCATCGGCGTCGCGCTCTCGAGTTCCGCGCCGGGGTTCCGCATGTCCATCCTCAAGTCCGCCCAGAGGGACCATTGAAAGGCGAGAGGCGGCCAAGCGATATTCTGTGGATTGACGAAAGCAGGTGAGCCGCATGGCCCGGCCCTCATTCACCAAGGAAGAAGTGCTCGCCTTTCACGCCGGCGGCAAGCCCGGAAAAATCGAGATCCGGCCCACCAAGCCCATGACGACGCAGCGCGATTTGAGTCTCGCCTATTCGCCGGGCGTGGCGGTACCGGTCCGCGAAATCGCCGAGCGGCCGGACGCCGTCTTCGACTACACGGCGCGGGGCAATCTCGTCGCGGTAATTTCGAACGGTACGGCCATTCTGGGCCTTGGCGATCTCGGCGCGCTGGCGTCAAAGCCGGTGATGGAAGGCAAGGCCGTGCTCTTCAAGCGCTTCGCCGATGTGGACGCGATCGATCTCGAGGTGGATACGAGCGACGTCGACGCCTTCGTCAATTGCGTGCGCTATCTCGGGCCCAGTTTCGGCGGCATCAATCTCGAAGACATCAAGGCGCCGGACTGCTTCATCGTCGAAGAGCGCCTGCGCGAGTTGATGGACATTCCGGTTTTCCACGACGATCAGCACGGCACCGCGATCATTTCGGCCGCCGGCGTGATCAATGCGCTACATCTCACAGGGCGAAAGCTTTCGGACATCAAGGTGGTGGTGAACGGCGCCGGCGCCGCCGGCATCGCCTGTCTTGAACTGTTGAAGGCGATGGGGCTGCCCAATAGCAACGCGCTCCTCTGCGACACCAAAGGTGTGGTCTATCGCGGCCGTACCGCCGGCATGAACCAATGGAAATCGGCGCACGCGGTAGAGACGAACGCGCGCACGCTCGCCGATGCGATGAAGGATTGCGACGTGTTTCTGGGCCTCTCGGTGAAGGATGCCGTCAGCCAGGAGATGGTGAAGACGATGGCGAAGGCGCCGATCGTGTTCGCGATGGCCAATCCCGATCCGGAGATCACGCCGGAGGCGGTGAAGGCGGTCAGACCCGACGCCATCGTGGCGACCGGACGTTCCGATTATCCGAACCAGGTGAACAACGTCCTCGGATTCCCGTACATTTTCCGCGGCGCGCTCGATGTGCGGGCGAAGACGATCAATGAAGCCATGAAGATCGCCGCCGCGGAGTCGCTTGCCGCGCTCGCGCGCGAAGACGTTCCCGATGAAGTCGCCCTCGCCTATCCCGGCGTGCGGCCGGTCTATGGTCCCGATTACATCATCCCGGCGCCGTTCGATCCGCGTCTGATTTCGCGCGTCTCGTCCGCGGTCGCGGAAGCCGCCATCCAATCAGGCGTGGCGCGGTGCGAATTGCGCGATCCTGAGCGCTATCGCCTCGATCTCTCGGCGCGGCTCGATCCTTCGGCCAATCTCTTCCAAAGCATCGCGGCGCGCGTGCGGGCCAATCCGAAGCGCGTGGTCTTTGCCGAAGGCGAGGAGGAAGCGGTCATCCGCGCCGCCGCGGCCTTCCAGGCTTCCGGTCTCGGCAAGGCGATCCTGGTCGGCCGCGAAGAGGTGGTCAAAGCGGGGCTTCAGAAAGCCGCCGCGGAGGATGCGATCGAAATCCGCACGCCGCAGATCGCAAAGGAGACGGTGGTCTATGCCGACGCGCTGTACAAACGCCTGCAGCGGCGCGGCTCGCTCTATCGCGACTGCGTGCGCATGGTCAGGAACGACCGCAATATCCATGCCGCCTGCATGCTGGCGCTCGGTGACGCCGACGCCATGGTGACAGGCGTCACCCGCAGTTATTCGCGCGCACTTTCGGACGTGCGGCTGGTGCTCGACGTGCCGAAGGGCCAGCGGCCGATCGGGCTCAACATCGTCTTCACCAAGGGCCGCGTCGTATTCGTCGCCGATACCAGCGTGCATGAGATGCCGACGAGCCAGGAGCTCGCCGAAATCGCCATCCAGGCGGCGAGCGTGATCAAGAGCTTCGGGTTCGAGCCGCGCGTGGCGCTTCTCGCCTCGTCCACCTTCGGCTTTCCGCGCAGCGAACGGAGCGAACGCATTGTCGAAGCGGTCAAGATTCTGGACGAGAGGGGTGTCGATTTCGAATACGACGGCGAGATCGGCGCCGATGTGGCGCTCGATCCGGCGCTCCTGGCGCTCTATCCCTTCTGCCGGCTGAGCGACACGGCCAATGTGCTGATCATGCCGGCCATTCATTCCGCCTCGATCTCGACCAAACTTCTGCAGCAGGCGGGCGGAGTGACGGTGATGGGGCCGCTGCTCGTCGGCCTCGAACACCCGGTCCAGATCGCGCCGCTGGGCGCCAAGATGAGCGAGATCTACAACGCCGCCGTCATCGCCGCGCTATAGCGTGGTACAATACCCGCCTGCTGCTCCGGACACATGCACTGGGGATTCGTCAAATGAAATGCGGCTTTGCGTTGCTTCTGCTGTCGGCGCAAGCTCTGGCGCAGGCTCCGCAACAGGCGACTCAATTTCCTCAACCTGGCCCTCCCCACCTTTGCGTGAGGTATTACCCACCGATCGCAGTGCGGTTGCACCAGGAGGGCATCACAACGCTCGCATTTCAGGTTACACCCGCCGGAGCCGTTGCAAACGTCACCATCAAAAAATCCAGTGGACATGCGTCTCTGGATGACGCTTCGGTGAAGTGCGTTCAGCAGTGGCAGTACAGCACAGCAAAAAATGCCCCTCCGGAAGAAACCAAACAAGTCAACATTGTGTGGAAACTCGGGCCTTCCCTCCTGTATGCGGTCGAAAGTGCTGCGTTGGATTGCATCAGAAAAGCGAAACCGGGTGGCGAAGCATTGGCCAGAGCCAACAAGGACAGCGAGGTCAACGTAGTATTCCATGAAAGTGGGTACGTGTCGGTGTCGCTGACACAACCGAGCGGAAGCGACGAACTGGACCATTTGCTGGTCGCGTGCCTCTACAATCTCCCAGCGGATATCGTCGTGCCCAATTCCACAACCGAATTGCTCATTCCGTTTTGTTGGAAAAATTGTGCGCAGGACAAAACGGACCTACGCCCCAAGCGGAATGCAAATAAGTAAATCCGAAACGCCGCGGTCATCGCCGCGCTCTAGGGTGCGCGCGGAAACGCGGAGGTCCCCTCATCCTGCGCGCGGCAAGCGCGCGCCACCTTCTCCCGCAAGGGGAGAAGGGAAAACCGGGGAGACCGAGACGTTGCAGGTCAATTTCCCTCTCCCCGCGCGGGAGAGGGTGCCCATCCACTCGGGCACCGAGTGGATGGGCTGGTGAGGGGGCTCTCCGCGGCGACGTGGCTCCGGGAGACACGCTGAAAAGCCAAGAAAAGCGGGGGCGGATTGCCTTGCGGCGGGTATACCTCGCCCCTATATACCCCCCGTCGCGGTAAGGGCTTTCGGCCCCGAACCGGCTGCATTTTATCACCGGGGACGGACCGGAAGGCGCTCCTTAAGGCGAGGCCAGGACTCCGTTGCCCGAAGGGAAGGACCAAACAATGGCAAAAGTCATCGGCATCGACCTTGGCACGACCAATTCCTGTGTCGCGGTCATGGAATGGGCGACGCCCAAAGTCATCGAAAACGCGGAAGGCTCGCGCACCACACCGTCGATCGTCGCCTTCACCAGCGACGGCGAGCGGCTGGTCGGACAGGCCGCCAAGCGGCAGGCCGTCACCAATCCCGAATACACCTTCTTCGCCATCAAGCGGCTGATCGGCCGCCGCTACGACGATCCCATGACCCAGAAGGACATGGGCATGGTCCCTTACAAGATCATCAAGGCGGACAATGGCGACGCCTGGGTGCAGGGGCGCGACGGCAAGCGTTTCGCGCCGTCGGAAATTTCTGCCTTCATTCTGCAGAAGATGAAGGAGACGGCGGAATCCTATCTGGGCGAGAAGGTCAGCCAGGCGGTCATTACCGTTCCCGCCTACTTCAACGACGCGCAGCGGCAGGCGACGAAGGATGCCGGCAAGATCGCCGGCCTCGAGGTCCTGCGCATCATCAACGAGCCGACCGCTGCGGCCCTTTCCTACGGCATGGATAAGAAGCAGGGCGGCACGATCGCGGTCTATGACCTCGGCGGCGGCACTTTCGATATCTCCGTGCTCGAAATCGGCGACGGCGTCTTCGAGGTGACGTCGACCAACGGCGACACCTTCCTGGGCGGCGAAGATTTCGACCAGCGACTCGTCAATTACCTTGCCGACGAATTCAAGAAGGAGAGCGGCATCGACCTTCGCTCGGACCGCCTGGCGTTGCAGCGGCTCAAGGAAGCGGCCGAGAAGGCGAAAATCGAGCTTTCGTCCGCGATGCAGACGGAAGTGAACCTGCCCTTCATTACCGCGGACGCGTCGGGCCCGAAGCACCTCACGATGAAGATCACCCGCGCGAAACTCGAGGCGCTCGTCGACGAGTTGATCCAGCGGACGATTGCGCCGGTCAGGCAGGCGCTGAAGGACGCGGGTGTCAGCGCGAACCAGATCGACGAGGTGATCCTCGTCGGCGGCATGACGCGCATGCCCAAAGTCCAGGACGTGGTGAAGCAGCTGTTCGGCAAAGAGCCGCACAAGGGCGTCAACCCGGACGAAGTGGTGGCGATCGGTGCCGCGATTCAGGCCGGCGTGCTCAAAGGCGAAGTGAAGGACGTGCTTCTCCTCGACGTGACGCCGCTGTCGCTCGGCATCGAAACGCTGGGCGGCGTGTTCACGCGGCTGATCGAGCGCAACACCACCATTCCGACGAAAAAGAGCCAAACCTTTTCCACCGCCGAGGACAACCAGACCGCAGTGACGATCCGCGTCTTCCAGGGTGAGCGCGAGATGGCCGCCGACAACAAGCTGCTCGGCCAGTTCGATCTCGTCGGCATTCCGCCGGCGCCGCGCGGCGTGCCGCAGGTCGAAGTCACCTTCGACATCGACGCCAACGGCATCGTCTCGGTGACGGCGAAAGACAAGGCGACGGCCAAGGAGCAGCAGATCCGCATCCAGGCATCGGGCGGCCTCTCCGAAGCCGACATCGATAAGATGGTGAAGGAAGCTGAGAGCCACGCAGCCGAGGACAAGAAGCGTCGCGCGCTGGCGGAAGCCAAGAACCAGGGCGATGCGCTGATCCACTCGACCGAGAAAGCGCTCTCCGAGCACGGCGACAAGATCGATACCGGCGAGCGGACCAACATCGAGAACGCCATTGCCGCGCTCAAGGAAACGCTGAAGAGTGACGACGTCGATTCGATCCAGGCCAAGACGCAAAGCCTGGCCCAGGCATCGATGAAACTCGGCGAAGCCATGTACAAGGCGCAGCAGCAGGCCAACGCGGGCGGGGGCGAATCGGCCAGCGCTACCGGCGGCACGAAGCCCGACGACAACGTCGTCGACGCCGAGTTCACCGAAGTGGACGAAAAGAAGAAAGGTGCCGCGTAAGCAGAAAACGGCAATCAGGGATCAGGGATCAGAGGCGGGGCTGTCAATGACGATGCATTCACCTTCTGATCCCATATTCCCGGTTTCGGATTTCTGACGATGCAGAAGCGCTGTTACTACGACGTTTTGGGTTGCGGGAAAGGCGCCTCGATCGAGGAGATCAAGGGCGCCTACCGCAAGCTCGCGAAGGAAACTCATCCCGACAAGAATCCCGGCGACCACAGCTGCGAACACCGCTTCAAGGAAATCAGCGAAGCCTACGACGTTCTCAAGGACGGCCAGAAACGCGCGGCGTACGACCGCTTCGGCCATGCCGCGTTCGATAATGGCGGCGGCGGACGCACCAACGGCTTCGGTTTCGATTTCGCCTCCTCCTTCACCGACGTGTTCGACGATCTGTTCGGCGAGATCATGGGCGGCGGCCGCCGCGGACGCCGGCAAAACCGCGGCGGCGATCTCCGTTACGACATGGAGATCACGCTCGAGGATGCGTACAGGGGAAAGAATGCGGAGATCCGTGTCACCAGCGCGGTGGCCTGCGAGACCTGCAGCGGCAGCGGCGCCGAACCGGGATCGAAGCCCGAGACCTGCTCCACCTGCTCGGGCGCCGGCAAGGTTCGCGCCCAGCAGGGCTTCTTCACCATCGAGCGCACCTGTCCCGGCTGCCATGGCCGCGGCCGCGTCGTGCGCAATCCGTGCAAGAGCTGCCGCGGCAACGGCCATGTACAGAAAGAGCGGACGCTCGCGGTCAACATCCCGGCAGGCGTCGAGGAAGGCACGCGCATCCGCCTCACCGGCGAAGGCCAGGCGGGGCTGAACGGCGGGCCGCCGGGCGATCTCTACATTTTCATTTCCCTCGCGCCGCATCCGATCTTCCAGCGCGACGGGCACAATCTCTATTGCCGGGCGCCGGTCTCGTTCATCACCGCGGCGATGGGCGGCGGAATCGAGATCCCGACCTGCGATGGCGGACGCGCGAAGGTGAACATTCCCGAAGGCACCCAGAGCGGCGCGCAGATCCGGTTGCGCGGCAAAGGCATCCCGGTGCTGCGGGGCGGCGGCATGACGGGCGATCTCTACGTGGAAATTGCCGTCGAGACGCCGGTGCGCCTGTCGCGGAAACAGAAGGAATTGCTGCGCGCCTTCGAGCAGGAAGGCGGCAGCGGCACCCACCCGGAGTCCGAAGGCTTCTTCGCCAAGGTGAAGGAATTCTGGAGCAGGGTCGAGGACGCGTAACGAAGGCGGTCCTCGACAGCCTTGGGAGCGCGTCGTCTCGGCCGCTATTTTCGCCTACGCCGATGCGGGCGGGACGCCCGCACTCCGAGCGAAACGAAAGCTTTCCCTTTTGCATTGCATCTGAGACCCTGACGCCGACCAGGGGTTGTTCAGGTCCGAAAGCAGCGACACGCGCATGCCCAACGCCACGGCACGAAGTCCCCTCGATGAGCTGCGGTTCTGGCGCAGCCTGGTGACGCGGCCGCGCGCCATCGGGGCGATTGCCCCGTCCAGTCCCGCCCTTGCGCGCAAGATTGCGGGCCAGATTGACCCGGCGGTTCCCGGGACCGTGCTGGAACTCGGTCCGGGCACGGGCGTGGTGACCGATGCGTTGATCGCGCGCGGTATTCCCGTCGAGCGGCTGATCGCCATCGAGGCCGATCGCGATCTGGCCAAGCTGATGCGCGAGCGCTTTCCGGGGCTCAGGGTGGTGGAAGGCGATGCCTTCGATCTCGACCGCACGCTGCCCCGAGAAGCGAGCAGCGCCCTGGCGGCCGTCGTCTCCGGACTGCCGCTGCTCAATTTTCCACCCGCCAGACGCCGCGCGCTCATAGGCTCGGCGCTCGCGCGCATGCCGGCCGGCGCACCCTTTGTACAATTCTCGTACGGCTTTGCCGCCCCCGTTCCCGCCGACCGCGACATCAGCGTGCGTCTCGCGGGCCTCGTGCTCGCCAATCTTCCGCCCGCGCGTATCTGGCTCTACCACCGGGCGGAGTGACCCCTCACCCGCGCCGGGGACAAGCCCGGCGCACCCTCTCCCTCAAGGGGAGAGAGGAAATTAAAACGGCGACAGCTGTACATATGCTGAAGGAAGGCTTCCCTTCTCCCCTTGAGGGAGAAGGAGGCGGCGCGCATGCGCCGCCGGATGAGGGGTAACTCGTGATCTACTCCGCGGCTTCGGCGAGGTGGGGCGCGGCCTGCAGAACGTCGGCGCCGACATGGGCTTCGAATTTCCGGAAGTTGTCGCGGAACATGGCTACGAGCTTCCGCGCCTGCGCGTCATAGGCCGCACCATCGCTCCAGGTATCGCGCGGATTGAGGATTCGCTGCTCGACGCCGGGGACCGATACGGGAACGCGGAAATAGAAATGCGGATCGATGCGCATCTCGCCATTGGCGAGCGTGCCGTCGAGCGCCGCCGCAAGCAGTGCACGCGTCGCCTTTATCGGCATGCGCTTGCCCGCGCCGAAGGCGCCGCCGGTCCAGCCGGTATTGACGAGCCAGCAATCGGCGCCATGGTCGGCGATCAGGTCGCGCAGGAGATTGCCGTATTCCGACGGATGGCGGGGCATGAACGGCGCCCCGAAGCAGGTGGAAAAGGTCGGCTGCGGCTCCTTGCCGAGGCCCTTCTCGGTGCCCGCCACCTTGGCCGTGAAGCCCGAGAGAAAATGGTACATCGTCTGCGAGGGCGTGAGCTTCGCGATCGGCGGCAGCACGCCGAACGCGTCGGCGGTCAGCAGGACCACGTTCTTCGGATGCGGCGCCGTCCCGGTGCGCGAGGCGTTCGGGATGTACTCGATCGGATAGGCGGCGCGGGTATTTTCGGTATAGCGGCCGTCGTCCAGATCGAGTTCGCGCGTTTGCGGGTCCATCACCACGTTTTCCAGCACCGTGCAGAAGCGCTGCGTGGTCGCGTAAATTTCGGGCTCCGCTTCCGGGGACAGCTTGATCACCTTGGCGTAACAGCCGCCCTCGAAATTGAACACGCCATTTTCCGACCAGCCATGCTCGTCGTCGCCGATCAGGGTGCGGCTGGAATCGGCGGAGAGCGTGGTCTTTCCCGTGCCGGAGAGACCAAAGAAAATCGCCGCGTCCCCCTGCCTGCCCACATTCGCCGAGCAATGCATCGGCATGACGCGTTTCGGCGGGAGGAGATAATTCAGGATCGTGAACACCGACTTCTTCATCTCGCCGGCGTAGGAAGTGCCGCCGATGAGGACCATCTTGCGCGTAAAATCGAGCGCAATGACGGTGCCGGAGTGTGAGCCGTGGCGGGCCGGATCGGCGCGGAAGCCCGGTAAATCCACGATGGTGAATTCCGGCGTGAACGACTCGCGTTCACCGGGGATGGGCTCGATCAGGAGGTGCTGAATGAACAGCGAATGCCAGGCGAACTCGTTCACCACGCGAACCGGCAACCGGTGCGTCGGATCTGCGCCGCCGTAGAGATCCTGTACAAAGAGCTCGCGTCCTTCCGCGTACTCCATCATCGAGCGGTAGAGCGCGTCGAACGCGTCCGGCGACAGCGCCTTGTTGTTGTCCCACCAGACCTGCGAAGCCGTTCCGGAATCCCGGACGATGAACTTGTCGGAGGCGGAGCGGCCGGTGTGCTGGCCGGTGAGCGCGACCAGGGCGCCGCCTTTGGCGACGTGACCTTCGCCGCGGCGCACGGCTTCTTCGTAAAGGGCGGACGCCGGCAAGTTCCAAAACACGCTCTTGAGGTTGCGGAAGCCCTGTTTTTCCAGACCGTGCGCGCCAGACATCGTCCCTCTCCCTTACGCCTTGCTCATGCGTCGGACGGGCCGTTCGCGAACCGGGCTGCCAGCCGACTTATCCACAGGATAGGCTTCAGCCCCCTGTCGCCGCAAGGAAGGCGAGCGGCCAGCCACTATCCGGTTTCCAAGGATTTGCGGCTCGGTTAATCGGTATGACGATGGCGCTCTCCGACGAACAGCTCGAGCGGTATGCCCGGCACATCGTGCTGCGGGAAGTGGGTGGCGCGGGCCAGGCGAAACTCCTGGCCGCGCGCGTGCTGGTGGTCGGCGCGGGCGGGCTCGGCAGCCCGGTGCTCCTCTACCTCGCGGCGGCAGGCGTCGGCACGATCGGCATCGTCGATTTCGATCACGTGTCGCTTTCCAATCTGCAACGGCAGATCGCCCACCAAACGGCTTCCGTGGGCGAGGCGAAAACCCGTTCCGCCGCGCGCTCAGTGAAGGCGCTCAATCCGGACATCCGGATCGAAGAGCACAGCTGCCGCATCACGGCCGAGAACGCGCGCGCGCTGGTCGAAGCCTACGACATCGTGGCCGATGGTTCCGACAATTTTGCAACGCGGTTTCTGGTGAACGACGCCTGCCATTTCGCCAGGCGCACGCTTGTCTCGGCCGCGGTCACCGAGTTCGACGGCCAGCTGGCGACGTTCAAGGCCTTTCAGCGCGGGCTTCCCTGTTACCGCTGTCTCTTTGCCGAAGCGCCGCCGCCGGGCACTGCACCCTCCTGCTCGGAGACCGGAATCCTCGGCGCCGCGGCGGGCGTGATGGGCACGCTGCAGGCGCTCGAGGTGATGAAGGAGATCATCGGCATCGGCGAGAGCCTGGCGGGGCAGCTTCTCATTTATGACGCGCTCGGCGCGCGCTTCCGCAAGGTCAGGGTGCCGCCCGATCCCGCGTGTGCCCTCTGCGGCGCCAAGCCGACGATCCTTTCTGTACAATAAAGAGGCTCACACGGAGGCGCGGAGCCGCAAAGGAGAAAAACCGCCAACGCTGTTCCTCCGCGGCTCCGCGTCCAACCGTTTTGTACAATACGGCGAGGACGCCCGCGGTCCCACTAGTGCGCTTCGTCCCAGTTTTTGGCAGCGCGGGCTTCGACGACGAGCGGCACTGAAAGCGAAATCGCGGGCAGCGCGGCCTTTTCCATGACGCGTCTGGCGATCGCGCAGGTCGCCGCCGCTTCCTGTTCCGGCGCTTCGAAGACGAGTTCGTCGTGCACCTGCAACAGCATGCGCGCGTTCAGCTTTTCCTTGGAGAGCGCAGGCGGCACGCGGATCATGGCGCGCCGGATGATGTCCGCGGCGGTTCCCTGAATCGGCGCATTGATCGCCTGGCGTTCGGCGCCGCCGCGATGTCCCGGTATTTTCGAAGCGATATCGCGCACGGGAACGCGCCGGCCGAACAGCGTCTCGACATAGCCATGCTCGCGCGCGAACGCCTTGGTGCGATCCATATAGGCGCGGATGCCGGGAAAGCGCTCGAAATAGCGGCGGATGTAATCGTCGGCCTCGCCGCGAGGGATGCCGAGCTGGTTGGCGAGACCGAAGGCGGAAATTCCGTACACAATTCCGAAATTGATCGCCTTGGCGCGCCGGCGCACTTCGGCCGGCATGTCCTTGACCGGGACCCCGAACATTTCCGAGGCCGTCAGCGCGTGAATGTCGGTTCCCTCCGCGAAGGCTTTCTTGAGTTCGGGAATGTCGGCGATGTGCGCCAGCAGACGGAGCTCGATCTGGCTGTAATCGGCGCTAACGAGGAGGCTGCCCTTCGGCGCGACGAAGGCCGCGCGGATGCGCCGGCCCTCTTCGGTGCGGATCGGGATGTTCTGCAGGTTGGGATCGATCGAGGCGAGCCGGCCTGTCGTGGTCGAGGCCATGGCGAAGGAGGTGTGCACGCGGCCAGTATCGGAGTTGACGAAACCGGGGAGCGCATCGGTGTAGGTGCCGCGCAATTTCTGCAGCTGCCGCCAGTCAAGCACGAGCCGCGCGATCTCGTGGCCGTCGGCGGCGAGCTCTTCGAGGATGTCGGAATCGGTCGACCAGGCGCCGGTCTTGGTCCGGCGGCCGCCCGCGAGCTTGAATTTGTCGAAGAGGATTTCGCCCAGCTGCTTGGGCGAACCGATGTTGAAGGGGCCGCCCGCGTGGTTGTGGATTTCGCGCTCCAGCCGCTCCATCCCTTGCGCGAATTCGTTCGACAGGCGGCGAAGGAGATCGGGATCGATGACCACACCGGCCCGCTCCATGTCGGCCAAGACGCCGACGAGCGGCCGCTCCAGCGTCTCGTAAACCGACATTTTCCCCTGTTCCACGAGCCGCGGCTTCAAGAGCGCGTGGAGGCGGAGCGTCACATCCGCATCTTCGGCGGCGTAGCGCGTAGCTTCCTTGACCGGCACGCAATCAAAACCAACGCGCTCCCGGCCGGTGCCGGTGATTTCGTCCAGCGCGACCGGCCTGTGGTCGAGATGCATTTTCGCGAGTTCGGGAATGCCGTGGCCGTGCGACGCGCCTCCGAGCACGTAGGACATCAGCATCACGTCGTCCAAAGGTGCTACGCGGATGCCGCGCTGCAGAAAAACGAGATAATCGTGCTTGAGGTTCTGTCCGATTTTCAGCACGCCGGAATTTTCGAGCAGCGGCTTCAGCTGCTCGAGAATGTCGGCTTCGCTCAGCTGCGCGATCTGTTTGCCGCCGGCGAGGTCAAGCCCCTCGCCCGCGCGATGGCCGGACGGAATGTAACAGGCTTCATTCGGCGCGACGGCAAGAGCAATTCCGCACAGCTTGGCCCGCATCGCCTCCATCGCTGTCGATTGCGTGCCGATCGAGACCCGGCCCTCTTCTTGCGCGCGGGCGATCCAGTGATGCAGCCGCTCGAGCGTGATCACCGTCTCGTATTTCGCGTGATCGACGGGTGTGAACAGCGCGGCCCTGCCGGCGACAACGCCCGGATGCCCGCCGGGCGCGGCTTCTTCGGCGGGCAGCACCGCCTTTTTGGGCGGGATAGCCGATATCGCATACGGCGGGAGCGGCGCCGTTTCGCCGGGTGCAGCGAGCGAGGGCTGCGCCGGATCGGCGGCGGACGGAACGGCGTCGACATCAGCGATCCCGAAATGTGACGCCGCGCGCTTGGCCAGCGCGAAGAATTCCATTGTTTTCAGGAAACCGATGAGCGCCACGGGCTCCGGATCGTGCACGGCGAATTCGTCGAGACCGGCCTTAAGCGGAACGCGGTCGTCGAGCTGTACAAGCTTCAGCGAGATGCGGGCGTTTTCCGCATTCTCCATCAGCGTCTCCCGCCGCTTCGGCTGCCGGATTTCGCTTAAGCGTCCCAACAGCTGCTCGAGATCACCGAAGGTGTTGATCAGCTCGGCCGCGGTCTTGACCCCGATGCCACGCACGCCGGGAATGTTGTCGATCGAATCGCCTGCCAGCGCCTGTACCTCGACGACTTTCGACGGCGGCACGCCGAAGCGCTCCATCACTTCGGCGGCACCGATGCGCCTGTTCTTCATGGTGTCGAACAGCTCGATTTCGCCGTCGGCCACGAGCTGCATCAGGTCCTTGTCGGAGGAGACGATGGTGGTGCGCGCACCCGCTTCGCGCGCCGCCCGCGCGTAGGTCGCGATCAGATCGTCGGCTTCAAAACCCGGCTCCTCGACGCAGGCGACACCAAAGGCGCGTGTCGCGGCACGCACCAGCGGGAATTGCGGGATGAGATCGTCCGGCGGATCCGGACGGTTCGATTTGTATTGCGCGTAAATGTCGTTGCGGAAGGTTCTCTTGCCTGCGTCGAAAATGACGCCCAGATGGGTAGGCCTGTCCCCCGCGCGCATGTCCTGGAGCAGTTTCCACAGCATGTTGGAGAAACCGGAGACGGCGCCCGTCGGCAGGCCGTCGGCTTTGCGCGACAGGGGCGGCAGCGCGTGATAGGCGCGGAACAGGTAGCCCGAGCCGTCAACGAGATAGAGGTGATCGCCTTTCTTGATCGGGGCGCCGGAGGGGGCGTTGTTCAATGGCGCTCCGCTCCCGCGCGCAGCACGAATTTGCGGTCGCAATACGGACATTCGACAAAATCTTCGTCGCCCATCTCGAGATAGACGCGCGGATGACCGAGCGTCCCCTGGCCCCCATCGCAGGAGACGCGCGTGTAATCCACCTCGATCACTTCCGGGGCTTCGATGGGCATACGATTTTCCATAGCTGAGATACGAAAGATAATAGCGGAGCCGCAAATTTCAGCAAAGCGCCGGAACTTGGCGTGGACGTCAGGGACGCGCTAGTTTCGCCCATGGTCGTGCTCAACCGCATCTACACGAAGACCGGCGACAAGGGCGAGACGGCGCTCGGCGACGGCACGCGCGTCGCGAAACATGCGCTCCGCATCGCGAGCTACGGCACGGTGGACGAAGCCAATGCGGTTATTGGCCTGGCACGGCTCTATGCATCGGGTGAACTGGATCAGATGCTCGGGCGCATCCAGAACGATCTCTTCGATTTGGGCGCCGACCTCTGCATTCCGGAGACGAGTCGCCGCGCGCCGGGGGCGCTGCGCATCAGCGATGCGCAGGTTGAAAGGCTCGAGCGCGAGATTGACGCCATGAATGCCGATCTTCAGCCACTGACCTCGTTCGTGCTGCCCGGCGGCACGCCGGCAGCGGCGCATCTCCATCTTGCGCGCACGATTGTCCGCCGCGCCGAGCGGCTGATGGTCGAACTGGCGCAAAGCGAAACCGTTTCCCCGGCTGCGCTCAAATACGTCAACCGTCTTTCCGATCACCTGTTCGTCGCCAGCCGCACTGCGAACGACAAAGGCGCCCGTGACGTGTTGTGGCAGCCGGGTGCCAATCGCTGATCACACCCGTTCCGGCGTGCGCCGTCCGAAAAGGAAGGCAATCACCACGCCGAGCACGCCAGTCAGAGCCCAGGCGGGCAGCGCGAGCACGGAATAGAACCAGTCCGGCAAGGGGGACGGCAAGCTGTGTTCGATCCACGCTTTGACTCCGTCGACGGTCGCGGGACCGAAGTAGCGCCACACCTGCTCGATCGAGCGTACCACGATCTGGCCGCCCTTCTGCAGCGACGCGACCATGTCGGCGCCGAGCAGCACCAGCGCAAAGACGATGAGAACGAGACTTACGAAGCGGAGCGCCAGACCCATGTACAATCTGCCGTTCAGCTGCGCGGCGGATAAGGCGTCCCGTCCCTGTGCGTGAACTTGCCGAGGCGATTTTCGATCCGCATGTCGATATCGGAATACTCACAGACGTCCTCCGTCGAGCGCGTGCCGACTTCGAGGAGCACGGCCATCTGGCCGCTGTTGTTGATCAAGTGATGACCATTCGGCTCATTCTTCGGAAAAGCGGCACAATCGCCGGCGCCCAAGATCTGTTCCCCGTCGTCGGTGACGAGCGTCACCTCGCCGGAAACCACCCAGACAAATTCATCCTCGGCGCTGTGCCAGTGGCGCTGACTCGACCAGGCTCCCGGTGGCAGCCTCAGGAGATTAACGCCAAAATCCTTGAGCCCCCCTGCATCGCCCAGTCCTTGGCGTACGCGCTCGCCGGCTTTCAGATGAAACGGCGCCGGATATCCGGAGCCTTTCCGCTCCGGAACCGCATCAAAGTCGATCTTCGGCATCAATAACCTCTCGAAGCTTGCCCACAAACGAAATACCCCCGGCTTTCGCCGAGGGTACGTCGCATTCTCTGTTTCTGTCGAGATTTCAGCCGGCCTGCTGTTGCGTTTCGGTGGGCGCGGCTTGCGGTTTCTTGCTCAGATCTTCGCCCGTTTGCTGATCGACCTGCTTCATCGAAAGACGCACCTTGCCGCGGTCGTCGAAGCCCAGGAGTTTCACCTTCACCGCGTCGCCCTCCTTAACGACATCGGTCACCTTGCCGACGCGCCGCGGCGCGAGTTCGGAAATGTGCACGAGGCCGTCCTTGGGGCCGAAGAAATTCACGAAGGCGCCGAAGTCCATCACCTTCACGACCTTGCCGTCATAGATTTCACCCACCTCGGGCTCGGCGACGATGCTCTTGATCCATTTGAGCGCGGCACGGATCGACTCTCCGTCGGGGGACGCGACCTTGACGGTGCCATCGTCCTGGATGTCAATTTTGGCGCCGGTCTTTTCGACGATCTCGCGGATCACCTTGCCGCCCGAGCCGATCACTTCGCGGATCTTGTCGGTCGGGATCGAGAACACCTCGATGCGCGGCGCATGCTCGCCGAGTTCGGCGCGCGCCGAGGTGATCGCCTTGCCCATCTCGCCGAGAATGTGCAGCCGGCCATGCTTGGCCTGGGTCAGCGCGACACGCATGATTTCTTCGGTGATGCCGGCGATCTTGATGTCCATTTGCAGCGAGGTGACGCCTTCGGTGGTGCCGGCGACCTTGAAGTCCATGTCGCCGAGGTGATCCTCGTCGCCGAGGATGTCCGAGAGCACGGCGAAGCGCGAACCCTCCAGGATGAGGCCCATCGCTATGCCCGCGGTCGGGCGCTTCAAGGGCACGCCCGCGTCCATCAGCGCGAGCGAAGAGCCGCAGACCGTCGCCATCGAAGACGAGCCGTTCGACTCCGTGATCTCGGAGACGACGCGGATCGTGTAGGGGAATTCGGCCGGCGTCGGCAGCATCGGATGGATCGCGCGCCAGGCGAGTTTGCCGTGTCCGATCTCACGCCTGCCGGGCGCGCCCATGCGGCCGGTCTCGCCGACGGAATAGGGAGGGAAATTGTAGTGGAGCAGGAAGCGCTCCTTGTAAGTGCCCTCCAGCGCGTCGATGAACTGCTCATCCTCTCCGGTTCCCAGCGTCGCCACCACCAGCGCCTGCGTTTCGCCGCGGGTGAACAGCGCCGAGCCGTGGGCGCGCGGCAGCACGCCGACCTCGGCCAGGATCGGGCGCACGGTCGTCAGGTCGCGGCCGTCGATGCGCCGGCCATGATCGAGAATGTTCCAGCGGACGACCTTGGCCTGCGCGCTGTGGAAGGCCTCGGCGACCGCCTCGCGGGTGAATTCCGGCGGGTTCCCGGTCTCGGGAAACAGCGCGGCTTCGACCTTCGCCTTCACCGCGTCGACGGCGGCGTAGCGATCCTGCTTCACCGTGATCGAATAGGCGGCGCGCAGATCCGCCTCCGCGATGGCGAGCACGGCCTGCTCGACCGCCGACTTGTCGATCGTCACGAGATCGCGCGGCTCCTTGGCGGCCTTTTCGGCGAGCCGGATGATCGCCTGAATGACCGGCTGGAATGAAGCGTGGCCAGCCATGACCGCCTTCAGCATGGTGTCCTCGGAAAGCTCCTTGGCCTCCGATTCGACCATCAGCACCGCGTCCGCCGTGCCGGCGACGACGAGATCGAGCACCGAATCCTTCATCTCTTCGAGCGTCGGGTTGACGACGATCTCGTCCTTGATATAGCCGACTCGGGCGCCGCCGATCGGGCCCATGAAGGGCACGCCGGAGAGCGTAAGCGCGGCGGAGGATGCGATCATCGAAAGAATGTCGGGATCGGTCTCCATGTCATGGCTCAGCACCGTGACGATGATCTGCGTCTCGCAGCGGAAATCGTCGGGAAACAGCGGGCGGATCGGGCGATCGATCAGGCGCGAGGTGAGCGTCTCCTTGTCGGAAAGCCGCCCCTCCCGCTTCAGGAAGCCGCCGGGGATGCGCCCGGCCGCGAACGCCTTCTCCTGGTAGTGAACCGTCAGCGGGAAGAAGTCCTGCCCCGGCTTGGCCGACTTGGCGGCGACGACGGTCGCCAGAACGGTGGTTTCGCCCCAAGTGGCGAGCACGGCGCCGTCGGCCTGGCGGGCGATGCGGCCGGTTTCGAGCACGAGTTCGCGCCCGTTCAAAGTCAGCTTCTCACGTTGTATGTCGAACATTTCTTCTCATCCTTCTCATATGACAAGGATGCGAAAGCGCTAGGCCTCTCAGCTCGTAGTTCGTGAACGTCATCGGCAAGACGGCGAGGGGCTGGCCATCGGGTCCAGCCCTTGGCAATCCTGCCATGACGCGGCTTTCGCATGCCTTCTTTGGCGGCCGGCGGCCCCATGCCGCCGTCCGTTTATTTAGTGCGTCAGCGGCGGATGCCGAGACGCTCGATCAGCGACTTGTATCGCGCTTCGTCGTTCCTCTTCACATAGTCGAGCAAGGTTCGACGCTGCGAGACCATCTTGAGCAGGCCGCGGCGCGAATGGTTGTCCTTGACATGGGTCTTGAAATGGCCGGTGAGGTTGGCGATCCGTTCGGTGAGGATGGCCACCTGAACCTCCGGCGAACCCGTGTCGCCGGCCTTCAATGCATAGTCTTTGATGAGCGCGGCCTTGCGCTCGGCGGTGATCGACATCGGTATGTCCTTGATGTTGCGGCGAGCCGACTCGCCTTTGGTGGGGCGGCCGAACCGGGATGTCGTCCAGGTCGGTCGATGCGTCCGGGCGAAAGCCCGGACCGGCGGCTTATACAGGTTTTGGTGAGCGAAGCTAGGGATTTGTGGCGCGCGTCCCCTCTCCCGCTCTTGCGGGCATGGTGAGCGCGTTGGGAGTTACGATGGCTCTCATGAGCGTCCGGGTTTGGAGTCATGAGACTAGGGCGGAGCTGCCGGCCGTCATCATGGGCTTCGAGCGGAGGGCGTGCGCATGCGCGCCGATTATTTTCCGGTTTTGTGATATTTCAAGGGTTTGCAGGC
>DATAQZ010000027.1:0-1590 GCA_036264415.1 Rhizomicrobium sp. | reverse complement strand
CCAGGTGCCCAGGGCAATTCGTAAACGTTTCGAGGGGACTGGGTGGCGCATCAGACCGAAGGTCGTTATGCTCCTGATTAAGAATCATTCGCATTCGTATTGTCAAATGGAATTCTCTTATTGCGCGCGTGATCAGGCTGGAGTGCTGCTGTGAGCCATCGGGACTGGGCACTGGCCGCCGTAGGGGGCCTCGCTGCGGTCGCGGCGCCGGCGCGGATCGTCGTCGCCGCCGACTATATTTCGGTCGAACAGGCGCAGAAATCCATTTTTCCGACGGCGGACCGTTTCGATGAGGTCATCCTCGCGCTGAACACGGCGCAAAAGCAGACCGTCGCTTCGTTGGCCGGCCCGCAGCCGCCGCATCGCTCGCTGCGGTCCTGGAGAGCGTTTCGGGGCGACGAGCTTATCGGCTACGTTTTTGTCGACGAGGTTGTGGGCAGGCAGGACTTCATCACCTATGCCACCGGAATCGATGCGGCAGGCCGTTTGGGGGCGCTCGAGGTACTTGCGTACAGAGAGAGTCATGGTGGCGAAGTCCGCAGTGACGCCTGGAGGCACCAGTTTTCCGGCCGCCAAAATCTCGATCAGCTGCGCTTCGAAGCTGACATCAAGAACATCGCGGGGGCGACCTTGTCGTGCGGGCACGTTACGCAAGGCGTGCGTTGGCTCGTGGCGCTGTGGGAAGTGACGCTTCGTCCCGGCACCGCGCCAGCGGCTTGAGGCCGCTGCGCGTCCGTATGCCCACCGGGCTGCGTCGTGCCATCTATATCGTCTGCGCGCTGCTGTGGGTGAGCGGTTGCGCGTGGCTCGTCGTGCATTTTGCTTTTCCGACAGCGACGGACTTCGGGCCCGCACCGAATCCCCTCGAGCCGCTGCTTCTTCGCATCCACGGCTGGGTCGCGGTCTGCGCGGTGTTTTTGTTCGGCTGGATTACCGCGAACCACATCAGCGATCGATGGCGCAGAGCTCTCAATCGAATTTCCGGCTTCTCGCTTGCCGGGTTTGTGGTGGTGCTCACGGCCAGCGGTTACGCCCTCTACTACACCACCGACCAACTGCACGATGTCGCCGCCGCCACACATGAGGCGATGGGGGCCCTGGCCATTGCCCTTGCGCTCGCCCACTGGTGGAACAATGGGCGTTCCGCATCGAACCCCGAGGGGCGGAAAAGCGTCCAATAAGTAAGAGAGCGTCGCGTCGCGCCGTTTGAGGTCTAGTTCACGGGGCGTTCAGTCCTCCCGGCTCACAATTCGTTACAGTATGCCGGCCACAACAGCCAGGCTGAGTCGAAATGCGAATGCGTTCTTCATCTGTGATGTCGGCCGGTGCCACCCGGCTCGGTGCCCTGATACTGCTTTCCTTTCTGATGCTCGGCGTGGCGCTCGCTGACCAAGAAGACGATCCGCCCGGGCGGGTTGCGCGGTTGAGCTACGTCCAGGGCTCGGTTTCTCTCCAGCCGGCGGGAGCGCAGGACTGGGTGGGTGCGGAGCTGAATCGTCCCCTGACGACGAGCGACCGACTTTGGTCGGACACGCCCGGCTCGCGTGCCGAGCTCGATATCGGCGGCGCCGTCATCCGCGTGGGCTCCGG
>DATAQZ010000034.1:0-2546 GCA_036264415.1 Rhizomicrobium sp. | reverse complement strand
GGTGTGCGACTTCGTGCGCCAATGACGCGGATTGACGTTGAATGGCTTGGAACGTAGCGTGCCGGGTTTGGTAGCCCGCGCCTATCATCGGGTCAAATGCGTTGGCGCCCGCAACACGACGCGCTCCGGCGCGCTTTTTTTGCATCGCGGCATTCGCAGCCGCGAAAAATCTGCATCAATCTTTTGCTGGCACCAAGCCGTGCCGATCGCGTGAGCAAGTTCTGCCGCCGCTTATCGCTCACTGTTCATTTCGCATTCATCTCGCTGAACGCTGGTTAATGGCAACCTGAACGTCCGTTAAGCTACGGAAAAATAAAGGTTTTTTGCGATTTTCCCATTGCGGGACAAACCATCCTGTGGCATCTTCATTGGCGGCAAGGGGGGCGATGGCCCAGGGGGACCGAGACACCGCTGAATAGCTAGAACTCAACCTGCCGCCGGATCAACACAAACACCAAGGAAGCAGACAATGGCGAAGAAGAAAAAGGCCAAGAAGAAGACGAAGTAAATGACGCGAGCGTGGGCCTCGTATTGGGGCAGCGCCGTCATCTTCGGATTTCGCGAAGCGCCGACACGGTGCTTCGAGGAACGGCTGGACCCAAGTCCGGCCGTTTCCATTTTTGCGATCAGGGATTCAACGTCCAAGCCGAATTCAGCGGCTTTCGCTTTTTCTAGCTGTAACGGGCCAGCTTACCGCCGTCGAACACATAGACGACGCCATGCAGAATGTCGGCGTGGGTCGCTTCTTCTTCCGGCAGAATACGAAAGTTCGCCATCAGCGCACGCGCCACGCCGCCGTGCGCGGCAATGACGCTATCGCGCGTCACCGTGGCGTACCATGCGGCGACACGCTCGGCGACTTCGCGGTAGGACTCGCCGCCGGGCGGTACAAAATCCCACTTGTCGCGCTCGCGCCGTTGCAGCACGCCCGGATCGCGCGCTTGGATTTCGGCAAGCGTAAATCCCTCCCATTCGCCGTAGGAGATTTCCGCTAGCCTGTCGTCGATCGCGTAATCCTTCGGATCGAGACTGAGTTCCGAGCGCAGAAGCTCCATGGTTTCCCGGGCACGCAATAGCGGGCTCGACACATAGGCGTAATCGGTCGCCTGATGCCGGTCGCGCTCGAACAAATCGCGCAATACGCCGGCAATTTCCCTGCCCTGCGTCCGGCCGCGGGCATTCAGCCTTGTCTCGGAGCGGCCCTGCAGGCGCTGCGCGACGTTGAAGTCGGTTTCGCCGTGTCGGATGAAATAAAGGACCGGCATGAGTACAAATCGGATGACGGACAACGGACGACAGAGGATGGAATATTCATCCCGCGTTATCTGTCGTCCTGTCCTCTGTTCTCCTTTGGCCCGACCACGATATCCGGCGCGTCGGGGTGCTTCATGCCGACCACATGATAGCCGGCATCGACGTGATGCACCTCGCCGGTGACGCCGCGCGACATGTCGGACAGAAGATAGGCGCCGGCCTCGCCGACCTCCTCGATGGTGACGCTGCGCCGCAGCGGCGCGTTGTGCTCGTTCCACTTCAGGATATAGCGGAAGTCGCCGATGCCGGAGGCGGCGAGCGTCTTGATCGGCCCTGACGAGATGGCGTTGACGCGGATGTTCTTGACGCCGAGATCGGCGGCGAGATAGCGCACCGACGCTTCGAGCGCGGATTTGGCGACGCCCATGACGTTATAATGCGGCATCCACTTCTCCGAGCCGTAATAGGTCAGCGTCAGCATGGCGCCGCCGTTCGGCATCATCTTCTCGGCGCGCTGCGCGATCGCGGTGAACGAATAGCAGCTGATCAGCATGGTCTTGGTGAAATTATCGGCCGTGGTGTCGACGTAGCGGCCGTCGAGCTGATCCTTGTCGGAGAACGCGATGGCGTGCACCAGGAAATCGATGCCGCCCCAGGCCGCTTGCACCTTGGCGAACGCCGCATCGATGGTTGCCGGCTCGGTGACGTCGCAATCGCCGACCACGATGCCGCCGACCTCCTGGGCCAGCGGCTCGACGCGCTTCTTCAGCGCCTCGCCCTGATAGGTAAAGGCCAGTTCGGCGCCATGGCCCCGGCACGCCTTGGCGATGCCCCAGCCGAGCGAGCGGTGGTTGGCGACCCCCATGACCAGGCCGCGTTTACCGCGCATGAGGCCCGAGACGTCCGGCATTTCCTGACCCCAGTTGCGGCTTCCCCCACCCAGCCTCCTATGGCATAGGCCCGTGGGCGCCAGCAAGCGCGCGTCCGGCTGGGGCGCATCGACGCGGGCGGAATACGGTGCCGGCATTGGTGTTGGTTTGATTGACGTTTCCGGCATCGGGCACGGAGTCAGTCTTGAATGAATTTCGGCAGCGGGTCGAGGCGGCGATTCCGGCGCTGCGGCGATACGCGCGGGCGCTGACCCGCGACAGCGAGACCGCGGACGATATCGTCCAGGACACGTTGGTGCGGGCGTTGCGTTCCGAGCATCTGTTTCACGATGGAGACGTGCGGGCATGGCTTTACACGATCCTGACCAATCTCAATCGCAACCGGCTGCGTTCGTTGTCGCG